>NZ_JANBZY010000005.1:0-419781 GCF_024261425.1 Sphingobacterium sp. LZ11T8 | reverse complement strand
GCTACCGTACTCTCGTACGGGTCGCTGCGCTACATGATCATTTAAAGAACTTATCGCGCCTGGGCATCTCGCTTCGGCTTTTTTATGTTGTTTCCCTTCCGCATCGGAAGGTCGCAATCTGTCATTTTATTTCGCTCCGGACATCGCGTCCCTCGCTGTTTCCCTTGGTTGGGACTGCAAAGGTAGGAACCTTTTTCGAAACCGCAAAATCTTTTTTAAAATAATTTTCGTGGCCCTTTTTTCGGTGGTCGGCATGGCCTGCACCAGTGCAGCTCTGCTTCCCTTTTCCTTCCCGTGTTTCAGTGGCCGTGTGGCCGTCCCTCCCTTGCGGAGTGGTGCAAAGATAGGGACAAAATACGTTCACTTCCAAGGGGGAGGCCAAAGTATTTTTACGGCCGCCAGCTAACTCGCTGTAGCATTGCCAGATAATTTTTCCAAAAGACGGGGCTGAACCAGGATTAAAGGGATTGGAGGATGGACCAAGAACATGGAAAGGACCAGGATGGAGAGGATACGAGGATGGACCAGGACAGGAAGGGAATTCCGGTCCAACATCCTCCCCTTTCGGCCTGACCTCATTCGACCCACATTCCGAAAATTCGCAAAGCAAGCGACCAAATCCCCTGTGCGTCCCCGGGTACGCTCCGGCCGGTCTACCTGTTCTCTCCGGACCATTCCCGAACATGCCCCGAACGAGTCCCGAAGGAGAGCCACAAAAAAACACCTCAATTTTGAATCAAAACAGACCACAGGCCATGACCCACATTCGTTAAAAACACTTAAATAATACAGCAACAAAGGTGCCGCCACTCATAATTTCCTATATTTAAGAAACCAATAAATTCCTTATGGAGCAGACTAACCAGAAACAGCCGATTGAAGTATTCCCCAAAAACCCCATCCTATTTAGGTTTTGCTTTATATTAATAACCCTCTTTATCATATTGATAAACAACAACAGCTTCTTTTTCTTACTCTTCTTGGAGCGCATTCTCACTCCAGTCTTAACTGACCTCCTAAAATTCCTGGCTTCTGGGTTTGTGAAGTTCGATGGGAACATGCCCTTTAGGAGTGGAAGCGGAGACACCACCTTGCAATGGCTTCTCCTATTATTGATCAGCATAGTATCTATTATAGGATGTATTATATGGACACTCATCGATCGGAAAAATAAGGTCTACCCAAGATTATACTATTGGCTCACGGTGCTGATCAGGTATTACATTGCTATTACCATGTTGATGTACGGATTCGTCAAAGTTTTCTCTCAGCAATTTCCAGTCCCAGATCTCATCAGACTGACTGAACCCCTATATAAGTTTTCACCGATGGGATTGGCATGGACCTTTTATGGAGCTTCGCCCGCCTACAATATATTTATAGGTATTGCCGAAATGTTAGGCGTCTTGCTGTTGTTCCGAAAGACGACCACCTTGGGCGCATTGATCATGCTGGGGGTCAGCATAAACGTAATGGCTACAAATTATTTCTATGATGTACCCGTCAAGATGGTTTCCACGGCCCTGGTTCTGTTCTGTCTTTTTCTGTTGGCGCCAAATATCAAAAGGTTCTATATGCTATTGATCAAACAGGAACCGGTCCAGCTCAGCAGACCGCCGCAGCCCACCTTCAGCAAACGCTGGAAACGAATTGCATTTATCTCCATAAAATACCTGTTCATAATATTGACAGTCGCCTCCCTGATTCCAAGGACCCATTCAACCAGAAAGTACATCGCTCAACTCCAGGGTAAAAAAAGCGAACTGTACGGCGCATATTATATACCCTTTAAGGAACATCTGAACCGAAAGAAAATAAACATGCCTGACCATTGGCACTACTTAATATTCACTAATGAAAACAGCTTAACGGTTCGGGATGAAAGTATGGACCTGATATACTATCAGCTTATCCCCACAAAAGACAGTAAGGAATTTAGAATCGTAGGGAAATACAATGAACCTTCGCTGGACCTGAAATACCGACTAAAGGAAGATGGATTGATACTCATGGAAACGGACAGCAAGGATTCCACATCTATCTTTTTGGAGAAGATAGACATGGAGAACATTGACCTGAAGACCCGGACTTTCCGCTGGGTGCAGGACTATCCTTATAATAGGTAGTTAAAAAGCATTGATGCCCGTGATGTCATTTCCGGTAATCAACAGATGTACATCGTGGGTACCTTCATAGGTAATGACCGATTCCAGGTTCATCATATGGCGCATGATCGGATAATCGCCGACAATACCCATAGCGCCTAATATCTGCCTGGCTTCACGGGCCACCTGCAAGGCCATATTCACATTGTTGCGTTTGGCCATGGAAATCTGTGCAGGTGTTGCACGGTCCTCAATCTTCAACTGCCCTAACCGCCAGGACAGCAATTGTGCCTTGGTAATCTCCGTGACCATCTCTGCCAATTTCTTTTGCTGCAGTTGAAAAGAAGCAATGGGCTTCCCAAATTGCTTGCGTTCCTTGGCATATTGCAATGCCGTCTGATAACAATCCACAGCAGCACCGATGGCTCCCCAAGAAATACCATACCGTGCAGAATTTAGGCAGGACAATGGGCCTTTCATGGAACTGACTTCGGGAAGGACATTATCTTGCGGAATAAAAACCTGATCAAAGACCAGTTCACCTGTTTTTGAGGCCCGTAGCGACCATTTATTCAGGGTTTCAGGTGTACTGAATCCTTCAAAGTCCCTTTCAACGATCACCCCACGGATCTTTTTGTCCTCATCGCGTGCCCATACCACGGCGATATCACAGATTGGCGCATTGGTGATCCACATTTTGGAACCAGACAAGCGGTACCCCTCCCCGTCCTTTAGCAACTTGGTCTCCATACTTCCAGGGTCAGAGCCATGGTTAGGTTCGGTAAGGCCAAATGCGCCGATGAGTTCTCCCGTTGCCAAACGAGGCAAGAACCTATGTTTCTGTTCTTCCGAACCGAACTTATAGATCGGGAACATCACTAAGGAGGATTGCACCGAAGCAGCAGACCGAATGGCCGAGTCACCAAACTCCAGTTCCTGCATAATCAATCCATAGGACATATAGTCCAGTCCTACCCCACCATACTCTTCAGGAATAAATGGACCGAGTGCACCAATAGCACCTAATTTTTTCATCAAGCCCGGAATTTCCTTATGTTCCTGGGCATATTGATCGATGACCGGTAGGATCTCGAATTTTACAAATTCACGGATGGCATCCCGAACAAGGATCTGCTCAGGGGTCAAAAACTCTTCAATTTGGTAGTAGTCCATGGGTAATTTAGATTTATAGACATTAGCTAATAGGCAGACCTTAAATAGCCTGTGCTAAAAAGTCCTAATGCTTTTCGAATCTATCGCAAATAACCTGTTTGAAAAATGACTAAAATCACCATTACAACAAACAATTGTGAATAACATCTACAAATCGCACCAGACATAGTCTACGGCCCATTATCTTATGTCCAAATTACAAAATAAATTCGACCAAATTCAGTTGACAACAAAATATATTCGCTATATTTATAGAAATTTCGAATAATATAAACCATATTATGACATCAAAAGAATTAAAAACACTTGGGATCGAGGCTGAAAACCTAGGTACATCGACAGGGAGCAAATGGTTTGCTCAGGGTGAGTTGATTGAATCTTATTCACCTACCAATGGCAAATTGATTGCTAAGATAAAGAGTACGACCAGGAAAGAATACGAAAAAGTAATACAAGAGGCAGAGAAGGCGAAATTGGTTTGGCGCGATATCCCAGCACCAAAGCGTGGCGAGATTGTCCGTCAATTAGGAGAGAAACTTCGCGAGCTGAAACCTGTCCTAGGCAAGCTGGTTTCCTATGAAATGGGGAAATCCTACCAAGAAGGAATGGGTGAGGTTCAGGAGATGATCGATATCTGTGATTTTGCAGTGGGCCTATCCAGACAATTATATGGAAATACCATCCATTCAGAAAGACCAGGTCACCGCATGTACGACCAATATCATCCTTTAGGGATCGTGGGTATCATCACCGCTTTCAATTTTCCGGTAGCGGTCTGGTCATGGAATGCTGCCTTGGCCCTAGTTTGTGGAGACGTGGTAGTATGGAAGTCAAGTGAGAAAACACCATTGTGCGCAGTAGCCTGCCAGCATATCATAGCCGATATATTGAAAGCAAATAAGTTACCGGAAGGGATCTCTTCTATTATCGTCGGTGATGCCGAAGTAGGAAAATGGATTTCAGAAGACGAACGCATTCCTTTGGTATCTGCTACAGGCTCTACCCGTATGGGGAAAGAGGTTGCCACGGTTGTTGCCAAACGCTTGGGCAAATCTCTATTGGAACTAGGGGGTAACAATGCGATTATCGTCAGTCCAAGTGCAGATCTGAAAATGACCATTATAGGAGCCGTATTTGGAGCCGTAGGTACTGCTGGGCAACGTTGTACAAGTACCCGTCGATTGATCATCCACGAAAGCATCTATGACAAGGTGAAAAAGTCATTGGTAGATGCCTATAAGCAGATAAAAATCGGAGATCCATTGGACAGCAACAACCACATGGGACCTTTGATCGATACCGCAGCGGTGAACATGTACCTTGATGCTTTGAAAAAAATAAAAGCGGAAGGCGGAAAGTTGTTGACCAAGGGTGAAGTACTGGAAGGTAAGGGCTATGAAAGCGGTTGTTATGTGACTCCGGTAATTGCTGAGGTGGAGAACCATTATGAAATCGTGCAACATGAAACCTTTGCCCCAATCCTTTATTTAATAAAATACAGCGGTGAAGTAGATGCGGCCATTGCATTGCAAAATGGCGTTAAGCAAGGCCTTTCATCGGCTATCATGACCAATAGCTTGCGTGAGGCAGAACTGTTCTTAAGCCAGAATGGCTCGGATTGCGGTATTGCCAATGTCAACATCGGCACATCAGGCGCTGAGATCGGTGGAGCTTTCGGGGGAGAGAAAGACACAGGTGGCGGCCGTGAATCTGGTTCAGATGCATGGAAAGTATATATGCGCAGACAAACAAATACCATCAATTATACCACTAGCCTACCATTGGCACAGGGAATTAAATTTGATCTATAAAAATTAGATTATAAACGATTATGATAAGAGAAACACATAAAAGATTAGCAAAACATATCTTGGCAGATGGCCTTCCGGTTGTCATGGACCTTGAGAAATCCCACGGTTCATACATTGTAGACATCGACGGCAAGGAATATCTGGACATGTTCAGCATGTTCGCATCATCGCCTGTAGGCTATAACCATCCTTATATCCTGGCAAATGAAAAACAGTTGGAAAAGGTTTCCATCAATAAATTAGCGCTGTCGGATATCTATCCCGATGAGTATGCGGATTTCATGGATGTCTTTGAACGCGTAGGGATTCCAAAGGAACTAAGCTATTGTTTCTTTATCGATGGCGGTGGTCTGGCGGTTGAAAACGCCTTAAAAGCCGCATTCGACTGGAAAACCAGGCTGAACCTAGCCAATGGCATCGACCAGGAAGCGAGTCAGGTCATTCATTTCAAACAGGCATTCCATGGCAGGACCGGTTATACACTTTCGTTGACTAATACCAAGGACCCTAGGAAATACATGTACTTCCCAAAATTCAATTGGCCAAGGATCAGCAATCCGAAATTGACCTTCCCATTAACGGAGGAGTCGGTTGCTGCGACCGTTGAGTTGGAAAAACAAGCTGTTCAGGAGATCGAAGCCGCTATCGCCAATAATCCGAATGATATCGCCTGCTTGATCTTGGAGCCTATCCAAGCTGAAGGCGGGGACAACCATTTCCGTAAGGAATTCTTTGTGAAACTGAGAGAGATCTGTGACAAGAACGATATCATCTTGATCTTGGATGAGGTTCAGACAGGAATTGCCATGACCGGGAAAATGTGGTGTTACCAACATTACGGAATTGTTCCAGATGTAATTTCCTTCGGAAAGAAAACACAGGTCTGTGGGATCTTGGCCAACAAAGAGAAGTTTGACCGTGTTGAAAAGAATGTTTTCCAAGAGTCTAGCCGGATCAATTCTACTTTTGGAGGCAACTTGGTTGACATGATCCGGTTCAAATTGATCTTGGAGATCATTGAAAAAGAAGGTCTGGTCAATAAAGCGGAGTCGTTAGGTGAGTATCTTCAGGTAAAATTGATGGAACTGGCTGAAAAACACCCTTCCATCAGCAATGTTCGCGGAAAAGGATTGTTGGTTGCTTTCGACCTTCCGACGCCAGAGGCAAGAGATAAGTTTGTTTCTGAAGCGATGGCTGAAAACATGTTGATCTTAGGCTGTGGTGAAAAGAGCATTCGATTCAGACCGCACCTGACGGTGAACAAAGAAGATTTAGACAAAGCGATTGCCATCGTTGATAAAGTGGTTGATTAAATATAATTGATTATCCCGATCGAAAGGTCGGGATTTTTTTTTGATTGGTTTCTGGCAAATATACGGTTGGGATAATATTGAAACACAAATCGGAATTCTACAAATATTTCACCCCATCCTGGGGTTTAAATGGACAACAAGCCGGAATCCAACAGATATTTCACAACATCCTGGGGTTTCTTTTTTTAGATGCCATTTTTCATGGTTCCATTTTTGGATAATATGTTTGGAAACCTATATAATACACCTTATTGATTTTGAAGGGAAACCCCCAGAGGGGGTGAAATATTTTTCTGCAATTTGTCTTGAAGAAATAAAATAATTCGTTCGCTGTGCTCACGATGACAACGATTCTAAAAAAAATACAACAATAGATTCTTAGCTGCGCTCTGAATCTCTCCCCAACTCTTTTCCAATTCTGAACGATTAGTGAAGAATCTGTACGTAAATGGCCCAAAACATCATTGTCATCTTCCATCGAAGATAGATAACCTGAACGCCATTACTTTCAATGTTTGTATGGTTCCGAGACCCTTCGTTCCTCAGGCTGACTCTGGAAAGGATGTATTTTTTGCAAAAAAACCTAGCGGGGCTGATATATTTTCCCGTCGGAAAAACTAAACCTTCTTTTTTAGTATCCTTAAACTCTTTCAGCATTCCAAACAGCTTGCTTCCTGGACTTCAACAGCCAAGAGATGCATCTTTCGGCCTTATTTCCAATAGGTTAGAATTCGATTTTTAAGTTGCTCAAGAAAGATCCAAAAATTGACAAAATTTAGCTGAAAGAGAAGGCCTGAAAACCCGAACGATTGGTGTCATTTTTGTACCTTTGTAGATTATGTCGGATATTATTCAATTGCTTCCAGATTCAGTAGCAAACCAAATCGCAGCGGGTGAAGTTGTTCAGCGACCAGCCTCAGCGATCAAGGAACTATTGGAGAATGCTATTGATGCAGGAGCAGATCATATAAAACTTATTATTAAGGATGCGGGCAAGTCATTGATCCAGGTGATCGACAATGGCTGTGGA
Organism: Sphingobacterium sp. LZ11T8; assembly: GCF_024261425.1. Classification (NCBI taxonomy): domain Bacteria; kingdom Pseudomonadati; phylum Bacteroidota; class Sphingobacteriia; order Sphingobacteriales; family Sphingobacteriaceae; genus Sphingobacterium; species Sphingobacterium sp. LZ11T8. The sequence goes on along the minus strand of NZ_JANBZY010000005.1, from coordinate 412,349 downwards.
ATGAGTGTAACGGATGCGCGTCTTTGTTTTGAACGTCATGCAACTTCGAAAATCCGAAAAGCTGAAGATCTTTTCGCGATCCGGACGATGGGCTTCCGTGGGGAGGCAATGGCTTCGATTGCGGCCATCGCCCACGTGGAACTTAAGAGCAGACGCATTGAAGATGAGCTTGGTACAGTGATAGAAATTGAAGGCTCGGAGGTGATCCAACAATTCCCCGATCAGGCTCCAGCAGGGACCAGCATCTCGGTAAAAAACCTATTCTACAATATTCCTGCAAGAAGAAATTTCCTGAAGAGCAATTCTGTTGAATTAAGGCATATCATAGACGAGTTTCAACGTGTTGCACTAGCACATCCTGATATTTTCTTCACTTTCCACAGTGATGGCAATGAAATGTTCCATTTACCTAAGGAAACCCTGAAACAAAGGATCGTTCACCTTTTCGGCAACAACTATAATCAGCGACTGGTTCCAGTTGAAGAAACGACCAGCATCCTGAACATCAAAGGATTTATAGGGAAGCCGGAGTTTGCTAAGAAAACACGTGGCGAGCAGTTCTTTTTTGTCAATAACCGCTATATCAAGGACCCTTACCTAAACCATGCGGTGCTGAATGCCTATGAAGAGATCTTGCCCGCTGATACTTTCCCTTTATATGTGCTGTTCATTGATATCGATCCTTCGAAAATCGACATTAACGTGCACCCTACCAAAACGGAAATCAAGTATGAAGATGAGAAGGCGATCTATGCCATTCTGCGGTCTGCGGTAAAGCGTAGCATCGGGCGTTATAACATCGCTCCATCCTTGGATTTCGAGCAGGAGACTGGCTTTAATGAGCTGATCACGCCAAAACCATTGGATGAGATCCAGGTACCTACCATCAATTTCAATCCTAATTTCAATCCTTTTGATGATGGGATGCCGAAGCAACCGAGAAGGTATACCTATCCAGAGCAGATTGAAAGAAAGTCCAGCATCCCACAGAATTGGGACAGCCTTTATGAAATTACGGAAACGGAAGAAACAGAGCAATTAAGTCTATTGCCGGAGGATACCGAACTGAAATCTGAGGCCGAAATAATTCAGCCTTCTGACCAGCCGAAGAAGCAATTTTTTCAATTGCACAATCGTTATATAGTATCGCAAATCCATTCTGGATTTATGCTGATCGACCAGCAGGCAGCACATGAGCGCATCCTGTTTGAACAGTTTCAGCAGCAATTGCAGCACAATCAAGGATCGAGTCAGCAAAGTCTGTTTCCACAGACCATTGAGTTGAATTCGGCTGATTTTGCTTTAGTTCAGGAAATTTTGCCGGAAATCCATGCATTGGGATTTCAGTTGCGACCATTCGGGAAAACTACGTATATTGTAGATGGAATTCCTGCGGATTTAGAAAACATTAATGAAGGGCAGATTATTGAAAAACTATTGGAGGATTTCAAAAACCAGAGTGATTTACGCCTAAACAAAAGAGAAAGGCTAGCAAAGAGCTTGGCTAAAAATGCCGCCATCAAACCGGGGACAAAACTGGAGAACGAAGGCATGGCAGAATTGATTGACAAACTGTTTGCCTGTGAATCTCCGAATATTTCGCTTTCTGGGAAGCCCGTCATCATCACATACACCTTGCAGGAGCTGGCAGAACGCTTTGGCAGGAATATTTAATTTTGAAATTATTATATGAATAACCTATTCGGCAATTTACCTACAGTGACTAAAAATCTATTGATCATCAATATCATCTGTTTTATTGGATCCATGATTTTCAGCCATGCCACGAATTTCTTTGGAGTATTTTATCCTGACTCCCCATTCTTTAAGATTTGGCAAGTCATCACCTACATGTTCATGCATGGAGGCTTTGCACATATATTTTTCAATATGTTTGCCTTGGTTATGTTTGGCGGTGTAATTGAGCGAATATTAGGCCCTAAAAAATTCTTGAATTACTATCTGATCTGCGGATTGGGCGCATTGGTGTTGCAATATGGGATCCAAGCCATTGAGGTTTACAATATCGCAGGTACGGTTAGGGCTTCACAATTCCTGAACTTTAACTTCACTACCGGAATGGTTTCGACCAATCTGCCGATAAGCCAGGATCAATTGGGCACCTTACTTTCCATTTATGGGACGCCATTGGTTGGTGCTTCTGGAGCGATCTACGGATTATTACTGGCTTATGGTTATCTATTCCCTAATGCGGAAATAATGTTGATCTTCTTGCCTATCCCAATCAAAGCAAAATACTTCATTCCTATCTTGATCGTTATCGAGATCTTTTTAGGTTTTTCAAATTCGGGCGGTTCAATTGCGCACTTAGCCCACGTCGGTGGAGCATTATTTGGATTTATCCTTCTAAAAATCTGGGGCATCAGAAGAACAAATTATTATTAAGATTGTATCCTAAGATATGAAAAAGGAAAACGGCATAAAGATGTTCTTTAGGACAACCTACCAAACAGGTTCTCCTATCCCCTATATCATCTCCGTTCAGATATTTGTGTTTATCCTGATTCATATTGCCGACTTACTGGTTGACTTGGGTGTCATTAAATTTCCATTGTACGATTGGTTGATCAGTAACCTGACTTTGCCCAATAGCTTTGCAGCATTTATCCAGAAGCCATGGACTTTAGTGACCTTTCCATTTGTATACATTGGACTGTTCAATATCGTATTTGACTGTCTATGGTTATATTGGATGGGAAGTACATTTTTGAATTTCCTGAACAAAAGACAGTTAATGACGGTCTTTGTGGGTGCTTTTGCCATTTCTGGAATTAGCTTCCTCGCGCTGTCTGAAATTGATTTCCTTGCAAAAGGGCCAATCCCATATCTATTTTCAAATTCCATGGGACTTGCTGCCATTGTAGCTAGCCTATTGGTCCTGACCCCGAAGATGGAGATCAGGTTATTCCTGTTTGGAATCGTGAAATTCCGGACCATAGCAATCGTTTTTTTGGCCTTGCAGTTCTTGTTCTACGTATTTGCGAACCGTGCGGCGGCTGCGGCATTTCCATTGGCCATTCTATGGGGAATCACATTTATGTACCAACTGCAGGCAGGTAGGGACTTCAGTAAATTATTTTTGTACCAACCAAAAAAGAAACTTCGCGTGCTACATACCGTTAAAAAAACTCCAACCTATAAAAGCTATAAAGGCGATTTACCTAACCAGGAAGTAATAGATGAAATTTTGGATAAAATTTCTCAAAATGGTTATGAAAGTCTATCTTCACGGGAAAAAGAAATACTGTTCAGGGTAAGTAGAGAAGAGCAAGAATAATGTTGATTAAAAAAAAGAATTTAGGTTTCTTTAGCAAGACCGTTATGCTGGCCAATCTGGCTGCCATAGCTGCCCTTTTTTTATGTTATTCTGCCTCCATCATCAACCCTAAATCCTTCTGGCCAATATCATTCCTTGGCTTGGGATATTTACCCATCTTATTGATCAATCTAGGGTTTATTTTCTACTGGATCCTTCGCAAACCGAAGTATTCCCTATTTTCCCTGATTGCCATCCTGATCGGCTGGAACCTGATGACCAAACATGTCACGTTCAACTCTCCTGACCCTGTGGTAAAGAATGACTCCTCCCTTCGTGTAATGACCTACAATGTGCATATGCTGGAACCGGTTGAGAAAACAGATAAACCGGCAAAAGATGAGTTCACGGAGGTTATCAAGGAGGTGAATCCCGATGTTTTATGTTTGCAGGAGTTCAGCAGCACCATCAAAGGGAACAAAAGGTTCAGTGAAAAGATCAAGTCAAAGATCAACTTCGACAGTTATTACTTCGCCCCTTCCCAACAGAACGAATACAACGCTTACGGACAGGTTATCTTTTCTAAATTCCCGATCATCAACTCGGGTCTGATCAAGAAAAATGAATATGGGATCAACCGTGTAATCTATGTCGATATCGTCAAGAATAAGGATACTGTGCGTGTTTACAATGTGCACCTACGTTCGTTTGGCCTGCAAAATGAGGATAAAGAATTCATCCAGAATCCTAAGACTGGCGATGGTACGGAAGAAACCAAGACCAAGCAGGTAGGCAGGAAGTTGAAATGGGCTTTTGAGCAGCGCAGCGACCAGGCAGAGTCCCTATATGACCATATGCAAGAGACCAAATTCCCTAAGATCGTCATGGGAGATTTCAATGATACGCCAATGTCCTATTCTGTCAACTTGATTGGCAAGGATATGAAGAATGCTTTTCAGGAAAAGGGAAATGGCTGGGGAGTTACCCATTTTGAGTTATTGCCCATCCTGCAAATTGATTATATCTTTTGTGAGAATAACTTTACGGTCAATAATTACAAGGTGGTCAAGAAGAAGTTATCAGACCACTACCCTATCTATGCAGACCTCAGGATAAACTAGGTTGTATTCCCTTCTATTTGTCCCAATGCAGACTCTACAAAGGCATCATATCGGTTTTTGACCTTGTAATAGGCCTCTCTTCCAAAATAATACCTACCCAATAAAGCTTCAATATCACTTTGGATCAGATCGTGAAGGTCCCTTTGTTTGCTTGCTGAAATATTCCAGCCTCTTTCTGTAAGGAACTTGATAAAGCTATTGTATTCGGAATCTGGCAGGTTATATCCTTGCAAGAAATTTTCAATGGAGTAGGCTGGCAATTTCTTGGTGAACCGACTGTAAACAAACTGTTCGATCAAGCTGGATTGCACCAGATCCTTGTACAATAAGCTGACCTCATTTGAATCGACTGGGATAATGACGTCTGGCACAATACCGCCACCACTGAAGAGCTTTTTGCCTAATTTAGTTTGATAGGCCTGGGCATGGGCATATGTGGTATCCAAAGACCATAAGCCTTTGTACATATTGACATAGTCGTTCATGATCGTCCAATTAGGACTGTATTTCCGTTGAATGCTCCGGCCTAATGGCGTGTAGTACCTCGCAATGCTGAGGTTGATGGTAGATCCATCGGAGAAATCGAAAAGTTCCTGTACCGTAGCTTTACCATATGTCCTTCTTCCGATAATGGTTCCACGGTCCCAATCCTGTACCGCTCCAGATACCACTTCGCTGGCAGAAGCCGTACGTTCATTGACCAACAGCACCAGTTTACCTTGGCTGTAGCTTCCATTTCCTTCTGAGAGATAATCCAGTCGATCTTCATGGGCTCCTTCGGTATAGACCATCAAACGTTGGTCGGGGAAGAATTCGCTGGCCATTTTAATGGCAATATGGAAATATCCGCCTCCATTATCACGTAGGTCAAGGATCAGGCTTTTTGCGCCTTGTTTTTTAAGGTCAATAACTGCGTTTTTAAATTCTTCTGCTGTCTTTAGGGAAAACCTGCGGATACGGATAAAGCCAATGGTCGGTTTTATCATATAAGCGACATCCAGCGAGCTGACATTGATCTGGTCACGGATGGCCTTCAGTGGACCAGGCATTTTTATGGAATCGCGCTCGATTACCATGGAAACAACAGAACCACGCTTCCCGCGCATTAACTTTTCAACCTCATCCTTGCTGACCAAGGTACCGGCAACATCACGTTTACCAATCTTTAGGATCCGATCCCCTACTTTGAAACCACCTTTGTCCGCAGGACCATTGGTAATAACACCTACGACCAATAAGGTATCATTCAGACTGAAATACTCCATACCTATTCCTTCGAAGGTCCCTTCCAGGACTTCGCTCTGGTTCTTGGATTCATTCGGTGTCAGAAAGGTGGAATACGGGTCTAAGTGAGAGATAATATGGTTAATGGCTCCGTTTTGGACGGAATCCATATTGATGCTATCGACATAACGATTGGAAATCAGGTCTACGACCTGTTGGATCTTATAGGAATTATCAGAGAGACCAATAGGCACTAAGGATCCGCCGGTATTGAATCCTTGCTGATCAGAATAATTCTGGCCAAGTATCAATCCCAATAGCAGGGTGGCGGCATAAGTTGCTGCAACAAAAATATTTCGTTTTCTACCTTTTTGCATTTACGGTCTGGTCCGCAAAATTAATGAATAACCAATTGTTTAAAAGAAATTTATAATAATTATTTTATAACAATTAACAGTCCAAAAAGGACCTTGGAACATAATATCTCCGCAATTTTCAATAATTTTACAGTCAGATGCACGAATTGGAACCATATTACAACTGGCGAGACTATTATATAGCCTCAGAAGATGAACGTAGTCCATTTTTTGGGACTGTTTATAGCGAGTTTGAATACGATAAAAGAATCTATAATTACCTACTTCATCCGCAATGGGATTATTTTGGTTCCCAGACGCTTTACCTGAAGATCCTTTTTACTGATTATGATAAAGGATACTGCATCATTGAGTTTATTGGCGAATGGAACGATGCTATTTACAACGATATCATGGTCCTGAAAAGGGAATTGATCGACCTATTGATCGAAGAGGGCATCAACAAGTTTATCCTGATCGGTGAAAACATCCTGAACTTCCATGCTTCGGATGATTCCTATTATGAGGAATGGTTCAATGATATCGAAGATGGATGGATCGCTGGAATCGACTTCAGGGAGCATGTGATCAAAGAGTTTATGGATAACCATATCGACTACTATATCAATTTCGGAGAATACCTCAACAACTTTCCTTGGCGGACCTTAAAACCTAAACAGGTATATCATCATATCGAGGAACATATACAGAAGCGGTTATCCTAAAATATAGGGTAATAGGCTGGCTTATTTTAGCTTAATTCTCTATTTTTCCTTAGATTTGCCTATCAAAACATTGTAATTATGTCATTCAGAATAGAAAAAGACACCATGGGTGAAGTTCAGGTTCCAGCGGACAAATACTGGGGTGCACAAACTGAACGTTCTAGAAACAACTTTAAAATCGGACCGGCAGCTTCTATGCCACATGAAATCATCGAAGGATTTGCTTACTTGAAAAAAGCAGCTGCTTATGCAAACTGTGAATTAGGAGTATTACCGCAAGAAAAACGTGATGCTATCGCTGCAGTATGTGATGAAATCCTTGCCGGTAAGCTTGATGATCAATTCCCTTTGGTAATCTGGCAAACAGGTTCGGGAACTCAATCCAACATGAATGTAAATGAAGTAGTTGCTAACCGTGCTCAGGTATTAGCTGGTGGAAAAATTGGTGAAGGTGACCCTGTGTTGAAAGCTAATGACGATGTAAATAAATCACAATCTTCAAATGATACATTCCCAACAGGAATGCACATCGCTGCCTACAAAGCTGTTGTGGAAGTGACTATTCCAGGTGTTGAGAAATTACGAGATACCTTGAAGAAAAAATCTGAAGAGTTCATGAACGTTGTAAAAATCGGCCGCACACACTTAATGGATGCGACTCCTCTTACTTTAGGTCAAGAACTTTCTGGATATGTTGCGCAATTGAACTACGGAATCAAAGCGGTTAAAAACACCTTAGCTCACCTATCTGAATTAGCTTTGGGGGGTACAGCTGTAGGTACCGGATTAAATACGCCAAAAGGATATGACGTATTGGTAGCAAAATATATCGCTCAGTTTACAGGATTGCCATTTGTGACTGCTGAAAATAAATTTGAAGCATTAGCTGCTCATGATGCAATCGTGGAAACGCACGGAGCATTGAAGCAATTGGCCGTTTCATTGAATAAGATCGCAAATGATATCCGTATGTTGGCTTCTGGCCCTCGTTCAGGAATCGGAGAGATCTTGATCCCTGAGAATGAACCAGGATCTTCTATCATGCCAGGAAAAGTAAACCCAACTCAATGTGAAGCATTGACAATGGTGGCCGCTCAGGTGATGGGTAATGATGTTGCTATTACCATTGGTGGTACTCAAGGACATTACGAATTGAACGTGTTCAAACCAGTTATGGCTGCAAACTTCTTACAGTCTGCTAGATTGATCGGTGATGCTTGTGTGTCTTTCGAAGAACACTGTGCAATCGGTATTGAACCAAACTACGATCGTATCAAACAATTAGTAGACAACTCATTGATGTTGGTTACTGCCTTGAACACCAAGATCGGTTACTATAAAGCTGCTGAGATTGCTCAAACAGCTCATAAAAACAATTCTACCTTGAAAGAAACAGCTATCAAATTAGGTTATGTAACTGCTGAGGAATTTGACGAGTGGGTTAAACCTGAAGAGATGGTAGGTAGCTTAAAATAACATAGTGAATAAACAGAATAAAACATATTCTCAATTAAAAGCATACCTATCGATTGTGATAGGTATGCTTTTTATTTTCTCGAGTTGCCAAAGGCATTCTGATATGCAAGGCGAAGGTGAAGATTATCTGCAAGGTGTATGGGTGCAGGACAGTATCCCTGGACAAGAAGAGATGCTGAATTATACCTTACATGAGTTTAGATTCACTTGCGATTCGGTCTATACCATTATGCATGTCAAGAACGATGTCAAGAGCATCCCTGATAGTTGCTATAAAGATGGCAAATGGACTGAATACGCCAAAGCAGTGTACTCTGTCCGTGCTGACAGCATGATCGTTGAAGGGGTATACACCAAAGAAAACGGTAAACAGAAGATTTCTGGCTGCTACAAGCAAGGTCCTTATGTACCGAGGTACTTGATAAAGTCCAAAAGCAAGGATAGTTTGGTATTGGAAAATAAATTTGATAGCCGGCCTATCATATTGAGAAAAACAGCCGATATTACCTGTGTTCCCAAGAAACGTTGGGAATTATAGATAAAAGAAAAAGCCAAGGATTACCTTGGCTTTTTCTTTTATCTATTAAATCTTAATTGATCAACCTGTTATCATCAGAAGACTTTAAGATATGGTTCTTAAGTTCAGTTTCCGCAATCAATAATTCCCCTTCTGCTACCTTACGTTTCTCACGACCTTCACGCTGAATTCGCAATACCTCTTCGATGGTAGTGATGATATCGGTATTAGCTTTCTTAATGGTATCCATATCAATGATTCCTCTTTCTGTTTCTTTGGCAACATTGATGGTTGCTTCTTTCAACATTTCAGAGTTTCTCTTCAGCAATTCATTTGTAGCATCAGTAACTGCTCTTTGTGCCTCTAAGGCACTTTGTGCATGGGCAATACCTAGTGTAAGGACCATTTGGTTCTTCCACAAAGGTAGTGTATTGACGATACTTGATTGAATCTTTTCCATCAAGGAACTACTGTTGCTCTGAATCATCCTAATCTGCGGAGCCGTTTGTAGCACCACCATACGGGTAAGTTTCAGATCATGGACCTTACGTTCAAAACGCACAACATGTTGTTCCATGTCTTTATACTCTTGCACCTTATGCTGATCGCCAGTTGCTTCAGCTTCAGCTTTCAGAGCAGGCAAAGTCGTGGTCAGGACTTCATTTAGTTTTTCTTCCCCTGCTTGGATATGCAGAGAAAGGTCCTTGAAATACTGTTGATTTTGGACAAATAGCTTATCGAAGATATTGACATCCTTCGCTAAGTTTTTATAATGTCCTTCTAACTTCAGTTCAATGGAATGGATGTTCTTTTCCACGGAAGCATACTCAGTACGCATTCTCCCGATTTTCTTTTTGAGATTATCAAAGAATGGCAATAAAGGTTTTTTATTAACCCTTTCATCAAACTCACGGATTTCAGAACGTAGGTTGACCAAAATATCCTCGGCACCTCCTAAATCTTTTGTACGGACTTGTTTCAAGATCTCGTTCGAGAAGTTGCTCACATTACTTTGCGTACCTACCCCAAACTGAATGATGTCCGTAGTAGAGGTCAAATTAATCTTGTCTTTATATTGCTTAATCAATTGTTTTTCCTCTTCTGAGAAATTCACTTTCACCTCTGAGGGCTTATTCTGGTTTTGATCATCGTCCAGATGTGTCAAATCTAAATTTGCCATATTATTCTTTTAAAAGGTTTCTACTTTTTAAGGTCTGAATATATACATCGGTTTCAGCCGACACATCTAACATTCCCATTTTAAATTGATTTGTTACTTCTTCTTCTACAGCGACCGCAGCTTGGCGTATCACCTCTTCCAGCTTCTTCTTGGACTCATAGGTCACTGTATTGTTCAATCTTGCGTTTTCCAATTCATCATATTGCATCAGCACATTCACGATGGTGGAGTGTCGAACCAAAAACTTCTCTGCTTCCCGCTTATCCTTTTTCTCCAACAATTGAAATAACCGCAATATCTTGTCGATATCCTTATGGATGTTATTATTATCTATTTCTTTTCGCCAGTGCAATAGTCTTTCTACAAAAAATTGAGGTGTATCTATAGTTGGCGCGGATATTTCAAGACGTTTTTGAGAACCCATACTAGAAATCCAATACAGGTCACGGACTTCGGACAGTTCAAGTCTCTGTAAGTATGGCTTCGCTTGATTCAGCAGCAGGCCATTTCCAACTACATAAGACAATACCGATCCTCCCAATGTCAATAACATTGCCTGGCTTAGCGTCCCAAAAAACATAACGAAGGAAACAAGGAGTCCAATCTCGACTGCCAACAGCAGCCAAGCGGTAAACATCCAAGAACGCACCTTAGCTTTCTTTGCCTGCGACATCATCACCAAAGGATGCACGTGTATTGGCAAAGGAAGAAACATCAGGATGGATAAAAAGGTCCATACCAGCTGTCTAATCTCCCAAGGTCTACTTTTTTTCGTTGCCCAACCCATTCTTTAAATTTAAATATTATTTGTAAAAATACACCAATTCTTATTCCAATGATAGCAATCAGCCATAGTATTAGGTAATTGGCGGTAAATCACCTGCCATTACGTCATTTTTGTCGGTGAATTCCCCTCAAGGTTTTCTATCAGTGTTAACGTGATGTCGTATGGTTTTCGTTTTTCCCAACGAGAAATTAACCAAGAAATGAAACTCAGATTAAAAATGTCCTTGTTTTCATCCAAGTCCAGCATAGAATAAACAGTTTCCTGGAAACTTTGTTGAAAGACCAGATCAGGTTTCATCAAATATTTCTCGACCAAGCCTAGAAAATCCAATACCCGAGACTCTTTCACCTGAAGTAGATATTGCTTATACCTCCGCTTGAAACTCCTCAACCTTGACATGGCCAATTCAATATTCTCAAACTGTGCATGCAATAATATTTCCATCAAGTTCTTACGGATACTCCACAGCATCCCTAACTTCTTTTCATACCAAGCGTCAGTATGTGTCAATTTTGACAGGATCCTTATAGCCTTAAGGTCATTCAACTGACCCAAGAACATCGTTTTACTTAATATCAGGTCATCGATGTCAGCCTGCGCACTTTGTTTCCCCAAATTATCTAATGTATCATCAATAACAATAGCCGCTTCCGCTGCCCTACCAGAAAAAAAATAGTTCAATGCATAGAGCAACTGTTTTCTGTTCCATAGCAACGCCCTATACTGTTTATGCTGTTCTGATAAATCATCCAACTGCTTTAGGTATTTCAGGCTTTCTTCAAAAGACCTGTTCCTTAAATTAAAATTAGCCAAATAGTAAAGAATATGTAAATGATAAAAAACCTGGGAAGGTTGATTCATCTTTTGGCTTTCAATGAACCGATGGCTCTTTACCAAATACCTTTCCACCAAACTATAGTTCTGATTGATGGCGGCATATTCATTGGCAATAAATAAAATTTGATAAAGTGATTTATAATTCATCAGATCCAACATATTGATCTGATATTGCTTGATGGTCTTCTCGATCAACTCCGTCAAATTGATCACCTTGGCTTTCAAATGGATTTCATTCAATTCTTTCCTCAGTGCAGCATAGGCCAAACGCAACTTCGCCTCCCGCTGCATATGGTTCTGGTTGATCCGAAACTTTTCTGTCAGCTCATCCAGATTAACTGCAGCATCTAGATGCGAATATTGTAGCTTTAACAACAGGATCTCATTCAATAAACTAAACTGCTCCTGCGCAACCGCCAATCTTTCAGCCTTCTCCAATGACCTGAAACCGATCTTTTCCAGGTTGTTCTCAAGCAGATACCTCGCCACAACAAAATTCCGAAGGATATCATAAGATTCATCGGTACTGTTTTCAAAGGTTCTTTGTGAGAGGAACACAAGCAGGCTATCGTGCAATCTTTTCCGCAAGGCATGGTATGCATCCCTGTTTTTAGAATTTTTATAAAGGCTTTCTATTGATTTTATATCGTCAGTTTCTATCAAATTGAACAATTTGATATTCTTCACATCATTCCTTTTATTTTTCTTTGTCAAATAACTCTTAAAATCACTTTTATCTTGATTATTCAACAATTTTATCAACTCATTAAGAGAATCCATGTACAAACATTTTTATTAAAACACAACATAAATTTACATTATATATCATCAGTTAACAACAATTATTTGGTTTCACAGGCAAAGTTTGAACCCGACCTTTGGGTCAGTATTAATCATAAAAACAAAAAAAAATGGAACCGCTAAATAACAAAACTGAGGAGATGTTAACTCCATTAAAACACACAGACGAAAACAGAAAGTCTTTCAAACCAACGGCAGCCTTTGTAGGGGCCTCATGGATCGCCATGTTAACTGGCATCTTCGGTTACTGCATCGGACTATGGAATGCAACGATGGAACTCAATGAAAAAGGCTACTACCTTGTCATCCTGCTTTTCGGACTATTCGCCGTCATATCCGTTCAAAAAAGCGTTCGGGACCGCGCAGAAGGTCTTGCAGTGACCGAACTATATTACGGCATCAGTTGGTTTGCCACCTTGGCCTCTATTATTTTATTGATCATTGGCCTTTGGAATGCCGATCTATTCTTAAGTGAAAAGGGGTTTTACGCCATGTCGTTTATCCTGAGTGTTTTCTCAGCCATTGCTGTTCAGAAAAACACCCGTGACGCTAAATTATTTAAAGAAGAAAACATATAACTTAGCGGTTGCCCTGCAGTGTCGAGCAATTGGCCTGCAGGGATTTTTACACTAATTGTTATTTTCACGTTAGAAACTTAATAGATTTCGCATGAAAGATCTAGAAAGAAAAGACCTAGAGCTGCTCTCCGTTCATTCCGACATCAAGGAAAACGAACTCCAACAGTCTCTGGAAGAATATATATACCCCAAACAAGACGCCTGGGCACGGTTTACACAGATCGTCCTATTGGCATTGGGAGTCGGCTTCATGGCCGCCGGAATTGTCTTTTTCTTCGCCTACAATTGGGAAGACCTCGATAAATTCGTCAAACTGGGGATCGTACAAGGCTTAGTCATTATCACGACCAGCCTGAGCCTGACCCTCAAAACCAACAAACTGTTCAAGGATATCATCTTAACCGCTGCTTCCCTCCTAGTCGGAGTGATGTTTGCCGTCTTCGGGCAGGTTTACCAAACGGGGGCCAATGCCTATGACTTTTTCCTTGCATGGACCATTTTCATTAGCCTTTGGGTATGGGTATCCAAATTCCCGCCACTCTGGCTTATGTATTTAGGCCTCGTTAACCTCAGCATATTCCTCTACTACGAACAGGTGGCTAGGTATTGGGATTTTATTTACCTGTCATCAGGCCTGTTTGTCTTAAACGCAGCCTTTCTTTTAGTCTGCATCTGGATCAACGAAAAGAAAAAAGGGGAAATTCCTGCCTATTTCAACAATATCCTAGGATTAACAGCTGCAGTCTGGTCCATCTATAGCAACATCTATTGGATTATGGAGAACCGATACTATGACATGCCAGTAATTCTTGGAGCAACTCTCCTATTTTATGGCTTAGGTCTTTGGTATGGGAATAAAAAGAACAATCCCTTCTATATGGGATTAATACCCTTCAGCTGCATTATCATTTTCGCATCCGTACTGTTGAAGATTTACGATGGCATGCAGATGTATCTATTGATTTCAGTATATCTCATTGTCACCGTCAGCCTCGTTATCTGGAACCTTATAAAAATGCAAAGGAGGAATCATGGAAAATAATCAAACCCAAGAAGCTCTTCTAAAAGTACAAGGCACGATTGGAAGAGAACTAAACATAGACCAAGCCGCAATAAACAGGGACTTGCTTAAAGATAGGCATAGCCAATCCATGACCATCAAGGTCCTGTCCGTTATTGGAGGCATCCTAGCTACAGGTGCATTTTTACTGTTTTTGGAATTGGCCAACTTCTCTTCCAATCACATCCCGCTGTTTATCCTATCTGGAATATTCTTTATTGCTGCCATCTGGATCAACAAAAAATATGACCGTGTCCTATTCGACACCTTATCTGTCTGCATCTATCTACTCAGCTTTATTCTGTTTGGAATGGGCTATAGTAAATTCGACGGCTACACAGATGTGCCATTATTCGTCTACCAAGCACTTGCAATCCTCACGATTACCATCAGCAGGAGCTATATTCTGACATTTTGTGCTATCCTCATTTCTACAGGTACTTTTTTAGCCTACTTTAGCTACAAAGAGGTCCCAGAATTAAACAATGCCCTTTTGGTCCTAGTCGCCATCCTTTTCATTTATTTCACTTTCAACGAAGGTAAATTGATGAAACGAAAGGCAATTCAAGGAAAGCGTTATTTGGCAATCCGCACAGGCTTGGTTTTTTCTTATTTGATCTGTCTTTATTATTGCAGTCGTCCGAACTATATGCCAAACGCTTGGATTATTGATTGGGCAACTTCCGGCGTATTGATCGCTATGACGCTTTGGCTCATTAACTGCTTGCTCAATCGATTCCTTTGCGAAGAAATTGGCAAGAAAATCTTTATTTCCTTAGTCGTCCTGATATGTTTAGGGTTTACGGCTATGAGTCCTGCAATTTCCGGATCCTTATTACTGTTGTTAGTAAGCTTCAAGGTCAATTACAAAACCGGATTTGCCCTAGGCATTATTGCTTTTATTTATTTCATCGGAATGTTTTACTACGATCTTGACATCAGTTTATTGAAAAAATCCATTGCCATGTTTGTCTCTGGCGTATTTTTCCTGCTGTTGTACCTTATGATCTTCAAAAAATCAATTTCACATGAAAAAGCTTAGCATTATTATCATAGTCACTAATCTGATCGCTTTATTGATCTATTTCAATTACAGCATCCGACAAAAAGAAGATATCCTCAAAAATGGAAAGCTGGTCCTTTTGGAATTGGCGCCCGTTGATCCAAGGTCCCTGATGCAGGGCGATTACATGCGACTGGCCTACGAGATACAGGATAACTTCGTCATAGATAGCATCCCTAAGCGCGGCTACGTTGTCTTAAAAGTTGACAACAACCAAGTAGGAAAAAGCATCCGTTGCCAGCCTAACAGAGAACCCCTGAACCCAGGCGAATTCCTGATCGAATACACCCGACCTAAATCTTGGCTGCTCAATATTGGCGCAGAATCCTATTTCTTCGAAGAAGGAACTGGCCAACGCTACGAAAAAGCCAAATATGGCGGTCTAAAAATCGACGAAAACGGAAATAGCCTGTTGATAGGGCTGTATGATGAGAATGGGAAGGAGATATGAGATATGAGATGTGAGATATGAGAAATTTCACGTACTATGGGTTGGGGAAAAAAGAGATATTTTCAACAAATGATATAGCCATTTAATATCCCGGTTGATATCTCAAGTCTCATATCTCACATCTCATATCTAAAACAAAGAAGGGGTTTCTTTATTGAAACCCCTTCTTTGTTTTATCTGTAAACCTTAGAATGGCAAATCATCATCATCTGATGAATTTGCAGATATATCTACCGGTGGCATGTCTGCGTAACCTGGTGCTGGAGCTGCTTGAGCGGTATTCGCTACTTTAGTGACTCTCCATGCTACTAGGGAGTTAAAATAAGTTGTCACTCCATCCTTATTCGTCCAAGGACGACCACGTAGATTGAAAGATACTTCAACTTCATCACCAACAGCTAGGTTATCAAATATGTTGACGCGGTCCTGTGTCGACTCAAAACGAATGTACTCTACAAACTGTGGGTTTTCAGCATAGGCAACGATCAAATCTCTCTTCTTGAAAGACTCTGTTACTTGTTGCGTCGCCCCTATCTCATGTACTTTTCCTCTTATTTCCATAACTTATTTATTAAACCGTAAAATTAAACATTTTTTGCTAAGAGAATAAGTAACTTTGCACAAATATGGCAGAAGTTTTCAACAAACAGAATAAGGTAATCGTTACTTGCAACCGTAGGTTGTCCCCTTATTTGGAACAGGAAATCCGTGAATTGGGATTTGATATCAAACGTGCATTCAACACCGGTGTAGAGCTACAAGCCTCTGTAAATGAATGCATCAAGTTAAACTTAAACTTACGTATTGCGAGTCAGGTTCTCTATGAATTAAAATCATTTAGAGCCCATAATGCAGACGAACTTTATAAACAATTAGTGACTATTCCATGGGAAGATTTGATCCCGATCGATGGATACTTTTCGGTAACATCCCATGTCCACAACGAGACCATTACCACACCGCTCTTTGCAAACGTAAAGGTCAAGGATGCCATCGTAGACCGTATCAAAGATAAAAAAGGGATGCGCCCGAATTCAGGTCCAGACCTAAATCGTGCAGTTATCCACCTGCATTGGATGGAAGACCGCGCTGAAATCTTCTTGGATACTTCTGGGGAAACCTTGGCTAAGCACGGCTATAGAAAACATCCTGGGAAAGCTCCAATGTTGGAGGCTTTGGCGACTGCAACCATTATGGCAACCCAATGGGATGGCAAAACCCCATTCGTAAACCCGATGTGTGGTTCAGGTACCTTAGCTATCGAAGCTGCCCTAATGTGCCAAAACCGTAAACCTGGTTTGCAACGCATGAACTATTCCTTTATGCACTTCATCGGATACAATGAGGAGGTCTTCTTCGAGGAACGCCGTATATTAAAGGATATCACCGACAAGACTAACCTTCCCCATATTATTGCATCTGATATCTCTGCCGATGCAGTTGAAATTGCCAGACTCAATGCCCGTACCGCTGGTGTGGAACATCTGATCGAATTTGAAACCTGTGATTTTGCAGAAACTACTATTCCTGAAGGCGATGGTGTCATCATGTTCAACCCTGAATATGGCGAGCGCCTAGGTGTACATAGCAAACTGGAGATCACCTATTCCCGAATCGGCGATTTCATGAAACAGAGTTGCAAAGGATACCGTGGCTATATCTTCACTGGAAATCCAGACCTGGCCAAGAAAATTGGCTTGAAAGCTTCCAGAAGATTCGAGTTTTTCAATGGTAAACTAGACTGTAGATTATTGCAATACGAATTGTACGATGGCTCAAAAGACAGATAAGCAAGAACAGCTCATTCTAAAGACAGCTGCTTTTGTCGAAGATAAACTGAAAGATGCGGAGTCTGGCCACGATTGGTGGCATATCCTCCGCGTCTGGAACAATACCAAACTGATCCTGAAAGAAGAGGAAGCAGATGCCTTTGTATGCGAATTGACTGCCCTGTTGCATGATATTGCAGACAGTAAATTCCACAATGGGGATGAAAGCATCGGTCCTAGGGTAGCTGGCGAATTCTTGAAATCCATTGAAGTCGACGATATAGCCATCGAACATGTACAAAATATTATTTTGAACATGTCCTATAAAGCATCTTTAGGCGAAGTCAGTTTTCACTCCAAGGAACTGGAAATCGTTCAGGACGCAGACCGCCTCGATGCGATCGGTGCCATAGGCATCGCTCGTGCTTTTAACTATGGCGGTTATAAAAACAGGGAAATCTATAATCCTGAAATCCCCGCTCTGGAAAACCAAAGCAAGGAAGCCTATAAAAACACAACGGCTCCAACCATCAACCATTTCTATGAAAAACTGTTGTTGCTAAAAGATAAAATGAACACTTCGACTGCCAAGAAAATCGCTCTGGGCAGGCACCAACACATGGAGTCATTTCTGCAACAATTTTATAGCGAATGGAACGGAGATCGATAAATTAATAATATCTTAATATTAATTGGGTAAATTCGGGACATGTTTCATAAAAACATGCTCCGAATGAAATTCAGACAGCTAATTCATATTACTGTATTCTGCCTATTCTTATTTCCTAACCTAGTCTTCAGCCAAGAACAAGACTCCGTTCAAATTACCCATGCAAACTGGAATAAGAAAGAAATCAAAAAAGGCATCATTTGGTATCAAGGCCATTTTGAAAACCTATTCAATGCGGTCCAAGAAATCAATTGGGTAGAAATCGACCTGCACAAATACCACAAAAACATACATATTGCCGCAGAACCTTCCAAATTAATACCAACCTCTAGCTTTGCGGAACAAAACCAAGCATTAGTCGCCATCAATGCCTCTTTCTTTGACATGAAAAACGGCGGTTCGGTCGACTATCTCAAACTGAACAACCAAATACTGAGTCAGTCCAAAGTTAAACCCAATGCTCGGGCAAATGCTGTTTTTAGCATATCTAAGAAGAAACTGAGGATCCAAGAAAACACAAAACAAAACGTAGAAGAGTCCAAAGCTCCATCCATTATGGTTGCCGGACCTCTCCTATTGGTTGAAGGGCAATATGCAGAACTCGCAAAGAATGCATTCAACGACAACCGCCATCCTCGCACGGCTATTGCCATCAGTTCAAAACATAAATTGATCTTAATGGTTGTTGACGGTAGAAGCAATATGGCCAATGGAATGAACCTAAAGGAATTGAGCCAAGTATTGAAGTGGATTGGAGCAAAGGATGCGATGAACCTAGATGGCGGCGGCAGCAGCACCCTGTACATCAAGGGAGAAGGCAGCAATTCCATCGTCAATTACCCATCGGACAACAAGAAATTTGACCATGAAGGCCAGCGTTCTGTTGCCAACATTATATATTTAAAATAATTAGAATAAAATAAAATGAAAAAACAGGTATTTTTAGTAGCTATGACCATGATTATCCATGTAGGATTATTTGCACAGACTTCCATTATCGCTCACCGCGGAGCATGGAAAAACAGCAAAGTTCCTCAAAATTCAATTGCATCCCTAGATGCTGCAATCTCTCAAGGAGCATGGGGAAGTGAATTTGATGTGCACCTTACTAAAGATGATGTATTGGTGGTAAATCATGACCATGATTTCCATGGCCTAGAAATCGAAGACCTTACTTATCAAGAGTTATTGGCGAAAAAACACGATAATGGCGAGTCCCTCCCAACTGTTGAAGAATACTTAAAAGCAGGTTTGAAACAAAAGGGAACTAAATTGATCTATGAATTGAAAACAAGTAAGCTTGGTAAAGAAAGAACCATGAAAAACGTGGAACTTTCATTGGCCCTTGTCAAAAAACTTAAAGCTGAAAAAATGGTGGAATTCATTGCCTTTGATTGGGATGCATGCCTGAAATTCAGAGAACTTGACAAAAAGATCAAGGTTCACTACTTAAATGGCGACAAATCTCCAGCAGAGGTAAAAGCAGCTAAATTAACTGGGGTAGATTACCACTTCAGCATCTTCCAAAAGAACCCGAACTTGATCAAGGAATTCAAGGCACTGAAATTGAAAACCAATGCTTGGACCGTGAATAAAGAAGAGGACATGAAATTCTTTATTGATCAAAAAATTGATTTTATCACGACAGATGAACCTGAACTATTAAAAACATTATTGAACAAATAAGATGAAAAAACTATTAATCAGCCTAAGCCTAGTGCTATGCATGGGACTCTCCTATGCACAGAAAATGAATGTTGCCACTTTCAATATCAGGATGAAAACCGACAGTGATGTAGGCAACCTGTGGAAAGACCGTTATTCGCACCTGACTGACCTGATCAAATTCCATGAATTTGAAATCTTCGGTGTTCAGGAAGCATTTAAAGAACAGTTGAATGATATGTCGGCTGATTTGCCTGACTTCAAATACATCGGTGTAGGTCGTGATGATGGTGCTGATAAAGGTGAACATTCCTCCATTTTCTATGATACAAAACGTTTCGAGGTGAGTAAAAGTGGAACATTCTGGTTATCCCCTACCGATACGGAAAAACCTAACAAAGGATGGGATGCTGCCTTACCTAGAATCTGTACTTGGGGTATTTTCAAGGACAAATCAAATGGCAAGAAATTCATCTTTATGAATACGCATTTTGATCACGTTGGGATTGAAGCACGTAGAGAAAGTGCTAAATTGATCCTTGCCAAAGCGAAGGAGTTTGCAAAAGACCTTCCATTGATCTTAACTGGGGATTTCAATATCGATGAGACCAATGAAGCATATTTCACCCTTGCAAAAAGCGGTGTTGTGCAAGACGTCTACGATTTGGCTAAGATTAAATACGAACCAAATTCATCCTTCAATGCTTGGGGCAAGAACATCCAAGAGAAAGCAAGAATTGACCATATCTTTATCACAAAACCATTTAAAGTGCGTAAATATGGTATCTTGACCGATACCTATATGGGTAAATTCCCTTCAGATCACTTCCCTGTCATCGCAGAATTGAACTGGAAATAAAAAATATTGAGCAAGAAAAGGGCTCTTCACTAAACTGAGGAGCCCTTTTTGTTTTCAGTTCTTCTCTTTTTAAAGGATATAAGACCAAACGGCAGGCGTTACCGGATACAATTACACAATATTTCGGGCCGATACAACATATTCATCTCATAATTGTTATAACATTCTACTTATGAATTAGCTATTTTTGAATCATGAAACATTTCAAAAGCATAACCCTACTTGGCCTATTTAGTGCCAGCCTTTTTATCAGTGGCTGTGAAACCTTGAACCAAGCAGGAATTACCCTTCCACCACAAGGAACAGGTTCTACAAACCCCAACACGGGCAGTTCTGAAAGCGGTCAAACTACTGGAACGATTACCCAAGCAGAAGCCACTACAGGTATCAAACAAGCCTTGAACAATGGTCTGCAACAAAGTATACAGACACTATCTGTAAAAAATGGTTTCCTAGGGGATGCCGCAGTAAAGATCTTGATGCCGGAGGAAGCAAGGAAAGTTGAATCTGCATTGCGCGCGGTAGGGATGAATAAATTATGTGATCAGTTTATCGCCAGCATGAACCATGCAGCAGAATCAGCTGTGAAAGAAGCTTCAACGGTATTTGTAAATTCTCTGTCTAAAATGACAGTCAACGATGCTTTCAATATCCTATTGAGCGGACAACAAGATGCTGCTACCAATTATTTCAAAAAAACAACTTCCTCTGAATTGACAACCAAGTTTAGCCCCATCATTCAATCTGCAATGGGTAAAAACAATGTTTCAACATACTGGAATCAATTGACCAGCGCTTACAATAACCTACCATTAGGCAACAAGATCGAAACGGACCTGACTGCCTATGTAACCCAAAGAGCTATCGATGGCCTGTTCGTCAAGGTTGCTGACCAAGAGCTAAAAATCCGTAAAAACATTGGCGGGGCCAGAAACTCTGGTATCTTGGACAAGGTATTTGGATGGGTGGATAAGCAATAAGGGAGATATGAGATGGGAGATATGAGATTTGAGACTCTTTTTTGCTCCTTTTCGTAGCGAAGAAAAAACAAAACAGGTAGAATGAGTATTCTACCTGTTTTGTTTTTTCTGTATATCTTATTAAAAACCCCGAGCCGGGGGTGACATCTTTGTAGAATTAGGATGTTTGAAATGGTGAACCCATAGCGTTGGTGAAATAATTTTCAATAATGCTTCTTGAAGAAATAAAATAGATCGTTCGCGGTGCTCACGATGACAACATTCCAAAAATTAAAAACAATAGATTCTTCGCTTCGCTCTGAATACCTCTTTAGCGCATTTTGATTCTGAATGATTAGTGAAGAATCTGTACGGTTCTTCTCTTAAAGACTTTGTCATCCTGTACCTTCGTTACAGGAACTGTACGCCAATGCGATTATTTGTATGGTTCCGAGAACCTTCCTGCCTACCAATGATAAGTTTAATAGAAATGTGTTTCTAGCCATTAAGGAACATATTTGTTTTCCAAAAAAATCTCTTCTTTGCGACAAACTGCCCTAGAAGGGCAGAATTATTTTAGCATGGATGGTAAACAATAAAGGGCTAATGCAAAAACGATGTTCGATTAATCGAACATCGTTTTTGCGCGACTTCCAGGCTAACGTGCCATGGCAGCTAAAATAATGGAACCCAAAAAGGGGTTCTATATTTAAAAAAATAAAAGAGCTAATTTATTTTCATTACCAACTTGCTGTCATAACCTTCCAATAAATTCTGCGCAAATTTTTACTTCTCAGGTTGACACTGGAAAGGATATCTTTAAAATTTTTCAGGAACATCCCTTCGAGACTCCTTTTACCATTATTCGAGGCATATTGCGAAAATTCCGAATGTGTCTCGAATAAGGTCAAAATGATCTCTAAAGAAAATTTAAAATTTTAGAAAAGTAAGCTCGCATGCATACAGCCATATATTACGATTTAATGGCAGTGATTTTAGTTAAGAGGGTAATAAATTTGTAGTTTTGTTAAATGGAAATTAATCAGATTCATGATTTTCAGGTTGCTGAAAATTTTATCAAATATGTTCAGGTTGACACCCAATCTGACGCGCAATCAAGTACAGTACCTTCTACAGAAAAACAGAAAGACTTAAGCAGGATATTGGTCGAAGAATTAAAAGCTATGGGCATTGAAGACGCTCATTTGGATGATTTAGGCTATGTTTATGCCACTATCCCTTCGAACACCGACAAACAGGTGCCTGTTATCTGTTTCTGTTCACATGTAGACACTTCTCCAGATTCTTCCGGAACCAATGTTAAGCCTTTGGTCCACCAGAATTACCAAGGTCAAGACCTTGTTCTTCCCGATGATGAAAAAATCGTGATCCGCATGGCCGATCACCCTGATCTGAAGGAACAAATCGGAAATGATATCGTAACTGCCAGTGGAAAAACCCTGTTAGGTGCCGATGATAAAGCTGGAGTGGCAGAAATTATGGATGCTGCCCGCATCTTGATGAGCAACCCTGAAATTAAGCATGGCGATATCAAGATTTTATTTACCCCTGATGAAGAAATCGGACGTGGAGTAGACCATGTTGATTTGAAGAAATTGGGTGCTGAATATGCCTACACCATGGATGGGGAAAGAGCAGGAACCTTGGAAGATGAAACCTTCTCTGCTGATGGCGTGAAGATCAAGATTGATGGAATTTCCATTCACCCTGGTTATGCAAAAGGAAAAATGATCAATGCGATCAAGGTTGCTGCAGACATTGTAGATAGCCTTCCTAAGGATCGTTTATCTCCAGAAACAACCCATGCTAAGCAAGGGTTTGTACATCCGACCAATATGGAAGGTACAGTAGAGGAGGCGACCTTGAACTTTATCATCCGTGACCACGACACCAAAAAATTAGCGGAACACGAGGCTGAATTGGAAGCAATCGTTAAGGAAGTATTGTCCAAATATCCAGGAGCAAGCTATTCATTTCAAGTTAGCGAGCAATACCGCAACATGAAAGAGGTATTGGATAAGGATACGAAAGTGGTAGAGATCGCCATGATGGGGATCGAACGCGCAGGAATGAAGGTAGAAAAAAGAAGTATCCGTGGTGGTACAGATGGGTCTAGGTTATCCTTTATGGGACTGCCTTGTCCTAATATCTTTGCTGGTGGTCATGCCTTCCATGGCAAGCAGGAATGGGTATCCATCCAGGACATGCAAAAGGCCGTATTGACCATCTTACACATCGCAGCCCTTTGGGAAGAACTTTCATAATAAAAACAATAAAACTAGAAATTTAGACCATATGCTACAGAACGAAGTATTAAAGAACATAGAGTACAGAAGAGCGGTATTCCAGGCGAACTATACAGATCAAGAGGTTACCCGCGAGGAATTATTGACTATTTTGGAAGCGGCAAATGCAGCTCCTACGCATAAACGCACACAACCTTGGAGATTTGTGGTCTTCCGCAACGAAGGTTTGATCCGTTTGGGTGATGAATTAGCAAGAATCTACAAGTCGGTAACGCCAGCTGAAAAATATACAGAGGCTACTGAACAGAATATGGCCAAAAAAGCGACCCAATCTAAGGCTGCTTTAGCTATTATCGTCGATTATTCTGGTGACCTTCCTGAATGGGAAGAATTAGCTGCTACGGCTTGTGCAGTAGAGAATATGTGGTTGGCAGCAGCATCTATCGGTATCGGTGGATATTGGGCTACTCCTGGATTGATCAATCATATCGGTCCATTCTTGAACCTGAAGGAAAATCAACGTTGTATCGGATTTTTCTACATGGGACACCATGAATCAGAACCGAGAGAGCCGGTTAGAAGCCCGATCGAGGATAAGATCCGTTGGGAAGAATAAGCAATAAAAAAGGTCAAGGAAAATATCCTTGACCTTTTACTTATACCCATTACTATATTATTCAACCGCTATTGCCACGCCCCCATTTTCTCCAGTCCATCTTACTTTTTGTTCAATAAACGTCGAGATAATCGCATCTAAATTTTTATTGCTAGAGGAGGTCACTCGGATATTTTGAGGTTTCCCATCGGTTAGATCGAAAGTTACCTGCACATTCCCCCTGTCATGAATGTCCCTTAATTCGGAATTCAGTTCTTCATTGAATTTTTCCCAGCCTCCAATTGGTACTGCATCGGCATTTTCCATAAGCATAGACTGCACATGCATCTCATGTTCCATCAAAATAACTTCATTATTCCGTTCTGTTTTCTGATGGGTGATATATTTAAATAGGATCAGTGAGGACGCCACCAAGAATAAAACCGCAGCAGCCATCCCAACCGTCAACCTTTGCCAGTTATAGAATCTTCTCTTTTTATCCTCCGCTTTGGCTTCGATTTTCTTGGCCAATCGTTGCTGCAAAATGCTCAACTGATGGGAATCTACCCCTTGTTGGAGTTTGTATCCATCGATAGCATCCTGTAAAAAAGGATCGTTCAAGGCTTCACGTTCCATCTCGTACATCTCTTCCTTACTCATGAGTCCCATGACGTAATTGTGAATCCGCGTTAATTGATAATTATTTTCCATTACTTTTTCTCCATACAAATTTTAAGATTCCGCCTGCCGTTCTGTATATAGCTCTTTACTTTGGCTATATCATGTCCCGTCTGTTCGGCGATATCTTTATAACATTTCTGTTCCAGATAAAACATTCGGATGCAAAGCTCCTGTTCTTGGTTCAGGCCCGCGATACAGGATTCCAATTTTTCAAAGTCTTGCTCCCCCCATTTCTTTTCATCATCATCGTTAAGCATCTTCTCCGATTCATAGAGGTTTTCCTCGATGTCAACCTTCGTAATCTGCTTGTTTTTCCTTAGCTGCATTAAGCAAAAATTGCACGCATATACATAAACCCAACTCTTGAAATTATCCACCTCATACACGCGCAACTTATTTATTAGCTCATCGAAAATCTGCATGACCGCGTCTTGGCTTTGCTCGGCATCCTGAAGATACTTATAGCAAACACCATATAACAAGGACATGTATGGAGCATATAGCTTGCCTAGCGCATCCAAACTGCCTGTTTCTTTATAGTATTGCAACAACTGTTTTTCGTCCATGCTATTTTCTCTTCATGTATATGATGATTTCAGACCTGAATTTGCACAAATTATTTTAAATATTCCCATGGATAAACAGAAATAAAAAAGCCTCAAATCACGATGATTGAGGCTTGTATATTGTGGATTTCAAGGACTAACCAAACAAAGCGATGGCTAAGACCAGGGTTACAATGATATTGAAAGTTTGAGCAATCAAGAAAGCATACAGAGGTTTCTTATTGTCCTGTTTAAACAGATCCTTAAAGTTTGTTTCCAGACCGATAGAGGTAAAAGCAATGGCAAACCAAAGTCCTTGAACACTCTTTAAACTATCTTTGATGGATGCTGTGGTTTCGGGTGAAACCACAAAGGAGAACATCAGGGAAACAAATACAAAGCCGACCACAAATTTCGGGAACCTCTCCCAGATCAATTTCAAGGTTGGTTTTTCCCTTTTGGTTTTATCATCTACAGATTTGGAATAGGTCCAGTAGATACTGATGAAGAATGCCGCAATACCCAAAAGTACATTCTGCGAGAATTTCACGATGGTACTGATCTTTAGCGCCTCCTCACCCACTAGGGTTCCAGAAGCGGCAACTGCTCCACTCGTATCGATACTACCACCTAACCATGCACCCGTAACCTCTTGGGATAGCCCCATAAGTTCAGCTAGATAAGGCATAAAGATCATCATCGGCACGGCAGTCACCAACACCAATGAGATGATATAAGATAGTTTTTTATTGTCACCTTCGATTGCTCCCGAAGTTGCGATCGCAGCGGATACCCCACAGATCGAAACTGCACTGGAAAGCATCAGGGACATTTCTTTATCGATCTTGAATTTCTTACAGATCCAGAATGCAAAGTACCAAACGGACACGACTACAACCAGAGCCTGGATAAGGCCTAATGAACCCGCTTTTAAGATATCGCCAAATATGACCGTTGTACCCAAAAGAACCAATCCGATCTTGACATACATCTCGGTATTCAGGGCTGCTTTGAACCAATCGGGCAACTTGAAGAAGTTGCTGATGATCAAGCCGATAGCCAAACTGAATATCACTGCCTCTAGATTGAAACTCTTAACACCTGAATTTCCAGCCAATACCAAGGCAAAAAGGGTCAGGACATAGATAATCGGAAATACTATCAGCAATGCCTTGAGGCTTTTCTTGAGCAAGAGGGCTCCTAAGATAGCCGTTACGTAGACTAAGATGAATTGCAGGCCCATTGCTCCTAAATTGGATCCAGAAAGTACTTTTGAAGTGAGTTCAGTAGAGTTTGACCAGCCGAAAGATGGAACAGGTACTACGAAACCAAGCAGGGCAAGCCCAATGATTCCGAATCCCAAGATAACAACTACCCAATCCTCAGAGAGTTCAAATGTTTTGGCAGACATAAAATGTTTAAGTTGATGATTTAATTAATTGATCAAATGCGGGCTGAAGATAGGGAAAATTAAACTGAAAGCCATTTTTTAAAGTTAATAAAGTTGTTACCGGAACGCTTTCCAACAGGAGTGAAGAGTCCACTCCTTTTACGAATGCTCCCATCTTGGCCATGAAGGTTGGCAGGGGCAAACCAAACGAAACGCCTGATGCATGCCTTAATTTTTGCATAAACTCGGCATTGCTTACCGGATTAGGACTGCAGGCATGGTAAATATCGGCTCGATGGTCTGATTTGATGATCCAATCGATCATTCCCACAAAATCGGCTTCATGAATCCAAGCAATCATTTGCTTTCCATCTCCTACCTGTCCAGCCAAGCCCATCTTTGCCAATGGGTATAGCTCAGCAAACATACCTGACTTCTTGGTCAGGATGGGACTCATCCTCAAGATCAGTTTTTCTGTATTTGGCGTATGGGCAGCTAAGAAGGTTTTTTCCCAATCCTGCGCCAAGGAACCTAGGAAATCATTGGAATATTCCTTTGAAGTTTCATCTTTTAGAGATGTGCCGCCATTGAAAATGGAAACGC
This sequence comes from Sphingobacterium sp. LZ11T8, assembly GCF_024261425.1. NCBI lineage: Bacteria > Pseudomonadati > Bacteroidota > Sphingobacteriia > Sphingobacteriales > Sphingobacteriaceae > Sphingobacterium > Sphingobacterium sp. LZ11T8. The sequence goes on along the minus strand of NZ_JANBZY010000005.1, from coordinate 384,893 downwards.
CCGAAAAGTTGATCCAGAGTTTTACCGGATTTTCCAATTGGGATATCGCTTCACCTAACAACCTGGTTGGACCCAACCTCGAGCTGCGGAGCAACGCTTTGTTTTTCTTGGTAAATCTTCTATTGATGGAAAGTCCACAGAGGTTGATTAGCACATCGGCACCTTCCAGTTCTTTCTGCCAGGAATCAAGGTTTTCGCCATCCCAATATACAAAGTCTAGCTTTGGATGGTGCTTGACCATACGCTTCCGACTCAGCACGATGATTTCATGGTCCTGTTCTCTAAACATACTGATCAATAAATTGCCTAAATTCCCGGTGCCTCCCGCCAATACGATCTTTGCCATAATTAAATTTTTATTTTGATGTGGTAATGGTCCTTCAATGCAATTCGAGCAGCATGGTACCCACACATCCCGTGAACACCACCTGCAGGTGGCGTTGAAGAAGAACCGATATAAACATTGGGATTGGAAGTGCGGTAAGGTGTCAAGGATTTGGTTGGCCTAGTGAACAGCTGCATAATATCCATCTGACCAGCATTGATATCTCCACCGATGTAATTTGGATTGTATTGTTCCAGCTGCCCGGTATTCATAGATGACCTTGCCAGAACGGTATCCCTAAAACCCGGAGCAAACCTTTCAATCTGATTCTCGATAGCTTCACTGCGGTCTGCAAAAGAACCATGGGGGACATGACAGTATGCCCAAGCTGTATGTTTTCCTTCCGGTGACCGGGTCGGATCAAATTTGCTTGGCTGCGCGAATAAGACAAATGGCCTGTCCACTAATTTGCCATTATAGGTATCCAATTCGTTTTTTGCAATTTCTGCAAAGGTATTCCCAATATGTACCGTAGCGGCAAACTGGCTTCTACCATCACTAAAGGGAGTAGGATCTGATAATGCCCAATCCATTTTAAAGACCCCCATGCCATAACGATAGGCTTCCAATTGCTTCCTATAGCCCTCCAGAAGATCTAAGCCTTTAATCTTTAATATCTGCAGTGGTGTGAGGTCAAGGATCAGCACCTTATGTTTTGGTAGATCACGTACATCTTCGAGCCAAAAATTGAGCTGCAGTTCTCCTCCCAGTGATTCATAATAAGCCAACATGGAATCAGCAATTGCTTGGGATCCACCGACTGGAATTGGCCAGCCGACTTGATGCCCCAACGTCCCTAACACCATCCCAATCGCTGCTGTACTCAATTTATTGAAGGGTAAGATGCCATGGGCCACCAATCCCGACCATAAGGCTTTAGCCTCAACGGTCTGGAATCGATCGGCAATGGCGTGCGCACTGCGCAATCCTGATAAACCGAACTTGGCCATCAACAATGGATTGTTAGGAAACCTTAAAGGTCCGAGAAGATCTTTCGAAAGGGAGTCCCAATTTTTGACAAATGGTGACAATAGTGCCTGATAAGCATTATAATCTTGCCCTAGCTCCTGCTGCATCAGCTTCATGTCCTGATGTAATACGACGGCTCGACCAGAGTCTAAGGGTTGGGAAACCTGAAAATCCGCGATTTTGAAAGCCAAGCCGAAATCCTCTAGCGGCAATGAGCGCATAAAAGGTGATCCAAGAGCCATGGGATGGATTGCCGAACATACATCGTGCTTGAAACCTGGAAGGGTAAGTTCTTTGGTTCGCATCCCGCCTCCTACTGTATCGGCACCTTCTACAAGCAAGGTGCTTAACCCTTGTCTTTGTAGGGTGATGGCGGCAGCAAGTCCATTGGGTCCGGATCCTATAATGATGGCATCGTAACTTTTCAAATCATCGGTATGAATCTTAAAGTTAAGATAAAGCAATGTGAATTGCTAAAATGAGGGGCTATAAAAAAGAAAAAGCCCCAATGCTGGGGCTTTAATCATAATCAACCTTTAATACTTAGAAACAGTATTTATTTTCTTCAATCAATTTCTTCGCAATTCTCTGGCGAGCTTCTTTGACATTGAACGGTTGTGCTTTTGTAAAGCGACGAAGACCTACCAACATCATGTTCAGCTCATCCCCTTCTGCAAAGGAATTTAACGCTTCTTTACCGGCAGCATTGACTTTGTCAATCGCTCCATATAGATATACTTTAGCCATATCAGCTGCATAGTCTGCATGCTCTCCCGGTTGCGTATGCTGCAGTTTTTCTGCACGCAACAATACCGATTCTGCAACATATACATAGCCGATAATATCAGCAATATTCATCAGGATTTCTTGTTCTTTGGACAAGGACATCATCAGTTTTTGAACCGCAGCACCAGCAATCATTAATCCCGCTTTCTTCAAGTTGGCAACGATTTTCTTTTCTGCAGCAAAAGGAGTTTCATCTTCAGGACCAAAGTCAGGAATAGACATCAGTTCTCCTGCCACAGCTTGAGCAGGTCCCATTAAGTCTAACTCACCTTTCATCGCGCGCTTCAACAACATATCCACCACCAATAGTCTATTGACTTCGTTCGTACCTTCAAAGATTCTGTTGATACGGGAGTCGCGGTAAGCTCTTTCCATAGGAGCTTCAGCGGAATAACCCATACCTCCATAGATCTGAACACCTTCGTCCACCACATAATCCAACATCTCTGAACACCATACCTTGATGATCGCACATTCAATGGCAAACAGCTCAACAGATTTTAATTTTGCTTTTGCTTCGTCCATTCCAGATGCGATCAATGCTTCATAGGCATCATCGATATTCTGTCCGGCACGGTATGCAGCCGATTCATTCGCGAATAGACGGGTAGCCATTTCTGCCAATTTATAACGGATGGCACCGAATTTTGAAATTGGCAAGTTGAACTGTACACGTTCATTGGCATAATTGATCGCAGTGGTCAATACGGCACGTGAAGAACCGATGGTGGCTGCTCCAAGCTTGATACGACCAATGTTTAGGATATTCACCGCAATCTTGAATCCGTTCTCTCTATCAGAAAGCATGTTCTCTACTGGAACAGGACAGTCATTGAAGAAGATCTGACGGGTTGAAGACCCCTTGATACCCAATTTATGCTCTTCAGGATTCATGGTGATACCACCGAAATCCTTTTCTACGATAAATGCCGTTAAGTTTTTATCATCATCAATCTTGGCAAAAACGATGAATACATCTGCGAATCCACCATTGGTGATCCACATCTTTTGTCCATTGATCAAGTAATGGGTTCCTTCAGCATTCAACTTCGCTGAGGTACGGCCAGAGTTTGCATCGGAACCTGAGTTAGGTTCTGTCAAACAATAAGCAGCTTTCCACTCACCTGTTGCCAGCTTAGGGATATATTTATCTTTCTGCGCATCATTCCCGTAATACAGGATTGGTAAGGTTCCGATCCCTGTATGGGCAGATAAGGCCACGGCAAAGGAGAAACCTCCTCCAACAGCATCAGCCACTAACATGGACGTATTGAAATTCTTACCGAAACCACCGTATTGCTCTGGAATCGATACGCCCAACATACCCAGTTCTCCAGATTTGTCCATTAGGCTCTGCATCAATCCTTCTTCTTGGGCATCGATTCTTTCCAATTTATTGAGAACCTCTGTATCCAAGAAATCAATACAGGTTTGACGGATCATTTTCGCTTCCTCATCAAACTCTTCAGGAATGAAAATATCAGTGTACGGAGTTTCACGAATGACAAACTCACCACCTTTGATTGCTTTATTTTTTACTTCTTCGCTCATGATATTCTTTTTGATTTAGAATAAGTGAACAAGCACCTTCTTCTGTTTTATATTTTGTTAGTTTATTTTGTCTACAGTAGTTCAAAAATACCTGCAGCTCCTTGTCCTGTACCCACACACATGGTAACCATACCATATTTCTTGCCTCTGCGTTTCAGCTCATGCAGCACCTGAACGGTCAATTTAGCTCCGGTACATCCCAGTGGGTGACCCAATGCAATAGCTCCACCATTAACATTCACCTTTTCTTCATCCAATCCCAGTTCACGGATTACGGCCAGCGATTGAGAAGCGAATGCTTCGTTCAATTCAAAAAGGTCAATATCCTCTTGTTTCAAACCAGCCTGTTTCAATGCCTTTGGAATTGCATAGATGGGCCCAATACCCATGATACGCGGTGGCACACCAGCAACGGCAAACGATACCAGTTTAGCGATCGGCGTCAGGTTCAATTCCTTCATTTTCTTCTCAGAAACCACCAGTACAAAGGCTGCACCATCCGAAGTCTGAGAGGAGTTACCCGCAGTCACGGATCCTTTGGCGTCAAACACCGGTCTTAACTTAGCCAAAGCCTCCAAAGAGGTGTCAGCGCGTGGACCTTCATCTGTATCAACCACATATTCTTTTGTAGTGATCTTGCCGTCCTTCACAAAGTTGTCTTTCACCTTGATCGGAACGATTTCATCTTTAAACTTACCGGCTTTGATCGCGGCAACAGCTTTTTCATTTGACTTCAGGGCAAATTTATCTTGATCTTCCCTTGACACCTTATAATCTGTGGCAACTGCTTCCGCCGTAAGTCCCATTCCCCAGTACCAATCCGGATGTTCCTTAGCGACCACGGCGTTCGGTACGATCTTCCAGCCACCAAATGGCATTCCCGACATCACCTCTACCCCACCGGCAATGATCATATCCGCCATTCCGGTTTTGATCTTCGCCACTGCCGTAGCAATGGTTTCCAATCCAGAGGCACAATAACGGTTTACCGTCAACCCAGGAACCTTATCGGTATCCAATCCCATCAGGGAGATAAAACGCCCAATATTAAGACCTTGCTCCGCCTCCGGCATTGCATTTCCAACGATTACATCGTCAATATCTTCTTTATTTACATTTGGAACCGATGCCATTAAATGCTTAATTACATCCGCCGCCAAATCATCCGCACGCATAAATCGAAATCCCCCTCTAGGAGCTTTCCCAACTGCTGTACGAAATCCTGCTACAATGTATGCTTCCATGTTTTAGTATTTAGTAGTTAGTATTTAGTAGTTAGACCTAGAGCTGCTTCAATTTCCTCTGAAGAACAAAACTCATTTTTTGGACTTCATATAGTTTGTTAATTAATCTGTCTAAATCGATATCTAATAAATAACCTAAATTTTTTGATATTATTAACTGTGTTTCCAATTCATAAGTCGAACCATGGGCTATTGCCAAAAATTGAACAAATGACTTATTGGAATTTCTTCCTGCTCCTTCAGCAATATTTGAAGGAATTGAAATTGCTGCCCGTTGAATTTGATTCACTAAGTTATATTTCTCTCTATCTGGAAAATCAGAAGTTATTTTATAAACATCTGAAACCAATTCAATCGCCTTCACCCAGAGCTTCAATTCTTTATAATTATGCATTTCTTAGTATTAAGTATTAGTACTAAAAAAAGGTATTCAACATTTCTTTAAATAAGGATAAACGACATTTTATCAATTTGTTAACCTTAAATTAAGTATCTCGGCCTTGTCTAAATACTAAATACTTAATACTAAATACTAATTTCTAAGTGGCTTTCCCGTCGTCAACATCGCTTGGATTCTTTCTAGGGTTTTGCGGGTTGCGCAGAGCTCTAAGAAGGCTTTGCGTTCCATGTCTAGAAGGTATTGCTCGTCGACTTCGGTTGGTGCGGATAGATCTCCGCCACACATCACCCAGCCTAGTTTTTCGGAAATCAGTTTGTCGTGTTCGGAGATGTAGTGTCCTGCTTCCATTGAGGATGCACCAACATATACGATTCCGAGACCTTGATTTCCTAGTACTTTGATGTTCTTGCGGTGTGCTGGTTGAACATAGCCTGCGTTTGCTAATTCCAGCGCTTTGGCTTTGGCATCGGCTAACAGGCGTGCACGGTTCATCGTGATGGCATATTTACCTTCCTGTAGATAGCCTAACTCAAAGGCTTCCACTGCAGAGGTAGATACTTTTGCTTGGCCGATGGTCAAGAAGCGATCTTTCATGAAATTCTGATCGATTTGATCCGGACGGTAATCATCAGATGCTCTTAAGGCAAATTCCTTGGAACCACCGCCACCTGGGATCACGCCAACACCAAACTCAACCAAGCCCATGTACGTTTCGGCATGTAGCTGAACAAAGTCGGCATGCATCGAGAATTCACATCCACCACCCAATGCTAGTTGAAATGGTGCTGCAACTACTGGAATTGCGGAGTATCTCAAACGCATTGAAGTATCTTGAAACATCTTAACGGCCATGTTCAACTCATCGTAATCCTGCTCAACCGCCATCATAAAGATCATACCGATATTGGCACCAGCAGAGAAGTTCTTGCCATCATTGGAAATGACCAATCCGCGGTATTCTTTTTCCGCCAGGTCAATTGCTTTGTTCAAGCCTTGGATGACATCGCCACCGATAGTGTTCATTTTGGTATGGAATTCACAGTTGATGATTCCATCGCCTAGGTCGATGATGGAAACGCCAGAGTTTTTCCAAATGGTCTTAGCCTCACGGATGTGGTCTAATACGATCAACTCTTCTGTTCCAGGGATCGGTTTGTAGGATTTAGAAGCGATGTCATAATAATGACGGACTCCATTTTCTACTTTATAGAAACTATCAAATCCTGCATCCAGCATATCTTTTACCCATTGGGCAACTTCGCCAGATTGTCCAGGAAGACGTTTTTCTTCTTTTTTGATCTTTTCTAGGGTTTCTTTTACGCCGAGTGCATCCCATACCTCAAACGGACCGATTTCCCATCCGAATCCGGCACGCATGGCATCATCGATACGGAAGAAATCATCCGTGATTTCAGGCACGCGGTTAGAAACATATTCAAACAAAGGATAATGCATCGCTCTGAAAAGCTCTGCGGCCTTGTCTGTACCCTGCTCGTAAACTTTCATGCGCTTACGGATATCTTCAACGGGTTTAGTCGCTTCCAATGTGGAAGACTTTACTTTTTGCTGTGGACCATAGGTCAGGTCCTTCAAGTTAAGGGAAAGGATTTCAGAATTGCCTTTGTCATCTTTTACCTTTTCATAGAAACCTTTTTTGGTCTTTTCGCCCAACCATTTATTTTCCACCATTTTGCTGATAAACTCAGGGAGTATAAAAACTCCTTTCGCTTCATCGTTAGGTGCATTCTGTTCCAGCCCTTTGGCTACATTCACTAGGGTATCCAAGCCAACAACATCCGCAGTACGGAAAGTTGCCGACTTAGGGTGCCCCATAGCAGGCCCGGTATATTTATCGACTTCCTCAACGGTAAGTCCTAATTTTTCGATAAGGTGTGTTACGGCCAACATGGAGTAAACGCCAATTCTATTGCCGATAAAGGCTGGAGTATCTTTACATAACACTACAGTTTTACCTAGCATTTTATCTCCATAAGCTACCAGGAAGTCTACAACTTCTTTTTTGGTATCCTTTGTAGGGATAATTTCCAATAAAGGGAGATAGCGTGGCGGATTGAAGAAGTGGGTACCACAGAAGTTCTCTTTGAAGTCTTGAGAACGGCCTTCTTCCATCAGATGGATCGGAATACCAGAAGTATTTGTTGTAATCAATGTCCCTGGTTTGCGGAACTGCTCTACTTTATCAAAAACTGATTTTTTGATATCCAAACGCTCAACAACTACCTCGATTACCCAATCTGCCTGAGCGATCTTGCTCATATCATCATCAAAGTTTCCTGTTGAAATACGCGTAGCAAAGGATTTGCTATATAAAGGTGCAGGGTTTGACTTGATTGCCGTATCCAAAGATTGGTTCACAATACGATTACGGACAGCAGGGCTTTCCAATGTTAAGCCTTTTGCTTCTTCTGCTGGCAACAGCTCTTTAGGAACAATGTCCAAAAGCAATACCTCTAAACCTATATTAGCAAAGTGGCAAGCAATTCGAGAACCCATTACTCCGGATCCCAATACAGCTACTTTTTTAATATTTCTATTCATATCACGTATATTTTCTAATTTCCTATGGTTCAATTTGTATTACTGGAGAGTAGTTTGTGGCTACTTCATTTATTTTCTTTAAAAACTTGACAAGGGTAGCTTTTTCCTTTTCGGAGAAAGAAGTGTTTAAATGTTCGTTGAACTCCCGAACTACGTCCTTGGCTACCTTCCTCTTCTCTTGTCCCAGCTCTGTGAGGTATACCTTTACAGAACGTTTGTCGGTATCACTGGTCTCTCTATAGATAAAGCCCAGAGACTCCAAATTGTTTAGTACGCGAGATAAGGAGGTGGTCTTGACACCGGTAGAATTTGCGATCTGAGACACTGGCGTACCTTCCTTATGGATATTGATCAATATATATCCAGCAGCTTGAGTAAAACCATGCTGAGAGGCGATTACATTGTACTTGTTGGCAACTGTTTGCCATGCCGTCTTTAAAAAATAGTCGATGGTATTGTCTTGGCTCATATTCGGGTTTTCTAACATTTATTATGCAAGCATAACAAATTTAAATTTTACAATTGATAAATCAAACTGTTTTGTGATTTTTTAATAAATACTTGACACAAATAGATTATTAAAATTCATATTCGGGAATCTGGAACTAAAAATGAGAAATGTTGATAACTTTTAAAAACTGTAACTCAAGGTATTACAAATATTACAAAATAGGTTATAAACACTTTTTACTCTTCAATATTATTATTACATTAACTTTGCATCAAACAAAACAGACATGGCATTAGTAAATATTCCAAGATTAGACTTGACGCACTATACTGAGGGCAGTGCTGAACAACGCGAACAATTTGTGGCGGATATTGGCAAGGCATTCAACGAAACGGGATTCGTCACCATCGCCAACCATGGCCTTTCACACGAACTGATCGATGAGCTATATAAAGTGGTCAAGGAATTCTTTGACCAACCTTCGGAAATCAAGGACAAATATGAATTCCCTGAACTGGCAGGACAGCGTGGATATACTTCCAAAGGGAAGGAAAAAGCGAAGGACTCTAAAACGCCAGACTTGAAGGAATTTTGGCAAAGAGGACAGACCATCGTAGGTGAGGAATATTCGAAAGTGGATTTTCCAGATAACCCAGAGGTGAACGAACTACCTAGATTCAATGCTGTAACAGCAGAAATCTATAAAAAACTGGAGGATGCTGGCCGTAATTTGCTAAAAGCCATTGCAACTTATTTGGAACTACCTGAAGATTACTTTGAAAAATTCGTGATCAATGGTAACTCTATTTTACGTGCCATCCATTACTTCCCAATCGAAAACCCTGATGCTATTCCAGCGGACGCTGTGCGTGCAGGAGCTCATGAGGACATCAACCTGATTACCTTATTGATCGGTGCTAGCGCAGATGGATTAGAGGTGTTGACCAAAGATGGAGAATGGTTTGCTATCAAGGCTAAAGGTGAGGACATTGTTGTAAATGTGGGTGATATGTTGCAAAGATTGACCAACAACAAATTAAAATCGACTACCCACCGTGTCGTAAACCCTCCTAGAGAACTGATGAAGACATCAAGATATTCGGTTCCTTTCTTCTTGCATCCTAAATCAAGCATGAGCTTGGCTTCATTGGATTCATGTATCGATGCAGAACATCCAAAAGCTTACGAAGATTATACCGCCGGCGAATATTTGGATGAACGATTGAGAGAGATTGGGCTTAAAATGTAAGGAAAGATATGAGTATTGAGATATGAGTATTGAGATATTAGAAATGGTCATACCTAAAAAGAGTTGACCGTTTTCTATCTCAAATCTCATATCTCATATCTATTAATCTCTTCTAAAAAACCCTCACACCTACACCAATATTCATAAAGATATTGTGCATATTGAAACTGATGCTTTCAAAGCCAGTTTTCATGATGCTATTGAAACCGTAATCAAATTGGGCAGTAGCATAGTAGCGTTTTGCGAAGTCATATTTTCCTGCTACGCTCATTCCAACATCTACTTTTCTGATCTGGCTTTTGAAATCATAAGCGGCATCTACGATCCCTACCTTTTCTCCTGTTGGTTCTTCATCCCGGATATAGCCATCTGTTGCCATACCGTAGAATTTACGTTGTACAGCCATGGAAACATAAGGTCCGGCCTGAAGGCTCCAGCTTGGATTTAATTGATAGGTCGCCATGACAGGAATGGTAAAGTAAAGATTCTCTACATTGGTGGTGATATCACCGTAATAATAGCCCCTAACATTTTGTGACGGATCTTCATCAGCATTAAAAGATGTTTTATATCCTTTTACCGAGGCTTCAGTCTTCATCCCTTTACCTTCAAAGATCAGTCCTGAGCGAACGCCCCATTTGTCATCGATGCCATAGGCCACTTTAACCCCTACGAAAAAAGGCAAAGCTGGTTTGAAACCATTGATCTTGCGAATTTCTACGGGCAATCCCAACGGAGAAGCTCCACCGATCTTAGTCCCTACTTCAGCATCTACTCTAAATTTCCCTTGTTCTAAAGCCTGTGCGTTTAGGTTCAAGGCAAAAAACAAACCAAATACACTCAAAAGAGCGTATTTTATCTCGATTTTAATTAATCTCATTATCTTACGTTGATTTTCACTTCATCTACAATTAACTTACTTCCAATAGCACCTTGGAATATTGCTCCATTCTTGCTGGAAGAAAGCACTACGGCAATGCTATAACGGTACGCGTCGGCATCTAACTGGCTATATTCTTTCTTGAATACAAATGGCAGATCGAACTTCACTAAGCCATCTCCTTTTGTTGCAGAAGTTTCCTTCAATTGAGCAAGGGCTATGATATGCGGGCTATTCAACACATCTTTGTCGTTCAGCCAGGTTCTTCCTGCATCCTCTTTATCGTTTGCTGTAGCTTGCATCAACGCAACGCGATCAAATAATACAGCATAGATGTCACATTCATCCGTAACATTGACTTCTTTACCATTCATATCGATTACCTTTTTACCGGGTTCATATTTATAATAACCGGTCATGGAAACAGGGATTTTATTGAATGGGAGGCCAAAACGTGTTTGGATGTCTATGATACTTTTGGTAAACATAGAACCAATGAACAGATTACCAGCCGCAATAGGCTTCTTCACCAAAGAACCTAAGAAACCAGTGGATTTAGTCTCCAGGTAAGCTGCATATTTTCCTGATTTCACCAATTTTGGATCATCGGTAGCTTGGGTTGGATAAGCTTTTTCGGTAGGATTAGAACCGGCTGTCAAGGCAAAGCCCGAGTTTCCGGAAGCCCATAGCTCTTGCTGAACGCCCTCTACCTCTTCATAGAAATAGATCCAGTTTTTCTTCTCGTCATGTTTGAACAGTTCGAAATCAAACATTTCAGGAACGGAGGACTCCAATAAAGTCACGGAATATTGTTTTTTGTACTGTCCATCTTCAGAAGTGACCTCATAAAATACAGGGGCAGAAAAATCTTGGACCGAACCTGAGGCAGGAACCGAAGTTGCTCCAGGCGTTAAGTCAAAATCAAGGGCGAATTCTTTCAAATCCACTTTCCCGGGTTTGACATAGATAACAACGTTTCTGTTGTTGATGATAGGTTTGACATTAATCAAACTATCGGCGATGGAGACTTGTGTGATATCAGCTTCCATGTTTTTCGCCTCGTCTTTAATACAGCTAGAAATAAAGAACACGACCCCCAAAAGGGCCCAAATAAATTTTGATTGCGGCATGTTTTTAACTTACTTATAGTAGATATTCAAATGGGTAGATCTCCAAATGATTGGCAAAGATAGAATTATTTGACCCGTTTCGATTATTTCTGCCAATCATATTCTCTTTTGATTCAGCTTTTTTACATTAAAAACATGATTCATCATTTCCTTCCATAGGTTCATCACAAAAATTTAGGGGCCATCAAATTCTTCAATATTATTGTGTCAGGAATAAACAAAGGCAGAAAATTGAAAGTTATGATGTTTTATTATCTAATCCGATTCTTGACCAGCATATTCGAAACGAACTACCAAAACCAGTTGCAAGATCAACTCCTACATCCCATTGAATCATACTTCAACTTGCAGGAGGAGTATCCACATGGAACCATTCATCTCATTGATCACTTTCAGGAAACCTTGATGAACCAGGATCCCGATTTTCTAGGCTTTCCGATTCTTCCCTTCAATTATCCTCAAGAAAAATCCGCTTTAGGCTAATACTATTTTCTTTTTTATAATTTTATAACTCGATTATGAATTTAAGCAGCACTAGATCAAACCATAAAATGACCTTCAGGAGATTCATTACTGAATTCCTCTTCATTATCGGCATGTCATTGATTTTCTTTGTGATTTCCATGTCCATACACCGACATTTGGCCATTTTATTCCTCTATGCTCCTTTTGGCTACCTGCTATATGCCTTAAATAACTTTTCGCTATTGGAGCTATTGGTCAAAAAGAAGATCACCAAAGTGGAGTACATCTTGATCAGCATATTGAGTGCAATCCTTATTTTTATCCCTTTCCTGATCCTTGTCCAACTTATACATGGACGATATAGTGACAAAATCATATTTGTAGGCGCCTTATTTGCTTCTGTTGTGATCTTGGCGACCTACTTTTACTTTTTCAGGTACCGAGCTGACAAAAAGACCATCGACTTCTTGAGAAAAGACTTGGGCAAGACCGCAGCGGAATATAAACTGATGCAATCTCAGGTAAATCCGCACTTTCTGTTCAATGTCATGAACAGCATCTATGGAATTGCCCTGCAGGAGAATGCAAGCCGCACTGCAGATTCGGTTCAACGGCTGAGCCAAATGATGCGTTTCCTGATCTTTGAAAACCAACAGGATCAAATCCCTCTTTCCAGAGATTTAAGTTACCTAAAAGAATATATCGCTATTCAGAGCTTAAGGACTGAGAGTGTTCCTAACGTCAAGATTGAACATGAAATCATAGATAGCTTGGACAGCTTGTACATTGCACCGATGCTCCTGATTCCCTTTGTTGAAAATGCTTTCAAACATGGCATCAGTATGAGCAAACCTTCCTGGATCAAGGTGAATGCAGATGTGGTCGATGGACAGTTGAAATTTTCCGTTTACAACAGCATTCACAAAAGCACCGGAACCGACCTGGAAAGAACGAAATCAGGAATCGGGCTGGAAAATGTAAGGTCTAGGCTGGACCTGACCTACCCTGACCGCTATATGCTGGTTATGGAACAAAACCAACAGGAGTATTTTGTTTTTCTGACCATTGACCTCGATGAAGTCCCTCATTCGGAGATAGCATCCAAAATGAACGAAAATGATTAAAGCCATTGCCATAGATGATGAACCGATAGCACTGGATATCATCAGGAGATACGCCGAACAAATTCCTTATCTAAATCTGGAAAAACAGTTCCTGAATGGTCTTGAGGCAAAGGAATATCTACAACATAATGAGGTTCAATTGATGTTCTTAGATGTGCGAATGCCAGACATCAATGGAATTGACTTATTCAAGGGCCTGGAAGAAAAACCACTCGTGATTTTCTCTACCGCCTATTCTGAATATGCCCTATCTGGTTTTGAACTGGAGGCATTGGATTATCTCCTAAAACCCTACACTTTTGACCGCTTTGAAAAGGCAGTGATTAGGGCTAAGGAATTATTGGAACTAAAAGGTGTGATAGACAACAACCCAAGCTTATTTGTGAAGGACGGGTATCAAATGATAAAGATTGATTTGAAAGAGGTCTTGGCCCTTCAAGCCGTTGGCAATTATATTCGGTTCATTCTAGAAGGCCGTGAGGTATTGGCAAGGATGACCATCAAAGAATTTCTATCGGAGTGGGCAGATGATTCTTTTTTGCAGGTCCATCGTTCCTATATTATCAACTCGAACAAAATCAGTAAGCTAGACAGACATTCTATCTGGATAGAGGATATGGAAATTCCCATTGGCGGAAGCTATTTAGAAGAGGTAAAGGAAAAGTTTAAACTTTAAGATAGTTTCTCACGTTCCTTCTTCGGTAAGCCTTGAACAATCAGCTCATAACTATGGTCTATTAACTCAAAGAGTTTTTGGTCGTTCAACTGCCTGTTAGCATGTACCGTATTCCAATGCTTTTTGTTCATATGGTAACCAGGCAAGACAGTATGTTCATATTTCTCCCTTAATTCAACGGCATACTCAGGATCACATTTCACATTAAAAGAAAGTTGGTCCACCTGGTCTAATCCTACCAGAAGAAAGACTTTCCCCAATACCTTAAACACTAAAGTATCTGGACCAAATGGTGTCTCCTCTGTACTTTCCTTTTTTGCGATGCAATAATCCCGAAGTTCTTCGATGTTCATGAGTTGTAGTATTTAGTATTTAGTATTTAGATAAACAAAATAATGATTTATATCCATAATTAAACAGCCCCAAGGTCTAAATACTAAATACTCATTACTAAATACTAAAAAAGGAGTTGCCCATTTCCAGGCAACTCCTTTTCAATATAAGGGGGTAAACTTAATGTTTTATTTAACCTCTTCGAAATCTACGTCTTGCACGTCATCAGCGCCACCACCTTGGTTTCCGCCATTGTTTGCTTGACCAGCATCACCTTGAGCTTGTTGTTGACCGGCTCCTTGTTGCGATGCAACGTACATTTCTTCAGATGCAGCACTCCATGCAGCATTCAATTCAGTAGATGCAGTCTCTATATCTGCGAAGTTTTTGTCAGCATGTGCTTTTTTCAACTTCTCTAGACCAGATTCGATAGGACCTTTTTTATCTGCAGAGATTTTATCGCCATATTCATTCAATTGTTTTTCAGTTGAGAAGATCAAGGCATCAGCAGAGTTCAATTTATCTACTTCCTCTTTTACTTTTTTATCAGCTTCTGCATTGGCTTCAGCTTCTTGTTTCATTTTCTTAACCTCTTCGTCAGATAGACCTGAAGAAGCTTCGATACGGATGTTTTGCTCTTTACCTGTAGCTTTGTCGATTGCTGACACTTTGATAATACCGTTAGCATCGATATCAAATACTACTTCAATTTGAGGGATTCCACGAGGTGCAGGAGGAATGTCTGTCAATTGGAAACGTCCTAACGTACGGTTCTGAGCAGCCATTGGTCTCTCACCTTGTAATACATGGATCTCAACAGATGGTTGATTATCCGAAGCGGTAGAGAAAACTTCCGATTTACGCGTAGGGATAGTTGTGTTGGCCTCAATTAATTTGGTCATTACACCACCCATGGTTTCAATACCTAAAGAAAGTGGAGTTACGTCTAATAACAACACATCTTTTACTTCCCCTGTCAATACACCACCTTGGATTGCAGCACCTAATGCTACTACCTCATCAGGGTTAACACCTTTTGAAGGCTCTTTTCCGAAGAATTTCTTAACAGCATCCTGGATTGCTGGGATACGAGTTGAACCACCTACAAGGATTACTTCGTCGATATCTGAAGTACTGAATCCTGCATTTTTCAATGCTGTACGGCAAGGCTCGATAGTACGTTCGATAAGTGGACCTACTAAGCTTTCGAATTTAGCACGTGATAAAGAACGAACTAAGTGCTTAGGACCAGATCCATCTGCAGTGATATATGGTAAGTTGATCTCTGTAGAAGTTGTGCTTGACAACTCGATTTTCGCTTTCTCAGCAGCATCTTTCAAACGTTGCAATGCCATTGGGTCTTTTCTCAAGTCCAATCCACCGTTTTCGTCTGCAAACTCGTCAGCTAACCAGTTAATGATAGCGTTATCAAAGTCATCACCACCTAAGTGCGTATCACCATCAGTAGATTTTACTTCAAACACACCGTCACCTAATTCCAATACTGAAACGTCATGAGTACCACCACCACAGTCAAAAACTACGATTTTCATGTCTTTGTCTGCTTTCTCAAGACCATATGCTAATGCTGCTGCAGTAGGTTCGTTGATGATACGTTCTACTTTCAAGCCTGCGATTTCACCAGCTTCTTTCGTTGCCTGACGTTGTGCGTCATTAAAATAAGCAGGTACGGTAATTACGGCACGAGTTACTTCTTGTCCTAAGTAATCTTCTGCAGTTTTCTTCATTTTTTGAAGGATCATTGCTGAGATTTCTTGAGGAGTATATTTACGGTCGCCAATCTCCACACGTGGTGTATCATTGTCGCCTTTTACTACTTTATAAGGAACTTTGTCGATTTCGCCTTTTGCCTCATTGTATGTAACCCCCATAAAACGCTTGATCGAGTAGATCGTGTTCTGTGGATTAGTGATGGCTTGACGTTTTGCTGGATCTCCAACCTTGCGTTCCCCGCCTGCTACGAATGCAACAACAGAAGGTGTAGTACGCTTTCCTTCGTTATTTGCAATAACTACCGGCTCATTACCTTCCATAACGGCTACACATGAGTTGGTAGTTCCTAAGTCGATTCCTATAATTTTTGACATATCTTGTTGTGTTTTCTTTAATGTTTAATGATTACTTATTCTCTATTAACAACGCTTATGCCAAACAGTTTTATCTGACTTTGTCATTCCAAAGTCGGAAAAATCTGCAAGGAATTGTCATTTGAGCGTGACATTCTGTCATTTTTTCTCAAATATTGGAATAATATGTATTTTTGAAAAAATTAATCCAACATGACTTTTGACGAATACCAGAGTTACTTCGAGGATATCTTAAACAATACCGAAAAACACGAAGCATACTCATCAAACCCTGACTATTTAAGTTACGCTAAACTCAATTGGTCCAGAATGAACAGATGGTTGAAAAAATTTGAACCATCATCAGAAATGAAAGTATGCATTGAAAACATCAAAGATCCTCAACACTGGATCTTAATCACAGAACCTTGGTGTGGGGATGCAGGGCACTCCGTTGCTCAGATCTATAAAATCGTAAAGGACAATCCTTTTATCGATCTTGATATTCAACTTCGCGACACTGAACCTTTTTTAATCGACGATTACTTGACCAATGGTGGAAAATCAATCCCGAAATTGATCATCCGTAATGATGTAGGACATGATAAAGTGGTATGGGGACCACGTCCAGATGCACTACAGGAAATCTTCGAAACTGAAAGAGCGGAAGGAAAACCCATGGAGGAAATCAAAGAAAACATCCAAAGATGGTATAACGAAGATAAAGGGGCAGAAATCCAAAAAGAATTGACAAAATTATTATCTGAATAAAAAAAAGCTGCAAATGCAGCTTTTTTTTATTCAGATATATTCCAATATAACCTTAATCCCTATAATGCCTTAAAATCCCCTTATCAAAAACCGTCCAAACTCCAGATGGCATATTTGCGTTTTTCAAAGCAGCATTAGACCAAGTATTACAGGAATAAAACAAACTGTAAGCTCCCTTAGCCTCATAGAATGCATCATCAGGACCATATTGCGCATTCGTCTCAATCAAAATAGGTTTACCATCCTCCCCCATATCCAAGGAATTCAGGATATAACTTTTCAGGACATTATACTGATTGCTATCGATATGAACTTTATAGCAAAGGTCATTTTCTTCCATCCGTTTATAGTAAGTAACATGCAGGGCAGTTTCACCAATACCCAAACCAGCTACCAAAGCAGTCTTTAAGGTCAGGTCCTTCCACTCAGGGGTATTCAGGTAAAAGCCCTTATCACCCCAACCAATAGAAACATATTGTTGATTCAAATCTTTTCCTTTATTGTTTTCAATGGGAAATACCTCTGTCCAGTCCTGTAATTCATTCCGAATGGGAAGCACGATATCGGTATGTACATCATTGGATAGCACATAAACCGTGATATTTTTAGGTTTTCCCTCTTTATCAGGCTTATCGGCAGAAATCCTTGACAAGACAGAATCTGCCGCAAAGTATAGACCTGCAAACACGATTAATCCAATAAACACATAGAGAAGGGCCATCATAACTTTCTTCATCATAGATCGATTAAAGAAATAAAGATATCAATATTGTGGAAAAACAAATGGCAGGACTATGCCTGCCATTCGATATATTTTTAAAACTTGGTATTAAAATAATTTCTGAGGGTATTCTCCATCAGCTACCAATTTTGAGATACTTTCCTGTACGATTGGTTTATCTTCCATATAAGTAACACCAAACCATTTCGAAGAAGTTGGAATTACTTTAAAGTCAGCCTGTCCTTTTTTTACCATGTAGTCAGGAACAGAAGGGATAAAGAATTCTGATTTAGGATTATCACCATTTTCTTCAACAAACTTAGGGAACATCTCCATCGCCACTTCAAAGATTTTAGGAGTAAAGCCCCAGAAGTTCATCGATACACGTGCATCCGCTGGCAATTCATTTTTTACTCCGTTCTCTTCAAAGACGATTTTCTTGTCGCCTTCAGCGTTATCATAATAGATGTTCGTTCTTTCCGTAACGGAAGCCATATGGCCTTCAGGAGTCACCTCACATACACCACGAGAAACATAGCCATAGTCCGACATGGTATTGCCCAATGCAAATCCCATCAAAGACATGTGCTTATCATCCGCCTCATTGCTTAGGAAATCAGCCATTTTCTTAAAGGCATCATAACCATAAAAATCATCAGCATTGATTACACAGAAAGGTCCATCAACTTCATCCTTCGCACTCATCACAGCATGAGCTGTACCCCAAGGTTTAGCACGTTCAATATCTTTATCGATTCCGAATTTCCTCAAGTTAAAATCTTGAAAAGCATAAGCTACCTCGATCTTACCTGCAAGCTTGGCGTCAAATTTTTCACGCATCACGGCTTCAAATTCTTCACGGATAATGAAAACTACTTTTCCAAAACCGGCACGGATCGCATCAAAAATGGAATAATCAATAATTGTTTCCCCATGTGGACCAAAACCATCCACTTGTTTTAATGAACCATAACGGCTAGCCATTCCCGCTGCTAGAACCACCAAAGTTGGTTTTCCCATAATGTAATTTTTTGTTTAGTACTCGATTTTCGTTTGCAAATATAATGTTTTAAATATTATCTCTTTTTGAAGATAGAGTTTAGGATGCCATTGGCAATCTTCCCTAATAATTTCGCGCCCTCTCTCGCCAATGTCCTGCTCGCCTGCGTCTGTGCGGCTTCCAAAGGTGTTTGTCTCCTAGATCCAGAAGACCTCGTTTTCCCTGCTGCTTTCTCCGCTTCTTTCTGTGCCGCCTCGGCCTCTTTCTTTGCTTCAAAAGACTTCATGCGCTCCTCAATGATTTCCGATGCAGTCTGTCTTTCCACTCGTTCTTGATATTTCGAACGGTAATCCGAATTTTGAACCAATTCCTCATATAACTGAGGGCTACATGGACCCATTATGGCTCTTGCAGGCACTAAATGCGTTGCAACCACCTCTGTCGGAATACCCTTATCATTCAATACAGTTACCAAAGCCTGCCCTGTTCCTAATGAGGTCAAGACCTTATCGATCTCGTAAAACTCCGATGTAGGATAAGTTTTCACCGTTTTCCTTAAGTTATCGGCATCGTTCGGGGTAAATGCTCTTAAAGCATGTTGGACCCTGTTTCCTAATTGTCCTAAAACAGATTCAGGAATATCCGTTGCCGCCTGTGTACAGAAAAACACCCCTACTCCTTTTGAACGGATCAATCGAACGATCTGCTCGATCTGCGTCAAGAAAGCCTTCGATGCTCCATTAAACAATAAGTGTGCCTCATCAAAGAAAAACACCAATTTAGGTTTATCTAAATCCCCAACTTCAGGTAATTTCTTAAATAATTGGGCCAAAAGGCTCAATAAAAATGTGGAAAATAATAAAGGTTGGTCTTGGATATCGGAAATGTTCAATAAGGTAATTACCCCTTTTCCATCCACTTTTCCAAACAGGTCCTGTATATCAAATTCTTTTTCGCCAAAGATATGGGCAAGCCCCTGTTGTTCGATAGCGACAATTTTCCTTAAGATCGTATTGGCACTTGCTGTCGAGATCTTACCATAATCATTCTTGATTTCCTCAGCGCCGGGCCCATCAGAAAGGTAACTCAGCAACTTTTTGAGATCCGGAAAATCGACGATAGGCAACTGCGTATCATCCGCATATTTGAATATAGCACTCAATACCCCAGCTTGGGTATCGTTCAGGTCCAAGATACGGGCCAGTAGCACCGGACCAAAATCCTCGACAGTAACTCGCATTGGAGCACCTAATTTTCCGGAAAGAGAAAACAGTTCTATAGGGAAACTTGCGGGTTCAAAAGGGATCCCAACAGCGTTTCCACGCTCTATCAAGGCATCATTGGTTTTTCCAGGTTCAGCTAATCCCGATAAATCCCCCTTTACATCCAACATGAAAACCGGCACACCGGCATCCGATAGTTGTTCAGCAGTCAACTGCAGGGTCCGGGTTTTACCCGTTCCGGTCGCTCCTGCAATCAGACCATGTCGGTTCATCATCTTTAAAGCGAGGTTTACCTTAGCTGCTGTTACAATCTCACCATCAAGGATACCAGAACCTAATTGTATAAATGGCCCCTTAGGATTATAGGAGGCAGTTATCTTTTCAATAAATTGTTCTTTCATAAGTTATAGCCTTAAAATGCTAATTGAAATAATAAATAAAGATATAATTATTCAAATTAAGATTTTAAACAAAATTATGTTAACGCAATATTAAGAATTCAGATTAAAGAGGCGACTTTTGTAATTTTTTCATAATAAAATTTCAAAAAAGAAACTATTTTAAAATTTAATTTTATTTTTGTTGCAGAAATGATTACTAAGACCCACATGTTTACAAAGGCATATAGAATATTGGCAGCAAAACTTTGCTTCTTTATCTTCTTCACGAAGATGCTGATTTCTATTACCCCTATGTTTGTGGATGTACTGGATAAAGGTACAGTCTTACAAGTAGTCATGCAGCTTGAAATTGAGAACACCGCGAAAGGGACTAACAGCAACAATGAGGACCTGCACGAAACAGGTATCAAGATCTTTAGACCAGGTGACATTGATTTCATGCTTTTCAACCCAACCGTAGAAAATAGCGCTGGTATTAAACACTACCTGAAAAACGAGAAGAGTATCTGTGCCTACCATGCCTCCGTACCCACTCCACCTCCTAATTGTTAATTCAATATCCTAAGGGTATACCCTGTTCTGACCTCATTAGATCGACGTCTTAATAGGAATACTGAATCAAATTATCATTTATTGAATTAAAAATTTAAAACGTAGGTTTATGTTTGGTACACGTACGTCCGCTTTTTTGAAATTATCAAAAAGGGACTTAAAATATGATTTCCCAGCTAGTATTGTAGTATTTTTAGTGGCTTTGCCATTATGTCTGGGAATTGCAATGGCGTCTGGAGCGCCTCTATTTGCCGGTATTTTGACCGGTATCATCGGTGGTATTGTAGTAGCATCGATTTCAGGATCACCCTTATCTGTGAGTGGTCCAGCAGCAGGATTAACAGTTATTGTTTTAGGTGCCATTGAACAATTAGGCGCTTATGAAACCTTTATTTTGGCCGTACTTATTGCAGGTGCCATCCAATTGATCCTCGGGATCATTAAGGCAGGAATGATTGGAAACTACTTTCCATCATCTGTCATATTGGGCATGTTGGCCGCAATCGGTATCACCATTATACTGAAACAGATCCCTTTAGCATTTGGATTATCGGAAACTAATGCATTCGATTTTGAAAATGGTGGCGGAATTACTGCCTTTACAAACACAGTGATCTCAAATGTCAATTGGGGTGCCACCATTATTTGTTTCCTTTCATTGGCCGTATTGATCTTTTGGCCAAATATCAAGAAGTTGAACAAAATCCCTGCACCGCTAATCGTCGTATTATTAGGTGTAGGCTTAGGTTTTGCCTTCCAAGGAACTTCATTCGCATTGAGCCAAGGACATTTTGTGAATATCCCAGTGGTATCCTCATTTGCTGAATTCCAAGGACTTTTCATTTTCCCGGATTTCACCCAGATCTTCAATAAAGAAGTATGGATTGTGGCCTTTACCATTGCGATCATCGCAAGTTTAGAAACCTTGTTGAGTATTGAAGCCGTAGATAAACTGGATCCTTTGAAACGTAATTCACCAACGAACCGCGAGCTGATCGCTCAGGGTATTGGTAATATTACAAGTGGTTTCTTGGGTGGTTTACCGATGACTTCAGTAATCGTACGTTCATCAGCAAATGCGAATGCAGGTGGTAAGACCAGACAATCGTCAATCTTGCATGGTGTTTGGTTATTGTTAGCTTTATTGGCCATCCCTAGTATGATCAACTTGATCCCTTTGGCAGGTTTGGCAGCAATTCTATTGCATACAGGTTATAAACTGGCAAAACCAGCCTTGTTCAAGCAAATGTTGGTAAAAGGGTTGGATCAATTTATTCCTTTCGTAGTTACGGTTGTTGCTGTAGTGTTCACCGATCTATTGACCGGTGTAGGAATTGGTATCTTGGTGGCGACTTTCTATATCCTGCGTGCAAACATGCACAATGCATACCACCTGAACATCAAATCAACAGATCATTCAGAGAACGAAACAGCTGTCATCACTTTGGCAGAAGAGGTAACTTTCTTGAACAAAGCACCGATTCAACAAAAACTTTACAATCTTCCGAAGAGTGTAAAATCCATCATCATTGATGGTCAAAAAAGTAAGTTTATTGACAAGGATGTCATCGATGTCATTAAGGATTTCGAGCAAAATGCCATTAGCAAAGGCCTGGAAATTGAGCTGAACGATGTTACGTACAAAAGAAACGGCATCGCCAAAAAACAAAAACTTAAAAAAGTAGTTTAATTAATTTAAAATAATTGCAGAAACTTGTAAGGTCTTTCATTAGACCTTACAAATAAATAAAATCACATAATAATGGGACAAAAAGAATTAGAAACAGGATTTACTCAGATTTTAGAAGGAAACAAAGACTGGATGGACTTCGTAGCGAAAGATACATCAGGCAGATTTCAACAACTTTCTAAAGGCCAAAGTCCAGAAATCTTATGGATTGGATGCGCTGATAGTCGTGTTCCTGCGAATGAATTGACGGGAAAGAAACCCGGTGAAGTATTTGTACACCGTAATATCGCCAATATGTGTGTCCATTCAGACATGAGTATGTTAGCAGTATTAGACTATGCGGTCAATGTATTGAAAGTAAAACATATCATCGTTGCTGGCCATTATGGCTGTGGTGGTGTTGCCGCTTCATTGAGTTCTCAACAATACGGCATCATCGACAACTGGTTGTGCCATATCAAAGATGTTTACCGTTTGCACGCTGCGGAGATTGATTCTATTGAAGATCAAGAAGAAAAAGCAAACAAACTGGTAGAATTGAACGTAAAGGAGCAAGTATTCAACTTGACCTCTACCTCTATCGTCCAAAATGCATGGAAGAATGGTGCCGATTTAGCAATCCATGGAATGGTGATCAATATCGGAACCGGTCAATTGATCAACTTGGATACCACCTTTACCAATAATGAAGGTATGGGAACTGTTTTCGCATATGTATAAAATGCCCCTAGGACTATTACCATAGATTAGAAAAAGCCCTTCAACAAATTGTTGAAGGGCCTTTTTTATATATCAATATCTTCCCTATTTGACAAAGCTTCCATCTAAATTGATGGCTTTTGCAAATGAACTGGAAAAAAGATCGGCCACGACAGCAAATTGATCCCTAGTCACTTTATTCTCTGGAGAAAACTCCCCCTCAAACTTCAATTTGGTTTTCCAATCCTTGGCGATCTGTCTATCTACTTCATCTCCCTTAAAGGCAATGAATTTGATCATGCCCAATAAATCTTTCCACGTCATCTCATCCTCACGGTAATTATCCAAAAACCATAACTGACTACGGGTATAAATATCATTTAGGACAGCTTTGACATCCTTAAATTTGACGATTTGGTCACCATCAAAGATGTATTTCCCCTCGACTTCCTTTCCCAAAAAGAAACCAGTCAAATAACATTTTTGGATGGCAGCAAAATGAGGGTCTTTAACTTCCACATCCTGGTACGGGATCAATCTGGCCTTGAAAGCCAAAAGCTCTGCTTGTAGCTTACGGATATCGATTTTCTTGCTATCGGTCTTGAAGAAAGCTGTATAGCCTGCTGTAGCACCAATGGCCTGCCCAAAGGAAGATCTGAATCCAATGTTATCCGGCGATTTAGCCATGGATCTCAATCGCCCGATATCAAACAGGTTTTCTTTTTCAAAGTCCAACAAATCTTTCAGGAAGACCACAGAGGAAGCCCTATCCAATTCTCCTACGGCCAAACTGGTCCTGCTGATTGCCAGCCCCATATCCTTGGCTTTAGTATATCCACCTTGCAATGCCGAATCCAATTTAAGACCAGATGCCTTAACCAGGCCTGCATCTTCACTGGCATCTACCACCGACAGCACTTCAAATTTCTGTCTATTGGAAAGGATAATTTCCCAATTTCTTTTATTTCGGGTTACTTTAGATATGCTCTGTTCCTTAATGACGGTCAGGTTTGGCAATTCACGCATATACTTGTCAATGGCATTCCTTGCCAATTGTGGATTAAAATCCTTTTTGACCACCTGAGCCAAGGAATCATCGCGGGTCTTGCTGATTGCCATTTCCATCAGTATGCCCATCCATATTCCACCATCCAAGTTTTTGTTGCCTTCAATCTGAAGGACTTCGGAAGTGATTTCCTCTGCCAAAATCGGCCTGTCCATCAGCATGACGGTCGGAACATTCGATCTGGCAGCCTGTATTGCAGCAGACAGGGCAGTAATGTCCGATCCATAAACGAACATCTTTGGTTTTGCCTTTTTTTGCGCACAAACCAGACAAGGAAATAGCAAACAAAGAAAGGTTAGGACTCTCAAATTCATAGTTCCATAATTTTAAATCGAAAATAAGCAAAATCAAACAAGTATTCGTTATGCTATTATCCATTATATCGTTGAAATAGCTAACTTTGCTACATGGTAGAAGAAGAAAAATCATTGAATTTTATTGAAGAGATTATCGAAGAGGATCTTCGTAATGGGAAAAATGATGGGCGTGTATTGACCCGTTTCCCTCCTGAGCCAAACGGCTATCTTCATATTGGGCATGCTAAGTCAATCTGTCTAAATTTTTCTTTAGCGCAGAAGTACAATGGCAAAACAAACCTACGTTTCGACGACACCAACCCTGTAACAGAGGATGTGGAATACGTAGATAGCATCAAAAAAGATATTCAATGGTTAGGATTCCAGTGGGCCGAGGAATTATACACCTCAGATTATTTTGATACACTTTACGACTTTGCAGTCGAATTGATCAAAAAGGAATTGGCTTATGTAGACGACAGCACTTCAGAAGAAATCGCTGCATCTAAGGGAACTCCGACCGTTCCAGGGACTCCGACCGTATACCGCAGCCGCTCTATCGAAGAAAACCTAAAACTTTTCGAAGAGATGCGCGATGGTAAATATAAAGATGGCGAAAAAGTATTGCGTGCCAAGGTAGACTTGGCGAGTCCTAATATGCATATGCGCGATCCGATCATTTATCGTATCAAACATGCACACCACCACCGTACCGGTGACAAATGGTGCATCTATCCAATGTATGATTTTGCTCATGGACAATCTGATTCCATCGAAAAGATAACCCACTCGGTATGTACTTTGGAATTTATTCCGCACCGCCCATTATACGATTGGTTGATCAACAGTTTAGAGATCTTCCCATCTAAACAATATGAGTTTGCTCGTTTAAACCTGAACTACACGGTGATGAGTAAGCGTAAATTGCTTCAATTGGTTAACGAAAAGTTCGTTGAAGGTTGGGACGATCCAAGGATGCCTACCATTTCAGGTCTACGTAGACGTGGATATACCCCTGAAAGTATCCGTAATTTCTGCGAACGCATCGGTATCCAAAAGCGTGAAAACATGATCGATGTCAGCCTATTGGAATTCTGTATCCGTGAGGACCTGAACAAAACAGCTTGGCGCAGAATGGCTGTATTGGATCCAATTAAATTAATCATCACAAATTATCCTGATGGAAAGGTTGAAGAACTACATGGCGAAAACAACCCAGAAGTTGAAGGTGGAGAAGGAAGCAGGGTTATCCCATTTTCTAAAGAACTATGGATCGAGCGTGACGACTTTATGGAAGATGCACCTAAGAAATTCTTTAGATTAGGTCCTGGTCTTTCCGTACGCTTGAAACACGGATATATCGTAACCTGTACTGATTTCAAAAAAGATGAAAACGGTAATATTACGGAAGTGTACTGTGAATATGTTCCTAATTCAAAATCTGGCGAGGATACATCAGGCATGAAGGTAAAAGGAACCATTCACTGGGTTTCTGTACCACATGCCAAAGAAGTGGAAGTACGTCTTTATGACCGTCTGTTCCAAGATGAGAATCCTGCTGCTGCCGAAGACTTCAAAGCATCTATCAATCCAAATAGCCTACAGATCATTGAAAAAGCCTATGCTGAACCTGATCTGGCAAATGCTGAGCTTGGAAAAGGATATCAATTTATTCGCTTAGGTTATTTTAACCTAGATAGCAAGAATACAACTGAAGATAAACTTGTCTTCAACAGAACAGTAACATTGAAAGACTCTTGGGCTAAAGAGTCTAAAAAATAATTTGGTTTTAAGCCATAAAAAAAGGACAAGTAAATTACTTGTCCTTTTTTTATGGCTCGATAGTTTTACAACCAAACGGCCTTATATTTCTTGTCAAGTCGGGAAGCTTCAGCCATCAACTGTTCATCTCCCAATTCTTTCAAGATCGGAACATACTGGTCTAAAGCCGCCAATCCCAACTGTATGGAAATGGAATCATAACCCCTATTTGCCTTTTGAAAGATTGCCAATTGATAGTCCAAATTTTCCTTAATGGCCTCCAATTGCCTACCCGCCAAAATCTTTGCTCTATCGACTTCCTTTACCTTCAGCAAGGTATCCACAAGTACAGTATTGTAGTAGGTCTGTCGCATGCTTTTGGTCTCCTTCGGTTGAAAATCATAGGCTTGCAAGGCCAATTCCCTTGCCTCCTTCAACTTTCCTTGATTAACCAAGGCTTGCATTCCATCTGTATAGATATTAGGGTAGATCCATCCCTCATAGTATTGGTTGGAATCAACATCGAAATGCTCCAACCTATTGATATTGGACCATTCAAATTTATGAATGGCATTGTCGTAAATCTTATCTGCATTGATCAGTCCGTTGCCCTTTGAAGATTGCCCCATATCTACAGGCATCAGCTTGCTGACCAAGCCCTCTGAGGCAAGGTATTTATCCATGCCCATGGAGATTGCCGGCGCACTTAATGAGACAAAGTAAATTGGCCTTTCCCAATTGTTGTTGACCAAGATGGACATCAAACTAAGATCTGCTCGGGTAACCAGATTTTCCTTGAGCTCCCATTGCATATGCTCTGGGATAAACTGCTGCCATTCCGCTGGAATATTGGCATTTTTCAGGGCCTTCTCCTTATCTATTTTAAGTTGGAGCTTTTTCGTCGGCATCACATTTACAAAATTACCATCACTGGTTTCAAGTTTGTTCCTATTATCGTCCGAAAGCATCACGTCCAGCAATTGATCTATATCTGTATAGCCTTCTATTCCTAGGTCAACCACCTGAATCACATCCCGAACTCCCTTTTTAACTTTATTAAAGTCGAATGCAATCGGCAAAGCTTTGGATTGATTGACATCCTCCATCGCCTGCTTTACATACCAATCCGAGCCAAGGTAGCCATAATTCAACACCCTGACATCTGTCCTGATCCCCTCTACTTCCTGTAGATACCATAATGGGAAAGTATCATTATCAGCATAGGTGAACAATATGGCATTGGGCTCACAGGAGTTCAAGGTATTCAAGGCCACTTCCCTGGTCATATGACGACCAGAACGGTCATGGTCATCCCAATTCTCCTTGACCAACAATACAGGGCCAGCAAGCATAGCAAAAGCAACTGAAGTATAGGTAATTGCTTTCACCGAAAGTTTGCTCCTTTTTTGCATAAATTCGATCAAACCCAGAACACCTAAACCGATCCAAATAGCAAATACATAAAACGAACCTGCATAGGAATAATCACGCTCACGTGGTTGCAGCGGTGTTTGATTTAAATAGAGCACAATAGCTAAGCCTGTAAAGAAGAACAACAGACCAACAATGCTGGCGTCCCTTAGACTTCGCTTTGCTTGCCAGATCAAGCCAGCAATCCCGAGCAGTAGTGGAAGGAAGAAGTAGGTATTCCTACTTGGATCTTCTTTCATACGATCAGAAATGGCATCCATTCCCGGCAAACGCAGTTCATCCAAAAAATTAATCCCTGAGATCCAATTCCCAGCGGTCAATTCCCCTTGACTAGGTGTATCATTCTGCCTGCCCACGAAATTCCACATGAAATAACGGGAATACATATGTCCTACCTGATAATTGAAAAAGAACTTCATATTATCCAAAAAGGTTGGATCTTCCCCATCTTTCAGATTCAAGTATTGTTTATAGAATTCAGCATGCTTTTGGCTGTACAACCTTGGAAACAATACTTCCTTGTCGTATTTATAGCCTTTGACATTTTCAAATTGCTCATATTGCTCGGTATCCTTTCTATAACCTACGGATTCATTAACATCCGTTATTTTTGAATTGAAGGTCGGTCCCTTGAACAAAGGCTCAGATTGATATTGTTCCCTGCTCAAATAGCCCAAAAAGGAATATGCATTATCAGGATCATTATTGTTCAGTGTAATATTCGTTTGGGCACGGATTATTATCATGCTAAAGGAGGTGAACCCGAAAAAGACCAAACAAGTACCTAAAATCAAGAGATTTAAGATAGGCTTGTTCTTTCTGATCGAATACATAATTCCGAAAACCGCTGCTGAAACTAAGAGCAGGACAAACAGAACAATGCCTGAACCAAATGGCATCCCTAATGAATTAACGAAGAAGAGATCAAATCCTGCTGCTATCTTTACGGAATATTGGATCACTCCCCAAAGAATAAAGGCTAAGGCGAGAACTCCCCAAGCAAAGGATTTTACTGCACCTTTCCAGGTCACGTGATTTGACTTCCTGAAATAGATCAGGAGTGCTAAGGCAGGAATCGTCAATAAATTCAACAGATGAACTCCGATGGACAGTCCCATCACATAGGCAATCAGCAATAGCCATTTATTGGAATCCGGTTCATCTGCCCTCCTCTCCCACTTCAACGCCAACCAAAATACAATGGCCGTACAAAGTGATGACATGGCATAGACCTCTGACTCCACAGCAGAATACCAAAAAGAATCTGTAAAGGCATATGCCAAAGCCCCTACCGCTCCAGCAGCGAAAATCTGCATATTTTGAAGGCTATTCCCTTCTGACTTTCCTAAAAGCAGTTTTCTTGCCAAGGCTGTAATCGTCCAAAACAAAAACATAATGGTCAAGGCTGAACAAAATGCCGAACCTAAATTCATCCAAAGTGCAACATGTTCCTTATTTCCAAAAGCAAGGTTTGAAAACAGGTTCTGCAACAAGAGAAACAAGGGTGCCCCAGGTTGATGAACAATTTCTAGCTTATCTGATGCTGCAATAAACTCACCGGTATCCCACCAACTGATGGATTGATCCACAGTGAATGCATACAATACAAACGCAATAACTGCACATAGCCAGCCGAGAAGATTGTTGATTTTGCTATAGTTCATTATAGTAGGTAATAAATGTGATTTAAATTTAGCAAAGAATTATCTCCCACATTTGTGATTAACATTATTTAACATGGAATACGCCTGCTCTCCTTCTTCCAAAAAGGCCTTATCATTGCTGGATTTTCAGGAGCTTTATTTGGATTTGTTTTACCCACATTCCGAAAACTCGCAAAATGAATAAAATTTTATCCAAGGCATTCTCGAAGCTGTCTCGAAGCTGTCTCGAATGAGACCGCTATATTGGTTAAAAAACTCTCCTGATGATAAACGACAAAAGGCGAATGAAATCATTCGCCCTTTGTTCTTATTTTAGAGTTAGTCAATTTAATTACACTAATTTTTCAACGATATTTTTAGTAGGTCCAGGATTACTCATGGTGTAGAAATGCAGTACCGGAACTCCAAAGTCTATTAATTCCTTACATTGCTGTACTAGCCATTCTTCGCCAACTCGCCTAACATCCGCATTGGTTTTACAGGATTCCACGGCATCACTCAGGTCCTCTGGAATATCTAAGTGGAAAATCCGAGGAAGGGTAATCAATTGCTTTTTGGTTGTTAATGGCTTAAGGCCTGGAATAATAGGAACATGAATATCATTTTCCCTACACTTCGTCACAAATTCCTTATATTTTTCTACGTTAAAAAACATTTGGGTAACGATAAATTCAGCTCCCATTTCCACCTTTTTCTTCAACCATTTAAAGTCGGTGTTGAAGTTAGGTGATTCAAAATGTTTCTCGGGGTATCCGGCAACGCCGATACAGAAATTGGTCTTTTCAGAAGAGCCTATATCTTCATGTAGGTAGGAACCTTCGTTCATATCCACCACTTGTTTTAATAGGTCGGTTGCATAAGCATGTCCCCCAGCGGTCGGGATAAAGTCGGCATCACCTTTTCTGGCATCACCTCTCAATACCAATACATTATCGATACCTAAGAAGTTCAGGTCGATAAGTGCGTTTTCTGTTTCTTCTTTGGTGAAACCACCGCAGATCAGATGGGGAACCGCATCAACTTTATATTTACTCATGATGGCAGCACAGATGGCTACCGTACCAGGTCTTTTTCTATAGGACACCCTTTCCAACAATCCGTTAGCATGTTGTTTGTAAAGGTAATCCTCACGGTGGTACGTCACATCGATAAAGGGAGGTTTGAATTCCATCAGTTCATCCATCGTTTGGAAGATACTTTGGATACCCTGCCCCTTAGCAGGAGGTAACAGCTCAAAAGAATATAAGGTCTTGCCTTTCGCGTTCTTGATGTGATCTACGATTTTCATAAAAATATATTAAGGCTTAGAGAGAACACAGTGAACACTGATTCTTTGGCTTATCTTTCCCATTTTGGGGGTAGAATGTAGCACCTTGACTGGTGTCAGGTTGCTAAGGCTTCAGCGGGTCTAGTCCCTCTGCCTTTCTCTATAAGCGAGGGCTAATATCGTCAATAGCAAGGTAATCTCAAAATGTTTCAAGAAAAAACTTTGCGGATGGCATTGAATCAGAAGGAATCAGGGTTGGATGGATGGGACATATAAATGAATGGAAGAAGGTATGATCATAAAAAAATGGGCGTGATTGACACGCCCATTCTCTTTTCAAAATATCTTATTAATCTTCTAGGTACATATCTATCAAACCTTCAGGAAGGTTCAATACGATAATCTTTTCTTCGGGGTCTATACCGACAATGAAATCCTCGTTTAGGGGAAACATGGCGTCTCTGCCATCGATATCTACGGTTGCGATAAATTGCTGTGGCATCTCTTGGACATGGGTAATTTCGCCCAATTCGCCTTCGTCTTCCTCAATGGCGGTATAACCTACTAGATCATGATAGGTAAAATCATCGGGATCACGTTCCGGCATTTTATCATTTGGCAGGTAGATTTGCTTTCTCAATAAAGGTTGGGCTTTGTCAATATGGTCAACATCTTCAAAATTGACATAAGCTGTGCTGTTATTGTGAAACTTGACCTTTTCTACAAAGAATGGCACCAATTTCTTGTCCATCTCCAAGAAAACTACATCCAGATCAAGGTCCATATAGTTATCAAATTCAAAAAACAGTTGCAGTTCACCCTTCAATCCTCGGGTTTTACTGACATAACCGATATAAAAACATTGATCTTTCGTCATATTCACAAATTAATTTCCAAAAGTACGGAATTCTTTTTCTGTTGGGATTTTAGGGATGTAAAAACAAGATAAAATGGGAACAAAAAAGCCGGTTCATAGAATGATCCGGCCATTTTGAATACTTTATGAAGAGATTATCCTTCAGTTTCTTCAGTGTTTTCAGTAGCATCAGCAGCTTCTTCTGCTTCTTCTGTAGCTGTTTCTTCAGCAACAGGAGCGTTTTTAGCAGCGATAGCAGCAGCTCTGTCTTCTTTTTTCTTAGCTTCAGCAGCTAAAGCAGCTTTCTTAGTTTCATCCTTAGATTTCGCTAAGCCTGATTTCTTTCCTTCGATTTGAGCATCTTTACCTTCAGCCCATTTAGTGAAAAGTTCTTCAGCTTTAGCTTCATCAAAAGCTCCTTTTTTCACACCGCCTTGTAAGTGTTTTTTGTATAAAACACCTTTGTAAGAAAGGATAGCGCGAACTGTGTCAGTAGGTTGGGCACCTTTGTTCATCCAGTCTAACGCTTTTTCGAAATCCAAAACGATAGTTGCTGGGTTAGTGTTTGGGTTGTAAGAACCTAAACGCTCGATGAACTTACCATCACGTGGTGAACGGCCGTCTGCTACTACTACGTGGTAAAAAGGTTTTCCTTTTTTACCGTGTCTCTGCAATCTGATTTTAGTTGCCATGTTTTTTCTTTATTTATGTATTCAACATATCCCCCGTTGCTTCATGCAGGAGGGGACGCAAAGATACAAAGTATTATCAATTAATACAATAGAGAATTTAAAGCTGTTTTACCTGTAAAATATGTACTCCTTCCGAGCTATAATCTTGAAAAAGATTTGAGTAATCTCCCAATAATACCGATATTCAGATACTTCAAACCATTGACATCTTATGCAAAGAATTGCTCCTTTAAGGATTGTAAAAGCTTCCGCTGGATCTGGAAAAACATTTTCTCTCACCGTACATTACCTGACCCTGTTGCTATCAAAAGAAAGCAGCTATCGGGAAATCCTTGCCGTTACCTTCACCAACAAGGCCACGGCCGAAATGAAAGGCCGTATTATGTCAGTCCTTCATGGCTTGGCAATCGGCAGTACAGCAGATGACATTGAGCAGTACAGACAGCAATTATTGCAGCAGAATACACAGTGGGACCCTGTAAGCATTCAGGAAAAAGCCAATCGGATCTACAGGAGGATTCTGCATGATTACAGCCATTTCTCGGTAAGTACCATTGATGGTTTTTCGCAAAAGGTGATCCGTAGTTTTACCTACGAACTGAACCTCGATTCTGGCTATGCCATCGAGATGAACACCAACAAAGTGAAGCGTGACCTGACCGTTATGCTGAACCAACTGTTGGATGAAAGACCGGACCTGTTGGAATGGATCATCAATTATGCCGAACAGAAGATCGGGAAGAATGAGAACTGGAATTACCGACAGCAGTTAATGGGTTTGGCAGGGTTGATTTTCTCGGAGAACTTCCAGGAGTTTGACAGTTTTATGATTTCTGCTGATACAGACAGGATATTCAACCTGCTCAACAAAGAAATTGATGAAAAGACCAATGCCTTTTTGGATGCCTTGGTTCAAGGGATTGAAACTTTCAAAGCTGAATATCGCCGATTGGGCGTTGATGATTCAGAAATGAAGGGAAAGTCCAGGAACAAACTGGTAGCAGCCAGCAAGATCAACATAGACCCCAAAAAGATTTCTACCTCTGATATCCAGGAAAAGATATTTGACAAGTTTTTGGTTTTGTTGGATAATGAAGAGCATTATATCGACGACAAAAAGGAGGTTAGGTATGAATATATGCAGGGCATCCGTCCAGCATTGGATGCCATCCTATCCTTACAGCAGCATTTTGCAAATTATATTGCTTATCAAGCCGTACAGACCAACCTGTATTTCCTGAGGTTGCTCAAAGAAATGAGTGACCTGCTGAGTCAATGGAGAAAGGAAAACTCTGCACAATTGATCTCGGATGCACAGATACTATTGAACAAATTGGGCTTGGATGAACACAGTGACCCGACCTTTATCTGGGAAAAGATTGGCAACCGATACAATTACTTCCTGTTTGATGAGTTTCAGGACACTTCAAGAATACAATGGAAAAACTATAGCCCATTGCTCTTAAATGCCCTTGCTGATGCTACGGGCAAGATTGCTGAGCATCTAGTGGTAGGCGATGTGAAACAGAGTATTTACCGTTGGCGAAATGGGGACTGGCGAATCCTTTTGCAACAGATCGACCAGCAGGTTTCGCAGAATTTCCACCTGAACGAAAATCAGATAAATGAATTTATTGATAACGGAACCTTGGACACTAATTTCCGCAGCCTTCCGAATATCATTAATTTCAATAACTACCTATACGAAAAGATCCCTAGTCTATTGCAGCAAGTTTTGAACGAGAAAGTTGGCGAAAGCTTGGGCGAGGAAGGCATGACTTGGTGGAATGCTACGGGCAACAATAGCTTACTTGAAAAAGCTTATCAAAACAGCAGGCAACTGATCCCTGAAAGTAAGCTTCAGACCGGCAAACCCATGGGAAATATTGAAATCTCCTTTTTCCCAGTCAGTGATGGTCGAGCGCGGAACAATCAAGTGATGGAGGCTTCGGTAGAGGCCCTTTGTTCCAAGATTGCCGAATGGATCAGGACTGGAAAATATAAGCCAGCGGATATTGGGATTCTGGTCAGGAGCAATGCGCAGGCAAAATTGGTCATCCAAGAACTGATGCGCTTCAAGAACACCGAGAACCTGAACTTTGAGGTCATCTCTGGAGACGCCCTAAGTCTAATATCGAACCATGCCGTCAATCTGATCATTGAAACCTTAAGGTCATTGGTTTTTCAATCGGAGAAACACGTTTTACACCTTGCCAACATGGCTTATCTTTTCCAATTGGCGCAGGGTAAATCCAACTTCGAGGAATCGGTATGGCTGAAGTTCAAGGACAACAATATCAAGGAACTGTCGGATGTTCTTCCGCTTACATTGATAGACTCATGGAGTCAATTGCAGAAAATGCCATTGGTCCATCTGGTAGAAAAACTGATCGATGTTTATCAATTAGGGAATGAAGGAAGTATTCATTTACCATACCTTTTAGCCTTCAAGGATATCGCTACAGCTTTCTCCACACAAGGGGAACGTGGAATCATACAGTTCCTGGAATATTGGGATGAAGATGGCGAAAGGGCTGTACTGCCATCGAGTGGCAAGGTCGATGCGATAGAGGTCAGCACGATTCATAAATCTAAGGGATTGGCCTATGAGGTGGTGATGATTCCATTCTCTTCCTGGAAATTGGATGGTCTGACCAATGGTGATTTTTGGATCGATGTAATGGATTCTCCCTTTTCAGAACTCGGAAAAATTCCTGTAAAATATACCCAAACCTTAGGTAAGTCGATCTTTTACAAACAATATTTTGAAGAGATGCTGTTTAACTATATGGATGCCCTAAACACTTTTTATGTAGCAACCACAAGGGCAAAAAGCCATCTCTATATTACTGCACCACAATTTAAGGATGAGGTTGACAAGAAAACTGGTGAGATATTGGGTTCTGAGGTCAAGAATGATTTTATTTCAGACCTTTTGATTCAGGTGCTAACTGCCAGCAATTCTCCATTCCGATTAGAGAACAATGAATTTATCCTTTTGGATGAGCCATTAGCCTCAGAGCAGTCAAACAAGAAGAAGGAAACTGAAGCGAGCATAAAAATTGAACTGAAGGATTATCCACAATCTTTAGCTCTAGAAACCGCTTTGGAAAAATCGACCTCAAGGAATATCAACACCATTTTGATGATGGAAAAGGCTGCACAATATGGAGTATTGGCGCATGAGATCGTCTCGCTGGTAAAGGATGAATCGGAAATCGACAAACTGGTAAACCAATATATTGAGGAAGGTATTTTGGCCAGGGAAGAGAAGGATCTTCTCTTGGAAGAAATACAGCAGATCTGGAACCATCCAATCATTAACCAATGGTTGACGGGTGATTATAAGGTGTGGAATGAATCAAGCATCATCCTGGAGGATGGCAGTACACAAAGACCAGACAAGGTGTTTACCAATGATCAGGAAACCATCGTATTGGACTTTAAATTTACACAAGGAGATTATATCAATCATAAAACGCAGGTAGGAAGATATATGAATGCATTGAGCAATGTAGGTTACGGCCATATCAAAGGCTATCTATACTACGCTAAGTCGAAAGAATTAGTGGAGGTGAAATAAGGAAAGAACATGGAAAAAGCATTTTTAAGACTCGTTGCAGAAGACATTCAGGCTAAGTTTGGCCAAGATATATCAGATATTGCCATTGTATTCAATAACAAGAGGCCTATTACCTATCTGAAAAAACATTTGGTAGATGTATATGGAAAGGCCATTTGGTCACCACAGTTCTTTACCATTCAAGAGTTTTTTGCCCAATCAAGCAGCAATCTGCAGGCAACGGCATTAAGTCAGTTCTTCTATCTTTTTGAACTGCACAACGAATTATTGACCAAGGAAGGTCGTGATCCGGAGACACTGGAGGAGTTCTACCCAATTGCGGAGATCATCTTAAGTGATTTTGGGCAGATCGATTATGATTTGGTACCGGTTGACCAGATCTATATGGAGTTGTTTGACAGCACCGAAATAGACCTTCATTTCCAACATTTCACGGAAGAGCAACAGTCTTTCATCAAGCAGTTTTGGAAATCCTTTAGCATGAAAGGCCATACGGTCGTTCAGCAGCGTTTTTTGGCCCTATGGAAGCGATTACCAAAACTGTATAAAGCATTTCAGGAGAAATTAAAAAACGAGAAGCAGACCAACTACCCTATTCTATATCGGGAATTGGCCGAAGGTAAAGCCGAGAACCAAGACTTTATCAAAGAGCACAAGAAGGTCCTTTTTGTAGGATTCAATGCCTTGAACAGAGCTGAAGCACAATTATTCAAAAAGTGGCAAGAAGAGGGCTTGGCCTTGTTTTACTTCGATGCGGATGCGCATTATCTGGATGATAAAATTCAGGAAGCAGGTTTATTCCTTCGTCGGAACTTATTTAATACCGGCCTAGTCAATGCATTGGGAGAGTCTCCAAATCTTATTGCCAACCGGAATACGGATGTCAACCTATACAAAAGCCTTGGAAAAAACAGTGAGGCTAAATTGCTGCATGATGTTCTGGCATTAAAAGACATAGATTTCAAAAAGGAAACGGCCGCTATTCTATTGGCAGATGAAAGTCTGTTGGTGCCCTTGCTGCAAAGTCTACCCATTATGGACATCAATATTACCACGGGTTATCCCTTGATCCAATCAGCAATCTATGGATTGCTGGATCTATGGGCAGAGGTGCAAGTATTGATCACTCAACAGAAAAAGGAAAAAATACCCTACCAGCTATTGGAGACCTTCCTGAGCCATCCGATGAC
This sequence comes from Sphingobacterium sp. LZ11T8, assembly GCF_024261425.1. Taxonomy (NCBI): domain Bacteria; kingdom Pseudomonadati; phylum Bacteroidota; class Sphingobacteriia; order Sphingobacteriales; family Sphingobacteriaceae; genus Sphingobacterium; species Sphingobacterium sp. LZ11T8. The sequence goes on along the minus strand of NZ_JANBZY010000005.1, from coordinate 347,741 downwards.
CAAGGTTAGTAGAAAACAGAGGCAAGATATACAGCGGGATTCAGCCAAGAGGCAGCTTTTTGAAATTCCAATTGCTGAGATTGACGTAAGTAGTTCAGCGCTTCCACATTTCTTCAGGAAATTAAATAATCCGGAAGAGCTTATCCCTCAAATGATCCATATTATCGACGATCTGTTGAGCAGTCTAGCCTTGGAAGGAAGGACTAAACTGATCGAATCCAATCTTTTGATCGAAACCAAAAAGGTATTGAATCAGATGCACCTGGGTTTTGAAAAGCTGGGCAACTTGAGCGTCCTATTCCAAGTTGGTTTGATCAAGAAAGCATTATCTCCGATCAATTCAGCGATTGAAGGGGATCAGCTTCTTGGATTACAGATCATGGGTCTTCTTGAAAGCAGATGTTTGAATTTTGACCATGTGTATGTTTTAGGGGTCAATGAAGGAATTCTCCCGAAAACCTCAAGCTCTCCCACCTTTCTGCCGAATAACTTAAGGAAGGCATACGGACTTCCGGTCTTAGAAAACCAGGATGCTCTTTCTGCTTATTTATTTTATAGACATTTCCAATACAGCGATGATATACACCTATTCTACAACGGAATCGTGGATGAAAGCAGTACGGGCGAGGAAAGTAGGTTCATCAAGCAGTTGATGTTTGAAACTAAGTTTAATTTCATCAACCATATCCAACAACAACCTTTATTGTTTCCAAATCAACCTCAGGAATTGGTCATCGAGAAAAAAGGAGCTATTTGGAACAAGCTTTATGAGAGCTATATCATAAAAAAGAAACCGCTTTCAGCATCGGCATTTACTACTTACCTGATGTCGCCGCTGCAGTTTTTCCTGAAATATGTGGCTGAGATCAAAGAACCACCGAGCATATCTCAGGAATTTGAAATGAATAAACTGGGGACGGTCATCCATAACTGTATGGAACATCTGCTAACGGCTATTTTAGACCATAAAGATTTTGTTCCTACTTCGGAATTGGAGAAAGCGCTTGAAAATGTGGACACAGTCGTAATTCAGGAAATAGGCAGGCAATATGAATCGGAATTACATGCCTTGGAAGACTTGAACAGTTTGCAGCGTATCATGCATAAAATATCTTCTGAATACATCAAGATGTACCTGCAATATGATATGGAACAATATGAATCGATCAAGATCGTGGAGTTGGAAAATGATGTGGATTACCATTTGGACTTTGAGATCAACATCGATGGAACCCCTGAGAGGATCAATCTATATGGGATCATTGACCGTGTGGATGAGGTGATTACGAAGAATGGACAGCATAAACTTCGGATTGTGGACTATAAAACTGGGGCAGATCAAGTTATTTTTGGTAATTTGGATAAAGTATTTGCCGAAAACACCGAAAACAAAGCCTTATTGCAGACCTTATTTTACGCTTATGTCTATGAACAGGTTTCAGGACTGAAAGGATTGGAGCCACATCTATATGTTGCAAGACGTATGCGGGAAGATGGCACCTTATTTAGGAACAGAAGTGGTAGTTTGGTTTTTGAAGACCTGATCTTGGAGGATCAGAAGAAGGTATTTATAGGTTTCTTGAAAGAAACATTAGAGGAACTGTTCAATCCTGAGATACCATTCAAACATAATCCAGATGCTGTAGTTTACCCTTCAGACCCGTACACTTTGTTTTATAAGTACAGTGTTGCAGAAAAGGCCGAAGAGGAAGCTTAGGTGGGGTAAAACTTTATTTTGCAAGAATATCCATGTTAGAAGTCAATTTTAGAATCAAGGTTTTTTATCATGCCGCGAGGGATTTAAGCTTTACCAAAGCATCTAGAGAACTAAATATCAGTCAACCTGCAGTTTCCAAACACATTCAAGAACTGGAGAATACCATTGGTCAGGCGCTATTTTTGCGTAATGGCAGCAGAATCCTGTTGACTGAGGCTGGTGCTACCTTAATGGAATCGGTGAAAGTCATCATCCATGAATATGAATTGGCTGATTATAAACTAGGGCTGCTCAACAATCAAATCCGTGGAAATTTGGTTATTGGAGCAAGCACAACCCTTGCTCAATATATCTTACCGAAGCTAATTGCCAAGTTTTCTGAACAGAACCCGCTGATCAATATCAAGCTGTTTACGGGCAATACGGCTCAGGTGGATCGCTGGCTCTATGAAAGGAAGATAGGATTGGGCTTTGTGGAAGGTATAGCTGAAGACCAATCCCTGAAATACAACAAGATCCTGGACGACCAGTTGATTTGGGTCGCTAGAACCACCCATCCCCTATTTAAGCAATCGCCAATCTGCTTGGATGAGCTCAAAAAACAGGAATTTATCTTCAGGGAGCCTGGCTCTGGAACGAATGACATCGTATTCCAGAAGTTTAGTGAAAATGACATCAATGCCAGAGATCTGGTGAATCGGGTACAGATGTCGAGTTCAGAATCAATTAAACAATATATACGATATAGTAATGCCATTGGGATTCTATCCAAATACGCCGTTCAGAATGAATTGGAGAATGGAATTCTAAAACAAATAGAAGTTGAGGGCTTCGAAATCAACAGAGAGTTATATTTAGTTCATCTTCACGGGGAGCTGTCAGGGCTTCCAAAACAGTTTATACGCTTTATCAATCAATCACTTACAAAGTAAGATAACCTGAAGTTATAGCCCATAACATTTTACCGTTTTAGCTACTCCATTAACAAGCTTAAGTTTGTTCATATGGAAAACGATTTAAACAAACCACAAAACCTTCTCAAGGAAGTAAATAAGATTGCCAAACAGACCAAAATCGTGGCAGGCTTATTTATTTTCATCGTATTCGTTGTCCTCATGCAAGCATTGGGGTTCAACACCAATATATTTAAGGCCAAACTAGCTGCTGACAAAAAGCAGGATAGCGTGGCGACCAATTCCGTGAACCTGATCAAAGAATTTAAAATGGCGCCCTATCCTGATTCTGAGGAAGGGAAAATGGCGGCCTATGGGGAAAAGCTAATCAAAGAAACGCCCAAATACCTTGGTCCCAACAACAAGTATGGCGATGTGTTCTCAGGCAATAACCTTGCCTGTGGTAGCTGTCACCTTAATGGCGGAACAAAGGAATATGCAGCCCCCTACATCGGCTTAAGCGCCTTATTCCCTATTTATAGCGGCCGTGAGGGCAAAGTTGCAACAATAGAGGAAAGAATCAATGGCTGCTTTGAAAGGAGCATGAACGGCAAGAAACTGCCCTTAGAGAGCAAGGAAATGATTGCCATCGTGAGTTATATTAAACACTTGAGTAAAGATGTTAAAGTTGGAGGCAGGATAGAAGGTCAAGGCTTCGTGAAGCTAGAGACTCCTGACCGCAAGGCTGATCTACAACATGGGGAATCGGTATTCAAGACACAATGTGTAAGCTGCCACCAAGCTAACGGTCTGGGATTACCTAAAAAAGCTGATGAACCAGAGGAAGGTTATTTATATCCTCCACTTTGGGGTTCCGACTCCTTCAATGATGGTGCAGGTATGGGTAGAATGCTGACCGCAGCTAAATTCATCAAGGGCAATATGCCTTTGGGAGCAAGTGCTGACGCCCCTATCCTGTCAGATGAGGAAGCATATGATGTAGCGGCCTTCATCAACTCCTTTGAAAGGCCTTCGAAAGCGAATAAAGAAAACGACTATCCTGATCTGAGCAAGAAACCTAAGGACAGCCCTTATCCACCTTTCGCTGATAAAATACCTGAAGAACAACATAAATACGGACCTTTTAATTTTTAAAAAGCATGAGAAATATAATTATTATTTGCAGTCTATTTTTAATGACTAGCAGCCTAGTAAAGGCACAAAGCAAATCAATTGACAACAAATTGATTGAAAACGCCAAGTTTGTTGGCGCGGAAACCCACAATAAACACTATAAAGCCATCTATCAATTAGACAGCAACAATCCTGATGTTGTTAAAAAGGCCTTTAGGAACATCAAAAACGTCTTGAATGACCCACGGTTAAAGGACAAGATTGAAGTGGAGTTGATAACTTTCTCTGGCGGTACTGAAGTGATGTTAAAAGACTCAGGCTATGAAGAAGCATTGAAAGAACTGATCGATAAAGGAGTTACGGTGGCTCAGTGCACAAACTCTCTGCAGGAGAGAAAACTGAAAAAAGAACAGTTATATGATTTTATCGGCTATGTACCGAGTGGCAATGGTGAATTGGTCATCCGTGCTTCAGAAGGTTGGGTAATCGTAAAACCATAATACACCTTAATCCATTGTAGAAATATTGAATATATGAAGAATTTAAAACGAATATTATTACTTGCTGTTATATTGTTGATGAACAAAGCATTTGCCCAAGACCCTTTTCAATATGATCCACCATGGAATACGCCGCCAAAGTCGGCAGTTGATTTCACTGTTCCAGGTATTGACAATGTTCCGGATCTGTTTGGTGATATTGTTGACCCACAGTTGGTTGTGTTTTTTGCAGGAAACCAATTTATGGTCATGGATGATCTATTGGACGCCTTCAAAAAGAAACATCCCAAATATGAAAGGATCTTTGTGGAAACCTTGCCTCCGGGCATCTTGGCCAAACAAATAGAAGGTGGATCGATTACCATAGGAAATATGAGGATTACCCATAAACCCGATGTTTATGCAGCTGGCAAAAACAGGATCGACAGCATGCAAAGTCACTTCTCTAGAACAGAAGTCTATGCTTACAATAAATTAGCGATCATGGTTCCTCAAGGAAATCCTAAAGCTGTAAAAACGGTCCAAGATCTAGCTAAGAAAGATGTGAAGATTGCCATGCCTAACCCTGCATGGGAAGGTATAGGAAGACAGATTGTTTCAGTTTATAAAAAGTTGGGGGGCGACCAATTGGAGAAAACCATCATGAAGGATAAAGTAGCTGATGGCTCAACTTACCTAACCAAGATTCACCACAGGGAAAGCCCTATGAAAATCCTTTACAAAGAGGTTGATGCTGCTCCTGTTTGGTATTCGGAGGTCGTATATCAAAAGCTATTAGATCATCCTGTAGAGATGGTTGAAATACCAAATGACCAGAATATCAAAGCAACATACATGATCGCCGAGATGAAGAACGCTCCAAGATCCCAAGCAGCAAAAGATTTTGTTGATTTCATGAAGTCTGATGAAGCAAAAGCGATCTATAAGAAATATGGATTTGAAACACCATAGTTTGTTTAATTAAAAAGAGAAGGGTTCCAATCAATGATTGGAACCCTTCTCTTTTTATAGCTATTCGCTTATTTCTTATATTTTCTGATGGCTTTGTTCGCTCTTTTGGTTGCTGTGTCGATTTTATAATCAAGCCATTTATCTTTAAAGATCTTACGCATGGTGTCATCAAAGTGGCGTGTTACGAAAAGGTTTCTCGCACCCTTCAGTTTCTCGCTCAATGAATTCGCCAAAGCGCGGACAGAGATGGAATATCCCTCAGTTTCATATTGGATATAATGCCACCATCCAGCGGGCATGTACAAGGTCTCACCTGGATTGATTACCGCTTCATAACCATCTAAAAATTCTAAGCCTGGATAATCTTTTACGTCGCTCTTTTTCAGGTTGGCAATGCTATGGAAATTATAAGGCAATTTATACATAAGGTCAGACTGGTTGTTCGGGAATAACCAGATACGCTTTGCACCTTGGAATTGCGAGATGAATACATGGGACATGTCAATATCAAAGTGGTTCCTGGTTGCAGAACCTTCACCACCGAAGAACATATAGGGTAACCACTGGATTACCTTGCCACCTGTAACATCATTGAATATGACGTCTTTTTTCAGTTCAGGTCTTATTTTCATAAGGTTAAACAAGAATAGACGAAGCTCAGTAGGTTCTTTACGGATCATATCCAAGTACTCTCCAAAGGTCATCTTTCCAACCGGAGGACTTGCTGCATGGTTTTGTGACTCCTCTTCCCGACCATAAACGTCGATTTTTTCGTTACCCGCTATTTCCTTGAAATAGTCGTAGCTCCACTTATTCCAACAAGGGCTATCCTTACTGATAAAGTCCTTGATGATAACAGGCTGACTCTTATTCAGATAGTCCCTAACAAAGTCTTTAGGAGCTATTCCAGATATACTATTAACAGGTTTTAATTTCACAATATTCCCATTTTTGAGTTAATGCAAACATAAAAAAAATATTTCTACAATAAATATACCCAACCCAGATGAAGGGAATATTTATGACTATTTTTTGGTAATGTAGGGAGAATATATTTATCAAAAAATGATAAACATCAAATTTGTAAGTGTTTCTTGATAATCGGTTTACGATCAAATAGCTGGGATAGATAGAAGGATTCTTGACCCATTACGGGAAACCATAAAAAAAGGCTATCCTTCTCAGGACAGCCTAAATATTATTTTGGGCGATTGCCTACTTATTAACTTGTTTGATGTACTGCTCAATGGCCATTGTCATACTTGGAGCATTCGGTGTCGGTGCTGGAATATCCAGGATCAAGCCATGTTCCAATAATGCCTGTTGAGTAGTAGCGCCAAATGCAGCGACACGGGTGTTGTTCTGTACAAAATCAGGGAAGTTTTCATACAAGGACTGTACACTGGAAGGACTGAAGAACACGATGATATCGTAAAACACATCTTTCAAGTCCTTGATGTCCGATATCACTGTTCTGAACAGCACAGCTGGTGTGAAATCATATCCATTCTCTTGCAACCAGCGTTGAGTTTCCTCATTTGCAACGTCTGAACAAGGAAATAGGAATTTCTCTTTGTTGTGCTTTTTCAGGACATCCTCAAGATCCTGTGCGGTTTGCTTTCCGAAGAAAATCTTGCGCTTACGATATTGAATGTATTTCTGAAGGTACAAGGCAATGGTTTCAGAAATACAGAAATATTTAAGTTCCGCAGAAACTTCAAATCGCATTTCCTCACATACCCTAAAGAAATGATCTACTGCATTTTTACTGGTGAAAATGACTGCAGAAAAATCTGCAAAATTAACCTTCTCTTTTCTGACATCTTTTGCAGAGACGCCTTCAACATGGATGAACCCTCTGAAGTCTAATTTTAAATTATACTTCTCGGCTAGTGTGAAGTAGGGAGATTTATCGTTTTCAGGCTTTGGTAAAGTAACTAAAATGCTCTTTACTTTTTTGGATCTTTCTACATCAATCTGCATATACTCTTTCTTAATTACTTAGTGACCTCACTAATATCAAAATTGGTGCTAATTCGAGACTGCAAAGATAAAGAATTAAATAAAAAATAGAAAATTTGAAATGACCGAACAGGTGAAAAGCAGTCCTAATAAACCTATACGAGAATAAAATAATTACAATACAAATGTAAATTATTGAGATAGTTTGAAAATAATATGCAGGAATAAACACTACAGCCAACAAAAAGGGCATTAGGAAAAACATGCTATTAAAATAAACTAGGTAAAGAATTGCAATATATTCCCTTACAATTTTTTCTAATTGAAATACAAATGATACAAAGCGGATGATCAGGATCTTTGCAATAAACAGCAAAGCAATGAATCCGGAGTTTTTCAGGAAGTTTTCAAAAGTAAGATAATTTTTGTCGCCGAAGCTTGACATGATCACCACGACAAACAAACCCAAAGACAAACTGAAAACGGCATACAAAAAGATATATGGCCAAGAGGTCGCTAGGTTATCTTCCTTACTGACCTGAAGCAATAACCGCTCTTTGTAATAGGCATCGACTATAATCTTAAGCTCTACCGGAAATACAATCCGTAGCACTCCTAACATCAAGAACAAAAGGAATACGATCAACAGGACCCATGCGGGCCTATTGCTCTTCTCTATCCCGTCCTGCAAGGCAGACTGTTTATGGTGCTTCCCAACTTCTTCAATCCCGAAATAAAGATCTTGATTTCCCCTTTTTAGCGTAGAATCATATGCTACTTTTAAATAATTGATTCCCTTATCAGGAAAAAGAATAATTTGACTATTTTTAAGGTTGTTGTCCAAGGACTCAAAGATGGCCACTCGAGCAAGAGAGTCTTTGATAGCAACGGAATCCACTAACAGCACGGAGTCAACAGGCAATATTTGGCCATAACTTTTAGGAGCAAAGAAAATGCTGCTAAAAATTAAAACCCATATCATATAAAATCTGTTGATGTGCTTCATGAAAGGCGTAAAGTTAGGACAAAATAATTGCTTTAGAAATTGAAAATATGAGTAAAAAAGAAATTGTAAGATGCGGCTGGTGTGGCACGGATGAATTGTACCAAGAATACCATGACAAAGAGTGGGGAAAACCAGTAAAAGACGACAAAGTATTGTTTGAATTCCTGATCTTAGAGTCTGCACAGGCTGGTCTTAGCTGGATTACGATCCTGAGAAAAAGAGAAGGTTACAAAAAGGCTTTCTCCAATTTTGATTACAAGAAGATAGCGAAATATACAGAGGAAGATGTGGAAAGGCTATTGCAGGATCCCGGCATTATCAGAAACCGCTTGAAAATAAACAGTACGATCCATAACGCAAAAGCTTTTATGGATATCCAAAAGGAATTTGGGAGCTTTTACAACTATCTCTATAGCTTTCTTCCAGACCAGAAACCTATCATCAACAAGCTGGAATCATTAAAGGATTCTGTCGCAACGACGGAGCTTTCAGACCGCATCGCTAAAGACCTTAAGAAACGAGGCATAAAGTTCTTTGGGTCCACCACCTGTTACGCCTATATGCAGGCCGTTGGCATGGTGAATGATCACCTAACCACATGCAGCTTTAGATAGCGCCGGTACGGGGGATATTTTTATAGATATTTTGAAGGTTACGGCATTGCCCGTTATAGTCCAATCCGTAGCCTACAACAAATTCTTTCTCGATTTCAAAGCCCACATACATGATATTGTCGAAGGAGTACAATAGGCAATCGGGCTTTAACAGCAAGGTCGCAACGGATATGCTGGCCACCCCTAATCGCTCCAATGCTTCAATGGTATGGACCAGAGAACGGCCCGAATCCACCACGTCCTCCACGATTACGATATGCCTGCCTTCTAGAGACATGCCCACTCCTATCAGCTCATGTATTTCGCCTTGATCGGTCCCAGCATAGGATGCCAGCTTCACGAAAGACATTTCACAGGGAATATGCACCTGTTTCATCAGGTCTGCCATAAACATGAAGCAGCCATTCAATACGCCGACAAATACAGGATGTTGGTCTTCATACCTCAGGTTGATATCAATTCCAATCAGGCGGATCCTTTTCTGGATTTGCTCATAATCAATCATGAGCTCAAATTCCAAATCGTCGATAAAAATATTCTTCATGATTAATCGTTTTGTTCTGAACTGCCTTTACCAAAAAGTTTCTCCAATAAGGATTTGCGGATCTGCTCTTCCCTATCGATTTCATCTACCATATCCTTGATATCATCATGGTTCATCATGGAATCTGGCACTCCCTTAGGCCTTGGCGGACGTAGGTTAGGCTGTAGTTCCACTTGATAGAATCCATAATTTCCAGGAACGTTCTCCCCTTCCAACTGGTTCATTTTATTCATGATATAGCCATAGGTATTGAAATGCTTCATCACCCAAGGTTTCAAGTGGCCAGTATAATCGAAGGAAGAAAGACCTGTTTTCGGTCTAGGAATAATGCTAGACAGGTACAAGCTCTCCCCGATGGTCAGTTCTGAAGGCTTCTTGCCAAAATAATATTTTGAAGCTTCTGCGATGCCATATACGTTTTTACCCCATTCGATGATATTCAGGTATATTTCCAATAAGCGGTCTTTGCTGACCTGCTTGGATTGCTCCATGAGCCAGACCAGCAGGATTTCTTCAAACTTCCGCATCATGGTCTTGTTCCGGTTCAGGTACAGGTTCTTGATCAGCTGCATGGAGATTGTACTGGCTCCACGTTTAAATTTTCTCTCCTTGATGTTGGTCACGATGGAAAGCTGGAAAGCCTCCAGTTCAAAACCATTATGTTTATAGAAAAACGGATCCTCCGTATTCAACACTGTTTTCTTCAAGATCGGAGCAATCTGATCCAAAGGAGTGAAATTAGGATTGGAAACATCCAATTTTATATCCCTCATCTTAAGGGTATCCTCATAGGCCTCATAGACAAATGGACCATTTAGGGCAGCAATATCAGCTTTCCCCCATTTCTTGACCTTTAGGTTTTTATCATCGATCTTGGAGGCAAACTTCAGCTCATCCGGATTGTCAAGATCCACATTGAAATCCATGTCATATTGTATGTCACCTTCCACTTGAATACCATCTAGGTTCTCAAACAATCCCGCTGGAAGTGCATCAAAGAAATTTTGGGCCTTGAACATACCGGTATGCACGGCCATCTCCAATATCTTCTTCGGATTACGCGTAAACTTCAGTTTTGGCTGAAAGGAAAAATCCTTCACCTCCACTTTGGTACCTTGGACCAATTCGATCGTATTTTCAGAGACAAGGAATCCCCCATCTGCAGAACCTCCCGGCAAAACAATGGTTTCTTCGGATAGTCGATGGTGGTTCACCCTTAAATTCTTGGCACTGACCCCACCTAGCATCTCCAAACTTTCCTTACCCTTTCGAGCCACATTATCCAGATGGAAACTCAGTTCATCAAAGCTCACATTCAAGCCAAAACGTCTCCCAATAAAGGGTATCTGTGCATCTTTATTATCCGATGATATGGTTACATTGGCCGTCTGACGGCTTGAATTGATATTTCCTTTAAAATTCCATTTTGCTTCCTGTTCATTGAGGAACACATCGATATCATAGTCACCATCGTCTATCTTCCCTTCAGGAACCTTCACCACCTGGGTAGAAGAAGAATCTTGAAAGGAAAGACTTACATTTTCTAAATTTAAATTATTCGGAACGGCCTGAAAAGCTCTCTTCAAAAGATTATCAATGGTTTCGGCCAGGGTCTTGGTTTCGGTCACCTCTTTTATACTGTCTACCTCAGACTTCTTGCGGAACAGGAAATCATAATTGGCAGTACTATCATGCTTGACCAAGGTGATATCCGCGTTTTTAAGGTCTAATTCATCCAGCTGTACCGTTCCTGAAAGTAGGGGGAATAATTTAACAGACACCTTGAACTCATCGATTGCGGCCAGTTGTTCTGCACTATCTGGAATCAGCTTTACCTGTTGAAAATCTACGGTGGTCAGACCTGCAAATTCATACTTTTGGACTTCAAAATTCAATGCATAATCATCCTTCAATTTCTTCTGCACCTTGGCTACAGCCTTGTTCAGCATATCCCCACGCACAGACATCGCCCATATAAAACCTATTAACAACACGGCTAAAATGCTTGCTGCAGTTATAATGAACCATCTCTTCTTAACGAAACTGAAATCGGGAATCTTGATATTTTTTACGTCTAACATATATTAATGTGAAAACCGAAGATTATGGTAAAAATATGCAAAAATCATTAAAAACATCATTATGACAAGATATTGAGCTTCTTTCTTTAGCTTTGTTAAATTAATTTAAATCCATGATTACTAAAGAACAGATTTTACATGCTTTAGGTCATGTGGAAGAACCAGATCTAAAAAAGGACTTGGTAACCCTCAACATGATCGAAAACATTGAAATATTACCGAATAAAATAAAATTTGATGTGGTACTCACCACACCTGCTTGTCCACTAAAGGGACATATTGAACATGCCTGCCGAAACGCCATTGCCTTATTTGTTTCCAAGGAAGTAGAAGTTGAAATCAACATGACGGCGAGGGTTCGCGCTGTTGATACCGCTCAATTGAAAAACATCAAGAACATTATCTTGGTTTCCTCTGGAAAGGGTGGCGTAGGAAAATCTACCGTCGCAGCAAACTTGGCCTTGGCCCTAGCAAATACCGGTGCAAAAACCGGATTATTGGATGCCGATATCTATGGCCCTTCGGTACCATTGATGTTTGGTGTGGAAGGTGCAAAACCGCAGTCCTCTCAAGGTCCAGATGGTAAAAACAGAATCGTTCCTATCGAAAGGTATGGGTTAAAGCTTCTGTCCATTGGATTCTTTACTGACCCGAACCAACCAATTCCATGGAGAGGTCCGATGGCAACTTCAGCAATCAAACAATTGTTTGGCGACACGGATTGGGGAGAACTGGATTACCTGATCGTGGACATGCCTCCAGGTACTGGAGACATCCATATCACTACGGCACAAAGTTATCCTATTGCAGGAGCGGTGATTGTAACAACACCTCAGCAAGTAGCCTTGGCTGATGCGATCAAAGGGATGGCCATGTACCAGATGGAAGGCGTAAAAGTGCCTATCATCGGTGTTATTGAAAACATGTCCTACTTTACACCTGCGGAACTTCCGGACAACAAATACTATATTTTTGGAAAAGACGGTGGCAAGCGACTAGCAGCAGACAACCAAGTCTCGTTTTTAGGGGAGATTCCATTGGTCAAATCTGTGGCCGATGCTGGAGATAATGGCTTCCCAATTGCCTTAGATCAGGATGAACCTGTGGCAAAGGCATTTGCAGACATGGCAGGACGTGTTGCACAGGAACTAAGTATCCTAGCTGCCCAAGCATAAGGATAAATCATTGAAATTTGAAAGGGGCAACATCTGTTGCCCCTTTCTCTTTTTAATCTATGTTTGGTAAAGAATACATTATTTTGTCAACCAAACCTGCGCTTGAACAGGGATAATTTCCTGGTCATTGTCCAGTTTCAACAGGAACATAAAAGCAATCTGTAATTGAGTAGCCGTAGCATTTGTCTCAAATCTTTCAACTAATGTTCTATTGGCTGCGCTACTGGCCTTAAAAGCAGCAATGGATGTATTGAAGACCGCCCTATTTCCATTTCCCGGAATGGGAGCAGCAATATAGGTTCCCGCTCTCACCCCTCCAGCATTAACCGCTGTCGTTCCACCCAGCACCTTAGAAATTTCCTTAATTGTCCTGCCAGACCCTGATGGAATGGTCAACGTAAAACTGATCTCATTCTTGCTAAGCGGCTGCGTGATGTAAGGGTTAAACCCATAGGTTGTGGCACCTTCATAGGTAACCGGAATATCAGGTCTATTATCTTTATATAGGTCTGTATACTCTTTTTTGCAAGCTGAAAACAGCGTGACAAAAAGAGCAATTATGATAGTATTGATTATATTTTTCATCGATTATAGTTTAATTAGCGTCCCACCATACTTTTACATTCGAATTTGGCACATCACTTCCCTGTGGAAAGTTCGGATTACGTTGCTGTTCTGCAAATATATAAACTGCGCGCACCGGTCTGGTTCCATCAATACCTGCTGCATTTTGATGTTCTGCCAAGACAGGATAACCGGTCCTTCTCCAATCGTTCCATTGCTCCAATCCGTTCGAGAAAAGGGAAATATACTTTTGGGTAATGATTTTCTCGATCTTTTGGGCATCCGTGCCAGTTAAGGTCACTTCAGCTGCATTATCAGCAAAATACTTGTCGATTACAGCGGCTGTTACCCCAGCATCTGACATCGATGCACGAATCCCTTGTTGGTACATAGCTTGAGCATCCCCAGCAATCCCATGGCGAACAATAGCTTCTGCGATGATAAAGGAAGTCTGTGCATAGGTGATCAAACGGGTTGGTCCCTCACCACTTTGCCCAGTTACATAGACATTATATTTAGACCTGTCATTGAATGGAGGTGCTGTACCCGCAAAACCATTATCTAGGGTCACATATTCACCGGTAGGTTTGGTCACAAACCTTTCAAGACGTGGATCCTTCTTATCGGTCAATAGGGTCACGAAACGGGTACTGATCAACAGGTCATTTTGGAATAGGGAGTTATGGGTCAACGTCCAAATGGGAGCCTGACTTCCAACCTGTCCACCAAAGTTTACCGCTAGGTTTGTCGAATTACTATTGATATAGTAATTCTTGCTGATGATCTCCTGCAGGATTGCCTTAGATTGTGCCGGCTCTACAGCACTGATCTGCATGGCTAATTTCAACAACAAGGAGTTTCCTGCACGCTTCCAGCTTTCCATATTTCCGCCATACACGATATCATCCACTCGAGGACTTAATGGGCTCTCCTTTTCTAGGTCTGCAAGACCGGAGCGAACCAAGTCAAATAGGTTTCCTAGGGAACCTTCAACATTGCCCAAATAGATATCCTTTTGTGGGGTTAACACCGGTGTGGTTTTACCCTGATCACCAATCAAAGCCTCATAATAGGGTACATCGCCCCAGACATCGGTGGTCATGGCAAAAGTAAGGGCCAACATGATCTTGGCAACACCTGAATAGGCAGGGCCATTATCTTGATTAGCCACATCGATCAGTTTACGATAGTTGACCATGGCGCCACCATACAGTTCATAAGACCATTGGTTACCAAAATCATCGCCGCTCGTAATATAGCGATCCCAACCAGCAGGGCTTCCAGAAGCTCCAGCAGTAACACTCATGATCGTAGAAGCAAACCTGTTCAATTCATTGGAATTGGCAAATGCAGTACCTGCAAGCGCCGTCGGCAGCAAAGTCGCTGCAGGCACTTTCAATGGGTTATTTGGTGTATCATTGACATCAAGGAAATTGCTACAGCCGACTAAGGAAAGCGACAGAACAAAAACCGATATTTTCCGTATATTATTTTTTATGATTTTCATTGTTCAATTTTTAGAAGGTAACTCTTAGATTAAATCCATAATTTCTGGCGGTTGGCGCACCGTTCAGGTCCATACCTTGAACATTACCGGCACCTTGTGTATTCATCTCAGGATCACCAGGGAAACCCGGTGCAAACATCCAAAGATTTCTACCGCTTACCCCTACGGATATCTGTCCAAATGGTGTTTTCTGCAATAAGGAGTTTGGCAAGGTATAATTCAAGGAAACCTCTCGTAAACGGTAAGAGGTGGCATCAAACACCGCGGCCTCTGAACCAATACCGCCTAGGCCCTGCCAATAGGCTTGTGAAGATATCTGGATATCATTTGGTCTATATCCCGTCACGTTTCCATCTGCATCCTTGATTTCGATAACGCCTGGAAGGATCCTTGGCTTATCCCTGTCTACGGCTGTAATATCTACCATACCACCGCTGCGCATATCCACTTGCGAGAAAGAGAAAATCTGACCACCCTTTTGGATATCAAAAAGGGCCATTAAGCTTAAGCCTTTATAATTGATGGTGTTAGTAAATCCTAAGGTGTAATCCTTTTGCGGACTGGCGATTACTCTATTTCCTATTGCAGGCGCAAATCCACCGGTTACAGGATTGATCAGGAACTGACCCGCATCGTTACGGGCATGCTGCGCACCAACGATGACACCATAAGGATACCCTTCAGCAATGGATGGTGCAATACCGATAAAACTATTGATACCCGGAATTACCGTACTGGTGACTTCATCACCGCCGACTGGCTCCTTGCCAAAAATGGCTACGACATTATTTCTGATCTTGGTAAAATTGAAGTTGATATGCCAGCTAAAATTGTCTTTTCGAACTGGGTATCCCCCTAGCAAAACCTCAATACCCCTATTTGTCATTTCACCGATATTCGAGGTAAAGGAATTGTATCCCGATGAATTTGACACCGCTACATCAAAAATTTGGCTCGCACTTCTGGTACTGAAATAAGTAAAATCCAAGTCTATTCTATTATTGAACAAGCCCAATTGAGTTCCCACTTCATAGGAAGTCACGAATTCAGGCTTTAATTCAGGGTTCCCTATTGTACTTCCAATCTGAAACCCTGTAATACTGCTACCCCCAACAGATAATGGGAAAGTGATATTGGCTGTATTGTTACCATATCCTGCTGGACCATAAACGGAACTCAACAGATAAGGATCGGCATCACGGCCTACCCTTGCCACATTACCCCTGATTTTCCAATAGGATAAGATTTCTCCTCGTAAATTTTCAAAGGCGGTTGTAGGGACAAAGCTCAAAGAGGCAGATGGATAAAAATAGGTGTTGTTCTTTTCAGGAAGCGTCGAAGATTGATCCGCCCTTCCGGTCAATTCCAAGAATAGGTAATCATTATATCCTAAGCTCAACTGACCATAATAACCGATCAATCTGCGCAAGGTTTTTCCTGCATAAGACGAAGTAAATACAGAGGCATTGCTCACATTGTCAAACATTGGAATAGCCAATGAACTACCGATTACCCCTGAATATCGATAAGAACGACTATTGATGTTTTGACCTAAAAGCAGGTTTGCATCCAGGCCTTCCATAAAAATATCATCTTTTTTGGCCGTGATCATCAAATCTCCATTTAGTTCACTTCTGAACCTCGTGTCTTCATCGATGGTACCAAGTGGTGCACGGGCAGCACCCGGCCTTTGGATCTGCGACCTCTGGTCAAAATAGGTATCAGCAGTAACCCGATAGGAAGCACTCAACCAATCTGTGAAATCATAGCCCACAACCAAGTTACCATAGGCACGGTCTACTTCGGATTGGAAAAACTCATTCTGTATACTCCATAAAGGACTATTTTGCGTTGGCAAGAAATACTGTCTTTGACCAGCAGGGCTTAATATAGGTGTACCGTGCAGATCATAGGAAATAGGGATACGGGTAATCTGTCCAAAAGCACTACCACCATTTCCCATGGTCGCTCCGCGCTGGCTAGTTTTAGCGTAATTGATAGTACCACTGATCTTAATTCCATTTTCCAAGTTCCTGCTCCCACCGATATTGGCAGTATGTCTGTTGTACTTACTTTCCGGAACAATACCTTTCTGAATGGTACTTGACACACCTGCAACAAAATTGGACTTCTCATCGCCCCCAGCAAGGTTCAATGAATTTTGATAAAAAGATCCTGTTTTATAAAAATCTTTAATATTGTTTGGATACGCTCTATAGGGCACCGTTAATCCTGTACCCCCTTGGATTACCTCTTCCAGGGTTCCAAATCTTGGTCCCCATGAAAGTGTAGATTGATTATTATAGATGTTCTGTGAACCCTGTCCATACATCTCCTGAAATTTCGGGAGGTACCCCACATTTTGGAAGTTCATCGAAGAGTTTAAGGTTACCTCGGTCTTACCGCCCAAGCCTTTACCCGATTTGGTCGTGATCATCAAGACCCCAGCCGACGCTCTTGAACCATATAGTGCAGACGCAGCAGGCCCTTTCAGGATGTTGATCGACTCGATATTGTCCGGTGGAATATCATTTAAACGATTGGATGGTTGAGAACCAAACAAGGTATTCTGGCTGTTATCGGTATCATTACTGAAAATAATCCCGTCGACAACAATCAATGGTTGGTTATTACCACCAAAGGAAGTAATACCACGGATATTGATATTGGTCGAAGAACCTGGCTGACCAGAAGCACTTCCGATCGTCACCCCTGCAACCTTACCTTGCAATGAATTCAAAACATTGGTTTCCGATCGCTGAACTAGGTCTTCCCCACCGACCTTCTGGGTTGCATAACCAATGGATTTGGCTGTTCGTTCAATACCCTGTGCGGTCACCAATACTTCTTCGATGGCTTCATCGCCCGCATTCAGCACCATGTTAATACTGGTTCGGCCGGCAACCTTCACCGTTTGGCTCTGATAACCTACATAGGAAAACCGCAATGATGCATCTGCATTGGCTGAAATGTTGTAGGTACCGTCACTTGAAGTCTGGGTTGCTACAGAAGTACCAACCACACTTACCGACACTCCTGCCAATGGCGTTCCATCACTCGCTGAAGTTACCCTCCCAGTAACCTCTCGATCTTGCGCATACGCTGTTCCGCACAGGCATATGAACACAAAAATAAATTTGAGTAGTCTTTGTTTCATAAATTAATTGTTTAGTAATAAAAGTTTATATATACTTAATATTTGTTTAAATATTAACTTGAAATTGGCTCTAAATAACTTTATTAACTATATATTCTAAATTTCGTTAATATTTTTAATATAATCAAGAATATTAGGTAGTATTTGTTAATTTTAAGGAAATTATCAGAAAAATAAACTTGAAACCTCAACCAATATCTATTGTTTAGATTAATTTTAACCTTCAATTATTGCGCTTTAGTATAAATTCCGATAGTTATTGAGCAGAAATGGGAATAATGAAAAACAGCTAGGGTGAAAAACAAGTTTTGTATCTATTAATTTCAAGAACTGCCAAATTCAACCTAGTCTTATTCGAGACACATTCGGAACTTTGGCTACATGCCTCAATCCTTACTCAGTTCCTGTTCAGAAAATCTTCGGAAAATACTGGGGAGATTTCCGAATGATTCCCGAATATGTCTCGAATATGTCTCGAATAAAACCTGATCAGGAGGAGATGAAAATCAGGGCGGAATTGACCCATATCCTTAAGATCATCGAAGAGGGAAAAGCGCTGTCTGGGGGATAGGATTTTCGGAAATAAAAAAAGCCTTCAGGAAATCCTGAAGGCTTATATAGCAATTAAAAATTAGTCTATTAAATTTGAGGGTTATTTTGAATTTCCACTTGAGGGATTGGGAAAGTCAATTTCTCATCATTGTATCTGAATGATTGACCAGGGAAAGAAAGGTGGTTTGAACCTCTAGTGATGGTCGCTTTATTACGTTTCATCGCTAGGTAACTTTTTCCTTCACCCCAGAACTCGATACGAGTCTGTAAATAGATTTCATTTTTCAAAGCTTGGCCAGAAAGGTTAGAAATATAGTTTACATCTGCTTTTCTTAGGCTCACTACTTTTTTCAAAGACTCAGCAGCAGAAGCGGCATTGTTCAAGTTCGCATAAGCTTCAGCGTTCAAGATCTGCATCTCATCCACACGCATATAGATATAATCCGTAACCACATTTCTTTGACCCATTGCTTTACGCTCTGGTGCAAAGAATTTGTTCATTGGCATTAAGTTTTTAGCGTTGAATTGAGATTTTCTCACGTCATCAGCAGGAATTTTGTCGTAAAGACCTTTATCGATAGTTTTAGGGTCACCTGCAGCTGCATAGCTATAGGTAAAGTAATCTACCTGTCCCCACCAAGAAACCAAGTCAAGGTTACTCGCTAAGGTCAAGTCAACACCCCACATCCAACTTGGAGTATTTACATTGTTGAAACCAGACTCAGGGTTTGTTACAATACCATTTTCATTTAGGATAGCAGCAGATTCACGTTTTGTAGTTAAAGGGAATCCTCCATTGGCCAAGATATCATTGGTCAAAGTAACCACTTGTTGCCAATCAGCTTGTGTACCTCTAGCACCTAATGCATAAGCTAACAAACCTTTTGCTACGTATTTGTTGATCTGATCTTTACTTGTTCTGTTGAAGTTGTCTAAGTAAGCAATAGACGTATTCAGGTCAGAAACAATCAGGTCATAAACATCCTTGGTGCTTGACAAAGGTTGGTTAGGCTGATCAGTAGAAGTATAGATCGGTAAGATCATTTCAGAACCAGTACCATACTCTTTAGCATATAAATTTGCTAGGTAGAAATATGAATAAGCTCTCATCGCCTTAGCCTGACCCATAATATGTCTTTGTTCGATATCTTCAGCAGGAATTTCCACATCTGTACCACCCAAAGCATCAATAACAGTATTGGCAGCGAAAATGATTTTGTAGTAATATTTCCAAGCGTGGCTAGCTTCTAATTTAGTATAATCAGTTGTCGTGATGTAACGCGCGATTTGATCATACCAGCCATAGTTTCTTCCAGCCAACACCATATCAGAACACAACATGTCTGTATAGATGTCATAACCTTTTTGACCAAAGTCGTCATGGCTCTCTTCAGCGGCACCTTGCGCAGAGAATAAATTGTACATGGTTGAATAAAGACCTGCAATATTACCTTTTAACAAAGCAGGGTCTTGTTTTGCAGCTTCTTCCAACTGTTCGGTTGAAAGTTCTTCTGTTGGTTTTTCATCCAAGAAGTCTTTACTACAAGAAGCAGTAAACAACAGGGATGAAATCAACACTATATTTAATGACTTTTTCATTGTTTATCTAACTATTAAAATTTAACTCTTAAACCTGCACTTACAGTTGATAAAGGAGAGTATCTGTACATACTTGATGAACCAGCTTGGTGAGTTGAAGGATTGAATCCTTTTCTCGCTGAAGCGATAGCCAAGTTATCTGCAGAAACCCAGATTCCTAATGCTTTTGCACCGATAGCATCTAACACATTAGTTTTGAAGTTGTAACCTAATCTTACGTTGTTCAACATCAAGTAATTTGCAGATGTCAAGAATCTAGTTGATGAAGAGTTTACACCAACATCATTGTCATTATTCAATCTTGGAACGTTGGTGATATCACCAGGCTGTTGCCATCTGTTGAACATATCCGTGTGCCAGTTGTTACCACCGATCACATCATTGTTCATCAAGATTGCGTAAGCACCGTCATAAGCATATCCACCTAAGCTATACAACATCTGTACGCTTAAATCGAAACCTTTGTAACCTGCTCTCAAGTTCACTGCACCTCTTAATTTAGGGATAGCAGATTTACCAACATAATGTTGAGTTGCTTCAGAGTATACTGTTGTAGTTCCTTCTTTGATCTCTTTATTTTCTGGGTTGTCGAACAAAGCCAATGAAGTGATCTGCTCACCAGTGTCAAACTGACCGTTTGCATTGTTGTCCGTATAGAACACCTTGAATTGGCTCTCACCAGTTTCAGCATCTACACCAACGAAATCTCTCATGTAGAAATCGTATAGAGAGTGATCTTTAGACCATCCATAAACACCTTGGATATCAATTTCCTTAGGTAAGTTGGTGGAAGGTTCGATAGGCATTTTAGTGATTTTGTTTTTGAAACTCTCACCGTTGATACCTAGATCTAAATAGTAATCTTGACCTTTAAGGATGTGACCTACTAAATCAAATTCGATACCTTGGTTTCTTAACTGGCCGTCGTTTACTTTGATTGTAGGGTAACCGATTGATGGACCAACACCTCTATCGAAGATTAAGTTGTCGGTATTTTTCACATAGTACTCAATTGTACCAGAGATATAGTTACCTAATTCGAACTCGATACCAGTTTGGAACATTTTGGAAGTTTCCCAAGTTAAGTCCTCATTACCTTTAGTTACGAATGAGAATGCAGGGTTGTTGTTCAAGTTATCTACACTGTACAAGTCGTAACCTGGGTAGTAACCAACACCAGCTTGCTCACCAAGAACACCGTAAGAAACTTTATATTTCAAGAAATTGAAAATATCTTGGTCTTGCATGAAGTCTTCGTTAGATACAATCCAACCAGCACCTAATGAACCAAAAGTTCCCCATTTATCTTTCTTGAACCTTGAAGAACCATCTCTTCTCACTGTTCCGGATAAGTAGTATTTATTTTTGTAATCGTAGTTAACCTGTCCGAAGTAACTTTCCAAAGCGTAAGCTTCCGTATAAGATTTAACTGGGTTAGAAACGATTACGTTATTGAAATCAAGGATGTTGTTGTCCACTAAGTTGTAACCAGAGGCATTCAAGATATTGCTTTCCCACTTAACAGCCTCATGTGCTACCAATGCTTCCAATGAGTGATCACCGAAATCTTTTCTATAGCGCAATAAGTTCAATAAGTTGAAGTAGTTAAGCTCTGTACGACTTTGGTACAATGAACCGTTTTGAGATGCCGAACTTCCGTAGAATTTGTTTGCACGGTCATTGTAGATATTGTTATAGTATTGGATACCTAAGGAGTTTTCGAATGTCAAACCATCAATGATATTGAAGTTAACATAGGCTCTACCGTTCAATTCATTACGTTTGTGACGTTTGATGTCATAAGTTGCATCAGCGATCGCATTGGTTAATGAACCGAATTTACGGCCTGAGTTCGTTCCATAATCGTATACATAACCACCGAAGATGTTATCATCAATTTTGTTTCCGTTTTCATCACGCTCAAACAAAGGATAGATAGAAGGGATGTTGTCAACGAACCAGAAAATACTTCCTGAGTCTTCCGATTGACCACCTGTATTTCTTTCTACTTTCGAGTAGTTGGTGTTCATACCCACTGTCAACCAGTTGGTCACTTTATGGTCTAAGCTCAAACGACCTGTAAATCTTTCGAAATCAGAGTTGATTGAGTAACCTTTGTCACCTAAGTATCCGAATGAGGTAAAGTAGTTTGTTTTATCTGTTGCACCACCGAACCTAACGTTAAGGTCAGTTCTAGCTGCATTTTGGAAAGCATGATCTTCCCAGTTTTCAGGATCAAACTTTCTAGTTACATTGTTTTTAACCTTTCTAGTTACAGGATCGATTAGATCAGACACTGAACTTACGTTCCAAAGGTTGTTCAATGGATTGATACCTCTATCTGAGAATAAGTACTCGTTAGCATAAGCAGCACCGTCTTCACCAGCCAATACACCTTCGTTGTACATAGCTTCCCAGCTTAACCCGATATAATCTTCAGGAGATTTGATCACATCATAACGAGGCAATAAAGACATGTTTGTACCGAAGTTAACATCAGCTTCAATAAATGAGCTCTGACCTCTACCTGTTTTAGTGGTGATTACGATTACCCCGTTGGCACCTCTAGAACCATAGATAGCAGTTGCAGCAGCATCTTTCAATACCGTTACATTATCGATATCTGCATTATTGATGGAAGTAATGTTACCTGAGAAAGGCACACCATCCACCACGTACAATGGGTCACGGTTACCGTTAACCGAACCAAAACCACGGATACGTACTGTTGAAGCAGTACCTGGCTGACCTGTAGTATTGGTCACTTGAAGACCAGCTACCTCACCAGCGATTGCCTGCGACACGTTTGAAGTGTTCTTTTGTTGCAATTTCGTACCATCAACCTTTTTTGCAGAACCTGTAAAAGCTTCTTTGGTTGTGCTACCATAACCTACAACGACAACTTCATCCAAAGACATTTCATCCTCTACTAATTGTACATTGGCAGTTGTTTGGTTAGCAACATCTACTCTTTTAGAAGTATATCCTACAAATGAGAAGTTCAATACCGTCTTACCGTCCGCTACAGTAATCGTGTAACCTCCATCTGCGTCTGTCTGAGTAGCAATACTAGTTCCCACTAGCGCTACTGATACACCACTTAATGGTGCTCCGTCAGTAACCGAAGTTACCTTACCACTCACTTGACGATCTTGTGCGAACGCTACACTAATCATGCAGGTTAACACAAAAATTAAGCTGAGTAATTTGTGTTTCATAAATTTTGCTATTAATTAAAAGTTTTAAAACAGAGTCTGTTAAAATTTGTTAAACAGTCGACAAATATAGACTTACCTTAAATATTTCACAAATAAATTCCTGTAACCTATTATTTTTATCAAATAGGTAACAGAAAAGTTGAATTGTCAACTATTATAAGATTCTACGTTAAAATTTATAATAAATAGCAGTCATTTAATAGTTATTTGACTGATTTGAATAAAATAATTTTAATATTAACGAGATTATTATTCCCTTATCCTGCTGAATTACTGATATTTATAATTCAAGATTGAAAATTTGGTAAAATATTAGCGTATTTAGATGTTTAAACAAGTTTTAAGAAGAAGTAAAATTTGATATGCATTGCTAACCAGCAATATCTAGAGAACAATAACGAAACATTCATCACTGCATGGACAGAATTTCAAAACATCAGTCATAATCATGTTCGTTAATCAGAATATAATTTCGATTTATCCCTAAAACACTTCTCACAACACGGTCTTTATTGAAATTCAATAATTCGCCAAAATATATCTATTACATAAAAAATGTAAAATGCATGTTACTTTAAGATTATCTCTTTAATTTCTTGGTCAAAATGGGTGTTTGAACACAAAAATGGGTTTAAAACCTTTAAATCCACAATATTTCCCTAAGAGAAATATTACATACGATTAAAGAACAAAAATATTATTCATTTCACAAAACCTTGAAAAGCAGCTTTTAGGAAGCTAAGCGGAGAAAAAAAAAACGGGATTGAACACTGTTCAACCCCGATTAATAAAGGCAGTTTATCTTAGGGCTAAGCATTAACCGCCTATTACAAACACAATATTATTTAGTTACTTTTTCAATTTCGATCGGAACACCCTAGACATCTACTCGATATATCTTAAGAACTTGTAAATAAAGGAACCGCCAATAAATTGGACGGCCCCTTCATAGGTAATATTATTATTTGGTATCCCACCAAAGTCTGGTGTTCAATTCATCTGGACCTTGTGCGGCAACAGCTGCTTCATAGTTTTTACCATTCAAGCCAGCTTCCGTATTCGGGTATGCCTGACGAACAGGGATCTTTTTGTCGATTGACAAAGGAGCCGGACCAGGATGTAACTCTGGGAATCCAGTTCTTCTCCAGTCCACCCAGCTTTCATAACCATTTGCTTGGTAGTTAGCCAACCATTTTTGGGTAATGATCAACTTCAAACCATTTGCTGCACTATAAGCTACACCACTTTGCGTAAAGTAGGATGCTGGCGCAGTTACCCCTTGTTGTTGCATGGATGCATCGATACCTTTTTTGTAAAAAGTAGCAGCGTCTCCAGTTCCCCAACCGCGATAAGCAGCCTCAGCTAACATAAACTGAATTTGTGCATAAGTTGTGATTGGCAAACCATAGTTTTGAGCAGTGAATTTTTTACCGATCAACGAAACAGTTTCTTGGTTCAAATCATCATCCGCATTGGCCAAACCATAAGGCATACCTTTATAACCACCCCCTTGAACCACTTTTTCTGCATAAACTGGCAGACGAGGATCAGCTAAGTCTTCCAACGTTTCGATCATTTTTTCACTTACCGCATAATCCGTTCTTTTACCAACGAAGTAGTTGTTATAAAGCGGGTTTTGGTTATTGGCATCGTTCAGGTAAGCAAAAACAGCGTTGTCAGCATTACTAGCGATTGCTCCTGCAGCATAAGCACTAGCAAACTCCGCTTTAGCTAAATTTGGATCAACATCCGCTAAGTGAATAGCAGCAACCATACGTAAAGAGTTGGCCCATTTTACCCATTTAGAAACATTCCCTTGGAAAAGGATATCACCATTTAATGCTTCACCAGTCTTTAATTGCGCAGCTGCTTCTTTCAATTCTTTCAACAAAGAAGTGTAGATATCCTTTTGTGTATCGTATTTAGGTGTCAATACTTCTTTACCTTTTAAGGCTTCTGAGTACGGCAACATTCCCCATCTGTCTGTCATGTGCAGATAAAAGAAAGCTTTCAAAATTCGAGATACCCCAATTTGGTTATCCGTGCTACCACCTTTTTGAACATAAGGTAAGTTTGCAGTTGCTGGATCAGAGTTTAAATTAAGGATGGTTTGTGCATCCAATAATGGCCCATTGTAATAAGCTGAAAAATCATAGAACTTATTTTGGAACCTAGACTCATTGGTATATTGAATCTCGGCCATATACTGGGGATATATATCCTTTGCCCAACCAGCGATACCGTTTCCTTGGTTACCAATTTGACGGATCACATTACTTATCAACAGCTCGGTATTAGGATCGGCTGGATTATTTGGATCTTTGTTAATCTCTTCAAAATCTTTGGTACAAGAAACTGAAAGACCAATCAAAACAAATCCAAGTATTGTATTTAAAAATTTCTTTTTCATAAACTTAATAGATTTACAGGCTAAACCTTAGATTAAAACCAAATGTCCTTGTGTTAGGCAACTGACCACCTTCGAACCATGAGCCTTCTAAGATGGAAGGGTCAAAGTTTCTGTTTTTAGCATAAATCAAGAATGGATTTTGTGCAATCAGGGTTAATGAAACTTTCTTGAATGGAGTTTTACCAAACATTCTGTCAGGGAAAGTATAACCGATGTTGATTTCACGCATTTTGATATATGAAGCATCATATACCCAGTTTTCCCAAATGTTACCTGAGTTCAATTTGTCTTGATATAATTGCTGAACATCAACATACACATCATTTGGAGTTCCATCTTCTTTCACACCATCAAGGAGAACACCACCACCTTGATCAACTGGATCACGTTTAGGATTTCCTTTATCGTTCACACCTGCTGTTTCTTCGTACAATCCAGAACCATTACCGAACATGGAAGAAATAGACATGTATTTACCACCTTTTTGAAAGTCTAGCGAGAAACCTGCAGTAATTCCTTTGTAGTTGAACTGTGAAGTTAAACCACCTGTGAAATCAGGAAGGATAGAACCTAGATCGACGTCGCCTGAAGTAGGGACATAAAACCCGTCAGCTCCAACGATTTTTTCGCCTTTATCATTTCTTTTGAAACCTGAACCAGTCAACATACCGAATGCTTCACCTTTACGGGCATTAACAGCGATTACCGGTGCACCTACGAAACCAAATGAGTTTCTGGTACCATCCACTGTAACCCTAAGGTTGTTTACAACGATATTATTTACTGGATCCTCGTATAGTTCAACAACTTTGTTTTTGTTGATACCAATGTTTGCATTCAAGTTCCAGGAGAAATTATCATTCTTAATCGGGGTACCACCTAATGAGAACTCATGACCCCAGTTGTCAATTTGACCAGCGTTGATCGCTGTAGTCGCATATCCAGATGCTGAAGTTACCGTCAAAGGAATAATTTGGTCTTTTGATGAACGTGTGTAGTAGTTGTAATCAAAAGTCAAACGGTCATGGAAGAATCTTAATTCCGTACCTACTTCAATAGATGAAGATAGCGTAGGTTTAAGTTCTGTATTCACCAATTGGTTAGGCACTGTCAATAAAGGACTAGAGCCATAAGGATTTCCGATGGAATAAGTTTGTGCAACCCTGAATGGATCAGTATCCGTACCAACGCGAGCGATGGAAGCTCTTAATTTACCATAGCTGAACCAATCTGACTCAATAAATTCAGAGAACAAGAATGATCCAGAAACACCTCCGTATAAGTAGGAGTTATTTTTCTTAGGTAAACTTGAAGACCAGTCATTTCTAGCATTAGCTTCTAAGAATAAGAAGTCTCTGAAACCTAAAGTAATATATCCGTATAGGGAGTTTACTTTATAATCGCTTAAGAAAGAGTTCAGGGTAGGTCTGTTTTTGGACGCTGAAAGGGTATACAGATCAGGAACAGCTAGACCACCTGCAGTACGTGCATCAGTATATGTACGTTTGTTTCTTCTGTTTTCTACGAAAACAGCAGCTGAAATATCAAAATCTTGAACCTTAGTTGTATAATCAATACTACCTACGAAGTTCAATTCTTGTTGATTGTTCAAGTATTGGTAGTACTCGTCTTGGCTAAGTGTGTTGGAAGCAATTCTAGAGTTTTGCTCACCGTTAAAGAAGTTACCACGAGCGATTGCAGAAGCTTTCCAGTTTTCATTGAATTTATAAACTGCACTTACGTTTCCGTACAGTCTTTTTCTGATATCATTCGAAATGTTTTTGTACACATGTGTATACGGGTTGTCCCAGTACTTAGGGTCTGTATTGGTTGGAGAAATCATGTTCCAACTTCTGTACGTACCATCAGGTCTTTGGTAATCTTTAAGATCATCCATGTTCAAGTTTCTTGCAAACCATTGGTTGAATGAACTTTGCGGACCTGAGCTATATCCGTCGATAGGAGTGTTGAAACGGTTTTCAAAAATAAAGTTGAGGTTCGTGCTAACCGTTAATTTATCGCTTAAATTCAAAGCTGCATTAGCACCTAACCAGTGTTTACCTTGTTTAGAATTAGGCATAACCCCAGTTCTGCTCAAATTGGTATAAGAAAGTCTTGAATTTAGATCATCCGTTCTTTTCGAAACCGCAACGTTTGTACTCGCCGTAACACCAGTTTCAAAGAAGCTCTTTACGTTGTCTGGCTGAGGTGAGAAAGCGGCTAATTGACCGAATTTAGGATGGGTGGATCCCAAGCGTACCAAGGTGCGATCATTGATCCGTCCAACTTATGACCCCAACTTTCATCCGCTGAGAAGTTGTAATATTGAGCACCGTCTAAGGCTTTCAAATAATCAGCATGAATAGCAGGATTGTATTTAAACGTAGAGAATTCTTGGTTGTAACCACCACCATATTCGTTTTGATATGCTGGTAAGCCATAAACATTTTCAAATGAAGTGGCTTGGTTTACTTCAATACCGATTCCAGGAGTTGCTTTACCCGATTTGGTTTTGATCACGACCGCACCTTCTGCACCACGTTGACCGTATAGCGCAGTTGCTGCAGGGCCTTTCAAAACGGATAGGCTTTCGATATCGTCGTTGTTAACATATTCAGGACCTGTGATCACACCATCCACAACGTAGATTGGGTTACCACCTGTCAAGTTATTAATACCACGGATACGGATAGCTGCAGTACCGAATTTAGCACCAGAACCAGTTCTGATTTGGATACCGGAAACTTTACCCGCTAGAGCAGTGTTTAAATCTGCTTGTCTAGCCTGTGTAAGGTCCTCTCCTTTTACTTGTTGAACCGAGTAACCGATTGATTTTCTAGTTCTTTCAATACCTAGAGCAGTTACTACGACTTCTTCCAGGTCATTTTCTCCACCAACTAAACGCACATTAATAGTTGTTTGGGAGCCAACGGTAATGGTTTGGGATTCATAACCGATGTAGGAAAAGGTTAATTTGCCATTCGCTGGTACGGAAATTGAATAATTTCCAAATTCATCAGTTTGTGTAGCGGAATTAAGATCTACAACTCTAACTGAAGCGCCTGCAATAGGGCTGCCGTCAGATGCCGCTGTCACTTTACCACTCACTTGCCGATCTTGTGCATGCACGACGCCAATTAGCATAGTACACAGCAACAGAACACTGAGTAATCTTTGTTTCATGTTTCTTGTTTTTAGTTAATAAAAATTGGGTTCTAATTTTTCTTGGCAAAAAGTTAGTATTGTTAAACTAGCGCCAAATCTATTTATATGCTGTTGGGGATGCAAAAAAAGGGCATTTATTTTTTGAAATTTTCGAAATTAAACTTAAAACACTATTAAAATTATATTTTACATCGTTTATGGTTAATTGAAAAGGAGTGATTTCGAACATATTTTATGATTATGGATAAATTTTTTACTATTTGTCATTAAATAAAATATATCTGTGTAATAAAAATTAATTTCATACTATGAAATAGATTAATTTATTTTTACAATAAGAAATTGTTAACCAAAACTTATTCCCTTTTCATAAATGTATTTTTAAACCTATTTTATCCAATAATCATGTACATTTGCGTATGCGTTTTGACATCATCACCGTATTACCCCAATTATTGGACAGCCCCTTTGCTCATTCTATTCTTCAGCGTGCGCAAAAAAAAGGGTTGTGTTCCATCCATGTTCACAATTTGAGAGATTATTCCGTGAACAAACAGAAATCAGTGGACGATTATCCTTATGGTGGTGGATCCGGAATGGTCATGCAAATTGCGCCCTTTGCAGCGTGTATAGAGAAACTAAAATCTGAGCGCGAATATGACGAGATCATCTATATGACTCCAGATGGGGAGACCTTAAACCAAGGGATCGCCAATGGGCTTAGCTCAGCCAAGAATATCATGATATTATGTGGGCACTATAAAGGGATTGACCAACGGATCAGGGACATTTACGTGACCCGCGAAATATCCATCGGTGACTATGTACTGTCAGGTGGGGAATTACCGGCAGCCATATTGGTAGATTCTATCGTCAGGATCATTCCAGGTGTGCTATCCGACGAAACCTCTGCCCTCTCCGACTCCTTCCAAGATGGCCTATTGGATGCGCCAATCTATACCCGACCGGTAGACTGGAATGGCCATAAAGTACCTGATATTCTATTGAGTGGACATGAAGCCAAAATCACAGAATGGCGTCATGAGCAACAACTTATACGAACGAAACAAAGAAGACCGGATTTGCTAAATGACTAAAAATCCTGCCTAATCTTTGCTTTTTTCACAAATAAAGTTTGAATATTCAATTTTTCTATTAATTTTGTGATGCAATGATGACTGTAATTCAATATACTAACCGTTGGTGGCTTCTGACTATATAAGTCGGGAAGGTGGTATATTTTAGATAAAAATTTTCATAATCAACCAAAACCACTGAATGGTAGCCCGACGTATTTCGTCGGGCTTTTTTTATTTTTGAAAACTATTAAACACTTATATGAACTTTAAATTCAAAACTAACCATAAGAAGATCTTAGCGGACACGACTACACCGGTAAGCATCTACCTTAGACTGCGCGACACTTTCCCCAACAGCCTGCTCTTGGAAAGTTCGGAGTACCATAGCCGGGACAACAACATCAGCTATATCTGTTGCCAACCGATCGCCAGCATCATCTTGGAAAATGACGAACTGAGCATCAGCCTACCGAACCAGAAGAAAACCGTAAAGAACGCGAAGGATCTTAACCTGAGGGAAGAGGTTTCAAAATTCAGGAAATCTTTTGAAGCAGATCCAGTTCCTGATGTAAATGTGATTTCCAATGGCCTTTTCGGATATTTCAGCTTTGAGGCCGTGGAATTCTATGAGGACATTGAACTAACGGCCAAAGAAAACAACAGACGGAAAATTCCGACGCTGCAATACCATATCTACAAATACGTCATCGCAATTGACCATTTCAGGAACCAATTGCATGTGTTTGAAAACCTATTGGAAAACGAACCTTCTGATTTAGACAGGCTTCAATTCCTGATCCAGAACAAGAACTTCCCTGAATATACCTTCCAAGTAAAAGGTGAGGAATCTTCAAACATGAAGGACGAAGACTTCAAGGCCTTGGTCAATAAAATGAAGGAACATATACAGAGAGGTGATGTTTTTCAGATCGTTCCTTCAAGGGCGTTTGAAACTCCTTTTTCGGGAGATGAATTCAATGTCTATAGAGCACTGCGTTCGATCAACCCTTCTCCTTATCTATTCTATTTTGATTATGGAGATTTTAAGCTCTTCGGTTCATCCCCAGAGGCCCAGCTAACGATCAAGAATGATCAGGCAACCATCTACCCTATTGCCGGAACATTTAAGCGTACGGGGAATATGGACCTCGATGAAAAGATTGCGGAAGAATTGAAAAATGACCCGAAAGAAAGTGCTGAGCATGTCATGCTGGTTGACCTAGCCCGAAACGACTTAAGCAGGCACTGCCATCATGTGCAGGTTAAATCGTACAAGGAGGCGCAATACTATTCGCATGTTATCCATTTGGTGTCCAAAGTCAGCGGAACGTTGAACCCAAACACCAATCCTTTTGATGTGGTTGGTGACACCTTCCCGGCAGGAACCCTATCTGGCGCCCCTAAACATATGGCCATTACCCTGATCGACCGTTATGAAGGCCTTCAAAGGTCTTTTTATTCAGGTGCTATTGGTTTTATGGGCTTTAATGGGGATTTTAACCATGCCATCATGATCCGTTCCTTCCTGAGCAAGCAGAATGTACTGCATTATCAAGCTGGAGCTGGAATTGTATTGGATTCAGATCCCGAAAAAGAATTACAAGAAGTAAATAATAAGATATCAGCTCTTCGCAGGGCTTTAGAATTAGCGGAAACCTTATAAAATGAGCAAGCCAATATTAGTAATCGACAACTACGACTCCTTCACCTATAACCTGGTGCACCTCCTTCAAGAATTGAACGAGCGCTATGAAGTCGTTAGAAATGACAAGTTTGAACTCGAGGATATCGAGAAATACGACAAGATCTTGTTATCGCCAGGTCCAGGCATTCCTGAGGAAGCCGGTCTGTTATTGGATGTCATCCGTAAATATGCGCCAACCAAAAGTATCCTTGGAATATGCCTAGGACAACAGGCTATTGCGGAGGTATTTGGTGGCAAGCTCTACAATATGCCTAAACCCCTGCATGGGGTGGCTACCAGTATACAGGTGACAGACCCTTCTGAACCTCTTTTCGAGAATTTCCCGGAAGATTCTAAAATCGGCCGTTACCATTCTTGGGCAGTGGATCCTGACAGTTTAAACGAGGACCTAAAGGTTACTGCGGTAGACCCGAACGGTGTAATTATGGCCCTGAGCCATACGAAATATGATGTAAAAGGCATGCAGTTCCACCCTGAGTCCATCTTGACCGATAATGGAAAAACATTGATCGCCAATTGGATCAAGGGCAAGAATTAATTCCCATAAAAGAAGAATAACATGACCATATTAGATAAAATAGTAGCCAGAAAGAAAGAGGAAGTAGCAGCGGCCAAAGCATTGCTGAGCATTTCAGATTTACAGGCCATGCCGCTCTTTTCTCGGGAATGCCATAACCTGAGGGAAAGCATCTTGGACCCAAACAGAACGGGGATCATTGCTGAATACAAAAGGGCATCACCTTCAAAAGGCTTGATCAATGGCACCTCCACAGTACAGGAAGTAGTATCTGGCTATCAAAAAGCGGGAGCTTCGGCCATCTCTGTCCTGACGGACAAGGATTTTTTCCAGGGTTCATTGGAAGACCTGACCGCAGCACGTGAGGTGTTAGAAATTCCGTTATTGCGTAAGGAATTTATCGTGGATGAATACCAAATCGCAGAAGCCAAGGCATACGGAGCAGACATTATCTTGCTGATTGCGGCATGCTTGGATCGTCAGGAAATCAAAAGTCTTTCGGAATACGCCAAATCATTGGGATTAAATGTATTGCTGGAAGTGCACAATGAGGAGGAGCTCCAAAGGAGTATTTTTGACAGCATTGATGCCATAGGGGTAAACAATAGAAACCTGAAGGATTTCAGTGTTTCATTGGAGCACTCCTATGATTTGGTCAATAAAATCCCGGATCAATTTATCAAAGTATCCGAAAGTGGGATTTCAGACCCTGAAACCATCAAAGCCCTTAAAAAGGCGGGATTCAACGCCTTCTTGATCGGTGAAAACTTCATGAAAACAAAGGATCCGATGGAGGCCATAGTGGAATTTGTAAACAAAATCTAGACACTGAACCTCTAATAATACACAAAAGAAGGGTGGTCATTAGAATGTCTAAAATCTTGTGCCTCTTATCTATTGTCTATTTTTGTTTACCTTTGTAAAAATTTCAACAAATAATGTCGGTAAAGATAGGCGAACATATTGATTTAGGTGAGTTTCCATTGTTGTTGGCTCCTATGGAAGATGTCAGTGATCCTCCATTCCGTTACGTGTGTAAACAGAACGGTGTGGACATGATGTATACTGAGTTTATCTCCTCCGAGGGCCTGATACGTGATGCCGCTAAGTCTCGCCAGAAACTGGACATCTTTGAATATGAAAGACCTATAGGCATACAGATCTTCGGTTCGGATATTGAACACATGCGTCAATCGGCTGAAATCTGCACGGCAGCTAATCCAAACCTAATTGATATCAACTATGGTTGTCCGGTTAAGAATGTAGCTTGTCGTGGCGCTGGCGCTAGCCTATTGCAGGACATCGACAAAATGGTCGCGATGACCAAGGCTGTTGTTGATGCTACCCACCTTCCTGTTACCGTCAAGACGAGATTGGGATGGGACGACAACACCAAAAATGTGTATGAGGTTGCTGAACGCCTGCAAGACATCGGTATCAAGGCGTTGGCTATCCATGGTCGCACCAGGGCGCAGATGTATAAAGGTCAGGCAGACTGGTCGATGATCAAGGACGTGAAAAGGAACCCAAGGATTCAAATCCCAATTTTTGGAAACGGGGATGTTGACTCTGTGGAGAAAGCTGCTGCCTGGAGACAGGAATTTGAAGTTGACGGCATTATGATTGGCAGAGCATCCATCGGCTATCCTTGGATCTTTAGGGAAATCAAGCACTTTTTCAATACTGGAGAACGCCTAGACGGCCCTACGGTATCAGAACGTGTCGATATCTGCCATACCCACCTGACCAAGTCCATTGAATGGAAGGGTGAGAAAACCGGAATTTTTGAAATGAGGAGGCATTATGCCAACTATTTCAAAGGAATTCCTAATTTCAAGGATTATAGAATGAAACTAGTCAGCCTACAGGATGTCAATGAAATCCTGGAAGTACTGGAAGAAATAAGATTTAATTTTGCAGAGGAAGTCGCTTAGGAATAAGCGACTTTTTTTGACTCCATATTTTGCTTATCGCCTTTTCAGGATCTTGAACAAGGTGTTTTTTTCTAAGTAGAACACAGCCCCCAAAAACAGGATAAACAATAGATTGCCTATCCAGAAATGTCCAAAATAAGCAAACCAAGAGACAATCAGTCCCATAAAAAGGTAAGCTAGGATCTTCTTGCTGTTATAGGGAATACTATAGTTCTGCTGTCCCCAGAAATAGGAAAGTCCAACCATCACCACATAGGCACTAGTGGTAGACAATGCGGCTCCTACATAGGAATAGCGAGGAATCAGAATGAGGTTCAAAATAATGGTAATAATCGCCCCTACTCCAGATATATACAGGCCATATCGGGTCTGATCGGATAGTTTGTACCAGATGGACAGGTTCATATACACTCCCAAAAGCACATAATTGAAGAGCAAGATCGGAACGATAAACAGTCCTGACCAATAGGCTTCGGGCTCTAATTTAGATCCCCGTATAAAGGCTTTTAACCAGTCAAGGTTGGCACATAAACCAATCATCACGATGACCATCGCAATGACGAAATATTCCATAATCATGGCATAGGTCTTCCTCGCATTCTCGTTCTTAGCATAAGAAAAGAAGAATGGTTCTGCACCCAATCTAAATGCAGTGACAAACAGGTTTAAGAAAACGGCAATTTTTGCTACCGCCCCATAAACACCAAGGTCCATTTCCCCTTGCTCTCCTGGCACCAACCGCGGGAACATGATCTTATCCAGATTTTCATTGATAATAAAGGAGATATTGGCAATCAAGATCGGGAAAGAATAGCTCAGCATACTCTTGATCAGCTTATTGTCCAGTCGGAATCTAAATCCAGCAATCTGCGGAATCAACAATAGTAAAGTAACCAGACTGGCCATTAAATTGGCAATAAACACATTACCTAACCAGCCTTCACGAAACCAACCTGCACTGAATTCCCTGAAAAATTCCGAGTTCTTGTTCCATTCTGGCAACCATGCCAACAAGGTAAAATTGACAGTGATAAAGACCAAGATGTTGATCAGTTTTACCAAACCATATCGAATTGGCCTCCCCCCTGCTCTCAGTTTGGCAAAAGGCACTACTGCGATCGCATCGGCAGCAATGATCAGCGCAAAGAACTTGACGTACAGAATATAATCAGGTACATTTTCTCCCTCACTTAAAAAATGGGCAATGGGCTCTGTAAAAGTGAACACAGACAAAAGGAAAATTGCTGTGGTAAATAGGGTAATCAAGAAACTATTGTCGAATACACGATCTTTATCAGCGTCCTCCTTTTGCAGATAACGGAAAAAAGTCGTTTCCATTCCAAATGCTATGACAGCATTCAGCAGGGAAGCATATGAAAAAAGATTGGTGAAAACTCCGTACACGGAGGTACGAAACTTCCCTGTAAAGAAAGGGGTCATCAAGAACCCAAGCATTCGGGATAAGATGGTCGAGAGACCATAGATCATCGTATCGCTGACAAATTTCTTAACTACCGACACGCTTATTTGATTTTCTTAACGACTTCGAAATTGCGGAATCCCTTGATTTCATTGGATTCTTCATATTCCACATGGACAACTTCAGCATGTTCAGGCCCCTCCTGACAAAAGTCTATTAAAGACTCTAGGGCGAAAACATCGCCCTCAGCTTCTATATAAACAGATCCATCAGGTTTGTTCATCACAAAACCTTTTACCTTCAATTGGTCAGCAACAGCTTTTGTCGAAGCCCTGAAAAAGACTCCTTGAACTTTACCTTGAACCTTAATATTCCAATGTTTCATGAATACAAAGGTAAAAGAAGAAATAGAATTAGAAACTATCTAATTCTTCTAACCTTAACTTTCGGGTTCAGTTTGAATGTATCCATTCCTTCCAATAACACCAAGCCTGGTTTCTTGCCTACTTCCAAAGACCCTAATTCGCTTTCTAGGTTCAATGCTTTAGCACCGTTCAAGGTAGCCCATTTGATAGTCTCATTGAAGTCCAAATCCGGAAACTCTTGGTGGATAACCTTTAATTCCTCTAAAATATCCAATGTATCGTTTGACGCTAAACTGTCGGTACCAATCACGATGTCATGGCCTCCCAACAAGAAATTGTCGATTTTAGGAATTCTATCTTCAATATATAAGTTGGCTTTTGGACAGAAACAGAAATAAACCGATCTACCCATTCTATCCACAAAATCCAGGTCCTTAATCGAAGTATATGTATTGTGCACTAGGATCAATTTATTCTTGCTAGGGATATAGGGCAAAAATGATTGCAGGGAGTTTCTAGCTTGGGCCCTAAAATCTTCCATCACCATGTCCATCTTCTTGAAAAACTCCAAGAACTCGCCTTTTTTATAACGGAAAAGCTTGTTCTCTTCATCACTTTCCTGATTGTGGATACTGATGATATTATCTTCGCTGATTGCTTTTTTCAAGGTCTTAAATAAGAATTTAGAACCAGAATAAGGCGCGTGAGGGGTGATTGAGGAATGTTTGTAATCAAAATGGAACTCAATTTCCTTAGCATTGTCGATTCTTGTAACAACATCTTCCTTATTGGTTGCCATTACTTCAACAAAAGTATGGTATTTGATAGGGCTATTTTCCTTGATCTTAGCGGTAACTGCTGAGTTCACGTGGTCGCCGACAGCTTGGATTCCGTTTTCATACATCATTTTGTCAGCTTCTTCCATGGCAGCTTCCAACTTGCTTTCATGGTTTCCGCGTTCGTTGATTACATTAGAAAGGAAGTTAGGTAATCCTGTACTTCTAGGCACAACACCTAATAAATGGGAAAGTTCTAGATGACAATGAGCATTTACAAATCCAGGAATTAAAGCTCCTTTGAATTGTTCCACTAAATTTTCATCTATTTCACCTGGATTGAAAACACCTTTCACAATCCCTTGATCATCCATCGCGACTACCCCCTTTTTAATAGCAGGCCCGGCAACAGGAAACACAACATCAGCAGCGTAATACTTCATAAGAAATTAATAGTTCCGTTTTTTTAAAGTTAGCGTAATTTGCCCATTGATGGCAATGCAGGCAATTTACAAAAAAATACCATCAGTTTAACTAATAAAATAATAATTACGAATTTGTTACAATAATATTTAAATTTTGTTTTATTTATCCAAAAGGCTAGCTTTGCGCTATCGAATAGGGGTGCCTTGTTGAAAAACACGAACAAAGGCTGAGATTATACCCTGTATTTCAAGTGATTACAAGAAATACATACCTGATCTGGATAATGCCAGCGTAGGGAAAGGGCGGTTAAATAGAACTTGTTGTGACCCCTTACAGCAAGAAAGTTTAACTCTTTAAAACATTTTTTTTATTATGTTTAACAAGCTTTGGGCAACTTTAGCCTTATGTTTGCTAGTACTTGCGAGCTTTGCTCAACAAAACTTCACTGTTAGGGTTTTAGACAAATCTGGAGCACCTGCAGATGCCGCAACTGTGTCCATCGACGGACAATCCAAATCCACCAATAAAGACGGAATTGTCGTTTTTGACAATCTAAGCACAGGCTTTCATGACTTAAAAATTTCTTTTATTGGTTATAAATCCGAGATTTTAAGAATAAATCCGAAAAATCAAGCTAATTTTTCCATTCAATTAAAAGACAACGTGTATGAATTCGAGGAAGTTTATGTAACAGCAACACGTGCGAAAGAAAATTCCGCGACTACTTTTAAAACCATCAATAAGGAAGACATCAAGAAAAACAACCTCGGACAGGATATTCCATATCTCCTGGACCAAACCCCTGGCGTCGTTATAGGTTCTGATGCCGGTGCTGGAATCGGATATACAAATATGACTATCCGTGGATCCGACAATGAACGTATCAATGTCACTTTGAATGGTATCCCATTGAACAACCCCGAAAGCATGGGATCCTTCTTTGTAAACCTTCCTGATTTTGCCTCAAGTACAGAGAGCATTCAGATTCAACGTGGTATCGGAACATCGACCAATGGCCCTGCTGCTTTTGGAGCCTCTTTAAACTTCCAGACCGACGCCCTGGAAACAAAGCCCTACCTAGAGTTCAACAACTCCTTTGGTTCCTATAATTCTTGGAAAAACACCCTAAAAGCTGGGTCAGGACTGATCAGCAATAAATTCGCATTTAATGCTAGGTTATCTAGGATCTCTTCGGATGGCTATGTAGATAGAGCTTCCTCCAATTTAAAATCTTTTTATGTTGATGCAGGAATGTATACTGATAAACATACCTTGAAAGCCACTGTGTTCTCAGGTAAGGAAAAAACTTACCAAGCTTGGTACGGCCTTGCCGAACCATTATTCACTGGCAATAAAGAAAGGATTGAGGAGTACGCCGATAACCTTTGGTTGTTCGACCAAGAGCGTGAGAGATTCTTAAATGGAGATCGAAAATACAACTACTATACTTACGACAATCAGACGGACAACTATACGCAGACGCATGCCCATCTGAATTACTCCTACCGCCCTTCTGAAAAAATGACCTTCAATACGGCGCTTCACTATACCCGCGGTGCAGGATATTATGAAGAATTCAGACCATTGGATGGACTAGACCATTATGGAATTGATCCAGTAGTGGCAAACGGCAATACAATTAAAGATACCGATTTGATAAGGAGAAGGTGGTTGGACAATCATTTCTATGGCTTGACCTATTCCCTGCTCTATAAGCCATCCAACAACCTGAACTTCACTTTCGGTGGTGCTTACAACCAATACAAAGGCGATCACTATGGAGAAGTAATTTGGGCAGATCAAGTCCCACAGGATAAACTCAATGACAGATACTACTTTAGCCATGCCAATAAAAATGACTTCAACTTTTACGCAAAGGCAGATTATAGAGTAGAAAACTTCCTTTTCAATCTGGATGTCCAGTACAGGAACATTGTTTATAATGGAAAAGGTGATGATGATAAGATAAAGGACTTCACGTTTGAGGACACCCACAACTTTATCAACCCCAAAGCAGGCGTTACATATTTCTTGAGCGGCAATTCCAACCTATACGCTTCTTACGCCTTTGCGAGCAAAGAGCCTACTAGAAACGATTACGTAGAAAACCCAATAGGTGCAATTCCGAAGACAGAGAAGATGCAGGATATTGAGGCTGGATACCGCTACAGAGACGAAAACATCAATATAGGAGCAAACCTATATGCCATGCTTTACAAAGACCAGTTGATACCAACCGGAGCATTGAACGATGTGGGTTCAGCGGTAAGGATAAATGTGGACAAAAGCTATCGAATGGGATTTGAGCTTGATGGAAGTTGGAAAATCCATCCTAAATTCATTTGGTCAGCAACCGCAGCTTTATCGCAAAACAAGATTAAAAACTTTGTAGAAAACATCCCTGTTTATAGTGACGATTTCGATTTTGTAAAGTATGATTTGATCACGCATGAAACTACGGATATTGCAAAATCACCAGCTGCGGTCTTATCTAATAATTTCACCTATAAACCGATTGAATCATTAAGTTTCAGCTTTTTGAGCAAATACATCTCGAGGATTTACCTAGACAATACCTCCGAAGTGAACAGAAGCATCGCTCCATCCTTCGTCAACAATTTCCAGGCTATCTATTCATTCTCTGTATTTGGCCTTAAAAACGTAGACTTAAACCTGATGATCAACAATATCTTCAACGAAAAGTATGCAACCTCAGGTTATACATATAGCATGATCATGGAATCTGTAGGAAAGAGAGATTATTTCAATTTCTACTATCCGCAGGCGGAAACTAATGCCATGCTAGGATTAAATATTAGATTTTAATAGTACCAAACCCCACAGAAGATGTCCTTTCGTTCATTCGGAAGGGCATTTTCGCTTTTTGGCGTTTTGAAATCCGATTGCCCAATTGATTTTGCCAATAACGAATTAAATAATACTTTTAAGCCATGCGAGCAGTAATTCAAAGAGTGACACATGCATCCTGTACGGTAGACGATCAGATTACAGGACAAATTGAAGATGGTTTACTCGTTCTTTTGGGTGTAGAAGAAGAGGATTCAAAAGAAGACCTTCAATGGTTGGGACAGAAAATAGTCAATCTGAGGATATTTTCAGACGAACAAGGCTTAATGAACAAATCCGTTCAGGATATCCAAGGCAACATCCTATTGATCTCCCAATTTACCTTATTTGCTCAGACCAAGAAAGGGAATCGCCCTTCCTTTATCCGCGCTGGCAAGCCCGACAAGGCAAAACCTATGTATGAGGAAATGGGAAAGTATCTATCAAGCCTTCTGGGAAAGGAAGTACAAATGGGGATTTTCGGCGCTGATATGAAAATCGACCTCCGAAACGATGGTCCAGTTACCATTATCATGAATACTAAAGACAAAGACAACTTCTAAACACATACTAATATGACAATCAAAGAAGCTCAGGAAATTGTAGACAAATGGATCAGTACCACTGGAGTTCGTTACTTCAACGAACTGACCAATACGGCCATGTTAATGGAAGAAGTTGGCGAGGTAGCCCGCATCATGGCCAGAAAGTACGGTGAACAGTCTTTTAAAAAATCAGATGAGGAAGTCAACCTAGCAGATGAAATGGCCGATGTACTCTTCGTTCTGATCTGCCTAGCGAATCAGACCGGAATAGACCTGACCTCTGCACTAGAAAAAAACCTTGACAAGAAAAATATGCGCGATGCAGATCGCCATAAAAATAATGAGAAGCTGAAGAAATAGTATTGAGATGTGAGAATTGAGAATTGAGATATTCAGCGTCAAGATACCTGTACATCATTTAAATAAGCTCTTGGGATTATTAATGGGAAGCAAACGTTGTCTCACATCTCATATCTCATGTCTCACATCTCCTCCTTATTTAAACTCAATCTCCGCATACAAAGGCAAATGATCTGAAGCATACTCTTCTTTGATCACTTGATACTTTTTCCAATTAAAATCCTGATTCTTTAGCACCATGATATAATCGATTTCATTCTTTGTATTAACATTCGGAGAAGTAGGCTGATTGGATATCGTATTTCTAACAAAATATTTTTCAAGGATCTGAATCGGTTTAGACTCCGGTTTTGCATTCAAATCCCCAACCAAGATCAATGGTTTTTTATATAGCTCACCAAGTTCATTAATGAATTCCGCTTGCGCGATCCTGTTCTCTTCCTTCAGGTCCAGATGCGTATTTGCCAATGAAACGACCTTTCCTCCAGGCAACTCTACATCTACAATCGCCAAAGAACGATTTTCACTTTTCACCGGCATAGGAAGATCATACCTCCTTTTACCTACGATCTTATGTTTACTCAAGATCAAAATGCCATAATAGCCTTTCTCCAGGTCGATTCCTTTAGAGAAGAAATATTCAGTTCCAGTAAGTTCTGCCAGTTTCTCTGCCTGGTTTACC
This sequence comes from Sphingobacterium sp. LZ11T8, assembly GCF_024261425.1. Lineage (NCBI taxonomy): Bacteria > Pseudomonadati > Bacteroidota > Sphingobacteriia > Sphingobacteriales > Sphingobacteriaceae > Sphingobacterium > Sphingobacterium sp. LZ11T8. The sequence goes on along the minus strand of NZ_JANBZY010000005.1, from coordinate 306,336 downwards.
ATTTCCGAACGTGAGACGTTGATATCAACTTCCTGGATACCGATAATATCTGCATTCGCATCATTGATAACCTTTGCGATAGCTTCAATATCAATTTTCCCAGGAGTGGAAGGTGGATTGGCATGGTGAATATTGTAGGTCAGGATTTTTACGGTTTGCGCTTTCAGTTGCATGGACACAAAAAGCAATAGGATCAGGCTCAGTATTCGCATAATTAAAAATTTGATTGAAGTTAATATAATTCATCTAATAATACCAATTTATTATCTTAGCGACATGAAAAAACCTAATTTGATTTATTTATTCTTAATCGTCTTTTTTCTGGGCTCTTGCTCAGTTAATCAACAGACTGCTTCCAACCAAACCGAGTATGAAAATGGAGCAGTTGTGACGGCTCACCCGATTGCTTCAGAGGTGGGAGTAGAGATCTTAAAAAAGGGCGGAAATGCTGTTGATGCAGCAATTGCTGTAAAATTTGCTCTAGCAGTAGTCTACCCTAACGCTGGAAACCTTGGGGGAGGTGGATTTATGGTATTTCGTGGAAGAGATGGTTCGGTATCATCCCTTGACTTCCGCGAAAAAGCACCTCAGAAAGCTTCCAGAGACATGTACTTGGACAAAGATGGAAACCCTATTACCGACCTAAGTCTTTACGGACAATTGGCCTCTGGTGTACCGGGATCTGTTGCCGGGATGGATGCTGCCTACAAAAAATATGGCACTATCGCTTGGAAAGACTTAGTTCAACCGGCCATCGACCTAGCAACAAAAGGCTTCCCGATCACCAAACAACAGGCTGGCGAATTCAACCGCTACAAAGCCCGCTTCCAAAAATTCAATCCTGATGGTGCTGCAATCATCCGCGACACGGAATGGAAAGAAGGCGACCTATTCGTACAAACTGAATTGGCTGAAACCTTGAAGCGAATTGCAGAACAAGGACGTGATGGCTTCTATAAGGGACAAACTGCCGAATACATCGTTGCAGAAATGAAACGTGGCAATGGTATCATCAGCTTAAAGGACCTTGAAGATTATCAGGCAAGCTGGAGAGACCCTATTGTAGGTAAGTACAAAAACTATAAAGTGATTTCTATGCCTCCTCCTTCTAGCGGTGGTGTGGCATTAATGGCACTATTGCAGTCCGTTGAGAAATACCCGCTTGCAAAATGGGGATTCCAGCATGACAGTACCGTACGTGCAATGGTCGAGGCTGAACGCCGTGTGTATGCAGACAGAGCTACCCACTTAGGTGATCCTGACTTTTACCGCGTACCGATCGCAAACCTGACCGACGCCAAGTTCAACCAGGACCGTATGGCTAAGGTAAACTTGGATAAAGCTACCCCTAGCGATCAGGTAAAAGCTGCCAAGTTCCCAGGTTACGAATCTGAAGAGACTACCCACTACAGCATCGTTGACAAGAATGGCAATGCCGTTTCCTTGACCACAACCATCAACGGTTCTTACGGATCATGTGTTTGGGTAGATGGTGCAGGATTCCTATTGAACAACGAAATGGATGACTTCTCCGTAAAGCCAGGTTCACCAAACATGTACGGCCTTCTAGGTGGTAAAGCAAATTCCATCGAACCCGGAAAAAGAATGCTTAGCGCCATGACACCAACCATCATCGAAGAAGATGGAAAACTGAAAATGGTTGTTGGTACGCCAGGTGGATCCACGATCATCACTTCGGTATTCCAAACCATCTTAAACGTATTGGAATTCGACATGACTGCACAAGAATCCGTGTCAGCAGCCCGTTTCCACCACCAATGGCAACCCGACGTAATCGACGTTGAAGAAAAAGCAATCAACGACAAAACTCGTCAAAGCCTTGAAGAGGACGGTTACAAAATCAATAAAAGAGGTGCTATCGGCCGCGTAGAAAACATCGTTATCCTCAAAAACGGAAAACTCCAAACCGGAGCCGACCATAGAGGCGATGACCAAGCGAGGGGATACTAAATCGTAGATATTAGAATTGAGATGTGAGATTTGAGATAGAATAACTATCAAAAATTTCATATCTCATTTAAATTTACATCCTCCTTTAAATCTTCAAAAACTACTCGTTTGAAGGTTCTCAAATCTCATATCTCCCATCTCACATCTAGCCCTAATGATACCCCACATCATCCAGCTTACCTTTAAATACCCTAAATTGGATGATAAAGTAAATAACTACCAGCAGGAAGGCTATCACGAACCAATATAGACCCACGGATAGGCCATATTCATGGCCGGCGACATTGTAGACCGTTAGGGACGGATTGACAGAATTGGTTGATGGCAGTACATTTGGGAAGAGTGAAGCAACGGTCGTTGCAAAGCTCCCTAGGATAAATAAGGTAGAGAAAAGAAATCCCATACCATCTTTCTTAAATTTCTTGATCCAGAACTGACCAATCAAACCTACTCCAGCGATTACAGGAAAAATCCATAACCAGGCATGTCCGATTAGGTTATTGAGTGGAAATGGTTTTACATATTGCCATAACCCTGCTGTTAGGACCACTAAAAAAGCAAGGGCAATATTCAATTTGAAAATGATGCCTTTCAACCTTTGGTTCAAGCCAGTAGAGGTTTTGAGAATAATCCAGTTGGCGCCATGAATGGTAAGCGTAAATACAGAAACAATACCCAATAAAATCGTAAACCAGTCAATGATTCCGTGAACATCAGACATAGGGTCTAATGTTGGATTCCATAATTGCAGGAAGAAATAATGGGGTTCTTGTGTGGACACGCCATTCTCCACCATGCCTAGGTTCACTCCACGCACCACGTTTCCCAATGCAGCCCCAAAGAACAGGGCCAGAAACAGACTCGCCATGCCAAATGCCTTCTCCCAAAACCTTTCCCACAATTTATTGTGGATCTGCCCACGAAGCTCCAAACCAACGGCCCTAAAGATCAAAAACCATAATACCAGCATCAGTGGCAAATAGAACCCACTGAATGCCGAAGCATATAAAGTAGGAAATGCGAAAAACAGAACACCTCCCGATGCAATCAACCAAACCTCATTGGCATCCCAAAAAGGACCGATTGCATTGCGGATGGCTGCCCGCTCCTCATCGGTTTTTGCAAATAATAAATGAACAATACCAGCTCCAAAATCATATCCATCCAGCACCACGTACATGCCCAACATAAAGACCAAAATGATAAACCAAAACATTTCCATAAGCTATGATTTTAGTGCTAAATTAGTTTCAGGACCTTTTCTGATGATCTTCAATACCAACATCAAGAACAACAGACCCAATAAAATATACAGCCCTACAAACCCCAATAAGGTAAACAGGGTGTTTCCTGAAGAAACCGTAGGAGAAACTCCATCGACCATCCGCATCAGGTTGAAGACCAACCAAGGCTGTCTGCCCAATTCTGCAGTGTACCACCCTGCCGTATTGGCGATATAAGGAAATGGAATCATGAACATCAATATCCATAATACCCATTTCGTTTGAAATAGCTTTTTCCGCCACAGCAGGAATGCAGCAATCATCATGATTCCAATAAAGATGGTCCCTAAACCAGCCATGATATGATAACTGTAATATAGTCCAGGAACGTTTGTCGGATGGATATCTTCATCAAATTCATTGAGCCCTTGAATGGTGGCATCCCAACGTTGATAGGTCAAGAAACTCAAAACCTTAGGGACAGCAATCTTATTGTCCAGCTTTTTGTTCTCCATATCGGGTTGTCCAATCAAAATTATCTCTGAACCACCGGTTTCAGTTTCAAAGATCCCTTCCATCGCGGCGAAAGTAGCGGGCTGGTGCTTCACCACATTCTTTGCTAACATATCCCCAGTTGGAAAGGCTACAGCAATCGAGGCAATCAAACCAAAAACAACGCCCGTCTTTAAGAAGATCTTTCCATATTCCGCATGCAGGTTGCTCAACAGATAGAACGCCCCAACAGCCGATACAAAGAATGCTGAAGTGACTAATGAACCGGCCTGATTATGCAAATAAGAAGGAAGTAACCAAGGATTAGTAAATAGAGCAGAAAAATTATTGAGCACAAATTTTCCGTTTTCCAGGATCTCATAGCCTACTGGATGCTGCATCCAGGAATGGGTCGCCAGAATCAAGTATCCCGAGGCCCAAGAGCCTATAAAGACCATCAATCCCGCCACAAAATGGAGCTTATGCCCCAAGAGCTTCTCCCCAAAAATAAACATCCCTAGAAAGGAGGACTCCAAGAAAAAGGAGAACATCCCTTCCATTGCCAAGGTCTGGCCAATTATCCCACCAGTCAATTCCGAAAACTTCGCCCAATTTGTCCCGAACTGAAACTCCATCGGAATCCCAGTAACCACCCCCATCGCAAAATTCAGTGCAAAGATCTTCATCCAAAACTTGGAAGCATCATTATAGATGATGTTATTGGTCCTCAAAAATCTCCATTTGAAATAAACGATCATGAGTGAAAGACCCATGGTCAATTGCGGAAAGAGGTAGTGAAAGGTAATGGTAAATGCGAATTGCAGGCGGTTGTAGAGGATCATATCTTCCATTAGACAATCTGTTTTGTGGTCGAACTTTCCTTAAAATTAAGGCATTACAACTGCAAATCAAACAAATATTAATAAAATACCATATTTGCCTGAATTAAGTCTTTTTGATGAAAGTTTCTTAGCTGAATACGTCAACAGGATTCCATTGAAGTTAATCTTCGAGGTATTTATCCCCTATCTGTTTATTGGCCTTAGCGCCAAGTGTCTTTAACTGTTCTATTTTCCGAATCACATTTCCAGAGCCTGAACTGAGCTTCTTCATGGCCTCATCATGCTTGTCTGCGGCTTTTTGGATCATCCCCTGAAGCTGATCCATATCATTCAGGAAACCAACAAACTTATCATACAACAAACCTGCTTCCTTAGCGATCTCCAGGACATTCCTGTTCTGCCTTTCCTGTTTCCAAACACTGGCGATTGTCCTCAAAGTGGCCAATAGAGTCGAAGGGCTCACGATCACCACGCGTCTATCCCATGCCTCACTGAAGAGTTCTGGTTTAAAGTTTACCGCTAGGCTTAAGGAAGACTCAATTGGGATGAACAGCAAAACAAAATCTGGCGATTGTATGCCATATAGCGAATGGTAATCCTTGGCCGATAGTTCCCTAACATGGTTCTCGATGGATTGTACATGCTGTTTAACAAATATTAACCGATCCTCCTCGGTATCTGCATTTACAGCTCGTTCATAGGCTACCAATGATAATTTGGCATCGACAATCAAATGCTTCTCATCGGGTAAATAGATCACGGCATCAGGTTGAAACCTTCTGCCATCCGCCTCCTGAACAGAAGCCTGAAGCTTATATTCTTGGTCCTTGATCAGACCCGAACGTTCCAATACTCGCTCTAAAATAACCTCGCCCCAATTCCCTTGCTTCTTATTGTCCCCTTTCAGCGCCCTGGCCAAGTTATTTGCCTCATCCTTGATCTGTACGCTCTGTTGCATCAATTGTTCCACTACGCCCTTCAGAACATTGCGCTCAGCCGATTCCTGCTGATAGGACTTCTCCACCTTCTCCTCAAAGGTTTTGATCTTCTCTTTTAAGGGATCCAATACCTGCGAAATATTCTGCTGGTTCAACTGCGTAAACTTGAAAGATTTTTCTTCCAAAATCTTATTGGCCATGACCTGAAACTCATTGTTGAACTGGGCTTTCATGTTTTCCATTTCCTGCCTTTGCTCAGCAAATTTCTCCTGTTGGGCCTGTAGGTAAGCATTCGTCCCTTCCAAACTCCGCTCTACAGTTTGTCTCGCCAAGCTTTCTTCCCGCAGTTCACTGTACAGGCGGTCTCGATCGGCAATCAAGATCTTTTCACGCTCCTGAATTTTGGCAAATTCCAATTGGAGGTCTTTGGTAGCATCCTGCAGCCTATTATGCTCTTCCCTAGACACAGCCCTTGCGTTGCGCCAAATAAGAAAGGCACAGATAGCAACAAGGACGATAAGGGAAACAAGATAGACGACTTCCACGCTATTCAGATTGATAAACTATATGATTACTGTAGTTTCTGATGGGTTTTCCACCATAGATCCGGCATTTCACCAGCAACTGCCATTTGATAATCCTCATAACGGCATGGCACTAGGTAAAAACGTTCATTGACAGATTTGGAGCCAAAGTATGGAACTTGCATCCACCAACGGTCAGACTTTTTGCTCTTCACAAAAACCAACTCATAATCCTCTGCTTCCAAAGTGGTTCTGTAGATGATATAATTAGATTTAGGATACATCGGAGCATCCTTTTTACGGCTATAGAACCCATCGATGAAACACCAGATCATCTGGGCGATCAGCATGCCGGTCTGGCCCATGGGATCAAAGGTCGGGTTGTATTCATAGATTCCAAAAGAACTGCATTTATCGGACATGCCAGCATATCTTGACAATTGACAGGCCTCATCACCATATAATCCATTAGGCCCTGCATTTGCATTTCCGCAAGCTTCTGAAGCACGAATGGCACCAATGTCAAAACTGACCATATCCGCCGAACGGATAATAGGCTCTGCTTGGTCCAGCTTGCCCGAAAAGCTTCCCAATCGCATCGCATTGAAAAACAATTTATCATACATATTGATCGACTCTTTGCTCACTAGATAGGTCTGAAATCCAATATTGCTAAGATTGAACAAATAATCTGGCTGATGTAAGATCAAATGGTTAAGATAGGTCTGTGAATTCAAAGGCATATCCTCGGCATTCTCCTGATCCAGATCAAACCTAGAATCGATGACCGCAACATCTACACGTTGCTCCAGATTCTCATACGATGTATACTGCGCATAGGTCAGATCCTGTCCGCCGCCAATCAGTATAGGAAGGATATCTTTTTTCATCAATTCTTCCATTACCAATTTTACGGCCACGTAGGTGTCCTTTACCGTTGCTCCTGCTCTAATATTCCCCAGGTCGGCGATCTTCACGGTGTAATCCCCTTGATAGAGATCGTAAAGATGCTTGCGGACCATGTCCGGTGCTTTTTGCGTACCGTTGTTGTTGACTGCTGACCGTCCCTCTTCTACACCAAAAATAGCAATCTGCGGATAGCCTGTTTCCTCATCCCATTGCGGAAATACATCCGTATATTTTTCGATGGAATGACCGAATTGTGAGTTGTAATATTCTGTTGGAAGACCTAATTCTTTTAGGGAGATGGGTGATAAAAAATCAGCTAAAGTCATATTGATTGTCTAATTCCTCAAATTTTATTGAGTTTATCCTATTGTATTTAGCAAATATGCATTTATTAACTTACTTTTGAACTACATAATTTTTCAACAATAAGTTAGGAAGTGATATTAGTAACAGGCGGAACAGGTTTTTTAGGGTCTACGTTATTGCAGTACCTCATTGATGAGGGGCATAGTGTGATTGCTTTGAAAAGATCGACCTCCATTATTCCTGACCCCTTAAAGTCCTCATCACTCATCCAATGGGTGGATGCTGAAATAACAGATTATTTCGCCCTCGAAGACATTATCCCTAAAGTCGATCAAGTTTACCACTGTGCAGCCAAGGTTTCTTACCAAAAGGAAGATGCCGCTGAGATCATTGACACAAACGTTGAGGGTACCAAACACATTGTCAATCTCTGCCTGGAACACCAAAAAAGATTGCTCCACGTCAGTTCGATTGCCGCTTTGGGATTCAGCAAAAAAGGACTTCCGGTAACCGAAAATGACAAATGGGAATTTAACCCTAAGATCTCCAAATATTCTTTGGCGAAGTACGAAAGCGAAATGGAAGTCTGGAGAGGGGTCGCCGAAGGTCTGGACGCCGTAATTGTCAATCCTTCCGTTATCATGGGTATTGGATGGGGCGAAAAAGGCTCCCGTGCCATTTTCAACATGGTAAATAAAGGTAACAAGATCTATCCTTTGGGTTCTGTCGGAATCGTCGATGTTTCCGATGTGGCAAAGATCATGATCCTACTGATGAATTCTGATATTTCCGGCCAAAGGTTTATCCTCAATGCTGAGAATATCAGTAACCAAGACTTGCTGACCAAGATCAGTGAATTGATGAACAAGCCCGCACCACACATCAAGGCAACCTCGCTGATGCTTTCCGTAGCATGGCGTTTAGCAAAATTAGGTGCTGCGATCAGTGGGAAGAAACCTGCCCTGACCAAAGAGTCTGCTCGCGCAGCAAACAGTAAATTACAATACGACAATTCCAAAATAAAGGAAACGTTGGGCTATACATTTAAACCTCTGGATCAAACCCTAAGAGAAGTATGTGAAGCCTATTATTTATAGCAACAATCTAAACAAAACATACAGTGAAAAACTATTACATCATAGACTTCGATAGCACTTTCACCCAAGTCGAAGCCCTAGACGAATTAGCAAGGATATCCTTAGAAAACCATCCTGACCAAGAGAAAATTTACAACGAAATCGAGCGCTTCACCAATTTGGCTATGGAAGGCAAGATTTCTTTCCGTGAAAGCTTGGCTGGACGTGTAAGTTTATTGCAGGCTAATCGCCAACATTTGGACAAACTGATCGCTCATCTAAAAAAGAAAGTTTCCAAATCTTTCAGTAGAAACAAAGACTTCTTTAGGGAGAATTCAGACACCGCTTGGATCGTTTCCGGTGGGTTCAAGGAATTTATTACCCCTGTAGTCAGTCCGTACCATATCAAAAAAGAAAACATCTACGCCAATACCTTCAAATTTGACGCTGATGGGAATATCATCGGTTATGACGAAGCCAACCCCCTATCGGATGAAGGAGGAAAGGTAAAGCTCTTAAAACAGCTCAATATCGAAGGTCGGATCTTTGGAATCGGTGATGGATATTCAGACTTCCAATTAAAAGAATCAGGCTTGATCGAAAAGTTCTATGCCTTTACCGAGAACATTTCCAGGCAATCGGTAACTGATAAAGCGGATCATATCGCACCAAGTTTTGACGAATTCCTATATGTGAATGACCTCCCTAGAGCTATCTCCTACCCAAAGAACAGAATCTTATGTCTTATTGTAGGTGATGTCCCTGAAATTGCTGCGCATATCTTGAAAAGAGATGGATTCTCCATCCGTGTCAAGGAGACATTGGAAGAGAAATATGTGAAGGACGTTGGCATGTTATTGTTGGGTAACGGAGAAACCATAGCAGATGATGTACTATCAAGAGCAGATAAATTAAAGACCATCGGCTATCTAGGCGATGTGAAGGGACATATCTCAAAAGCTATCTGTACGGAAAAAGGAATTGTGGTTTTTGACGACAAAAAGAACAAAAAACGAAATGCGGAATTTATCCCTCGCCGTATGGCTGACTTCATCAACAATGGTGATACAGATCAAAGCAGGAATTTCCCTAACCTAACCCTACCGGGCTTAACAAGGGCGCACCGTCTACTGCACATCCATAAGAACGTCCCTGGTATCATGGCGCAGATCAACAAGATCTACGCGGAAAATAATATCAACATCTTTTCTCAATTCTTGATGACTAGAGGTGAAATAGGTTATGCGGTTACAGATATCGATGCTGCTTACGATAAACAAATGCTTAGGCAATTGAAGCAGGTCGATAACACCATAAAATTTAGGATTTTATACAAGTAAAGAAAGTTTTTGTCTAAAAAGCATGGATAAACTAATGTTTTGGGTTTGCCAAAACCGAATGCCGACAATAGCATTACAGGGAGTAAATAACGAAAATTGTTTATTTAGCTTTTTAGACAAACTTTCTTTTATTTTCAGGAAACAACAGACTGAAAATGCCTAGGAGTTCCATCTCCATATTTTCCATTCAAGCCTAGGCTCAAATTAATTTTTGCTATCTATTATTATTTTTAACGCTGTTGCGTATTATAAAATTGTATTTATGTTGCTATTTTTTCTATTAGAGAAAATTAAAGCTTCTTAAAAACAATAAGTTTTTCCGGGAGTAAAAACCAACTCTATAGGAACATCCCATTCCCCAATATCTTCGATTAAATCCACTGGAGAAAAGTAGGAAATCCCTGTCCTTAGGACCGAAGCATTACAGCTGGCAAAAAAACGGTCATAAAAGCCTTTACCATAGCCTATCCGATTCCCAAAATGATCCACGACCAACAGGGGGGCCAAAACAGCTTCAATTTTTCCGGTTTCAATTTCTATTGCCCCTTCTGGCTCTGGAATCCCCCAAGCATTATGGATGAGCTGGGTGTCCGAATTAAAGATGAAATGTTTTAATTGATGGGTTTCAAAATCAGATTTTGAAATTACGATTTGGGTATGGGGATAATGCTCCCAAATCCAATGGATAAACTTGATCGTATCATATTCCTTGAATTTAGCGATGGCCAGGTAACAATGCAAGTAGGTTATCTTGGACCAATCGTAAGAGGTCAATTCCTGGAAAATCAACTGATCCAGCTCAGCCACTTCGGCCGTGGTCAGTTCATTCCGCTTTTGTTTATATGTTGCCCTTAAATCTGCTTTTTTCATGCTTGGATAAAAAAAACGGCCTTGAAGCATGGGAGCTAACAAGACCGAATAATCAACCTAAACCTAAGATCTTATTTTACACGTTCCATGTAATCACCGGTACGTGTATCCACTTTTACTCTATCTCCTTGATTAATGAACAGAGGAACACGGATCTCTACGCCAGTCTCTACAGTAGCATTTTTCAATGCGTTCGTCGAGGTATCACCTTTCACTGCAGGCTCTGTATACGTAATTTCCAATTCCACACTTGCAGGAGTTTGGGCCATAATAGCTTCTTCACTCTCAAATGCCACGATAACGTTCATTCCTTCTTTTAAGAAACGGGCTGAATCACCAAAAAGAACTTTTGGAATATTGAATTGCTCGTAGGTCTCGTTATCCATCACCACGAAAAATTCCCCGTCCTCATATAAATATTGGTAGTCATTGGTCTCTACTCGAGCAATTTCCACCTCTTCATCTGTTCTAAATCTGTATTCTACTAATTTTCCAGTCTTAACATTACGCATTCTTGCTTGATAGAATGCACGCAAGTTTCCTGGGGTACGGTGAATGTATTCCTCTACCGATACTAATTCCCCATTGAAACGAAGTATATTTCCACTCTTAACGTCTGAAGCTTTTGCCATATTTTTAATAATTTCTTTCGCAAAAATATAAAATCTCTTCCATGTTTCCAATGAAAGACCAGTCCTTCCTTACTTATAGCTCATGATCTGCAATTGCTCATCACAGAAGTTATATTCATGCTCTTGATTGGATCCGATTACAAGGATACGATCGGACTTGGTCTTTTCGATCAAGTTCAGGTACCATTGTTCTCCCTCTTTATCTAGATTGCTTGTAGGTTCATCCAAGAATAGCAATTTACTTTGAGAACAACAAGCCAAAATCAATTTAACCCTCTGTTTCATTCCCGATGAAAAATGTCGGATGTCTTTTTCAAAGGTATTTTTCGCAAAGCCTAAGGTATCTTTGATACGAGCCATATCATAACCCGGAAGGTAATCCTTGAACTTGAAATGAAATTCCAACATCTCATTCAACGAAAATTCCTCGATCAACTCAACATAGGGCGCAGCAAGGCTTATCTTTTGAAAAATCTGCTCTATTTGCTGTTCCTGACCTCCTTCTTCAAACTTTAGTGTTCCTTCGCTTGCCGTTAGCGCGCCGGTGATCACTTTGATGAGGGTAGATTTCCCCGATCCATTCGGACCTAGGATAGCATAGCTCTTTCCAAAAGAAAAGGTATAATCGAGATGTCTGAAAATCCATTCCCTATTATACCTCCTACCAATATCTTGTAAAATTATATTCAAATAGTCGTATTGTTTAAATTTATATTCCAGATCGGCCTTGACCAAATCCTTTGACAACTCCTCGGTTAGATGCTCTTACAAAGCCAAGTATCTCATCCCGTATTTCAGTAGCCTTAAATTCTGCCTCGACAATATCCAATGCCTTACCTAAATTACTGTGCTGTACAAAAAGTACCCTATAGATCCCTTGGATCTCATTGATCTGTTCGTTGGTATAGCCTCTTCTTCTCAATCCCACAGAATTGATACCAGCATAGGAAATAGGCTCCCTTGCAGCTTTTATATAAGGTGGGACATCCTTTCTGACCAAGGTACCACCTGTAACAAAGGCATGCGACCCGATCTTACAGAACTGATGTACGGCAACCATACCCGCCAAAACGACATAATCACCTACGGTAATGTGTCCAGCCAAGGTACTTGAATTTGAAAAGATACAGTTATCTCCTACAAAACAATCATGGGCGATATGGCTGTATGCTTGAATCAAACAGTTCTTTCCGATTACGGTACGGTATCTGTCCTTTGTTCCTCTATTGATGGTCACACACTCACGGATGGTCGTATTGTCGCCAATCTCAGCCGTCGTGATCTCACCTTCAAACTTTAAATCCTGAGGTTCCCCAGAGATAACAGCTCCAGGAAAAATCCTGCAATTTTTCCCAATTCGTGCACCATTCATAATGGTTACATTCGAGCCTATCCAAGTTCCCTCGCCTATCTCCACATCCTTATGGATGGTAGAGAACGGCTCAATAACCACATTCTGTGCAATCTTTGCCTCAGGATGTATATATGATAATGGTTGAATCATTCTTATTTAATTATCCTTTGACCTTTACTATCTGGGCCATTAATTCTGCTTCACTTACCACCTTGTCACCTACCATACCAACTCCTTTCATCCTCGCAATTCCTCTTCGGATTGGCTCCAATAACTCACAAGTGAAAATTACGGTATCCCCTGGCACTACTTGGTTCTTGAATCTCGCATTCTCGATCTTCAGGAACAAGGTCAACCAGTTTTCTGGGTCTGGGACAGTATTCAACACCAAGATCCCCCCTGTTTGGGCCATTGCTTCAATTTGCAATACCCCTGGAAATAATGGTGCGCCTGGAAAATGACCCATGAAAAGATCCTCGTTCATCGTTACGTTCTTCAATCCTACCACGTGGGTCTGCGACAGTTCCAGGATCTTGTCGATCATCAAGAATGGCTGACGATGTGGTAAAATATTCATGATTTGAACCGTATCGTAAACCGGAGGCGTATTCGGGTCATAAACTTTTACATTCTTTTTGTTCTTTTCACGCTTGATCTGCCCTTTTATACGTTTGGCAAATGCTACGTTGGCCGCATGTCCAGGACGCGCTGCCATAATATGTCCTTTTATAGGTTTCCCTACTAAAGCCAAATCACCGATCATGTCCAACAGCTTATGTCTAGCTGGCTCATTTTGGTATCGCAAGGATATATTGTTCAAGATACCCTCTTGTGCCACCTCAACACGTTTATGGAAAAGATCCTGCAATTTGTCCAATTCACCTTCCGATACTTCCTTATCTACTATAACGATCGCATTGGACAAATCGCCACCTTTGATCAAGTTTTGGCTTACCAATGCCTCTAATTCATGTAAGAAACAAAATGTACGGGATCCAGCAATCTCCTTGCTGAATTCATCCAAATCACTGATAGAAGCATGTTGACTGCCCAATACTGGGGAATTAAAGTCAATCATACAGGTGATGCGGTAGCCATCAACTGGCATCGCAACAATCTCTACCTTGTTCTCTGGATCGGTATAGTGAATATTATCAGTTACTTCAAAGAAATCACGGTCTGCATCCTGATCTTGAAATCCAACCTCTTGGATCTTCTCGATAAAGATAGCCGAACTTCCGTCCAAGATCGGCACCTCAGGAGCGTCGATCTCAATCAATATGTTATCTAATTGCAAGCCTACCAATGCTGCCATCAAATGTTCGATGGTACTTACAGAAGCGCCGTTTTGAGAAATTGTAGTTCCCCGCGCAGTGTTGCTCACATTATCAACATCTACACTTACAATTGGTTGACCCTCTAAATCTACTCGTTTGAATTTGTACCAGTGGTTTTCTGCAGCTGGTTTCAAAGTCACATTCACTTGTTTACCAGTATGAAGACCCACGCCCGAAAAATGGACGTCAGATTTAATGGTTCTCTGTTTTACATTCATATCTAACATTAGTATTTTGCAAAAAAATTATCTTGTAAAGTTAGCTATTATTTTTTTCATTTAATTGCTTTTCTAACTCCGCAATGCGTTTTTCAAGCTCTGGAAGCTTGGAATAAAGCACCTGCGAACGCAGCTCATTGCTGTATGGAAATGCTGGGCTCCCACCCCATTTCTTATTCTCTTCCAATATCGATCGGTTAATTCCAGATTGGGCCTGAACCTGACTGCCCTTGGCAATGCTGATATGACCAACCACACCTACCTGACCCCCTAATACCACATTCTCGCCAATCTTTGTGCTTCCTGAAATCCCTGTCTGCGCAGCGATAACCGTATTAGACCCTACCTCCACATTATGGGCAATCTGAATCAAGTTGTCCAATTTCACACCTTTCAATATGCGGGTAGAACCTAAGGTTGCTCTATCGATAACCGTATTCGCACCAATCTCTACATCATCTTCTATAATGACATTCCCAATCTGTGGGATCTTCTCATAAGACCCATCTTCTTTGGGTGCAAATCCAAAACCATCACTCCCTATGACTGATCCAGCATGGATGATGACCCGGTTTCCAATGATGCAATCTTTATAAACCTTTACCCCCGGCAGTAAAACACTATGATCTCCAATCTTTACATCATCAGCAATATACACTTGAGGATAGATCTTCACTTGGTTACCAATCACTACATTCTTTCCGATATAGCTGAAAGCTCCTATATATGGATTTTGACCTATGCTTGAACTTTCATGGATAAAAACCTGCTCATCGATTCCACTTCTTTCATTCCTCATCTCATCGTACAGCTTCAACAATTCCGTAAAAGCAGTATATGCATTCTTAACTCGGATAAGAGTGGCCTTCACTGTTTTCTGCAAGGCTAGATCCTCATTGATCACGATGATCCCTGCATCTGTATCGTATATAAAGTGTTCGTACTTCGGATTCGCCAAAAAAGTCAAGCTCTTAGGACCAGCCTCCTCAATTTTGGATAACTGATCGACTAAGGTTTCAGGATTCCCCTCTACCTGTCCTTTTAATAAGGTCGCTATTTGTTCCGCGGTAAATTGCATTAAGTAATACTTGTATTTTAATTATATGTTAACTATCATTTGTTGATCAGAAGAAACCTGTCCTACCTCCTTAGGGTAGGTAATGGCATATTTCTCCACTCTTCTAGATAATGATTCAATATTTGATAGATCTGAAGCTTCAGCTATATCCAATAATTGCCCATCTTTCATCATCACACATATTTTGCTCTCCGATGAATCGTAAGCATTATTTCCAATAACCTGTTGATACAACAAATAATCGAGATCGCCTTCATTCACGTCAAACCGCTCTTTCAGTCTTCCCTTCAATTCCGAAACATATTCTTCAGAAAATGGCGTATTGCTTAATTCCGTGCGGAACAGTTCTCGTCGAACAAGCTTTGAACACAACATACTCAGTATCTGGTCGTCATGATCAGCCCAAATCTTGATCGCTGATAAAATATCCGTGTCATCTAAACGAGTAAACCATTCTAAATGCGACTCATTCGCCAGAAATGTTTCCCTATCGATTTTGTTGTTCAGGAAATGGTCCAATGCCGGTGTTGCAAACAATTTCACCCCTTTGTTGCTCAATTCCTTTGCCCTTGCAAGCGCCTTGATCAGCATCTGCTCGGCCGTGATCACTGTTTTGTGCAGATAAACCTGCCAGTACATCAATCTCCTAGCAATCAGGAACTTTTCTACCGAATAGATCCCTTTTGCCTCTACCACCAGCTCATCATCTTTTACGTTCAGCATTTTGATGATCCTATCAAAAGAAATCACCCCTTCAGAAACACCTGTAAAGAAACTATCTCTGTTTAAGTAGTCCATTCTATCGGTATCAAGTTGGCTTGATACTAACTGGTGCAAGAATTTACGGTGGTATTGATCGTTGAAAATGGTAATGGCTAAATCTAGTCGGCCCGAAAATTCTTCATTCAACTTGTCCATCAGCAACGCTGAAATCAATTCATGCGACACGCCTTCAACCAAGGTATGTTCTAGCGAATGTGAAAAAGGGCCATGCCCTACATCGTGAAGAAGGATGGCGGCAAGTGCAGCTTCTTCTTCCTCTTCCGAAATCATCACATCCTTCCCTCGCAAGGTTTCAATGGCCAAGCTCATCAAGTGCATGGCACCGACAACATGTTGAAAACGAGTGTGCAATGCTCCTGGATAAACCAGATGGGTCATGCTCACCTGCTTGATATAACGCAGTCTTTGTAAGTATGGATGTTGAATCAGGTCATAAATAAACCCTGACGGGATCGTAACAAAACCGTAAACAGGATCATTTATTATTTTCTTCTTGTTCAAATGCCTAAATAGTGATTAAAATCTAGTCTCACCCACATGTACTATACTGTATATTATGGCTAAGATACGGGCAAAGATACATACATGGTACTTAATAAATGTTAAAAAAAATCCAAAAAGAGGCAATTTGTCAGTAAATACCTAGAATCCATTACAACGATCCTAATATTTCAAGTACATTCCTGTAAAAATTTCAAAAAATAATCCCTCAACATCCTGCTCTTTCCTTACCCAATCAAAAGATTATCAAGGCAAAACAATCGATACAGTAGCCTAAATACTGGAAATTATCACCTTTCCTTCTTTACTATGAATCCAAATGATCGCTTTGTCACAAGACCTAATTTTTTTTCCTTAATCAGAGGCTTTTTCCTCTTGATCGGCCCAAAATCCAATTGGATTCAGAGATATTTCTGACCATGGTCTTCGGACCTGGCTTTGACCTCGTTCGAGACACATTCGGAAAATTCGGAATGTGTCTCGAATGAGGTCAAAATATAATCCAAAATTGAAAGCCTTTTGGACAGCCACCCATCTGCGGATAAAACCTGGCATTAATTCTTCTCGATAGATCGATTCGCTAAGATTAATAACGAAAAGACAACGGCAAATCCCTTTAAAAGCTGTAAATTAGCTTTTCTAAGGATTGATACATGCAGAAAATACATATACTTTGGGCTGATGACGAGATTGAGTTCTTGAAACCGCACATCTTGTTGTTAGAACAGAAAGATTATAAGGTAAAGACCGTTAATAATGGTTCTGATGCTGTTGAGGCTTTTCAAAACGAACCGTTTGACTTAGTTTTCCTCGATGAAAACATGCCGGGTTTAACAGGTCTTGAAACGTTGGACAAGCTTAAGGCCATCAATCCCTCCATACCGACGGTTTTGGTCACCAAAAACGAAGAAGAACACTTGATGGAAGATGCCATAGGTGCCAAAATCGACGACTACCTGATCAAACCCGTTAACCCAAAACAGATCCTATTGACCATTAAGAAGTTCACAGAAAACAAACGCTTGGTTTCTGAACGCACTTCCATGGCCTATCAACAGGATTTCCGTGAGTTGGGCATGCGCATGAACGACAACCTCAACTTCCAACAGTGGGTAGATGCCTATAAAAAACTACTCTATTGGGAACTCTCCTTAGAAAAACTGGAAGATGCAGGCATGCATGAAATCTTGACCATGCAAAAATCGGAGGCAAATCTGCTCTTCTCGAAATTCATTGAAAAAGAATACCTCAGTTGGATAAAAAATCCGGAAAACGGACCGATCTTATCCCATCAACTCTTCAAGAAAAAGGTATTCCCTAAAATGGAAGCTGAAAAGCCAACATTTTTCTTCCTGATCGATAACTTAAGGTACGATCAATGGAAGGTAATCAATGAGGTGATGACCGATTATTATCGGGTGGAAGAAGAAGATAGCTATTATAGCATCCTTCCTACCGCAACACAATATGCCAGAAATGCCATCTTTAGTGGATTGACCCCATTGGAAATGGAAAAACGTTTTCCGAAAGAATGGCAGAACGATGATGATGAAGGCGGTAAAAACCTTTATGAAGATGTGTTTTTAGCGGATCAGATTAAAAGAGTCTATCGTAAGGATATCCGACATAGCTATACCAAGGTCATTACCATGGATCAAGGCAAGGACGTGCTGGAAAACATCAACAAATATATGTTGAATGACCTGAATGTCCTGGTCTACAATTTCGTGGATATGCTATCTCATGCCCGTACGGACATGGCCATGATCAGGGAATTGGCCAATGATGAGGCAGCATACCGCTCATTGACTTTATCTTGGTTTGAACACTCCCCATTATTAGATGTTCTAAAATGGCTTTCGCAAAAGAATGTCCGGGTGATCATCACTACAGACCATGGAACCATCCGTGTCAAGAAACCTAGCAAGATCATTGGCGATAGAAATACCAACACTAACTTAAGATATAAGCAAGGTAAAAACCTGAATTATATCGACAAGGATGTATTTGTAATCAAAAATCCATTGGAAGCTCAGTTACCAAGGGTCCACATGAGCTCAACCTATGTTTTTGCCAAAGAAGACACCTATTTTGTCTATCCGAACAATTACAATCAGTTTGTACATTATTTCAATGGTACCTTCCAGCATGGAGGGATATCCTTGGAAGAAATGATCATTCCATTCATCACGTACAGTCCTAAATAACAAAACAGTAAAATGGAATATAGAGTTGCGAATACAGAAAGCCTACCTGCAGCTGCAGCATGGCTAATTGAAAACGCAGGTGATAAAAGAGTGTTTGTTTTTCAAGCGCCAATGGGAGCTGGGAAAACAACCTTTATCAAGGCTATCTGTGCCTACCTACAGGTAGAAGACAGTACATCTAGCCCTACATTCTCCATAGTGAATGAATACCATTCGGAGAACGGGCCAATCTATCATTTCGATTTCTATCGATTGAAAAGCGAACAAGAGGCTTTTGATCTTGGATATGAAGAATATTTCTATTCTGGGGATTATTGTTTTATTGAATGGCCGGAGAAAATCCCGAATCTAATTCCGGAAGATGCTGCCGTCATAAAAATAGAAGTTACTGAAGATCAGAGTCGAACTATTATATTGAAATAAATTTTATTTCCGATGCAACCCTTTTAGGCTGAAGGGCGTCTTTTCAATAAACCAGATCACAAATTGGAGCCTAATAAAGTTATACATATATGGGAGCGGTGCAAGTCCAGGGAGCGGCAAGCTCAATCGGAACTGTATCATTACTTTTCAGCTAAAATGTATGCTTTATGTTTAAGGTATGCAAAGGATCAAGATGAAGCAGCTGACATTTTACAGAACGGTTTCATCAAGGTATTCAATAAGTGTGAGCTCTATGAGGGCAAAGGTTCTTTGGAAGGATGGATACGTCGCGTTATGGTCAATACAGCCATTGAAAGTCACCGCAAGAATAAGGTGCGCTTTCTGTCAACGGATGAACTCAGCGAAAAGGAATTGGAAAAAGCAGGGTCCTTTTCGTTAAATCATTTGGACTACAAAGATTTGCTGGCATTGATCAAAAAACTCCCATTGGGATACCGTACCGTATTCAACCTGTATGCCATAGAAGGCTACAACCATAAGGAGATTGCAGAAATGCTGGAAATCAGTGAAGGCAGTTCAAAATCTCAACTTTCAAGGGCCAGGCTTTGGCTGAAAGAGCGCATTCAAAAAATGGAGGAATTAGGAATATGAAAGATCAAGAAATAGATAAATTGTTTTCAGATGGTCTTCGAGATCAGGAAACTACCCCACCGGCATCGATCTGGAAAGGAATAGAGTCAAAACTTGACGAAGAAAAAACCATTCCTTTCAAAAGGAAAAACAATCTTTATGTCTGGATGATTGCAGCTTGTCTGACTTTAGCCTTAGGAATATCCTTAAAAATGTTCCTTTTCCAAGATAACTCAGCAGAAAAAAAACCTGCTCAAATAGCGCAACATGAGGACAAACTGATAAACGATAAGGAGACATCAATTTCAGAGGATTTAATTCCTGTAGAAAAAGAAAGTAAGGAAGTACCAGTTTTGTTAACCTCGAATCAGCCTAGCAAAATTAAGGAGGTTCAAAAGAAACAAACTGAAAATAAACCAGTTATTCAGGCTAAAGACACGGAACGAGAAGACATGATTGTCCCCTCGCAAGAATTAAAGCTTGTAACGGCAGTTGAAATTGATGATATTGAGCAAGAACCAAACGAATTAGCTACAGTTGAGGTGGCTCCGATCCAACCTTTGGTCAACATCATTGAGCACGAAGAAGTCATGTATGCAGAGGTAAAAAAGGAACCTAAGAAAAAACAGACCATCTTCACCAATATCCTGAATACCTTGTCAGACAACCTTAACCCTTCTTCTAAGGCGGTAAGATTCAGTTCTGACGAAGAAGGAACCATTAGTGTAGATTTATTTAACAGCATCGCAAAAACCAGAAGATAACATGAAATTTAGAATTTTTTCAACACTCATCTTTGCATTAGGCTTGATTAGCTTTTCTGCATCTGCCCAAGAAAACAATGAAAAAGAGAAGAAAGACAGTACGGGAAATACCCATAGTAGTAGCTACGATTTCTCTTTTACCCTAGGAAAAGAAGACAAAGAGAATAGGGATTCGAGTAAAAAAGAGATCAAATATCCAAGGACTTATGGTGGATTGACCTTCACCCGAGTTGATTGGGGATTCTCAAGGCTTTCCGATGATGGTAGTTTCACGTTGTCAGAGCAAAACCAATTCTTGAGCTATAAAAAAGCTTCCAACTTTGGGTTTGATATTGCACAATTTGGGGTAAGGTTCAACGATAACTTCAAGGTTTACCTTTCGGCAGGTTTTGAATGGAATTACTGGCGTCTTAAACAGAATGTTCTACTTCTGGAAAACGTTTCACCATTAACCTACGAGCCTTTGGATAGCGATGCAAATTATTCAAAAAATGTTTTTACTTCCACGTATTTGCGCCTTCCACTTTCATTTGAACTGAGAAGTAGACAGCTAAGCAATGGAAAAAGAGTAAAACTTGCGTTCGGGGCGATGACAGGCGTATTATTGAAGGGAACACAACGCTTGAAGAGCGACGACAACGGAAAGCAGAAATTTAAGGATACCTATAACTTGCAGACTTTTCAATATGGCCCATTTGTGCGCATTGGATATGACGATTTTGGCTTGTTTGCCAAGTATTATATGAACAATCTGTTTGAAAAAAGCCCAGCCCAAGAGGGTGTCAAAAACATCGCTTTTGGATTGACTCTAGGTTTTTAATAGAAAAAACGATTCGTAAACTGTATTTTTGTGTCGGGTTCAAAAGATCCGACACTTTTTATGGCTCAACAATCTAACTCTTGTCAATATATTTTTTCTGATGTTCAAAAACCTAATCTTCCCTTAATTCATGGGGAGAATGTTTCTGCTGTTTTTGAAGGAAACCTTATCGTTACTGCGGTAAGTCAGGTGAATTTTGGCATTGAAGAGGGCAAGATCACAGCCATCATCGGCGAGTCAGGAAGTGGAAAAAGCACCTTGCTAAAGTTGATCTATGGACTATTGGAACCTAATACCGGCGAAATAAGGTATAGAGGTTGGTTGGTGCCAACCCGAAAAGACAAATTGATTCCGGGACATGATGCCATGAAATTGGTTTCTCAGGGATTTGATGATCTAAACCTTTATGCCAAGGTATGGGATAATGTAGCCTCCCAACTCTCCAATACCAACCTAGAGCTGAAGGCAAGAAGGACACAAGAGGTTTTGGAACAATTGCGCATTGATCATCTTGCGCAAAAAAGGGTTGCCGATCTCAGTGGAGGTGAAAAGCAGCGCGTTGCTATTTCCAGGGCATTGATCAATGATCCTGAGGTTCTATTAATGGATGAACCCTTTAACCAAGTGGATGCTGCATTCAGGGATGAACTGCAACAGGATATACAGAACATTGTCAAGAACACTGGATTGACCGTCATTCTGGTTTCGCATGATCCAGCAGAGGTATTGGCCATGGCAGACTATCTCTTGGTGATGAAAGCAGGAGAAATAGCGGACTATGGAAATCCAAAAGAATTGTATGCTACTCCGAATACGCCATATACAGCTAGATTATTGGCAAAAAGCAATGTATTGACCGTTGCTGCAGCCAAAAACCTAGATATTGAAACCAATTCCTTGATCTCAATCCTTCAGGAAAACGTCAGCTATGAAATCAATGCGGACGGAAAGTTCTGGATCAAGGATATTAAATTTAGAGGTTTCTATAATGAGTTGGTCCTTGGAAATAATGAGTTGACCCTACATATGGTACAGTTTCCAAAGGTAGAGATCAAAAAAAATACGAGAATCAATATCCTCGTATCAACATATCATCAGTTTCAATAGAAACTGGGTTTATTTACTTACGTTCAACAGCCATTCCATCATAGCAGCAAACCAATCCCTGTTATCCGTTTTATTGATCAGGCCAAATCCATGACCACCTTCTTCGTAGGTAAAGATTGGGTTCGGAATATTATACATGCCCAAAGAATCCTGATACCTATAACTATTTTCAATCGGTACTACCTTATCATCTTTGGCACTCATTAGGAAAGTAGGCTGATTGTTTTTGTCCACTTGTTTTTCCATAGAGAACAGTTCTACATCTTCTGCTGTGAATTCAGGACCTATCAGGTTGTTTTTGGAACCCTGATGGGTAATGGTAGAATCCATGGAAATAACGGGGTAACACAGAACGGAGAAATCGGGCTTCAGGTTTGCCTGCTCCAAAAACTCAGTTTGCGGGCGATCGTATAGATTTGATAAAGTTGCTGCCAAATGCCCTCCTGCAGAGAAGCCAATAACTACTACTTTTTTATGGGGATTTTCAGATCTGATCTGTGCTATGGCATACTGTGCATCTTGAAGCGGTCCAAAACGTTTATCCTCCATTGTGGCAACTTTAGGAAGCCTATAAAAAAGCACGTAGGCTGTATAGCCTAGGTCATTTAGCCTCTTAGCTACATCATGACCTTCGTGGTTGATCGCCACTCCAGCATAACCACCTCCTGGAATCACCAAGAACACTAGATCTTCTTTTTCTTGATTGGCTTTATGGACATATAATTTCGGTTTATCCAATTCTTCGAGGGAATCCACAGGTAATTTAGATTTGGGAATTTCCTCGTTCCCATACAGATACCTCATTTGCCCCGTATCTTGGGCCTTCGTATGCCATGCAATCATGCTTAAAATAAATAGGATTAGATATTTTCTCATCGTTTATAAATTCGCCATGACGATTAAGTTCAGGTCCTTGCAAGGCAACTGGAACTTCTCGCTCATGTCTTTGTTAGTTAGGTTTCCGTGATATAAATAGATTGCACTGCGAATGCCTTGGTTTGCCCAGATCATATTATTCATTCCGCCGGCTTCGCCAATTTCGATCAATATTGGAGTAAAGATGTTCGTTAAGGCATAAGTAGCGGTTCTGGCCACCCTAGAAGCGATATTAGGCACACAATAATGGATGACATCATATTTTCTGAAGGTGGGTTTATCATGGTTGGTCACTTCGGATGTTTCAAACACCCCGCCTTGGTCGATACTGACATCTATCAAAACCGAATTAGGTTTCATTTTGGATACCGTGTCCTCAGATATCAAACAAGGGGTTCGACCGTTTCTCGCCCTGACCGCACCAATGACAACATCACAGGTACGTACTGCCTTATTAAGAACAATAGGTTGAACCACGGAAGTGAATACACGACTGCCTACATTACTCTGTAAGCGTCTCAGCCTATATACAGAGCTATCAAAGACCTTGACCTGTGCGCCCAGTGCAATAGCAGTCCTTGCTGCAAATTCACCCACCGTGCCGGCACCAATGATAACCATTTCTGTTGGTGGAACACCAGTGACTCCACCTAACATCAATCCTTTTCCATCAAAAACATTGGATAGGTATTCTGCTGCAATCAGAACGGAGGTCGCTCCGACGATTTCGCTCATTGCACGGACAACGGATAGATGTCCGCCCTCATCTTGTAGATATTCGAAGGAAAGCGCGGTAATCTGCTTTTTCATCAAAGCTTTCAGGACTTCAAGCTTCATCAATGAAGGTTGCTGGGAACTGAAAAGCACCTGTCTGTTTTTCATGAGCTCCACCTCTTTCAAGGTCGGGCTGGAAATCTTTATGATCAGGTCAGCTTTATAAACTTCTTTTTTGTCGTATACGATACGAGCTCCTTGCTCACTATAGTGATGGTCCTGAAAGTTGGAAGCATCACCAGCTCCCGTTTCAATAATGATTTCATGACCATTTTCAACCAACAATCCTACAGATAGAGGGGTTAGTGCAATTCGGTTTTCTTGGAAGGTATTTTCTTTAGGGATACCGATAGTTAGACTACCTTTTTTTCTGTCTTTTGAAAGCATAGCTTCCTTAGGTTGTAGTACTCCTTCTTGAGCTAATTTTGATACATTTATCATTTACGTAAATATAATGCAAGTTAAAAATACGCAATAATATTTCAACAAATAAAGCTTAAACGATTATATTTGGTTAAAATTAAAATAATAAACTATAATAATCGTAAGTTTACAAACTAACCCGTTACGATGAGAATAATTAAGCCGTTGAATCACATCAAGATAGTTCCTAGATGGATTATTTTTATGTTTGACATAGCCGTATCAGCCTGTGCCTTCTTACTTGCATTTACCCTTTACAACAACTTCAACGTAGATTCTTTCTCAAAAACGGACTTCTCAATTGAGTTCTTATTTTGCATGACTTTAACTGCCATTTCCTTTATGGTATTTAAGTTATATAGTGGAATTGTCAGGTATACCTCTGCGGTAGATTCTATCCGTATTTTATCGACGATCGTATTCACTTCGATCATCATGTTTATCGCTAAGTTAATCTTTATCGCGTTACAAATACATATCAACATTCCGACAAACCTGATCATCATTTATGCTCTATTTGCTTTTACGGGTTTAACCACCTACCGTACCTGTATCAAAATCTTCTTTCAGTACACGAAATCTACGAGAAATGGCCGTAAAAATGCCATCGTATATGGCGCTGGGGATTTAGGTATAGCTGTTAAAAGAACTTTTGAGCATGATTTCCGTTCTGAAAAGACTATCGTAGCCTATATAGACGATAATGAAGAAAAAATTGGAAAATCCATCGATGGGCTTAAGATCTATGGTTCTAAGGATTTCACAAGGGCCGTCCATAAATTTGGCGTTGATGAATTGATCATTGCTTCTTCCAATATTGATATTGATATCAAGAACAACATTATTGATCAAGCATTGGAACATAATATCACGGTTTTGACCTTGCCTCCGGTAAGCAAGATTATCAATGGTGATCTATCCCCTGCACAGATCAAACAGATAAAAATTGAGGATCTATTGGAACGTGCGCCGATCCAGATTTCCAATGAAAAATTAATGGATCAATTACGTGGGAAACGCGTATTGGTTACAGGTGCTGCAGGTTCAATCGGAAGTGAGATCTCTAAACAGCTTGGAAAATACGAACCGCAAATGATCATTCTTTGCGACCAGGCAGAATCTCCTTTGCACAATTTACAGTTAGATCTCCAAGATCAATTCAAGAACCAGATCTATCATTCGTATATAGCAGATATCAGAAGTGAAGAACGGATGCGACTGCTCTTCGAGACTTTTAAACCGCATTATGTTTATCATGCCGCAGCATATAAACATGTTCCAATGATGGAAAACCACCCTAGTGAAGGGGTGAAAACCAATGTTTTCGGCACTTATCTATTGTCTAATTTGGCGGTTGAGTTTGATGTTCAAAAATTTGTTTTTGTCTCTACTGATAAAGCGGTTAACCCAACCAATGTCATGGGAGCAACCAAGCGAATTGCCGAAAAGTATGTTCAATCCCTGAACAACTTCCTGACGACTGTCAACGGTATCAAATCGACAAGGTTCATTACTACCCGATTTGGAAATGTATTGGGTTCTAATGGCTCGGTAATCCCAAGATTTAAGGATCAAATTGAAAAAGGTGGTCCAGTAACGGTCACCCATCCTGATATCACGCGATATTTTATGACCATCCCAGAGGCTTGTCAATTAGTGATTGAAGCTGGAAACATGGGGAATGGCGGTGAGATCTTTGTATTCGATATGGGCAAATCCGTAAAGATCGTCGATTTGGCTAAAAAGATGATCCGTTTATCAGGCTTTACCCCTTTCAAGGACATAGACATCAAATTTACAGGATTAAGACCAGGTGAAAAGCTCTATGAGGAGCTATTGAATGACCTTGAAAACACGATGCCTACGCATCATGAAAAAATCATGATCGCCAAGGTTCGTGAAAATGATTTTGAGTTAGTAAAAAATGAAATACACGTTCTATCCAAACAGCTGGACAGCAACAACAGCCTTAATATAGTGCGACAAATGAAAGTCATGGTTCCGGAATTCAAAAGCCAGAACTCCATTTATGAACAATTGGATCAGGAAACCATGGTCAATGTCAACCCGTAAGGCTGTTAAATATTTTTCCTAAATTATTGCAAGTATTCTTTAAAAGTGTATTTTTGCGTTCCGTAATCTATTAAAACTAAGAATGTCACAAAATAATCAAAACGGTTCTTCAGCGGTAAAAACAGGGCCGAAGAAATCATTTTTCCAAGAAAATGAAAAGAGTATCATCTTTATTGTAGCAGGTATCGTTGTATTGATCCTTCTATATTTTGGATACCAAAAACTATATCTGGCACCAAGAGCAGAGAAAGCTGCTAACCAAATGTACCAAGCGGAATATTACGCTACTATTGATTCGCTTCAGAAAAAAGCTATCGATGGTGATGGTTCATTCCCAGGTTTCAAAGAAATTGCCGACGAATATTCCAACACTAAATCTGCAAACGTAGCGAATGCTTACCTAGGTGGACTATACTTGCGTCAAAAGAACTTTAAAGAAGCAATCAAATACCTAGAACAATATACAGAGACTGGAAGTCAAGTATTGGACCCATTGGTTATCGGTCTTTTAGGTGATGCATATTCAGAAGAGAAAATCTATGATAAGGCGGCCAACTATTACAAAAAAGCAGCTGATAAGAGTGCTAATGCTTATACTACCCCAATCTTCTTAAAGAAATTAGGTTTGGTATATGAAGAATTACAGGATTACAAAAATGCTGAGGTTGCTTACCAACGAATCAGAGATGAGTATCCTGAAAGCGCTGAATCTACAACTGTGGATAGCTTTATCGCTCGCGTACAGGCTAAACAACAGTAATAGTACTAAATCTAAGTACTAAGTAGTTAGTAGTTAGTAATTAGATATTGAAATACTTTTAAGTAAAGGAATTAATACCAGGAGGTCAATAAGCATTGACGGAATACCAAAAATATTTTAATTAACTTTGAGGGCTACCTTTGGTAGCCTTTTTATTTTAATTTATATCTATGTCGAGTACATTAAAAAATCTATCTGATTTTTCCCATTTACAGGTGGGCAATGCTGAGAATCTGAAATTTGCGATTGTAGTTTCTCAATGGAATGCCCAAATCACAGGAGCTTTATTGAATGGAGCATATAAAGGATTATTAGAAAACGGAGCGAAAGAAGAGAACATTGAATTAATTGAAGTACCTGGGAGCTATGAATTGATCTCAGGGAGCGACATTGCCTTGCGTAATCAAGAATTGGACGCCGTGATTACCTTAGGCTGTGTAATCCAAGGTGAAACAAGACATTTTGACTTTATCTGTGATGCGGTAGCCAATGGTATCGCGCAGGTAGGGATCAAATATAATAAACCGGTAATTTTTGGCGTATTAACAACAGACAACCAAGAACAGGCATTGGACAGAGCAGGTGGCAAGCACGGAAATAAAGGTGAAGAAGCTGCCATTACGGCAATCCAAATGGGCCTAATCCATAAAAACCATTAATGGTATTGTTTTTGATATCTAGGAGGTTATGAAACAAAATACACATACGGACCAGGCAACTCAATCATTCCCAATTTGATTTTGGGGTTGCAGCATTATGCACGTAGTGAATTCCTCTCATATTATCACAAAATTCAGTATTATGAAACAACAGAAGAATATAGTTTTCTATATCTATTTAATATTTGCTGCCATCACTATTTCTCCAGCAGTCCTATTGGCGCAGTCCAATGGCATTGTCGATAAAATCTGGAATGCAGTAGGTGGTAAGAACAAATGGGAAACCACAAAGTATATTATGTTTACCGTATCGGGGAACAGCAAATACCCTGCTATCAGCGGAAACAGAAAGTTCTTATTGGATAAACAAACTGGGAATGTTCGTTTTGAAGGTACGCTGAACAATGAAAATGTAGTAGCATTGTTAAATGTTCAGAACCAAAAATTAAACCATGTATATGATGAAAATGGTGCTGAAATGGCCGTACAGACCTATAAGGAATTATTGCCTGATTTGATCGCTCAGTACAACATTGACTTGAAGGTGCTTTCTTTACCGATCACCATTATGTCGTCAAATATCAGTTCGCAGAGCAGTAGCAAGATCATCAATGCAGAGAAACTTCAGAAATTGGACTTCTCGAATTTCTTAGGTAACTCAGGAAGCTTTTATGTCAGTGAAGAGTCTGGGCTGGTGAAACGTTTGGACTATGACAATAAGAGCTATTTGGTGAACGGCTATAAGGATATTGGTAATGGGTTGATCTTACCTACAACCTTTAAAGCGACTTCGGATAGCATTACCTATCAAAAGGTAGCATCTTTTACAGAAATGGAACCAGAGAAGTTCAAATCCTTTTAAGGATCTAAAACTCTCAATCTAAAGGATATTATAAGGCCATTCAATAACTTGAATGGCCTTTATTTTTGAATCTTTATGATCCTTTCTATGATCTGCATCAAGCCTGTCCTAGAGTTATCCTGATGGTAGGCTAGATAAACATTGCTCTCCACTTTTTGTTTCAGATTAGAAGAGCTTAATACCGAAAGGTCTGACATGTCTTTAACCATACTCAATGGTGCAATGGCATAACCAATATTTAGCTTGACCAGTTCCAAGATAGCGTTCATATTGTTGCATTGATGCTTTACCTTGGGTTCAAATCCTAATTTATTGCAAAACTCTTCGCTGTGCCTAAAATACTCAGGAGCGTAATCTTGGTTAAAAGAGATATAATCCATTTTGCTTAATTGATCCATGGATGCTGGTCTATAATTATTGGCATTCCCCACGATACACAGTTCATCCTTGAACAATAACTTTTTGACCACAACTGCATTTGGGCTGTGGCTACGGATAATGGAAAGATCCAATTTACCACTTTCCAAAGATGCGATTTGCGATTGGCTGGAAGCCTCAATAAGATTGACCTGCATATTTGGAAAGCTAATTTTGAGTTCTTCCAAGATTCTCGCAATAAGTCCCTTTGGTGTGGAGCTGATATAACCTAAACGCAGTTCACCTGACACCTGCTCATGGATCAGTCTGGTTGTATTCTTCACCTGTTCCAAATGATCGATCAATTCATTGATTTGCGCATAGAAGTACTGCCCTGCTTCTGTAAGTTCTACTTTTTTGTTGTTCCTGTGAAAAAGATCGACCTGCAATTCATTTTCGAGCTCCTTAATCTGCCTGCTCAGCGGTGGCTGGGAAATAAAGAGCCTTTTGGCTGCATTTCCAAAATGAAGTTCTTCTGCCAAGGTCTTGAAATAGAATAAATGTCTTAGCTCCATGATACCTAAAAAGTATTGTACTATGATAAAAATAGTATTTTTTAGGTATAACTGAATCCGATAAATTTGGATATAGAACAATAGATTATGGAAAAATCAACATTAGTAGAAATAGAACAGCGGTTTGATGCCGATGTGGAGCGTTTTGCAAATCTGGAAACCAGTCAGGCGAATACCATCGATGCAGTATTGAATATGGAATTGATTACCGATGGAATCAGGGATATGTATCCGAACCTCAAAAACATATTGGACATCGGCTGCGGTGCGGGTAACTATGCCATCAAGACCCTAATGAAAAGCAATAATAAGGTCAATGTTGATTTAGTCGACTTAAGTCAACCTATGCTGGACAGGGCAAAACATAGGGTTCAAGAACATACTGAGGGCGAAGTTCAAGTTTTTAAGGGCGATTTTAGGTCCATTGATTTACCCAAGGGCAAATATGATGTGATCATTGCAACCATGGTCTTACATCATTTAAGGGATGATGAAGATTGGGAAAAGGCATTTATGAAACTCCATGGTTTGCTGAACGAGGGTGGAAGTATCTGGATTTTCGACATCGTGGAACAAAACAGTACTGAAATCCAAAAATTCATGTATAATGACCGATATGGGGAGTTTTTAGTGAAATTGAAAGATAAAGCCTATCAGGAACATGTTTTCGCCTATATAGAAAAAGAGGATTCTCCAAGGCCCCTAATCTATCAATTGCACTTGTTGGAGAAGGTAGGTTTTAAAAAGGTCGATATATTGCACAAGCATTTATGCTTTGCTTCGTTTTTGGGATTTAAAGGTGAAGAGATGTGAGATATGAGACAGTGGAAAGGCTTTTTCAGATAAGAAAGGAGAACATCCAAGGTTATAGGATTAATAGCCTTGGATGTTCTGCATTTTGATAGTATTTTATTGGGCTAGGTAGGTTGATACTCTTCCTATCCTGCCTTTATCGTCTACTACAGCCAAATTGATCTTGTCTCCTTTTTTGACCTGGATTCCATCTATAGGGAATCGCTGTGATCCTGAATTAGGTTCTGAACCATCAAGGGTATAGAAGATATCAAAGCCTGGATATTCAATATTTGCTTGGATTTTGTTCCCTTTTTGGACAACGCCTACGGAAGGTAATCTATAGTTGAACCCATCAGCGATTAGGTCCAGTTTCGGAAGTTCCTTCTTTCCTACTTTATTGACAAAATCGGAATAGCTTTGAGCAAAGGCCTTCTTATCAAATTTGGAGTCCTCCTCCCACACTCTTTTAGGAGCCCAAGCGCGCTCAGACAAAGCATATAACCTTGGGAACAACATATAGTCCATGCGTTCTGGGGTCAATACGGTCTCTGCCCAAAGAGCGGCTTTAATACCTAAGAGATTAGATTTTCCTTTTTCGGTCAACCTTACTTTGGAAGCCAGGTATTTCGGTTCCAATTTCTTGCCAGGTTCCGTAATGGCCATATTGGAGAAAAAGTTCTCAGGCAACAATGAAAAGGAATGATAAAGATCGGATATTGCGGCCCATTTTAATCCAGGCTCCCTGAAATCACGGTCCCAGACCATATCCAGGTAGAGATTAGCTGCGCTGATGAACATGGTCTTGTATCCAGCATTGGCCAATTTATAGACTAAATCCTCATGGCCTCCCCCGATTACGTTGTTCCATACATCAAGATGCATATTGAGATGAGCCAACTCCTCATTGACTACCATTCCAGAGCCTTTATTGACCATTCCGAACTCTTCCCATCCAGCCATGATCAACCCTTTGGAGGCACAGATTTCGTTGATCTTCTTGACGTAGTATGGCCAAACCTCATAAACAGTTTTAAAGCCTTCTTTTTCCATCAGGGCCTGGATGGCCGGAGATTTCTCCCATGAACCCGCTGGAACCTCATCTCCTCCCAGGGAAACCACCTCTAACTTCAAGCCAACCTCATCATACATCTTCTTGATATCGTCCAATACAACGTCTAAAAAGCGGTAAACGGAAGGCAAGGCCGGGTTCATCACATTATCGTCCCAGTATTGCGCCGAACTGTATTCGGATTTGTCCTCGGCTTCGTAAAGTAAGAACTCTTCTGCTTCTTGGGTTTTACCAGCTTTCATTAACCTGTTGTACCGAGTTTCCATTGATTTGATGGCAGCTCGTGCAT
The DNA here is from genome assembly GCF_024261425.1 of Sphingobacterium sp. LZ11T8. Taxonomy (NCBI): domain Bacteria; kingdom Pseudomonadati; phylum Bacteroidota; class Sphingobacteriia; order Sphingobacteriales; family Sphingobacteriaceae; genus Sphingobacterium; species Sphingobacterium sp. LZ11T8. The sequence continues at coordinate 274,518 of NZ_JANBZY010000005.1, read as the reverse complement.
GACCTGGCGTTTCAATCTCTGGAATGACGGAGATATAGTTTGCCGCAGCATATTTCAATATTTCCTGAAATTGGGCTTTGGTCAAGAAATGACCTTCAGTCACGTTCGTTCCAGATCCATAGGCAGGTTGAATACTCGTCCCGTCCTGATAGAAAGGTGATCGTTGGGAGCCAATTTCTGTCAACTCCGGTAAGGATGGGATCTCTAATCGCCAACCTTCATCATCAATGAAGTGCAGATGGAGTTTGTTGACCTTCAATTGAGCCAATACATCAATGTATTTTTTGATGGTTTCAATACCCTTAAAATTACGGGCTATATCCATCATAAAACCACGGTATTCGAACCTTGGTTTGTCATTGACTTCCAAATACGGAAGGCTTACATCTGCCTTGCCCTTCAATTGTTCTGCAGTAAGCAAGGACTTGATGGATTGTAGAGCATAGAATGCTCCAGCTGGCTCGCTCGCTTCAATAGAAATGCCTCTGTTGTCTATTTTTAGATTGTACTCCTCATTAGCCATTCCTTTTTTATAGAGGATCTTGATGTTGGCATCCCCTTCATTTCCGTTGACAAAATTGAATTGGCTCAGTTGCTGAGCGAGTTCCTGGAAAGGCTTTAGAGCAAAGTTGAAATGTTCATGAACATAGTAACTGACATCGGAATTGAATTTATAAGTCCCTTTACCTACTTTGATATGGGCAGGTGTGGGAAGAATCAACTGCTCACCCGAAGAGATCCTAGAAGCATTCTTTTCAAAGAGTTCGTTTAGAAATTTGTTCTGTTCCTCGGAACTGAGATGCAGCGGAATCACCTGCGGATGTCCGATATTGATGATTTCCTTGGGATTATCTCTGTTTTGAAGGTAAAAACCATTTGGAGTAAGGGAGGTATGGGTAATTGGATAGGGTGATTTATAATCGATCACCAAGGAGTCTTTCGCTTTGATGAAGGATTGATCCGTAAAATCGATGGAATATAAGTTTCCGTTGCGGTTATGTATCGAATAACCATCCACACTTTTCTCTTCAATGGGATACATGGAATTGAACCAAAGGTTGTATCCTTTAAGGTTCAAATTCTGCATGTCATTGTTTTTTACAATGATCTTTAGTGCTAGATTATCTTTGGGGTTATAATTTTCATTGAAATCCCATTTTACTTCCAGATTATTCTTTTGGGCCTGCACTTGGCCAGCCAACAAAAGAATTCCGCAGAGACTTAGGGTTTTAATTAGTTTCATATGATGTAGTTTACAGCTTAAAAATAGCACCTTAAAAGGGAATCAGCAATTTTTATGAAAAATATTTTGTGTTAATAAAAGTAAATTCTATATTTGCACACCGGAAAACAAAACGGCCCGTTCGTCTAGGGGTTAGGACGCAAGATTTTCATTCTTGAAACAGGGGTTCGATTCCCCTACGGGCTACAGAAAAAAGCGACTTGAAAAGGTCGCTTTTTTGGTTTAAAGAAATTGGTAGATATCATTCAGACCAATGGCCTATTTCCCGCCCTAAAATTCCCTTTATCAATTCCCAAAAATTAATGGTTTTTAAGTATTGTTTGCCTTTTGGCTCTCTTCTAATTTTATAATATCGAATGCTGCCTATAAAACCTTAGAAATTCGAATGAATTAAGTCACATTGTAATATTAGAAGATCATGAAAAATAAATCAATTAAATGGAGCTCAATAATCCCTTTTTGTTGTTTAGTCCTATTTGCTTCCTGTAGCAAGGATGAAGATGGAAGTAAACATGGAACCTTAGTCTATGAGGAGAATTTTAATGGGAATAGCGGATGGGTAACTGGAAATGAAAACCAGGGGTTCAATTCTGAAGAGAAAGATGGCCATTATGTGGTAAGTTATAGGATTAATTCAAATCATGTCAATGGGAATACTGCTCCAAAAAGCATATTTGGACAAGCTAAAAAACAAATTCTCGAGATAGGATATAAACAAACCGCAGGAGTAGGAGATCCTGCGATATTTTATGGTCGATTGGAAAAGGGCTATTTATCTTGGATAGTTTTAAATGCTAATATTGGCTACACCGTTTTCAAACATATCGACGGAGATTTTAACCTGATACAGGATTGGACTAAATCATCTGCCATTCAAGGAATAGGAAAAACTAATATTTTACGGATAGAATTTGAAAATGGCAAAGTTGATTTCTTTATTAATAATACGCGGCTCTATACCTGGAACAACAGTGGTCTATCAGGTTTAGACCAAATTGGACTTGGAGCTGCTAATTACACAGACAATAACGATGAAGTTACCCTCATTGAATATGATTACATAAAAGCTTGGATTGAGGAATAGACGTACTCTTATTATGAATATCTAGCATGAACTGTTTTGGGGTGTCGCCATAGTAAGTCCTGAACACTTTGATGAAATGTGGAACACTGCTATACCCCAAAATACATGCTATCTCATTAACATTTAAGTTTTCATACAAAAGCTGTATAGCCTTCTCCATACGCATCTGTATAACAAGACCGTAAATGGTCTTTCCAAATTTTTTCTGGAAATCTGCTTTTAGTTTTCTTTCATTCAGCATAAACCGCTTTGCTAAATCTGCACTTGATGGAGGATTTTCTAAATTTTGAACAAGGAAAGATCTAATTTCTTCAAGTCTATTGTTTGAATTAGAACCCTTCGCTGGGACAACCTCTCCGGTATTGGTTTTCTGATATATCACAAACAGCAATTCTTTCAATTTAAGCTTCAGGTAATGATAGCGATGATGGACAACACTTTCATTATTCATGATTTCCTGCAGGATTTTCAAGATACCTAAATCCATAAATAACGTTTCATTCGGCCGATTCTCAGGTTTTCCACCCAGAATATATTGATGAAACGGGTCGTTGTCTATCCATTCTTCATCTTTTAATAATTGCAAATAAAAAGAATAGGTCATTTTTATGATGATATAATGTACCTGATCATTTTTCTCTATAACAATCTCTCCTCCTCCCCCTTGGGTATCTAAAAAGTTCCGTTGTAGCATCCCTATCCGATGTGAATAGCTTTCATTTCCAGCGCCATTGTTCACATGTGAGTTTCCTTTCAGATAAAAGAAGAAGCGGACATGGGGTTTCTCGGTCGACCATGTATTGGTCAGTGAACAGCAAGTATCCAGGTTAACCTCGGCGATATGCAATCCTTTTGCAAGCTGTGTTTTGCAGCATACTGTTATCCCATTCTGTTCATAGTCAAATTGATTGTCGTATACTGATTTATCATCATTTGTTGGATTGTCCTCTATAAAATTGTCGTATAAAACTCGTCTCAATTCAGTGATTTCTGAACGCACTACCATCCCTTTTTTCATTACTTTTTGTCCCGGATTTCGCTAAATATTTTCTATTGTAACTATAACTTTGCAAAGTTATTTATAATTAATCTAAATAGCAATAGGTTATTTATAACTAAAAGTTTTAATAGTTATTTCAATATTTTACTCAACAATGAAAAAAGTGTTACTCCTGATAATTATTATCGGATTATCAGCCCTCCAAGCTTTCCCTCAATCATCAAAAATAACTGGACATGTTTTCAACCAGAAAGGTCAAGTGATCGACCATGCTTCTGTACGCATATGTAAAACCGACCACCATTCAGAAGTTGATAAAAACGGTAGGTTTATCTTGTCGACTTCTGCAGGTGAATATGAACTTTCAGTCTCAGCAATAGGATACAAAAGTCAGCTTAGGCGGATAAAGGTTCATGACAATGAAAACATCAATCAGGTATTCTATCTTGAGATTGACCCAAGTACCAATATAGATCAAGTTGTGGTTCAGGGAAAAAGTGCGGTACAGAAAGTCCGCGAAACTCCATTCAATGTGGTGGCCATAGATGCAAAATCTCAGTACAATTCCACATTAGATTTAGCGCATCTATTAGATAAGGCTTCAGGCGTAAAAATTCGTGAAACGGGAGGTGTTGGTTCCGATATGAACATTACCCTGAACGGCTTTACTGGGAGAAACATCCGAGTCTTCATCGATGGAGTGCCTATGGAGGGAATGGGGTCTGCCTTTCAACTGAACAATATCCCTGTGAATGCCGCTGACCGCATTGAAATATACAAAGGAGTTGTGCCTATTGAATTTGGCTCAGACGCATTAGGTGGAGTTATCAATATAGTCACCAACCAGTCTGCCAATACATCCCTGGATGCATCCTATTCCTATGGATCTTTTAATACCCAGAGAAGTAACCTCAGTTTGAACCACACCTTCAAATCGGGAGTCTCACTCCAATTGAATGCTTTTCAAAATTATTCTGACAACAATTATAATGTAAAGACATCATACCGGATTTTTGCTAAGGACAATTCACCTGGATCCGAAGGAGATAATTGGCAAACCGGATCTGCATGGTCTGCAGACTCTTCTTGGTTCAGACGCTTTCATGATCATTACAGGAACGAGACCTTAATCGCCAAAGTAGGTGTGGTTGGTAAGAAATGGGCTGACAGAATGTTATTTGGGTTAACGATGGGACAAGTTCATCGAGATATCCAACATGGGTCTGAAATGAGGTATGTGTTTGGCGAAAGGACTGCATTCAGCAAATCTATCCTGCCCTCTTTCGTTTATGACAAAAGGAACCTATTAATTGAAGGATTAAGCGTCCGAGCAACAGGGAATTACAACTACGAAAAAGCTGGGAGTATAGATACTTCTGCTTATAAGTACAGTTGGGATGGCTCTAAAAAGAAAATGGCGGACCTAAGAGGGGTCAATGCAGCTTATGGTGAAGCAAGTCTAGGAATGGCGGAATATTCTAACAGCAACCAATCAGCATCCCTAGGTATCGGTTACCGCATCAACAAGAGTCATTCTGTTAGCATCAATAACAACCTCTCCTTTTATTCCAGAAAACCAAATCTGGAAAGTATTGCAAATGACCTTTACCCAGAACTTCCAAATGCAGCAGATAGCATGACCAGAACAAGTCTAAAGAATTCTTTGGGCTTTGAGTACAGATTTACCTTCAGGAAAAAATGGAACACCATCGTATTTGGAAAGCATTACTTAAACAGAGCAACCGGCCCACAAACCAACGAGGAATTAATAACTTCTAAAAGACAGGAAAACGCCTCTAAAACAGGTTACGGTATTGCGAGCAATTATTTCTATAAAGACTTCCAATTTAAAGCCTCTGCTGAAAAGGCATATCGATTGCCGAATGATCGCGAATTATTTGGCGATGAGCTTTTAGATGAAGGAAACATCACGTTACAACCGGAAGAGTCCAACAATTATAACCTGGGCATTACTTTCAACAAGGAAATCAGCCCTTCATACAGCTTGTTTCTTGACTGGGCGGGATACCATAGGGACACCTATAATTTCATCCAACGATTGCCAGGCAGAAAAGGAGATGCAATAAATGGTGAAACTGTATTCCAAAATAGGAACCACGGGCGAGTGACCAGATGGGGAACTGATTTTGAAGCACGCCTATACTATAAAAACAGGGCTTCTATAGGAGGTACATTTACTTACATGGATATCAGGGACAAGGCCCCTTTCTCCAACCTTGCCGAAACACAACCCAATGGCAACTATGGTTACCGAATGCCCAATCTGCCTTACTTCTTCTGGAATGTTGATGCCACCTATTACTTCCACAACCTTTTCGGTAAAGGAAATACCCTAAACCTCAATTACACCCTAAACTTTGTGGACAAAATCTACCTGCATTCCTATGCCTATGCCGATAGGGCATCCAAAGCAATTGTACCTCAGCAATTATATAGCGACTTCTCCGCAAGCTACATGCTTAAAAACGGTAAATACAATATCAGTGTGGAAGCCAGAAACCTAGCAGACGCCATGCTCTATGATAATTACAGCTTACAAAAACCGGGAAGAAGTTTCGCTGTAAAACTTAGGTATTACTTTATAAAACGCAATAACTCATCAATAAATTAACATCAATAATTTCATAAAAATGAAAAATCAATTAATCAAACAATCATGGATCTATGCAATGGCAATTTTAACCCTAGTTGCCTGTACAGAAGAAAACCCAGTACCTCCAACACCTGTAAAGGAGAACAAAGAAGGTAAATTTCTGGTTGCTGTATCGGTCCCTGGTTCAACTACCGCTACTTACTTCCTTCCTGCAAACTCTTTGGCAAACGAAAAAGACAGTATTTCACCAAAAGGAACCGGTTTGGAGTTCACAAATACATTCACGCAGTTTATGTCATATGGACATGTAGGCCTGGTTGGAATCAAATACGGACGTGGAGATGCACATATAGGGCAACGTTTCACTATTAATCCATCTGGAGCTGCCATGACTGTGGGGAATCAATTCGAAATCCAAAACGGATTCGTAACGGCTGGTGTTGTTGGTGATTATGCCTATACCATCATGAGTGGATATAGAGCTGCTGATAAAACCGTAGGAACCATGAACCGTATTGGACTTTCAGCGGGAGAACCCCAATTCCAAACGTTCAAAGTCAATCAATTTAATGGATTCGAAGGTAAGAATGCCGCATTGATAGGATTAGCAGATGGTAAAGACGATGCATTCTATACCAGTCTGCACTTCCACGAAAACACGGATATCGACAATGTTGTGGTAGCAAAAATAAACGCTAAAACATTAAAGACCGAAGCGGTCTATAGCGATTCACGTCTATCTATTTCTGGAGGTTTTTACCGTTCAGCTAGATATTCCCAAATCGGTGTTGCTTCTAATGGTGATGTCTATGTTTTCTCGGGCAATAACTTCGGAACTAAAAAAGCAGGAGCTTTGGTTATCAGAAAAGGCGAAACTACTTTCGACAAAGGGTACTTCTGGGATTTAGAAGCAGCATCTGCTGGTTATAGGTTCAGTAAAGTGTGGCCATTATTGGATGATATATTCTTGATTGAATTCTACAACAAGAAATATGAAGCTGGAAAGCAACCTGGAATGGATGCTTCCTCCCAATATGCGGTGGTAAACATGAAGGAGAAAAAATTCAATTGGGTAAAGGGAATCCCAACCTACAACAATATGCCATCGGGACTTAGCTGGCCATATGTATTTGAAGGCAAAGCTTATGTCGGACTAACGGAACTAGATAAATTCCCACAATTCTATGCTATCGATCCTCAAACAGGTACTGCTAAAAAAGGATTGGTTGTCAAAGATGCCAATGAAATTCAGGCAGCAGCCTTTATTGAAAAGAAATAAAATTTGTTTATGGTAATAGTAAACCAGGTCAGGATCAATTCCTGGTCTGGTTTTTTTTCTAGCCCCTTACAATTATCCTCAGCCCATTGTCCCCGAATCTCAATTCTTCATCCCTATAATTCGAATCACCCAATTCGGCAATCATCTTCACATTGTTTAAGGCCTTTTGCATATAGTAATTATTCCTATAACCGCGATCCTCCAAGAATTTCAACATTTCCTGCAGATCAGCGGCAGATAGCAATTGGGAATGCACAGTTGTTCGGACTTCAAATTGAATGTTGGCATTCAACAAGATATCCAATGTTTCTTCAAAAGCTTCGAAGGAACCAGAAACAGTTATTTCATGAAAACGTTGTCCCAAGCCCTTGAAATCGAGCGCTACATAATCCAAAAGATCATTGTCAATAAGGCTTTTGATCAGCTTTGGTCTTGCCCCATTGGTATCGACTTTAATGAGGTATCCTAAAGATTTGGCAATCTTCACCAAGGACATCATATCTGGATGCATGGTACATTCCCCACCGCTAAAGACAACCGCTTGCAATAGGCCCTTTCGAGATTTCAAGAAAGCTTCAGCTTGATCGATGCCAATCTTACCTTTACCAAATACGATATCAGGATTATAACAATATTTGCAACGCATATTGCAGCCCACAAACCAAAGGATGCAGGCTGCTTTATTAGGGTAATCCAATAAGGTAAAAGGAGTTATATCATATAGAGCATTTGCCATATCCTTCTTGGAACAGGGTCCGCTGTTTATGCTCTCCTTGTTTACCGATATTGAAACTTTCAACAGGTCTATGATACCCCATTACACGAGTATAGACCAAACATTTACTGCGTTCTTGCTGATGTTGCTGCAACAATAGCAATCTTTCATTCTTCATGGTTTCCATATTCACTATTTAAATTATATTGATTCACGATTTCATCATCACATTTTGGGCAATATTCATGTTCCCCATTCAGGTATCCATGCACAGGACAGATACTAAATACAGGAGTTACCGTGATATAAGGCAATCTGAAATTGCTCAATACGGTCCTTACAAACAGCTTACAGGCTTCAGGAGTACTGATCTTTTCCCGCATGTACAGGTGCAATACCGTCCCACCGGTATACTTACATTGCAGTTGATCCTGCAGCAACAATGCTTCAAATGGATCGTCCGTATGATTTACCGGAATTTGGGAACTGTTGGTATAATATATCTGTTGATCTTGCCCAGCCTGTAGAATATCAGGGAAGCGTTTTTTATCTTCTTTAGCAAAACGATAGGTTGTCCCTTCAGCAGGTGTCGCTTCCAGGTTGTATAGATTGCCGGTTTCTTCTTGGAATTTTTTCAAGCGCTCGCGGATATAATCCAGGATCTCACTGGCAAATTCAATCCCCCAATCCGAAACAATATTTTCCTGATTGCCAGTATAATTGCGGATCATTTCATTCATCCCATTGACACCGATGGTCGAAAAGTGATTCCTGAAATGGGAAAGGTATCTCTTGGTATATGGATACAAACCATTATCGTACATTTCCTGAATAAATTTCCTTTTCTTTTCGAGGGTCGAACGTCCGATTTCCATCAGTTCATCCAGTCGGGCAAACAGACCATCCCTATTTCCTTGGTACAGATAACCCAATCTGGCCATATTAATGGTTACCACACCGATACTGCCGGTCATCTCGGCACTTCCAAAGAGACCATTTCCACGTTTCAGCAATTCCCGAAGGTCAAGTTGCAAACGGCAGCACATACTCCGTACGGCATTCGGTTTATAGGCATCCGGATTTTCCTGTCGATCTCCATTTTCATCAATAAAATATTGGCTACCGATAAAGTTTTGGAAATAAGAGGAACCGATCTTGGCCGTGTTCTCAAACAGGACATCCACATTTTCTCCGTTCCAATCAAAGTCCTCTGTGATGTTCACGGTAGGGATAGGAAATGTAAAAGGCTGTCCATTTGCATCGCCTTCGGTCATGACTTCATAATAAGCCCGATTGATCATGTTCATTTCCGGCTGGAAATGTTTATAGGTCAAATCTTCCAATTCTTGAACGCCTCTTTCAAGCGCCAATGTTTTCAAGACTTCATTATTGATGCCCCTGAACAGATGTTTTCCTGCTTTGGTAGGGATTTGGTCCCTCAAGTCCTGTGGGACATTCCAATCGAGGGTAATATTGGTAAATGGAGATTGCCCCCAACGAGCAGGAACATTCAGGTTATAGACGAAGCTACGGATAGCTTTCTTGACGTCAATCTGGCTTAGGCAATCCTTAAAGACATAAGGTGCAAGATAGGTATCAAACGAACTGAAGGCCTGAGCTCCTGCCCATTCACTCTGCAGAATGCCCAAGAAATTGGCCATCTGGCCCAGGGACTCCCTGAAATGCGAAGGTGGATTACTATCAACCCGACCCCTGACACCATTGAAACCTTCATCCAACAACACCCTTAGACTCCAACCGGCACAATAACCGGTTAAACAATCCAAGTCATGTATATGGATATCAGCGTTACGATGGGCATGACCTTCAATCCTATTGTAAACCTTATCCAACCAGTAATTGGCAATGATCTTTCCAGCAGTATTGTTCACCAAACCGGCATTGGAAAATGAGTTATTGGCATTCGCTTGGATACGCCAGTCGTTTTGGTAAATGTATTCCTCGACAGCATGACTACTATCCACATAAGTACTGGAATCTACAAAACGATCGATATGCTCACGTTGTAATTTTCGGGTATGGCGAAACAACATAAATGAACGCATCACCTGAAAATATCCAGCTGCATAGAGCTTTCTTTCTATGACGTCCTGAATGTCTTCAACATCCAAGAGGTCGGCATTTTGCTGTTCGTCCAGAATGGTTTCTATGATCTGCTCATCATAAGGAACAGACACACTTTCGAATGCCTTTTTTATGGCATCTTCAATTTTATAGGAATGAAAAAGTTCAAGAGAACCATCACGTTTGATCACGTTTTTCATAGGCATGGTTTTAGAATGAGAGATAGATTTCAAGAATTACATAAAGCTAACCACAAAAGCCCCAGTATTTTATGAGGCGAAACATAAAGGCCTATTTTGTGCAAAAAATTAGAAAGAAAAGTTGATCTGGGCTATTAAATTACGGCCAGGTCTAGCAATCTTCATGATATCTTGATGGCGAAAATAATATCTATCAAAGATATTTTCCAACCTTAAATTAGCGGTTAGTTTTTGCTGCTTTATTTGGAATGCCTTCCGCACCGCAACATTGAACAAGGTTGCTTCGGGTGTAGCGGTATCCCCATAAATGGCGGTACTCACTTTATTTTGTTTAGCAAAATAACTTACTTCAAATTGCGCCACATAGCCCTTATGGTTAAAGAGGAAAGTATTATTATTGGTAAAAGGCGAAATCAACGGCAGGTAATTGCCTTCAAAATCCTTTCCTTCGGAAAAGGCTATGGTGCTCAACCACTCCAGATTCTTTAAGAACTTGATCTTCATGGCCATTTCAGCCCCCATCAGATTGGCATGTTCCAAATTCTGATGTTGTTTCACCCCAGTAGCACCAATGGTCATCACATGAAAGTCAGGATTAATCCTTCCGGCAATGTAGTCCCTGAAATAGTAGTTATACAGATTTGCCTCCAATCTAAGCCAAGGAAGCTGATAGCTGAGACCAAAGCTTGCCTGTAGTGACTTCTCGGTTTTCAGATCCACATTACCTAGGTAATCATAGCTATCCAACCGGTTGAACAGATAGAACCCATAATATTCCTGAAGACTGGCACTGCGGTTCGCATATCCAATCTTTGCCATCCAATGCAAATTGGCAGATGGATGATAATGGCCGGTCAGGTTAATGTTTCCAAGGTGATTTGAACCATCGAGAGGAGCATCTGTTAAGCTAGATAGCTGTTCTTTCCCTTGCTGGCTATAGATACTGGAGTTCGCTAAGCTATAGGTTCCCATAAAATCCAGCATCCATTTTTCATTCAGATAGTATCTATCTGACAGGTCCAAGCTCAGCAAACCTCGCTGTACATCGGGCAGGGTAAACATAAACATAGGATTACCTTCTTTTGGATACATGGTCATATTGGCTGTCAACCTATTGATGTATCCATTTAGCCTTGCTTGCAAATGATGCTTGGCAAACTGATATCCCGACTCGGAATAAAAGCCAGCAGTACATGACAGACCGGGCATATCCATGTGCATCGGAACAGTTTCCGCAGGTCTTTTGCTATCATCCATAGCATGGTCTATATGGTTGAAATAAATCTTAGATCGAATTTCATTCAGCCCTACTTTGCCGGCATTATAGACATGCGTCAGGGAAACAATATTTGCATTGGCAAAAGCAACATCCATGGTCAATGCAGGATACCCAATATCCTGACCATAATCGGCAAGATATTGGGCAAGTATTTGATTCTTGGAATTCAACTTATAGGTCGCAGCAATAGATCCATTCCATTTCTGGAACTGCGAATTTGGAACAATTGTCCTGTCCGCCGCTTTATAGTTCTGTGCTTTTCTAAAAATTCCGTTCACGAGGAATGCAAATTTATCCGAACTATATTGCAGTGATGCCAAGGTCTGAACAGCTTGTGAGTTCGATTCATAACCTGTCCCTAGCATTCCATTCAATTGAGGTACTTTGGAAAGTTCTGGATTGGCAAGTTTGAAGTTCATTCCTCCGGCCATTCCCCCAGCATAGCTGTTGAATGATGGGCCAATATTCACATTGATCTGCTTCAAGTTACTGGGCTCAATGTAAGAGCTGATAGGATCCATACGATCGGTACATGCTCCAAAAATCGCCATTCCATCAATTGTCAGATTGATCTGCGCAGCATTTAGGCTACGGATGGTTGGTTCCCAGGCATAATTGCCCCTGCGAACCATCTGTACCCCAGCTATCCTGTCCAAGATCTGGTCAATATTGGCTTGTTTAGAAGCTCGTTGTTCATTTTCAAGCTGCTTATTTACTGAAACCTGAGTACTTACCACCACTTCCTCAATGGCAACATTCTTCAAGGTGTCATGATGATGATGCTGGGCTTGAACAAATTGTCCAGCCGCAAGGAAGCAAAAACTTAAAATAAAAGAAACCCTTTTCATAAGCCCTAAATTTTAACGAGTCCTAACAATTTTATTGATCCTTATTATCAAAAAAGAACATCTAGAAAGACATCTTTCCCTAACTGGGTTTCACCCTTGCTGATATTGAAGAATAATCTCCAATCTCCAGACATACTGAAATTCACTTTTCCTTTATAAATTCCTGCACCTGAACCCTGTGGGTTTACATTATTGCTGGAGCCATGGTTCATGGAAGTCATTTCGGGATGGAAATCTAATGTCAATCCATCTTGAACAGGAAATGAAAACATATTTTCCCTCCAGAAAACCATCACTTCCAAATCATTGATTCCAATCTTTGGGGAAGAAGGTTGTACCAAGGTCAGGATGTAGCGTTTATTATCAGGTGCAGTGAAAGACTTCACAGGAACATTACGCGTGGCTGCAGGTTTGATCACGACCGGAAAGTTCAGCGTTTCATTATTGATTTTCAGGTCAATTGCCCAAGTTCCATTATCCGCAGTAGGCATGGTAAAAACCACAAAACCTTGGAAGGCATCAACGGCAGAATTGAATGCAAATTTACCGGTAGGTGCACCATGTTTCATGGTACCCATATCCATGACTGGAGAAAATTCTATCTTATCTGTAGCATTAGATTTTCCATCTTTCAAAACTCTGATATAAACTTGTTGAAAACCTACAACCAGGTCCTTATCAGCCAAGAGCTGGACCTGCGTTGAGGCATTTATCGTTTTTTCAGCAATGATCATTTTATCTTCCAAAGGATTCTCCAAACCATCGTCCTTTTGGCAAGAAGCCATCGTCAGAGCAAATAAACTCCAACAGATCACATAGATTACATTTTTCATAGTAGTATTAATTTAGTTTTATTGTCTATTCAATTGTTCCCTTCCCGCCTCGGTCATCAGATCAGGTGACCATTCCGGTTGCCAAACCAGTTCTAATATGATTACTCGGTCAGGAAAGGTCTTTTCCATACTTTTTTGCACCGCCTGTGTGATGGACCCTGCCATCGGACAATAGGGCGTCGTTAAGGTCATTTGAATCTGTAGCTTGTCGCTCTTTGTAAAATCAAATCCATAGACCAAGCCCATATCAATGATGTTTATCCCAAGTTCTGGATCCATGACTAACATCAGCGATTGCATCGCCTTCAATTGCTCCGAAGCAAACGGAGATGTAAAATCAACTTCCATATTCCTCCTTCCTCTTATGAGTCAGCACCTTCAAAACATTCATTAAGTAAGAAACGGAAAGAAGGACCCATAGGATAGAACTGACAGTGATCAACCATTTGATTTTGAAGCCAACCGCCAGCAAGGTCAGTGATAAACCTGCAAGGAACAGGATGTATTGGACCTTTAATAATTGATGGCTATATAGGTCTTTCGGCATGGGCACATTGGCCATTCCGTTCAAGTTTTTATACTGAATGTTCCAAATAATAAATGGCAGGGTCTTAAAGGTCATACCCAAGATTATTCCCGTTATCCAACCCAAGAATATCCAAACCATATAGAGGGTAACCCAATTCCCTGACTCTTGATTAATTACGAGTGGCAAACTTGCAAAAGCAGCAAACAGACTACCAATGGATAATAAGCTATGCTTGATAGGGATCTCTATTTTTTTTCGAAGCCTGTTCTTTAAACAGTCCTGAATAAATACCCCCCAACTAATGACACCCGCAAGGATCAATGTTCCGCATAGCAGAAGTTTGTAATCCACTTGATTTCTATATCCGTGAACCAGGAACATGATCAACCCTGTATTGATCAGGGTAACAGAAATAAACAATGCTTTTCTCTTGATTGATTTACCCATGACGAACATGGGGATCATCTTTGCCCCTGCCCCGAGGATCAGTTGTAGAAACCATCCCGCTAAACCAGCATGGGCATGCAGTTTCAAAATGTCTAAATGATTCTTGGAAATATAGTGATGCCCTAAATTAATGGCCAGCAATAATCCTACAGTTGTAGTGAAACATAACCAGAATGCGGAAAACATGAAAAACAGATTGAATTCAAACGATTTTTCATGGTTCTTACTGGTCATCCATATGACCAGGAAATAGATATAAGAAGCCAAGCAAACTAGGGACCCGCCTAAAATCAGGACCCAATCAGTACGGAAATTCCAAAAGCTATGGATCAAGAGACAGCTACCTACGGTTAACGGGAAATAGCTGAACAAAGCTAATTTAGGGGAGAACAGAGTTTGCTCAAATATGACCGGCACTAATTGATAGGCTGCCCCAAATATGATCATGGTGCCCCACCCCAAGGCTAGGGTATGGACTATAGCTAGAACCTTAGGTTGAAAATAATGTCCTAGGATTTGGCTCCCCGTCAATACCAACAGGATGCTGAAAACTAGGAAAAAGATAGCCGCCGTAGCAAAAAATGGCACAACTACATATCCTTTAGTGGCATTATCCATCGAACTTAAAGTCATATCTCTTTACTTAAGGATGAATTAATATTCTCACATCTCCTTCGGCAATTTCGCTGACAAATACCCGATAAGGTAGATTGCCCAATTCTTCCAACAGGTAAAGGGGTACTTTCTTGTGTTGGACAAAAAGGCCTTCATTCGCTTTTAATTGGCCCAAGGTTTCCAAGATACGCTCCATAGGTTGTGGCATTGGCAAACTCCTAACATCCAACTCTACCATATCGAAACTCTTCTTATTCAGTATCCCTTCGATCACATCAAAGGATACAAACGATATCATGGACTCTATTTTGGTCACCGCCTTTTCTCCCATTGGCTTATAGAAATAAGTATGAAATTCCGTTTTTGAAACTTCATCGGTATAACTGAATGCGCCTTTATCTTCCAGTCGGCTAATAAGTGGGAATGGCAAAAATGTATTGATGATTTCCAAAACTGCCTTTTCAGGAAGTGATTTATAAGCTGCCATGATTTCTTTTAAAGGATCACGGTCAGCATCTAGAATTGGCCTGACATCCAATCGAACAATCTGTTCACATTCCAGTAGCCAGCCTGGTTTATTTTGTACTTTCTCTAATTCAGAAGTCTTGGGCCCAGAAGCCTCTTCCCATGTAAAACCCAGTGGCTCCAGAACACGTCTAAAGTCATCTACAGAACAGTTTGCAATCTTTGCAGCTTCCATGATATTGACACGAGGAGTCAAGACCTTACGCAATATTGGAATTTTGATTTTCCGTAAGGGTTTCGCTATTGATGCAATGGCATCAATGCACAACTCATTAGCTTTGATAAGCTCTGAGATTTTTGTGAATTGATTGATTATCATGGCAAAAATGAATTTTATGACAATGTATAAAACCGTCAATCGGACCTGTCATTTGTTTGGCATTGTACCAATTGCCGTACTCGCTCCTATAGATCCTTCTTTTTAAAATACCTGACCGACAGCCATAGTGGAATGCTCGCCCACAAAAACAGGACGCCCATGGTTAGGCCCATGCCTAGTGCATTTCCAAAGAAGTCTCTAAAAATTGCTCCGGTGTAGCCCATCATGGCAGAAAGGTCGAGTTGTAAGAGGATCATGATCCGACAGACATCGATGGGGTTGAACATGGACAATCCAACCATAAAGTTCTCGATTGGGTAGTCCGAAAATTGGAACAACATAAATAAGACCAAGGCATCGAACAGCAACCCGAAATACAACCACAAGAGGATTGCAAGTCCGATACCTTTGGATTTGTCCCGAATCAATACAGAGGTCCACAAGGCTATTGACACAAAGATCACAGAAAGCAATAACCCGCATCCGACCAAAATTAATCCAGAACTGCTGAAAGCATAAATGAGGGTTGGTATCCCTACGCCTATAAAAAAGGATAGACATAAGGTACCTGCCAGACCTGCAAAGATGCTCAGCCAAATATTCCCCCGCTTCAGGGGTTGACTCACTAATAAACAAATAAATTCAGCACTATTATAGAGGTATATGCTTGAAAATACGATACTTACCAGAGGAACTACAAAAAGTACAATGTTCAATAAACTCACCAATCCTTTTTCATAATTATCTTCCATACTGAACACACTTACTGAAAGGGCAAAGAGTAAAACGGTATAGAAAATGATGGTTTTATTTCTCAGTAAATCAACAAAAACGTAGCGTATAATTTTATTCATGGATAGCCTATTTAGTTTGATTTGGAACAGACATGACCTGCGCAATTGCTTTAGACAATTTATCTGTACCTGTATCTATCTTTAACTGTTGAAGTGATTTATGGAACATCAGTTTCCCTTCTTGCAGATAAATGATTTGGGAAACTAAATCGTCCAGGTCACTGAGCACATGTGAACTGATAATGATCAGTTTATTTTCATTCATGACCTTCTGGATCTTACTTTTCAATATTTCGGAGGAAAGAGGATCTAGTCCGGCCGTCGGTTCGTCTAAGATCAAGGCCTTTGGATTAAATAGAAATGCCAAACATGCACTGACTTTTTGCCTAGTCCCTCCAGACAGCGTGCCCATACGTTTATCCAACAATGCTGGTAAGTTAAACGCGTGGTATAAGTCTAGATCTAACTGATCTTCTGGCATCTTTCGAATATCTTTCATCATATCCAATACCTGACCTATGCTCATATTCTCTGGATATTGTCCAATCTGTGGCATATAGCCGATCTCTTTTCGGTAAGAATATTTGTTTTGGATATTCTCGCCGTCAAATTTGATGATCCCAGCACTCGGCACCACCATCCCCAAAACAGATTTGATTAGCGTGGTTTTTCCACTTCCGTTTGGACCGATCAAGGCGACACACTCCCCTCCATTCAAGGTAAGGTTAATGTCTTTCAGCACCTTAAACTTGCCAAAGTCTTTGAAAATATGTTGGATTTCGATCATAATTAAACTGATTTCATACGTGGTTTCTCATCTTTTAACCCTTCTGGGGTCAAACTTGGCAAAAGCTTCTCGGTACGATCAAACAACGTCACCATAAAACTTCTAAAAAGCAACATGGCAGATGGATAGCGCTCGACCAACATGGAAAATAAACTTACTGGGCGGAAAGGAATATCCCCAATCCCATCCTTATCCAGATCATAGCCTTCATATTTATCCCAATAATTATTTTCAAAATTGTTAAGGGTCAACGTTCCATTGGTTGCCACATCAAATGTGTTTTGCAAGAAATTATTATTCTTAAAATCATTGTCCATACAACTCGCCTGGATTTTTACGCTCCATCCATTTCCTTGAAAAAGGTTGTTCTCGATTTGGATCCTATTGGAACCTTCCATAAAAATTCCGGCGGTATTGCGATCAAATGTATTGTTGATTATTTTACTGTCTGATATATCTTTTAGGAGCAGACCATAAGCGGAATCCCCCCAGTTTTCTTCAAATTTATTGTTCTCCATATGTACATTCTTGGTGTACATAACGGCCACTCCGGCACCATTTGCCCGGAATATGTTTTCTATATAGCTGTTGTCATGTGAAAACATGAAATGCAGGCCATATCTCAGGTTGCCTTCTGAGCGGTTTTTGTTGACATGGGTATGGGTTACAAATTCTAGATAGATGCCATCCCGATGTCCTAAGATCTCATTGTTCTCAATGAGTAGGCTGTCCGATTTCCAACCATGGATACCGTTGCCAATCAATTGTTCGGCCGTTCCATAAGCCTGGATCTTGTTACCCCTGATCTCCAGATGTTTGGAGTTTTGGGAATAGACCCCAAAGAAATTATCATCCAATACATTGTTGATAATGTTGACATGATGGGTATTGTAGATTTTTATTCCCGCCACATCATTAATGGAGGAATGTCCAGAGCCCTTGATCCTAAATCCTTGAATATTGACAAAGGGTGATTTTACGGAGATTGGCTCATGTTTTTTATCTCCATCCAATGTCGGCATACCCTCACCGATCAGGCTGATAGCTTTGTCGATGATAATATTTCCCTCCTTATAGGTTCCAGATTGAACCAGTACGGTATCGCCTTTTTTTGCCAGGGCAATCCCTTGTTTTATGGATGTCACCGAATGATTTTTGCCTACTCTAATGGTAGTGGCATGAGACATGCCACCTACCATAAATAAACAAATCAACGCACTAAATATCTTCCAAACTGATCTTCCCATGATGCAGGTTTT
Source organism: Sphingobacterium sp. LZ11T8 (assembly GCF_024261425.1). NCBI lineage: Bacteria > Pseudomonadati > Bacteroidota > Sphingobacteriia > Sphingobacteriales > Sphingobacteriaceae > Sphingobacterium > Sphingobacterium sp. LZ11T8. Next base: position 256,063 of record NZ_JANBZY010000005.1, on the reverse strand, counting down.
ATTTCCAAAGGTCTTCCCAACTAAGGGCGGTACCTCCTAATTCAGCTTTTGTCTTTTCCAGATCCTCTGTCTTTTCAAAGGCTGCAATATTTCCACGCATAGGGCTTTTCAGCTCTTCGCTTTTCAAATAGAACATCTTGTCTGCTGGCAACAATTTATTACTGCTATAATCCGGTAAAAAATAGGCTGCAACCTCTTCCTTTTTCACGTTGCTTTCCTTCACAAAGGAAATCATGCATTGTACATCGTCGAAATTGTAAACTCGACCTTTTTTAGTCTGCAACTGTGTGCCAAATCGAGCATCGCTAATAGTCATTTTGCAATAAGCACATTGGTCAGAGCCATATTTTATGGGCTTTGGTTCACTATTGCCTTGACATGCTTGCAATCCAAACATGATCAGAAGGACACTGCTCAAGCAGATAAGAAATATCTTAGTTCTGTTCATTTTTAAGTTTTTTAGAAGTTTTCGTTTTGCGCCATTCTTGAATGACACAAAAAGCCAAAATAATTCCGCAAAGGATAAAAATCCAACCACCAATATCGGGAACGGAATAAGCTCCGAAATTCAACAGCTTTTTATAGCCGATCAATGGAGGAGTATAGGACATTCCTGGTACTTTGATCGGTGCATTCGGGTCAAGGTTATGTCCATAGTTGTACTCCCAAACATAGAAGTCTACCATGGCTACAATCCCAAATAGCAAGAATGCTCCAAATAAATAGTATACCCACTTTCTTTTGTTGGCAAGACCGACAACGGTAAAGGCCAATGCAAAGAATCCAATGATATAAGGAAGGACTGTGAATTCCTTAAAATCCTCCTTATGTAGGGTTTTCATGCCGATATAATGGTTCAATCCGTTGATGATATCCACCTGTCCAGACAATTTATGGCTGAATATCTGCAGTTCCAACCCTTCTGGGTATTGAGCTGCATCCAGCTCAATACGCCAAATCGGAAGGAAGATGACTGCTACTAAAGCCAGGCCGCATAGTACCAATAAGACACGGTGCAAGACTGACAAGTTGTTTGTAGATTTCATCTCTATGTAGCTTTAGTTAGTACTCTCTTTAGGCATGTTTGTGCCAACGCTGTAGGTCAACGGAACATTATTTCCTTTCTTCGAAATACGGATATAACCTTGCATTTCCTGGTGCAATGCACTACAGAAGTCCGTACAATAGAATGGGAACACACCAACACGGTCTGGTACCCATTTTAAGGTCTGGGTTTCTCCTGGCATAACCAAAAGCTCGCCATTTTTGGCTCCTTTTACGGCAAATCCATGTGGCATATCCCAGTCTTGCTCAATATTGGTTACGTGGAAATAGACCTCATCGCCTAATTGAACACCCTCAATATTGTCAGGTGCAAAGTGGGAACGGATAGAAGTTAGGTAAACATGGATTTGGTTACCCTTACGTTCTACGCGAGCTTCACTCTCTCCTTTTGTAGCATGTGGGTTCGTATTTTCTTCGATTTTGAAGATCTTAACGCTCTTGTCTACGACTTTGTCTGCCTTAATTGCTTGCGCATAGTGCGGCTCACCGATTGTAGGGAAGTCCAAGATCAACTGCATCTTGTCTCCTGAAATATCAAAGATCTGCGCACTTTGTGACAATTCAGGTCCTGTAGGAAGGAAACGGTCTTTTGTAATCTTGTTATAAGCAACCACATATTTTCCATAAGGATTTTTGGTATCACCACCAGGGATCATCAAGTGACCTGTTGAATAATAAGTTGGAACACGGTCAATAACTTTCAAAGTCTTCACATTCCATTTCACCAATTCTGAGGATACGAAGAATGAAGTGATCGCATTTCCTTTTTCATCAAACTCAGTGTGCAATGGACCTAAACCTGGTTTTTCTACCTCGCCATGTAATGCTGCTTCATATTTAATGATTGGAATACCACCGAATTCACCTTCGAATTGTTTTCCAGCAATCGCTTTTTGGATTTTATCGAATGAGAATACTGGAATTAAAGCGGCAAGTTTACCTGAACCGACAATATATTCACCCGTAGGGTCAACGTCTACACCGTGAGGTGATTTAGGACAAGGGATATAGTAACACAATCCTTCTAACTCTTCTGCCTTCAAGACGATAGTTTCCGTTTTGAATTCAGTAGAAGAAGTATGTGATTTTTCATCGTACTTGTTGTGGGCATATTTCAGACCAGTAACCTTTTTACCTTTACCAGCTTTTAAATATTCCTCTGCTTTTTTCCAGTTTACTGCTAAAACAAAGTCTTTGTCATTTTTAGACGCATTTACCTCTAACAAGGTGTTTGCTTGTTCAGTGTTATAGGTAGAGAAGAAGAACCAACCATGAGATACACCTTTACCAGCACGACTTAAATCGTAGTTGACTCCAGGAGTTTCAATCTGGAAGGATAATTCCATGTTTCCACTCGTTTTGTCTACACTGACAAAGCTCAATGAACCACGGAAGTTCTGCTTAAAGGTATTGATAGGCACGTCGCCACCTTCACCATCTAAAGGAACCGAAAAACGCGTTCCTGCTACCACATACTCTGTATTTTCAGTGATATAAGGTGATGAGTGGTTACCCCCACTGTTCGGAAGTTCAAGGATCTCTGCTGTACGGAAGGTAGTCAAGTCGATACGCGCAATACGTGGTGTATTGTTGGCATTGGCAAATACCCAACGACCATCATAGTTACCGTCGGTTTTTGATAATTGAACGTGGTGCAAATCATCCCAAGGCACATTACCATGGGAAGTTTCCAGCATAGGTTTCGTTTCTTCACTGAATCCCCATCCTTTTTCAGGATCCACGGAGAATACCGGGATGACCCTTAACAAACGTCCTGAAGGCAGTCCGTATACAGACATCTGTCCGCTGAAACCACCTGATACGAAGTTGTAAAACTCATCGTATTTTCCTGGAGCGACATAGGTCTTTTCTGCGGCATTACCACTGACAGCTTCACCGGCCCCTTTGGGCTTACAAGCTTGGAATGAAGTGAGCAGCGTGGCCACAGCAATCCCTGATAGAAAATATTTTTTAAATTCCATTATAGTATGATTTAGATATAATAACTTGCTTTCGAATTATTTCACACCATCATTTTGACGCATAAATTCCAAGATTTTGCGGGCATCATCGTCTGTTAAGTTTTGGTTAGGCATACGCACTAAACACAATTCCAATTGCGCTTGCAACTCAGGGTCTTTATCCAACATCGCATCTGGGTTGGTAATAAAGTTCATGATCCATTCTGGTTTTCTACGTTCTGAAACGCCTTTCCATCCTGGTCCAACCAATTTCTCATCGGTCATCTTGTGACATGATGCACACTTTAAATCTACAATGGTCTTGCCTGCTTCAGCCATCGCTACATCCAGCTTGGCGCCTAGGTCAACTGTTGTAAATTTTCCTTCTCCGCGGTTAGGGTCATAGGAGCTTGCGTCAGTACCAGCATCGCTAGATGCGGCGGCTGTTTCCTCTGGGAAGGAACGCTCTGATTTTTGTTCACTATTGTTTGATGAACAGGCATATATAAACATGGCCATCAAAAAGAGTACGGTTAATTTTTTCATAGTTTCTTAGATTTTTTTGAATTCAATCAATGATTGTGTATTACGTTTATTACAAAGGTACCGGCAAGCTTGAGGCTAATTTTATGAGGCAAATCATAATTTATTGATTAACAGTATTGATTTATGGTAATCAACCCTGCATCCTATTGACTATTAGAGAATTAAGTCTAATTTTGATTCTAATCACTATTTTGAGTGACTACCATCAACTATGAAAACAGTCTTTCTGGATAGATTTGTCTTAAATAGAAAGACATAAAACAAACAAGGATATGATCCCATCCGAGTTACTTATTGAAAAAGGCGCAACCGTTAAAAAAGTGGAAAGCGCAGAAGTGATATTCCATGAGAATAGTCCTTCAAATTTCTATTATCAAGTGATCAGTGGACGAGTAAGAATTTGCAACTTCCTTGCCGACGGTAAAGAAGTATTGCATAAGGTCGTCTGTGCAGGCGAGGGATTTGGGGAGGTTGCCATACTTGATAACGGTTTCCATGTGGCAACTGCCATCGCAGACAAACCATGTACCATGCTAAAGTTATCCTCTAGCGCATTTATGGAGATTCTAAGCGATTACCATAGCATCATGCTCTTGGTAACCCAACGAATAGCAAGAGAACTTCGGTTCAAGCTCTTCATGACGAAAATGATCTGCAGCTATTCGCCAGAGGAAATCCTGATTCATCTGCTCAATAAATTAAACGATGAAAACAAACTCATCTGTGGGGAATGTCATCGATTGATGTTGACCAGGCAACAATTGGCAAATATGACCGGGTTAAGGGTGGAAACCATAATCCGAGCCATGAAAAACCTTGAAAAAGAGGAAAAACTTTCCATTATCAAAGGAAAGGTATTTATCCCGACTTATTGCACTGGAAAGGTCGAAGGTTAATTAGCTTAGAAAAAAGGAATGTCAGCAACACTCAAATTTAATTCTGCAAAAGATTGGACTCTACTAACCATGTTCAGTTTTCTGATCGTGGGAATCTATGGTCTATTGATGCGCCTTAAATTTCTCTTTCCCCTACCCTTCCTGGATCAAAAAAACCTGATGCATGCACATTCGCACTTTGCATTTTCGGGATGGGTGTCTCAAGCGATCATGATTTTCTTGATCTTGATCGTTACTGGAAATAACATGGAAAAGAGCTTTCCCAAAATTTATAGGAATATCCTATCAGCCAATTTCCTGGCATCCTTGGGCATGCTGATCTCATTTACCATTACGGGTTATGCCTTTCTCTCTATTACATTCTCATCCTTGGTCGTGTTGGTCTCCTATTGGTTTGCGATCGTTCTCTGGAAAGACCTCAATAAATCCTCTGTTCCAAAAGCGATATTGATCTTGATCAAAGCCGCAGTAATATATAATGTTCTCTCATCGATTGGCACATTTGCCTTGGTTTACCTGAAGGTAACCCATCAATTGGATCCATTGAAACAATTGGCCTCTGTCTACTTCTATCTGCATTTCCAATACAATGGCTGGTTTTTCTTTGGCTGTTTTGGTTTGTTGAACCATTGGATTTTCAAAAAATTTGGCCAGAGTATCATTAGCCCGAGGTTCTCATGGCTGTATATCTCAACAGTTGTTCCTGCTTATTTTCTGTCTGTACTCTGGTGGAAAGGATTCCCTAATTGGCTTTATGGATTATTGCTGCTAACCGTTTTGGTACAAATTTTCCTATGGGCAAAATTCCTTATCAAATTCTTTGCTGCCAAAAAGAAAACGGATGCATTACAGTTAAGTAAAGTTGTCTTTATCTTATGGTCCTGTGTGGCCTTAGCGGTCTGCATCAAATTGATCCTGCAAGCGATCTCCATTATTCCGGCCTTAAGCCAATTGGTCTATGGCTTTAGACCGATCGTTATTGCCTACCTACATTTGGTATTATTAGTAATTATTTCCTTATTTTTATTGGGCTACGCCTTCAACAGTCAGGCTCTAAAAATGAATAAGGGTATTGGAATTGGGGTCTATGGCTTATTGCTCGGGATATTCCTCAATGAATTTGTGCTAATGATCCAAGGAATCGGAGGTCTTATGCGTCATAGCTTCCAAAGAACCCACGAAACCCTAGGGATTGCAGCAATCATAATAGTTATCAGCATCTGCCTGATTATACATAAGCAGATTTTCGGTTCTCCAAAAGGAGAATCACTGGAGAAATCAGAATAAGAGCAAAAGCACTTATTTCAGGATAATATTTTAGCTATTCCAATCAAGTGGTTTCCCCGTATCTAAGTTTACTCTCATTCGAGACACATTCCGAATTTTCCGAATATGCCTCGAATAAGACTAAAGCTATACTCGAAACAAATGGTCGAATTTGAAAGAATTTGGAGCTAAAATAGTCAGCTACAAAAGGTCATTTTACTTAATGGAAATGGATAAAATAAAATTAAATTTACCAGTAGAAATGAGAAAAAGATATGGAAAACAAGAATTATCCTGTGCTTTTGGTTGCCGATAAGCTTCAATTGGAAAATGTCTCAAAATATAAGACCGAGAAAGAACAATTCGAACAATTAGCCAATCATATAGATGAACTGGTTTCCACAAATTTCAATAAGGTGATCAGTATCCTTTATCGAATCGATGTCTCCGAAGAAAAAGCTAGACGGGCATTGGCCGAAGAAGCAGGCATTAGGTCCCCCGGACATACTCTAGCCCGACTATTGATCGAGCGAGAATCCGAAAAAATCAAGTATAGGGAAATGTACAAGAAAAGATAAGGTTACACCCTATTTAACTTATATGGAAAAACCTTTCCAGATGCCCATTGCGCCACATATAAATTATCATCATCATCCACACAGACATCGTGGGGATGAACAAATATCTTGTCTTGTTGCTGCATAGTCTTTAAGGTTCCATCTTGGTAAACAGGTTCTGTACCCCCTATATTGCTGACCACCTTATTGTTTTTGTCCAGGATGGTAACAAAGCCCGAACCTGCAACATCCATATTTGGAGACCTTAAAACTGCCGCATAAACATGGTTCCCTTTGATCACAGGTCTACACACACATTCTCCTGGCAGCTGGATAATCTCCAACAATTTCCCTGCAGTATCAAATCTTTTAAAGCAGTTCCTCGTTCGGTCTGTAATCAAAAGGCTTTTTTTACCTTTTCTTTTGTCAAAGGCAATTCCATGCGCATTATCAAGAAATTGATCTCCTTCTCCTCGACCGCCAAAATGATTGATCAATTTACCTTTACTGTCATAGTGTAGGATATGTTGAGCGCCATAGCCATCGGCAATATAGATGTCGCCATTATCATCGATTGCAGTTTCCGTAGGTACAAATTCCTCTTTTTTATGGTAAAGCCCAATTCCTAGAGGAGCATCAATGGTCAGGAGGACCTTTCCTGAAAGGCTGGTTTTATAGACCTGATGTTTATCGGTATCGGTAATATATAGGTAATCAGTTCCATTTTCATTATGCAAGGTCAGGCCATGACCTCCGGGGAAGTCATTTCCCCAACTTTCCAATACTTTACCGTCCTTATTGAAGACAATGACGTTATTCTTTGTTTCATTGGTCAGCAAGATGATCCTACCCTTTTTATCCTGTACCATTTCATGGCAATCATTAACCGTTAATTTCGGGTTATGTTTAGTTGCCCAAGCCGTATCCAGACTATACTTCATGCTATTATGACCATAAACGATGTTTTTCGGTTTGGAAAACAAGTCTTTCATGATCAACAAACTCCCTGTTAGGACAGTAGATTTTTGGATAAATGCTTTTCTATTCATGATGTAGATTTATAGGTTAAATACCAGTTATTTTAATATGATTTCATCCACAAATAACCAAGGTGGGTTACCATCTCCGGGAAAACCTTGTGGAATTTTAGGATAGTGCTTTGTTTTCAGTCGAATAAAACTGATTTTCTGATTAGGGATTGCACAGGCAATCATTCGTTTATATCGCATTTTATCCACTTTATCCAGGTCCAATTTGACTTTGTTCAAGAGTTTGAGGTTCAGGGAGTCAGTTCCACCCCAGATTTCAATATATTCAGGTGGATAGATATGTTCATTATACGACTGTTTAATGCTGAGAGCGAGGGTATCGAGTGAAATTGCTTCACCGAAGCTCATCGTCGTAGAAAGGTCATTCCCCTGAAATCCTAACCACTTACCATCTGCATTGTTATTGCCTCCACTTTCCAGATCAAAGAAGCTTTGTTCCTTTCTTGCTTTATATTGTTGACTAGGTTTAGTTTCTAACACGATGGTCTTAGGACTAAACGAAGTTGCATAGAAACGTTGCTGGGTTTCATTGCTAGGCAACCAACCCTCTTTCACTGCCTTGACACGTAAATTAGCATCCTTGTTCAGCAGGATAGGTTCCTTATAGATCTTGGCCGTTGAAGAATCCGGATTCGTACCATCCAAGGTATATCTCAATTGCACACCCGTAATAGGATGACTTAGTGAAACTGTCATCTCTTTCTGGAAAAAGCTCCGATTAGGATTTATTCTTACCGGTGTCAGGGCCAATTTTTGGGAATCATCAGATTTCGATCCCGCATCTATTTTCAGGGTTGGAAAATCCTTTCTTATCGCATCTAGATCCGTAGGTTTTAATGCAGTGTTCCAAACGAAAATTTTCCTCATATTTGGCAGATTTGCCAAAGATTTGATTCCTTCTATGCTAATGCCAGTGCCAATGAGGCTGATACTTTTAAGGTTTTCATGATCCTTAAGCAATGCCAGGTCTTCGTTGCTTACCTTACTGTTGTTCAGGTTCAGGATCCTCAGGTTCTTAAATTTATTGAGTGTTTGGATGTCGGCCTTTTTAATCGGCATGGAACTCAAGTTTATGGAGACCACCTGCTCGGCAATGGAGGATAATTCAGAAAGCGATTTATCCGTAAAAAAGTCCTTGCCATAAAAGTTTACATCCAAGGCTGGAGAGCCAGCATCCAAGGGGTTGATGATCCTGTAGGGTGTGTTTAGTTTCTTTACTTCAGCTTCATCTGCTGCAGCGAAATCATAGGTTTCTGCTCCAGCAAAACCATAGACAGACTTGACAGCCTGAAAGAGGGTATCCTGAACGGCGAAGGCAGAAAGCGGAAGATCAAATTTACCACCGCTCTGTATCCAAGCTCGTAAAAGAGATACCTCATCGATACTCAATTGAGGTTTCCCTTTAGGAGGCATCTTATGTTTATGTTCAATATCCAGGAGGATACGTTCGATCATTAAACTGGTCAATGCGTTACCCGCAGTAAAGACCTTTCCATTCTCGCCACCTTTCAAGATTGATGTACTATCAGATAGGACAAGTCCGCCCTTAGGTTTACTTGAATTATGGCAGCCTACGCATTTTGCCTGAAGGATAGGCATAACTGCATCTTCAAAAACAATAGCGGTTTCAGCATCCAATTCCTTTGATTTCTTTTCCATGATGGGCGACATGATAAAATCCTCACCATGGGTAAGGGATGCACCAAAATGCCCAACAAGAAGCAACAGAATGATGGAAATATTCATGCCAAGGGCAAAGACTTTCTGGTATTTGCCACTGGAGTTGAATCGGATAAAAGCCAGTAAGGCAAGTGTCAATAGGGATAGGCCAACTCCGGTATATTTATGTATTTCATAGGTCCTTCCTTCAAATCCCCCTTCCTTAGAAAGTAACAGCCCCATGATGACCGTGATCGCAGTCAGTAAGGCACTGATGAACAACAGGGAGTTGAGGATAGATTGAAGCGTTGGTACTTCTTTTTCAAGGCGAGACCTAAAAAGATAGAGGATCCAGCAGATGACCAAGAGCACAATAGGAAAATGCAGCAACAAGGGGTGCATTCGGCCTACAACCTGTAAATAAGCGGGGATCTGAATGCTGTTTTCAAACAGTAAGAAAAAAATGATAAAGCTGTTGAGGCCTATCAATATATTGAAGTGCAAATTTTTGATTGTCATTTAGCTTCCCTGTTTATGCTAAAATATCTTTGACTACATTACCTGCGACATCGGTCAATCGGTATCTCCTTCCCAAATGCTTATAGGTTAGTTTTTCATGATCTAAACCCAGTGTATGCAGAATGGTAGCATGGAAATCATGTACATGAACAGGGTTTTTGACAATATTATAGCCCAGTTCATCCGTCTCGCCATAGACCATGCCCGGTTTGATACCGCCACCTGCCATCCAAACGCTGAAGCAGCGCGGGTGATGGTCACGGCCATAATTATCCACGGTCAGTCCACCTTGGCAATAGTTTGTTCTACCAAATTCTCCGCCCCATATCACTAGGGTTTCATCCAACAGACCTCTTTGTTTAAGATCGGAAACCAATGCTGCGGAAGCCTGATCCACATCTTTTGCTTGCATGGCCATTTCATTTGGGAGACCACCATGTTGGTCCCAGCCTTGATGGTAGAGTTGCACGAAACGCACTCCATTTTCTGAAAGTTTTCTGGCAAGCAGACAATTTGCCGCATAGGTACCAGGGACCAAGCACTCAGGACCATACATTTTTATGATATGGTCAGGTTCTTTGGACAGGTCAGTTACTTCCGGTACGGAGGTCTGCATTCTATATGCCATTTCATATTGTTGGACTTTTGCCGTAATCTCGGGATCCTTGAACGTTTCAAATTGCATGCTGTTCAATTCGGCGAGCTTATCCAAAAGTTTCCTACGGCTCATCTTATCGGTTCCTTCAGGGTTATTAAGATAGAGAACCGGATCAGGACCACCCATAAATTGCACCCCTTGATGGACAGAATCCAGGAATCCGTTGGTCCAAAGTTTAGAATAGACTCCTTGACCATTTCCTTTTCCCTTAGAAACTAGGACGCAGAAGCCCGGTAAATTTTGGTTTTCACTTCCTAGTCCATAACTCAACCAAGCACCCATACTCGCACGGCTACCCTGTTGAGATCCCGTTTGGAAGAAAGTGATGGCGGGATCATGGTTAATGGCATCTGTATGCATAGATTTGATGATACATAGATCATCCACGATCTTTGCCATGTGCGGAAATAAACTGCTTACCCAAGCTCGACTTTGTCCATATTGAGCAAAATCAAAATATGAACCCACCAGTGGAAAAGTAGCTTGACCTGCTGTCATACCGGTCAATCTTTGTCCGCCACGGATTGATTCTGGCAAGTCTTGACCGATCATCTCCCTAAGCTTTGGTTTATGGTCGAAGGATTCCAATTGGGATACGCCACCAGATTGGAAAAGGTAAATGACCCGTTTTGCTTTAGGAGCAAAATGAGGCAAAGCTCTTTCAAAGGCTTCTTGGCTACCAGGTTTGCCCGAAAACAAGTCTGGAATCAATAAAGACCCTAAGGCTATACTTCCAATCCCTATGCTTAAACTAGATAAAAATTGCCTGCGGTTTTGGAACAGCTGAGCTTCTTTTACTTCTTTATCTAAGTTATTATCTATCTTTTTTCTCATGATTATCCATATTGTATTTCCCTAGACCCTATCCTTTATTCAGTGTTTCTTCCAGATTATAAATCGCATGCACCACCGACATCAATGCGGCTAATTTCTCTTTTGGAAGAGAGCTGTCCTGCGGTGCCTCACCCACATTTAAGAAGGAGGCAGCATCTTTTTTGTTTTGAGTAAACCGAGTAAGTTCATCTTGATAATAGGAACCTAACAACTCCAATTCTTTATCCGTGGGTTCTCGACAGAGTACCCGTTTAAAAACTTTATTGATATAGTCATTCTGTTTAAGATTTGGCTGATCGGCCATCAGGTTTGTCGAGTAGATCCTAGACGCCTCCAGTATAGCCGGATCGTTCATCATGACCAAGGCTTGCAATGGTGTATTGGTCCTTTGTCTTTGGACTTCACAGGCATCTCGGTTACTGGCATCAAAAATCAACATATTGGGAGGCGGCAGCGTCAATTTAAAGAAGACATACATTCCTCGACGGTATAAGTCCTGACCGTGATCCTGTACATATTGCGCCAAAGCTCCCCGCCCCGAACTACTGACTTCCCAAATTCCTTCGGGTTGATAAGGTTTGATACTGGGCCCACCTATTTTCCGGTTCAATAATCCGCTGGTCGCCAAGACTTGATCCCGAATCATCTGCGCCGGCAATCGCAACCTTTTCGCCCGAGCCAGGAAGATATTATCAGGATCTTTTTCTAAGTGTTTTTGTTCTATGACAGAAGACTGCTTATAGGTGGCCGTACTGACCAGTTGCTTGATAAGCCGTTTGATGTTCCATCCATTTTGCTGGAAGTCAACTGCCAACCAGTCCAGAAGTTCAGGGTGACTAGGAAGGTCACCTTGATTGCCAAAATCAGCAACGGAAGCGACCAGGCCACGTCCGAAAATGAGTGCCCACATTTGGTTTACAAACACCCTAGAGGTCAATGGATTTTTATCACTGAAGGTCCATTGGGCCAATCCCAATCTATTGGATGCGTACTTGGTGCTATCAAAAGGCAAAACAGCTTCAGGCGTCTGCGGATAGACACGTACAGTCGGGGCATCATAAACCCCTCTATCCAGAATAAAGGTAGGTCGGATGCTATCCCTTTCGCCCATGACCGATACCGTGACCTCTCCATCATCAGCATTTTGATTGATGAAACTCAGGATTCCCTTGATATCTTCTTGGGTTACGGTCAGCCTTGGAGTTTTTGATGGTCCTGAATTCACTAATCCTTCTAAACCTTTTTCCAAAGAATTATTGAAGAAGGCGTACATGCCATAATAGTTCTTTTGGGTAAAAGGGTCATACTTATGGTCGTGGCATTGTGCACACTCCATGGTAATTCCTAAAATACCTTTAGCATAGGTATTGGTTTTATCCAGTCCATAGGCAACGCGATATTCCTCTTCCACCACTCCACCTTCTTCCGTGATTTTATGGTTTCTATTGAAAGCTGTCGCTAAAATCTGCTCTTTATTAGGATTGGGGAGTAAATCTCCAGCCAATTGCCAAGTGACAAACTGATTGTAGGGCATGTTTTCATTAAAAGCATGGATAACCCAATCCCGCCAAGGCCATTGTGTCCTGATATCATCATCTTGGTAGCCATAGGAGTCAGCGTAACGAGCGACATCCATCCAGTGCAAGGCCATTTGTTCACCAAATGCGGGACTTGCCATGAGTTCGTCCACTAATTTTTCATAGGCTTGGGGTGAATCGTCATTTAAGAAACGTTCCATGACTTTCTCATCAGGCGGCAATCCTGTTAAATCCAGGCTTACCCTGCGCAGGAGCCTATTTTTATCGGCTTCAGGATTAGGTTTGAACCCAGCTTTGGACATTTTGTCAAGAACAAAATTATCGATCTCATTATTCCCCCATTTAATTTTTTCCTGTTGGGGCACTTCAGGTTTTTTAGGTGCCGTAAAAGCCCAATGCGGTTTATAAACTGCTCCTTGTTCAATCCAACGTTCGATAAGGTCAATTTCAAAATTGCTCAAGGGCAGATTTGAAGCAGTAGGTGGCATCTTTATGGACTCGTCATCCGATGTGATACGCAGAAAAGCTTCACTGATATGGGGTTTACCGGGAACCACAGCATGCTTATCAGGACTTTCAGCCAAAGCTTTGTAGGCCCCTTCTTCGGTGTCCAATCTTAAGCCAGCTTCTCGGGTATTATTGTCCGGACCGTGGCAAGCAAAGCATTTATCAGAAAGGATCGGTTTTATATCATAGTTGTAGTCAACATATTTTGGCAGGACAAAGTTTCCGGCATCTGAACTTCCTGATCCAGTACCTGGACGGCACATGGGCAAGAGAAAGATCAGCAATCCAAACACTGAAAAAACAGCGGCAATGCTAAGTGATTTCTTTGAAACAGGATTTTTTCTACACATCATAATTTATGTTAAGTCAAATTATTACCAAAAACCATTAGCCCATTCTCTATTCCACTTCATTATGGAAAAAGATGTTCTATTGTCCGAATCAAACACAATCAAATGATTGCATATGATGATAGCTTTTGTTTTGGAGCCAAAGCTCCCGTTGAGGGTGTAGTATAAGGTTTAAGTCTCTTCTGAGCGACATGAATGATTTCCACATACTCAGAATCAACTGGTTATTGGATTTAAGTTAGTATTAATTTTTAATAAAAGGAAAGTTAAAATGGATTGAAGGAAAAAATCTAGGTAATTATTACGTTACAAGCAGAAAGCTTGGAGATAGCTATTTTCTGCTTGATGGTGCCGAAAGTATATAAGTAACCATAGCTTCAGCATCTGGAACGGATAATTTAGGATGTGCTTTCATCGCTACATGTCCCCAAGCACCTGAGCCTCCATGTATAATCCGTTGGGCCAAGATCTTAATAAAAACCTGTTGCCGAGGATAACGAAGGTTAATATCCTGAAAAGATGGCCCCAACACTTTTTTATTTTCCTTATGGCAGGTATAACAATCTGAATAGGACAGCAACACCTCCCCTTTTTGTACAGTGGTAGAATCTACCCTCTCATCTTCCCCAGCAATGGCACGAATGTATTGCGCACGCAAATTGGTAGAATCAACAAGCTTTTCCCGCTTATTCTTTTCGATCCTTTCCTGACAAGAACAGCAAAGGATCGAAAAGACCAGAACATTGATGATATTTTTTATTGAACCGTTCATTTTTTATCAGGTAAAGCAAAGGCTACGTAAGCATCTCCTTTTTTTCCTCCCCATTTTGAACCCCCGCAGGCTATCACAACAAATTGCTTTCCATTGACCACATAGGTTGCAGGGGTAGCAACGCCAGGTGCAGGCAGCTCTGTTTCGAATAGAATTTTGCCGTTTGCTTTATTGATTGCCCTGAACTTCCCATCGGAACTTGCTGCAATAAACAACAGTCCTCCTGAGGTAATGACAGAGCCGCCATAGTTTTCTCTACCTGTTGTTGGAATTCCTTTTTTCTTCAATTCTTCAAACTCTCCGAACGGGATTTTCCAGACATACTCGCCTGTATTCAGATCGATGGCATTAAGGGTTCCCCAAGGTGGATTGACAGCTGGGTATCCTTCTTTGGTCAGAAACTTATTGTAACCAGTAAAGGAATAATCTGGACTATCATTATCCTCGTTGGAAGAAGTGGCGAGCGTTTCAGGTTTGCCTGCATATAATTCCTCTTTTTTACCATCCATTTCTAGGACTAGGGATGCGATTGCATTTTTTTCTGCCAAGCTCATATGATTAAAAGGAGGCATCATTCGTCTGCCTGTTGACAGCAGCTCATTAAACTTGATGAGGTTATATTTTTTATTGACAGCAATCAGTGATGGGTAATCTCCTCCACCTAATCTTTCCGGTCCATGACAGGACATGCAATGTTTTTTGTAGAGGATAGCACCCGCTTCAAGGTTAGTTTTTTGGGTATTTGAGGTCTTTTCCAATTTAACAAGATTCAGCACCCAGGTCATTTCATTTGAATTGACATAGAGAATACCTGTTTCAGGATCGAAAGAAGGTCCGCCCCACTCTCCACCACCGTCGTAACCGGGGAAGATCACCGTTCCATTGATGGATGGTGGTGTGTAGATACCATGAGAATTATATTGTGCATATCTTTTCTTAATATCCTCGTAAGAGTCTGCTGAAACCAAGGAGTTGAGATCCTTTTCTGTCATCCCTTGCCTAGCAAACGGGGCTGGTTTTACAGGGAAAGGTTGAGTTGGGGAAAGCACCTCACCTTCAACAGCACCTAAAGTTGGTACAGGGCGCTCTTCTATGGGATAAATTGGGGTACCCGTTTCACGGTCGAGAATAAAAACCAACCCTGTTTTAGTGGTTTGAACAAGAGCATCGATTTTTTGCCCCCCTTTATTTAGGGTGACCAAAATCGGGGCACTTGAAGGGTCCATGTCCCATACATCATGGTGCACGGTCTGGAAATGCCATTTCCTTTTTCCGGTTTCGGCATCTAAAGCCAAAATACAGTTTCCAAACAAGCCATCTCCCAAACGTTTGCCCCCATAGAAATCATTGGTTGGATTTCCTATTCCCGCGAAAACCAAGCCTCGTTTTTCATCCAAACTAAAGCCAGACCAAGCATTTGCTGATCCTTTAGTTTTATAGGCCGTACTGTCTTCCCAAGTATCAAATCCAAATTCTCCGGGATGGGGAATGGTATGGAAAATCCATTTCTGTTCTCCTGTTTTGACATCAAAAGCACGTATATGGCCAGGTGTTTCCTCATCAACTTGTCCACTGACGATAAAGAGGTCTTTATAGACGATAACCGGGGAGGTGGGAGTCATATTGGATTTCTTTTCATCGCGCCCTAATCCTTTCCTCAGGTCGATTCCACCTTGATCGCCAAAGGATTTTATTAATGATCCTGAAAGTGCATCTACAGCATAGACAAATGGCCCTACGGTATAGATAATTCTTTTGTCTGTTGCACTTGACCAATAGGTTACCCCTCGATTCATATTCTCGCTATTACGGACCCATTTTCCTGTTATCAATGAGTCCCGTGGGTCAAAAACCCAGATTTGCTTACCTGTTCCAGCCTCAAGGGCAAATAGTTTCATCTTTGGAGAGACACCATATAGCACATTATCGACGATAATCGGATTCGTTTCGATAGGACTGAATTTAAGGCTGTCAGCGCCTTCAGAATGATAGATCCATGCGACCTCTAAATCCTTCACATTTTGGGTATCGATTTGATTTAGATCGGCGTATTTAATGTTTTCCTTTGAGCCACCTGTTACTTCCCAAGCTTTGTATGGTTTGGAGGAGTTACCGGCATCCTTACAGCAAGAAAATAGTACGAGGATGAAGGCTGCAACTAAACAGAAAATCATCTTTGTAAAAGGAAGATCATTAGGTCTAACATTCATGGTTATTAACGCGAGATTTAGGTTACCCTAATTTAATAAATAATTTAAAGGAAAACAGAAAAGAAAGTCGTTGACCTTTATTTAACCAATTATAACAGGATTTTAATAATTGAGGTGCAGAAAGGGCGTATTTTGAGCAAACAGGAAAGTTTTAAACATAAGCAAGAAAATACCACATCAATTGAATTTTAATAATTTTAATTAAATTTTGTATTTTGGCTATACAGCAATTTGGTTCACAAGACGAAAATGCCAAATTTAGATTAGTGGAAAAAAAGTATATGGAATTTTATAAGGATGAACCAAGCACGCTCCTGGCAGTAGATTGTATCATTTTTGGGTTTGATGGTGAATCTTTACAAATCCTATTGATCAAGAGAGGCTTTGAACCTGAAATCAACAATTGGAGTTTAATGGGTGGATTTGTACAGCCTGATGAGAGTCCTGATGAGGCTGCATCAAGGATTTTGTACAAGTTGACGGGATTGGAAGATGTATATATGGAACAATCTGCCGTTTTTGGAAAACCCAATCGAGAAAAACATGGCCGTGTGGTGAGTATTACCTACTTTGCATTAATAGATAGCAAGGAATACCAACATATCCTTTCTGAAGAATTCAAAGCGAAATGGTTCCCTATCGACGATTATCCAACCCTGATCTTTGACCATGTGGAAATGATCAATACTGCAAAAAGGTTGTTGCGGAGCAAGGCAGCCCTATACCCTATCCTGTTTGAACTTTTACCTGAAAAATTCACCTTACCACAGATATCCAGCCTTTATGAGGCTGTTTATGATATCGTGATCGATAAAAGGAATTTCAACAGAAAGTTACTTTCATCAAACCTGTTGATTAAATTAAATGAAAAGGACAAGGAGAATTCTAAAAAAGGGGCCTTTTATTATGTGTTGAATAAGGATATCTATAAGGATCAGATCATGTCCTTCTTGCGGTACCTGCCAAGCTGGTCGGCGCAAGATATGGGGATATAGTGCTGATATCGTTTAATCTAATATCATCACAAACCCTCCATTAGGCCTGACCGTTATGGATTTTTGATCTTTTACATCAAACTCTTGTGTGCTAAATTCGGCAATGTTATTGCCATCCGTTATAAGTTTTACCATCCCCTTTGTTGCCAATCCAGAAAGGTTTATAGTCATTTTTTTCTCCATGTTTTCACCGTTTATTCCGGCCATATACCACTTATTTCCAGACTTCCTAGCAATCACGACTTCTTTGCCAGGATAACCCTGGATAAATTTGACATCGTCCCAATTTGAAGGCAGATCACGTAGGAACTGCTTAATATATTCTGGTACATGAGCCATACCTTCGGGAGATTCCGCATAATGCTGGATTCCGGACAAAAATAAAATAGAGGTTGCCAGTTCGAAAGCTGAGGTAGTTTTTCTCTTGACATTAGCATTCACCTTAAAGAGGTTCATAGGGGTATAATCCATTGGATCGAATACATTTCTGGTAAACGGCAATGTGGCACAAATCTCGGCTTGTCTATCGGCATCTTCCTGGGTAAATGTTACGGTCTCAAATCCCCGCACAGCCTCAACTGTCATCAGATGGGGATACATTTTTGACCATCCTCGTGGCAAAGTAGCACCATGGAAATTCACTAGAAGTTTATAGTCTGCGGCATCACGAAGGATTTCATGGTAGTATGCAATCACGGACTTACCATCGCCCCCAAAAAAATCAATTTTCACACCTTTGATCCCCATTTCATGAAGTTTGGCAAATTCCTTTCTACGCGATTCCGAGGTTAACAGCTTGTTTTTAGGGGTATAGCCGACGGTATTCCAATCTCCTGCAGAATTATACCATAGGATCAAACTCACTTTCTTCTCTTTCGCATAATCGGCTAACTCTTGGATCTTTTCATAACCTATATTCCTATCCCAGTTTACATCGATCAAACAATATTGCCAATTCATGTCGGCAGCAAAATCTATATATTTCTTCTGCTCATCAAATATGATGTACTCGTCTTTGCTATTGATCCAACTCCAAGAAGCCTTTCCAGGCTTTATAAAGCTCTGGTCTATCTGTATGGCTGGATCAAGGATATCCAGGCCCAAGGTTGATTCTACTAGGGTACCTAAAGTTCCTATAGCGATTACACGCCAAGGACTCTGGAAATCACCCTCCACTACAGTTTCCAATTCTTTATTCATGATAGTTTCCTTAATCCCTGCATAGGCTATCTTGTATTCTGCATTTTCAGATTCGGTATCCAACCTGCTGGCAGCATGATTTGCCTCCAAGCCAGATTCGGAGATTAGGGCATAGGTTTCTCCAACTTTAAATAATGCTGGATAAACCCAACCTGTACGGGTTGACTCAACTGTACCGACTTTAATTTCCTGATAATAATGTTCCTCATAAGAGGGATTTGTCTGTTCCCATCCAGACTTTGCAATGGCCATGGGCTGTAACCATGCAATGGTAGTCTTTGGAAACTTAAAGGAACTTGTTTCTGATTTCAGCAACCTTTTTTCATGATCTATCTGGGGGATTTCGTAACGAAATACCACACCATCATTGGAAACTTGAAAACGGATATTGAACTTATGTTTTTGTTTATTAATATAACTGAACAATTGCTCATTTGCTTGATACTTATTAATTCTTCTTTTGGCATTTAAGCTCTCATAAGATTTATTAACTGTATTTACTTTGGATCTATTGACCAGGGATAAACCAGAAGAAAATGATTCATCGCCTACCATCAATCCCAATTTCGAACTTTCCAGAACCACCACATCTTCAAATTTAACTGCATAGGAAGGTTCTCCCATTTCATTCAATTGTACATCGACCTTGATCTTTCCATTTGGGCTTTCGAGCTGTGCATGTGCTTGGCCAATACTTAATGCAACGATGAGCAGAAAGAATCCCTGCATGCAGAATTTGGAATTTGAGAATAAGGTCAAGATCATGATTCTATTAATTTATTACCAAAACTTAACATACAATGCTCCTACAAGGAGAATCGTAATAACCACCATAACTGTTACTGAAGGCTCCAGCTTGAACATTCTTCTGTCCAATTCTAAGCCTTTAGGATTAATTTTAGGTCCCAATAAACTGATGGAAACCATC
The DNA here is from genome assembly GCF_024261425.1 of Sphingobacterium sp. LZ11T8. Taxonomy (NCBI): domain Bacteria; kingdom Pseudomonadati; phylum Bacteroidota; class Sphingobacteriia; order Sphingobacteriales; family Sphingobacteriaceae; genus Sphingobacterium; species Sphingobacterium sp. LZ11T8. The sequence continues at coordinate 236,553 of NZ_JANBZY010000005.1, read as the reverse complement.
ACGATCATGGTAAACAAAAATGCAAGGCCCATACAGATCTGGAATGGGATTTCATAGTTGCCTTGTGCGTTAGGATATGCAGTATAAAGGAAGGTTTCATGGCCGAACCATGCCGGTGCATAGTTATTGAAAACGACCGACAGCACAAATCCGGTAATCAAACCTGCAATGGCTGCAGCCCCTGTTGTTCTCTTCCAGAACATGCCCAATAAGAACATGGCAAACACTCCTGGAGAGATAAAACCGGTATATTTCTGGATAAAGGTAAAACCACCGGCTCCGCCAATTCCCAATAGATCATCCCAGGTAAATAACAATGAAACTATGATGGACAGCACAATGGTAATCTTACCCACTCGAATCAATTTCTTCTCCGAGGCATTCTTATCCATGTATTTATTGTAAATATCCATGGTAAAGATGGTCGCTATACTATTTGCCTTTCCTGCTAAAGAAGCTACTATGGCTGCAGTGAGGGCAGCTAAGGAAAACCCTTTCATGCCGTTTGGAAGGAATCCTAAGATTGCTGAGTAGGCATTATCAGGATTGAAATTTCCTCCTGGAGCCATTTCTTCTTGCAATGCACCGTTTTTATAGAGTACATAAGCAGCGATCCCTGGAAGCATGACGATGATAGGCATCAATAACTTTAAGAATCCGGCAAATAGGATACCTGTCCTAGCTGTCTTCAAATCGGCTCCTAAAGCACGCTGGGTGATATATTGGTTACACCCCCAATAATTTAAATTGACAATCCAGATTCCCGCAAGATACATCCCTATACCGGGAAGCATGAGGTATTTATTGATCTCTTCCTGCGTACTCTGTTCTGTAGGTTTATCCACTATCAGGTTAAAATGCTTGGGAGAATCCACCATCAATTGTTTAAAGCCTGCCAGCGCATCTTTCCCTAATCCGAAATGATCAGAAACGAGTGTCAATGCCACATAAGTGGTTGCCAAACCTCCAATAATCAAAACCACAACTTGTATTACATCCGTAAATCCAATAACCTTCATTCCCCCAAGGGTAATAATCACGGAGAAAACCGCGAGGGCGAGCATGATAATATGGAAGTTCTCACCACCGCCTAAATTACTGATGGCCAATGCCCCTAAGTATAGAATGGAGGTCAGATTGACAAATACATAAAGGAACAACCAAAAAATGGCCATAATAAGGGCCGTTGTTTCGTTATACCGCTGCTTCAGGAACTGAGGCATGGTAAATATTTTGTTCTTGAGATAGACGGGAATAAACCAAACCGCAACGATAATCAGAGCTATGGCCGCAATCCATTCATAAGCGGCAACAGCGATACCTACAGTAAAGCCGTTACCACTCATTCCAATAAATTGCTCAGCAGAGATGTTGGAGGCAATCAAGCTGGCTCCAATCGCCCACCAGGTCAAGGATCCTTCTGCCAAGAAATAATCCTTACTGCTCTCACTTGCAGATTTCTGCCTTCTATAAATCCAATATCCATAACCTGAGACTACGATAAAGTAAATCAAGAATATGACGTAGTCAATTGTTGCGAATTTTTCCATGATTGTAGGGTTTATTATTGGTTATTGTTGCTTATTGAAGTTTGAAGAAAGCTTCACTCCATTTTAGGTTATTCTCAAAATCTTTGAGATTTGTGGATTCATCTATGACGATTAATTCTAATCCAGCGATTCTTGCAAAATCAGCTAAGTATTCGGTGGTTAAATTTTGGCTGTAAACGGTATGATGCGCCCCACCCGCATATATCCAGGCTGTACAGGCAGTTTTCATGTCTGGTTCTGGTTGCCAAAGTACCCTTGCTACAGGCAGCTTTGGAAGCTTTTCCTTGACTTCAACCCCTTTTACGGTATTCACCACCAATCTAAAACGGTCGCCCATATCCACTAAAGCAGCATTCAAGGCTTTTCCTCCTTTAGAGTTAAATACTAACCTTGCTGGATCGGATTTGCCGCCAATCCCTAGCGGATGAACTTCTAACCTTGGTTTTTCTGCTGCTAAAGAAGCATCTACTTCTAACATATGGGAACCAAGAACCATTTCATTCTTAGGGTCGAAATGGTAAGTATAATCTTCCATAAATGCATTTGCACCCTCATAGCCTGTTGCCATTACCTTGCACGCTCTTACTATGGCTGGAGTTTTCCAATCTCCTTCACCAGCGAAGCCATATCCGTCCTGCATCAAACGCTGTACTGCCAAACCAGGCAATTGCAACATACCATGCAGGTCTTCAAAAGTATCGGTGAAACCTTTATAATTTCCCTTTTCCAAGAATGATCTTAAACCAAGTTCAATTCTTGCAGCTTCAACAACTTGTTTTCTGTTTTTACCGTTTTCTAGGACATCCTCTGCAAGTACATAGGCTTGTTCGTATTCCCTCACAAGCTTATTTACCGCAGCTTCCGAAACCTGATCTATTTCAGCGACTAAATCTCCGATTCCATGGGTGTTTACAGAGAAACCGAATTTAATCTCTGCTTCAACCTTATCACCTTCAGTTACTGCCACATATCGCATATTATCTCCAAAACGAACAAATTTAGCTCCTTGCCAATCATGCCACGCTGCAGCTGCCCTGCACCAGACATTGATCTGCGAAATGACTTCTTCATCCTGCCAATGGCCTGTCACGACCTTTCTTCCGATTCGCATTCTTGACACAATAAATCCAAATTCCCGGTCGCCATGTGCACTTTGATTTAGGTTCATAAAGTCCATGTCTATGGCATCCCAAGGGATATCTCGGTTAAATTGGGTATGTAGATGCAAAAGTGGTTTTTGCATGGCCTGCAGGCCTCTTATCCACATTTTGGCAGGTGAAAACGTATGCATCCAGGTAATCAACCCAATACAGTTTTCAGCTGCATTTGCTGCTGAAATTGTAGCGAATATTTCTTCTGAATTTCTGACGATAGGCTTGAATATTACTTTTACTGGTATATTGGAATGATCATTAAAGTAGGCTGAGATTTCCTTAGAGTGATCTGCTGCTTGTTTTAATGTTTCTTCTCCGTACAGATCTTGACTTCCAGTGATGAACCAAACTTCTAAGTTTTTTAAGGTAGGCATGTATTTATTATTTGAGGTTTATTAATGATTTATTGTCCATAGTAAGCATCTTTACCATGCTTTCTTTCATAGTGCTTGTTGATTAAGGAATCCTTCATTCGATGTACATCAGGGTTAATCTGTTCGGTCAGGAAGGCCATCTTTGCCACATACTCCAATACGGCTGCATTGTAAACTGCCTTTTTACCGTCCTTTCCCCAACAAAAAGGGGCATGATTGCCAACCAACATCATTTCAACTTCCTTATAATCTAAATGACTGTCCCTAAAATGATCGATAATCTGATATCCTGTCTGATATTCATAATTCCCTTTGATCATCTCGTCCTGCATTGGAGGAGCACATGGGATGTCCTTGGTCAGATGGTCTGCATGGGTTGTACCATAGATAGGGATATCTCTGTTGCTCTGTGCCCAAGCCGTTCCATAGGTGGAATGCGTGTGTACAATGGCCCCTATCTCTTCCCATTCTTTATATAGGACTGCATGGGTTTTTGTATCGGAAGAAGGCCTCAGATTGCCTTCGATAATGTTCGAATCAAAGTCTACTATTACCATATCGGATGGTTTTAGGTCTTCATATGGCACCCCACTTGGTTTGATCGCAAAAACCTTATTTTCCCGGTCTACGACACTAACATTTCCAAATGTAAATAGAACTAAGCCTAGCTTGGGTAATTCCATGTTGGCATCGTATGCTTCTTGTTTAATTCTGTTATACATGGTAAAGGTTATTTTCTAGTAAATCAGCTAATTGGCTGTATTTCTTGTATCGTTCGGCATAGATTGGAGCAAGTTCTGGATTAGGCTGGTATTCCACATCGAACCCTTGTCCCATTTTTTCCATCGCCTCTTCAACTGTTTCATAAATACCGCCTACAACTGCTGCAAACATGGCAGCTCCCAATGCACAGGTTTGCTCAGATTTGTGGACTTTAATAGGCATATTGATGATATCAGCCATCATTTGCATCACGAAAGGAGATTTTTTCGCCACTCCCCCTAAAGCAATAATCCCCTTAACAGGAATTTGCTGATCAATAAAGCATTCCACAATTTTCTTAGCTCCAAAACAGGTCGACTCTACGACAGCACGGAACAATAAGATTACATCAGTTGATAGGTTCAGATCAAAAAAAGCTGATTTTAGATTTTGATTCGCATATGGTGTTCTTCTGCCATTCAGCCAATCAATTGCCATTGGCTGGGAAAGCTTGGGCTTAATAGCACTTGCTTTCTCACTCAGCATAGGGATGATCTTTTTTTCAGCTTGCATAACCTGTTCATGATCCTTGCCCAGTAATTCTATCAATGGCCACATCAAAAGATCCTTAAACCAGGCATAAGCGTCACCAAATGCTGATTGTCCAGCCTCAAGGCCTGTCATTTTAGGAATAACAGAACCATTAACCTGTCCACAAATGCCTTCTACGGTAAAATCGAGCTCGCCAGGGACAACCAAGATATCACAGGTCGAAGTTCCCATTACCTTACTTAGGAAATAAGGCTCTATTTCTCCACCTACGGCCCCCATATGGCAATCAAAAGCGCCTGCTCCAACACTGACATTGGTACTCAAACCTAGCTTTTCCGCCCATTCTGCCGATAGTTTCCCAACTGACTCTGATGAACAATAGGTTCCTGTTCCTAACTTCTCGACATGTCCTTTGAGAAGTGGGTCTAATCCCTCGAAAAACTCACTTGGCGGATACCCTTGATATTCCTCTGCCCATAAACCCTTATGACCTGCTGCACAGACTCCACGCTTAACCTCATCCGCTGAATTTCCTCCGGTCAACAAAAAAGGCACCCAATCACAATGTTCTATCCATGTATATGCTTGGTCACGAATTCTTTCATCAACACGGGAAATATGCAATATTTTGGACCAGAACCATTCCGAAGAATAAACGCCACCAACATATTTTAGGTAATTATTATCATACTTTTCTGCATGTGTATTTATTTCTTTTGCCTCTGCAACTGCGGTATGATCTTTCCAAAGGATAAACATTGCATTAGGATTCTCAGCAAATTCCGGCAGTAAGGAAAGTGGAACTCCCTCTTTATTGATGGCAATCGGAGTGGAACCCGTGGTATCAACTGAAATAGCAACTACTTGAGATGCCCGCTCAGGTCCTGCCAGTTCTATACATCTCTTTATCGTGGCGGTAATCCCCTCGATATAATCTAAGGGATGTTGTCGAAACTGATTCTTTTCAGCATCATTGTAAAGACCTTTGGCCCATCGCGGATAGTAAAACACATCGGAAGATACTTCCTCCCCATTATTAGCATTTACCAAAATAGAGCGTACGGAATCTGTACCAAAATCTATCCCTATGACATAATTTCCTCGCATTGTGTAATTCTGTTGGTGTTGTATTTGATAGTTTATAATTGTTCAAACCAGAGGGTTGAATCATGAAATTTTCACATTTCATAATGCAATATATTAAAAATATTTAATTAACGTCATTTTAACACTTATTTATTCAAAATATATTTTATCGCTAGGGAGTTTTTTCAAATTCTTAATTATTTATTTATTCGAGAGATAAAATAGCGCTTCATTAGTGTAGACCATACACTACAATTAAAACTTAATAGCTAGAATAAACCTTGAGGAAAGTCCAATAGCATTAAATTTGTACTCTCTACAATAGTCACCCAACTATTTGTTAGTGATAATAGAACACACACAGCTATTAAAAGAATAAAAATGAAAAAGGAATATAAGCAACCTAAGATTGAGGTTACTTTAATATATACTGAAGAAGGTATTGCGGCAGGATCAGCAAAAGTTTATCCAATGAATCAAAATGGATTTATGGAAGACCAATGGATCCAAGAAGATGATGACAATCGTAATATTGATTGGTAATCTCAGCTCAAAGAAAAGAATTGAATTCGATAGGAAGCGACATTGGTATGTCGCTTTTTTTATTTTCTAATATTTGCTACCCTAGCTTAAAAAGCTTGTTTGGTTTATTTGAAATGATTCGTTGATAACTTGGAACTCTTCCACCTAATAGGAAAACAAAAACTTTAGGTATCATTTTCATCAACACAAAGTAGATGAAGCTACATATGGCAACACATAAAATCGGAATGATCAAGTAGGCATAAAACCGGTCCCAGCCTTCCATAAATAAATGATGATTGAAGAAAAATCCTTTCAACCATTCTATGATATAAATTTCATGGAACACATAAATAAAAAAGGAAAGTGAGCTGAAGCCAGTCAATTTGTTCATGACCTCATAATTATCATTGAGATAGGCGAATAAATTGAACATGGAAATAACGCCGGCTAAAATAAACACTCTCAAAAAATATTCATGATAATCAGTCCCACTGGCCTTTAAGGAAAGATAAAGGAAAAGAAATGTCAAACCCATTGCTGGATATTTAACCTTGTCAAATAGCTTGAGCATATCTCTTTTTTCCAAAGAAAAGTAGGCTCCTAAACTAAAGAAAAATATAGCGGTCATGCTAAATCCAGGAACAGGGATCTCAATAAAAGCTAAATACAGAATGGCCAGGCCCATAATTCCATAAGCCCTGAAATACTTGATAAAATAAACTATCAGCGGGGAAATCAATACCATAACAATCAGATCTCGCAGGTACCATAATGGAAAATTTATCGGCACCTCCCAGAGATTATGGTAGAAACCAGCATTCATGAGAATCCCAAAATCATCATCAACGGGTTTACCTAACTTGATGAAAATAAAATTCTTAGAGAATATCGCGATTCCAGTAATGATATTCCAAATAATATAAGGACTAATTATCGTCCTAAACCTGCTTCTAAACTGCTTTTTATAGAAAGGAAGAACATTTCCTGAAAAGCTTTTGAAAAAGTAAAAGCCAGAAACCAGAAAATAGCATCTAACCGAAAACTTCGCAATATGATGGGAAAACATTTCCGAAACCAAGACATAAGTGTCATTGGCGGAAATATTGAACTTTATGGTAGGATATGCAAAAGGCGCCAAATGAGCAATAACCACCAGAAAGATCAAGGGCATTCTCATTGTGTCGATAACTTTCGACAGCTTTTCACTATTCATATTGAATAATTAACAATGTACAGTAAAAGAAAAAATCTTTAATAGTTAAATTTGGCGTATTAATAAGGGCGCATAAAGGATAAACCCCTCTGTGTGATTTTAATTCATTCCAAAAGTAATGCAATATTACACATAAAAACATGTCGCGTAATAGATCATTACCGAAAAAACATAGTGAATTATGGCAGGTTACTAAAATCCTAATTTGGATAACAAGCCCGGTTTTTTCCAAGTTTGTTTAAAATGCTCTGCAATGGCATCATGATCATCATAGGATAAAATATAATCTAATATTTTATGGGCTTCCTTGAGATATCCTTGTTGATAATTTACATGGGCTTTTGCCAATAGAACCTCCTCAGAAAGACTATCATAGGCCCACTGTTCCACCTTATAGATCTCTTGAAAACGATCGACCAATATATTCACTTGGCCAAGGTCATTTTGTTTGTCATATAACTTGATACCGTAACTCAGCCATATCACATATTCATTGCATTCCATAGCTTCTAGGCAAAAGGCATCATAATCACTGAACATCGCCGCCCCTTCCCTATATTGCCCAACTAGATAATGACTTTTGACAATCAAATAGATGGTTTTCGCCTTATCAAAGTCATTCAACAGAAAGGATTGTTTATTCTCCAGATAAAGTCTTGCCGATTTATTCACATGCTCATAATCCTCAAGTTCGTTATAGGCCTGCATCAAATTATATTGGGGATTCGCTTCATCGGGATACTTCTCAGCGATTGCTAAATAGTAGTCTCGCCTCTCTGATGCAGATTTATGTTCAAATTCATGGTACAAAATAGATTCAACGGTATTTTTGGCAGCTTCAAAATCCCTGAAATCAAAATCAGAAATATCTGGGTTCTCCAAATAATGCTCGTAAATCTGGAACAGGAGTTCCTCTGCCTCAGCTTTAATATCTGAGGACATTTCCAATTTATGGTTTACAATCACCCAGTCCGCTTTATGCTGTAGGTGCCTATAATACGATGCACTTTGCTCATCGTAAATACTGAAGTAATTTTCCAGGGCTTTCTGGGCTTTGGGATAATCTTCTTGTTTCAAAAGGGCATCAATAAGGGTGTGATTTAATTCTGGGAACTCAGAATGTTTAAACCCTTCCTCTGCCACCGAAACAGCCGCAGGATAGTTGCCTAATGCAGTATAAACGATTGCCAGGTTGTTACAGCACATTGCCCAGCAATGCTCATCACCATAAAAGTCACTTTCGAAGGCAAAATCTTCAAAATACTTTCTAAATGCATCAAAGGACTGCTGGTAAAGTTTTACATCCAATACTCTCAAGCCTTCCTTAATTGCATCTTCAGCCATATTTTTCAGAAAGTCATCCAAATTAACCCCTTCGTTATAGATATCCCTAGGTAAACTTGCAAACATCGGAACTTCCTGTTCAACCAAGCCCGTGGACAACAATTGAGACTCTACCATCCTCCTCCAAGTGGTCACATCAGGATGAATACTCACCCCTTTCTTCAAAATAGAATAGGCATCATCAAAATTGCCCATCTCATATAAATAAGTGCCAACGAAATGATTTGCAGCAAAGTTATTCGGATATTTCCCTAAGAGTTCCAATCCATGTTGATAGTAATAGTCCTCAGGAACACCCAATGGCTCATAATAGTTTCTTTCAATAATTAACTGATAATAGAAAACATCCGGATTGTTATAACCCAGTTCAATTTGCTCCTTAAATCGTTGATGCCATTTCACAAAGCCTTCGAGAACCTCAGGTTCATGGTTGTCTCCTTTTATCAACTTCAACAATACTTTTAAAGCAACGTCCAAGCCATTGCCTTGGAAAGCAATCTCTGCTAAATCTAAATATTCAAGATCCTGAGGACTAACAAAGTGAAAAATTCCCTTATCAATCATTTCCAGCAATTCAACTTTCTCTGTTACCCCATCCCTGTCCAAAAGATAAACCTTCTTTATCCAGCAAATCGAGATATTGCGATCCTTTAACTCCCGGAAATCTGCAAACTCGATCTCGAAGAAAGCAATTGCCTCATTTAAGGACTTCAGTAGAGCATCATCTTCTTTTAAGATCTCATATATCTTGATTTCAAATTCAAATCCGAAAACTTTGTTGAGAGGGTCTTGCTTGAGTTTTTCGGCATATCCAAGCAGTTCAGCTTTATTACTCTGGGTGAGGTCTACATTGGGTCTAGCAATTTGCTCCAGCACATATTGATTGCCTAGTTGATAATTTAATAGATTATATAAAACCTTTGGATTGTTAGGTTCATAGTTCAGTACACGCTTGAGGTATGGGATTACCTGCTTTTTTATAACCTTATATGCTTGTTCAGGCCCCGCTTCTAAAGCTAAATCATGATGGGCAATCGACATCAGGTAAAGAACATCCGTATCCTTGGGATTATCTAATAAAAATTCTTCCCCCTTTTCTATACACAACTCCAGTTCCCCAGCATAAAACAACTGCTCTAATTCTTCGTAACTCATCTATTAAATTTTAATGCTAAAAGCATGTTAAGCTTAAATCAAATTTGATTCCTAAAGCAAAATACGAAAGTTAAGCCTCATTTATTATAGGTATTTTCCAAGTTTTTAAAGGTTAACATATTCATAATATACCTCTTTTTTCAACTAACTGAAAGCCAATTCAATAAAAACGAGCCTAAAAATGGGCGATATTAAAAGAGAATTCTCTTATCTTTAATTCGATCACTAAATCGAACTTACAACATGAATAGCAGGGAAGAAATAATCAAGAACTATATTAACGGCTATAATAGTTTCAACACAGAAATGATGTCTAGAGATTTAGATGAAAACCTTCTGTTCGAAAATATATCCAATGGAAATGTAACTGATTCACTTGTGGGGAAACAAGAATTTATGAATCAGGCAGAACAGGCAAAGTCCTTTTTCTCTGAGCGGCATCAAAAGATCACCGCAATGGAACACTTCGAAAACTATTCTGAAATCACTATTGAGTACTCCGCTAAACTTTCTAAAGATCTTTCACCAGAATTAAATATTGGAGACAGCATCCAACTCGACGGAAAATCAATCTTTGAATTCAGCCCAGAAAATAAGATCATTGTGTTAAAGGATATCAGTTAAATTGAACGTTATTAATCTTCTTAATAACGTTCAATATTATTCTTTTTAAGATTAAAAGGCATCAACTACCGCATTCATGAAATCCAATTCCTCTTGGGTTAGATTGAAATCCATGGCCTTCGCATTTTGAACAGACTGCTGGGCATTTCTAGCGCCAGCCAAGGCGATCGTAATACCAGGACGTTCAACGGTCCAGCGGAGGACTAATTGCGCCAAAGTAACCCCCTTATCATCTGCCAGTGGCTTTATCCGCTCCAACAAGATGTTGGTCTTCTCAATAAAATCAGGCTGGAAGTGCGGATGTTTGGCTCTATGGTCGCCCTCCTGGAACTGATGACCAACATGGATCTTACCGGTCAAAAGACCTCTTTCCAATGGACTATAGGCTAGTACAGCTTTATTATGTTTAATACAGTATGGAATGGTCTCTTCCTCCACTGCCCTGTTCACCATGCTAAAAGGGATCTGGTTAGAAACCAATGGCAAGGTCTTCTCAGCTTCAGCCATCAATTGGGCGTTATAATTACAAACCCCAGCATATCTGATTTTTCCCTGTTCGATCAATTGGGCAACTGCTTCAAAGGTTTCATCCAAAGGGGTCGTTGAATCTGGCCAATGGATCTGATAGAGATCGATATAATCTGTCCCAAGCCTTTTTAGACTCTGTTCACATTCATAAATAATACTATCCTTTCCAGCATATTTATAGATTTCAATATCTTCACCATTGTTTTTCTTACTGTGAAAGGCGAAATCGCCTTCCGCTAAATCCCAGCGCATCCCAAACTTAGTCAGGATTTGGGTTTTATCCCTAGGGATATCCTTCAGGGCTTCTCCAACAATCTCTTCGCTGGTTCCTTGACCATAAATAGGAGCTGTATCAATAGTGGTCACACCCACCTCGTAGGCCGCGACTATAGCCTCAATGGCTTCTTTACGATCGGTCGACCCCCACATCCATCCACCTGCTGCCCAAGCCCCAAATGTAATTACCGAAGCATTGATCTCACTGTCTCCTATATACCTGTATTCCATAATATTTTAATTTTTTGTTTTGACCTATTCAATTAAACAACAGCACATTAATTAAAAATGTTTAGTATTATTCTTCTTTATTTCCATTGTATATTTCATTCAGCATGGAATATAGTTCCGGATGATCTGATTTCAACATTTTAGGTTTCTGAAAGAAATATTCCGAAACAACCGCCAAGAATTCTGCTGGATTTGTAGCTGCATAATCTCTAATATCTGACTTGTCTCTTCTGATGGCTGAAATGGTAGCTTGCATCTCCTCCAACCAAGGATGGATCAAACTTTTGGGGATCAAATATTCCGGAATTCCATCCACCTCCCCATCTGCCTTATCAATAAGGTGAACAAATTCATGGATAGCAGTATTGCTTTCCCCGTTTTGGTTGAATCCGGCCATCAATGCAGAAAGCGACAGGATCATCTTTCTGTGCATGGCACCATCTCCCACCATCCCAAGGATATTTCTTTTTTCATCTTCAATATCATACTTTTCACTGAAGGTTCCTGGATAGACAAGGACTTCATCTAAGTTTTCATAAGACCAATTTTCAAAATGAAAGAGGGGAATGGTGGCACTGGCAGCTATCAGAATCTTATGTTCATCATTGATCACAGCACCTTTTTCCGGAGAAATCTTTGTGGTAGCCAAAAAATAGGAAACCCTCTTGATGAATTTACCCTGTTCAGTTACGTTCAATTGCTTGAAGAAGTTCACTTTTTCTCGAAGCACATTTTCTATTTCACTTTCGTCTGGAATCACCTTGTTGACCACCTTTTTATTGCCCACTTTTTTCCAGATGTAGACTGCCAGTCCAATACCAATTGAAAAGACGATAAGAAGGGCAATGATATTATAAGTTTCCATATATATTTAATTGAGGTAGCACAAATTCTAATATACAAATAATGATGCGTTGAAGTCGGTAATAAACGTTTGCGGGCATACAAAAAAAGAGCTTCCCAATTGGAAAGCTCTTTTGTATCTATTAAGGGATGATGATTACATCATTCCACCCATGCCACCGCCCATTGGAGGACCGCCAGCACCTACTGGGTTGTCTTCTGGTTCATCAGCAAGTACACACTCTGTAGTCAATAACATGGAAGCTACTGAAGCAGCATTCTCTAACGCTACACGTGATACTTTAGTAGGATCGATAACTCCAGCAGAAATCAAGTTCTCAAACTTGTCTGTACGAGCATTGTATCCATAATCTGCTGTTCCTTCTTTAACTTTTTGAACGATTACTGCACCTTCAATACCTGCGTTTGCACAGATCTGACGTAATGGCTCTTCAATAGCACGTTTGATGATATCGATACCGATTTGCTCATCTTCGTTTTCGCCTTTTAAGTTAACCAAAGCTTCTGTTGAACGGATGAAAGCAACACCACCACCAGCAACAATACCTTCTTCTACTGCAGCACGAGTAGCGTGAAGAGCATCATCAACGCGGTCTTTTTTCTCTTTCATCTCTACTTCCGAAGCAGCACCAACGTAAAGAACAGCAACACCACCTGACAATTTAGCCAAACGCTCTTGCAATTTCTCACGATCGTAGTCAGAAGTTGTAGTTTCAATTTGTGAACGGATTTGAGCAACACGTGCCTTAATATCTTCCACGTTTCCAGCACCGTTAATGATAGTTGTGTTATCTTTGTCAACAACAACTTTCTCTGCTTGTCCTAAATAAGATAATTCAGCATTTTCTAATTTGAAACCTCTCTCTTCAGAAATTACTGTACCTCCAGTTAAGATAGCGATATCTTCCAACATTGCTTTACGACGGTCACCGAATCCAGGAGCTTTAACAGCAGCAACTTTCAGTGATCCACGGATTTTGTTAACTACCAAAGTAGCTAAAGCTTCTCCGTCTAAATCTTCTGCAATGATCAATAAAGGTTTTCCAGTTTGAACTTGTTTTTCCAAGATTGGCAACAACTCTTTCATGTTGCTGATTTTCTTGTCATAGATCAAAATGTAAGGGCTTTCTAATTCCGCTTCCATTTTATCCGAGTTAGTTACGAAATATGGAGATAAGTATCCTCTGTCAAATTGCATACCTTCCACAGTTTTCACTTCAGTTTCAGTTCCTTTTGCTTCTTCAACAGTGATTACTCCGTCGTTTCCAACTTTTTCCATTGCTTCAGCGATCAATGAACCGATAACTTCGTCATTGTTTGCAGAAATCGAAGCAACTTGTTTGATTTTATTGTTGTCAGCACCTACTACTTGTGATTGAGATCTTAGGTTCTCTACTACAGCAGCAACAGCTTTGTCAATACCACGTTTTAAATCCATTGGATTTGCACCAGCAGCTACCGACTTAATACCTGGAGCTACGATTGCTTGAGCTAAAACAGTAGCAGTAGTTGTTCCGTCACCCGCTTGGTCAGCAGTCTTAGATGCAACTTCCTTAACCATTTGTGCGCCCATGTTTTCCAGAGCATCTTTCAATTCGATTTCTTTCGCAACTGAAACACCATCTTTAGTGATTGCTGGAGAACCAAATTTTTTCTCAATGATTACGTTACGACCTTTTGGACCTAAGGTAACTTTTACTGCGTTTGCAAGTGTGTCAACACCTTTTTTCAGGGCGTCGCGCGCTTCTACATTATATTTTACTTGTTTTGCCATTGTTATATGAAATTGAATCTTAGGTATTAGGTTTTTCAATAGATCTCAAACCCAAAACCTACTGTGTTTTAATTTTTTATCGTTGATTTTTTAATTACAGAACTGCGTAGATATCAGCTTCGCGCATAATTAAATATTCTTTTCCTTCATAGGTAATCTCTGTACCTGAGTATTTGCCGTACAACACTTTGTCACCTACTTTTACAGTCAATGGTTCTTCAGGTTTACCAGCACCAACAGCTACAACTGTTCCTTGGGATGGTTTTTCTTTCGCTGTGTCAGGAATATAGATACCTGATGCTGTTTTTTCTTCTGCTGGAGCAGGCTCAACTACTATTCTGTCTCCGATAGGTTTAATACTTAATGCCATAATTGTATATCAATTTTATTTTTTTCGATTACGTAACTCAAAAGCATCACTAACTATGCCAATTGAAATTAAGCAAAATATTTTGCCATTTTTGCATTAACTGTCATTTTTCATGACAGTTAACCATCATCTTAATGTCATCATGACACCAATTCCGTATCCCTCCCAAAACATAAAAACAAGAAACCCTGCCTAAAACTAGACAGGGTTCTATTTCTTTAGCTATTAAGCCTGATTACTTTGTCGTATCGGTAGCAGCTGGAGTTTCAGTTGCCGGAGTTTGAGTAGTTCCTGTTGGAGCTCCTGTTGCAGGAGTCGCCGAAGGATTAAGGTTCAAGTTAGGAGCCGTTACTGGCGCCTCAATTTGATCTCCCAAACCACCTGTGTTGGATGATGATGGACCAATAATATTTATTGCAATACAAAATACCATTAAGGCAATCGCAAAAATCCATGTTCCTTTTTCTAAAATATCACCTGTGCGTTGCACACCAATTAAATTAGCGCCACCAGAAAATCCTGAGGATAAACCTCCCCCTTTAGGGTTCTGAATCAATACAAAAAACGCTAATAATAAGCTTGCTAGAATAATTAGGATAATAAATAATACGTCCATTTCTATATTTCAATTATAACTTTTGTTCAATCTCTTTAATTCGGGTCGCAAAGTACGATTTTTTTTCTGGATTATCCGAAATTAATTTTCTAAATACCATGATCGCTTTTTCATACATCCCCTGTGTCTCGTAAATGTTCGCCAAGGTCTCGGTCACTACCTGTAATTGGTCTTCAGAACTACTACGGGCCTTATTTTCGGTATTGATGGTCTCTGCCTTTGGAGGCTGGATCTGAGGCTCCTCACGAATGAACTTCTCGATCACCTCATCCATCATCTCCGTAGACTTAAACTCTACCGTTTCCTTTTTATGTTTATCACTAAGCTTATCCGAAGGATCCTGCAAATGGAAGATATTCTCCCTGATCTGCTGATCCAATATCGCCTCATCTAATTTTTTAGGATCAAACTGACCTTTTTGCTGTTTCGGCAACACAGGCGAAGAAAAAGGCTGATAGGTATCGGCATGCTCCATCCTAGTCTTATACAGCCACCATCTAAAACTGTATGGCATCAATTCATCGTTGTACAGACTGATATCCTCTTCCGGACTTCTTTTATTTTCTTCTTCCTGAGCAGGCACTTCTTCATCTGATTCCACAGAAACAAGCTCTTCCGACTCTACATCATGTTCCTCTTCTCCAGCATATTCCCTTTCAATATCGTACCCCGCAGCGAATTCAAATGCAGGCTCTTCCTCCTTTATCTCCTCTTCTTGACGCTCAACAACCTCATCTTCCACTTCGTCAAGATCATTTGCTGGCTCCGCGATAGTTTCTTCAACCTCTGGGATACTCTCTACATCTACTGCCTCAACTTCCGTTTCCTCTATCAGCCCATCACCGTCAAGCTCCTCATAGGCAATATAATCATCAGAGTCCACTTCTATCTCAGGGATAACCTCAATTGGTTTTTGTAAATAATCACGTAGCCAAAAAGGATTATTGGCATAGATCAAAGTTCGCTGCTTATCAATGCTTTGTCCTTCTAAAAATTTCTTGCGTTCATAGGCATATATTATAGGCTGGGAATATGGATACTTGGTCAGGAGTTGCTCAAAATCAGCAACACTAACTTCCATGGGGTTTTCCAGTGCTTTTCTAAAAATATATACTTGATCCATGTGATTCAAAGGCTCTTTTTTTACCAGTTATTAAATGCGCGGTTAAATACATCTTCGGTCAACATCTTGACAATCTCTTGGTTTAAGGTCATTTCTTGGCTATTTACCTGTCCTCTAAATTCCTTAAACTGCGTAAAAGACTCCTCAAAGTCACTTTCACCGGTCTCATCTTTCCTATTCACGTATTTTACCTTAACTGTAATGGATAGTCGGTTTAATGCTGCCATATCTGTCCCAGCTTCCACTGCCGCAGGCGTAATCGCATAGTTGGTGATCACTCCTGAAAAGATAGCATCTCCATCCTGATTTACTTGGCTCAACTTAGATTGGGTCCTTATACGCTCCTTCAACCCCTCCGTAAAGGTCTGGCTCAAGGTAGCAGATACAAAAGGCGAAATATTCTCAAATATCTCCACCGAATAGGTTTTCATGTTTTCGGGAATCGACCCTCCACTCAAACTATATTTTACACCGCAACCATTAAAAGTAAGTATTACTAAAGCAGCAACAATAAATGTAATGAAATTGCCTTTATTCTTAAAATTGGACATATTAATCTAAGTTCAAATCCTTAATCTTTCTATAAAGCGTACGCTCAGAAATTCCTAATTCCTGCGCCGCTGCTTTACGCTTGCCTTTATGCTTCTTGAGGGCTTTCTTGATCAAATCAGACTCCTTATCAAGTAAAGATAATGATTCTTCTACCTCTTCCACATCTTGGGTATCATACAAATAATCATTTGCATTCCCATTCGGCTGATTAGGATTATGGATGGTAATCGTTGGATTTGGATTAACAGGATAGTCTTCTGAACCAATGGCCGCAGAACTTGGCCTGATCTCCTGATACAATTGATTGATATAAGGTGAATTTTGATCCATGGTTCCTTGATTGAAACCCTTCTGCATCAACTCAACGACTAATTTCTTTAAGTCGACCATATCCTTCTTCATGTCGAACAGAACCTTGTACAACAAATCTCTTTCCGAGAAATTCTCCTTCGACTGATCCTTTAATGGCATCGGAAGAGTAGTACTTTGGGTCTCAACTGGCAGATAATGGCTTAAAATCTGTGCGTTGACCAACCTTTCCTTCTCTAGAACGGCAATCTGCTCTGCAATATTTTTCAATTGCCTCACATTTCCCGGCCAGCTATAGTTACGCAACATTTCTTGCGCGTCTTCTGTAAGTTGAATACCCGGTGAACGGTATTTATCTGAGAAATCCACAACGAATTTCCTAAATAAAAGGACAATATCTTCCTTACGCTCTCGCAAAGCTGGAATACGCAATGGAACAGTATTCAATCTATAATATAGATCTTCCCTGAATTTCCCCTTCTTTACCGCTTCATAAACATCAACATTCGTCGCAGCAACTACGCGAACATTTGTTTTCTGAACTTTAGACGATCCAACACGGATATATTCACCCGACTCCAGAACCCGTAACAATCGTGCCTGCGTACCTAAAGGTAATTCACCAACTTCATCTAGGAAAATGGTCCCTCCATCAACGACTTCAAAATATCCTTTCCTTGCTTCATGGGCTCCCGTAAAAGAACCTTTCTCATGACCAAACAATTCAGAATCAATCGTTCCCTCTGGAATCGCACCACAGTTTACCGCGATAAACGGACCATGCTTGCGGCCACTTAATTGATGGATGATATGTGAAAACACTTCCTTACCAGAACCACTTTCACCTTGAATCAAAACCGAGATATCGGTAGGTGCTACCTGACGTGCAATATCGATCGCACGATTTAGTAATGGAGAATTCCCAATAATCCCAAACCTGCTCTTAATATCTTGATGATCCATTATTAATATTTAGTGTTTGATATTAATCAACTATTTTCCCAATCAATGTTGCAGATGTACAGCTTTCGCCTAACACATTCACATAATCTCCTACTTTATAGCGTTCATCTACTGGAAATACAACCATAGTATTTTGATCGTTTCTTCCGCAGAAATCCTTGTCAGAACGCTTTGAAGTCCCTTCAATCAATACTTTTTGAACCTGACCTACAAATTTTTCGATTCTATATAAGCTATGCTCACGTTGAAGATCCACAATCTCGGTCAACCTGCGTTTTTTAACTTCTTCAGGAATATCATCCTCATAACGTTTGGCAGCCAAAGTTCCCGGACGTTCTGAATAAGCAAACATATAGGCGTAATCATATTTTACATAATCCATCATGGAAAGGGTTTCCTGATGTTCTTCCTCAGTTTCAGTACAGAAACCGGTGATGACATCTGTAGAAATCCCACATTCTGGAATAATACGGCGAATGGCTTCAATTCTGTTGATATACCATTCTCGGTCATAGGTCCTATTCATTAACTCCAATACGCGGCTGTTTCCAGACTGAACCGGTAAATGGATGTATTTACAGATATTCTCATATTTTGCCATGGTATACAATACCTCATCTGTAATGTCCTTAGGATGTGAGGTAGAAAACCTGATCCTTAATTCTGGACTCACTTCAGCAACCAATGCCAACAATTGCGCAAAGTTCACGGTAGGCTTAGCCTCTTCTCCCTCTGCCACCGCTGGCGTATATTTATACGAGTCTACGTTCTGTCCCAATAAGGTTACTTCCTTGTACCCAGCATTGAATAGGTCTTGCGCTTCTTTCACAATAGATTCCACATCACGACTTCTTTCTCTACCCCTTGTAAATGGAACAACACAGAATGAACACATATTATCACAACCACGCATAATGGAAATGAACGCTGAAATACCATTCGAATTTAATCGCACCGGACTGATATCAGCATAAGTTTCCTCCCTAGATAACAATACGTTTACAGCACGACCACCTTCATCAACTTTTTCAATCAAATTAGGAAGATCACGGTAAGCATCTGGCCCAACCACAACATCCACCAACTTCTCCTCTTCCAAGAATTTAGCCTTCAAACGTTCCGCCATACAGCCTAAAACGCCTACAACCATCCCAGGGTTCTTAGCCTTCGCAGATTCAAACTCCTTCAGCCTATTCCTAACACGTTGTTCAGCATTCTCACGGATCGAACAGGTGTTGATAAACACTACATCGGCATCTTTATAGTCCTTAGTAGTCTCAAAACCCTTATCCATTAGGATAGATGCCACAATCTCACTGTCAGAAAAATTCATCTGACACCCGTAACTCTCTATATATAACTTACGCCCAGTGGATTTCCCTGTAGGCAGCATATCTAAAGCCTCGCCTTGACGAGATTCATCATGCGTTTTTGTTGTATGCGATAACTCTAACATAGTCAATTTTCAAAGACTACAAAGTTAGTAATTATCTATTAAACAAATGACAGTTTGTCAGCAGTTGAGGAAAATTTAACAAAAATCCCCTCCCAAGTCTGTTCCACCCTACCTTGGTTTTATAACATCTTCAACCCAGTAATCAGCAAAATCAAAAAAAAAGGTGTCAATTTACTTGACACCCTTTTCAAATTATTTTTTACAGTCTTATTGACCTGCTTCTCTTTTAGCTTCTTCTTGCATTTTCTTACTTGCAGTAATAATGATCTCAACACGACGGTTTTCTGCTCTTCCTGCATCAGTATCGTTTGATGCAATTGGCTCAGAATAGTTTTTACCTTCTGTTTTGATACGGCTACCTGCTAAACCTTGAGAAACTGCGAATGATTTTACAGATGCGGCACGACCATTAGAAACTTTTTGGTTTGCTTGTAATGTACCTACGTTATCTGTGTGACCTAACACCAAGATTTCAGTATCTGGTTCTTTATTCAAGGTCTCAACTAATTTAGCGATGTTTTCCTTTGCAGATGGTTTCAAAGCTGTACTGTTGAAATCAAACAAAATTCCAGAGTCAAATTTTACCAAAATACCCTCACCTGCTTGCTCTACTTCAGCACCAGCTACTGTATTTTCGATCTCTTTGGCCTGTTTGTCCATTTTCTTACCGATCAAAGTACCTGCAGCTCCACCAATTACAGCTCCAGCGATTGCTCCAACTGCCGTGTTACCTGCTTTACTTCCGATTAATGCTCCAAGAGCACCACCTGATGCAGTACCGATTACTGCTCCTTTTGTAGTGTTACTACTATTTTGAATGGTTGAACAGCTAGCAAATAACATAGCTGATGTAGCTACTGTCAATCCATAAACCGCTAGTCTTTTATTCATTTTCATAATCAATTTGTTTATCTTTTATACTAAATAATTTATTGTCAATTTATAGTCAACTTATTTGCAAAGCCAATGCCAAAAGCTTTTTTATCGCCTTTGTCAGTTGCAACATATTAATTATCAGTATCTTATTTTTCCTGAACAGGAATATCTAACTTCGGTAAACGTTGTGATTTAGGGCGCCCTTGAGCATTCCAAGTCTTAAAAGATGAATTGATGTAATTCATCAGATCGTATTGACCCCAACGCGACGCAGTGGCATAGGATGGTCTATAGATATCCATAAAAGATTGTAATTCCTCTCCTTCCAGATGGGTCAGTTTGGTAACTATGGTTTTATTGAAAATACGGTCTACCTTAGTTTCTTCAAGCTCTTGGTTCATGAACTTCTCAAAACGCTTCGCATTTTTGGCTTCCTTTCCAAAAAGGTTATACAAGGCTGTTGCAGGACTGGAAACATAGGTGCCAAATTTATTCTGTCCACCATTGTAGACTCCTTTGCTCTCGTAGTCATTCAACATCTCCTTCATCTCCATCTCCTTCGTACTACGGGTCACAACAACGGTCTCGATCCGATTACCCGCCTGCAAATCCACCAAAATATCTTCTAGCGTGTTGATCCTAGTTTTGATAGGTCCATATCCAACTTTACTGATGGTAATGGTATCACCAACATTAACTTCAATATTAAAGACACCGTAAGAGTTACTCCTCACAGTTTGTTTGGTCCTCTGGTTGACCACGTTCGCATCACTAATCCTAGTGCTTGTCCCTTTTTCCAGAACCAATCCAGAAATTATGTTATCCTGATCTTGGGCATGTGCAGCAAGCGCCAAGAAAAACAATGTACATAACAGGGCAATATATTTTACTTTATTATACATCCAATTTTAAAGGTAATAATACTTTTGACTAGGAAATGTTAAAAAGTTTTAAATCACTATGCATTATATGGATAGAAAACAAAGTTTGCACCCTCTGGAACCACAACGAACAAACACATAAAATCATTCGCTGATTTGAAATTCCTTTCGAAATATTCTTTCTTATCTTCCTTTATGACCCCTCTATCGACAAACTCTTCCAGGGAACTCGCTTGAATGCTCCATTGTGTATTCAGCTCATCCCTGTCCAAGATCATTTCTCCCAAATCAACCTTCAACTGGTGGGCAACAAAAATAGGATACAGAGTATAGCCTTCTGCCATCATTTCAGCAGATACCTCTTGAATAGACTCCTTATAAAAATCGAGGTCTTTCTTCAAGCTTACTAATGGACTCTGCCCTTTTCCTGCTTTACCTTCTTCTTCGGGTCCTTTATTTAATAGATCCTGTAAATCCATTTATTTCTTCAATTTTAACAATACTACATTCTCAACATGTTGCGTATGGGGGAACATATCTACCGGTTTTATCCGCACAACCTCATACTTACTGGTTAAGCTTTCCAAATCACGTGCCTGAGTTGCAGCATTACAACTTACATACACTACTTTATCACTTTCCATTTCCAAAATCCTATCTACGACATCGGCATGCATACCTGCTCTAGGCGGATCGGTAATCACAACGTCTGGCTTCCCATGTTCTTGGATAAAATCAGCCGTCAACACATCCTTCATGTCACCTGCATAAAATTTCGTGTTATGGATTCCATTGGTCTCAGAATTGATTTTGGCATCCTCAATAGCTGATGGAACATATTCCACGCCAACAACCTCGCGAGCAGATCGCGCCACAAAGTTCGCGATAGTTCCAGCACCGGTATATAAGTCATAGACTAGCTCATCTCCTTTTAGATCAGCAAAGTCTCTGGTAATCTTATAAAGTTCGTATGCTTGTCTGGAATTTGTTTGATAGAAAGATTTAGGACCAACTTTGAATTTGAGGCCTTCCATTTCTTCATAGATAAAATCACGGCCTGAATAAACATGTATATCTTGATCAAAAATGGTATCATTCCTTTTTTGGTTGATGATATATAATAAGGAAGTAATTTCAGGAAACTTGTCTTTAATAAAGGACATCAATAAATCTACCTGTCCTTCTTCAGGATATGCAAAAACCACGATCACCATTAATTCACCAGTGGAAGAAGTTCTGATGATTAAATTTCGAAGGGAACCTTCATGGTCCCTTAGATCATAGAATGAAAAAAAGTTTTCTTTAGCAAATTCAAAAATGCTATTCCTAATATCGTTAGAAGGCTCTTGTTGCAAATAGCAATGGTCAATGGTCAAGATCTTATCAAATCTACCTGGAACATGGAAACCCAAAGCATCCATGGAATCCCCAGGTTCAACCTCATCTAGACTGGTCAACCAACGTTTGTTCGAAAAAGTATATTCCAGCTTATTCCTATAATATTCTGTCTGCGCAGAACCTAAAATCGGCTCCATGCCAGCAACATCCACTTTTCCAATACGGGACAAGGCATTCCCTACATACTGCTCCTTGAATTTCAGCTGAGATTCATAGGTCATGTGTTGCCATTTACAGCCTCCACACACACCAAAATGTGAACAGAATGGATCTATCCTATATTCAGAAGCCTTCTTCACCTCAGAAATTTTACCCTCCGCAAAATTCTTCTTCTTGCGGATCAATTCAACATCCACCACATCTCCAGGCACTGCCCGCTCAATAAATAAAACTAAATTATCATGCTTGGCAACTCCCTTGCCCTCTTCCGCAATGTCAATAATCTCAACATCCGTAATAAATTTTTTTTCCTGAGGTATTCTTCTTCCCATATTGGCGCAAAAATACGCAAAAATTTAATAGCAAAATGATTTAACAATCGTGACAGCAATGTGCTAATTAATTCTACTGTTAGATAATGGAAAAAGATTAAGGAAAACAGAACCGAGCGAAATATTTATCTTATTAATCTACCCAAGAGAATTTCAATATTAATTAACATGATTGGGTAGGGCTAAACGACAGGCCCCAAAGACTATTGTCATTAAGTTAAGGATTTTCTTTTTTGAGGTCACAATTTTATAGGGTCTTCTCAAAACAAACGCCCATTCTTCCGAAGGAAGTCCCTTATCCCACGCCTCATTTCCAATGGCGGAAAAATGGAAAGAATGCCGTTGCTGTGTGCGATGGGATTGGCCTTGGATGCTTTCAAGAAATTCTAAAGGGAGAATTTTGAAGAACGGCATCCTCGACATCAAGGCATTCTTTTCTTGTGTGAATGACTGTGCGAAAAGCCATCTTAAATGAGCCGAAGCCTTTTGGTTACTTTTGGGCCTCAGAAGTAACGAAGAATCTGCATAATGATTATTTCTTAACTTAACTACATTGCCCCAAAGCCCTATAAAATGTCTATTGTCTTATATCTAAAGCCTCTTTCTTAGACTCCAAAAGAGTAGCTTCAACTAAATAGGGAAGGATTTCTTTCTGGAAGGAAATAAAATTCTTACGCACATCGGCCTCAGATACAGCGGTAAATGCGAAAGAAAATACAATGTTTTTGGAAGTTTTAATAAGGAAGGTCAATCGTTCTTCGGGAATCATATTGGCAATGGTTTCATTCTGCATAAACGAACGCAGCAATAGAAACTCCAGGTCATCCGAAAGAAGTTTAAGGTACTCCTGGGCATTGACCGACTCACGGATAAATTCCCAACCTACAAATTCATTACAGACCGTATAGGTTACACGGCTAACCCTCAAAATGGTATTGGCAAGGAAAAGTGCCAGGTCTTTTTCATTCACGTTCTTGTTCAGGATATCATAGACATTGTCCTGGATATAATCCATCAGAACCTCATGTAAAATCAACTCCTTACTTGCGAAATATTTATAGAAGGTTGCTTTAGCAATGGAAGCATTCTTGGCCAGCTCATTAACACTGGTTTTATTATAGCCATATTTCCTAAATAGATCTCTTGCAGATTTCTTTATTGCTATAACCACTTTGTCTTCCATGAAGCTGTTTTTTTGAATTTGGGATTCAATTTTTTATATGATTCTACCCAAGACCATTAAAATCTCGGGTAGAATACTAACCAATTGGTTTAAATAATCTCTGTCTCAAATTGAGATAAGAAACGAACATCGTTTTCTGAGAACAAACGCAGGTCGCGGATCTCATACTTCAGGTTTGTGATCCTTTCGATACCCATACCGAAGGCAAAGCCTGAATATTTCTTACTGTCGATTCCACAATTATCCAACACGTTCAGATCTACCATACCACAACCAAGGATCTCTACCCAACCTGAATATTTACACATCTGGCAACCTGCCCCTTTACAGATGGTACAGGAAATATCCATTTCAGCTGAAGGTTCAGTAAAAGGGAAATAAGATGGACGGAATCTTACTTTCGTGTCTTCTCCGTACAATTCTTTCACAAAGTGATATAATGTCTGTTTCAAATCAGCAAACGACACATTCTCATCCACATATAATCCTTCGATTTGGTGGAAGAAACAATGCGCTCTCGCAGATATTGCTTCATTACGGTATACTCTTCCCGGCATCAAAGCGCGGAAGGGAGGTTTCCCTGCTTCCATCAATCGAACCTGAACCGAGGAGGTATGCGTACGAAGCACAACATCATTTCCATCTTGCTTCTTGATAAAGAATGTATCCTGCATATCCCTAGCTGGATGCTCTGGAGCAAAATTTAACGCTGAGAAGTTATGCCAATCATCCTCAATCTCATTTCCTTCAGCAACTACAAAGCCCAACTTCTTGAAAATCTCAACAATCTCTTTTCTTACTAAGGAAAGTGGGTGTCTAGATCCCAAGGTGAAGCCTGGACCTGGTAAAGTCAAATCTCCTTCAGGATTTGCCGATTGACCTTCAGATTGATCTGCAAATTGTTCCGATGCCTCTTTAAATGTATTTTCAGCAAACTGCTTGAATTCATTCAATACTTTTCCTAAAACCCTCTTTTCATCCGAGGATACCGTCTTGAACTCTTCAAACAGGTTTTTCACGATGCCTTTAGACACCAAAAACTTTAATCTAAATGCTTCAACATCTTGGGCTGAACTTGGCGCAAATGCCTTTATCTCTTCAGTATACTGCGTTATCTTATCTTGCAACATGTGTCAAAGATACAGCAATTTTAAAAAATAAATGAAATGGTACAATATTTAATTAGGTAGATTAAAATGGTAGACCATCACTATCGTCGTCATTCTCTGTAAAGTCGACGGCTTGTTCCTTTGGTTCACTGCTAGTGGGGGCTCCACTCGTGGCACTCTGTTGTGGGCTTTGAGGCTCAAAATCAGAACGTCTACCCAATAAATTAAAACTCTCTGCTACGATCTCTGTCGTATAGCGACGGATACCTTCTTTATCTTCATAAGAACGTGTCCTCAATTTCCCTTCTATGTAGACCAATTTCCCTTTACTCAGGTACTTTACCGCAACATCTGCCAGACCGCGCCACAATACGATGTTGTGCCATTCAGTCTGCTCTACACGACGGCCATCCTTGTTGAAAGTCTCCGAAGTTGCCAACGGAAAACTAGCAACACTTACATTTCCTTCTAAATAGCGGATTTCTGGGTCTTTTCCAAGATGACCAACTAAAATAACTTTATTTACTCCCGACATACAATAATTTAGGATTTAGTGAGCACTAAAAATAATGTTCCACAAAGGAACTAATCAGTTTATGTTTAGCTAATGTATCTAATTTTTCTAATAAAAAATAATTCCAAAAGCTTTTTTTGACCAATTCCCGATTATCCATATCAAGGCTATAAAAGCGGGCAAAAATATTCTGATGGCTTAAAATATGCTTCACTTGCCCTTTTATCATTTTAGGAACTGTTTCCCCAAAATTATTCCTGTACTCTTCTAATTGTACCAATTCTGCTACATTCAAATCCCCTTCACTCTCTATCATCGGAAACTCATACAAATTGGCCCAAACATCTCCTTCGGATCGTTGTGACATCAAAACAGACCCCTCTTTTTCAATTATAAAGTAATTAAAATACCTATCTCTACTTTTTTTACCTTTTAGTTTAACCGGCAATCTATCAACCAAACCCTCTTCATAGGCCCTACAATCTAACCTCAAGATGCAATCTTCACAATTTGGATTCTTGGGCTTACATTGCAGGGCACCAAAATCCATTATTGCCTGATTGTATTCCGCAGGATGCTCCCGATCTAACATCTCTTCAGCCAATTTGGAAAAAAGCTTTTTCCCAGAACTGCTGTTGATCGCCTCATCTATTCCAAAATATCGAGCTAATACCCTAAATACATTTCCATCCAGAACAGCATGCGCTTGGTTGCTGGAAAAAGAGGAAATGGCCGCAGCTGTATATTCCCCAACACCTGGCAATGCCAAAAGCATCTGATAATCAGTAGGGAACTCCCCATTATGCCTATCCAAAACCTGTTTACTCGCCTTATGCATGTTCCTCGCCCTAGAATAATAGCCCAAGCCTTGCCATAATCTCAAAATTTCAGACTCCTCTGCTTTCGCAAACTTTGTTACATTAGGATAGTTCTCTAAAAATTTGAAAAAATACGGCATCCCTTGCTCAACCCTTGTCTGCTGAAGGATGATTTCTGATAACCAAATGATATAGGGATTCTTGGTCTCACGCCATGGTAGAGCTCTTTTATGCTGAGCATACCAGGTTAAGATTCGTTCCGAAAATGACATAATACAAAGATGATAATTTTAACCCTCCCTATTCCTTAAAAAGTTATAAAATGTTAAAATTTCTTGCAATTATTTTAACATCCTCTATTTTTACGCCCGGCTAACATAAAGTGGGAGAGTAAAATACTATGACAAAAAAGAAGACTGCCGTTGAAATTCTAGACTCAAACGGCGATTCGAACTTGAAGATTCAGATTCCAACTATTGTTTTAAAAAATTGGAAATATATCCTAGCTGGAGGAATCTTCTGTATCTGCTTGATATGTGCAACGATTGTATATGTTGCCACAAAATCAACAAGTGACCATTACGAAGAACAATTGACTAAGAAGATTGAAGCGCTCGAAAAAGCGAAGCAATCCTTGGCTCTGGAAGAAGCAACCAACCAACTTAGTACAGTTCAAATCCAAAAATCCTTCGATGCTATTGATAGTGCAGTAAACCAAATTAATGCCAAAATGCGCAGAAGAGGTTTAAAAGAGTTTGCGCCGAAGCTTAAAAACGCTGGTGGACCGGTAGAAGAAGAAGTTAATCTACCTGAACTTATCAAATACTACGAAGCAACGGTCAAGAAACTGGACAAAAAATTGGAAGGTGTGCCTTTGGGAACTCCCCATAATGGAAGGATTACCTCTAGATTCGGATACCGTAGAAACCCTTTTACAAACCGTGGCCTTGAAATGCATTCAGGTATTGACATCAGCGGAAGAACAGGTGAGCCAATTACGGCCACAGCTGCTGGCAAAGTAGTTTATGCTGGATATAAAGGGCAATATGGGAAAGTCGTAATCGTTGAACATACCAACGGTTGGGAAACTAGATACGCCCATCTTTCAAGCACTAAAGTAAAAAAAGGTCAAAAGGTAGAGGCCGGTCAACAAATTGGAAGACTTGGTAGCACCGGTAGATCAACCGGACCTCATCTTCATTATGAACTATTGAGTTTCGGAAGAAAAATAAATCCTGAAAAAACACTGATCTTCAACTAAAAGATCATAAAACATAAAAAAAGGCTTTCTTTTAACCAAGGAAGCCTTTTTTTATGCCCTTTATAATTTGTCTAAAAAGAATTTCAAGGTTTCTTTAAATTGATCCGGACAAGCATAATGCAAATTATGGTTATCACAATCATAAACCTTTAGCTGGATTAGATCGGGATGTAGGTTTTTCAGGTCATTATTCCCTTTGCTGGTATCAAACAAATCATCTGGCCCTTTAGCTTCAATAATTAAGAGAGGAACATCCAGTTTAGCATAAATTCTCAAGGGATCAATATTTACCATGGATGCAGCATATTTACTTGTAGACTCTGGCGAATTTAAAACCTGCAAATAATGTAGCCTATCCTGCATATGCATATACTCATTTAATCCTTTATAAAGTATCCATTGCTTTTCCTTCCGCTTCATAAAACCAAAGGATTGCCAAAGTGAATCCGAATCTTCCAAAGACTTTATATTCTTGTATATTTCAAAGTCTGAACCATACGCAGCAAATAACAGCTCCTTCAAATCATCTGGGAATTCAACGGTCAGTAGGAATTCTTCCAACTTGTCTTGCTCCATCTCATCAAACATACGCTTGAATGAAACTGAACCACCTTCTTCTAGGATAATGGCACGAACCATTTCTGGATATTTCTGATAAAATGCCGTAGCAAGATAAGCTCCTCTTGAAAACCCAGCAATTACCGTTTGATTGACTTCCTCATGCTTCAACAAGTGCGCAAGATCGTCTGCAAAATTCCAGAAATCAAGATCCTCCTTAGGTATTTCGGTTAATCCATGTCCATAATGATCTATTGAAAGGACACAGTAACCCTGGTTGACCAGTTCTTTAGCAAATGGATAAAAATCATAAGCCGACAACAGACTTCCCGGTAACCAAACAAAGACCTTCCCTTTATTTTCACCCCATTTCAAATATGAAATTCTATGATTTTTAGTTTGAACAGATTTCCTGTGTTTAGATTCAAAGGACTGAAACTTCGCTTTATCTTTTAGAAAATCTCCATATAGCCCAGAATCATTCTCCTGGGAATAGACAAAATCAGATAGGAAAAATATACTTAATAACAATAGAAGAAATCGAGGCATACTGATTAGCAAATGGATTCACCTCAAAAATAATAGGTTTATTGGATTTAACTGATTTATTATCACACAATCCTTGGAACGATAAGTTGTCCACCCAAATAATCCACCCCAGCTAACTTAACTTGATATGTGGTCTCTAAGGCCGAAATCCTATCTTTTGGATTATCGCTTGACAATTCATTCAACCGTCCTTCGTTCATCAAAAAATGCCGGTCTCCATAGAGCAAGGCCAAATTCGGATCATGCATAATACAGATCACGGTAGTACCTTTACTCACTAGTCGCTTTAAATGGTCTAGAACTGCCACTTGATAATGTAAATCCAAGTGATTGGTTGGTTCATCCAATAATAATACCGAGGGCTCCTGCAAAAGTACCCTGCACAATAATATCAGTTGCCGCTCTCCTCCCGAAAGCGAAGTATAAGGTTTGTCCCTAAGGTGCAACAGACCGAATGACTCCAGAGCAGAATCTACCAAAGCTTTGTCCTGAACGGTTGGCGAAAATTTGGAGAATGCAGCCCTACCTGTCAACAGGACATCCAATACCTTGAAGGGAAAGGTACTATGATGGAACTGTGGCATAAATCCAATCCTAACCTTGGCATTTTGATGGGGCTTGATTTTCCTCCTCTCCATACCGCCAAAAACAACCTCGCCTCTATACTCCCTTTCCATCCCTGAAAGAATATTAAAAAGAGTAGATTTCCCACTGCCATTCCTTCCCAATATCACACTAAATTCAGCAGAACGGAATTCAGCATTCAACTCCTTCAGGACCTGATGGCCTGAAAACCCAAAAGTCAAACCTTTTATGCTAATCAACTCTTCCATTAGTTCCAGTTTACAGCGTTTTTTCGCATCAAGTAAATAAATAATGGTGCCCCTAGCAACATCGTAAATACACCGATCGGTATTTCAAATGGCATTAAGGTCCTAGATAGATCGTCGATCAACAATAAAAATGACCCTCCGATACTAATATTTGCAAAGACACCGATTTGATTATTGGGTCCAAAAATAATTCGGGTAAGATGAGGAACGATCAATCCAAACAGACTGATCATGCCCACTGCAGAAACCGAAGCAGCAGTTATCATGGTTGCCAAACCTATCATCAATAATTTCATTCCCTTGGGATTTACACCCACCGCCATAGACTCTTCATCCCCTAAAGCCAGTAAATTTAATCTCCACCGGAAGATGATAATCAACAATATCCCTCCAACAATGGGTAGGACTGAACTGTTCAGCTTTGCCCATGAAGCTGTATGTAGATTTCCCATGGTCCATTGCACAATAGCCTGTAATTTATAGGGGTCGCTCATATATTGCAAGACCGTTAAAAAAGCGGTAAATACCCCGGAAATTATCATTCCCGACAAGACCATGGTAATCAAAGTCGTTCTGGTCTTTGAATAGGATACCAAGTAGGTGATGCCAACAGCCAAGACTCCAAATAAAAAAGCAGAAAAAGTAATGGAAAAAAAGGAAACCAGCATGGAAAGTGCGGCTCCAAATGCTGCCCCTGAGGAAATCCCCAGTGAAAAAGGATCCACAATAGGGTTCCTAAAAATCGCTTGCAATACCGCTCCTGAAACTGCAAGTGCTGCCCCTACCAAAAAGGTCAACAATATCCTCGGTAATCTTACCTGCCATAAAATAGTGGCCATATTCTCATTTACAGTTCCACTGCCGCCAGTTGGATGAAGAGCTGCAACAATATGGTCATAGAGCTCCTCAATTCCCAACACTCCCGTACTTCCCCATGCCAATGAAAAAATAACAAGAAATATAGGAACCAAAAAAAGTAAGATGACTTTCAATCGCTTAATCATTCCATTTTTTGTTTTCAAAAGCCTTAACCCTCCTTAAATAAAGTTTCCGAAGGCTTTCAATGCTGCACTCGGTAATAAGGTCATTTCCTCTAAGACCACTTGGTCATCAAATTTCTCCTTCAACGCCTGGAATAAACGTCCATCATAAGAAACTGCAATCCTGTCGTCAGCTACTTGAAAGATCGGCAGATGTCGATTTCCCACGTCATAACAGAACTTCCCAACGGTATGGATCGAAGTTGAAGTCAATAGAATACAAAGACAGGCTTTGATCCGGATCCGAATGGAAATTTCTGCATCTTGATAGATTAACTGCCCATCTTGAAAGGTCGCCTTTTCAGGCAGCTGAATCTTTACGGCAAGACCTGATACCGTTTTCCTGTTCAAATAAGTCCTATTGACTTCATACCATTCCAATTCTAGGAAATCATCCTTATCATGTTTAGGAATTGACTTGCTGACCAATTTTTCAATGATAATCATTAGACTACCTGGGAAATTGCCTTCTTCTCAGCAACTTTATTCTTTAACCAATCACACCATTCATCTAAACCCTCACCCTTCAAACTGCTGATGGATATAACTTCTAGATTAGGATTGACTTCCCTCGCATCTTTTGCTGCGGCCTCCACTGAAAAAGGAACATACGGCAACAAATCCGCCTTTGAAACCAACATCAATTCACTGGTCAAAAACATCCTTGGATATTTCTTGGGCTTGTCATCGCCTTCAGTAGCTGCCAATACCGTTACCCTATAATCTTCACCTAGATCGAAGGCTGCCGGACAAACCAAATTCCCAACGTTCTCAATGAACAAAAGGTCTACATCTGTTAGATCGATATGATCCAATGCCTGCAATATCATCTGCGCTTCGATATGGCACATTCCTCCGGTCACGATCTGAAGGGCATTGATGCCAACCTCTCGCATACGGACCGCATCACGCTCGGTTTCTGGATCACCAACCAATACGGCAATATTTAATTCCTTACCTAATCGCTTCCCAGTCTCTTGCATCAAGGTTGTCTTTCCACTTCCCGGAGAGGAACAGATATTGATCACACAGATATTAGGAATTCTGTCGCGAATGGCTTTTGCAACAAAATCATTTGCCTTCAATAAATTCAAAGAGGTATTATCACATTGCACAGAGCCTACTGGCATCTGATTACTTTTTGCTGTACGATTACTCATGGTCTTTCTTTTTAAATGTCACTTTACTAATTTTCAATTCTTCACCCTGCACTATTTTGTCCGAACCTTTTCCACATGCACAAACAAAGCGATGGTACTTCACCTCAAATTCCTCCCGGCAATCTTTGCAGTATGCTATAATCGGTAAAATCTCAACGTCAAGTTCAACGTCAGCATATTCCGAAAATTCCTCCTTATAGGCCTCAAAGGCATTGTGTATCAATACCGGCTGAATATTACTCAGTAAGCCAGCTTGTATCTCTACCCCGACGATATCCTTAAAGGTTTCTGGATATGCCTGTTCTAAGGTTTGGAAAATATCTTTTACAATGGATAGTTCATGCATATTATTCGGCTATTACTTCTAATTTCTTGGTAGATTCTGCTTTTTTGAATGCTTTTTTTGCAGCCTTCTTTTTTATGGGAACTTCTAAAGGAACTTCCTCAGCTGTCTCCTCTTCAATGACCTCCATCTTGGCATTAAGCTCCTCAATTTTATGCTGGGAAAACTCCCAACATAACTGCCCCAACATCAATAGAAAATCATACAACAGTTCTCCATTATTCCCCAATGCCCTAAAGATGACAACATCATTAGCTGCCTGGGTGAATCCATATGTTATATCCTCATAATCCTGTACCAATATCTCATCCAGTTCAACCTTCAGGTCCTTGGCAAAGGAGCTTGAAAACAGCAAGGTTGCCTGATGGGTATAGCCCTCAAAGAACAACATCTTCTGGATCGGTTGCTTAGCTGGACTTAGAAACTGATTATCAATAAAAATGAGTTTATTATCCTTATAGATTTTTGTTAAGGAGTGAAGCTGGCTAAATACAAAAGACTCTTTCATATGTACCCGGCCAGAACAGATAATATCACCCCAAATCAACACAGCATCCTTATCCATATGGATTTCATTTTTAGCCAAAAAAATGGAATCCTTAAAGGGAGTTATGGGATGTGGGATATAGTGAAATATTGCATTTCTTTCCAATTGGATCTGAGTTTCCTGAACCGCTCCTATCTTCATGGGATGAACCTTGTTAAAAGATTGAGTGAACAACTTAAGTTCAGCAGCCTCTTTCACATGGACATCTATGGTCAATTTATCCTCATCCATTACACCTGGAGATGCACTCATGATGATCATCTCCAGATGTTCATGGAAGGTAGGTGAACCGTAATAAGTCAGTTTATAGGGAGCACTGTGATAACTCTCTTTTAAAACAGTTTTTTGGTTTTCTTTCTCCGCATTTATCTTAATTGCACTATCCATAAAACTGAGTTTTAATTCTCTAAAAGAGCATACTTCTTAATCCAATTTTTTACATCTTCCAATCCATCCAAAGTCATCATATTGGTAAAGATAAATGGCCTATCCCCTCTCATCTTTAGGGTATCCTTTCTCATGACCTCAAGATCAGCATTGACATAAGGAGCCAAATCTATTTTATTGATCAACAAGAGGTCCGATCGGGTTATCCCAGGACCACCTTTTCTTGGCATTTTCTCACCTTCCGCCACATCTAATACAAAGATGGTTACATCGGCCAAGTCAGGGCTAAAAGTTGCCGTTAGGTTATCTCCGCCACTTTCCACAAATATGATCTCAGCATCAGGAAATCGGGAGGCAAGATCCTCCACAGCTTCAATATTCATTGAAGCATCCTCGCGAATTGCTGTATGAGGACATCCCCCCGTTTCCACTCCCATGATGCGTTCGGCAGGTAATGCTGAATTTTGTTGAAGATACATGGCATCTTCCTTGGTATAGATATCGTTGGTAACAACACAAATGCTGTAATCCTCAGACATAGACCTTGTCAGTCTTTCAATCAATGCTGTTTTCCCAGAGCCAACAGGCCCTGCAACACCTATTTTTACGTAATTTCTTGCTGGCATATTTTTATGTTTTATGAAATGTAGATCCGTGTATATAGTTTTTCATGTTGCATGCAACGTATATCTTGAGCTACACAACAATTGCCGACCAGATCTTCCTTCAAATCGGCCTGTTTCTCAACCAAGTCATTAATAAGTGGCTGAAGTTTAAATAAAATCTGTTGCGCATCCATTTGGCTAATAGGAACCAGTTTGGCACAGTTGGTTACAATGCCATTTAAAGAGTTATAATAGAATGCACTCAATGCATCCTTATTATCAATCTTTTGCGCATGTGCATACATTGCAAATGCCATGGCATAATGCCCATGGTACTCATTGGCTTGAATGCCTTTCAGATAACTGCTGCATCGAGCAACAGGATGTAATTTCTCCGTCAACTTCAAGAACCTAATCCCAAGTTTCTTGCTCGCATCTCTGATCTCAAACGGGGCCTTATAAGCTGTTATTAAGGCGTCTAATTCCGCAATCCGCTTTTTGGTTGCCCTGGATTCACAGATCTCCCAAGTTTTATGGAAAAATGCGGCATCGTTATAGTAAAAGCTATTCTCCAACATGGAACTTGCATATTCCCGGGCAGTCTTGCTATCCTTGACTATCCCCTTAAATATGTAGGTTTCCAATCCATAAGAATGCGTAAATCCTCCGATCGGAAATACCGAATCGTTAATTTGCATGAGGGTCAACAGTGGATTCATCTTAATCTTCCTTTACTAATATTATTTTATTCTTAAAATTTGATACCTGATGCATCTTTAGTACATCAGTCCTTTCAATAACTCGTTCTTCAATCAATGGCCGGAATCCTGCTCTTTTTAATTGATCAAACAAAGGTTTTTCGAATGCCGTAATGACCTCATTTTGGTCATTGATAAATATTGGAATATGCTTATTCCCAATCTCAAAACAGGCAATCGCCATTTCCTTGATCGATTGCGGCTCAAAAACAATACAAGAGCAGGGCAATACCCGTACAACAATGCAAATTCCATCCGCATCATATAGCACATCTCCGTCCTCAAGTGCCACAGAGTCTAGGTTCCTGAAGCCTAACTCTTTCCCACCTGTACTATATGCCCGGATTATTCTTTTGGTTGTATCAAACCATTCCAGTTCTAAATATTCTATGGGATTTATGAAAACTCCAGAGCCTGAATGATGGATATTGCCTTTTATTGCTCTTGATACCAGCATGATTACTTAAAACAAGAAATATCTTTGTGCCATAGGAATTTCGCTAACCGGTTCACAGGTCGCTAAAACTCCATCCACGGTTACTTCATATGTATCTGGATTAACCACAATATTTGGCGTGGCACTGTTATGGACCATATCTTTTTTCATAACGGTCCTACAGTTTTTCACTGGCAAGTTCTTTCTGCTCAATTTCAATTTCTCCATATTCCCATTGTCAATGGAAATCTTGGATACGAAATTATAGCAAACAGAAGGCAAAGCACGTCCATAACTACCAAACATTGGCCTATACATGACTGGCTGTGGTGTAGGGATGGAACCATTGGCATCACCCATTTTTGAACTCAGGATCATTCCTCCTTTGATGATCAATTCAGGCTTCACGCCAAACATGCTCGTTTTCCACAATACCAAGTCAGCATATTTGCCCTTTTCGATGGACCCGATGTATTCATCTATACCATGCGCTTTAGCTGGATTTATTGTGTATTTAGCGATATAACGTTTCACACGGAAGTTATCACTGTCCTTACCTTTATCCTCCGCTAGTGGACCACGTTGTACTTTCATTTTGTGCGCTGTCTGGAAAGTCCTTGAAATAACCTCACCAACTCGACCCATTGCCTGGCTATCCGAACTCATGATTGAGAATACGCCCATATCTTGGAAGATATCCTCAGCGGCCATCGTCTGTGGACGGATCCTGGAATCGGCAAACGCTACGTCTTCCTTAATCTTTTTGTCCAAGTGATGCACCGCCATTAACATATCCAAATGCTCATCTACTGTATTTACAGTAAATGGTTTGGTCGGATTCGTCGATGCTGGAAGGATATTCGGGTACATAGCGATCTTGATGATATCTGGAGCATGCCCTCCACCTGCACCTTCCGTGTGGAAGGTATGGATCACACGACCATTAATGGCAGCAACAGAGTCCTCTAAGAAACCCGCCTCATTTAAGGTATCGGTATGTATGGCAACTTGAACATCATATTTATCGGCCACTTTCAGCGAGGCGTCAATGGTAGATGGAGTAGCACCCCAATCCTCATGGATCTTTACCCCCAATGCGCCGGCTTCAATCTGCTCCTCAATTGGTTTCATCGTGGAAACATTTCCTTTCCCAAAGAATCCAACATTGACAGGGATGTTCTCAAATGCTTCGAACATCTTTTCTAAATACCATTTCCCTGGTGTAACTGTAGTAGCATTGGTACCATCAGCTGGTCCAGTACCACCACCGATAAAAGTCGTAACTCCACTGTACAATGCTGTTTCAACCTGTTGAGGACTGATAAAGTGAATATGCGTATCGATTCCTCCAGCAGTAAGGATCATTCCGGCACCACTGTGGACTTCAGTAGACGCACCGATCACCATGCCATCAGTTACCCCTGCTTGAATATCTGGATTACCCGCTTTTCCAACTCCAACGATTTTTCCATCCTTAATACCCACATCGCCTTTTACAATTCCCCAGTGATCAATGATGATGGCATTGGTAATTACAAAATCTAGCACACCTTCATCACGCAAGGCACGTGCAGATTGCCCCATTCCATCACGGATGGTTTTACCGCCACCAAATTTGTTCTCTTCACCATATACATTGAAATCTTTTTCTATTTCAATAAAAAGCTCTGTATCGGCCAATCTAACTTTATCCCCAGTGGTCGGGCCAAAAAGTGATGCATACTTATCCCTAGGGATATGTAAAACGCCATCTATGTATTTAACCGATGATTTATCGATTCCTAATTTCTCTAATCCGAGTGCATCCAAACGCATTGCTGCAGTTCCAGCGGTTGTCAATCCAACCACTTTGATCCACTCTCTTCTATTCCATGTTCCCATTTTTACTGTGTTTTATGTTATTTGGAATTCCTATATTTTAGTTCTTTTATTTTCGCCATGGCAGCTGATTTCACTTTGGAGTCTGTAACCTTTCCATTGGTCAAACCGTTGAAACCATGAACCTCTTTATTGCCTCCGATCTCCACCAAAATGACCTTCTTCTCTTCTCCCGGTTCAAATCGGATAGCGGTACTGGCAGGAATGTTCAAACGCATGCCGAAGGCCTTCTCTCTATCGAAAGACAAAAATTTGTTGACTTCAAAAAAATGATAATGCGACCCTATCTGAATAGGTCGATCACCTTCATTCTTTACAGAGATATCAACGGTCTTATGACCGTCATTGGCAATAATCTCCTCCTTTTTCAATATGTATTCTCCTGGAACCATCTTATGTTTTTTTAAAGGTTAACGAATTGGATTATTTACGGTAACTAACTTTGTCCCATCGGGAAATGTTACCTCCACCTGAATATCATAGATCATTTCTGGGACACCTTCCATCACTTGGCTTTTTGTCAACAACTTAGTGCCGAACTCCATTAAATCTGCAACAGATTTCTTTCCCACTCGGGCCTCTTCCACAATCTGTGAACTGATATACGCTATGCTTTCTGGGTAATTTAACTTGACCCCCTTCTGGAGTCTTTTTGCAGCTAGCTCTCCGGCTAGATACAACATCAACTTTTCAGTCTCTCTCGGTGTTAATCGCATATGTTTTTTTGTATATATTTTTTTCTTATCCTCTTTTACAAAACTGGAATGGTAAAGTAAGCCCCTAGGGACAACCTGTTAAATTGTTGCCTATCCATGTTTACTACATCTTTGTATGAAACCGTATTTCCCATGTAGCCCAAATAGAACCTGAGGTCTTTTGTTAAGAATGGCTTATGTTGTAAGGCAGCGAAATAGGTATAGTTTGTCCTGAAATCATTCCCTAACTCATCATCCGCATTTGACCCGGCGGTCTCCACTCCTCCTTTTAAGGCAATCTCCCATTTGTCCGCCAAGAACTGGTCAAACCTTAAAATGGCAGATTTATAAACGATATCCTTCGAAAGGGTTCTTGCAGCCCCGGTCCTTGCATAGAAATCATTGATAACATTGGAACCGATTAAGGCATGATCAACCGCATAATATGAATATTGAAGATCTAGATAGATCATTTGACGATCGGTCTTGTACTTATTCGCTAATGAAACGGCATGGTTGGTATTGCCTTTTGCAAATTGAGATATATTATAAGACCATTTTGTATTGAATTTTTTCTCAGCAAATGCTCCTATCCAGGTAAAGTATGCTCCTAACGGTGCTTTCGATGCTTCCAACCCAGATGCTGAAAGGTTATTGTCTGCCAATAATCTATCAAAACTGTGGTTACTGGTATTATAGACCTGCAGATTTAGGGAGTGATTGGGATCGACCTCATAACTCAGCATTCCTCCGACCACAAATAGATTTAAGATCCGGTCTACGTAGTCTGTAAATTTATACTCATAAATGGGGTTATTCTCGAATTCATAACTACCCACAATTGCACTTTGCTTTCCTAAGGTAACCGACCATTTATTGTCTTTGCCGAATTTGTATTTCAAAAAAGCAAAATCTAATGCAGCAGATCCATTGTCTTGACTAGTGGGTGCAAAGGAGCGGTTAAGCCTAAACCTAACCTTATAAGAAAGTTGGTCATTGTAATCTCCTCCTAATAAAATACGCGCTTCATCAAGATTGGCATTTACCTTACTGTCATCATTCCCTAAGTTGTTGGCATTTAATCCGGCACGGAGCAATACATCTAAATTGATCAGCTTGGAAGCCTTGGGTTCTTTTTGCCTAATGCTGTCTTGTTCGGATTGTTCGTTCACCAAAGAATCGGTCAATTCTTCAGCTAGGGAAAGCTGTAAAAATAAAAGGGGAAAAAGGATTATCAGGAGATGTTTTTTCATGTCGAAATTATTCGGTACTGACCAAATATAGTTTCAACATATAAAAATGAAATTAGCCTGAAATTAGAATGAGATTAGAAAGATGGTTTAGGGATTTTCACACTGACCGTAGTCCCTTTATTTTCCTCCGTATCGAGCTCTAGTTGAACATCATGCAAGATGAAAATATTGCGCGCCAAAACTAATCCAAGGCCATTTCCATAGATCTCGCCGACATTGGAAGCCCTAAAAAAGGAATAATAGATATTGGAAAGATCTTTTTCTGGAATACCGATTCCTTGATCAATAATTTTAATAATGATAAACTCCTGATCAAATTCCATGAGAACTTTTACCGCTTTGTCGTCACCATATTTTATGGCATTGGACAATATATTACTAAAGGCAATATAGAACAGATCTGGGTTTGCTTTCACCAACAGATCATCACTATCCTCCGGTATATTGCTGAGATCAAACTGAACTTTACTGTTGCTGTTTAACTCCGTTTCGGTTTTAATTACTTCAAACAATAATTCATCGATACGTACTGGAAGTATATCTCTAATTTTCCGTTGGCTCCCCAAACTCGACATCACCAAAAGGTCTTTGATCATAAACTTCATGCGGTTGGTATGATGTATGATCGTGTCTATTGACTGATAGGCTTCATGCGATCGGTCGATTTGTTGTTGTGCAAGTTCTGCTTCCCCGCCGATAATGGTCAATGGAGTTCGTAGGGAGTGGGATGCATTCCCAATAAAGCTTTTTTGCAATTGGACTGCAATATCCAAGCGGTCAAGCATGGAATTATAGTTAGTATATAATTGATCAATTTCATCGCCTTCACTACTGAATTTATTGCTGAGTCGATGATCAAGGGTGGCAATGTTGACCTTTTCCAGCTCATCATTCAGTACTTTCAACGGATTAAGGATCCTATTGGCAAAATAAAAAGCCAACCCAATGATGAACACAAAGGAAATTAAACCGCCCGTTAGCAAAGTTTGATCAAGGTCCTTTTGCTCTCCATGTCCATAATCATCAATCCCCTCAGAAATCACCAATAAGTTCTCGGCATGCTGCTTATCCTCAAAAAACAGGGCTAAATAAGAAACATTTTTATGGAGAAAGGTAGCTCTACCCTCTTCGATTGCTGTTTTATAAAACTCAGATGGCATGGGCAGGTCAGGCCTGATCCGCAATTGGTTGCTCCCTTTAACAATCCTGAGGTAGTAATCATTTCCTTCTGCCAACTGCTTCAGGTATTTCCGCTTTACCTCATAATAAATTTGATTGTTATACTCATCATTTTGGATGATATGTTCTCCAACTATGCGGGCATTTTCTTCTAAACGATGGAAAAATTTGGTCTGTAAGCTGTCTCTGGTAAAATAGGAGACATAATAGGCAAATAGTACGATCAAACTAATTGCTATTAAGGAAAAGGATAATATGATCTTTGCCTTAATTTTCATTCCGCATCACGTATCCCATACCAATAACGGTATGGATCAACTTGTTCTCGTATTGTTTATCGACCTTTTTCCGAAGATAGTTGACATAGACATCAACCACATTGGTACTCATGTTGATATCCATCTCCCAAACTTCCTCCAGGATATCCATCCTTGAAATCACCTTGTTTTTATTGACCATCAGATATTCCAATAGGCGGAATTCCGTAGCGGTCAAGGAAATAGCCTTTCCGTCACGTGAAACATATTTACTGGACCTGTCTAATAACAGGTCGCCTATCTGGATAAGATGATTGCTGGAATTGTTACTGTTGGATTTACGTAATTGCCTATGAATCCTAGCTTTGAGTTCTTCAAGCTGAAAGGGTTTTGTCATATAATCATCGGCATCCCTATTGAAAGCTTCTACAACATCTTCTGTTTGATCCAAAGCTGTCAAGATCAAAATAGGAACATCCTTGTCAAAGCTGCGTATCTGTCTGCAGACATCCAACCCATTCATTTGCGGTAACATAACATCTAATATAATCAGATCAAACTTCTTGGAGCTAGCTAATTTTAACCCACTAATTCCATCAGTGGCTACAGAAATTTGAAAATCCTCATATTTCAACCCGCGTTGAATAAGGGATATTACTGAACTCTCATCTTCGACTAATAATATTTCCAATACTTTTTAGATATAATACGTGAATCGTAATAAATATACAAAAAAGTGAAAGTTATTTGCTTAAAGTCTAATAAAAGGATTCAATTAGATTAAAATTTTACATTAATCTAATTTTTAGATAATATCATCTTCGCATCCTCATCCTCTAACCTATCAACCTCTTGCTTCAATAATTTCTCTAATCGAACCTGTACTTTCTTGAATTTTGTCTGCCCATAGACATTCTTCATCTCACGCGGATCTGATTTCATATCATATAATTCCCAAGCATCCACTCTTTTATAGAAACGGATCAATTTATAACGTCCATCGCTCACACCAAAATGGGGTGAAACCGCATGTTCTCCATTCTCATAATAATGATAATAGATCTGATCTTGAATATCTTTTTTCTTGCCGTTCAACAAACTCAAGAATGACCTACCTTGCATATCAGCAGGCACCTTCGTTCCACTCAATTCCAAGAAGGTCGGACCAATATCAACATTGGAAACCATTCCCGTAATTTTGGAATTTGGCTTGATCATGCCGGGCAGTTTCATCAACATGGGGGTACGGAATGATTCCTCATACATAAAGCGTTTGTCAAACCAGCCATGCTCACCCATATAAAAGCCTTGATCGGAAAGATAAAGCACCAAGGTATTGTCCTCTAGGTTCTGCTCCTTTAAATAATCCAATACGCGGCCAATATTGCGGTCCATCGACTCGGCTGTATTTAAATAATCAACCATATAACGGTGATATTTCCATTCTGCCAGGGCTTTTCCGCTCAGGTTTGATTTTTTCAACTCCTCATAGATTGGTTTATAGTAATCTACGTAAGCTTGGAATTGTTCATCAGTCATCCGGCTGAAATTTCCATCAGCGCGCATTTTCTCGATATTTTCAAACATCTTCAGGTCATAGCCCATCTGCATATCCTTATCGATACTCATCTCTTGCTGCGCAGCTGCCTTTCTACCTGCATAATCATCATAGAAGGTTTCAGGTAATGGGATCTGCTTATGATCATTTTTACCGAAGTCTTCAACGGCCGGCATCCAGGTCCTATGTGTATTTTTATGGCCTATGATCAAGCAAAAGGGCTCTTGCTTATCCTGTCCTTTTAACCAATCCAATGCTTTATCAGTCACCAAGTCCGCTACATAGCCATCCTCTCTTGCCACGACTTCCTTTTCCCCTTCTTTACTGCTGATAAAATCGGGATTAAAATAATGTCCCTGTCCGGTCAGGATACTATAATAGTCGAATCCTTCCAGTTTTCTGCCCAAATGTATCTTACCGATCCAAGCTGTTTGGTAACCATTGTTATGAAGTTCTTTAATGAAGGAGTTCTGACCATGGTTGAAATTAGAGGTCTCATTATCCTTAAATCCGTTTTTGTTGCTATATTTTCCAGTCAATAAGCTGGCGCGACTCGGCCCACAGATCGAATTGGTGACATACCCACGCGTAAAAATAGCCCCCTCTTTTGCAATCCGGTCCAAATTTGGCGTATGGCCAACCTTGGAACCATAGGCTCCAATGGTCTGGTAGGAATGGTCATCAGAAATAATAACTACAATATTGGGCTTACGCTGAGCGAAAGTTGCCAAGCTGAATAGGCAAAAACAGATAAAAGTTAGTATGCGCATGTATTCTAAAAGTTTAGGAAGCTTCAAATATAAGCATTGCTTCCGAATCATCCTGTTTCTGGATTTCATCTTTTAACTTTTTCATCATTTCCGCTTGTTTCTCAGTATAGTTAGGATTATTGTAGAGATTCTCCATTTCTTTTGGATCCTTGCGCATATCATAGAGCTCCCAAGAATTGACTTTATTATAGAAACGGATTAATTTATATTGTCCGTCACTCACACCAAAATGCGGAGAAACATTATGGATTCCATCCTCATAATAATGGTAGTATAATTGTTTTCTATCCCCTTTTTTACCATGCACGATCGCACTGAAAGATTCCCCTTGAATATCTTCTGGAATCGGCACCCCTGCCAAATCCAACATCGTAGGCGCAATATCCACGGTCATCAAAAGATCGTTGACCTTCCTGGACTTTTTGATTTCTTTAGGGAAGCGCATCATCATTGGCGTACGGAAGGATTCCTCATACATAAAGCGTTTGTCAAACCATCCGTGTTCGCCCATGTAGAACCCTTGATCGGACATATAGATCACAATCGTATTCTCGGTCAGGTGAT
Source organism: Sphingobacterium sp. LZ11T8 (assembly GCF_024261425.1). Lineage (NCBI taxonomy): Bacteria > Pseudomonadati > Bacteroidota > Sphingobacteriia > Sphingobacteriales > Sphingobacteriaceae > Sphingobacterium > Sphingobacterium sp. LZ11T8. Next base: position 193,311 of record NZ_JANBZY010000005.1, on the reverse strand, counting down.
GCTCATCCAGGTAATCCAATACCTTTCCTATATTTCTGTCCATTGATTCAGCAGTATTCAGGTAATCGGTCATATACCGTTGGAATTTCCATTCTGCCAATTTCTTTGGATCCGAAAAATCCTGACTCGCATAATCGGCTTTTACCTTCGCATAATATTGTCTGTATTTCTCACGATCGGACTCATCCATTCTCCTGAAATTGGACTCTTTCATCCAATCCTCTTCGGTTTTAAATAGCTTTAGGTCGTAATCTAATTTGATATCCTTGCTGATCTGCATTTCCTGGATCTTAGCAGCCTCTCTTCCCTTGTAATCATCATAGAAATTATCTGGTAATGGGAATTTCTTATGGTCATTCTTTCCAAAATCCTGTGGGTCTGGATCCCATTCCCTATGGGTTGCTTTATGACCTAGTATCAAACAGAATGGCTTTTCTCCATCCAAGGACCCCATCCAGTTCAATGCCTTTTCGGTTACAATATCCGACACATAACCCTTCTCCCTGGTCAATTCCCCTTTTTGGTTCTTGAAGTCAGGATTGAAATAATGCCCTTGGTTTAGCAGTACATCAAAGTAATCAAACCCTTCCAAAGTATCCCCTAAATGCTGTTTTCCAATCCATGAAGTTGTATACCCTGCCTTTCTGAGCTCTTTGACAAAGGAATTCTGGCTATGCTCAAAATGGGACTTTTCATTTTCCCGGTAACCATTTTTATGACTGTATTTCCCCGTCAACAAACTTGCACGGCTTGGCCCACATAGGGAATTGTTCACATAGGCGCGGTTGAAAAGTAAGCCTTCCTGAGCAATACGATCAATATTGGGCGTACTGCCAATCTTGGAGCCGTATGAAGAAATGGTCTGGAAAGAATGGTCATCGGATATAATGATCACGATATTTGGAGCCTTCTGAGCAAAAAGCACATTTATTCCGAAAACGAAAAAAAGCAGGTAGGTAGATAATCTAATCATACATTAAATATACAAATTCAAGGTTAAATATTATTGATTTAAATAAATCCAGAAATACTGTAAAATATTGCTTTCAGTAATTTGCAGAATCAATAAAAATGAGGACTTTTGCGTAATAATTTCATTACATGAAAAAGCTTTTTTCCCTCATTGTATCAACTCTTCTTTTCCAGTTTGCTCTTGCCCAACAAGAAGTTTATAAAATCATTTATACCATCTCCTTAGATGAGTCTTTCAAGTCCAACATCAAGGAATTGGGACAAGGTGAAAGTGAAGAATTAGAATTGTTTCTAACTCTATTGTCTGAAATGGAAGGTAAACCACTGATGGAGGCATGGGTCAGTGAGCATCAAAACAAAATCCATAACCTGTACTTTGAACCCACTTTACAACTCAGAGATACAAAAAACAAAACCCTATTTTTTTTAGATTCATTAGCAAAAAGTTTTTCCAAGGAAGAATATGCTCCCGAGAGTGAATTTAATCTGCGAGTAAACTTAGATTCTGAAAAGACGGAAATGATCGCTGGATTTCCCAGTAAATTGGCAATTTTAGAATTACAGGATGAATCTAATGCAGGGGAACCTGAAATAGTTGAGGTATGGTATACGGATAAGATACCTGCAATTTTTTGGGGTAAATACCAATACCTGGATAAAATACCGGGTCTAGCTCTGAGGGTAAATGCGTTAGGTGCTGCGTATCAGGTGATGGAAATATCAAAAACCCAGGTTCCCGATAATTTCTTTGAAGTCCCTTCAGATTATTCCGATGAAGAATTAACGGAAATGGATCTAGGCGATGGAATGACCGCATATTACGATTCAACAAGTTTTTTATTTGGCTTAAAAAATCCAAATGGCGAAATCATCACCCAACCGAATTATTTGACAATAGCACCATTTAACAATGGAATAGCTGTGGCAGTAGACGAAGGAAACTTTGCAGGATTGATCGATGCTAACGGTAAGAACCTGACTGAATTCAAATTTGATAATATCCAGTATGACCCCGTTCTTAATACTTATCTTTTCTCATTGGAAGGAATGATGAGTGTGATGGATGCAAAAGGAAATAAAATCTGGAACAATGAATTTGAATATATCACTCCTTTCTCAGCGAATTACACCATTGTAATGACTTCGCTAAAGTTTGGACTTGCAGATCAAAAAGGTAATATCGTATTGCCCTTAGGAGAGAACGTCATCTTAAGTAATGACAACAAATACTATGTTTCAGAAAAGGATGGACTATACGAAATATTTCAAATTGAAGGCAATAAACTGATTACTTCAGGAAATTACTATTTAGGATTATCCAATGAGGATGACTTATTCATCATATCAAAAGATAGCGAAAACTTCGGATTGATTAATTCAAAAGGTGATACTATTCTTCCTTTGGAATATAGCTATATAAATCCTTTTGAAAATGGAAAGGCTATCGTTTTAAAAAATGGTGAATCCGAAGAAAGGGTCATCAATACCAAAGGAAAATTCATTAACAACCCCTAAACATGACTTATCAAATCAACACCCTACATCGAGGGAGATTTATCTGGATATTGCTAGGCTCCCTTTTTGTGGTTGGGTATTTTTTATCACTTAGCACCCTACAAGAAATCTATAAGATCTTGATCCTATTGTTCTTTATCCCTGCCATCATGTGGGCAGCGGTCCGTTTCAGCAAACAGAACTCTACTTGGGTAATCGATAAGAGTAACATTAACATTACCAAGTTTGGCCAGGAAATCCAGATCCCCATCGCAGAAATCACCTATCTCAAGAACCATATCCGATCCGGAGGAAACCTTTTAGCCTTTCATAAAAAGGGAAAAATGAGCACCGTACGGATCTGGAGAAACAAGATTTTTGCCAGCAATGATCAATTCGATCAATTGATCCAAACAATCAAAGACCTCGGAATCGAAATCGTCATCGGATAAGCCTGTCATTTTCAAATGTTAAATTTTATATATTTGGCATTATGAATCTAAAAAACACTCTTGGCTTACTAGTCTTGGCTCTTTGTTCCCTAACATCCTTTGCACAGCGCAAAACGTATTGGGATCAGAAAGTCGATTATACCATGGATATTGATGTCAACGAAAAGACATTCCAATACGATGGTAAGATGAACCTGAAATACAGCAATAATTCTGGACAAGAATTGAGCAAGGTCTACTTTCACCTCTATTTCAATGCCTTCCAACCTGGAAGCATGATGGATGAGCGTTTGAAAACCATTCCTGACCCGGATGCAAGGATGGTAACCAATGTTGGTACTAAAGAACAACCTGTTCGTCAAAGCCGTATTTCTGCCCTGTCACCAGATCAGATCGGATTTCAAAAAATCAAATCGGTAAAATACAATGGTACGGATGTAACCTTCAAAGAAGATGGCACCATCCTCGAGGTAACCTTGCCTACAGCGATCAAAGATGGCAGTACGGTAGAGTTTGACTTGACATGGCAAGCTCAGGTGCCTGAACAGATCCGCAGAAGCGGTCGTAATTCAAAAGAAGGTGTAGCATTCTCCATGACCCAATGGTATCCTAAAATGGCCCAATTCGATGAGTTCGGCTGGCACCTGGACGAATACATTGGTCGTGAATTTATTGCCCCTTTCGGAAATTTCGATGTTACCATCCATATCAACAAAGATTATGTGATCGGTTCTTCTGGAAAATTACAGAACCCTGCTGAAGTAAAGGGCTATGTAAAAAATGCCAAGATCAAAACCAAAAACAATAAGGCTTCTTGGCATTATAAAGCCGAGAATATCCATGATTTTGCTTGGGCAGCAGATCCTAAATTTGAAGTGGATTCTGCCAAAACAAAATTAGGAACTACTATCTATACGATTTACCTACCTACAGACCAAGAGGTTAAGGATAATTGGAAAACAGCATTAGGATTAGCTACGGAATTCTTTGATTTTACCAGTGAGAACTTCGGTGCCTATCCTTGGAAAACCTACTCGATCGTACAAGGTGGTGATGGTGGAATGGAATATGGAACAGCAACCTTGATCACAGGTGGGAGAAACCTGAAGGGATTGGTTGGCGTTATCTTCCATGAAGCAGCGCACTCTTGGTACCAACAGTTGTTTGGTGTGAATGAAACAGTCGATGAATGGATGGATGAAGGTTTCACCAGTTATATTGAAGAACTGGCATACACTGAACTGTTTGAAAAACCAAAAGCAAGAGCACTTAACCCTATCGGTTCAGCTTATAATTCTTACTATCGCTTGGCTAAATCTGGAAAAGAGGAACCAATGAGTCTATTAGCAGACTATTACAATACCAACTTTGCCTATAGCATTGAAGCCTATAGTAAAGGTGGAGTATTGGCAGAACAAATGGGCTATATCATTGGAAAGCAAAACTTGCAAAAGACCTTCTTAAATTTCTATGATATCTGGAAATTCAAACACCCAACTCCTAATGACTTTAAAAGGGTAGCGGAAGAGACCTCTGGAATCAATTTGAAATGGTATTTCAACTTGTTTATCAATACTACGAGAACAATTGACTATGCCATTGCCAATGTTTCTGAAAACAGCATTGAAATCCAAAATAAATCGAACTTGGCTATGCCTATCGACCTATTGGTAGAATATGAAGATGGAAGCAAGGAACTTTTCTACATCCCATTACGTGAAATGCGCGGTGAAAAACCGGCTGAGCAATATGATATTTACCAAGGTGTAAAGCGCACGGTCCTTACGGATTGGTTCTGGACAAAACCAACTTATTCAGTGCCAGTTACCAAGAAAGTGAAAAAAGCTTGGATTGACCCTACTCAAAGGCTTGCTGACATCAACTACGATGACAATGCCTACGGTTTATAAATATTAAAAAATCTAGCAAGTAAAAAGGCTGTTCCCCATGATGGGGAACAGCCTTTTTACTTAATTTCCATGGTCAGTTTATTAGTAACTTTTCTTTGACCTTGTTTTAGTCTCATTCGAGACACATTCCGAATTTTCCGAATATGTCTCGAACAAGACTAAAACGAATCTCGAAGCCCATGCCAAAATTTTTGAACTTCAGGCTCAACAAATATTATTTCAGTACTTTTTCCAACAGTTCCTTTAACTCTGCGACTGCTTTTGGATTTTGTTTAGCGATATTATCTTTTTCTCCCGGATCTTTTGACAGATCATATAATTGATCTTCGGGATGATTGCCCAGTTCAGTTCCGGTCAGTTCATTGAAAGCTCTCCCCTTGCTAGGCTTGATGTATTTCAAATTTTCTTTTGTAATAGAGAAGGTTCCTGCAGATTGAACAAGGAATTCCCTTCCTTTTTTATCATTCCCGATAAATGCATTCCAGATATTCTCACTATCCAATTCGTCTTGATTGGACAACGGTTTTTTAAAGAAATTGGCAAAACTGGAAAGAAGATCCATCTGACAGACTAAAGCGTCTGACACCTGCTGTTTCTTGATGCCTTTTGGCCAGCTGATAATAAAGGGAACACGGGTACCTCCTTCAAAAGCCGAATATTTACCTCCTCTGTATGGACCAAATGGATTATGTCCATTCAGCTGGGTCACTGCTCCGTCTACATAGCCGTCGTCCAATACGGCCCCATTATCACTGGTAAAGATAATGATCGTGTTTTCATAGATCCCCTTATCCTTTAAAGCTTGGACTATCTCGCCTACGGTATGGTCCAATTGTAGGATCGCATCGCCTCTGTAACCTAAGCCACTCTTCCCCTTGAACATGGTAGAAGGCATTCTTGGGACATGAGGTTCGGTAGCATGGTAGCTCAAGAAGAATGGTTTCCTGGCATTTTCACGGATATATTGAATGGTCTTATCGGCAAAAGTCATGGTTACTTCCTCATCCACCCATCTGGCCTGCAGGCCGCCAGTCATCCAGCCTATCCTTCCAATTCCATTGATAATGGTTTGGTTATGTCCATGGTTGGGACTAGCTTTCATTTTTAATAGTTCCGGATTTTCAAGCCCTGTCGGTTCGTTTCCGATCTTCTGTTTATAGGAAACCTCAATGGGATCATTTGGATCCACCCCTACCACGCGATGCCCTTCCAAGAAAACGGTTGGGACACGATCTGCCGTCGCAGGGAAGATATAGGAGTAATTGTAGCCTACTTCCAATGGTCCTGGTTTTATACTTTCATTCCAGTTCTTTTCAACCTGAGAGCCTAATCCTAAATGCCATTTCCCGATTATTGCTGTTTCATAGCCCTGTTGTCTAAAGAGCTCTGGCAAGGTCATCTGCCCCTGATCGATAATCAGGGCAGCATCCCCGGGCAATACCCCTGTTCCGGTTTTTCGGAATGGATATTTGCCTGTCATCAGGGAATATCTAGAAGGTGTACAGGTTGCAGCAGAGGAATGTCCATTGGTAAACCGGATGCCCTGATTAGCTAGTGCATCAATATTGGGGGTTTTGATTTTCGTTGCCCCATAGATGCTCAAATCTCCATAGCCTAAGTCATCTGCATAGATCATGACTACATTCGGTTTCTGTTGGCCGAAACTCAATAAAGGGAGGAATAATAGCAAGAATAAAGCTTGGTTAAGCTTTAAATAAAGGATTTTCATAGAAATGATTGGGTTTAGAATATACCCGAATATACAGATTTTATTGAAATGAGCAGAAAAGGGGGGAAATAATGAAGGCTGCCCGTGATGAGGCAGCCTTTCAGTTTTTTCTAATTGTGTATTAATTACCGGTACCCCAGTTTCTATTGGCTTTTTCGCCCATGACGAATTCTAGGACTCCACCATTTAAAATATCTTTATGGGAGATCTCGGCTTTATTTAAGATTTTGCCATTTAATTTAGCAGACTGTATATATTTAAATCTATCCGAAGCATTTTTTGCAATGACCGTAAAGGTCTTTCCGTTTTCCAATTGGATGACTGCCTTTTCAAAGAATGGCGAACCGATGCTATACATTCCAGAGCCTGGAGTAACCGGATAGAAACCCAGTTGGGAGAACACGACAAAAGAGGAAAGTCCACCTCCATCTTCATCTCCTGGAACCCCCATGAGGTCATTGCGGAACCATTGCTTGATCAAGGTCTTGATTCTCTTTTGGGTCTTCCAAGGTTGACCAGCATAATTGTACAAGTAAGGGATATGTAGAGATGGTTCGTTTGCCATGGAAAACTGCCCAACGTTTCCGGTGTGATCCGGTAATTGCTGGTAAAAATCAAATTTGGACTTGCCTAAAGGCTGTACAAACATTTCATCCAGATAGTTGACGAATTGTTCATTTCCTCCCATCAGATTGATCAAATCAGGGATATTGTGCTGAACATCCCAACGATAGATCCAAGCATTGTTCTCTCCATAATATTCCCTAGCGCCTTGGCCTCCTGAAAACACATAATCGAATGGTTCCAAGAATTTCCCTTTCTCATCTTTAGGGTGGAAGAATTTTGTTTCTTGGTTGAATAGGTTCCTATAATTGAAAGACTGTTTCATAAATTTCTCATAGTCTTCTGTCTTACCTAAATGTTTAGCCAGTTGCGCCAAACACCAAAGGTCATACGAAGTACCTAAAGTAACGGCCACTGGTTGACGGCGCTCGAAACTATGTACCTCTGGATAGGTTTCCTTTTCACCAGGATGCAGAGCTGGGATATAACCTTTTTCAAAGAAAAATTGATCCATCTTACCAGCAGGTTTACCTGACCATGGAGCCAAAGTCTTTTCTGTAATAGCACCTTTTGCAGCTCGGTAAGCTTCTTCAACATTGAATGAACGGACACCTTTCTCGTAAGCATCTAAGAGTGCCGCTACCCCGTGGTTGGAGTTCATTCTGCGACTATCGCCAGTGATCTCAGGGAAAGTAGGCAACCAGAAGTTAGGCATCTGTTCTGACATGCGAACGAATGATTGCAGGATATTGCCTTCCTTCTTGGTATCGATCAAGACATTGAGAGGATGGTGGGCACGATATGAATCCCAAATCCAGTCATCTGTAAAGAATGGGACTCCCTCATCTGAATGGACCTTGCCGTCAAAGGCACTGAAGTAGCGACCATCTTCAGAAATATTGACTGGTCTTTCAAAGGTTCTGTAAAGGGAAGTATAAAAAATGTTCTTATCATTTTCATTTTTCCCTTCCACCTTCAATTTACCAAGGGCCTTATTCCAGGTTGCTTTTCCATCTGTCTTCACTTTTTCCAAATCGAAGTTCTTGATTTCACGGTTTAGGTTTGCTTTAGCCTGAGCTGCATCGATAAAGGAAATACCATAACGAACTTTTAAAGTCTTAGCCGCTGTTGGGAATGTCAAGACTAAATTCGCCTGATCGCCTGAGGCTTCAGTGGACTTGCTGACCTGACCATTGTTTAAGCTACCAACTTCGGTAGGTTTTTGGTCAAATTCTGCATAGATATAGACCTTTGTATTGTTCCCGATATCCTGACTTCCAGATACACCGTTTCCATCCCATTTCACATCGCCCTTGCGAGAATTAAAGATCAGTTGTGGCTGCCCTGTTTTTTCAAAGCCCAATTCATAGATTGCGGCCTGATGGGAAACAGCAAAGTCAACCTGAATATTATCCTCATCCAAATAAACGGAATAGCTATATGGATTGATGATTTCCTGATCATAGCTATAGTTCAATACCGGTTTTAAACCTCGGGTTCCCGAGACAATTGGGCTCAGGTTAAAGGCAGAGCTTCCGCGGTGACTGGTGACGATCAAAGGAAGGCCTTTGATGCGATCCGAGGTATAGTCAGCCCTTTCAGGATAGACACGTAACAGGGAATTTGGTAAATGAACGGTTGGGTAAGTTGGCACCAACAGGTGGGAAATATTTCCCATATAAGGATTGACATAATCTACCTCTGACTTTTGGGCCTGGGCTTGGGTTGCAGAGATAAAAATCATTGCCATGGCTGCAAAGCTCTTCCCTTTGCTCCAAATTTTCCCAATTCGCGGAATTTGACTCTTGAACATAGTGATCTAGTAATGTAATCTGAAAAAACACCGTTTACTGTTATACCGACTTCGAAATAAGCATTAGATTGATTGGTTTACAACAGGTCCACTATCAAATTTAATAAAAAAAATTACAAAAAAGATAGGTAGTAAAAAGGTTTTAGCTAATAATTTAGGGAATAATAACCCATAAAAAAACGCCTATGCGAGGGCATGGGCGTTTCCAGTATTTTTAAGCGATTATTTAATCTGCATATGTTCCAGATGTTTTCCCATCAACCATTTTTCGCCGACCACTTGGAAGCCTAGACGTTCATATAGTTTTTTAGCTTTCGGGTTATCATCATCGACCAATAAGCCTAATACCGTTTTATTCTTCGTAACATATTCCCCGATCAGGAATTCAATAATTTTCGATCCCAAACCTTTACCCTGTTGATTGGGATTGACCCCGATGCAATCAATATAGAATTCGCCTGCTTGTGTTTCGTCTTCAGGGTTGAAATCACGTTGGAATTGGGTTTCTACATACTGTGCAACCGGCTTTCTTAATTCATGCAATTTTGAACCGTCATAAATGAGGGCAGTTGCCACAACTTCTCCGGCCTCTTCGATGACCCAATTATTATTATAGGAATATTGGTTGCCTTCTTGTCTTACCAATTCTGTCAAAAAATGCAAGGCTTGCTGCTGGTCTCTTTTTCCAATAAAACGGTAGGCAATCTCTTCCATGGCCAACAATAAATAACTTGCTATTTGTTCCGAATCCTGCTTTAATCCTCTTCTAATAATCATTGTTAAAATAATATTTTGCCCTAAGATAAAAATTAATCTAAAAATTGACGAGGATGAGCTTGTATCCCTCATCCGTCCGGAGAAACTCAAATGTCTTTGATACATATGGGAATTCGTCGTACAAAGACAGGGATATGACCGGATACTTTGCATCTAATGAATCACCACATTGATCGAGATACTTACTATAGGATTCGCCTTCAAATATGAAATAATTTAAGCTGGATTTAGAGATATCGTATTTTTTCGATCCGCTGATAACAGACTCGAACAGTTCCTTTAATATATCACCTTGACGGTTGATGTATTTAGGACTTTCCTCAAATACCCATTGATTTTGGTCCTCATGCCAATAGGCGATGCTGTCATAGGAATGGGAGATCAATTGTTCTTTTGTTATTTCATTGGAAAATAATTTAGGAAAAAGCTGTTCAAACTCTTTTACATAGTCCATAAAGGCATAAGTATTACCATTTTTCCCCTTAAATTTTTCCCATGCCCTATCTTCAGGTAAAGAGCCATTGATACTCACTTGGTAAAAATTCAGGTTATCATTGTATGGGAAATCCTCAATAAGGACCTGATTATTCGTATCGATCAACATACTTTTTCCGCCCACAAAATAGGAATGTTCGTCATCAGGACTATCCCTTTTTCTTTGGGCACCCTTTAAGGCAGGGATCATTCCATTTTTGACACGTCCTAAGCCATTATAGATAGCAGGAATTTGAATTTCGCCTTCGGCATTAAGCATGCCTACCAGGTCATTTGCTTGATCATAGAAACGGATAAAGCCTTCACTCTCGCAATCCGGAACATTGTCGAAATAGTAGAGGCTGTCATTGCCAACCTTTCTTCCGGTCTTGGTCAGGAAATAAGAACGAAATTCTTCCTGATCGTTGACCTCTGTTACCGAAATGATATTGTCAAAAGAACTTGGGATCCTACTGACAGCTTGTAGGGAGAGTGGAACAATAACTTTTCCTTGCCGATCTTGATAGCCGACCAAGGTAGAATCAGCATTGTAGAATGCCTTTAGGTTTCTACTGACTTGCGCAAAAAGGATATTAGGAAGCAGGAAAGCACATAAAATTAATAGCAGTTTCATACAGAAAAGATAAGAAAAAACCAGCTTTCTGTGAAAGAACTTTTATTGAAAATGCATTAACGTTTTTTCTTGTTTTTCTTCTTTTTTTCCAATTGGTCAATCCTTGCCGTTAAGGCTGCAATGGTTATTTCTTGTGATTGAATGGTAGACTGTTGAGCGCTGATTACTTTTTCCAGGGCAGCGGACAAGGTACCATTATCGATAGGTTTATCGATTTTAGAAGGAAGGGTAATGGCGACTTCATGAAGTTGATGATTATCCTCTCTCAACATCTCGCCGGCACCAGAGACTAACCATTCAGGAGAAATATCGGCATAGCTAGATAGAATAGTGGCTATTGCATCGGAGCCTAGGGCGGAGTTTTTTTGTACGCCCTTAAAATTTGCATAGGAAAGACCCAATCCTTTAAAAAACTCGACTTTGTGTATCCCCTTTGATTCGGCAATCAATAGTACTCTCTCTTTGATATTACTCATAGTATCTAGTGTTAATAAGTTTGGATAAAATATAGACTAAATTTATTAATATTTTCAGGAATAGCAATAAGTTAACAATAATATAATAAGGTTATTGTTGAGATTCTGCGGGTGATTGCAGTGCTGTGGAGGAAGGTTTGGGCAATAAGAAAGCCGGCAAAACCCAAGGTTTTACCGGCTTTCCACAAATGTCTAATTATTAAAACTTGAAGTTAAAACCAAGGTTAATAGCTCCGAAATTGACATCATTATTTACGGCACGGTAACCGCCGAAAAGTTCCCATTTCTGTTGTTGGTAACCAATTTTCGGCATATAGTAGAAACCTCCAGCATCTTCACCACCTGAAGTAGTCAGTGCATACCCCAGATCGGCTCCGATGAAGAATTCAGGAACGATAGAATATTGTCCAGACGCAGCCAAAGGGATGTAGTTGAAATCTGTAAAGCCCGCATCTTTATAGTCCGACTTCAAGAAATAGTTCTGGAATCCAACGGTAGGACCTACCTGGAACTTCTCGCCAACGTTCCATAGGTACGCCGCATCAACACCGGCTGTAAATGAGGAAACATCAGCAACATCGCCAACTGGAAGTCCAATGTTAGCTCCGATCTTGAATTGACCTGGGCTCTGCGCTTTAGCGCCAAAACTTAACATTAAAATGGATGCAGCAAATACTAATTTTTTCATTTGAAATAGTTTTATGTGATTGATTTTTTCAGGCAGGTTTCAAAAATCGTTCCATCATTTGAGAATTTCTCAGCCCTTGGGGACCCCTCAAAAACTACATGTTTAAACAACTATTGATTAATATTTTTTATTTAAAGAAAATGTTAGCCATGCCTGTTTTTAGTTCACAATTAATTAATAAATTATAACTAATAATTTAACATTTATTTAAAACTCCCTTAAAATAGCTTTGCTTTTTTTGCAGAAATAAATGGAACAGGGGTTCTATTATTAATCTAAATATTATTTATGGATTTATTAACCGTCCGAAATTTTCGGAAATACAGCAAAATTGGCTATGCCCTCTTATGCTGTGCACTCATTGGAAAATCCGCTTCGGCAAGTAGCATTGATGAAGCCCATTTCCATGAAACTCCCACCAGCTTATCCTTCCAGACCCAAGCCACTGGTAAGATAAAAAACGAAGCCAACGAAGTATTAGTTGGTACCACAATCCGAAACCTAACCAACAAGCTAAGTACTGCAAGCAAACTAGATGGTTCATTCCAAATTGACGCTAAACAAGGGGATGTATTAGAATTTACCTCTCTCGGTTATGTTACTCAAACCATTACCTATTCAGGATCTCCGATCAATATCACGATGTTGAAGGATGAATCGGCATTGGAAGAGGTCGTAGTAACGGCAATCGGTATCAAACAACAGAAACGTAAGTTAGGTTATGCAACACAGGAAGTGAAAACGGAGGTGTTGGATCAATCTAAAACCATGAATATCGGAAATGCCCTTTCAGGACAGGTTGCCGGATTGACGGTAACCAATCCTACAGGTATTTTCCAAAAACCTAATTTCTCCCTTCGTGGGAAGAACCCGATTATCGTCATCGATGGTATCGTGGTGGAAACCGACTTCTTTGATGTTCCAAGCGAGAACATTGCCAATATCAACGTACTGAAAGGTACCGCAGCTTCTACCCTATATGGATCTAGAGGTAGAGATGGGGCGATCTTGATCACCACCAAGACAGCGAAGGAAGATGGATTGGAAGTAAGCTTCACGACAACGAACATGATGACGGCAGGTTTCACGGTATTCCCTGAAACACAGACTGAATACGGTTCGGGATCGAATGGTAAATATGAATTTTGGGATGGTGCCGACGGTGGTATCTCGGATGGAGATATGACCTGGGGACCAAAGCTGAACGCCGGTGTGAAAGTACCGCAATGGAACAGCCCAATCAAAAATAAACAGACTGGCGAAATCATTCCATGGTGGGGCGATGTGAAAGGTACCATCTATGACGACCGTTCATTATATGAGCGTGTACCGATGGATTTTGTGAGCCATAATAACCTTCAAGATTTCCTGAGAACAGGTTTTGTCAATGATAATAACGTAAGTATTGCTTACAAGGGACAAAAAGCCGCCGTATTCTTTACCGGTAAATATGCTATCCAACAAGGTCAGGTTCCTAATTCGCAGTTACAATCTGGTGGCGCGACCATGAATACCTCCTACATGTTCAATCCATCTTTAAAATTGGACGTGAATCTATCGTATAACAAGGTTTATTCTCCAAACTATCCGAGATATGGTTATGGACCGAAAAACCACATGTATACGATCTTGTTATGGATGGGTAATGATGTAAACGGTAAGGATTTAAGTCAGCACTATTATGTTCCCGGTCAGGAAGGATTCCGCCAAGCGAACTATAACTATGCTTGGTACAACAACCCATATTTTGCAGCCAACGAGCTAAACCAACAACATAACCGTGATGTACTACAAGGTCAATCTACCTTGAACTGGCAGGTATCACCAAACTTTACGGTTCAGGGACGTGCTTCGGCAAGACAGAATTCTTCATTTGAAAACATGCAAAGTCCGAAATCGTACATGAACTATAGTGATTCGAGAAATGGTGACTATAAAGTTTGGAATAACAAGAGAATTGATTTTGATGCAGACGTTCTGGCAACTTACCATGAGGAATTTGGCGAAAACTTTGGGATCAGCGTCAATGCGGGTTCTTCGGTTTATCAACGTTCATTGAACAATTCTTATTTAGCAACAGATGGTTTGATCGTTCCAAACCTTTACAGTTTGGCCAATACGCAAGGTCCGGCTTCCGCTACAACCTTCAATTCTGAAAAGGTAACCCGCTCGGTATATGGATCGGTGAACGTAGATTTATTTAAATCGACTTACATCAACTTCTCTGGAAGAAATGACTGGTCTTCATCCTTGCCACAAGGAAACAATTCATACTTCTACCCTGCAGTATCATTGAGTTCCATCCTATCGGATTACTTTAAACTGCCGGCTGGAATCGACTACCTGAAAGTATATTCATCCTTAGCACAGGTATCCAACGACTTGGATCCATATAGTACCTATTTGACCTATGGAAAGAACTTGACCTATGGATCTACTCCATCTGTATCCTATAGAGACGTACTTTCAAATCCTGCTATTTTGCCGGAACAGTCGACCGCTTTCGAGGCTGGTTTGGCGCTATCTTTCTTGAACAATAAAGTAAGTGCAGAAGCGACCTACTATAATGTTTATGATGAATTCCAGATTCGGGATCTAGCGATCTCACAGGCCTCTGGATTCCCGTTGAGAAAATCCAATGTATTGGATTTCAGGACGCAGGGTCTAGAGTTAATGTTGAACATCTATCCGATCAAGAACGAGAACTTCAGCTGGGACTTCTCGGTAAACTGGAGCAGACAGGTGAAAAAATTCGCTGCGATACATGGTTCTGAGAAATTCGGAAACTATATGGTAGGCGACCGTGCTGATGCCTATTATGCAACGATTTGGCAGAAATCAGCTGATGGTCAAGTTATCTTGAACAATGACACAAGAATGCCTATCCGTGATAGTTATGCCAAAAACGTAGGACACCTTGATCCCAATTGGAGATTTGGTTTCCAGAACAGATTCAATCTTCATGGATTTTCATTGAATCTAGATATTGATGGGTCCATTGGCGGTCTGATCAATTCCGTTACCCACGAGAAAATGTGGTGGGGTGGTAAGCATCCATCTTCAACCAAATATAGAGATGCAGAATATACTGCTGGAAAATATGTTTATGTCCCTGAAGGTGTAATCGTAACGGGTGGTGAACTGGTAAGGGATGTAAATGGAAACGTTGTTTCCGATACGCGTACCTACGAGAAAAACACACAGGCAGTGAGCTGGCAAACTTGGAGTCAGATCTACCCTTACCAAGCAAGGGTAACTGAAGATGAGAGCAAATTCTTTGCGAATACCTTTGATCGTTCATTTGTAAAATTACGCCGCTTATCGGTAGGCTATGACCTCAATAAATTCATCAAAACCTCAAAGGTGAAGTCAATCAATGCAACGGTATTCGGTTACAACCTATTGATGTGGCAAAACATTCCGTTCTTGGATCCTGACTATGGTGATGACAACAACCTGCAAGATCCTTCCGCACGCTACATTGGGGCATCCTTAAACTTTAAATTCTAAACAATGAAAATCAAACATATCATCATATTGGGATTTCTTGCTCTGTTTGTGAGCTTGAATTCTTCCTGCCGAAAATTGGAAGAGATCAATATCAACCCCAACGAATCGTCTACAACTCACCCACAGTTTTTGCTCACAAAAATACAGTGGCAGGCGTTCAATGCATTTAAAGGCACGGGGCCTTTATATGCCCTAAAAATGATTGTGCAGACTGATGGTGAAAACTCCAATCAGATCTATGTATGGCAACGTGGCGACTTTGATGCCTATGGCCAGCTTCGCGATGTTACCAAAATGATCGAAGAAGCAGAAAAGAGAAATCTGCAAGACTATATTGCCTTGGGGAAATTCTTCAGAGCCTATTATTTCTTTAACCTGACGATGACTTTTGGTGATGTTCCGTATTCGGAAGCATTGAAAGGTGAGAAAGAGAATAACTATACCCCGAAATACGATAGCCAAAAGGATGTATTAGTAGGGATTTTAAAAGAGCTGGAAGAAGCTAACACCTTGCTTTCAAAAATTGAGAACAGGATCGGTGGAGATATTATCTATGGAGGAACGGCTTCTCAATGGCGTAAATTGGTAAATGCTTTCAGATTGAAGATTTTGATGACCTTGTCTCCGAAAGAAGCAGATGGCGATATTGCTCCGAAGGCTAAGTTCAGTCAGATCGTAAGCAGTGAACCTTTGTTCACTTCGGGTTCTGATGACGCCAAATTAGTGTACTTAGATCAGATCGGAAACCGTTATCCTGAGTTCAACTCAAGTAGCTATGGTTCGGGCATGTATGTGGATTCAACCTATATCAAAAGATTGCAGGACCTGAAAGATGCTCGTTTATTCGTGTTGTTCACTAGGACTCCAAATGCCGCTAAAGCTGGTAAGGCAGTTAACGATTTCACGGCATACGAAGGAGGTAACCCGATCAGACCTTATGATGAAGTTAACAAGAAAGCGACTAATGGTAATGTTTCAAAGGTTGCCGATCGCTTTACGAAAGACCCCACCAACGAACCATCGGTATTGTTGGGCTATAGTGAGCAACAGTTAATCTTAGCTGAAGCCGCCGTGAGAGGATGGATCTCTGGCAATGCCGACAATTACTATAACGAAGGTGTAAAGGCTGGGTTCAAGTTCTATGAAACCTATGCGAAAGGACTTAGAGGTTATGTAAATGAAGCCATTGCTGCAAACTACTTGGCTCAAAGCTCCGTAAAGCTATCTTCAGTAAGCACAGTGGAACAGAAGATAGAGCGTATCTTGATGCAGAAATACCTTCGTTCTTTCCATCAAGGAAGCTGGTCTGCATATTATGACCATTTGAGAACTGGGTATCCAAGTTTTGCAAAAGCTAACCCCAACCACTATGCATATAGATGGATGTACCCTCAAGCGGAATACAATTCCAATGCAACCAACGTAGCTGCAGCAATAGCCAGTCAGTTTTCTGGATCGGATGTGATTACAGCAAAACCTTGGTGGTTAAAATAATACTCTAAATTAATCATAGAAAAGGCCGGAGATCTGATTTCCGGCCTTTCTTTATTTTACTTACTGATACTTTGTGTACCTAGGTATTTCACCTCCACCCGTCGGTTCTTGGCTCTACCTTCTTCATTATCTTTTCCATCGCTCGTGGTATTTTCAGCAATGGGCTCCTCCTCACCTTTTCCTTCGGTAATGATCTGGTTTTTCAATCCTTTATTGACCAACCAATCCTTGACCGCATTGGCTCTAGCTAAGGAGAGTTTTTTATTATAGTTGTTGTCCCCTTTGGAATCTGTGTGTCCGGTTATCCTTACGCTTTCATCACCCATTGATTCAAGATTTGCAGCAAGCTGGGTTAACATCTCTTCAGCTTCAGGCTTCAGTGTCGATTTATTGAAATCAAAGAGCTGATCAGCGGCGAGCTGAGCCTCTACATTGAGGTTGCTCTGTTCAGCGCTGAGGCCACTCCCAGTTGCTGTCAAAGTGTTGTTCCCAGGATTAACCGTCTCGCGAGTTGCCCGCAAGGTATCTCCAGCTTCGACATTATCTTCAATGGAACCCTCCGTTGCAATCAATTCGGTAGAGTTTTTAGGCTCTTCTTTCTTTGTTTCCGAATTACAGGATGCGGCGAGAACCAAGAAAGATAAGGCATATAATATTTCTATTTTTCTCATATTACCTGGTTATTGGCAGGGCATCAAAGCTACCGTAATCACTAAGGGTCAAACTAATGGTATTGGTCTCTGGAGAAGGAACAGCAAACTTTAAGTTTATCAATACCATCTTATCTGAACCTAAATACCAAAGCTTTTTACCTTCTTCCTTGGTTGGAGTGAACATGAATTTACCGGCGTCATCCTTTAACAGACTGTTCTTTTTAGCCGTGGCATCATCGATGTAATAAATGTTTTCTCCAGGAAAGTTGATGTTTATTACCTTTTTATCTGTGTTGTCTAATCTTAACTCAACATTTAGGATGCTGCCGACGATACTAGCCTTCGTAACGCTCAAGGTTCCATCATTAACTTGTTTGGACGCTATGGCAGCAGGCGCAGTTTGTGCTGGATCAGTTTTTTCTACTTCCTCAACGACCACTTTGGTTTCTGGGACAACCTGAACAACGGTATCCTTATCATTCTGTTCGTTGGATTTATCTTGGTTCGAGTTGGAACATGAAGCCATTAATAGCACTCCCATTCCCATGGCAATAATTAATTTGTAATTCATAGTGAGTTCTTTTTAAATGTAATTTATAGTTGGTGTTGTAAATCACAAATCAATTTTTATACCAAAGGATAAATTATTTGATTTTTCAGGAATAAAACAAATGGTCTTTTGGTCTTCCTTTGAGGAAAGGAAGACCTTGCTACCCTCTATTAAATAGAGGTTTAACCGCGACCTCAATAGACCAATCTTAAAAAACCATGACACTACATGATGGATTAATTATGCTAGTTTCTTAACTTGAAATTATGCGACTAACCCTCTTAACCATTTTTAGCTTAGGATTTATTCTATCCGCCTCTGGCCAGGACCAGAAAAAGGCCAACCCTGTCGGACCAGTTCATTTTAAGAAAGTGAAGGTTTCATCGGAGACCTATGAATCTGTGGGGGTGTTCGATGTCAACGGAGATGGAAAGCCAGATTTGGTCTCCGGGGCTTTTTGGTATGAGGGGCCAGATTATGTGCAAAGACATTTTATTGCTGAGGTAAGCGTGTCGACGAATATTGGGATGAGTTTATGCATATCCAAATGGATGTCAATGGAGATGGAAAAATGGACTATATCACCGGGGGTTGGTTTGCGGGAACACTATATTGGATGGAGAACCCTGGAGACAATACAGCCTGGAAGAAACATAGCATTGATTCTACCGGCAATATTGAAACCGCTAGAGGTTTTGACCTTGATGGTGATGGCAACCTTGAAATTATCCCAAACAATCCTGGACATCCCTTGAAGTACTATAAGCTGATTACCGACGCCAATGGCAAAGGAACTGGAAAATTCAGTAAGATCGATGTTGCCCCAACGCAAGGGCATGGAATGGGCTTTGGAGATGTAAATGGCGACAAACGGATGGATATCATTGTTAACAATGGTTGGCATGAGGCTCCTGCAGACCCTAAAGGGAAATGGACGCTACATCGGGAATTTGATTTTGGAGATGCGAGCATCCCCGTATTGGTGCTGGACATCAACAAGGATGGAAAAAACGACCTTATCGTCGGACAAGGGCATTCCTACGGCCTTCATTGGTATGAACAAAAAGTTGCTTCAAATGGTAAGCGAGAGTGGATAGAACACCCTATTGACCTGAACAATTCACAATACCATAGCATGGAATGGGTAGACATTGATGGCGACGGAGAAGAAGAACTCATCAGCGGAAAACGATATAGAGCACACAATGGAAAAGATCCGGGTGCAAATGATCCTGTGGGATTATATTATTTCAAATGGAATGGCGAGTCCTTTACGAAAAACATCATTAGCTATGGACCGTTGGATCAAGGAAAAGGTGCAGGGATTTATTTTTCAGTGACAGACCTCAGAAACTCAGGCAGAAAAGATGTGATAGTCGCCGGGAAGGATGGACTGTATATTTTCTATAATGAAGGTAGGAAATAGGCAGGCTATTAAGTTGTCAAATCGACAACTTATTGCTATTTTTACAATGCATGATAATTGAAATTAAAGAAGTTACACGACTTCAAAAGAAAGCATGCTGACAGCTCAAAATCCATTAACACATGGGTTGCAATTGTAAAATTAGCCAATTGGACAAAATCTGCAGATGTTCTTGAAGATTTCCCCAAGGCCAAAATCATTCCTACAAACAGAGCTAGATTAAGATTGTAGGAAATAAGTATAGATTAATTATTGAAGTAGATTTTTTAGAAAAATACGTGGACATTCGATTTATTGGAACCCACAGTGAATATGAAAAAATTAATGCCAAGGAGGTATAGAATGTGGTATATTTTAGAGAATGAAACGGAATACGATAGAGCGATAGCGCGTTTTGAGGAATTGAAACACTCTAAACCGGGTACTACTGAAAATAAAGAAAAGAAACTACTGGTAAAATTGATCTCTGATTATGAGGAGTCGAATTACCATTTTGATGATATTGACCCTATTGAATTAATCAAAATCAGAATGAAAGAATTTGGACTAAAACAAAAGGATCTTCAGGTGACCAATAAAGGCTTAATCAGCAAAATATTAAATTATAAGAGGCCTCTTTCTTTAAATTACATAAGAGTATTTTCCAAAGAATTACATATTCCGGCAGATTTACTAATCAAAGAATATGATTTAGTATCAGATAAATAAACTACCCATTATTCAACATCTTCACAGCCAATATATGCTTACAGACACCGCGTTTCCCTTGGTGATTTGTAAACCAATCACAGGTACATCTACCCTGTTCATTTTGTATGATGACTGTATGCTGAACTCCTGAGCCCTCTACCCTGGCTTCAATATAGTTCTCGGAAGATTTCACAATTTGAACACTTGAATGCTCCAGTAACTTCTTGGCGTTTTTCAACCTAGGGTTCAAGGAAAGAATTCTCTCCAACTTAAAGGGCAGTCTCCTATAGTAATGCTGATGGCTATTCAGGTCATATCCCAAAAGACCAATGGAGGAGAGCGAGGCAGTTAAGCTATCCATCGTTCCAAAATCTACATCATGTTCAATTGATAGCATTGTAGGGTCAAAAAGCTCATTGGATTTCAACAACGAGTTTATCCCTAAAACCCATTCATCAGGAACGGATTGCACCATATTCTCCAATACATTCCCTTCTCCCGAAAAGCCCCTATAATTATCAGGCGACAGTGACAGGGTCAATCGCATGTTCTTAAAATCAGCGACAACTGAACAGCTCTCAGCGCCTTGCTCTTGATAGACTACCATACTATCGATGTACGGCAATATACCTTCCAGGAGCCTCAACCGTTGAACACCGCCAATTCGAACCGAATCAGGGCTGGCAAGCGGACTTAGCACAAATCGATTAGCACGTTTGGTAAGAAAAAACTCACCTTTCACATTCCCTTTGGGAATAGCTTGGAACAATTGGATGACCTGAACCTTGTTCAGTCTAAATTTCTCCTCCATACCAGCCAAATACAACTGCACCGAGGTCAATCCCTTTATCCAACGTTCTGGCAATCGAACTTTCTTCTCAACTACCTTCCCCTTATTTGTACTGATGGAGACTTCCTTACTGCCTACCCCTAGGACCATCTTCTCTGTTTTCCTAACAGCATTCAATGCATTCAACATAGGTTCGTTAAAATCCACATTCGTGGTACCGCTAGCTAGGAATTCACCGTCAATGGCTTCTTCTAATAGGTCTAAGCGGGCATAAACCCCATTACAGGAGGAGAAACCCTCAAAGCGGATCTGATCCGTACCGGCAGAAACAATAGGATCACGAAGACTTGGGGGAATAGGTCCAAAACTGGACCTAACCACTTTGGAAAGGGTCATTAAGCATTTAGAGGTAGTTAGCGGATCTGTCAAACTACCCCAAAAGAAACAAGGAACATCATTTACTTCCTTAAGCTCCGCTTGGTGCGACAGTACCAATTGTTGAATTCCCGACTTCTGGGTCAAAACTGAATTCGTTTGATACGCAATATCTAGATCTACATTTGCCATAATCTATTTCAATATTTTCTTTAAGATTGGTTGAAGGGATTTATATCCTTCCAATTTCTGCATCGACTCCTTCAGTTTTTCACTCAGCTGCCAATTGCACTTATGTTGAAGATCATAGAACAGCTCCACTAATTTCTTAAAATTGGTGGGCATTTTATCCTTTATCACTACATCTTCAAAGGCATTACTCAGTGTTTGCAGGATTGCTTGATTGTGTTTAGAAGAAATATCCTTGCATTGTTCTAATATTTCCGCCATTCGACCTATCGGTCCATAATCACTATTCAATAGTAGCATAAGCTTTTTCCCTAGTGCTTCCGTTGGTAATCTATTTTGTTCGATCAGCTGAATCAACAACTCTACAACAGTTGCTCGGACCGCTTTATCCTTGTTATAAAAGTTTGTTGCTAAATACCAAATGGCATATTCATTCATTTTGAAGAAAGGATAAAACATTTGTTCCAAGAGCGGTTTGCTTGATTTATCACTCCATTCAGCCATGAGATTATGTTGAACGGTATAAAACATACAGGTAGCTTCCGTATTTTGAGGCGTTACACTGCACACAAAAGGCACATCCAAAGCATGAATATAACTGGAGTAATATTGATCATTTACGCGATTGAATAAATCCAATGCATATAAAAAGGTTTCTGGGAACTTTCCATTAGGCGGAAAGGCATATTGCAATTGGTTCCCGATAAAAACATCTTCCTTTTTATTGATCCTCCAATTCATTTGTTGCACAATATACGGCTCAACCTTAATCTCCATTTCAAAGGGTTTTACGGCAAAAGGGGCCGCCTTTAAGACCGTTGCATCAAATTCCTCAAAAACTGCATCAGGATAATGCGTCCTAGCCACGGTCGCCCATAATCCTATCCAATCATCCTCCCCTTCCGTTTTACCCATCAATTTAGAAAACCAATTCTTTTTAGCTAGAGACATCTGTTTATCAAAGCCTAAGGCAAATCGAAGGATTTCCCTTAGTTGTTCATGCTCCAGCCTATCAATCTTGCCTTCAACATCAGGCAAATTTTCACGAACGGTACGGCTCAGTGCAATACTCAGGTCCACGATATTGATGTCTTCCCGCATTTCTTCATACAAAAGGATTCTATCTAATAAGACAGATGGATCGATCCAATATGGCTTATGCGTCGGCAATGACAGAAGAGGCAATGCCGTTCCAGATCTCCATCGGTTTTGAAGAGTTACCAATAAGAGATTCAATAACATGACCGTCTTACTTTTAGAATAATAGTTGTTATTGAATATGTAGTTTTTAGCCGGTCGATGGAAATAATTAATAAAAACCTCAGAAAATATTCCAATGAAAGCACTATCCTCATAGGTATTCTTCAATTTATTGATATACGGCTCCAATTGTTTTTTATAATCTTCTGGAAAATCCTTTAAATGTAAGGTCCATGCATTCAAAAAGATTTCCATATCCAAATGATCCTTACTATGGATAAACTGCCCTAACAGAAACAGGATATCATTCCAGTCAGATGGAACCTTGATTTCTTCAACCAACTTTTCTACCGCCACTGGATCATATTTGTAGTTTTCATGGTCCTCACCCGCCAAGCTAGCTAGGATATCATCTTCAGAATAATAGTTAGCTTCTTCTCCTATTAACTCCTTAAGATCATTAGATGTAGCCCCTAACATCTGTGTACTGTACATCGATAGTTTTTCCTGAACAGTTACAGATACATTCTTCTGATGTTTCAACAGAAACTTAGTGGCACGCTCCTGCAATTGAAGGTCAGGAATCATAAAGGTATCCGCGACCATTGCCGAAATCCGATCACTGAGCTCAGGCTTGTTCTTCAACAATTTATCCAATTGAATGATCATGGTCTTCACGCCCCCTTTCATATCGACACGCATAAAAACAGGTTCAATCCAAGTCAGGAATTCCTGGATATCAAAATCTTTATGATCTAATAAGGGTTTAAGGATATTTATGGCAAAATTGATAGAACCGGTTTGCTCTGCATGAAACAAAGGAAAGATTGCATGTTGCTCTTTCAACAACAGATCATCTTCAGGTTTTATGTTCACGATCAGCTCCCTAAAAAAGGTCTTCAGGTTAGGGTTCCAATTTTTTGTCTGCACCTCTAGGGCACCATTCAGAACGAACTCCTTACTGTACTTTCCATCCTTTACCAACTTCTCAAAGATTGTTTTCCAAAGAGAAATACTGGTTCCGGTTTTATGGTCATAATTATAGTTAATCCCTTGAATACCGGTTTCATATTCAAATACCAAAGGGATATCGCGTTGCAAAACGATCGGATCAGAACAAAACTCCTCCAACATTTCTTCATTGATATCGGAAGGATAATTTTCATAAAAGTCAGGGATTGTCAAGGCATAGAGCTCAGGGTTAAATGAAACTAACCCCTTCTCCTCATACATCCTTAAATTCCAATATTTCACATTTATCCAATTGTTCCTTTTAATCTGTGTCAATAAGAATTCAACTATCCAGGTCGGCTTCGCATATTCCAAAACCCGCAGCATCTTAGGATTTTTGGCTTCATTCAACAACTCCACCAGCTCAAACCAGGAGTTAGCTTCAGTTTGGTTTACCAGCCCTAGAGCAAGGAGTTTAATGACGAACTGTTGGATCCTATTTGCCCGATACCCCCAATCACCAGAATTCTGAGATCTGAACTGAGGCTCTTTAGCTAGATCCACATAGGTCATATAGTACTTTTTTATATCCTTTAATTCCTTCCTGAGCAACTCTAAATTCCCACTTGCATGCTTTTCCAAGAAAGGGACGATTCCATCTACATTTGCTCTTTTAACCAAATCTCTGAACTCATTGATCAATTCCTCTTTCTGTTGCTGATTAGCAGATTTCACGGCTGGCTTACCATCCTTGGACAGCTGTTTTTCCAGGTTTACAGTCCCATCTTCTGAATAGCCCTTTTTGGTCTTCTCATTGATTAACTTCTCCGCATCTTTTAAACAAGCTTCTTCAGAATCAAAGGACTTGGTCTTCGATTGCCCATCCGTTCCATTTCTACCGTAGGTAACAGTATGGCTAGCCCCTGAGGTTTCAATTTCCCAAAACTTATCTGAATTGCCGTCAATATATTTAAGATGCTTGAACATAGATTACTTGTTATTAGTTAAGATTTAAAATACGGAATAAGATGATGATATTTCCATTTTTTTCCAGAAAGTGCAGTTACTATAAAATTAAAAGAAAAATCCATTCCCTTTCTTCAAAACGAAGAAAATAATTTAGGAATAAATAAAAAATCAATAGCTGCATGATTTATATAAATCATGGACAAAAATCAATGGAAAGCCCTTATCGCTTCTTTCCTTTTACAAATAGGATATTTCCGCGCATGTAACTTGCAATAACAACACTTAAACCCCTTTCTGAATATTTTGGATGAAAAGAATCTTTCATCTGCTTATCTTCCTGATAAGCAAATTAACCGGTCCTACAATCAGTTAAAATGAACCTAAGTTCATAATTTCACTATTTTACGTAGATGGAATTAAATCTCGCCCTATTATTGCCCCCAAAATCCATTGGCATCAACTGATTGTTCTTAAATAACTCAGGCTTTAGGTCAAAGGCCTCATCTTCTTTTAGGGTAGCCAAATAGACATCATTCCCTTTCACAAACAAAGCGGTGGGAATGAAGACATCTTTAATTTTAATATCCAGTGGCTTCCCATTCTTCCAAACCCGTACATCATTCAGCCCTGTAATGTTCTTCGAACTAATTGCCCAAGCCACATAGCTGTTATCCCCCTCTTGGAATATGACCCTGTTTGATGCAAATTTCCATTCCGTATCCGTTAGGTTAATACTATAAAACAAGCTGGAGTTTTTATAAACCTTATAGCTTTTCGTCTTGGTTTGCGGATCCTCCGTAAAATAAACGTAATTGAACAAATCTGTCCCATTAGTCCCGATTTCAATAGAGGATTTATTTGGATAATGTTTAAAAATCTTACCGTTCTTCCATACTACGGCATGCGAGCTCCCTTTTTCTTGTATGTTCCCCGCCACATAAAAATCATTGCCTATAGTCAGCATATTACTTATCGTCCAGCGTATCCCTGCAGGTTCCAATTTATAGATCTCCCCATTTTTCCAGATGGTATCCCAAGTCGGATCCACGCCGTACCTATATCCGTATACATAAATATCCCCATTGTCTGCTCTATGTATCTGTTTTAACTCAGTATCATTTACCTTATCGATAATGACCTTCTCCTCATTTTTCCAATACATTGCTGACCTAAAGTTTGAAGGATTTGCATCTGTAAATTCTTGGGTCATCCCAGCAATATAGAGGTCATTCCCATAACCCATAATATGATGAGCCATCCCCGAATTCCCATTATCAAGAATCAGCTTAGGTTTTCCATTCTTCCATAAAACGGGGATATGGGTTTTTAGGTCACCGGCAATAAAAACCTCCGTTCCTGCATATTCCTCAAAACCCGGATCCTCTGTTTCCGATTCGGGATTGTTTGAATCTTTCTTACAAGAAAAAAGGCTTGTCAGCACCGCCGCAAAGCAGAATAATATGAATAGGTAAAATCTCTTGTTCATGTTTTATTTCCTAAAATGAATAACCGAAATAACAGAATACGAAAACCGCAACAAAACTTTGGGATGTCTGAATTATATAATTTAGGTATAGCAGAGGGATAGAGTAACCTACATGTATGCTCTTTGCTATGTGGAAATAACAATCAATTACTTAATAGAAAATCATTAGATTTATCACTAGTAATGAACAACTTGTCGATAATTAAACACAATTAGCATAAGGCAGATTTCCCAAACATTATGAGTTCAAAAAACAAAGTCCAACCTCACGAAAGCATAATAAAAGAGACCACTTCTTTTCCAACAGCAACAAATACAAAACTTTCTTCCACTTGGTTAGTTAGAAAGCTGAAAGATTCACCTGCAGAGCAATTAGCTATAATTGAAAAGATCCGAACAGGAGTAACTAAAAAGGAATGGAAAGATTTTATTATGTATATAGAAGCTGATGAAAAGGATTTTGAAAAAATATTACCAAACTCCAAAAGAAAAATGCAAAATAAAAACATCTTCAATCAAGAAACCTCAGAAAGAATCTATGAGATATCCCACTTATTTGGATTGGGATATGAGGTATTTGATAGTCCCGAAAAATTTAAAAATTGGCTTTTTACCCATTCAAAACCCTTAGGAAACAAAAAACCATTTGATTTCTTAGATAGCTCATTAGGTTTTATCCTCGTCGAAAATGAAATTACTAGGGTTAAGTACAATGTGTATTGCTAATTTCTGTTTATCCTTATTTCCTTACCTTTACCCCCAGAATGTTTATTTCGCCTAAAAATCAGACATTTACATATAAAAAGTTACAAATAAAAAACATAGATTCCATTTTGTTTTTTGACATTTGGGTTATAAGGTATTAAAGAAAGTTTGAAAAGTATCCGATTCGTGACTACACGACTATATTTTTGTATATATTTGGAATCTAACACCTAATTAACCAATTATTTAATATGTGATGATATTTGAATCTAAAACAATTGATGATATATTATATAGTAGTATAAAATCCATCTTGAAGAATGGCATATATGTACAAAACTCCTCAAAAGGGCCAAACTTTGAAATAAGCCCAAGTTTAATAATCCTTAAAAACCCACTTGCCCGAATAAGTTTATCAAAAAACAGGGGTAAATCCTTTTCTCCCTTGGGGGAATTATTATGGTATCTTAATGGAAATAATGAATTAGAATTTATTAAATATTATATCAACAAATATATAGAGTTTAGTGATGATGGAATTAGTTTATATGGTGGATATGGCCCTCGAATTTTTGGTTCATCGAACTATAAAAATCAGTTCCAAAATTGTTTTATAAAATTAAGTGAAAAACCAGACACTAAGCATGCAGTAATTCAAATACTGCATAGTGAGGATTTATTCAAGGTTACAAATGATTTACCTTGTACAAATTCTGTCCAATTTCTCATTAGAGATAAAAAGCTAAATATGTATGTTAATATGAGATCAAACGATGTTTTATATGGTCTTTCTCATGATATCTTTTGTTTTACATTTCTACAAGAAATTATGTCAAGAAAACTTCAAATTGAACTTGGGAATTACTATCATTATACTGCATCTCTTCATTTATATGAAGATAAAATAGAAGAAGCAAATAAATATTTAAACGAAGGTTTGCAATCATCGATAATTGAAATGCCTATAATGCCAAGTGAAAATATTGATTCAAATATTAAAGAACTTTTGGAAAATGAAAAAAAAATTAGAAACGGCGACTATTCTTTTGAAAGTAGAACAATACCTCAATATTGGAAAGATATATTGAGAGTCCTTCAAGCTTTTAATATTACAAAAAAATCAATTCCTCCTGAGGAAAAAAAAGCGTTATTACTAAATATTAATAAAAGGTTTAGCAATGATTATTATCAAAGGTATATTGAAGAAAAAATATTAGCATTATGAAAAGACCAGGTTTATATAATAAAATAAAAGATTCATTAGATGAATATCAATTGACAACCGATTTGCCTGGAATTAATACACCTGCAAATGAAAATTCGTTTATCTCCCAATTAATTGATAGTATATCAAGAGTCAAGTTTATTGAAACAATAAAATCTAGACCAATTTCTCAAATTCGAAAAGATCCTACATCAAATATCTTTGATCCTATTAGAGCTTCAATATTATATAATCAAGAGGGAAATAAATTAGAAGCATTTTGGCTAATTTTCTTGTTTACTCATTTTGGAAAACACAACATTACAAAATATGGTCTTCTAAAATGTTTTTATAGTAAAAATAATTCGGCCGATATATTTAATTATCTAGAGGTTGAGGCTGATATTACAGAATGTAAATTTTGGATGAATAACAATCAAATTAATCTAAAGAATTCAGGTAAATTTTCTAATCATCGAAAATATCAGTCCTTAAATTCTTATTCACCAAACGGAACAGGGGATACTATTGAAAGCTTTATCAATTGGGTAGGAGATAACTTTAATGATTTTCTAGCGAGAATCCCCCTAGCAATATTAAATGACAGATATTTACTTTTTGAATACCTATATAAGGAAGCAAGTAAAAATATTATCGGATTTGGGCGATTGGCTTGCTTTGACTTCATAACCATGCTAGGTAAAGTAGGAATTTTTGAATGTGAACCAAAGTCACCGTATATTAATTGTTCTACAGGGCCTTTGAAGGGCACAAAATTATTATTTAACACTTCAGGTAATACAACTCCGAAAGACTTAGATGATTTCTTAAAAGATTTAGGCGATCATTTAGAGAATGACTTGGGGCTTAAATTTACAATGCAGATAATGGAAGATGCGGTTTGTAATTGGCAGAAATCACCTCAAAACTATATTCCTTTTAATGGTTAAATATTTCTTGAACTTTATGGATGGCTTCATTAATACTATCTTTTGTATAGTATCTTTTGTAGCCATTCATATACGATTTTGATATAAAACCTCTATGTTGTAACTGACCAATTAATATTCCAGGAGATATTTGAGCGTCCATTGAAATTTTTATTATACTTCTCTTATTACGTGAAATATATTGCAATCTGTTTTCTAACTCATGAGGGATTAAACATGCCTGAGCAAAAAGATTAGCCTCATATTCCTCATTTTCATTTATATTTGAATCTAATTCTAACCAAAGCTTTTTCTCTCCGTGTAAGATAAGATGTCCTGCTTCATGAAAAAATGTAAACCAAAAATGGTCATCTGTTAAATATCGAAAACTTAATATAATTAAAGGATTTCCGTTAATAAATTTTGTAGCTCCGCTTGCTGGGTTTCCTTCCAAACCTCTAACAATAGCTACATATACACCGCATTCGGCACATAACTTAATCAATTGAGGAATGAAAACTATAGGTTTTTTCTCTCTTGTTAAGAGCTTAATCTCGGATAATTTTGATTCAAATATTACTTTGTCCCAATTGCCGACCTTAATCTTTTTTATAAAATTTTCAGCTTGTCTAAACCATACTGAAATCGAATATGGACTAGTCTTAAAAGTGGGGGATTTTCTGAATGCAAATTGTGATATTTGATTGCGATAATTCTTATTCCATTCATCTAAGGTATTAACACCAAAAAAATGTAAACAAGAGTTTACAATTTTATCTTTATTTACTAAAGGTAATAGACCAAGCTTTTGCATGCTCCTTATTGGTAAATTCGATATCCACTCTTTTTCGAGTTCTACTAACTTAGTTCTATAATTTTCTTCCCTTTTAAGCCAAAATTCTTTATCAAATCCTAATTGCTCTGATAAAGCTTCAGCTAATTCATTGTCTATACTAACATAGCCTTTGATTAAATTTTCAATAAAAGAACTTGGTTTATTAATTTTTTCAGAAAATTCAATAATATTAGAACCTTTAAATTCTAAAATACTTTTAATTGTATCACCTGGTATAGAAACCCAATTAGGATTAAAACTCATTTTTTTCGATATTAAGGATTTTCACCCTATTTACTTCTAATAATTCGAGAATAAGATATAAATCTTTCGATAATTTAATAAAAAACCTTTCACTCTTTCGATTAGAAAAAACATAGTCGTCTAGATTATCTAAAGCAACTATTTCACTTAATCTAGACTTTAAAGATTCAACAACATTGTATTCAAA
Source organism: Sphingobacterium sp. LZ11T8 (assembly GCF_024261425.1). Classification (NCBI taxonomy): domain Bacteria; kingdom Pseudomonadati; phylum Bacteroidota; class Sphingobacteriia; order Sphingobacteriales; family Sphingobacteriaceae; genus Sphingobacterium; species Sphingobacterium sp. LZ11T8. Next base: position 162,921 of record NZ_JANBZY010000005.1, on the reverse strand, counting down.
AAGAGAAAGTGCTTCATCCTCATTTTCACATATATTTCGAATATCTTCTGATTCAAATGATATATACAATTTATAATAATGGTTAACATCACAAATATAAAGATTGTTTTATATATATTATATATTTGAGTATGAATGTTGCATGTGGAATAATAATAAAAGAATCTAGAATTCTTATCTGCCAAAGAAACTCTGAAAAATCTCTTCCTCTTAAATGGGAATTCCCAGGGGGCAAGCAAGAGATAAATGAAACACTGGAAGATTGCCTATTAAGAGAAATAAGAGAAGAGTTATGTATAGAATTAGATATAGTTGAAAAACTTCCTTCACATTTCCATAAATACTCTTTCGCAGAAATTACGCTTCATCCATTTGTTTGTTATATTAAATCTGGAAGAATTATTCTTAATGATCATCTTGCTTATAAGTGGTGCAACAAAAATGAAATCTTGCAGTATGATTTAGCTGATGCAGATATCCCAATAATTTTAAATTTTTTAGATAAATAATTAACTGAAAGGTATTGCCAAGTATGCAAAATAAATTGAAATACTTGAGGATATTAATGGTAAGCCTAAAAACAGCAATTAATAACAATTATGAAAAATTTCTCTAAAGCCTTCTTTAACTGATTAGATATTTCAGCAGGTGTTTAAAAATAATTTCAACATATTGCTTCAATTCACCACAATCAACCTCAATTTTTGAATTAGGTATCATGACATTAATATGTTATTATAGTTGCTTAATATTCCGAGGAACTTCCTTTTATTCATTTAGTGTTTGTTTTAACTCTTTACAAAATTCTCCTTCAATGCTGCAATTACAATTCCCAATTGATAATTTGTATGTGATTTTTTGATTAAAAAAAAACTTATTACCTTTTTTAATATTTTGCTCTTCTTCTTTTAGAATATTCCCAAAATTCAATTGTAAAGAATCAGTCTAACCATCAAAAATTTTTATTTAATCCCAAGAACTTTAATCGATCATTCTCAAATATCCATCTAGATACTTGAGTTCATTTCCTTACCTTTACTCCCCAAAAGCACTCCATGTTCTACTTCCACATTCCATTTTGCAAACAAGCTTGTCACTACTGCGACTTCCACTTTAGCACTTCCCTAAAGTACAAGGAAGACCTGCTCCAAGCAATGCATCAGGAAATTGAACTCCGTGCCGCCTACCTCGAGAACAAAAAAGTAGAATCCCTATATTTTGGTGGCGGAACACCTTCCATCCTCCAAGCAAAGGAAATCGACGCCCTAATCGGCCAAGTCGCCAAATATTTTGAAATCAGTTCCGATGCAGAGATCACCCTGGAAGCAAACCCTGACGACCTGGATAAAAAGAAAGTACAGGAACTCCGCAACACCGAGATCAACCGCTTCAGCATTGGCATACAGTCCTTTTTTGAGGAAGACCTCAAATGGATGAACCGTGCCCATAATTCCGAAGAAGCCAAATCATCGATCATGCGCGTGCAGGATGCCGGTTTTGAAAACATTACCTGCGACCTGATCTATGGTTACCCCTTATTGACCAATAGCAAATGGAAATCTAATATGCAATCACTGATTGAACTGGAAGTCCCACATATCTCCTCCTATTCCATGACGGTGGAAAAGAAAACCGCATTGGCACATCTTATCAACAAAGGGAAAACTCCAGCACTCAACGAAGAACAGAGTGCCGAACAGATGCTCATGCTCATCGATACGCTGACTTCCTCAGGATACGAACATTACGAAATCTCCAATTTTGCCAAACCAGATCGTTACGCCCGTCACAACAGCAATTACTGGAAAGGGAAACCCTACCTAGGCATTGGTCCTTCAGCACATTCCTTCAACGGAACTTCCAGATCTTGGAACATTGCCAACAATGCCCTGTACATCAAAGGAATCCTAGCTAAAGAACTACCGCTGGAAACGGAGCAACTGAGCAAGAACGATCGCTTCAATGAATATGTCATGACCTCATTAAGGACCAAATGGGGAATCGACAAAAACTACGTGGAAAAGGAATTTGGCAACGATTACCTGAGCAGCATCCTTAAAAACATAGAGGAATATGTTCACAACCAAGAAGTAATGATCTCAGAAGAAGGCATCATCAGTTTAAGCCCATCCGGAAAATTACTGGCAGATCAGATTGCAGCCGAATTATTTATCGTCGATTAACAACAAAGGAGGATGCCTTCGCATCCCCCCTCTCTAATTAACCTAATATATAACCTGATCTTAATTTCCTTTTTTAATCAAATCCTCAAAACGTTTGATATAATACCCGCCTACAACCGCTCTTGCCTTAAATCCTCTACGTTCAGGACGATCCGTCCAAATCCAGTCCGACATCGGCACCCGTGTAGTTGACTCGTTCATAAACAGATAAACAGGCTTTAGGAACTTCAGGAAGTCCTCATGTTTATCCGCCATGGTAGCTGTCCAAAAAATCCAATCCGTCTTGGTATAGGCCTCACGGCTGTCCAAAGGAAGCCCGTATTTATTCTGCTTGGTCAAGTAGTATTTGATCTCCGTCTCCCTGATCTTCGGATCAAAAATCCCCATATCAAAGATCTTGTCCCAAACCATGTTGTACTTCTGGCTCCAGGTTCCAGATTTATCAAAAGTAAGCTTGTAATGATCGCCATCCTTTGCCATCTCTTCCCACTCTTTCGCCATTTGCTTAGCTTTCGCAATATATTTAGTACCAACTTCATCTAGGCCCAACATCTTCGCTAAATAACCATAGGATGCAATTCCCATGATAGCCTTGACAGAGAGGTTCGCATTATGGGCAAAATGTCCAGCGAAATCATCTGTACAGAGCTGGTTCTCCGGGTCCAGACCTTTCTCGACCAAATAATCTGCCCAAGTGGTCAATGTGTTCCAATGCTTATTCGCATAGTCAGCATTTCCCTCTGCCCTTGCAATGGCATAAGTCAGGATCAACATATTTCCACCCTCTTCGATCGGCATATCCCCACCATAGGTCTGTCCGTTTCCAACAGGATAAGTACCGATATCATGCGAAGGGAATGGCTTCTGCCATTTTCCAGACTCTGAATAGTAAAAGATAAAGTTCGCCAAGCCCTTTGCCAGTTCAGGATTATAGATCAAGAACAGGGGCGATGAAGGATAGGTAATGTCCACCGTTCCGATTGAACCATTACTGTCGTTTTCTTTAGACAACCAAAGGAGGTCGCCATTTGGAGCTTCAACCAGTTTATGGGCAGCAATGGATTGCCTATAGGCCAAAGCACATAGCTCTGCATATTCTTTTCCATAAGGCTGATATTCCTGCATGAATTTATCATCAAACTTCTTGCTCGCAGCCATCAATTGGCCATACTCCTTAAAGGCGATTTCAAACTGTTTCTCAATGCTGCTGTTTTCTTTGCGGTTCCAATAAGGTCTAAGGTTGGTTTTGAAGTATTGAATGGCATATACATCGTCATAACCAATGGCTATTTTGCCTTTCGACGTACCGTTAACTTTTAATTTCTTGGTCAGAGCCAATTGCTTTACTCCGCCCTTTTGGTCTGCATCGTTGGCATTACCTAATGCAAATGCAGAACGCAAGGCCGTACTAGAACCTACCTTTGCCGTAGTTCCGGCACTTTCACTGGCCAAATAGAAGTATCCCCAATCGTTTTTCACATGGTCTCCGGTCCTACCCAAAATCTTTTGTGCCGTAGAACCTGTCTTTAGGTAAGTAATTCCATTTTTTTGAAAGGTACTTGAAACAGACTCTTGTGTCGGAAGGTTAAGTGCCCAATTTGGAGAGGCTTCAAAATACAGCTCAACGTCTTTGGCTTGTGGAGATTTGATTTCATAGCTCAAATAGTTGATCGGCCTAGACAATAATTCCAGATTATCCAAAAATACCGGAGCCGTAAAAGTCACATTCAGTTCCACATCGCCACATTGGAAGGTATATACCGTCTGCATAGGCTGTACATCTACAGAAATCTGCTTTGCCGTATTAGCAAAGAAAGCCTTATCACTACGCTCAACCAACAATCCAAAATCCAAAAATCCATTTGCACCACCATTGAAACAATAGGCAGCAATGCTATTCTTACCTTTCTTCAAGGTCTTGATTACCTCCTCCGATAATTTGACACGTTTATTCTTTCCAGTTCCACCATGATTGACCACTTCTATTCCATTCACATAAATCTTAACATCATCGTCATGCGAATATTCCAGAAACACGTTTTTGTTGTTCAGGTCTTCCCCAAGTTCAATATCCCTTCGAACCCAGATCTTGTCTGTGGTCCAATTGGTCTTGCTCAGCGATTCATTTTCAGTTGTTCCAAAAGCACCTTTTCCAGTCTGCCATTTAGCGGCATCAAAATCCATGGCAAACCAATTTTTTGCAGGCTCTGTCGTTGAGTACTTCCCTTCCCAAGCCTTATCTTCACCATTTGGAATGACCGTCAGCATCTCTACATCCTCTGCCCCCATAAAACGATAAAATTTCCCATCCACCTTTAATACCCCCATAAAAGGCAGGTTCTTATCTGACCAATGGGATGGATTGGAATCATATAGATTATTGGTATAAGACCATGCGCTCGTATTTGGGTCTAGGGTAATCAATGGAAAAGCGGGGGCTCTCAAATCATTTTTGATATGTTGTGCTGGCAGCAAGTGTGCCAGCAACAACATAAAAACCCCAAGGACATTTGCTTTATTAATCATAGGTGCCGTCTAAAATCTTTTATAAAATGTATCGGAAGTCCAAAAGATCAATTCATTGAATTCTTGGTACTCTTGATGAAAATAAAATTCTGGATTAAAGGTTTATTATCTCTTATCGATTAGCTTAAAGATAGTAACTAAAACGTTTTAAGCAACTTCTGTAAGGAATTCTTTACAATTCATTAAAATGTGTAATAAACCTAGATTAATAATTATTTCTTCCCAAAAGCATAATAATAAATAAAATAAGCAAAAAGCGTTTAGCAGCTACGGGAACAAAGTTGTCATATTAACAATAAGACGTTGTCATTTTTAAAAAATTACAAAAAGCACGAAGCTTAAGTAGCTTAAAATTGCCATATTTTCAATTTTTATTTTTTAAGCAATACAAAAGCTCTAAGTTTGCGTCAAATTTCTTTCAATCAATAATTATGATACACAATTCTACTTTTGAGGACCAGATCAAAAGTTACAAATCAAACCAAAATGCATGCGTTAAGCTTATCCAAATCATAAGCGACCTATGGTTCAACCAATCCATTGAACTCGTGCTCTTCAGAAACCAATTGATCGACCGTAGGGTCAGCTTTATTCTGAATTTACACCAAGAAACAAAAGAGTATGCCGGTGTAGAATTGAATATTATGGAAACCCTAAAGGTTGCCGAAGCTATCTATGCCCTAGATCTTAATCCTTCTAGGTTAGATATCGGAAAATTGGCACTCAACATCCGTAAACAGGGAATCCAAGAGGCTGACATCAAAGAGTTTGTCCGCAAGGAATTGGAACCTGCCAATCAACATTTACCTTTCCAACCAAAGGATGTCGTACTTTATGGTTTCGGAAGGATTGGAAGATTGCTTGCCCGTGAACTGATCAGCAAAGCTGGAGCTGGCAGACAATTGAGATTGAGAGCCATTGTAACCAGAGATGAGGTAAATGAAAAAACGCTTGAGAAAAGGGCCTCCCTATTAAGACAAGATTCCATTCATGGAAACTTTGATGGCGAAGTAGCTGTTGATGCTGAAAATGGAGCCTTGATCATCAACGGAATTCCTGTATATATTATCTCAGCAAAAAACCATGAAGATATTGACTATGGAAAATATGGTATACAGGATGCATTGGTTATTGATAATACAGGAGCTTTCAGGGATGATAAAGAACTTTCAAGACATCTGACTTCAAAAGGCGCATCCATGGTGCTTTTGACTGCACCTGGTAAGGGTGTACCTAATATTGTTTACGGGGTAAATGAATTGGATGCAGACCCTAAGAAAGACCAACTGTTCTCAGCAGCATCTTGTACGACCAATGCTATCTCACCGGTATTGGCCGTTTTAGAAAGGGAATTGGGAATCAGCAAGGGTCATATTGAGACCATCCACTCCTATACCAATGACCAAAACTTGGTCGATAATATGCACAAGAAATCTAGAAGGGGCCGTGCAGCTGCCTTGAACATGGTGATCACAGAAACCGGTGCTGGCTCAGCAGTGGCAAAAGTATTGCCTTCCTTGGCTGGAAAACTAACTTCCAATGCCATCCGCGTTCCGGTACCAAATGGATCATTGGCAATCCTCAACTTAGAATTAAAAAACAAAACAACCTTGACCGAATTGAATGACCTCCTGAAAAAGGCAGCATTAGATGGCGACCTGGTTGAACAGATAAGCTATACCAACAATTCAGAACTCGTTTCTTCAGATATCATCGGAACTTCAGCAGCTTCAGTTATCGACGCTCCTGCTAACATCGTTTCGGAAGATGGAAAAACAGCTATTATCTATGTATGGTATGATAATGAATATGGTTATTCTCACCAAGTCATGCGATTGGCAAGACATATCGCTGGTGTAAGGAGATATACTTATTATTAATCCACGAAAGGGGCAATTGGATCCAATCGCCCCTTTCTTTCTTATTGTTCAAAACTCGTTTCCGATTTTAACAGGTTCATTCCCATAACAACCATCCAAACATAAGCAATCGTCTTCGGGATCATCAATACCCCAATACTCGGAAAGGTCCTTGACCAAATGACAACCGGAATATAAAAGGCAAAGCTTAGCACAATAGCCAACCACATCCAACGCAAAACCCTGTCCTTATTCTTCCTTGCCTCCCTCCAAAATAGGATAATGATTACTATCCCTAACATCAAGAAAGGAATATTTCTATATATTTCCCATGAAAACGATGGGGCTTCAGAGGTCCATTTATTATCAGGACACAGGCAAAGCAAGATCCGTATGCTTGCCAAACCATACACCAACAATGTCAAGAAACCATCTTTTAAGGAGTATCGAATTTTTGCAATATGGTATAGGATAACATAAAAAACAGTCATGGAAATGGAGGCCACAAAAGTTCCAAAGCCTAATGCAGCTTGATGGTTTTGCAGTCCGTCGGTACTCAGCGCATATATCCTGGGAACCAAGTGAAAGGAGTCCCCAAGCCCTAGTATCAGGGCCATAATTCCGAATAACCTGACCTGTTCTCTGCCATTTGACCGGATCAAAAGGATAAACCCCATCGTCAATACCGCAACGAGATAAGCACTATCAAAAAGAATTTCTGCGATTTCCATGATGGTTTATTAAGGTTTACTTTTTATTAAGGCTGATTTCGGGGTATGATATTATTCTATTATCCACCAGAATCAGAACAAAATTAGCGGATAAGGTCAATAAAATCATACTAAATGGTCAGGATTTGCTCTTCGATTTGGTAATGTATGCATCAAAATTCTTGGACATCTCTCCGACTCTCATTCGAGACATATTCGAGACACATTGCGAAAATTCCGAATGTGTCTCGAATAAGGTCAATATGAAACCTAAAAAACATGGTCAAAATAATTTCCGTGGACCCCCCAGCAGGGGTGACATCTTTTCTTTATCCTTTCTGTGTCACCCTGAGGGTTTCCCGAAGGGTCCCGGAACTGTCCATTCTTTTTTGGATACCCCCAGCGGGGCTGGAATGTTTTTCCGAAAATCCCCTTTATTGGCATAAAATAATAAAAAATGGTTCCATCATCTTACGATTCCGGATGACAGCAATCCTAAAAAAACAAAAATAGATTCTTCACTTTGTTCTGAATCCCTCTATGGAAATTTGGATTCTGAACAATTCGTGAAGAATCTGTATGACAATGTCCCATAACCTGCTGTCATCCTCCATCTTCGATAGAAGACCTGTTCGCCAATGCTATTAATGATGTTTTTAATTTTAGGTGTTTGCATTGTTCCGAGATACTTCGGATGAACCTCAGTATGACACACAAAAATCCCTAACTTATTGATATTGCAAAACGCCCTAAACCCTCAACTGGAACAGTTCGCCAATGCAACAAAGCCTATCAGCATGATCAAAAAAGCCTTAGCACAAGACCATTTCCCGCCCCTTCTTTGTAAAAATTTCATATAACAGGACAGTACAGGATACCCTCAATCAATTATAAAGTTATCTTTGAGTTAACCAGAATCGTACATTCTTTGCAATCGGTTCTTATAAATCTAAACTAAACCACTACAAAAATTAATATGAACCGTCTAAGGCATTTTATTTTAATCTCTTTGGTTCTAGTTCTATTCGGTTGTACGCATAAGCCAACGATGGAGCCAGTAAAAATCCAAAAAGATTCCCGTATCGTACTTGTTGGGAACAATCTGGGCTCGCGGATGATGGAATATGGTGATTTTGACACTGAACTGCAAACACGATTTCCTGATTATAATTTATTCATCCGTAATATCTGTAGTCCGGGCAATACGCCAGGCTTTAGACCACATCCGTCTCGGAACTCGCCTTGGGCATTCCCTGGCGCAGAAAAGTTCAATCCAGAATTTGACATCAATACAGGCAGCGAAGGACACTTCCCTACAGAAGATGAATGGCTGATCGAACTGAAACCTGATGTGATCTTGGGATTCTTTGGCTATAATGAATCCTTCCGCGGACCTGAGGGCATTGAAGATTTCAAAGGCGAAATTGCAGCCTTTATTGACCATACAAAAAGTCAAGATTACAATGGTGGCAAGGGCACCACTTTGGTCCTGATCTCTCCCATTGCATTCGAAGACCTGACCGATAAATTCGACCTTCCTGACGGCAAGGAATTCAACAAGAACATCCAGCTCTATGCTGCAGCAATGCAACAGGTGGCTAAGGACAAAAACGTTCCATTCCTGGATGTTTTTGACATTAGCCAAAAATGGTATGAGCAAAGCTCAGATTATTTAACCATCGATGGCTCGCAGCTTTCAGAAAAAGCCTATGAGAAATTTGCTGATTACTTGGTGAGCAGCATTTTTGGCAAAGGTGAAGGAAAAGCGTCAAGCCACAAAGCGGAGATCAAGAAAGCGGTATTGGAGAAAGATTGGATCTGGACCCAAGACTTCAAGATTCCAAATGGCGTACATGCTTATGGTCGTCGTTTTAATCCTTTTGGTCCAGAAAACTATCCTTTTGAGATCAAGAAACTTCGCGAGATGGGTTATATCCGCGATACTGCCATCTGGAAAGCAGCTAAAGGTGAATTCTATGATTTAGCGGCGATGGATAAGAATACGCTGAAATTACCGGAGGTGAAAACAAATTATGATTTTGGACAGGATCCAAATTCTAGATATCTGTACGGAGAAGATGCATTGGCAAAATTCCACACCGCTCCTGGCTATAAGATCGATCTATTTGCATCGGAAAAGGAATTCCCTGACTTGGCCAATCCTGTTCAGATTTCCTTTGATTCCAAAGGAAGGCTTTGGGTGGCAACCATGCCGAGCTATCCCCATTACAAAGCAGGTGATGGAAAACCTAACGACAAAATCATTATCCTTGAAGATACCGATGGTGATGGCAAAGCGGATAAACAATCCGTCTTTGCAGACAACTTACACCTACCGATCGGATTTGAATTTGCTCCAGAAGGCGTCTACCTATCCCAAGGAAAGAATCTAGTCTTATTGAAAGACACTGACAATGATGGAAAAGCTGATCATAAAGAAGTTATTTTAAGTGGCTTTGATGATCACGATACGCACCATGCCCACAGTGCCTACAGCATGGATCCATCTGGAGCCATCTTAATGGCTGAAGGCGTGTTCCTACATACCAATGTAGAAACCTCATATGGTCCAGTACGTGGGGTAAATGGCGGTTTTTACAGATATGCGCCGCAGACCAAAAAACTGGAACGCGTGGCGCAGGTATCCATTCCAAATCCTTGGGGAATTGCTACAGACGAATGGGGCCAGACGATCTATCTGGAAACTTCCGGTCCAGATGTGAGATGGATGTTGCCTGGAAGTATGAAGCCAAGATATGGAGAAGCTAATGATAAATCTTTTTCTCTGGTTGATGAAAACCATCGTGTCCGTCCTACCTCAGGTCTGGAATTTATTTCATCCAGTCATTTCCCTGACTCTGTTCAAGGAGATTACCTATTGAACAATACGATCGGCTTTTTAGGCGGCAAGCAGCATACCTTTTGAGGATGATGGTACCGGTTACAAATCAAGACACAGGCAGGACCTGTTTTGGTCAGATGACAAGAACTTCCGCCCTGTAGATGCAGAAATAGCACCGGATGGCTCTCTATACATTGTAGATTGGCATAATATGCTGATCGGACATATGCAGCACAACGCAAGGGATCCCCTTCGTGACCATGTTCATGGTCGCATCTATAGGATTACCTATCCATCCAGACCATTGGTAAAACCTGCTAAGATTGATGGAGCATCCATTGATGAATTGCTTGAGAACCTAAAACTTCCGGAAATCAGGACCCGTTACAGAACACGTACGGAACTGAGGATGCGTGATAATGATGAAGTGGCTAAGAAAGCTATCGCTTGGGCTGAAAAGTTGGATACTAAAGATCCAAAGTACCTGCACAATCTATTGGAAGCCATGTGGGTTACTTGGGGAGCCAATAAGATCAATGCAGACCTGGTCCAAAAGCTATTGGAATCAAATGATTATCATGCGAGAGCAGCTGCCATCCATGCCATCCGATATAACACCGATAAGATCAAAAATTATAAAGATCTAATGGCCAAGGCAACAAAAGATGAAAACGGACGTGTAAAATTAGAGTTGATTGCAGCGGCTTCTTGGTTGTCACCTAATGAGGGAATAGACCTGATGAATGCGATCGATACCACAAGTCTAGATAAGTGGAATAAACCGGCATACTTAACTTCTGTTGCTCATCTAAACAACAAATCGGTTAAGGAGAAAAATGAAACCAGTAAAACAGCAACTAAGCTGACCGGTCCGGCATTGGAACAATACAGACGAGGTGCAGTGATCTATGCAAAAGAAGGATTCTGTGTTACCTGTCATCAACCGAACGGCAAAGGATTGGATGCCTCTGGCTTCCCTCCTTTAAATGCAAGTAAATGGGTTACAGGAAGTGAAGACCGCTTGATCAAATTGACCTTAAATGGTCTTTTAGGACCAATTGAAGTGAACGGCAAAAAATATCCTGGTCAGGTACCGATGACTCCATTTGGCATGATGCTGAACGATCAGGAAATTGCAGATGTGCTGACCTATGTTAGAAATTCATTTACAAATGAGGCTAACCCAATCTCTGCTGCGAAAGTGAAGGAAATCCGGGAGTCCATTAAGGACAAGAAGGGATTCTATACACCGGATGAGCTGTTAAAAGAGCATCCATTAGAGAAGTAAAAAAACTTATAAAAAAGAAATATAGAGAATGAACAAAATAGGATTCAACATTTTACCATGGACAGCAGGAGTTACCGAAAAGGCATTTCCCATCTTAGACCGTTTGAAGAAAATAGGTTATGATGGTGTTGAGGTCTTTATAGGTTCTCCGGATGAAGAAGAATATAAGGCATTGGCAAGACATGCACATGACCTAGGTTTGGAAGTCAATGCGGTTACCACACTTGGTGAAAATGAAAGTCCCATCTCGACGGACAGGGCAAGTAGAAGTCGAGGATTAGATAGAATAAAGTGGGTAATTGATCGGGCACACGATATGGGTTCGACGATTTTATGCGGACCCTTTCACTCTGCCCATGGTTATTTTTCAAGGGCGGCTCCTACAGACCAGGAATACCAATGGGCTGCTGAAACCTTGCGAGCAGCGGGTGACCATGCCCAGCAGGCTGGCATAACCCTAACTCCCGAAGCGGTGAATCGCTTTGAAAACTATTTGGCAAGCTGTATTGATCATTTGGCTTATCTGATCAACCTGACCGACCATCCCCATGTAAAAGGCATGTATGATACCCATCATGCCAATATTGAGGAGAAGAGCGTTCGAAATTCTATCCAGAAAATAGCTCCGGTTTTAGCCCATGTCCATATCAGCGAAAATGACAGAGGTACACCAGGTCGGGGATTAGTGCATTGGGATGAAGTCTTTCAAACGTTGAACGAAGTTAATTATTCAGGTTGGTACACCATTGAGGCTTTTTCCAGGGCAGATCCAGATTTTGCGAATGCCATTAATGTTTGGCGGGAATACTCCGATCCATGGGAGATTGCTGAGCATGGTTATCATTTTATCAAAAATAATCTAGCGAATTTTGAAAAAAAATAAGTTATCTTGTTGATTGATTTATAATCAACACAAAATAATTTAACCACAAATAAACCACATTATGAGTAAACAAGTTAACCCTAGTGCCTTGTTTTTAGGAAGCTGTTTAGCCCTAATCACTACAGGTCTTACCTTTTCAATTCGTGCTGGGATATTACCTCAGTTAGGCGAAAGCTTCAATTTATCTGCAGAACAACTGGGATTTATCAATTCCATGTGGTTTCTCGGCTTTCCGATCTCGATGATCCTTGGAGGTATATTCTATTACAAAATTGGACCTAGCAACATCATGCGCTTTGCGTTTGTTTCCCATACCCTTGGGATTTTGTTGACCATCTTTGCAACTGGGTATTCCACTTTATTGATCTCCACATTATTTATTGGTTTAGGTAACGGCTGTACAGAAGCCGCCTGTAATCCATTGATTGCGGATCTATATTCAGGCAAGAAAATGGACAAGATGTTGAACAGGTTCCATATGTGGTTCCCAGGAGGAATTGTATTGGGTAGTTTGATTTCCTTGGCCATGACAAAAATGGGTGCAACTTGGCAAACTCAAATGTGGATTATCATGATCCCAACTATTTTATACGCTATTATTTTTTACGGAAAAGTTTTTCCAAGACCAAAAGAAGAAAGCGCAACTTCACTTTCCAATAATGTGAAAGCCATGTTCTCGCTGACCTTTATATTCTTATTCTGCTGTATGGCATTAACGGCTATCTCTGAATTCGGACCACAGCAATGGGTAGGAATTATTATGGCAAATAGCGGTGCCAGTCCAATGTTAGTTTTGGCCTTGGTAACGGGTTTAATGGCTGTAGGAAGGTTCTTTGCCGGTCCAGTAGTCAAAGCTTTGGGCCAAACGGGCGTATTGCTTGGTGGAGCCATCTTTGCCACCATTGGAGTTTACCTATTCTCTGTTGCGACAGGAGGAATGGTATACGTAGCAGCCATTTTATTTGCCATCGGAGTATGTTACTTCTGGCCTACCATGATTGCAACAACAGCGCAGCGTGTACCATTGAGCGGTGCGATCGGTATGTCGGTAATCGGTGGTGTAGGGATGTTCTCAACTTCCATCTTCCAACCAATCATTGGACGTTGGATTGATGATTCTAAAGCTGCCGTACAACAATCCGGCGAAGTGATAGAAAACCTAGATTTGGTCGTAGGTCAGGTGACTTTAGCTAAATTGGCAATTTTCCCAGCTATATTAATTGTCCTGTTCCTATTCTTCCATTTCTGGCAAAAGAGAACCTATAAAGGTCATCAGGAAACTGAAGAAGGAACATCTGATGCGCAAGTAGAGACCATTTAATTCAACAATACTCAAAAGAAATAATGAAACATCAACTCAGAACCACCTCTATTCTTTCATTTTGGACCAATAAACTGGTATTGATAGCCTTTCTATTGATCAGTTTGGGTCTTAGCAACTGTGTTGCCCAGCAAAATAATTGGTTACACTTTACACCTGAAAAGGCGCAAGCCAAGGGCAAGAAAGTGGTGCTGATTTCTGGCGATGAAGAATACCGTTCTGAGGAAAGCTTACCCATGCTGGCGAAAATCCTAACTCAAAAGCATGGGTTTGAAACTTTCGTGCTCTTTGCCATTAACCCAGAGACGAAACAGATAGATCCTGAATACCAAAAGAATATCCCAGGATTAGAGAATCTGCAAAATGCAGATTTGATGATCATTGCAAGTCGATTTAGAGAACTGCCGGATGAGCAGATGAAACATGTGGACAATTTTCTTAAAGCAGGAAAACCAGTTATTGGCTTACGTACTGCAACCCATGCCTTCAATTTCGGCAAAGAATCAAAAAGTGCCTATAAACACTATGGTTATAGCAACCAAGAAGGTGAATGGAAAGGCGGTTTTGGCGGATTTGTTTTAGGTGAAACATGGATCAATCACCATGGAGACCATGGTACAGAAGGATCATTGGGTTTGGTAAATGGACTTCAAGTGAATGCCAAAAACCCAATCCTGTTAGGAGTTGAGGATATTTGGGTGCCTTCCGATGTGTATGGCATCAAAAACAACTTAAAACAGTCGGAAATCCTTGTATTCGGTCAGCCTACCTTGGGAATGACCGCAGATAGCCCTGTCAACAGAAAAAAATCAATCATGCCTGTCGCTTGGACAAAGGATTACCAAATCCCTGGCGGTAAGAAAGGTAAGGTATTCACTACCACAATGGGATCTTCCATTGATCTATTGGATAAAAACCTAAGACGATTGATCGTAAATGCTTCTTATTGGGCAGTTGGTTTGGAAAATGAAATCAAGGCAGATTCAAATGTGGATCCTGTAGGTGATTTTAAGCCGATTATGTTTGGTTTCGGTACCCATATAAAAGGGAAATATCCAAAAGATTACCAATAGGACAGATCCGATTAACCCAATAACTTTTCAGTTTCCAGGTATTTCATAATGATTTGGGTAGCACCAGACCGTTGTTGAACATAGTTTTTGGCAGCAATGCTGGCTTGCACCAGCTTTTCAGTGATGCACAATGCACTATAGACTTCCAGCAATTCCTGTTCATTTGAAATAGAGAATCCTGCCCCTATTTCCATGAGGTCGACTGCTTCCTGAAACTTCTCATACTTTGGTCCAAAGATTACGGGCATACCATAGGTTGCAGCTTCTAGCGTATTATGGATTCCGGCACCAAAGCCGCCACCAATGTATGCAATTCGACCGTAATGGTACAAAGAGGATAACATACCGATATTATCAATGATCAGCTGTCGGGATGAGGCAATCTGTTGATCCGTATAGGTATAGAATTTTGAGAACAGCAGGGCATGCGGAAATAACTTCATCATGGCATCAATATGATCCTGATGGATTTCATGTGGCGCAATAATCGCCTTCAAATCCTTATTGTTTTCCAGCAAAGTTTTTAAGAGTGCTTCATCAGCTGGCCAGGTACTTCCGGCTACCAATATATCTTCATTCCCTGCGAAAATATGAGCTTCAGGAATATCCTTATGTTCTTTTGGCAACTCCACTACCCTATCAAATCGAGTATCGCCTGCCAATCCTGCTTTCGTGATACCAATCCATTTTAGCATATTCACACTCTCGGTATTCTGGGTAAAAAAATAGGAAACCTTTTTGAGAATGGCCCTGAAGAACCCTCCATATTGCTTAAAGAAAACTTGATTTTCCCTGAATATGGCCGATATCATCAACAACCTGATATTCCTTTTATCAAGTTCCCTGAAGTAATGGTACCAATACTCATACTTAGTGAAAATGGCCAACTTCGGATTAATTATATCTAGAAAGCGACGAGCATTCCTAGCCGTATCTGCGGGAAGATAAAATACATGATCTGCCAATGGCGTATTTTTGCGGATCTCATAACCGGATGGGGAAAAAAATGTTACAATTATTTTTTCCTTAGGATAGCGCAATTTAATTTGTTCCATGACGGATCGACCCTGTTCAAATTCTCCCAAGGAAGCAAAGTGAAACCAAATGTATTCCTGCCCTTTTTCAACCGATTGTTCTATATGCTGCATCAATCCTCTACGACCATCAGACAGCAACTTCGCCTTTGTATTGAACAAGGCAAAAAT
The DNA here is from genome assembly GCF_024261425.1 of Sphingobacterium sp. LZ11T8. NCBI lineage: Bacteria > Pseudomonadati > Bacteroidota > Sphingobacteriia > Sphingobacteriales > Sphingobacteriaceae > Sphingobacterium > Sphingobacterium sp. LZ11T8. The sequence goes on along the minus strand of NZ_JANBZY010000005.1, from coordinate 147,031 downwards.
GCGAAGAAGCAAGCCATAAATTAAAATCCCCAGGTCGTAAAGAAAACGCATCATGTTAAAATATTACTTATCTTCGTCAAAGATATTTAAACCTTTTCAAATTCACTATTGTGCAAGAAAACAAGCGCAAACGAATATTAATAACAGGAGCAGCTGGATTCTTAGGATCCCATCTTTGCGACCATTTTATTGATCAGGGCTTTCATGTCATCGGAATGGACAACCTCGTGACTGGAGATCTTCGCAATATTGAACATCTTTTCCATCTGTCCAATTTTGAGTTCTACCATCATGATGTTTCCAAGTTTGTCCATGTACCTGGAGAATTACATTATATCTTACATTTTGCCTCGCCAGCGAGTCCCATTGATTATCTGAAGATTCCCATACAGACCCTAAAAGTAGGTTCATTGGGAACCCATAACCTATTGGGGTTGGCAAAGAGCAAACTAGCGCGGATCTTGGTCGCCTCGACCTCTGAAGTCTACGGTGATCCCTTGGTATCTCCGCAGAATGAAGAATATTGGGGAAATGTAAATCCAGTAGGTCCAAGAGGGGTTTATGATGAGGCCAAGCGTTTCCAAGAGGCCATGACCATGGCCTACCATAATTTCCATGGATTGGAAACTCGAATCGCCAGGATCTTTAACACCTTTGGTCCCAGGATGAGGCTAGAAGATGGACGCGCTTTGCCGACTTTTATCTCCCAAGCTTTACAGAACAAGGATGTAACGGTTTTTGGAGATGGCAAACAGACGAGATCCTTTATTTATGTTTCGGATCAGGTTGAAGGTATCTGTAAATTACTTTTCAGCGATTACCATTTACCGATCAACATCGGTAATCCAGATGAAATGACCTTGATCGACATGGCAAATGAGATCATAGCCCTAACGAACAGTAAGTCCAAGATCATCTTTGAACCACTTCCTATTGACGACCCGAAGAAAAGACGGCCCGATATTAGCAAGGCTAGAGAGATCCTTCAGTGGGAGCCAAAAATCGGAAGAAAAGAAGGACTTGAAAAAACAATCGAATACTATAGAACATTATTTTAAGAACACGCAACTATATAATTGTAAATAAAATGAGTAAAATACTTGTCACCGGAGGAACCGGATTCATTGGATCACACACCGTAGTCGAATTGCACAATGCTGGATATACGCCTGTTTTAGTTGACAATCTTTCAAATTCCAATATCAAGATCTTAGAGCAAATTGAAAAAATCATTGGTGTTAAACCAGAATTCCATCAATTTGACCTTTGTGATACGGAAAAAGTAAACGAATTTGTAAAGGCAAATCCTGATATCACGGGTATTATTCATTTTGCAGCATCAAAAGCAGTTGGTGAATCTGTTCAGAACCCATTAAAATACTATCATAACAACTTCTTCTCCTTAATCAATTTACTAGAAGCTTACCGTGAGAAACCGATCAATTTCGTATTCTCATCGAGCTGTACAGTTTATGGAGAACCAGATACTCTTCCAGTGACGGAAAGTGCTCCTGTAAAGAAAGCGACTTCGCCGTACGGGAATACGAAACAGATCGCAGAAGAAATCTTAGAGGAAACTGCGAAAGCTGCTCCAAACTATCAATTTGTTGCTCTTCGTTACTTCAATCCAGTTGGAGCGCATAGTTCTGCCCTAATCGGTGAATTGCCAATCGGTGTCCCTCAGAACTTATTGCCTTTTATCACACAAACAGCAATTGGCAAGAGAGAGAAATTGACCGTATTTGGTAATGATTATGAAACACCGGATGGGTCAGCGGTTCGCGACTATATCCATGTGGTAGATTTAGCGAAAGCTCACGTTGCAGCCATCAAATTATTGGAAAAAGGTAACCCTAATGGCAACTACGACGTTTTCAACATCGGAACAGGTAATGGTTATTCGGTATTAGAAGCCATCAAAGCATTCGAAAAAGCATCCGGACAGCCACTTAGCTTCGAGGTTGGCCCTCGCCGTGAAGGTGATATCGTAAAAGTTTGGGGCGATGTTACTAAATCCACAAAAGAACTAGGTTGGAAAGCCGAGTTAGGGATCGACGAGATGATGTCCTCTGCTTGGGAATGGGAAAAATATTTGAAAGAGAATCCGATTAAGTAAAAGGGGATTTGAGATATGAGATGTGAGATATTAAATCTCTTATCTCATGACTATTAAATATGCTAACGGCCTTTCTATCTCAATACTCATATCTCAAATCTCACATCTACCCCATAAAAAAGCGGGCTTTTGAAATACAAGAGCCCGCTTTTTTATGGAATTATGCTATTTCCCCTCATCTTTCACCCTTTGGAAGATTTTAGGGTTGAATTTGAAGGAAGGAGTCATCAAGTATAAAAGGATGATTCTGGAGTATCGGTTGTTGAATGGTGCCATGATCAATGTTACAGCTAGGGCAACGATGACATATAGCCAAGGGCTTTCCAAATTACCCGACAGGAAATAGGTCAATACACATGCTGTTACCAATTCGGCAACACTGAGTGCGTAACTGACATACATGGCAACATAGAAATAGCCAGGTTCTTTTTCAAATTTCAAATCACATGCTGGGCATCTTTCCAACATTCGCTTGGATTTAAAACTCAAAAGAGGTGCTGCGAACATATTACCTGTTCTACATCTTGGGCACTTTCCATCTATTGCACTATTTAATTCGGAAGGTATGGTATATTTTGTTTCCATATTGATATTTACGTCCATTGTGATTTTCTGAATTCTTCGGGGGTCTTACCCTCTACTTTTTTAAAAAATTTTGTGAAATATGAATTATCGTTAAAACTCAACTCATAGGCCACCTGTGAGATGGTCCAGTCTGGCAAGATCAGCAAGCGTTTGGCTTCTAGCATGATCCTGTTCCGGATCACTTCCCCTGCCTGCGTCCCCAAGTATTCCTTACATACCGAATTGAGGTGATTTGGAGTTACAAACAATAACTCTGCATATTCCTTCGGTAAATGGAGCTCTTTAAAATTCTGGTCGACCAAAGAAATAAAATTCTTGATCAGCACCAAATGATAGTCGATGCTCTTTGCTGGGAAATTAGGGATATATGCTTGATCAAACCTCAGCAGGATATAAAGCAGTAAAGAACGCTTAAGATCTTTTGCTACAGGTAGACTGCTCAGTTCTATCAATTGATCGAACAGACCAGAGATTTCGCGGACCTGATATTCTTCTAGTGTGAATACCCCCTCGTTCAAGGAAGAAAACAAATCTAGATTTTCTACATAATCAGGCTGGATCAACAGGGATTTGAAATAGTCGATATCGAAATTGACGATATAACCAGTCATTTTCCCTTCGAACATCCATGAATGCACCTGACCTGGCCCCATAAAGTACACCTGACCCCTTTCAATGGGGTACTGCTTGAAATCAATTTCATGCATGCCCTCTCCCGATAGGAATAACAACATCTGGTAGAAATTGTGTCGATGTGGAAAAACTAGGTTATTATTTTTGCCTAGGTACACCTCCAGACGGTCTGCCAAAAAGTTTTTATCCTCCTTGTAGGATACTGTACATTGCTCTAAAACAGGTATCTTGCCCATACAATACAAAGGTAACCAATAACTACCATGGATAATGGTATAAAAACAGTCATCAATGGTGTTATTTACTTATTGAATTAATTTTACCCTTAAAAACGGGAGAATTAATACCATTGATATAGATTAAAATGGTATTAATTGTAATATTAATTATCTTTATTTATGTCATTACACAAGGATCAGGAACTCAAGGAAGCGGTTTTAAATCTACCAGCAAAGGAAAAAGACAAGTTATTGGTCAGGTTAATCAATAAGGATAAGATGCTTTTGAAACAATTGCACTATGAGCTTTTGGAGGATGAAGCAGATCTGGAGGATCGTATTTTTGATCTGAAGAATGCCTTAGAATCCCTATTTGAGATCAATAGCAATAAGGTAAAAAACTTGCCCATGTATTCCAATTACAAAGGGTTAAACAGCACCTTACGCCAGGCGAGTGGGATGATCAATGAACATGAAAAAATTACGAAGGATAAGTTTTCAGTGGTTGAATGTAGGCTTTTGATTTTACAGGAGGCCTTTGACCGGTATCCCTCCCTATTTGGTCCATCGGCATTATCCCCTGCTTTCAAATTACAGAGTTATGTCAGTGCGAGGATAAAAAATGCCGTAAAGATATTCGACAATCTCCATGAGGATTTACAATTTGACCTGAAAGAGCAAATGGAATATGTGCTTGATTTTGCTGCACAGCATAAGCTCGATCAGAGCTTGTAGGTTGATATTCATTCCTATTACCCAAGCATTTTTGTAAATTTGCAAAAATATACTAGCGTGAACATCCAAGAAATATTAGATAAATACATCCTATCCGAACAAGTCAAGCGATTTACAAGCAGTATCCAGAACGGCAAACCGAAGATCCATGTCAAGGGATTAGTAGGGTCGGCAGATGCTATGCTGGCTGCGGCAAGCTATCAGATAGAAAAGCGATTGAATGTTTTTATTCTACCGACACATGAAGAGGCATCCTATTTCTTGAGTGACCTGGAAAGTTTATTTGATAATCAAATCCTGTTCTTTCCTGCATCTTACAGGAAGGCCTTTGATTTCACCATCTTGGATAGCGCCAATGTGCTGCAACGTGCAGAAACGCTGAGTTCACTGAACCGCAATTCTGAATTACCAAAAATTGTGGTGACCTATCCTGAAGCGATTTCGGAAAAGGTCATCAACAAACAGGATCTCGAGAAAAACACGTTGGAAATACGAGTGGGAACCAAACTGAGCATTGATTTCATCAATGAGTTCCTCTATGAATATGATTTTGAACGCGTTGATTTTGTTTATGAGCCCGGACAGTTTGCTATCCGTGGTGGGATCGTGGATATATTCTCCTTTTCAAATGACCTCCCCTATCGGATTGAGTTCTTTGGCGATGAAATCGATAGTATCAGGACCTTCGAGATTGAATCTCAACTTTCCGTAAATAAGATCAATTCAGTAACCATTGTTCCAAATGTTCAAGCAAAGTTCCTGAGCAATAATCATATCTCTTTATTGGAATATATAGAGAAGGATTCCATCATCTGGATCAAGGATGTTCAGTTTACATTGGACATTATTCAGGACGGATATAAAAAAGCTTCTAAATATTGGAAGGCATTGACCGAAAAGGACATCAAGGATAACCCAGACTGGGTAGATCCGAGATTCACCTTTACCGATGACAAAAACTTCAATGCCATGCTCTTTGAGTATGCATTGGTAGAATTTGGGAAGCAATTTTTCTATAAACCGGATGAAGAGTTCAGTTTTGACACACATCCGCAACCTTCATTCAACAAGGACTTCAACCTGCTGATCCATAATTTCAAGGAAAATGAAAAACATGCGATCCATAATTACATTTTTTCAGATTCCAGCAAACAGATCGAACGCATCTATGCCATATTGGACGACCTTGACAAGACCGTAACCTTTACCCCTATCTACAAGGCACTAAGGGAAGGCTTCAGGGATGATAAGCTGAAAGTGGCCTGTTATACCGACCACCAGATCTTTGATCGTTACTATAAATATAAACGTAGAAAGGGCTATGAACGTTCGCAAGCAATCACCCTGAAGGAATTGAGCGAACTAAAGCCCGGTGATTACATTACGCATATAGACCACGGTGTAGGTAAATACGCAGGTCTGGAAAAGGTAGATGTAAATGGCAAGAGCCAGGAAATGATCCGTCTGGTCTATGCAGACAATGATTTACTGTATGTCAACATCAACTCCTTAAACCGCATATCCAAGTATTCTGGTAAGGAAGGAACAGTTCCAAAGATGAATAAATTGGGAACAGATGCTTGGGAGAAACTTAAGAGGACCACCAAGAAAAAGGTTAAGGATATAGCCCGAGACTTGATCATGCTGTATGCAAAGCGTAAAGCCCAGACGGGAAATGCTTTCAGTCCGGACACCTATTTGCAAAGGGAATTGGAAGCCTCCTTTATCTATGAAGATACTCCCGATCAGGAAAAGGCAACTGCTGACCTGAAAAAGGACATGGAATCACCGCATCCAATGGATAGGTTGGTCTGTGGCGACGTAGGTTTTGGTAAGACCGAAGTTGCCATCCGTGCAGCTTTTAAGGCGGTAGCTGATAGCAAGCAAGTTGCCGTATTGGTACCAACCACCATCTTAGCGCTGCAACATTACCGTACTTTCTCTGAAAGATTGAAAGGTATGCCGGCAAACATTGATTATATCAATCGTTTCAAAACCAGCAAGCAGATCAAAGAGACACTTAAGAAATTAGAAGAAGGAAAAATAGATATCATTATTGGTACCCATCGTTTGGTAAGCAAGGATGTTAAGTTCAAGGATCTAGGCTTGATGATCATCGATGAGGAGCAAAAATTTGGCGTTTCAGTGAAAGAGAAGTTAAAGGTGATGCGGGCCAATGTGGATTCCCTGACCTTAACAGCGACGCCGATTCCGAGAACCTTACACTTCTCCCTCATGGGAGCTCGGGATTTGAGCATTATCTCTACCCCTCCGCCAAACAGGCAACCTGTACAAACGGAATTACATGTCTTTAACGAGAGTTTGATCCAAGAGTCAGTAAGCTTCGAGATCGATCGTGGCGGACAGGTTTTCTTCATCCATAATCGGGTGGCGGATCTACCGCAGTTGGGTATGCTGATCCGTAAATTGGTGCCAGGTGCACGGGTTGGAATTGCCCATGGACAACTGGAAGGAGATGACTTGGAAGATGTAATGCTGAAGTTCATCAACCATGAATACGATGTGTTGATTGCGACGACCATTATTGAAGCAGGTTTGGACATCCCTAATGCCAATACCATTATAATCAATCAGGCCCATATGTTTGGTTTGAGTGACCTTCACCAGATGCGTGGTCGTGTAGGGAGGTCAAATAAGAAGGCCTTCTGTTATCTTCTGAGTCCACCGCTGTCTACCCTGACCAGCGAAGCTTACAAACGATTATCAGCTATTGAAGAGTTCTCCGAATTGGGTTCGGGCTTCAATGTTGCCATGCGTGATTTGGATATTCGTGGTTCCGGTAACCTGCTAGGTGCTGAACAGTCGGGATTCATCGCGGAGATCGGTTTTGAAATGTACAACAAGATCTTGGATGAAGCCGTGCAGGAATTGAAGGATGATGAGTTCGGTGAACTGTTTGCAGATGAGGAAAACAGAAAATATGTGAGCTTCACGCAGATAGATACCGATCTGGAAGTCATGATTCCTGATGAATATGTGACCAACGTATCTGAACGATACAATCTGTACAACGATATATCGAAGTTGAAGGATGAAGGGCAGTTACAGAAATTTGAGAAGGAACTGATTGACCGATTCGGTCCAATACCTGAGCCGGTCTTTGAACTGTTTAATACCCTTAGATTACAATGGTTGGGTAAGGAAATTGGTTTGGAGAAAATATCCTATAAAAAACATGTGCTGAAGGGCTATTTTGTAAACAATCCGAAATCAAGTTATTACCAATCGGACAGTTTTGGAAAGGTTTTGGGCTTTGTGCAGCAACATGCCAGCAACTCCAATATGAAGGAGGTCAAAGGCCAATTGCGTATAGCAATCAATAATGTAAACAGTATTGAATATGCTATTGAATTGTTGAAACAGATGCGATAATATTGCCTTAAGGGCGAATAGCTATCCTATACAGGAATACAAAGTATCCAGCAATGAATTTTAATAGGGGTATTAATCTATCCTTCCTTTTTGATTTTCTTTTTGAATGCGAATTCATAAAATGTCCTAATGTGGTTACCCAAAAGTAAATCACATTAGGACATGATACAATCCCCGACATTGGGTATTTTTTACTCAACCGTTAAGAAAGTTGCATTGGCCATGACCAGCTTTCCGCTTTCCCAAAAGTTACGGAACAATACATTGTCCGTCAAATAGATGACAGAACCTCTACCAAGGTTCTGGGTCGCGAAGACCATTCCATTCTTAAGCTTCTTATTGAGGTTATGACCGACAAAGCCGCTCATCTTAGAGTTTTCAGTGATATAGCCCACATTCCAACCTTTGCCCTGTTCAAAATATTGAAAGAGATTGTCATCCTGTTTCAGGGTGAAGTAATCTTTAATACCGAACATCAAAGGATGTGAGTTGTCAAAAGTCAGTTTGAATATGGCTCCAGAGGTATAATTTTCCATTGCACCTCTTTCACGGTCTCCATATTTCTTCAATGGGTTAAGTTTTGCTTTTGCAGAGGTATCTTGTTTTACCGTTTTCAATTCAGACCAAGGTTGGGCAGCCAATTGACTTACGGCACTTTCCAATGCAATGACCTTTCCTCCTTTTCTGATCCAGGTTGCAAATTCCTCGCTCTGCGCTTTATCTTTTAGGAAAGAATAATTGCCATTCGGCATGATGAAGACATCGACTTCATCCCAATCTACTCTTGCAAAATCAGTAGGATTGATCAGGATTATTGGATACTGTAATTGTTGATCGAAGAAATGCCACACCTCGCCCACATTGGTCGCTCTAAGGCCTTCACCTGCCATCATCATCACCTTTGGAGCCTTGATGGTCTTCACATCGGAACTTCCCAAATCTTTTCCGCCTTCTACGATTCCAGATTGGAAAGCATACATCCTCACTTGTAGCTTATCTGCTTCTTCCTTTAGGATCTTTTCTACATTCGCCTGTTTATTGCCATTTTTCATTACCAAAAGTGATCCTTTTGGAAATTCATCGGAACCAATCTTGAAGCTCTGATCGGAAACTTTAACCGTGATCTTATGGCGTAACAATGCCGCCAATAATTTGGCAGATGAGAAGCCATCCCATTTTACCGCATAACCAAAATTGGAACCCACGCTGTTGCTGATGGTTTCCAGTTGATACGGATTAAGGTTGCTTATTTTTGCTTGGGATGCCATAGCTGGAAGGCCATAGACATAAGGTAAGGACCAAGCGGTAATATCGTAGGTGATGGAATCCGTCAATTTCGCTTCCGGTTCAAACAGCACGCGTATCAATGCAGCTTTGGATTGATTGCCCGGGATAACCAAGTCCTTTTCGCTCAGACTATGGTTCTGTTCTTTTTTGCTGAAATAATCAAAGCCCTTTACAGAACCTGAGGACGAATAATAATTGATTTTATTCTTGTCCAACAGTTCTATTAATGCACGCATGGTTTTATCTCGGGAAGAGTCGTACTTGATCACATAGGTTTGATATGAAGACAGTTTACCGGCAGCAGCATCATCTCCGAATTTCTTGAATTCAGAAACGACCTTTGCAGCATTCTGGGAAACCACTTCTACGATGTTCATGCCTGAGGCATGATGCTGGATAGCTCGGTCCACCAAAGTCAGGGTATCCTTTTCATCGGTATAGACTCCCAAACCTGCAGATCCATTACCGGCTTTTTCAAAGGTCATACCGATAGCTCCGGAATAGATGGGATAAGTATCGCCATAGGAAGGGTAAAACAAGTCAAAACGCTCCTTAGTGAAGTATAACCAGCCTTTGGAATCAAAATACTTTGCATTATGTTTACCAATGGTCGTTTGAAACTCACGTTGCCAAGGCGTAATCACCTCGTGGAAAGGTTCTGCAGCTGGCGGGAAATAATACGGTGAGTTGATCCCCTGCTCATGGAAATCGGCATGGATATGTGGCAACCATTTGTTGTAGATCGCCGCACGGAATGTACTTTCCTTTTGTGTTTGCCATGCCCAGTCGCGGTTCATATCGAAATAATAATGATTATATCGACCGCCTGGCCATGGTTCGCGATGCTCTCTAGCATAGATTTCAGGATTGTACTTGATGCCTACGGTACCATTGTACCAATTGTTATAACGTTCAGTACCGTCTGGGTTCAAACATGGGTCTATGATGACCAAGGTATTGTCTAACCAACCTTTGGTCTTGCTGTTTTTTGGATTTACCAATTCAAACAGGGTCATCATGGAAGCTTCGATCGATGAAGTTTCATTGCCATGGATGTTATTGCTGATCCAGACAATGGCTGGGGAACTGCTGCTGCCTTCGCCTTGGATGGCATGGGCAAGCTTAAGGTTGTTTGTTCGGATGTTTTCAAGGTTTCCGATGTTTTGGGCAGAGGAAATATAGAAAACCTTTAAAGGTCTACCTTCAGGTGTTTCACCATAAGATTCCACTTTTACTTGATTTGGAACCTGATCTGCCACATACTGATAATATTCCAAAACCTTCCAATGCGGCGTCACTTTTGTTCCCACTTGATAGCCTAGGTATTCGGCGGGAGATTTGATTTGCGCAAAAGAAAGTGTGGAAATAAAACAAGCCAGGACGGCCAGTATTTTTTTCATAGTATTTGAGGTTAATTAGGATTTAATAATTTAAAATAATTCGTTGCTGAAATTAAGTATTTACAAGTTATTTTTTTAATTTTCAGTCCTTTATTTTTTAAACCCAACCTACTATGGCTCATTTAGAAACCGACCTCATCCATAAAGGCCAGGAATTTAACAGCAGTAAAGCTGTTGTAACACCCATTTATCAGACATCTACCTATTTTGCAGATGAAGATTTGAAGAATTATATCATTTCTGCTACAGAAACGAAGAACCCTAATTTTTATCATCGACATGGCAATCCAACCAACTCCCAAGCAGCGGCCATTGTGGCAAGTTTGGAGAAGACGGAAGATGCCTTGGTTTTGGCAACTGGGATGGCGGCTATCAGCACGGCCATTTTATCGGTGGTCAAGTCAGGAGATCATGTTGTAACCCAAAACTCATTATATTCTGGCGCTATGCTCTTTTTTAAGGACTTCTTGACCGAATATGGAGTGGAAGTAACCCATGTGGACCAGAAAGACAATACAGCCTTCGAAAAGGCAATCCAAGCGAACACAATATTAATCTACGTTGAAACCCCTTCGAATCCGAACTTAGATGTCACCGATCTGAAGTTTATCGCTTATTTAGGGAAGAAGCATCAGCTGACCACGATGGCTGACAATACCTTTGCCTCACCCATCAATCAAACGCCTACGGAGTTTGGAATTGATGTCGTGGTTCATTCAGCGACCAAATATTTGGGAGGCCACAGTGACCTTACTGCAGGAGTGGTCTGTGGAAGCAAATCCTTTATTGAAAGGGTCTGGAAAAGGTCCTTGATGCTTGGGGGATCCCTGAGTCCTTTCGACTCTTGGTTACTCTTGAGAGGCCTTAAGACGCTATCCATGCGCGTAAAACAGATAAATAGCAATGCCTTGGCTTTGGCTGAATACTTTGAAAACCACCCGGCCATAAAACATACCGGATATGTGGGGCTTCCTTCGCATCCCCAGTATGATTTGGTCAAAAAGCAGATGCGCGGTGGAACGGGCATGCTCTGTATAGAAGTTGTGGGGGCTAATGAGGACGAGGCCTATAAAAATGCGCAATCGGCAATAAACAAATTGGAGGTATTTGCCAATGCGGCCAGTTTGGGCGGCGTGGAATCCTTGGTGGTCCACCCGGCCAGCATGTGGGGTTCACATCATGATAAAACACAAAAATCAGTTTCCGGAATAAGCAATGGCATGCTTCGAATTTCTGTAGGAATAGAACATATCGATGATCTGATTGCAGATTTTGAACATGCACTCGAGGATATCAAATAGAAGAAGCGGGCAAAACCCGCTTCTTCTATTTTAGTCGATCCTTACGGATGTTAATTTTTCAGGTATCCAGACCTGCATGGCACTCTTACCCCTATTGTTCCAAAGGAAGTAAGGGATTGCCGTAATTTCTTTCTCTTGTTGTAATACCTGATTGCTTGCCTGATCAATAGCTACAACAGGGGCTTTGAACTGGATAACATTTGTCCCCCCCAATAAATCAGGTTTGTAGTTTACTTGAAACTGGGTGTTCTCAGGAATGAACAGTCCATTCTTTGCGTTCGGGTTATCCACATCTTCCACGGCATATACAATAGGACCATATTGTAGGGCAATACGGTTCTGGTTCTGCTTCAATTCATCGGAAGACACGATCCGTTGCACCTCCATATTCAGTTGCATATCAATCTTATCCCCCTTTTTCCACTTTCTATCGATCTTTAAATATCCATCTTCCACAGCTGCATTTACAGGCTTTCCATTGACAGTTACCGAATAGTTATTGGTTTTGCCGTTTTTATAATGATATAATGAACTTGGAACGGGTTCTTTTAACCATCCTGGAATACGAACAAAGACTGCAAATTCCTTCGCTTTCTTAGGACTTACCTCTATACTGACCTGTCCGTTCCACGGATAATTGCCGGACTGTTTCACAAAGACCTCGTTTTTATTTAGGTCTACTGTTGTCTCACTGCCTACGAATAGATTGACATAGAGGTCTGTTGCCGAGCGACTGTAGATATAGGAACCTAAGGAAGATACCAACCTTGCGATATTGGATGGACAGCAGGCGGTTCCGAACCATTCGCTACGTTCGTAATTTCCATCCGAAGCCAATGGATTGCCATAGAAAAAACGATTGCCAGAAAGGCTGATGCCATCGATAGCGGCATTGTACAGCGTCCTTTCCAGTACATCGATGTATTTTGCCTGTGCAGAAAGCATGTTCATCCGCTGGTTCCAGAAAACCATCCCTACGGAAGCACAGGTTTCGCAATAGGCGGATTCATTCGGAAGGTCATAGGGTTTTCCGAACCCTTCATTGGAACCTTGGGCTCCAATTCCGCCGGTGATATAATAGTGCTTGTTGATTACGTCATCCCAAATGGCATCCATGGTCTTGACATAACCTGCATCCTTTGTTTCAGAAGCTATATCCGCAACCCCTGTATATAAATACATAGCTCGTACGGCATGCCCCGTTATTTTTCTTTGATCGCGAACAGGAATATCATCTTGGGCATATTCAGGGTCTTTCCATTCATCCCAGATCTTGCCTACGCCATGTCCCCTTCCTCTCTGTTCAACAAACCAGTCTGCCAATTGTAAATAACGCTTCTCATTGGTATGATGATATAATTTCATCAAGGCCAATTCAATTCCCTCATGTCCCGATACCCATGGCTTATTGGGAACCCGAAAATAATTGTCGATATGGTCTGCAAACTTTGTTGCTACCTTCAGCAATTTATCCTTACCAGTTGTATTATAATAGGCTATACCCGCTTCGATTAGATGACCAGCACAATAATCCTCATGCCTTTCCATATCTTTCCAGCGATCCTGAAGGCCATTTAGGGTGTAATAGGTATTTAAATATCCATCAGGCTGTTGAGCTGCGGCTATTTTATCGATCCATACATCTGTATTGGCTTCTAGTTCTTTGTCTGGATAGTTCTTCAAGGAATAGGCGATGGCTTCAATCGCTTTATAGACATCGGAATCATCATAATAGATCCCCTCGTGCTTGCCTGAACCCTGAGCCACCTTCTCAAAATTCCGGATGCGTCCCGTTTTGTCCTCGGTATAGGTTACACAGGCATCTATGGTAGCATTGGCGACCTTTTCCAATTGGGGTGACCAGAAGTTATCTTCTATGGCAACCTTTGAAAAATTAATCGGATAAATCTTTTGTGAAGGGCTTTGTGCCCAAAGGCTCGCGGAAAATAACAGTCCCGCTGAACAAATCAGAAAGCTTCTCATAATGGTAGGGTTGGGTTAATTATGAAAAAAGCTAGAAGAGGTCTTTTCCTCTTCTAGCTTTAGTTATTACCAGAATATGGTATAAAGCGCTGCGGTGATACCGATAACAATCAAGGCACCTACTGCAAAGCCAGTTTTTGTTTTGAACATGGTAGCATCTATCTCAAGTCCGTGTGTAACCACGCCTTTTTTGTGCTCGTACATAGAGATAATGTACATCCCGATTAGACAGAATATGAATACGAATCCAATTCTATCGATGAATGGGATTTCATAAACGCCATCCACAGGGATTGCAAATCCTGTTGAAGCCAAGAATGAAAGATCCATATAACCTGGAAGGAATTTCAATACGATCGACAGCAAGAAACCAACGATGGTTGCAAATAGTGCTGCATTTGAAGTCGTTTTCTTCCAGAAAAACCCTAAAAGGAACATGGCAAATACCCCTGGAGAAACAAATCCGGTATATTCCTGGATGTATTGGAATCCGCCTTTTTTATCAATCCCTAAATATGGAGCGATAAAGATGGCCAAGATCATGGAAACCACAATAGTGATCTTTCCTACATTTACTAATTTCTTTTCAGAAGCATCTTTGTCGAAGATCTTTTTATAGATATCCAAGGTAAAGATCGTTGCCACTGAGTTTGCTTTTCCCGCCAATGAGGCTACCACCGCAGCAGTCAAGGCCGCAAAAGACAAGCCTTTCAATCCTGTTGGCAATAGATTCAATAGTACCGGATAGGCTCTATCTGGATTCAGCTCTCCACCAGCTAACATTTCTTGTTGGAATAGACCATCATTATAAAGTACGAAGGCGGCAATACCTGGCAATACAACGATTAAAGGCATCAATAACTTTAATCCAGCAGCGAATAACAGACCGTTTCTTGCTGTTGGAAGATCCGCACCTAATGCACGTTGCGTGATGTATTGGTTACAGCCCCAGTAGTTTAGGTTGATAATCCACATACCCCCGATCAGAACGGAAAGGCCAGGAAGATCGATGTAATTCGGATTATCTGGTTTTAGGATCATATGGAAATGGTCTTGGGCTTTGTTATGAACAATTCCAAGTCCATCTAAAACGCCACCACCACCGAAATGGTCAGACACCAAGTTTAAGGCAAGATAAGTCGTCGCCAATCCACCTAAGATCAGGAAGAATACTTGGATAACATCAGTATATCCAATTACTTTCATTCCCCCTAGCGTGATGAAAATAGCGAAAATCGCTAAGCCGATCATACAGACTTGGAAATCTAACCCTGATATACTGGACACCGCCAATGCCCCTAAGAATAAGATGGAGGTCAAATTGACAACGATATACAATAGCAACCAGAAAACAGCCATGATCATGGCTACAGTGCCGTTATACCGCTGATTCAGGAACTGCGGCATCGTAAAGATCTTGTTCTTGAGATAGACCGGTAGAAAGAAAACCGCGACTACCACCAAGGTCACCGCTGCCATCCATTCATAGGTAGCAATGGCAAGACCGATCTTAAAGCCCGAACCACTCATCCCGATGAATTGCTCAGCGGAGATGTTGGATGCGATCAATGAGGCTCCAATTGCCCACCAGGTCAAAGATCCTTCGGCTAGGAAGTAGTCCTTGGAGTCTCCAGAGGCCGATTTCTTCTTATAATAAATGTAAAGTCCATATCCTGCAACAATGATGAAGTAACACAGGAATACAATATAGTCTTTGGTTTCCATTGATATTAATTAGTCGTAAACTTATAAATAGATTTGCTTGTATAGGTATCTCCTGGTTTCAAGGTTGTTGAAGGGAAGTTCGGTTGGTTTGGGGAATCTGGGAAATGTTGTGTTTCCAAGCATAAACCGGTACGGAAGCTATCCTTTACACCATTTTTTAGGGTTACATTATCTGCCATAAAGTTCCCACTGTAGAACTGAATTCCTGGCTCTTCGGTATACACATCCATCACGATCCCTGTTTTATCTCCAGTTAACGTGGCAGCATGGTTTAATCCATCCACTTTAGTTCCGCTAAGAACCCAATTATGGTCATATCCTTTTCCGAATTTCAATTGCTCATCCTCTTGTTGAATATCCTTACCGATAGTTTTGGACACTGTAAAATCGAATGGAGTACCTTTCACGTCCTTCAACTCTCCAGTGGGGATCAGCGTGCTATCTACTGGCGTAAATTTATCCGCATATAGCTTTAAGGTATGTTCAGTAATGGTTCCACTACCTTCACCGTTTAGATTGAAATAAGCATGGTTTGTAAAGTTCACTACAGTTTTCTTGTCAGCGGTTGCTTTGTAAGCGATGGCCAATTCATTGTTATCAGAAAGACTATAGGTAACCTCGATATGGATAGGACCAGGAAAACCTTCTTGTTTATCTGGAAGGGTATATGCAAAGGTAATGGCTTTATCATTGGCAGATTTCACCTCCCAATTTGCAAAATGAACTCCTTTTAATCCACCATGAAGGGTATTAGCACCATTATTGGTCGGAAGGGTAAAGGTTTCCCCATCTAGGGTAAACTTACCTTTGGCAATACGGTTGCCAAATGGTCCAACGATAGGTCCGAAAAATGGTTCTTTAGGGTTGTTATAATCAGAAGCTTTATTGAAGCCCAATACCACGTCAGTCAGTGTTCCATTCTTATCAGGAACCTGTAGAGAAACAATCCTGGCCCCAAAGTTCGTAAAATAAGCCTTGGCACCGGAAGAATTCTTTAGCATGTAAAGCTTGGCTTCTTTCCCATCGATTTTTTCCGTGAAAGAACTGGAGTCTAAGGTTGTAACAGCATTGCTGCTTGAATCAGTGGACTGACTGCTTTCTTGCTTACTATTTTGCTGGCATGCCACAGCCGTAATTAGGCCGCACGCTAGCATAAGTTTAAGGATTGATCTTTTCATTTTCTGTTTATAATTGATTCTAATATACTAATTCTGAGCCATTATCGGTTTTTACGAAAATAGGTGTCAACTCAAGGTTAAACTCTGTTTTATAGGCCGGTGCAAGCGCATCAACAAGCTGCTGTCCGAATCCTTTTTTGACGATATTGATCGTACAGCCACCGAATCCTCCTCCCATCATTCTCGCTCCAAGTACTTCAGGGAAGTCCTTCGCTTTCTCCACTAGAAAGTCCAATTCTTTACAGCTTACTTCATATTCCTTGCTCAAACCTTCATGCGCACGGAACATCTGCTTGCCCATTTCTACGATATCACCATTTTCCATGGCTGCACAGGCTTTCGCTAGCCTTTCATTTTCTTCTACTACAAACTTTGCTTTGATATAACTATCCAGATCAAACGGCATGACCAATTCATCCAACATTGCTATATCAACATCTCTTAAGCTCTTCACATCAGCATGTTTCTTTTGGACCAAGGTAACAGCATGCTCACAGGAATACCTTCTATCATTATATGCAGAGGAGGCCAAAGAATGCTTTACATTGGTATTTAACAATACGATTTCGTATTCCCCCAATTCCAAAGGGACATAGGTATAAGTGAGATCCCGACAATCCAGGCGAACTACATGGTTTGCCTTGCTGAGTACCGAGGCAAATTGATCCATGATTCCACACTTTACGCCAGCATAGGTATGCTCTGCAAGTTGACCGATCTTGGCAATACTGACTTTATCCAAGCCTAGTCTGAACAATTCATTCAATCCATAACCCGTTGCACATTCAACGGCAGCAGAAGATGATAATCCCGCACCAACAGGGATATCCCCATCGATATAAAGGTTAAAACCTGAAAGTTCCAATCCTCTTAATTTTAATTGATTAACCACGCCTAATATATAATTAGGCCACCCTTTATCGGAAGGAGCTACCTTGTCTAATTCAACTGTATAGCTCTCTTTAAAGTCTTCAGCGTATAAATGTATCTCCGAATCCTCTCGTTTGGAAAGCGCAACATAGACAGCTTTGTCAATAGCAGTTGGAAGGACGAAGCCTTCGTTGTAGTCGGTATGTTCCCCGATGATATTGATCCTTCCTGGGGATTTCGAAACTAATGTAGGCTCTGTTCCATACAATTCCTTAAACCTAGCACTAATTTGGTCTCTGTCAATCATTTGGTATTCGATTTATAATGTACTGTGGATTGATTTCTGATTATTTCTGCAGCTTTTTCAGCTGTAATATCGCGTTGCGGATTGGCTAACATTTCATATCCGACCATGAATTTCTTTACTGTGGCGGAACGCAACAAAGGCGGGTAAAAATGCATATGCCAATGCCAAAAATCTTGATTTCCACTATTTACTGGCGCTTGATGCATGCCTGCAGAATATGGAAAAGAAGTAGAAAAGATATTATCGTAACGGATGGTTAGTTCTTGTAAGGTTTTGGCGAGATCGGTTTTTTCATCATCGGTAAATTCCCTGATGTCCTTTACCTGTCTTTTGCTGATGACCAAGGTTTCAAATGGCCATGCTGCCCAGAATGGCACCAGGGCGACGAAATGATCATTATCAACAATGATCCTTTCCTTTTTCTTGAGCTCCAAGGCTAGGTAATCAGAAAGCAAGGAATGACCATTTTTTTCGAAATATTCCTTTTGTTGCTTCTCTTCTTTTTGGATTTCCATAGGGAGTTTACTCTCGGCCCAAATCTGTCCATGCGGATGGGGGTTGCTGCAGCCCATGATGGAACCCTTATTTTCAAAGATCTGTATGTATTTAATCCAATCGTTTGCTGCCAAAGAAGCAAATTCGCTTTGCCACACATCGACTACCTTCCTGATTGCTGGGATATCCATTTCTGGTAAGGTCAAGTCATGCTGCGGCGTAAAAGCGATCACTTTGCATATCCCTCTTTCCGTTTCAGCTACCAAAAGGCCTTCCTCATTCATCTCCCCTTCCTCGGAATCTTTCAATAATGCAGAAAAGTCATTCACGAACACAAAACTCTCTTTGTAATCTGGATTTACACTTCCATCAGCTCTTGAATTTCTTGGGCAGAGGTAACAATTTGGGTCATATTCAGGCCTATTGTCGGCAGGTAAATCTTCCACTTGCCCCTGCCAAGGTCGCTTACTGCGATGGGGAGAAACAAGGATACTTTCACCTGTCAACAGGTTCAAACGCCTGTGAGGAACATCATTTATAGCAAAGTTGGGCATAGGTTGCGCTTAAATTAGTTTTCCTAAGATACAAATTCCATCAATTAATTGTAGTGGGTCCGTGTACTTTTAACACACCCTTAGAATCTATTTCTATGGGATCAATAAAAACAACCCTGTCATTTCCGGTTTTGGTGGTCCTGCCATGGTAGACACAGTACATTTTGCCATCCTTACCTACAAACACAGAATTATGGCCCGTACCTGTCACATCACCTCCCTTTTCGCTGTTCTTTTCCAATACCGGATTAAACTCCGATTTCACAAACGGCCCTAAAGGACTTTCTGAGGTGGCATAACCCACGGCATAATATGGCCCTGCATAGTGATTCGCAGAATACATCATATAAAAAAGACCATTATGCTTGAACAAATAGGACCCCTCGGTCCAACGGCGATTGATTTCCTTATTATGGACAGAACGGCTTTCCCATTCTGCCTGCTTATCGTCCATTTTCACTGGTGGCTTCAACAAAAGGCGAGGCTTACCGATTACCCCACTCAAATCTGGTTTTAACTCAATTCCGTAAACCCAACTCTCCTCAATCTCATCATAAATGCCATTCTTTTTTGCCCAATCTGCGATCTCTGATTCCACGGGATGTTTGTAACAACATCTGGAATAATAAAGATATTTCTTGCCATCCTCCGCTACATAGACATTGGCATCAATAATGGGATAGCCAGGATCAAAAAGCGGATGCGATTCTATATCCACAAAAGGACCGGTTGGATTATCCGATACCGCAACGCCGATTTTATAGTTTTCAAGTTCATTATTTGGATTTTCTTTCCAATGGGCACTGTAGAATAAATAGAACTTATCATCCCATTTATAAACCTCAGGAGCCCAAAAGTCTTTGGTTCCCCATGATTTTTCCTGTTGGTTATTGTAGATTACACCTTCATTTTTCCAATCCTTTAGGTCCTTGGAAGAATAAACCACAAAACCGTTCTTTGTACCCCCTGTTCCATATAAATAATAAAGGTCGCTCTGCTCATCAAAGATGATATAAGGATCCCCTAAAGCAACTGACAGTGGATTCCCCGGTAATTCCTGGGCCTTACCTTGCAGGCACAACAGGAATGACAATCCTAATAGCAATAATCGTATGTTCATCTCTAAGAATTAAATAATAGGTTTTTGAGTTTTATTTCTTTCTGGTTTTCCTGTACCGATCAGTGGCCAACCCTCTTTCCAGTTCAGCGGATCCAACATCAACATCCTTCTGCTTGTTCCATTCCCCAACTTTCCATTGGTCTTATCAATCGCATGGTAGAAAATCCAATCCTTACCTTTAGCATCCTTGATGATCCCTGAAGTATGCCCAGGGCCAACTATGGAATCCGAACCTTCCAAGATTAGGCTACCATGATTTCTTTCCTTGATATCTCGTCCCTCTTTATCGAGATAGGGTCCCAACAAATTCTTGGATCTTGCTGTCAGCACATGATACTTACTATTTGCACCCTCACAGCAACTACCCTTAGAACCCAAGAAATAGAAATAGCCATCTTTCTTATAGATGGTCACGGCTTCATAATCACCGGCAGCTATTTTATGCTTTTTCCCAGTTAACACCTTTTTCCCATCAGAGGTTAACTCCAGCGCAAATGTGCCCTGTTCAGGACTATCGGAGAAACTTCCCCAGAATATATATTTCTTGCCATTATCCTCCATAAAAAAGGGATCAATTGAATTAGGCACATTGGCAGATTCAGAATCAAGCAATTTCCCTTGATCTATAAAAGGCCCCTTTGGAGAATCCGAAATAGCCAATCCCAAACCAGGGTTCTTATCGCCCCAAGTTGAAAAGGAGTAATAGAGGTAATACTTTCCATCTACAATATTGATATCTGGTGCCCAAATACCACCGGCCTCTTTCCAATTAGGCTTAGTGTCAAAAGCAGGCCCCACATAGGACCAGTTCACCATATCCTTGGACTCCAAGATTGGAACAAGACGAGAGCCCTTACCATCATCCCAATTATCTTGGGTGCCATAAGCATAGAATAGTTTTGTTTTAGGATCTTGGATTACCGTAGGGTCAGCGAGCACAGGTTCAAATACCGGATTCTGATAGGTATCATTTTTTTGGCTTGTAACCACAGAGTTTTTCCTTGCACAAGAATCAAGAACAGAAGCTGAAAGTAATAAAACAGACATGAGCATTGAATTGCGGACCGAAGGCACACTGATCAATGTTTTTATATAGACCACACTTTTCAGAAACATAATTTGATTGAGTTTAAACAGGTTAAACAAGTAGATAAAGTTCAATTTACAGGAATTTTCTGAGAATTAAGGGAATAAAAAAAGAAAACCCTAAGCTTTATGGGCTTAGGGTTTTCCTTTATTTGATCTTTTCCGTTAGGAAGACAATGTCTTTATAATTGTCTTTTTCATACAGAATACCGACCAACTTAGGTTTCATCAGGACGATGTCCGAATAGGCTGAATAGGCTCCTTTATATCCTTCAGGCGCCTTAGCAATCAATTTTGTAAAATACCAGGTCTTCCCTTTATCCTTTGAAAGCCTCAAGGTTAGGTTATCCCTATTCTTTTCATCTGCTGCATTGATATGAGCCAGCACGAAATTCTTCCCTTTCTTCCAGGACAATACCGAACCTTGGTTGATCGGGTCTGGAAGATTAGGGTCTGGAGCAGAACTCTGCCAAGTTTCACCGCCATCATTCGAAACGGAAATAACACGTTGCTTTGGATTCAACTGCTGATTCCTGGAACTCATATAGACCTCATTATCTCCAACCTGAGCAGCAGTAGATTCATTAGTTCCTGGATAAGGTACATTCTGGCTCAACTTAAAGGTCTTTCCATGGTCATCCGAATAGAAAGCATGTGCATTCCAGTCCTTACCCTGTGCACTAGGATCTCCAGCACTGTGGTTGGCAGCAATGTAAATCCTTCCCTTATTAGGACCTGACACAAACTGAAATCCATGTCCAGGCGTATTGGCATAAGTTCTCCAGTCTTCTGTAAAGGTATAGGCGGAATTAACCTGTGGCTGATTTGGTCTGTGGGTCTGGGTCGTGATATTCACGGGTTCAGACCAAGTTTTTGCACCATCCGTAGAAGTGATGTACCAGACTTCACGCAAGCCTTTGCCTTTCCTCACTTCGCCTTCGTGGTTGTTCCCTGTATTATAAAAAAGAAATATCCTTCCAGCTGGATAAGCTGGATCCGTCATATCCAACACCGGCGCTACATTTCCAGCCTGAAGCTTATCATAATCAGCTGCAACATTCAGTTTCCCCCAAGTCTTTCCTTGGTCCTGACTGATCTTATAAACGATATCCACATTGCCATAATCTCCGGCATGGTCCACACGACCTTCCGAAAATGCTATCAGGTCTCCATTCTTGTTCTTGATAATGGCTGGAATCCTATAGCTGGCATAACCATCCTCTCCTGAGCGGAAAACTACGGTTTCCTGAGCTGAAACTGCTGATATTAAGCATGCGGCAAATACTGATAAAAATAGTTTTTTCATATATAGTGTGTATTGATTTCTATTGATAAGGGATAAAAGTAAACATCCATTTCGTTGGATTCTGCCAATCCTTGCCCTTAAAATCTCCGACTGGCAACTTGATTAATATCTCATTCCATCCTTCCTCCATCTGGATCTTGGTGGGTTCCCTAAAAGAATAGCCTTCATCCGTCAATGGCAGCTCTAGCTCCCCTTTCTGACCAGGATGATTCCATTTCGGCGCTGGGATTTTTATTCCATTGACCAAAACCTGGCTTTGCAGGTCATCCCATGTACCTTCTGCCGGCGAATCACTGGCATAAGACCGCGAAAGGTTTGCAAAACCGATCCAGAATTCTTTTTCTTCGGCTTTATCACTCCAGATCCTTGTTCTTTCATAAAAAGTACTGTTGGGTTTAGGCGATTCAACAACTCCGGGAATAATATCAGCCCACCAATGTCTCAAAACGATGGTCCCTCCGACTTGGTTCTTATAAACAGCATATTGTTCCCCAAATGGTTCCTTTTCAATAGGGAACTCTTTCGCTAATTCGCCATTATTATCAAAAGGTCCGATCATTTCCCAGAACATTCCAGTCTGTTGCTGATATGGGAAAGGAAGGTTGGCGAAATATTTCGATTTATGGGACAAGAGTCTCTTCTCAAATGCTGCAAATTCTTGGAATGCTTCCGTTTTTCTTTCTGGAAGAAATGCCTTCCAACCTAATTCACCGCCTCCACGCCATATTCTTTCTGCAAATGTTATCATCCCAGGATAGATAGCACTTTGCAGGAACATATCCTCTGGTTTTTCAACTGCACGGTCTGGCCATGAACATAGAATGGCTCCAGGAAGTTGCGAGCTTTCCTTTTCCTGTTCAGCAAACCTTCGGAAAAACAAGGTTGTCACAGTCTCCAAAGGATCCATATGGTTGATATAAAGATGCTTGGAGTCTAAATACTGAAGTGTAGTTTTAGGATCTATAGCTTTTGGACCGCCCATCCACATTTGACGAACGGTGGATGATTCCAGATTACTTCCCGGATCCCAGCCGTAAGTTTTGAAGCCCAATGATTCCACATATTTCGTGATTTCCGGCATAAACTGCTTATTACTAATCTTTACCTCATCCCCACCTATATGCAGATGCTTGAGCGTAGGAAAGGTATCAGCAAACTCCTTAAGCAATTCCTTGATGTATACAATACCTTCTTCACTCTGCATATTGACCTTAAAGAAACGCTCAAATGCAGCTGAATGTCCTGGCATATCAATCTCAGGCAAAAATAAAATATGCCTTTCCTGACAGTAATCGATCAACTCCTGAAACTCCGCAACCGTATAATATTTCCCAGCCCATCGGGTCATGTTCTCCGCAGCTGTGAGACCAGGATATTTTTTACTTTCCAAGCGCCAAGCAATATCCTCCGTGAAATGGAAATGCAGAACATTAAGCTTATACTTCGCCATCACATCGATCTGCTCTTTCAACATCGCCACCGGTTGGTAATTTCTACCCACATCCAGCAAGAATCCCCTAAAGGAATATGCAGGCTGGTCCTTGATTTTCACTAGAGCTACTTGCTTCTCATGAAAGTCCATTTGTCCTAAAGTCTGCAGAGCGTAGAAAATCCCTTTACTAGATAAAGCTTTGATTTGGATTCCCTGGGAATCAATTTGCAGAGTATAACCTTCATCAGATTGTATACCTTCCAGACTTGAAATTATCTTCAATGAAATTGAAGGTAATTTCTTATTCTTAGAAATGTTTATCGATTGACCTTCTAATAAATTTTTAAGCAGGTTGACCTCATTCTTTTCAATGGATTTGCCAATTTCAAGATGAACCCCTTTGGATAGGTCCAGTTTATTTTCCGACCACTGCACATCTTGAGGCATTGGAATCAAAGCCTCTTGAGCGTTCAAGCTATCGACAGCGAAAAAGTTCAACAACAATAAAATATAATGGGCTATCCTATTCATAATTGTCCTTTTTCTTAAATTGATTGATAATGGACCAACAGTACCATTCTTGCCTAGGCAAATGGAATGGACCTTTAAACAGGTTCCCTTTAGCGGTTTGGGCTATTCCCCCATCACGATGTAAATAACCGTACCATTCCCCATGTTCTTTATCGTGGAAATGAGTATAGGCATATTCATGGATCTGCTTGTGCATGCTAGCATATTTCTCATCCTTGGTTATCAGATACGCCAATAAGGTAGCAATGATAGCTTCGTTCTGCGGCCACCAAAATTTCATGTCCTGCCAATATTCTTGGACAGGTTTATTATAGACATCCCTAAAATACAGAATACCTCCAAATTCCTTATCCCAACCTCTTTCCCACATATAATCCAGCATCCGCAATCCAAGGTTTATCAATTTCTCATCCATATTTCTATGAACAGCTTCATGCAGAATAAACCAAGCACCCTCAATGGCATGCCCCGGATTGAGTGTTCTTCCATCAATATGATCGATGATACTACCATCAGGAGCTACCTGCTCCATCACACAGCGGATATCATCCTTCACAAAATACTGTTCTATCTCTTGGATCCAATTTGTAATCGCATCTTCACATCGAGGGTCGCCAATGGTCTCCCTTAATTGCTGAGCGGTATTGCACATGATCATCGGGATTCCTATTCCGCGGCTTGGTCGAGTTTCCTCAAACTTAGGTTCCATTTTTCGTTCTCCACTGGCATATTCCAAACATATCCCAAATAGATTACGGGCTAATTGCGCAGCTTCCTCATCACCTGAAGCTTTTGCGTAGGCAGCACTGGCAATCACGGCAAAGGTTTCCGAGAAAAAATATCGACGCATACGGATTGGATTGCCTTCCTGATCAACGTGGAAATACATTTTCCCTGCTGCATCAAAACATTTATTTTTCAAAAATTCATAGCCTAAGCGCGCGCCTTCCAACCATTCTTCCCTTGGTTCCACCGTGTTATAAAGGGTAGAAAGCAACCAACAAGCACGGCCTTGTATCCAAACGGCCTTATCGGTATCAATCAGGGAACCATCTTGATCTCGCATCAATAGGTACCCACCAAACTCATGATCAAATGATCGCGGAAACCAAAAAGGAACCGTATCATTGACCAATTGATCTTTATAAAAATCTGCTAATTCAGTTAACTCTTCGTTATTGTACATTCTTTTTTATCTTTTAATCGAAAATGTGGAAACAGGCACTCCTTCCTCATTCGCTAAATTTGCCCTTGAAAAAGGCTTGTATCCATAATATATCTCCATTAAACCTCTAGGATTTTCCAGGAAAACCGAATTCCCTTTTATTTCCACGACCTTGAGATCTACCAAATTTCCGTTTTCATCTTTAGCCTGAAAACCTGTAACTTCTTTTGATCCCATTACCTTTAATTGCTTGGCATGACTGAACCTTATTTCATGTATATCTTCATTTTCATAAGAATAAATAGGTTGCGGGCTATCCGAATTATTATCCTTTCCAAATTCATGCTTCAAGACCAGATTAGCCAATCGTTTTCCAATGATTAACTTCTCTCTAGGGTGTACATCCAAGGAATCACCTAGATCAGAACTGACAGCCATATAGACATCCTTCAATTCATTGCTGAGCTTTCTTTGGCTATCCCTGAATTTTGGCCAAGAGGGCCTATCTATACTGGAAAGCTGAACCGTATAGAATGGCAACCTTTCCCGTTTACCGAAAAAGGGCTTATAATTCTCTCTCCAAGAAGCTATTAAAGTCTTGAATAGATGCTCATGTAGTTCAACGTTATGGGCATTACTTTCCCCCTGATACCATAGAACCCCCTTTAATGAAGCATCCTTCCACTTATTGTAACCTGCTTCAAAATTATAGGCCGGTTCATAGGGATGTCTTTGGTTCTTGACCATGGATTTCTTCAGATTAACCTCAGCTCTGCTTCTACAGAAATCCTGAATGAAATCGGATTTCCGCCACTGATGGATATAAGTCGCCAAAAGCGGATCGTTCTCCAAGCTTCTTCTCGGAATCCAAGACTCGGTATTCGAACCGCCCACGGCAAGTTCAATGATGCCAATCGGAACCTGCGTTTCCTTTTGTAATTCTATTGCAAAACTGTAGGCAATCGCTGAAAAGTTGGCGGCATTTTCTGCTGTTAGCTTTTCCCAGTTCCCAGAGAAATATTCCAGGTCATTTACTTTCTTTAAAGTAGCCTCATCCCACTCTTCATTATTTGTTTCCTTAAGGACCTTGTTATTAAAAATTCGAATATTATCGTGTTTGGAAGCCTCCTTAATCAATTCTTTTGATCCATTGGCATCCTTTAACGGGAAAGCCATATTGGACTGCCCTGATGCTAAAAACACATCGCCAAACAATATATCTTCTAAGATGATCGTATCCTGATCCGTAAAAATTTTCATCTTATATGGTCCACCAGCAGGTATGTCATAAATATCAATTCTCCACTCCCCTTCGGAGTTAGCAGGGGATAAGTAAGTTCCTCCATTCATTTCAATAAATACAGCCTGTTTAGCATTCGCTTTGCCTGTTATTCGATTAGTTTGATCCCGTTGCAATACCATATGCGAACCTATACTTTCATGTACGGAAAGCTTCTGCCTTACAGGAACTATTACATCGAAAATGGTCTTTGCAATAATTTCGGCACCTTGCTCCGATGGGTGTAGATAATCATCAAATAGATCGATACGAAAAGCTAAGGGCGGATAGAGATAAACGAGCTTGTGGAAATGTCTCACCGCTACAGCGCGTATTTCTCTCTTGATATCCCAGTACCAATCTCGAGTTCCTGAAAGGAATCGAGGATGTCCACTAAAAATTGGTGTGTTTTCACATACATAAACTTCCACCTTCGGATTTCCGTTTTTAAAAAGAGAGATCAGTTTATTATAGTTCCGTTGAAAGTCCATTTGGTAATTAGGCCAATTTCTTGGATCTGTATCATTCAAGCCTAAGTTAATGACAACCAAATCAGGTTTAAAGGCTAGCGCAGCCTCCAGTTCCTCTGATTTCAGATAAGGGTTATGCCCTTTTTCCAGTAGAGTTGCACCATTTCTCCCAAAATTGCGTACTTCATAATCATCGCCCAGTAACTGCTGCAATTGATCCGGATAGGTTTTCCCTTTGGCTAAATTAGAGCCTTTAGTCACTGAATCACCAATACAGGCCACCCTCTTCTTTTGTTGGGCAAAAAGAAAGTTGAACGATAGAATAAATAAGAAAAGTACTTTAATCGATAGCCTCATTTCCCTTCGGTTTTAATACGGCCAATTGAATGATCAATACGATCAACACAATTCCCGCCAATAATGCAAAATCACTTCCCAATTGTCCTTCATCTGCAGAGGCACCAAGAATCTTCGTGATATAAGCACCTGCAAAGACACCAACCATATTCATGATCCCATAGGCCGTTGCCCTGTATTTTGAAGATACAAACTGACAAAGGATGGGCATATTATTGGCATCAAACATCCCAAAACCAAAGCCGAACATCAGGCCTGCAGCAACGATTGCAAAGACACTGTGTCCATATCCAATCAATATTACCGCCGGAATGGTCGATGCCAATCCTATGGCGCTGGTATAGATCCTTCCGCGCACATTCTTTTGAATCCATTTATCGGAAATAATTCCTCCAAGGATTACCCCAAAGAATGAGGAAAGGGCTATGGTAATGGTTGCCAATGGACCTGCTTTTTCCATAGGGATATGCAGGTTCTCCGAGAATAAGGTAGGTAGCCAATTCTTGGTTGCCCAGCCCGGAAGGCTTGGAACAGCAAAATATAATAGGATGACCCAGAAAGCAATATTGGAAAACAACATGGAAAGCCCTTTTAACAGGGGAACCTTGTTTTCCACTAACTTCTTGGCATCAGATCGATGATCCGTTTCATGTAAAAATAGAATAAGGACGACGGAATAGATGATTCCGATCAATCCAAACAGGATAAAGGTATAATGCCAGGAATAGGATGCCGCAACGGTGGCACCAAAACCGCCTAATGCCTGTCCAAAATAAAAACCGGTCATGTGGATCCCTACAGCTAAGGACCTTGACTTATCCGAATGGTAATCCGCAATCAATGAAAGTCCCGCTGGAATATACAAGGCTTCACTGACGCCCATAATCGCCCGTAGGGCATACAGTTGCTCATAAGTATCAGCATAGCCCATCGCTAGGGTAACTGCCGACCATACAAACAAACTCCCTACGATCAACCATTTCCGGTTCCACTTATCGGCAACAATTCCCGCTACAGGACTCATAAAACCATATATCCAAAGAAATACAGCCATCAGGTTACCAAATACCGCAGCACTTTCCAATTCCAAAATATCGATGGCCATTGCAGGTCGCATGGTTGATAAGATCTGACGGTCCATATAATTCAGGAGTGCCACAAACCATAACAAGCCTACAACGATCCAAGGATATCTTTTACTGTTTTTCATAGATTTATTTTATCTGTCCAACCAAGATCTGATCGGTACGAACCCCCGCTCGAACCTCCCCAGATGGAATAAAAAATAGATTTTCTTTTATAACTGCCGTAGTGGTTACTGGACTTTCAGTTTCAATTCCCTCCAATTGTGACCAAGCACCTGTCTTCAGGTCATACACCAAATTCTCTTTCGAAAACCCGGGATGTCCTGCCTGAAGTTTATTCTTTGCTTGAGTCAATTCTTCCTTTTTCAGCGGATCATTTTCCTTGGCAATATTGGCTATAGCCTCCTCTACCTTTGAAAACGTGCTTCCATCATCCCCTCCGAACACAAAGATTTTCCCATCTTTATAGACTCCGGTCCCTGCGGCCAAAGCCTTAGGGAGCTTAGTAAGCTCACGAACACTTTTGGTATTTAGGTCCAATTCCAACAGCCCATCATAGATATCACTGATGGCATTTGGATTTTTCTTCCTTCCCCCAATGACATAGACCTTGTCCTTCCCATTGCCAAGCACAACAGCATGACTTACTGGATAGGGCAGTTTCATATATTCTATCCAATTTGCAGTGGAATCATCCAATTTCAGGGAATAAACCCGATCAGAGACCGATTCTGCATTTTCACCACCAATAAAGAAGATTTCGTTGGTACCTGCTGCCAAACCGGCATTGGTCAAAGCCACTGGCAAGGGTTTTAAGTATTTCTTTTCCAGTTTACCTCTTTCGGATAATTCATATTTGGCAACTTGATCAATTGGACCGATTTCATTTTCTCCGCCAGCAATATAGATGGCATCTGGAAGACTGAGATTGGCAGAATAGGCAATCCCAGTTTCAAGATTAAATATGGTATCCAGCTTTATGCTTGACCCTGAAATGGAAAAGATATATCCTTGAGATTGGTAAACTTTCTTTCCTCCATCCCAAGGCAATCCATCGGGGAAATTAGCACCAGCTGCCACAATCAGTTTGTCCTGAAGGATACCTGTTATTGGTCCTGCGACCCCTATATTTTTTGATCCAGAAATCGCAGGCAAATGACTTGCTTCTTCCCATACTAATCCAGACTTGCTCTGCAAACCAGAACAACCAACCACTAAAACCGCCATAGATAATATTGCCTTAGTCCGCATTAATTAATTGACTTAAAGGAATCAAAGCCCAATGCCGCAACATCAGCTTTGAACAACTCAAAATTCTCTTTTGACATATTGGCTATCGGTAAACGGAATTCTCCACAATCCAGGTCCACTAATTTCATGTAAGCCTTTCCTGTTGCAATACCACCATATTTACCTAACAGACGGATCATATCAATGGATTTCTGCTGCAATTTATTGGCTTCCTCAAAATTACCTTGGTCATATGCCGCTATCAGATCATTGTATAATGGAGCCGCATAATTGTAGGTACTTCCTACCGCACCTTTTGTTCCTAATACCAAAGAGGACAACATGTTTTCATCACGCCCCCAAAGCATATCGTACTTTCCATTTTTATGATTTAAACAAGACAAGAAATCCATAAAATCTTCATGCGTATATTTGATGCCTTTGAAGGTTGGAATCATATTATCCACAGCTTCCAATAGATCGATCATATTGTAGTTTCCACCGGTAAGCACTGGAATATGGTAATAATAAAATGCGGTATTTGGTGCAGCGGCAGCTATTTCCTGACAGCATTTCGCCAATTGCTGCACATTTGCAGGTTTGAAATAATAAGGGGAAGTAAAGGAAATGGCATCTGCTCCTTCTTGCTCAGAGATCACTGCCAATTGCTTACATTCCTTGACATTCGTACCGCCTAAAAACATAATCAGGGCGAAATCTGGATCGGCTTTTGTCAATGCTGTCCAGGCCTTCAATACTTGCACTTTTTCATCAAAGGTCAAGGATACCCCTTCACCAGTCGAGCCACAGATAAAAGCTCCTTTCACATTATTCTTTTTAAGCGACTGATAATAAGCAGGAATCAGGTCTAGGTTCAGTTCACCGTTTGGATCAAATGCCGTAAATGGAGCGGCAATTAATCCTTCAATTTTGTTTGTTAGCATATACAAATTATTAAAAACTAGATAGCCTATCCTGCTGGGCAGGATAGGTTTATATTAAATTTAACATTAAGTTCCTGAATATCCAGGATTTTGGTCTCCATCTAACTTCGGATCCGCCGATAGCGTTCCAAGGTCAATAGGCCAAAGAATTTTATGTTTTTGGGAATCATTGTTGTCCAACACCCCAACCAAATTCAGGTCCTTACGAAAAACCAATGGCGTTCCTGAGGCATCTTGCATGCGGCGTAGATCATACCAACGCTTACCCTCTGAAACAAACTCCTTGGTCCTCTCATAAAAAATGGCAAGTTCATTGGCTTCAAACCCTCCGTTTACAAATTGTGGAGCCGAACCTTTATAAGCCCTGTTTCGCACCAACATGATTTCATTAGTCGGATCTTGCCCCAATTTATTCTTGATTTCTGCCAATAACAGATAAGCATCGGCTAAGCGGTAAATCGGATAGTCATCTGAATAGCTTCGTACGCCTTCCACAATGGTACCCAAGAATTTACGGAGTACCACTGCATGCACATCGCCCTTGTTAAAGTTTAAGAAAGTTGCATTGGCTCTGCTATCTGCTGCTTCATACAGTTGATATAGGCCATATTTGTATTCATAACGGATAATGCCCGTATTGGAAATTTTCAAAGGATCTGCTGGAATGGCCTCACCTTTATCATCTACGTAGCCTGAAATATCATCACTCTGTGCATACAGAAAGTTATTGAAGAAACTGGTCGCCTCACCATATTGGTACCTCAAAGTAAAAATGGTTTCCGAATTTCCTTTATTGGCAGCTGAACTTGCCGTCGCAAAGACATTCGCATAATCATTGACTAGGGTGAATTTTGGTATTACGGCCTCTACAGCAGCTTTTGCAGTCTGAAGATCTTGTGCAGTACTTGCCGGAGCATTTCCGTCAATCTTTACCTTGGCGGACCATAGATACACCTCCGTTTTCAACATCTGTGTCGCAGCCAAGGACCACTGCGCTTTTTGGCTTAGGATATTATAGTCATTGTTGAAACTAGAAACTGATTTTTCAACGTCCGCTTTAATAAAGTCTAAGGTTTCTTTTTCCGTTTTACTACGGGAAGTGTACAACTCTTCAGCTGAACTCGGTGCCTGATTGGCTACCTTCGCTTCAGCAACCAAAGGAACCCTTCCCCAAGTCCGGAACAGATTGAAATAATAGAAAGCACGCAATCCATAGGCCTGCCCTAAATAATATCCTTTCTCCGCATCTGACAGGTAGGTTGCCGATTCCACTTGGAATATAAAGTTATTGATCTGGAAGATCTGTCCATAAAGGTTGGCCCAGCTGCTAAAACCAGGACTGCTTTCACGCACATCTTGGATGATGATCGAACTCGAGTTTAGGGATGCAGTACCTGTAAAACTGGTTCCATCTCGCAAAGTTCCACCTCTTAACTCTCCAAAACTCCATAAGGTTTGCTGCGCATTTCTTAATTGGCTATGGATACCAACCATTGCTCCTTTTACTTGATCCTGTGTTTTCCAGAAAGATCCACTTGCGAAATAATCCTCTGGGGTTAAATCCAATTCCATCTTGCTACAAGAGGAAAATGTTATGCTCGTTGCCGCTATTGCTAAGGCTATTAATATCTTTTTCATGACTTAAGTTTTAAAAGGTTAATTGAAGACCAAAAATGACCGTTCTTGGTAGTGGGTAACCACCCCCTCCCTGTCCAATCGACCCACTTTCCGCAGAAAACAGGGTATTGGCTGTCCAGTATTGAAGGTTCTGTCCGGTTACTGAAACACTTAAATCTTCCATCTTGATCTTGTTCGCCAAAGATCTCGGTAAACGATATGCCAAGGAAATCTCCCGGAATGCCAAATAATTACCTTTATTGTAGAACATGCTACTTTCTCGACTGGTATTGTTCTTGAACAATTGGTCCGCCCAGTAATAGGTTGGATATTTTGCGTTCGTGTTTTCTGGGCTATAGGTATCCAATACTTCCGTGGTCGTATTGAACGTTCCTTGCATCATCCCCAAAAACCAAGCTCTTGGTCCATCATAGGCAACATAGCCCAATGCATAATCAAATCTTGCACTCAAGGAAAAATCCTTGTAAGTGGAATAAAGACCAAATCCTCCAGTCCAACGTGGTACGGTATTCCCCATGTAAACCCTATCGTAGGAATTGATGATGCCATCATTATTGACATCTCTCCACATCACGTCCCCTAAGGCCAATGGATAATGCAGGGCTTTCTCTGAAGCCGTCATCGCATTGAACACATCCGGATGCACCAAGGTTCTCGCTCCGATCAAATCCTTTAGCTGCAGGGCATAATTATCCAGGTCCTGTTGAGTACGGATAATGCCCAAGGCCTCGTATGCATAAGCCACATTCGGATCCTGTCCTTCTTGTAGGCCTCCAACCCATTCTAATTCCATGGTACTTGGGTTATAGACTTGGAAACCATTCTGACGGTTGTTCTCAACCCCATTATATGGCAGCTTTAAGATCTTGTTCTTGTTGTAGGCAGTATTCCAGTTGAAGCTCAAGGTAAAATCATTTGCACGGATCGCTTGGTAATTTAAGTCTATCTCTACCCCTTGGTTTTGCATGTCACCATTGTTGGTCGTAATGGAAGTAAATCCTGCTGACGCTGGCAACAACAAGGTTGCGATTTTATCCGAAGTCGTTCTATGATAATAGGATACCGATAGATCTAACCTATTTAACAATCTGGTTTCTAAACCTACTTCTTTGGTAATCAAACTCTCCCATTTCAGGTTAGGCACGGCTAGGTCCGTCATTAAAAATCCAACTTGGTTGTCGTAATTGTGTTTATAGAGTAGGGATCCATTGGGGTTATAGGTCGAAGAATTATATACCCCTTGCAAAGCATAAGCTCCAATGCCGCCAATATTTCCGTTCGCACCATAACTAGCCCTTAATTTTAAGGTGTTGACCACTTGGTCAGTGCCCATAATATTGGCGAAGAAGTCTTCATTATGAAGGTTCCAACCTAATGACACCCCTGGGAAAGTTCCCCAACGATTATTCAATAGGTTTGAATAGCCATCACGACGCAAGGTCAAGGTCATTAGATAGCGTTGGTCATAATCATAGTTCAAACGTCCGAAAAACGAAGTGATCCTATTACGGACATGGTAAGAATCGATACCACGACGGTTTGCTTCGGTACTGGTCAAACCTAGATCCATGAAGTCATCCGATGGTGCACCTGAACCCGATGCTGAAAATCCTGTATTGTAGGAATCAAAGAATTCCCATCCTGCCATGGCATCAAAATTATGTTTCTCGCCAAAGGTGTTTTTATAGTTTAAAACCGCATTATAGGTTTGGTTCAAAATCTTGTCATAGCTTGCCGATGAGTTTCGAGTTCGCACCCAGTTACCTGGACTGGCTAAATAATCCCTGTTGAAGGATTCATTGTTGGTTTGGTTGATAAACCAGTTACCACTTGTTCTCAAGCTCAGCCCTTCATAAAGGTCAATGACAAAAGCTTGGGACATCGTAAATTTCTGGTTTTGGTTATTGCGGATAAAACGATCATTGTTTACCGCTGGGTTACCATCTTGCCAGTCACGGCCAACCAAAAGATCTCCATTTGCGTTAAAGCCACGCATGGTTGGAGGAGCCCCCAAAGCACGGGTCATATAATTACCTTCCCCATTGATGGCATCTCTCCATTTGGTATTCGCGAAATTCAAGCCTGAATTGGAAGTAATCCAAGGTTTGATTTTGTAATCACCATTTAGGATAAAGGTCAAACGATCATAATTGGTTCCAATTGGCACCCCTTGCTCATAGTATTTACCCAAACTTGCATAGTATTTACTCTTATCATTTCCCCCCTGCACGGCAAGGTTATAATCTTGGGTCAGGGCATTTTTGCGCAATGCATAATCGGTATAATCAAAATCTTTATAGATCAATTCTTTCCCTGTAACAGGATCGATCATGGTTTGGTACCCTTGGCCCAATAATTCCCTGTTGGAATCATCCAAGAACATGGTACTCCAAACGGCATTGCTCACCTTGTTTCCATCTAATATATTGCCCTGATCATCCTTATACTTGTTCCCAGTACCAAAAGGACCCACTGAAGTCAATTGGTTCAACTGGTTGGGTTGGTACATGCCAGAGGTCTGCACCCCTTTTCTCGACCAGTACAAATAGTCCTTGGCATCCAAGAACTCAAAAGGGATATTCAAGGAATTGACCCCGATCTTAGATTTCAGCGAAATATTGGACACGCCATCTTTACCACGTTTTGTGGTAATCAATACCACCCCGTTTGATGCTCTAGCACCATAAATAGCCGTGGCAGATGCATCCTTTAATACGTCGATGGACTCAATGTCATCTTGGTTGATATCGGAGAAACCCGAACGGATCAAACCATCCACGATCACCAACGGGGATCCTCCGCCCCCATAGGTTGTTCCTCCACGCAATACGATGTTTGGAACTGAACCCGGACGACCAGAAGTCTGTTGAACACGTAGGCCAGGAATGGTTCCTGCCAATGCCGATGCTGGGTTAGAACGAACTCCAGTCTCTAAAACGCGCTTGTCCAATCTGGACACAGAACCCGTCAGGTTTGATTTCTTAATGCTACCATAGCCTAAAACCACGACTTCTTCTAGATCTTCTCCTGTTGGGTTTAATGAAATCCTTACCGAACCTAGGTTCGCTAAGGTTAGTTTGTGTGATTGATATCCGATTGAAGAAAATGCTATGACATCCGATACTTTAGCTTGAACGCTAAACTCTCCCTGTTCGTCGGTCTTTGTAACATGTCCTTGGGTTTGATTGGAAACTGTCACCCCTACAAGTGGATTTCCTTCTGGGTCTGTAACCGTTCCATTTAAAGCAGTTTGCGAAAATGCTGCGAGGTTGAGGCAGCACAAAAAGGCCAACAAGAGGACCCTCCGCAAAGATTGATCATATAGGTTTTTCATAATAGATGAATAATTAAATTGGATTATGTTATACATAATAATTATTCAAATGTAATACATAATGTTTTACAACCAAACATTTTTTTAATAATATTGTAACATTAAATTAAACCTTCATAGCAAACCTATGGATCAGCAGAACCCTTCAATGGAAAAATTAGGCAGTATTGACACCTCAAGCCTCGTCGATAAAGCGGAAGTAAGGATTATTCAATTTATTCAGGACAATAAGTTGAACGTGGGCGATGTATTGCCTAAGGAATTAGATTTGGCGGATAGCCTAGGTGTGAGCAGGACAGTTGTTAGGGAGGCCCTATTAAGGCTTAAGACCATTGGTTTGATCGAATCCATCAAGCATAAAGGTGCCGTACTTAGAAATCCCGATGTCTTGGGTTCATTGAGAAAGGTATTCCACCCTTCTATCTTAGATAATGAAACCTTGAAGGATATGTTTGAAATGAGATTGGCCCTAGAAGTAGGTATGGCTGATTTTATTGTCAATAATATCACCGATGAGGATATTGTTGAACTGGAAAAGATAGCGAACGAAATAGTTTCCGGTGATACCGCTAATCCTTGGCATGTAGAGGATGAGATCCGTTTTCACGGGAAGCTGTACAAGATATCTAAAAACAAGATCTTATTGGAATTGCAGGAAATGCTATTTCCTATTTTTCAGTATGTACATCAAAGCGGCTTATTGGAAAAAGACATCATGAAGGGAGATTTTATCTCGCACAAAGAATTGGTCCAAGTATTGAAATTAAGGGATGCTGAAGCCTATCGAGATGCTATCAGAAAACACCTAAACAACCATTTTGCAAGGATTCTAGGTTAAGAAATTGGCAATTAACCTTTAACCAGTTCAAAAATGGTGATTTCAGGCGCAATACCGACACGCCCTGGGTAACCCAAGAAACCATATCCTGTATTGACATAAAGTTGAGAGGCTCCTTGTCTATAGAGACCCGCCCATTCTTTATAGATATATTTTGCTGGACTCCATTGGAAGTTTTCACCGCGGACCCCAAATTGCATTCCATGGGTATGGCCTGCAAACATAACGTCCACATCGGTTTCCAATACCTGTGCACGCCAATGAGATGGGTCATGCGACAATAATAATTTAACTGCCTTATCTTCTGTACCTAACAAGGCTTTCGGAAGATTTCCTTTTTTGGGGAATCGACCTGTACCCCAGTTCTGCACACCGACGATGGAGATCTCTTCGTTACCTATTTTCAAGGTACGGTTCTCATCCATCAAAAGATCCCAACCCATCACTTTATGGGTTTCGATCAGATCTTGCAGGTTTTTACGTTTAGCTGGCGAATCACCGGGACCAAAGTAATAATCGCCATAATCATGGTTTCCTAAGGTGGAATAAACCCCGAGGTCCGCTTTGACATGTGCAAAGATATCTTGGTAATCACGCATTTCAGAGGCTACATTGTTCACCAGATCGCCTGTAAAGAAGATGGCATCTGGTTTTTGTGCCAATAAAAGCTCAACGCCGCCCATAACGGCTTTTTTATTATAGAAAGAACCCGAGTGTACATCCGATATCTGTCCGATCGTCATTCCATGGAATTCCTTCGGTAAGTTCGGTAGCACCAATTTCTGGCGTCTAACCCGGTAATCATAAGCAGTGGAAATAACGCCCCAAGCCAAAGGAACCATGGGAAGGGCAGCCACGATGATCCCTGATTTTAACAGGAAATCTGAACGGGATATCCCTTTTTTGGGCACCTCCGGTAATGGCTCTTCTAAAGTCTCAATCCTTTCTTCCAGATCCTTGCCTTTGCCCCTAGAGAATAGACGTCCGACCCAAATCCCCCCTCTTCGTAAATCATCGACGATCAAGACGATAGCGTAGACAAACTTGCTGACGGCAGTCAGGAAAAAGGCTACTAATATTATGGAACGGATAGAAAGCGGAATGTTATATTGAAATGAAATAAATAATCCTACCAGCAAAGACAGTGAATAGCCCCACCATAGGATGGTAAACCACCTTGTCTTGATAAATCTAATATTCGTTGCCCTTAGCGCAAAAAATATGTAGAAGTCTAATAAGAATAATATTACTGCATTTAATTTTAACATCTTAATTTCCGTTTTCCAACACCATTCGTTTCAAGGCTTCGATCCACTTCGGATTGCCGTTCAGGCTCTCCACCATGTGGACCTCTTCTCCGCCCATTTCTTTAAACTCATTGGCGTATTCAACCTGTATCTCATCCAACGTTTCAATACAATCGGCAACAAATGCCGGACTGAACACCAAGAGTTTTTTCTTCCCTTCTTTTGCCAAATTATGCAGTGTATCTGAAGTATATGGTTGAATCCAAGGGGTCTTCCCTAGTCGTGACTGAAAACAAACCGTATATTTCTCCTCAGGTATATTCAACTTTTCTACGATTGCACGCGTGGTTGCATAACATTGCGACAAATAGCAAAAGGAGTTCAATTCTTTCTTGCAAGAATCGCACCCAAAATCAGGACACTTCAATTCGCCCTTAGGATCCACTTTTCCTAACTGTCGAACTGGCAGTCCATGGTAACTGAACAGGAAATGATCATATTCGCTCAAGTCATGTTTAT
The DNA here is from genome assembly GCF_024261425.1 of Sphingobacterium sp. LZ11T8. Taxonomy (NCBI): domain Bacteria; kingdom Pseudomonadati; phylum Bacteroidota; class Sphingobacteriia; order Sphingobacteriales; family Sphingobacteriaceae; genus Sphingobacterium; species Sphingobacterium sp. LZ11T8. The sequence continues at coordinate 108,670 of NZ_JANBZY010000005.1, read as the reverse complement.
GCGCATGTTCTGCGATAACGTCTACCATTAATGGATTGTCGCAATAACTACTAACGAAACTTACCTTCGGAAAGTATTGCCAACTGCGCATCAATTCCATGACACGGTCGATGACCGAACCGGTCGTAGCCGATGCATATTGTGGGAAAAGCGGGATGACAATAATGGAATCCAAGAACATACTTTCCAGATTCTTCAGTGCATTAGGAATCGAAGGTTCCTGATAACGCATGGCCAATTCCACATGATATTCATCACCGAGTTCCTGCTGCAGCATCTGCTGTTGCAATTCACTGTAGTACATTAAAGGGGATCCGGTTTCCTCACTCCAGATGGTAGAATAGGTATGAGCAGATTTTGAAGCTCTTTTAGGAACAATAATTCCCTTGACCAACAAGGTTCTTGAAACAAAAGGAATATCCATCACGCGTGGATCCATTAAAAACTCTGTTAGGTATTTCTTTACTTCACCGGTAGTCGGTGAATTAGGGGTACCCAACTGGACCAACAATACACCCTTTTTAGCTTTTTTACTCATACTAAACACAAAATTAGGCAATATTTATAGCAATACAGGCGCAATGGTAGATTTCAATGGCCTGAATCAATGAATTTTAAATTGAAATGACGATTAATAGGATTCGATGGTTTCCTTTACTTTCTTCATTAACCACATTGGAGTCGATGTAGCTCCGCAGATACCGATGGTCTCATTGTCTGCGAATGAATGGGCATCCAATTCCTCCGGATCTGAAATAAAGTAGGTGTTTGGGTTGACCTGTTTACAAACATCAAAAAGTACTTTCCCGTTCGAAGATTTCTTTCCCGAAACAAAGATGATCTTGTCATATTGTTGCGCGAATGTCCCCAAATCCTCATATCGATTGGACACTTGTCTACAGATGGTATCATTGGCCTTCACCTCATAACCTCTTTTGATAAGCTCTTCCTTGATCGCATAGAAACGATCAACACTCTTGGTGGTCTGACTGTAAAGGGTAAATTTAGCTGGTAATTCAACCGAATCAAGCTCATCGATATCTTGGAACACGAGCGCTTCATTGTTGGTCTGCCCCTGTAAACCGATAACTTCGGCATGACCATGCTTTCCGAAAATCAAGATTTTCTCATTGTCATCATGTGAAGTTTTGATACGGTTCTGCAATTTCAACACCACAGGGCAAGATGCATCGATCAAGGTAATATTATTCTCTAATGCCGTCTTATAAGTTTCCGGAGCTTCACCATGGGCACGGATCAGCACCTTCTCGTTCTGCAAGCCTGGCAATTCATCATGCGAGATAATACGCAAACCTTTTGCTTTCAGCCTCGCGACCTCCTCATCATTGTGTACGATATCACCTAGACAATACAGATAGCCATCCTGATCCAGGATTTCTTCTGCCATATCAATCGCATAAACAACTCCAAAGCAAAAGCCCGAGTCCTTATCTATCGTTACTTGCAGATTCTTAGACATAGTACAAAGTTAGAGATTTTTACTTAACATTTTTCTAATAGGTTTGTCAATATACTCCGCAACCAAATAACTAAATAAAATCAGCAAAAGCATCCCGACAACAATGATATAACTCATCTGGGTACCGTTTGGTTTGTACTGCTCTACATAACTCAAGAACAACCAAATAAAGGGATAATGGACCATATACAATGGATATGAAAGCTCCCCCAACCATTTACAAACTCCTTTGGTCTTGGCATCCATTGCCTTTTGGCCAGTTCCGAGTATGATCAGGACTGGAAAATAAAACACCACGATCAATGGATCGATGATAGGACTAGTTTCCCAAGAAAATGGAATAAAAAAGACCGCAGCCAACATGATAGCCAACAACCAGAATGGGAAGGTCCGCTTTAACCGGATATTTAGCCTATAAATCAATACCCCCGCCGTAAAGGCGAAAAACAAACGAATACCTCCCGACCAAAAATTATCTCCACCAAAGCCAAAACCTAAATATTTTGACCGATCAGCCTCCCAAAACAATAATGCGGCTGAAACCACAAACAAAATCCACAGAACAGGCTTTTTGGCCCTAACCAGGAAGAAGGCATAGACGATATTGGCAACGTATTCCCAGAACAGCGACCAGGTAGGCGGGTTATAATGGAACAGATTATTATATCGCTGCGGTACGATGGCATAGGGAACCATAAAACAGGCACTCAACAACATCAGAACGATCTGCGTAGTGGAAAAGGAATCCTTGAGGTTACTGAATGGATCAAACACAAAAGCAAGAAAACCGATGATCGCACCGATGACCACTAAGGGATGCAGGCGAATCAACCTACGCTTAAAAAAGGTCTTCAAACCCATCTTACCCAATTTGTCATCATAGGAATAAGCAATCACAAATCCCGAAAGACAGAAGAAGAAATCAACGGCTAGGTAACTGTGTGCGACAAAATTATCTTTGTAATCAGGGGCTGCAATCTCCATAAAATGGAATAGGACAACACTGATGGCAGCAATCCCACGGAGGCCATCCAAGGAAGCAAAATGAACTTTTGAAGTACTAAGGTTTTGCTGCTGCGCAGCAGGTTGACTAGGTGTTTCCATAAATAGAAGCGCAAGATAGTGATCAGACCCAAGATATACTTTATTAGCTTAAGAGAATTAGCTAGGGGTCTCAAAATCTTTACATTTTGTCTCAATAAGCACATTCTTGGAGTGCAAGTAATATCACTAAGGTTAGTTCTCCCATAAGTCTAAGCACTAAATACTAATTACTTAATACTATTTTATTACCTTTGCAAAAATTTTAGAGTAAAATGGCTACAAACAGAACATTCACAATGATTAAGCCAGATGCGGTAGCAAATGGTCACACTGGTGCTATCTTGAATGACATTATCGCTGGCGGTTTCAAAATCGTTGCAATGAAGTACATTCAACTGAGCGAAGTAAATGCAGGTAACTTTTATGCAGTACACAAAGAACGTCCTTTCTATGGAGATCTAGTAAAATTCATGACTTCAGGACCAATCGTGGCAGCGATCTTGGAAAAAGACAACGCTGTTGAAGATTTCCGTACCTTAATCGGTGCTACTGATCCTGCTAAAGCTGCTGAAGGAACTATCCGTAACAAATACGCTGACTCTATCGAAGCTAACGCTGTCCATGGATCTGACTCTGACGAAAACGCTGATATCGAAGGAAACTTCTTCTTCTCGCAATTCGAAAGATTCTAAGGATATAAAAATATCTTACAAAAGAGGTTCTTAACTACCATGTTAAGAACCTCTTTTTGTTTGTGATCCGATCAGCACGCTTCGACTATGGCTTTGACCTTATTCGAGACACATTGCGAAAATTCCGAATGTGTCCCGAATGAAACCAAATTGATACAAGCGATTTAAACCCCAAAACAAATCAAGCCTATAAATTTTTCCTAAATAATATTTTATCCAAAAATTGATCCAATATAAATGTACAATTGACTTTTATTACTAAATTTAGCATTGCCAATCATTCAAATCTAACAACCATGAAAGCAATCTTATTCCTAAGTCTGTTCCTATTTTCCATACAACTGAACGCCTTTGCGCAGAAAGACACTGTTTTGTTTCATGTGGATCTCTCTGAGAGGAATGGAAATAAATTCAAGGTGCAAATGGAACTTAAGGTAAAGGATAATGCTGCCAGCTTAGATCTCAATATGCCGGTCTGGACGCCTGGCTATTACCAGCAATTGGATTTTGGGAAGAAGGTCTCCGACTTTGAAGTGGTAGATGAAAGCAATACGGCATTGCCATGGCAAAAAACGAGGGATGACCAATGGCGGATTGCGTGCAAAAACAGCAAGTCCATCCGCGCCAATTATACCGTCACGACCGATAGGCCTTTTGTAGCTATCCCCTATATTGATGCTGAAAGGGCATTCATCAGGCCAACCGGAGTATTTATATATCCTGACAAGAATTTGGATGCAATCGTTATTGTAAAAATTAAGGAGATGGGGCAATGGGATAAGATCGCGACTGGATTGGATTCCATCGCTCCAAATACCTATATCGCCAAGCATTTCGATATCCTATATGATTCCCCAATTTTAGTCGGAAACTTAACGGAACTCCCTAGATTTAATGTCGGAGGAAAGGTACATCGCTTCTTAGGCTATCAAATTGCAGATTTTGACAAAGACTCTTTTATCAAAGATATTGAACGCATTGTAATTTCTGCTACCTCTCTCTTCGGCGATATTCCCTACGATCATTACACCTTTATCGGTCTAGGAAAAGGGAATGGAGGCATAGAACAGCTAAATTCCACCGCCATTGCTTTTACCGGCGAAGGATTGGAAAATCCCGATAACCGCTTGCGAACTTTAAGTTTTATAGCGCATGAATATTTCCACCATTACAATGTGAAAAGGATCCGACCTATTGAACTTGGTCCATTTGATTACAGTCGTCCTAATCGGACCAATGGTCTCTGGCTGAGCGAAGGATTAACGGTCTATTACGAAAACCTGATTTTAAAAAATTCTGGACTTCTAAAACCAGAACAAGGTTTGGAAGATTGGCAGAATACCATTCAGGGATATGAGAACAATGCGGGCCGGAAAAAACAGACTTTAGCGCAATCGAGCTGGAATACATGGGAAGATGGCCCTTTTGGTAAGCGTGGCGAAACGATCTCTTTCTATGAAAAGGGTCCGATCATCGGGATGTTCTTGGATCTTGCTATCCGGAATGCCAGCAAGAATGAAAAATCCCTCAATGATGTGATGAGGGCGCTTTATTACAATTTCTATAAGGAAAATGAAAGAGGGGCTACAGAAGCAGAAATAAAAATGACCTGCGAAAGCATTGCAGGCCAGAATCTTGATGAGATCTTCTCTTATATCCAGAATTTGGACGATCTGGATTATCAAAAATATCTTGCTATGGCTGGAATTCAATATCAGAAGAGCAATAATGCAGATGGCAAGAGCAGTATTAAACTATCCATCCAACCACAACTCTCGACCTTACAGAAGGAAATCTTGAATGATATTTTCGGGTATTGATTAATCAATTGCGACCCAGTAGTCTATCCTTAATTTCCTCCGATAGGATTTGTATTTCCTTCTTTAACCGTATTATCCCTGATGACATCGCCAGTTTTATTTTTAACCTTCAGATTACCAAAAGAATAGGTCAACCCAAAAGTAAATGAACGGATATGTATATTTTGAATATTCGTGCTGATGATATCTTGGGTCTTATATTCATTTTGATAAGTTGCACGCTCTGCAAAAGGGTTGATGGTACCCAAATAAACATCAACCTTACCGAATGATTTATGGAGTGTAAATTGACTTACGGCCGGTGAGACAAACTTGTTTTGGTAGAAATACTTTGCTGTATAATAATAATAGTTTAGCTCAGCGGTAAACCCTTTGTAAGTATATCTCAATTCATTACTTAAATTGAAGTGCCATTTTTTATTAAAGCTAAGGTTTGTGGCCTTGATGTCTGCATAATCAACATTAGCCTGTACAGTCCAATCTAATCCTTTTAAAAGGTTAAAAGTGCTATTCAAGGAACTTGACCATTCTTCAATCTGACCTAAATTGGTATAGCTCAAAATTGTCTTTTCTCCTTCTAATTTGGTTTCCCTTGCAATAAAATCCTTGTTGATACTGTATTTTATATCCCAGTAAATATTGAATCTTTCGCTAAAATATTTCTGAAAATTAAATGCAACTGCATGGTTAGTTTCTGGCCTTATGTTGGGATCACCTTCTATAAAAACAATATCAGTAACCCTTTGCCTGTTAGGATTAAGGACATTGATTCCAGGTCTAAAGATTTTCTTGGCATAAACAATCCCGATTTGTCCATTATTTATTTTTTTATACAAGCCAGCATTCGGCAACAGGTTATTATAATTGCTTTCAAATTCGGATCCTTTCACTTGGGTATATTCATTCCTTATCCCAGTGATAATGGAGATTTTTCCGAGATTCAATAGAGTTTGAAAGTAACCAGAATAAATCCGATTATTATTGTTGAAGTTTCCATTTACCCTATCTTCAAAATTCCTTTCAATTAACTTAAGCCCAGTATAGTAGTTCAATTTTGTTTTTTGACCGAATAATCTGCCTGAGCAATAAATACATTTTGCAGATTATTGTAATTATTCGAATCTGTTTGATTTTCTTGCCGACTTAATCCTTCAATTTTTGAATTCGCTTGGGAATAGGTTCCAGATATTTTCAATAGGCCCCCTTCTTCAAATTCTTTCTTATACTCAACACTATTCGCAAGATTGGAAGTTTGATACGCATTTGTATTGGAAAGACCATACTCATTTTTATTACCATGGGATTCAACCAAGGCATTCAATACCGTTTTATAATCGAATGCGTTGTTATTAAAAACCCCGCTATACCTTATGCTATTCCCTTTTCCAAGGTTATAAAATATTCCTGTATTTATGTAGTAGGGATTGCCTTTGTACTTAAGTTCACCAACTTGATTTACCTGGGAAGATTCTGGAATAAAGTTATTGCTAATTGCAGTAGAACCTTTGGTTTCAAATAAGGTATTGCCAGCAGATAGATACAGGTTCAATTTTGATAGACCGTAGGAAAAATTGGCATTTGGTGATATTTCATAAGAATTACCAAGTTTAGCATGGACACCGAGCTCAGACTTCATGCCTAATCCAAATTTACTTTTGGTCAATATATTGATATATCCACTTGAACTTTCACCATCTGATTCTGCACCGGAAATGGTACTAACTTCAATCCTTTCGATATTGCTTGATCCGATAATTTTTACAATATCCTTTTGATTTAATCCTAAATCAGCTATATCGCTCCCATTCAATAAAATCCGAACATTCGAATTACCCCTCAAGGAGATATTACCGCTAGCATCAACCTGCACTAAAGGAACTCTATTTAAGACATCCTGGGTAGCTCTACCTTTTAAGGAAGGATCTAGACTGGGGTTAAACAAGATCTTTCCTTCTGAATACTGCACGGGATTAATATTTTTGGTCACTAGCAAAGTGTCCAGCCCAAAGACCTTTGTATTCACTATAATCTCTCTGTAATACTTTCCAGAATCCTTACTATCCAGTAAGAGGTCTTTTATGAATTCTCCTTCCATGGAGGTATGGGAAAGAACAATTTTTATCGAATCTGAACTTGTTGCAAACTCAACCTTCCCTAAAGTATCTGTAAGATAAACCCTGATATTAGATTTTTCAACCACTTTTAGACTGGCAGAAATAAGAGGTAAATTATCCCTTTGATCAGTGAATTTTAGACCGACAGATTTTTGTCCAATCACTAAACTTGGAAGAAAAACAAATAATAGTACCAAAATCCTCATGTCATGCCTATCTTTAGTTATGTGGTTCAAAGATGAGCTATGAAACAAAACTTTAAAAACTAAAAGGATAAAGAAACATTTTAAATTGATGAAGGCTGCTTTTCAAGGGATATTCTCAAAATATTGGAAACATATTTTATTCTGGACTGCATATATTTTTTATGAATGTTCATTGCTATATTTTTCCGGCATCCCAATACCCTTCTTTAAAACAATCATCTTTTTCAGCATAAACATTTTCTTTGTCTATGGAATTTCCAACCTGATCCTAAAAAAAGAAAAGCTGGAACTATTCGTGGGTATTATCACTTTTGTGGCACTCTTTATTGTTCTGAAAACACTTTTAGAATATTTTTTTGAATTAAGGTTCAGTATCATCGGGCAAGTAATGAGAAGTTTTCATTTTCTGTTAATGGGTATAGGATATGGAATCTATAAAAAGTCCGAGATGATGCATGAGGCAAAATTAAAGTTGATTTCAGAAATAAACCTTTATAAACAAAACGAAATAAATTCGGAGAAGGACCTAATAGCATTGCAATACAAGCTGTTGAAAGCTCAGATTAACCCACATTTTATCTTCAATACCCTAAGCTATTTATATACAAGTACCCATAAATTAAACAGCAATGTTTCTGATTCTATATATCTTTTGACGACTATATTAAGGCATACCTTAGCGAATGACAGTAGTTTCTCAAAATTATCGGAGGAGTTGAATTACATTAAGGATTATATAGAAATAAATAAGCTTAGGAACCCTAATATCTTTATCACCCTCGATATTGAGCTCAACTCATCTGAGGATATTCTTATCCCAAAATTACTTTTAGCGACCTTGATCGAGAATATTTATAAACATGGGGATATTTCCATTCCTGATGCTAGCCATATTTCGATTAAACTTGAAAATGATCGATTAATATATTTATCTGAAAACCCTATCAAGGCCGATATCGGAAAAGAGTTGCAGTCATCAAAATTGGGAAGTACTTATATAGCTTCAGCATTGGAAAGGAATTATAATAAGTATATATTTAAGTCAGAGGCTATAAAAGGCAAATATTTCATCCAGTTAGAATTTAGTGATCATGATAAATTGTTTGATAATTGATGATGAACAGCATTGTTTGGACTATTTGAGAGGATGCATCGAGAATATACCAGATTTGCAGATTAAAGGTGAATTTACCAATCCGATTGAAGCTATACAGCATTGTACGGATGACATCGATTGCGTATTTGTGGACATCAATATGCCCCAAATTTCAGGCCTTCAGTTGTTGCAATTATTGCCAAAACACATAAAAATCGTAATCTGCTCCGCCTACACTGAGTTTGCAATTGAAGGGTTTAACTTAAATATTATAGATTTTCTGGCAAAACCTTTTAAGTTAGAGCGATTTCTGGCAACCGTAATTAAATTAAAGAAAGAATTAAATTCGGATGTAAAGCAGGATAATTTCTTTTTGAAAACCGACCGTGGCAATTATGTGAATTTAAAGTTCGAAAACATTCTGTTCATTGAGAGTTTACAGAACTATTCGAAAATTTACACCAAAGAAGGGTCATTCTTGTCCTTAATATCCCTAAAACAGCTGGACAACTTATTGCCTAAAAGTAATTTTGTAAGAGTTCACAAATCCTTTATTTGTTCAATATCCAATATTGAAAAGGTAGAAAACAACCATCTGATATTTACTTCTGCTGGAAATCAACATAATATTCCTATTGGTCCCTCCTATAAGGCTGACTTTCAGAAATTCATTGACCAGAAGAGTCTGAATTAATAGGCTTTAAATGCTTTATGCATTTCGTTTGTTCTACAGGCATTGATATAAAATAGCAAACCCGTATCTATCAAAAGGCAGATACGGGTTTGCTATTTACATAAATAATTTATTTTACCGCAGCCTCAAATGCCTGAACTCCGCCTACCACTGGCAGGGTCAAACTAGTTCCACTTAGATCAAGCGTCAGTTCCGTTCCGGCTTCTGGCCAGAGGGTATACTCTTGATCGGAGGAGAATATCATTAAGCCAATCTGTTGCCCAGCAGGAATGATCTGATCATCGGGTTGCAGGTCGAAAGCCAAATCATAGAACTTGCCTGGTTTCAGCGGATTGCTTTTCGTCAATGACTCATAGTTTTGCGGATCAGCCCATCCACGGGTAATGATGTTTTCCGTGATCTTCACATCCTTGCCCTTTTCCCATGGCAATGCAACCAACCAAACCGACAAGTTTGCTGCTGGTTTACTGCTTGCTAAGCGGATATTGATCCGGGACAAACCCGAAATATGGAGATCTTTAGTCAGTTTTGGACTTAGATAAAGCAATCTATGTTTAGAATTTTCTAATTGTGCCAATGAATCACCCCTAAAGGATACATCATCAACCAAAGTCTCTTTAACTTTTCCTGAGTTTTGTTTGGTTGACAAGCTACCATGTTTTGGAGCACCTGAAGCTAGGAAAAGCTTCACATTGGATGCGGCAGGATTTGGATAATCGGCATAGGCAGTAGGATTGAACTGTCTATCATTTTCACGCACGATCCAAGCCTTAGGGTCTTTTTCAACTCCATTTTGCTCATCATATAAATAACGGGTAAACCAACGGTTCATCATTTTCATGGGTGGCGGTCCACCATGACCATCTTGATGGTAATAGATTTGAGTCGGAATTCCCAATTCCTTTGCAGCTTTATAGATCCTGTAGCTATGCTCAGGCATCACATTCCAATCGTTGAATCCATGAGACATCAATAGCGCGGCTTTCATGCCTGACATTTGGTTCAGATAATCGCGACCTTTCCAAAAATCATTATAATCACCAGACTCACGGTCTAAACCATTTGCCATTTCCGTATCACGGATTACCTTATTGCCATATGCACGTTTTGCTTCATCACCACTATGGACAAAATCATATAATACATCGATATCCTCACCTAAATACCCTCCTGGGCTGCGAACCAATCCGTTAGAACGATAATAATGGTAGTAAGAGGTATTGGGTGCAACGGGAATAATGGCTTTTAAGCCTTCCACACCAGTTGTAGCAGCTGCCAAAGGTAGTGTACCGTTAAATGAAGTTCCGGTCATTCCTACCTTTCCCGTTGACCAATAGGCCTTCACTTTTTCATTTCCATCGCGGCTGGTATACCCATTGTCCTTGCCTGACAGCCATTCGATGACAGCTTTCGGAGCAAGGGATTCATTAGGGCCACCAATAGTAGGCGAACCATCAGATAATCCAGTACCTGGCGATGAAGAATGCACAACGATAAAACCACGTTTTACCCATTCACGAATAAGGCTATTGGAAATAATAGGTCTTTCACCTGTTCTTTTAACCTCGGGATGTACCCTAGGAGTAGGCGCTTTTTCTCCTATTTCATGTTTCACATCCCACATGATCCCATCGACCATCTGAGCAGTACCAGCATAATAGGGACTGGTTTCGTAGATGACAGGGAGTTTCAGTTTTTCGGTTTCCGTCTGGAAGGGACGAGTGACATCGACGTGCATCCGGTCCGGTTTTCCATCTCCATCGGTGTCAAACTCAGTTTCCACCCAAAGGTCCTCACGGATCCATTTATCTGGTGTATTGAAACCTTCTACAATCTGAGCTTCGCCTTCTTTGATGACGGGCACTGTCTGCGCAAATAGTACAGATGAGGAGGCCACAAAACACGTAGAAAGAAGTACGGAAGCGAATAATTTATTTACCATCGGCATAATAATTTTTGTGATTAGATCGTCGGTCAATCTTACCGATTCCTGATCTTCCTACAATATTAAACAATTTATCAAATAATCTCGAACTACCAGCCAATGCCATAGTCTTCGCCATTGTTACTGCTTCCACCCCATAGACTACCATGCTTTTCGTCAAAATAGATGGCATTGATAGGACCACTGGTTCGGTCGCCTAATTGAATGGAATAGCCCATAGCTTTTAGTGCTTCAATAGTTTTTGGATCTGTCTTACGGTCCAACAGTAAACTACCGGCACGAGGTTTCCGGTCTTCCATCTTGGTCCCGCCGAGTGAAAGCCACAATTGGTTGCTATTGATATTTGCAGCTTCACTTGCTTGTTGGGCAGTCATACCAAATTCTACCATATTCAAGAAATATTGCAGTAGATTTTGGTCTTGGGTATCACCACCTTGAACAGCAAAGGAAAGGTATGGTTTGCCATCTTTTAGGGCCATGGAAGGTGTGAGAGTCACCCTAGGTCTTTTACCCGGTTCAACAACATTGAAGGGGTTGATCAAGGAGTCCAGAACAAAACTCTGTAACCTTTGGCTCATTCCCACCCCGGTATTTCCAGCGATCGTTGCCGGTAGCCAGCCACCGCTAGGGGTAATAGAAACGACCCAACCTTCCGCATCTGCGGCTTCGACCGTGGTTGTGCCACGCCATAAGCGGTCCATATATTCTTCATCTAATGGATTGGTTGATTGTTCAAAAGTTGATGAGGTGGTTACATCATGCTTAGGAACAAATTCACCTTTATTTTTTTCAGTCGGAGTAAATCTTTCCTGACGCTCTTGCAACAATGCTTCAAATGGGTTTTTCTTCCCCTCAAAAACATAGGGATCTCCTGGAGCTGTGGCTGGATTATTTCTTTTAGGATCGATCTCTCCTGCCCTTTGTTTACCATATTCCTCACTCAGAAGACCTTTCATTGGAATATTTCGGCTGAAATAAGGATCACCATAATAAAAATCGCGATCAGCAAAAGCCAAATTCATGGCTTGGTAAACGGTATGGATATAGTCCACTGAATTGTAACCCATTTTAGGAAGATCATAATTCTTCAAGATCTGCAAAGCTTGGAGCATGGATGGGCCTTGGGTCCATTCCTGCAATTTATAAACATCGATTCCCTTATAATTGATCTTCAAAGGTTCTTCTTCAATAGGCTTCCATTTTACCAAATCTTCTTTCGTGATCAGACCGCCTTGCTCCTGACTTCCACGAACAAACTCATCGGCGATATCACCTTTATAGAATCTGTCGTTGGCAGCCATGATCGCTGCTTTCCTACCCTTTCCGGCTTTCAAGGCTTGTTTCTCGGCTTCAACCATCTTGGTCAGGGTATTCAATAGATCGGTCTGGACAAAGATTTCTCCGGCTTCTGGGGCTTCTCTTTCCTCACCTTCATGCACTAGGAAAACTTTTTTACTGTAAGGCCATTGTTTGATCTTATCTTTTCCGCGTTCTATACTATTGGCAGTCTGCGCATCAATAGGGTATCCTTTTGCCATTTCCATGGCTGGAGCAAGAACTTCAGCAAGGCTTTTGGTTCCATATTCTGCCAACATGTGGCAAAGTCCTCCCGGTGTACCTGGCGTCAATGCGGCCAAGGGGCCGTATTCTGGCGGGAAATCATAACCTTTTCCCTTGAAAAAAGAGACGGTTGCTCCTGTAGGTGCTACGCCGAGGGCATTGATGGCAATGACCTTTTTAAGTTTTGGGTGATAAATAAGGGCCTGGGTCTCTCCGCCCCAGCTCAGGACATCCCACATGGTACAGGTCGCAGCCAACATGGCACAAGCTGCATCGACTGCATTGCCTCCCTGTTGGAAAAGTTGTGCGCCAGCTGTGGCTGCCAGAGGTTTGCCGGTGATTGCCATCCAATGTTTTCCATGAAGTGGAGGTTTTTGGGTTCGTTGGGCAATTGCGGAAATACTTATAGAGCAAAGTAAGACGGTTGGGAGCCATACTCTGTATGCTGAAAACAACTTGAAATTCATAATTAGGACTTTTTTTGAACAAGTTACCGATTTTGGAGCTTTATTAAAAGGTTAAACAGCTATTTCACTTTTTACAATTGTTTTTCTAACAATTATAAATCAAAATCGTAACTTACTATGAACTAAGCAGCTACCCTTAGCAAACCTAAACAAAAAACAGCTTTATTAACGAACATAAAACTTAAGCATTATGGAAAAGGCTAATTCAGATTATTCAAGAAGGGAATTCATCAAAAAAGCAAGCATTGGAGCCGGTGTAATCGGTCTGACGGCGATGGGGATCGACGCCAAGAGCTATGGCCGCATTATGGGTGCAAACGATCGGGTTCAGGTCGGCATTATAGGATTTTCAAATCGGTTCAAGGATTCCCTAGTTCCCTCTTTCCTGAACCACTCCAAAGAACTCAACTTTGAATTTGTGGCGGTATCGGATATTTGGAACCGGAGGCGCGATGAGGCTGAGGCCTATATCAAGCAGAAAACGGATAATACCATCAAGAAATATCGTAACAATGATGAACTCTATGCGGATAAGGGAATTGATGCCGTTATCATCAGTACAGCAGATTTCCAGCATGCATTGATGGCTGCTGAAGCTGTCCGAAATGGCAAGGATGTATATGTCGAGAAACCCATGGCGGAAACCCTGGAAGATGCCAAGATACTGTTGAAAGCTGTAAAGGAAACGGGCAAGATACTACAAGTTGGGTCACAGCGCAGAAGTGCGCCAAACTATATTGCGGCGGATGAATATATCAAGTCTGGTAAATTTGGGGATATCAATATGGTAGAGATGACCTGGAATGTGAATCAGCCCGGCCGCTGGCGATTACCGAAATTGGTCAAGGAAATCCGTCAAGAGGATACGGACTGGAACCGATTTTTAATGAACCGGCCGAAGGTTGCTTGGGATCCTAGGAAATATCTGGAGTTTAGATTATTCTGGCCCTATTCATCGGGTATTTGGGGGCAATGGATGGCCCATCAGATAGATACGGTGCATTGGTTTTCAGGTTTGGACCATCCTAGGAGTGTTGTGGCCAATGGCGGGATCTATACCTGGAAAGATGGTCGGGAGAACCCTGATACCGTAACGGCAGTAATGGACTATGGCCCTGAGCATGATAAGAGCAAAGGTTTTCAGGTACTGTACTCCTCTCGGTTCACCAATTCTGCCGGTGGGATCAAAGAGTTGTACTATTCCAATGCTGGCATGCTGAACCTGGATACCAATCAGGTAAGTGCAGAAGGAGGATTGAGCGAGCGATCGGCTGCTGAAATGGGGATGAAAGCGAATTTATTGACTCCATTTACACTTGATAATGCAGCAAAAATGGAAACTTCGGCCAATACAGGTGGTGACCCGATGACTTCCTTACATATGCGCAATTGGATGGACTGTGTCCGTAATAGAAAGACGCCGAATGCATCGGTAGAAGCTGGTTACAACCATTCTGTCGCTAACATTATGGCCAGAACTGCCATGGAAACCGGAAAAAGGGTAACCTTTGATGATGGAAAGCAAGAAGTGATAACCAGTTAATGAAGGATTATGCTAATGAAAACATTCCCTGTGCTGCTATTGGCTTTTTCGCTGATTCAGGCAAATGCACAGACAAAGTATTCCATTGTGGAAAATAAAGCTGAAAAGCGGATCGATATTACTGTCGACGGAAAACCATTTACATCCTATATCTATCCCGATGTGTTGATGAAACCGGTTCTCTATCCTCTTCGGACGACAAAAGGCACATTGGTCAGCAGAGGCTGGCCTTTGGATCCTAGGCCTGAGGAACGTGTGGACCATCCGCATCATGTCGGTATGTGGTTTAATTATGGAAATGTCAATGGTTTGGATTTCTGGAATAATTCTACCGCGATACCGCCTGAAAAGAAAAAGGATTTTGGAACGATCAAACATGTGGCCGTTGAGAAAATAAAGTCAAATAACAAAAATGCTGAATTAGCCGTGCAAAAAGATTGGCAAAGCCCAGAAGGGAGAAGCCTGTTAAAGGAAAATACTTTGTATGTGTTTTCCGAAGAAGGCTCACAAAGATCGATAGAGATGACAACAACCTTGACTGCACAAGACCAGGACGTTTCCTTTGCAGATAATAAAGAAGGTTTGATTGGGATCCGGATAGCGCGAGAGCTTGAACATCCGTCCGATAAGCCAGAGATATTCACCGATGCGAATGGGAATCCAACTAGCGTAGCTGCCCTGAACAATGATAGAGTAACAGGAAAATACCGCAGCAGCGAAGGCATAGAAGGAGACGATGTTTGGGGAACCCGAGGGAAATGGGTTAATCTGATGGGGAAAATTGGGGATGAACCGGTTTCAATTTTGATTTTAGACAACCCAAAAAATGTAGGTTACCCCACTTATTGGCATGCTAGAGGCTATGGTTTGTTTGCTGCAAACCCACTGGGACAGAAAGAATTCAGCAAAGGAAAGGAGACCTTGAACTTCAATTTGAAGGCAGGCGAATCCGTAACCTTCAGATATAAAGTCATCATCAGATCGGGAACACCATTAAATGATGCCGAGGCCAATGCGGCCTTTCAGAAATTCAGTAAGAAATAAGAGTTGAGATGAGGATTTCTAGAACTCGCGTTTAGCTAAATAGAAATCCTCTTTTTCTGTCATCAGGGTTTTATCTTCCTTCTTCTTGTCGTAATAACCGCAAAGGTGAAGTACGCCATGGATGATAACGCGATGAAGTTCGTCGCGCTCGGAGACATTGAATTTTTTGGCATTTTCGGTGGTCCTTTCCACGGAAATAAAAATATCTCCAGCGATTACGTCTTCATCCTCGGAGGAATCAAAGGTCACGATATCAGTGAAGGTATCATGGTCTAGGTATTGTTTGTTCAATTTTACCAGAATCGCCAGTAGATATAGCACCAACCAATAGCATATAAAAGGAGCCAAAACTTAACGCTTTTATACCAAGGACGGTGTGCATTTCCTCCTTCAAGTTCGCGGACCCAAGAAGGTCTCCAAACATAAGCTTTTACGACCTCTTCTGAGGGGCCCTCTGTGACTAGGGAAACCCCTATAATTAACATCATGGTTAGCGCTTGAGCAATAGCTCCTACATATAACCAATGGATATCAATACGCAAAGCAACTAACGAGCCGGCTAGCAACAATTGTAATACTACTCCGCCGATTAATCCGGATATTGCCCCTATATTGCTTGTCCTTTTCCAAAAAACGCCCAACAATAGCACCGATATAAATGGAGTTGCCATATAGGTAACTCCGGTCTGAAAATATTTAAAAAGACCAATGCTACCCACCAGTGGAGCTATGAGGGAAGAGATCAGCAGGGCTGCTCCGCCAGATAGTTGTCCTGTGATGATTAGTTCACGGTCCAATGCCTTTTTCCGTATGATTTTTTTGTAAACATCTAAAGAGAAAATTGTTGCAATTGAATTGGAAAGTGCACTGATAGTCGACATTACAGCGGCAAAAAATCCAGCTAAAATTACACCACGTAGACCTGAAGGGGCAAATGTATGCAGTGCTAGTGGAAAAGCCTTATCCTGGTTGTCTGGTAATAATGAAGGGCCCTGACCCAGTACGTCCAGCCAATGATAGACAACAAGCCCAATCAAGCAGGTAACTAAGGGACGAATGATATTGATAAAACCAGAAAAGATAAGTCCCATCATTCCATCCCATGTACTCCTTGCGGAAAGAATTCGCTGGATCATAACCTGATTTGAAGACTGATAAAATAAAAATACACCAAAAGAGGCTAAAATCAGACCAGCGAACGGTGCCTCCGGATCTGAAGGAGATTGGTAGAGATGAAAACGCTCTGGCGCAGCAGCTACCATGGCATCCCAACCTCCGGGAATCTTATCTAAGGCGATGAAGAAAAATACAACTCCACCACCAATGAGCATGACACATTGAATTGCATCAGTCCACATCACCGAACTTAACCCACCAATTAAAGTATAGCTAGCTGTGACAAGGACCATTCCGACCATAACGTAGTTTTGGTCCCATCCGGTAAGTTCACTTAGAGTGAGGCTCCCACCATAAATAACTGGGGGTAAAAAAACAAAAAGGTACCCAAAAAGTATCACGAAACTATAAATTCCACCACATAGTGGGCCAAACCTTCTGTTGAGTAGTTCTGGTACTGTCATGATTTTATTTCGCAGATATAAAGGAATAAAAAAGACCATCATCAAAAGGTATGTGGGAAGAGCCCACCATTCCCAATTCGCTATAGCCATACCTCCTTTATAGGTCGCCCCAATTGTTCCGACGATCTGTTCACTAGAAACACTAGTTGCCACAAAAGCAGCTCCAATTAAGTACCAAGGCATATTTCCCGATGCTAGAAAATAACCTTCCGTGGTTCGTTTTACCTTACGTGCGGCAATAAAGCCAATGACAACTACCAATAGGGTTTCGCCAACAATAATCAGAATATCTAGAAAGGAAAGATGAAAATTATCCATAGAATTTTACAAGTTAAAATTTGTTAATACAGTCCAGTGAGCTGTAGGGATTGTATACCTTCCAGTTTTGAATGAACTCCGCGGATTGTCCAGGAACGAGGATATGCTGTTTACTCAGGGTTTCAAGTTCAATATACTCTGGACATATGAAAATTTCTGTATTTGAACCATTATCAACACAATCCTCCTCCCTGGAATGCTCGTTGTTTAGAATGCACAGTCCCCCTGCTGGCTGTGATGCGGATAATGAGATGGGTATTTGGTGCCAGCCGGCTTTGCCCCTATATCCACCTGGTTTCACTGTTATTTGCCGGTCTGAATGACACCAATTTGAAGGGTCAGTTCCGGGCCAAAAATTCATTTCACCAGAATAGCAACTTGCCATTACCGTAGCAGACCGAGGGACACAGGTGATTCCCCAAAGAGCACCAATCCATTCCCTGGTTCCCTTGTTGGTAAGGATATGCGTGATATCAAAGCCTTCTGTATCCCTACCCTGGGCAATCTTCAGAGAGAGTTCTAGCCCCGAAGGCCTAATAGGAGCAGTAATAGAAAGCTCCATTCCCTGGATTACTACCTGGCAGGGCTCGTTATCTGGAAAATAGCTCTCAGGAATTTCGGGGGCGATAGTGAAACGGTGACCTCCATACATGTGCCAATCACCCACCATAAAGTTGGTCGTATCTTCATAAAGTAGATTCTCTCCTTCATTAAGGCGCAAAGATAGTATACGTGGGCCATGAGAAATACCAACAATCAGCTCTATGTTCTCTGTCCGGCAAGTCACAACCTCCCAGTTTTTCCAGGTTCCTTGTTCTAGGATCATGGTAATATCCTTTTTGTCAGACCTCGTTGAAATGCGTCCAATCGGGTAAAACCCTCTGCATATTTGCATCCGGCGGCCATTCCACGAAAACGGGATTGTACTTCGATCAGATCGAACAACTGAGTATCCGCAAGATTCTGCATCGCTTCAAATTGGCTCTTATGGCAGGCCAACATCGCTTTTTTGATCTCAAACACATCCGAAATGTCTACATATTCCGTTGGCGAAAAACCGATACCGCCCAAATTGTCCATATAATACAATTGGGAATGGCCGAAGCGACAGGCTCCAAGGTTTTGGCCTGGAATATGGGGCAGCCCTTTCTGAAAGTAACTATCAAAGACCAATTGGCTCACATATCTATGATCGGGATGATAATCATTAGGAGCATGGGTAAAAATGACGTCTGGGTCTGCTTCTCTAAGGATATCAATCATTAACCTTCTCTGTTCAACATCCGGGAAAACATGTTCATCCATCACACCAGGCCAAATTACCTTTGCGCCAATGATCTGGGCTGCATCAAGGGCTTCTTTTTCGCGTATTTCTGCTAGCTTTCCAGGTTCGATCACAGCATCTCCCATATTCCCGGATGTAAAAATGGCAAAGTTTAATTGATGCCCCTGTTGGGCATAGCGGACCATCGTTCCTGCACAAAGGATTTCTATGTCATCGGGGTGGGCTACAATACAAAGAATATTCATGTCAATTAGAGGTTATAAGACGCCGTATTTATTGTACACTGTCCTTAGTGAATCGCCTTTCAATAGGTCGATTCTGGATTGATCTTCCTTGAAAACCTTTTCATACGCTAGGTTCAGCACTTCATTTTCCAATCCTAGGGGTATAACGACAATTCCGTCAAAGTCTGAAAAAATCAGCTCGCCCGGCTTTACAACAACATCACCGCAACGGACCGGTACGTCATACGCCATCACACTGCCTCTGCCCAAACTATCAAGCGGCCGGATGCCACCATGGAATACAGGAAACTGCATCTGCATGATCTTGCGACAATCTCGGATCAGGCTATCGCAAATACAGCCAACTGCCCCATTGCGCTTAGCAATGGTACTCATTAATTCACCCCAAGGAGCGTTAGTACCTGCAAAATCAGTAGAATGGACCACTACATCCCCAGGCCTCAAGGAATCGACAGCTTCAATTTCCAGATCATATGGATTCTCGTCGATGTAATCAGTATCCATCCAACGGAGTGTTCTTGCCCGACCAATCATTACACTATTATCTGGATCTAATGGCCGCAACCGTTGGTGCATTGCTTGGTTCCTATAACCTAAAGTGTCAAGGACATCGCATACAATCGCCACATAAAGATTTTTCTTAATCCAGTTGAATTTTTCTTCATCAACCATTAAATCTACTCTTGATTCCATAATTTTTTTGTTTTTTTATAATTAAACTAATTCATATTGATTTCCATCGTTTTCTAGCTGACTACCAAATAAATGGCACCATTATTTCGGGGATGATACATTGCTCTCCCAAATTATTATGCTGACAGAACCATTTGAACACCTCTGGGTTTTCCGTATTCAGGGTCATCATATCATAGTGGTTCGGCATAACATATTTTGGCTGCAGTACTCCTGCAAACTCTGCAGCTTGTTCTGCTCCTAGGTTTCCCCATTTACCATTGATTGGGACCAGCATGACTTCAGGGCTCTTTGGTGCAGCGGCTAGTACCAAAGGGTGATACTGAGTATCGCTGGTATGATAGAAATTTCGTCCGTTGGAAAATTCCACAAAATACCCAGTTGTATCAAGTACATCGATACCTGTAGGCAGGGCAAATACACCGGTAATCCTGATTTGACCGTTAGACCAAGTTTCCCCTACATCCAAAACTATAATTTGTCGATTGCTAATGCCTAAATTAGGCAGGCGTTTGGCAGTAAGCCTTGGCGCAATGAACAATGTACTGTCCTTGTTCTGATATTTTGATATGGTGCTTGGATCTAAATGATCCAAATGATCATGCGTTATGATATAGATATCTACATCAAGGTCTTCTGGTAATATGGGTGGAGAATAGAGTCGTGAAAATTCCGGGGCACCTTGTGCCGCAGAATCAGAAAGGTAAGGGTCTATAGCAAGGGTTAAATTTCCTGTACGGGCAACGTAACCTGCCTGCCCCAGCCACCATATAGCAGCTTGATTCACTAAGAGATTCTGATTTTTAATAGATTCCATAATCTCTATCTTACAAATTGACACAGAAACGCTTAACTGCCTTTTCATTGATTTCAACCCCCAACCCAACTCCTTTAGGCACAGCGATATACCCATCAGAATCCATTTTTACTGGATTTTCGATAATCTCTCGTAACATTGGGTTATCACTCACATTATATTCTAAAAACAGTGATTTAGTCAGAACTGCATTCAAGTGAAGACTTGCTGAAGTCAATAGGTCAGTTAACCAAGCATGTGGGCAGACATCAATACTCGCATATTCTGCTTCCCAGACAATTTTTCTAGCCTGAGTGAACCCTCCACAGCGAGAAAGATCTGGTTGTACAACATCGATACCACCACGTTGGATCAATTCTCGAAATCCCCAGCCAGTAGCCTCTTGTTCTCCTGCGGCAATTCTCGTCCTAACACCAGCTGACTTAACCTTATTATAACCATCGTATGATTCCGGGTTTAAAAAGTCTTCCAGCCAAAATATATTGTAAGGTTCTAGGGCGCGGCATAGTTCAATGGCATCATAGGCACTTCGATTAACCATCCAGCCAGCATCCACCATGAGTTCAACATCAGGACCCAAGGATTCCCGAGCGGCCTGGACTAGTTTGATATCTTGTTTAGGGTTCTGTCCAAATACTCCCCATCCAAATTTCACGGCCGTGAAGCCTTGCTGTAAGTAAAATTCACAGGCCTCCTTCATCGCTTCTGTAGTCGGCCGGAATAAGGTGGAAGCATAGGCACGTACCTTGTCCCTTCGAGCACCGCCCAGGATTTTATGGATCGGCCTTCCTATTGCCTTTCCCATAATATCATGGCAGGCGATATCAAATCCAGACAAAACCTGCATGGCTACCCCCCTCCTACCAAAATAGATCATTCCTCTGTAAATCTTATCCCAGAGACGTTCAACCTCAAAGGGATCTTCCCCTATGACAAGAGACCTTAATCCCTCAAATACACCAGCACCACTTTCTGGGGCATTGACCACAGCCTCCCCAACATGAGGGGCTGTTTCTACATCCGACCATCCGGAAATTCCTTCATCGGTACTGACCTTTATGAGTAGACAGTGTTTTACCCCTCGTGCTTCATCACTTCCCTCTGGTGACTTAATTTCATATGGAGATTGTAGAATAAAAGCTTCAACGTTTGTTATTTTCATAAATTTGATTGATTAAAAGTTAGAGCGACTTTGATGGCTTGATCGTGATGTTCCGCTACTAGGCGAAAGGCCTGTTTCCAGTCTGCAAATGGAATATGCTGTGTTATGACTTCATTTATAGCTAATGCTGGATCGGCCAGGCATTCCATAGCTTCATCCATCTTGTGCTCGTCGTTGCATGCTCCGACAATTTCAAGTTCTGACACGTGAAGGGTGAAAAGGTTCAGACTCACAGGCTCGATAATGTTACTGAAAACAACTAACCTGCCTCGAGGACGAAGGGCATTTAAGCAGGTCTCCAAAGCTCCGTTTGCGCTTACCGCCAGAATAGCAACATCTACGGATTTGTCCGCGACGTTGCCAGCAATCTCCACATCCGGAATCCTAGACAATCTGAATGGCTCCTTACCGATCACAATAACGTGTGAAGCACCGGCCCGATTTGCTAAACGAGAAATGATATTTCCAAAAGGTCCATCTCCCAGCACTAACACCCGTTTTCCTTTTATCTCTCCTGCCCTGGAAATGGCTTGCAGACAAACCGATACCGGTTCCAACAGCGCACCTCTATCAAAAGGAAGTGTTGATGGCAATTTTCTTACACGATCTGCTCGCTGTAGATAATATTCCGCAAAGCAACCGTCCTTGTCGATTCCTAGATGTCCCATATTTGAGCAGATGTGATCGAATCCCCTTAAGCACTCTGCGCAGTTCCCACATGGGATCACGGGATGAGACGCAACTCTATCACCAGGTGAAAAATCATCCACAGCAGATCCACATTGAACAACTATTCCCGCACCTTCGTGACCCATTGTTATCGGATACACAATGCCAAATGGGTTACTTTTCAGGTCATGCAGATCTGAGGTACAAATAGTCGCTGCCTGCGTTTTAATCAGAACCTGATCTGCTGCAGGGATAGGTACGGGTAACTCAACTTCACATAGTTCATTGAGTCCCATGAGCTGTAAGGCCCTCATAGTCTTTCCAGTCATGTTCATTGTACATTTGGAGTTGGGTGATTTAAACCTAGAAGGTTTAAAGTATCACGGTGAATAATACTTTCAATGATCTCGTCCGAAATCCTCGGCAAACTGCTATTCCCCAATATGGAATTCATGTTTCGTATATTTGCTATCGAATCAGCAGTTGTGGTGAAAGGAAAATCGGAACCAAAAAGCACTTTGCCCTGTGCTCCATACTCAACCAAAAGACTCATTGAATTATAGAACTGCCATGGCCTGTAGTAAAGTGCTGAGATATCTGCGAATACATTAGCATGCCTGCGGATCACAGCAATTGTTTCTCCTTCCCAAGGATGTCCCAAATGGGCCAACACCATGTGCAAATCTGGAAATTTAACAGCAACAGCGTCAAAATGGATGGGACGAGAATAATCTAGGTAAGTACCGCTAATGAAGGAAGTCCCTGCATGAAATAAAATTGGGAGACTATGTTTAACGCAGTATTGGTAAAGCTCAAAACATCGTTTGTCTGTAGGATGTATGTTCTGGTATAGAGGAGCCATTTTTACTCCTACTGCACCCAGATCCTGATGTGTCCTCTCCAACTCCTGCATATAATTTGGTTGAGTAGGGTCAATAGAAGTAAAGAATAGCAGCCGATTTGAAGCCAGAGCTACATGTTCTGCTACCATATCGTTGGAAATATTCCATCCAGTTTTAAAAGCTTGCAGACCAAAAACCACGGCTACATCTGCAGCTTTTGTTGTTTCGAGATGTCTCTGCTTTACATCCCCCCATTCTGCTGGGTTCACTCCGCACCTGTTTAAATCTGCAAGAAGGTTCACCCCAAAATCAATCTCCGGTCGAAAAACATGTGTATGTAAATCTACAATCATAATTTAAATATTTTAATCATTTACCTAAATCACTCCAATGACCAATAGTGAACGGCCCATGGTTCTAATCTTAAAGATAATGTTTGGTTCCCTTTTTCGAGCTTGATGAAGGGATTAGGGTGTAAACGTTGGTTCTCATCAACTGCACCTGGGCTTGCGTCAAGGACGATATGTCGAACTCGCATTTCTTTTGGCAGATCGCGGAGGTCCAACTTCAATTCAATCGTTTGATCAGAAAAATTCCACAGCATCATGTTATGCATCATTAACTTGGGGTCATAAGTAGCAAAACCATGGACTTTTTCGTGGTCCGAATTTACTTTCAATTTATTTCCAGCCATCCTGGAGATCAGTTTAAAAGAATAATAAGCGGGACGAAGTTGGTTTTGGTAATCTATTAACCCACTGAACTGTGCCTGTCTATTCCACCATCGGGTCATGAAAGCAGCTCCAGAAGGAGAAAACACTTTGGCAAAAGTGTCGTAATTTACATACCAGTCCTTTATCTGATAATAGCACGACCAGTCTAATCCTGCATCTTTCATCTGCCAAATGGTTTCTGCTATGAAACATGGTTGAAACCTTGGGTCCAAAGGAGGGTTAAACAAATCCATATTCCACTCGTTCATTATAATCTGAGGCTGAAGACCGGTAAACTGACGAGATAGGTTCTTAACGTACTCGATCTGCGCCCTTATTGCAGAAGGATCATTGTTATAGTTATGAAACGAAACAAAATCGAGCTGTAATTTCTGCTGGGAACAGACTTTCATCAATTCGGGCAGGATAGGTGATTTATAATACGCTAGTGCAGGTCCACCGACCTTTGCCTGTGGATCAGCTCTTAAAATGGCCGAGGTAGTATGTTTGTAATAACGCGCATAGCTTTCTGGTTTAAAGCGATAAGGTGTCCCTCCATCCTCACCAATATCTACCTCATTGCCAACTTCCCAAAATTGTATACCTACCTTACGATCCACGAAATGCCTTACGACCTGATACACAAACTCCTCCCAAGCCTTGTAGTCATTCGGCTCTACGATATCTTGGTCGATGACAGGGAAGAATACCTTAGGTTTCAAACAAAAGCTCATAAATGGCTTTGCTCCTGTCTCCAATATGTTGTTTACCATACTGTCCAAAGTATCAAAATGGTATTGTCCGTTTTGAGGGAGGACATCATAATATTCACTTACAAATAACCTAATAATCGCAGGGTTAAGAGCCCGAATCTCAGCGATTCTGCCAGCGAGCATGGGCTCTTCGGTCAATCCCCCCTGGCCTAATGACATTTGCTCCATTTTCATTGGCCCCAATTCTTTGGAAAAATCTATTTTCATATTTGCAGTTTGGCCGCAGGCACTGGCATAGAGCAGCAATGAAAGTACGGCCATTAAAAAGAATGATCTCATATTTAAGTATTTAAAGTTTTTTATTGAATCAATATTTAGCGGTTATCACGTATTGTTTTTCAATAGGTTGATCCAACTGGATATATTCACTGCTTACATTGAAATTCTCCCAAGGTTCTCCGTTGACCAATACGGATCGTATCGGTAACCCTTGGGGATGCCGTAACCTTACCAGCATTGCCTTTGGTGGATTTCGCTCGGATAACTCAATCTCTACGCTGATATGGTTCTCATTCAGGCCAATTATGGTATAGGAAACCGGTCCAAAATAAGTAGGTGCATCCTTTACGGTTATTTTTTTATCCTTTTCCAACCATTTTCTAGGTGTGGCCTGTGCAATGAACAGTGTATCCTGTCCGATTTCATTGAGCAACATTTTACGATAGATCTCAAACCATGCACCATCGGTACTTGGCGGACCATAGTATTGTCCCCATGCCCAGCGATGTTCTAATGAGGTAAGCTGTCCATGGGCAAAACCACTTGCCATTAGGCTGTAAAAGGCACGGATAACTGCCTTTGGATTATCGCGCAACAGGTATGTATTTGCCTGCTGGATATAAACAGGTTCATTTGCAGCCCCCTGATTTTTTAAGAACAGGTTATCCTCATGATCATTTAACATCGCAGTTGTAAGCCAGCTGTGAGGATCGAAAACCTCCAACCTTGAAAGATGCAGAGGGCCTGTATCCACATCAGATGGATACCATTGATCCATGAGGCGCCGGAACGTCATGGCATCTGCCGGTACGTAATTGATCCATGTCCCATCCTCTAACTGTACGATAGGTGACTTAACACTGGCTCTTGAAAACTCCTTGACAACATCTGCTTTCATCTTAGAGGATATGTCTAAGACCTCTTGCGCTCTGGGATGTCCATATTTGGTTAATGCCTTACCAAACAATTCCAGTCCTGCAACGAAATATGCCTGGGTAAATGCCCATTCCCTTTCGGCGGTAGTCAGATCGTTCAAAGGAGCTAGTATTAAACCGGTCTTATTTGTTCCTGAGTTGGCTTTATCGATTTGTGCGATACACCAATCTAGGGTTTTGAGGGCATTCGGTAATAATCTCTCTAATTCACTGGTATTTCCCGAAAGCAGATAATTTTGTGCTATAGCATATAGGTGGCCTGGTGAATAAACACCCCAATTTGCAAATCCGCCTATACGACCATCGGGCTGTTGTTGGGATTTGAACATGGCGGCGATTTCCTGTTCAGCTACATTTTCATACCCACGTAGACCATAGATCATATAATCTACATAGACAGCTTGATTAATAGGCCAATCAGCATTTTTTTGTCCATAGGCAGTATTTGCATACGGTAAGTCCATATGGGGAAGTCCCAAGCTATCCAGGGTATGGCGTGGTAAGACGAGCGAATGCCATAAACTGGCTCTAAATAGATCGTTCACTGCTTGCTCGGAAACCTCAAAATGCGCTCCCCTATCTATCCATTGCTCCCAATAGTTAACCGTTCGATTCCTTGCTAGATCGAACTCTAGGTCTTTTAAGAGGGATATACCATTCCCTTGCACCCCAGGAGATGGGAGCTTGACCATAAACCCTTTCGTAACTCCTGCGGGAAGATTACCACTCACAGAGAACGAAACCCTTTCTCCGTTTTCCACTGAAGGAGCCTTTTCCCCCTCGATTGAAAGGCCTTGGTCTGCCTCGACGATCAACAAAACCTGGCCGCTTTGTGTATCAGTAACAGACCATACACCTGAGGTGTTATTTAGCTCAATCCTTTTACCCTTAACCACATTTGTGAAGCTGAGGTCGAACTGGACTGGCTTGCCATCGCCGGTGATAAATACTTTACTGAGTGATACGCTCGGAATGTCACCCCTAAACACCTTTGCATCTGGATCTAGCGTGCTGACAAATTGTTCCACCTTGGCGAGTTGACCACCCTGCTCAAGTTCAGTGAGTACGATAGGTAGCCCATCGACGACCCTCTGGCTCTTCCATTTACTTCCAGGCCACTGAAAATCCAATTGGAAACGGTGGGGGGAAGCAAAATCAGGTCTGATGTTTGCCCAACGGTCAATCGCAAATTTGTAGACCGAACCGTGCTGGGCAGCTGTAACAGTTAGGTTCCCAACGGTCCCCATGTATTTTGTCTGCCATGAAACGTCCCATTCCAGTGGATTTCCAAAGTCAGGCCATAGACCCTTGAATTCCTCAAGGGTAGCATCGGGGTTCTTGGATACATCATGCAAAATACGAGACCCCTTTAGGTTTTTCAGGTGTAAATGAAAATCTATTGGTTGATCGGCAAGGGTGATATAGACATCTTGCTCTGGTAGCCACATGGCCCTATGCCTGAGCAATTGCTCCAAGCTTAAAGAAAAACCCTCTGTACCTTCTTTGTTCAATTGGATGGAAAGTATTGGTGCATCTGGCTTATTCCAGGAATCATCTTTCAGCCTAGCGGATTGGCCGGGAGAACCTTTTTCCATTAAATATCCCCACATTGCATCTCCATTTAAAGAATAACCATCCCTATGTTTGGCCAGTTCTCTTAATGGAGCGGTAGGTTTTGGCCATTTTACTGTTGCAACGAGCTCGTCAACATCCCCCTTTCCGCAATAAAGTACTGTTGTGGCTGCATTGACTTTTTCACCATTTTCCAAGTTCTTTCCTTGGAGCTTGCTGATTTCCATGCCTTCAGAACCTTTGATCAACGAAACCGTTCGGACTGCCCTTTCTGAGTTCTTCAATCCAAATGAAATTTTAATTTTGACGTGTTGGATTTTCTGTTCCTGCTGAGCAAATACGGCATCATTGAAGATCAGAATACCTGCAAAACAAATAAATATCTTACCGAACAAACGCACCCTTTTTTTTCTAATCATTTCTATTCTATTATCTACTGTACAATTTATCTATATGTCCAATTTTATCATTGAAATATCATATCGTAATTTGGATTCTGTTCCAAATTAGGGTTCTTATCCCTCGCCGATTGTGGAATCGGCAACAAATAATTCTTTTCGGGATAGAACTTTCTTTGCCCTCCACCAGCTGGCACGACCTCATAGACCCATTTTCCTCCTTTCTGTTCAATCTTCATGGCGTGTAGTGGGCCGTTTAAGTTGACATGAGCAAGCTTCAAGCGGAGCAGGTCAGGCAGGCGCTTTTCTTCAAAGGCCAGTTCCACCCTTCTCTCACGGTGGATCGCTGCCCGCATCTGTGCCTGATTCAAACCTTTTGGCAAATCCGGCAATTCGGACCTTTTCCTTACCTCATTGATGGCCTCGTAAACCGATATATCAGGGCCTACCGCTTCATTTTGGGCTTCCGCATAGCTCAATAGAACCTCAGCGTACCTAAAGATAATCCAATTTGCACTGTTGGCATTGTCCATAGCACCGGGATATTTGGGGTCTACTAGTTTTTTGGCATAGTAGCCTGTCCTAGTTGAAATACTGCTGTTGTTCAAGTCTGTTGCGTTCAGGCTCCCCACCCCCTGTTTCATTACCATAATGTCGCCAAGCCATTGAGACCCATCGTAAACAATGGTTTGATAGAATCTCTTTTCCCGGTTTACATAAGGATTTTGAGGATTATATCCTGAGGCTGGGTCCGTGATTGGGAGTCCATTTGCCATGGAATAGGAATCAACCAATTCCTGAGTTGGTCCTACGTGTCCCCAGCCCGTTAGACTCCCCCTAACAAAACGGGGTCCCGTCTGCGCAATATAGTTTGCCAATGAAGTACCCCCCATGTGCTGTCGGCTAAAGATTACTTCCACATTGTTATTGTTTTGCTCTAGGAACAGAGTACCATAGTCGGGGAACAATCGGTAATTGAGCGACATCACTTTTTTGAATGTTGCCGCTGATGCTGCCCATTTCGCTTTATCGTTTGAAGGATTGTATAGAGCTCCTGCCTTAAACAATTCACAGGACCCCTTCAGCGTAAGTGCTGCCCCTTTTGTTGCCCTGCCCGATTCAGCAGTTGGAAGCAGGTCTTTTTCAGCCTCGGTAAGTTCCTTTAATATAAATTCAACCGTTTGCTCAGCAGTATTTCGTGCCCTGAACACATCCTCTCCCTGTTCATTTTGGTTAAGTACATCGATAATGATAGGTACTCCGCCATGATACATCCACAATAGCGAATAAAAGTAAGCTCTCAGGAAACGTGCCTCAGCTAATCTTGTCTTTTTCCAATCCTCTGGAAGGGCCGAAGCACTTACCCGTGCAATGAACAAGTTGCACTTACGGATATTGGCATATTGGCCCCATTGACTCGGCGCATTGCTCGGGGTATAGATGGAAGGACCATAGATGTTCGTACTGACACGCCCTGCCTGTCCATTGATCGAGTTGTCTGAGAAATTTTCCCAGGGATCTCCAATATCCAGGCTTGGTATGGACGCATAGATATTGTTGAGGAATAGATCGGCATTTGAGCTGGTCGACCAGAGCGTACCATCGGATACCTGGTCTTTGGGTGTTACCTCTAGATATTTTGTACATGAAACTAAGCTACAAGTGATAAATATGAGTAACAATGCCTTTTGCGATATTTTTAACATATAGTTCATTTTGAATATATTTATCGTTATTAAAATGTAATGTTGAGGCCCAGTGAAAACGTTCTTTGGTTGGGGTATCCCCAACTCCCATTTGGAATCCATGAATTATTTGGACCTATTTCCGGATCATAGTTCACCAGATTTGTCCATGTCAGTAGGTTCTGACCCGATAAGAAAACCCGAATGTTCTGCATCTTTACTTTCTCTAGGACTTGGGAAGGAAGGCTATAGGAAATCGTAGCGTTCTTCAGTCTCAGGTAACTGGCATCTCCCATCCAGAAAGAAGATGTTTGGGAGTTATTTACTGTTGGAGCGGATGTAAGGCGCGGGTTTGATGCATCGGTGTTTTCCGGTGTCCAGTAATCAAAGTTCTGTACATATGGGAGCATTGTGTCCCAGAAAGGCATAATAGATGATGGGTGATAGTACCAATCAGTCTTACCAGCTCCTTGGAACAGCAGTTCGAGGGCAAAAGATTTATATTGTACGCTTGGTGAAAAGCCATAGATGATTTGTGGTGAGGCAGTTGGTTCCCCGATTACGGTAATATCGTCATCGTTGATCTTTCCATCACTGTTAATGTCCTCATACCGAATGTCCCCAGGCTGGACTGCGCCCCAAGGTTGTATTGCGATTCCAGGGTTCAGATTTCCGTTGCCATCAAAGTCACTTTGCTGAAAATACCCCAGGGCATTGAATCCAAATTGGGTTCCTAAGGGTCTACCGGTAAGGCGTCGATTAGGGTTATTGAGAGTTGTAGGGGTCTCAAAAACCTGGATTAACTTGTTTTTCGCATATGTTAGATTTGCTCCTAAAGAGACTCTCAGGTCATCAGAAAAACTATAGCTCGAGCTAGCCGTTATGTCAAACCCTCGGTTATCCATGATTCCGGCGTTTACTTGGCTTAGGCCAATACCATATTCAGCCGGAACGATAACATCTGGATTCATGAGCATATTTGACCTTTTCTCATAGAAATAATCAATTTCTAGATTCAGGAGACCTTTCCATAGATTTGCTTCCAACCCAACATCAGTTTTCTTGGCCCTCTCCCAGGTAATATTTGGGTTTGGCTCAGCTTTTTCCCTGATTCCCTGTACAGCACTGTTCCCCAAGACATAATTTGTACCAAGCACACTATAGGTGCTCATGTATTGGAACGGACTACCGGCCAAGGCACCAACCTCACCATAGGAACCTCGTATCTTAAGGTTATCTAACCAGGAAACCTTATTCTTCAGGAAGTTTTCCTCGGACAGACGCCATCCTGCAGAGAAAGCAGGAAAGAACCCAAACCTCTGTTCTGGAGCGAAAAAATAACTTCCGTCATATCTACCGCTTGCTTCCAATAAATACTTTTGTGCATAATCATAGGCAACACGGTAAACCAACCCCATCTGCCGGGAGGCACTTGAAGCACCTCCGGTACTCATATCTGCCTGGCTAGAACTGCCCATGTTCAGTTCGTCTATTGTCAAGTTGAAGTTTCTGCGCTCTGCCATCAAACTTACCAGGTCATTGCTTTTAGCTTCAAACAATCCCAAAACATTGATGTTATGTTTGCCAAAGGCACGGTCATAGTTCAAGCCAGCCTGGTAAGTAAGTTGCGCACTATGGTCCGTCGCATGGCGGAGCGAGGGTTTGGTCTGACCCCAGATTCCATCGTTAATCACGTACGGAGTTTGGGACTTATCTAGGCTCGCCTTATGGACCGGGAGCAACCATGTTTTGTTGGAGATAAAAGAAGGGTCATATGCAACTGTTCCCTTGAATTTCAGTCCTGGGACAAAGTTTATCTTCTGTTCAATGGACAGTTGGGAGTACAGTGAGGTCGTATTTAGTTTCTGGTAACCACTTTCAAAAAGGCTACCGGTCACAAATGTACCTGGCAAACCGTTACTGAAGCGGAGTGGGCCATACAAAGGGTGCAGATATCCGATTAGCTCGAATATCCGGCCCGTTGAAACCGGAGGATATAAATCATTTTGCTTTCGCCCATTGAGCGTAAAAGTAGCTGTTGTGCTGCTCGTTACATGAGCCTCTAAGTTAATCGCTAGGTTAAATCTCTCGGTATTGGTTGTAGGCCACATCCCTTCTTGAAACTGATACCCCAGGGAA
Source organism: Sphingobacterium sp. LZ11T8 (assembly GCF_024261425.1). Classification (NCBI taxonomy): domain Bacteria; kingdom Pseudomonadati; phylum Bacteroidota; class Sphingobacteriia; order Sphingobacteriales; family Sphingobacteriaceae; genus Sphingobacterium; species Sphingobacterium sp. LZ11T8. Next base: position 76,920 of record NZ_JANBZY010000005.1, on the reverse strand, counting down.
GCGTAATATTTTACACGCTCGGCACCTCCTGTAATCTCCAGATTATGATTGGTCAGTATAGCATTGGGGTTGGTCAGGTCGCCCCATATATTCTTAAATGTAGGGAAAGCATCAGGATCTGAGCCGTCCTGGAACTTCTGCAAATCAGATTCAGAGTAAGGTTCAACAAGTCCCTCATTCTTAGCGGCTGCATTTCTTAGGGTAGCATATTGGAAAGAGTTCACGAAATCTGGTAGAACGACAGGGTTCTGAAAACCAACCCAGCCATTATAGCTCATGGTCGGGGCTCCCATTTTACCTTTTTTTGTTGTCACCAAAATAACACCATTCGCCCCTGCCACTCCATAAGGCGCCACAGCAGCGGCATCCTTTAAAATCGAAAAGGATTCAATGGAATTTGGATCCAGCTGCTGAAAACTGCGTGGTATCCCATCTACAATAATCAATGGCTGACTAGTTCCCGTGGAGGAGATACCACGAATGAATATATTTGAACCATCCCTCCCAGGTTCTCCAGATCCTTGTTTGACCATCACCCCTGCCAATCTCCCACCCAGACCGTTGCTTAGGTTAGAAATCGGAACTGAAGAAATTTCTTCCCCCTTCATTGTTGACACGGCCGCAGTTACAGACGTCTTCTTCTGTGTTCCGTATCCTACGACTACGACCTCATCGATTCCGCTTTGGGAGTCTTTGAGCACGATGCTCAAAAATTCCTGGGTAATCACCTGTACGGTAATTTCCTCCATCCCAGTGTATGAGACCTTTAATGTCTGGCCTATTGCCACCTCTAGAGCGAATTCGCCCTTTGAATCTGTACTGGTGCCCTGCTGGGTTTCCAGAATAATTACTGAGGCGCTGACCAAGGGAGTTTTTCCATCGGTAACTTGTCCTCTGATCGACAACTTCTTCTGAGCAGAAACATTGGAAATCAAAAAGGAAACAAAAAGCAACAACAGGAATATCTTCCTGGAATTGACTAGAAGCAAGTATTTTAATTTCATAATAAAGTTATTGGTTTGAGTGGTGAAATTTAAAAATATAAATCTGGGATATCCTATGGTTCCAGATTCCTCAACACAAATATATTTGGAACATTTGCCTATATATTACACAATCTTGTTTAAACATTATCCTATTTTGTAATTCTGAATATGGTCAGGGATTTGACATTCTCTAGATTTTGCAATAATTTTGATGGATTGTTAGCTTTTGAAAAAACAATTGAAAACATTTTGTTAAATCCAATTGAGCGACAAGTCTGTTTGAACGGATTGAAGAAATATGCTATCTTTATTACATGAAGCCCCATTATAAACCTATATCTTCTGAATCCAAACTGTTCAAAGTTGAATTCCAAGAAAACCAAAAGGATTTCTATTATCCCTGGCATTATCATTCTGAATTGGAACTAGCCTTTATTGTCAGTGGGAAGGGTATCCGATATGTAGGGAATTTTATGGAAAATTTTTTCGGCGAGGAATTGGTGCTGATCGGATCAAATCTACCGCACAATTGGACTAACCAAATGGAGGAAGAACAGCCTGTAACCGCAATCGTGGTCTTTATAAAAGAGGAATTCTTGGAAAAGGCATGGATGCACAGTATAGAATTTGAGGCGATCAAGAAACTTCTAACAGAAATGAATAAGGGGATAAAGGTCAACAAGGAGTCCACCCAGAAATTAAAGCCTAAGTTTCTTGAACTCCTAAAGGCGAACGAGTTTGAAAAACTCATCATTTTACTTCAAATCCTCCAAGATCTTGCAACAAACGCAGACTACCAATTTCTTTGTGAACAAGAATTTACCTGTGACATAAATGAACTTGAAAAAAAACGGATAAACATTGTTTACGACTATATCCAAAAAAACTATCTACAGCAAATAACACTCGCGGACATCTCCTCAAAGATAAATATGAGCGAAGAGTATTTTTCAAGATTTTTCAGCAAAACTATGAAAAAGCCTTTTTTTGAATTTCTTAATGAATACAAAATCAATCAAGCTTGTAAATTATTGATAGAAACGGATAAGCACGTGAGTGAAGTCTGTTATGCATCAGGCTACGAAAGCATTACGTATTTTTATAGGCAATTTAAGAAGTTCAAAAACTGCCAACCAAAGAACTATCGTGCCAATTACCGTAAGATGGCAGAGAATGAACTACAGAATGAAGGCATTACAGATCTATTAAATTCATAAAGTAAATTAATTTGGAACAGTCCTCTTCCTATTTCATTTTCAATGGCTAGTGGAGGAAATACTTTATTAACATATCAGCGCTCCCAATCCAACTTCCTGTAAACCAATGAGCTACCAATTTCAAATGGGAAGTGCAACCTCCCATTTTTCAGCTGGGCGTAGGATTGTTGATGCCTATTTAAAAGATGGATTTTCAGACTTGCGATTAACAAAATCGTATAGGTAAGACAGCTATGATCAGAATCAAGTGGAAAACCGAACATTGTCATTCCCATGAAGTAAATAGGAATTCTTTAAGACCGCTATAGAGGGATTGAAGGAAAATATCGATAATTCCAATAAAACTAAACTCCGTATTTTGGAGCTCTGAAAATCATTAAATCTAATCTTTTTTTGACAGGTGTTTGTGGCTTCAGTTCCTTGGGTGTCTAGAAGAAGAGACCTAAAGGTTCCAAATGAAAGTTTAAGAATTATCAATATCTAATTAAAAAAATCATTCCCAGCTATCACCAGTTGATTATATGCATATTATTCTGAATAACACTTACTGAAAGGAAATCAATGGACTAAATGAATCTTCGGTTTATCAATATTGTTGACCCTCTAAATAATATGGTCAATTATCAAAAACCTCTAATTGAAAGGTAGTGATCCTCTTTTTCTGTCATCAGGGTTTTATCTTCCTTCTTCTTGTCGTAATAACCGCATAGGTGAAGTACGCCATGGATGATAACACGATGAAGTTCATCGCGTTCGGAGACATTGAATTTTTTGGCATTTTCGGTGGTCCTTTCCACGGAAATAAAAATATCTCCAGCGATTACGTCTTCATCCTCGGAGGAATCAAAGGTCACGATATCAGTGAAGGTATCATGGTCTAGGTATTGTTTGTTGATTTCCAAAAGATAGGCATCAGAGCATAACACAAAGCTCAACTCTCCTACGCGCTTAAAACCTTCGGCTTTAATCGTTGCGCCAATCCATTCCCTAACCTTTTGTTTTTCCTTGAGTGTAAAATCGATGTCTTCAGAAAAAAACTGAATGTCCTTCAATGCCATATTAAAAAGATTTGCTATCCATATAAGTCTGCAGAATCAATACTGCCGAAACTTTATCAATCAATTGTTTATCCTGTCTTTTGCTTTTTTTCATCCCTGATTGTGCAATAGCTTGGGAGGCAATTTTTGAGGTGAACCTTTCATCGACCTCTACAATCGGAATATTGGGATATGTTTTGCAGAGCTTCCTACTAAAACCGACCACATGCTGATCAGATTCAGAGGCAGTCCCGTCTAATTGCTTGGGCTTGCCAATGACAAAGGTTTCCACTTGTTCCTTGGCAAGGTAGTCGGACAGGAATTTCCAGATTTCCTCTGGGTGTATGGTGGTCAATGGGCTTGCAATAATCTGCATACTGTCGGAAACAGCAATTCCAATTCTCTTGGTCCCATAATCAAACGCCATTATTCTCATGTCTCTGCAATTTTCACAAATTTACAATTAAACTTTAGAATAGCCCTATTCAATAATCGCAAAATATCTATACATTTGATAGATATTAATTCAAAAAATGAAAGCACTCATCTACTTCATCAGCTTCTTTGCTCCGGTAATTCTAATGGCCCAATCTTTGGAACAGGAAATTCAGTCCTATAGGGACAAACAGATCCAGGAAATGGTAAAGGATGAATTTGGTCCCTTGCGAAAAGATCAGGTAGAATATGTGACCTTCTACCCTGCAAAACAAGATTATGTCGTTACGGCAGAAGTAGAACAGCTTTTCAATGAACCAACCTTCAGGATGCCCACATATGATGGTACCTCCAATGAGTACAAGAGGTATGGATTTTTGAATTTTGAATTGAATGGGAAGAAATATAAGCTTACGGCTTACCAAAGGGTGGCACTATTCCAGAATGCTACCTATAAAAACCATCTTTTTGTTCCATTCATGGATAACACGACTGGAGAAACCTCCTATGAGGGCGGTCGTTATCTGGATCTGAGCATTTCAGATATTAAGGATGGAAAGATCAAGATCGATTTCAATAGGGCGTATAATCCTTACTGTGCCTACAGCAATGGATACCGATGCCCACAGCCTCCAAAGGATAATATTTTGAATGCAGCCATCGAAGCTGGGGAGAAAAAGTACAATGGACCTAAAAACGAAAGAAACGTGAATAAGAGTACGGCAAAGAACTTTAATGATTTTGAAAAATCTTTGATCAATACCGCTGATGAAAACAGCTTGATGCATGTTTACCAGATTACAGATGAAAAGGAGTTGGCGGTCCTGAAGAAACCATCTGAGGACATTAAATTTGATGACCCTTTATTGGATAAAATAGCGGCAAGGATGTTACTTACGGTCAAGGACCCTGAACATCCTGGAGTTGGGATCGCAGGGCCACAGGTTGGCATCAACAAAAATGTCATTTGGGTTCAGCGCTTGGATAAAAAGGACGAACCTTTTGAGTTTTATCTGAACCCTAAGATCATCTGGCGTTCAAAGCTTACCCGCCAAGGTGCAGAGGGCTGTCTATCCATTCCTGATCTAAGACAGGACGTGAAGCGCAGCTATGCCATCAAATTACAGCATATTGATCGTAAAGGACAAGTGAAGGAGGAGTTGATAGAAGGTTTTACAGCTGTAATATTCCAGCATGAGGTAGACCATCTTTACGGTATTTTATTCCCCGATCGTATAGAAGAATCAAACAAGATAGAATTTGAGTCTTTGAATGATAAGCCAGATTTTTTCATTCAAAAAGGTAGTATCAGACCTTAATAGCGGAGAAAAATCGCTGTACCCGTAAACAGGGATATTTCAAATTGACCATTTTTTTGCTAAAAACTTGGTTATCTTTAGGATTAATATTGAACCACTTTCCTAAAGACCATGTACAAATCAGCCTATAGCATTGCTATTGTCGATGATCATTCGCTAATCCTTCAAGGGTTGGTCAGCCTATTGGACCGCATAAAATCTTATGAGGTGACCGCCACATTTACCAAGGGTTCTGAACTTTTGCAATACCTTGAAACCGACCCCGTAGATATTGTCCTGCTAGATATTTCACTTCCAGATATTAACGGTATAGACCTCTGCTTGGAGATCAAGCGAATCGCTCCGAATGTGATCATCTTGGGCTTGAGCAACCATACAGAGCGTAGTGTCATCCTTCAGCTCATGCAAAATGGTGCTTCAGGTTACCTGCTCAAGAACATCGATATCGTGGAATTGGAAAAATGCCTGGATCAAGCGGTGAACAAACAGATGGTATTCAGCTCTGCTGTACAGGAGATCATTGCCAATCCGATAAGTTCAGATCTGCCCCTATTACCCAAGCTTACGAAAAGAGAGACTGAAATTCTGAAACTGATCGCATTAGGGAAGACTTCAGTTCAGATTGCGGAGGAGTTGTTTTTGTCCCCGCTCACCATCGAAACCCATAGGAAAAGGATGATGAGCAAGTTCAAAACAAAAAATATGATGTCGTTGATTAAAATAACGACAGAGAACAAATTGATCTAGCGCTCTTTTAAGCGGACTTCGAACAATTTAGTCCAGTGCTTTCCTGTTACCAATAAGGTTTTGCTGTCTGGTTTATAGGCTATACCGTTCATCTCATTATCATAAGGAGCGCGGTTATCGCTGTATAAGCCAACAAAGTTGATCCTACCCTCAACGATTCCAGTCTTAGGATCGATGATCACCATTTCGTCTTTATCGCCGTAATAGAGGTTTGCATAGATCTTGCCGTCAATGAATTCCAATTCATTTAACTTTTCTACAGGACCATTATCATCAAAAACAGCAATGGAACCTGTTTCTGCTAATGTTGCTTGATCTAAGAAATATAGATTGTTGGATCCATCGGATTTGATGAACTGTTCGCCATCATTGGTCAAGCCCCAGCCTTCTTTGCTGTTCTGGTAATCAAAGGACTTCAATAGCTTGAATGTATTTTTATCATATACATGCCCCTTGTTGTTCTGCCAAGTCAATACGTACATGTTATTTCCAACTACGGTCATCCCTTCACCAAATTCATCAGCCGCTAGGTCTGCTTTCTGAAGGACCTTGCCTGTTGCTAACTCCACTTTCCGCAAGGTAGATTCACCTAACTGACCGGTAGTTTCATATAAAGTTCCGTTTTCGAAGAATAGCCCTTGGGTAAAGGCTCCTTGATCGTGCGGATAGGTATTTACTACTTCAAAAGCGTATTGCTTTGGAGCGGGCGGAACGACCAAGACTTCGCTGTATGCTATATCCTCTTTGCCTTGGGAATACACCTTTGCACTCAATCTTTTATTTCCATAGCTATAGGCGTCAGTATCAAACACGACCGCTGTTGTGTCGGTTTTACGGTCAAAAATATCACCATCCACCGAATAGACCACTGAGTCTACTGCTGCGTCAGGAAATTTCAACTTCACTTGCACCTTCTCCCCTTTCAGGACCTTGCTGTTATTGGTTGGATTGATAAATTCAACCTTGCTTTGTTGGGTTTTACAACCGATGACCAAGGAAATGGAAAGGATAGTTAGTGCCTGAATGCTAAGCTTTAGTTTCTTATTCATATTAATAATTCCAAAATGCGTCTTTTATATATGTTGATTTTCCGTCTATAAAGGTAATGACATCGAACCTGATTTCTCCACGATGATCTTTTTGCATGATATAGGCTTCTGCGGCCCTACTCAGTCTATTTTGTTTTTGTGAATTGATCATATCCCTTTCGGTTCCAAACGCCGAAGAAGACCTTACTTTCACTTCCACAAATACCAAAACGTCATTATCATGGGCGATAATATCTACCTCTAGATTTTTATGTCGCCAATTTAATTCAATAATTTGAAAACCAATCTTTTTTAAAAATAAAACCGCCATTTCTTCACCTTTTGTTCCAGTGGTCTTGCGGTCCATTTTTGTTATTTTACGATTGTATTTCCAAGAAAATCACCCAACAGCTTCTCGCCTTCTTTCAGCTTCTGATATTTGGCGATCAAGAGCAACATATCATCAGGGTCCTTACAGTTTTTAAGCTCTTCCCTGATTCTATGCATTTCCTGTTCGATCTTATTCTTCTTCACCCTATAGATCAATTGGTTGACCAGATCTTTCAACTGATCTTTCTCCTCGGGCACAAAGATCTTACGCTTGTCATCATTCCAGTTGGGACTGATTTCATATTTTGTGGCAATGCTGTCCACCGCTAACCTGGATACTTCCTCATCTTCATGGGAGAAGAAGAATTTAGCTTCCGGTACTTCAAAGTTTTCAGCCTGCTTTTTAAACTCGTCGATAATCTTGATGCTGGCCTTGTCTTCAAAACTGACATCGTCCATGCTTGCCAATAGATACGGAGCAACTGGAATATCGCCATCCCCTTCCCAAACGACCAACTCACGCCCATAGTTTAACAGTACGCGAACAAGTTCCCTTTCCATCAGGATTTCGGAAGTTATCTGCTGTACCGTAGGCTCAGGAACAGTTATTCCCTCTGCAGCCATCGCAGCCAGCATTTCTGCTGGAATAAAATCATCCGCTGGGTAATCTGGACTAGGTTCAGGACTGGCACTTGCTGCCTTTCTATCCCTTGCCTTAGCCTTATCCATCCGGATCTTATTTAATTCGGTAAGGAGAACCCGCTCTTCGATATCCAACAAACCACTACATTGGCGGAGGTACACAGAAACCTTGATCTCATCAGGGATGAGGGCAATACTGTTTACGACCTCTCGTATCACTTCCGCTCGCTTGATGGGGTCTTCCTTGGCGTCTCGTAATAAGATGTTGGTTTTATAGAAAACAAAATCTTCCTGATGCTTATTGATATGCTCCTTGAAAGCGGATGCTCCATATTTCTGAACGTAGGAGTCTGGGTCATTCCCATCAGGAAATAGCAGGACCTTGACGTTCAAGCCCTCTTCCAATAACATATCTGTTCCCCGCAATGAGGCCTTGATCCCTGCTTCATCACCGTCATACAGAATAACGACATTTTTGCTGTACCTCGATATAAGCTTGATCTGTCCTGTTGTCAGGGAGGTTCCGGATGAGGAAACGACGTTCTCTACGCCTGCCTGATGACAGGAAAGCACGTCTGCATAACCTTCAACCAAGTAACACACATCCTGCTCGGAGATCGCTTTCTTTGCTAAATGCAATCCGTAAAGGACATTGGATTTATGGTAGATTTCGGACTCCGGAGAGTTTACATACTTAGGGACGTTCTTGTCCGTCTTTAGGGTCCTTCCCCCAAAACCAATGACACGCCCAGTGAGGTTGTGGATAGGGAAAATTACCCGCCCACGGAAGCGATCGTATAGAGACTTATCATCCCGCTCAACGGCTAGACCTACCTCTGCAAGGTATTCCTTACTAAATCCTTCTGTTAATGCGGCATCCACCAAACTTGTCCAGGCTTCAGGAGAGTATCCTAGTTCGAACTTTTGAATGGTCTCATCCCGATATCCGCGTTCGCGAAAATAGCTCAGGCCAATGCTCTTGCCCAAGTCCGTTTCCCAAAGTTGGGTTTTGAAATATTTCCCAGCCCATTGGCTCAGGACGTACAGACTCTCTCTTTTATCTTGTGCTGCAAGCTGAGCAGGACTGCGCTCAACTTCCTCGATTGGAATATTGTATTTGTTGGCCAAATAGCGAATGGCTTCGGGATAGGCATACTTCTCATGCTCCATCACAAACTTGAGGGAATCTCCGCCTGCCCCACAGCCGAAACACTTATAGATCCCTTTCGATACCGACACATGGAAGGAAGGCGTTTTCTCATTGTGGAATGGACAGTTCCCGATTAGGGATGTCCCTCTCTTTTTGAGATCGACAAAATCACCAACCACCTCCTCAATCCGAGCTGCATCGATGACTTTCTCTATGGTTTCCTTCTTGATCATGATTAACAAAGATAATAATATTAGATTTAGAGAATTAACAAAAGAATAAAGAGTTGGCAGAGGTAAACTCAAATAAAAAGAGAGAAAAAACTCTAGTCCTTTCTCTCTTGGCAATATGTATTAGGCTCCTTATTTCAGGACCTCATGTTTATCCAACTGCTCGAAAACCGAGTTCTTAGAAATATATTCCGGTACAATTTCCTTGATCAATTCCACAAGGACCATTGGATTATGGTTAGCTCCCTGGGCAGCTACCTGAGAACAAAGATGTTCGATCCTTTTCTTATTCATATCCAATTCCTCGGTCCTTACCCTTGCGATCATGATTTTTTCATGGTGAGTCTTGGTTGTATTTTCATTATCAGCCAATAGCTCCTCATAAATCTTCTCACCAGGTCTTAATCCGGTCACTTCGATTCCAATATCATCGGGGTAATTATAACCCTTCAAGCGTATCATACGAATCGCAAGATCCATGATCTTCACTGGCTTACCCATATCAAAGACGTAAATCTCACCACCTTGTCCCATTACTGCTGCCTCTTGAACCAATTGACAGGCTTCAGGAATCGTCATGAAATAACGGGTGATATCTTGATGGGTAACTGTTAATGGTCCGCCACGTTTCAGTTGTTTTTCAAACAATGGAATAACCGAACCATTAGAACCAAGCACATTCCCGAAACGGGTGACGATAAAGTTGGTCCTACTGTTTTTGTTCAATGCAGAAACATAGATTTCTGCCGCTCTTTTCGTAGCTCCCATCACATTCGTAGGGTTTACAGCCTTGTCGGTTGAAACCATGACAAACTTCTCGACGCCATACTTATCGGCCATGTCTGCTAAGTTCTTAGAACCCCATACATTCGTTAAGATTGACTCATATGGGTTTTGCTCCATCAATGGAACATGTTTATAGGCTGCCGCATGAAAGACAATATGCGGCCTGTAATGTTCGAAGACAGAATCCATAAATTGTCTATCCCGTACATTGCCCACCATAAAAATGGTATCCTTAAGGCAATTTGCCTTAAGCTCCTGTTGAATGTCGTACAATGCAGACTCAGCCTGATCTACCACAATCAATTTATCAAAATCAGTAAAACTGATCTGTCTAACCAATTCAGAACCAATCGAACCAGCACCTCCCGTTACTAAGATGACCTTATCACGCATCATTTCATGGATAACAGGATTCTCTAGTTTAATGGCCTCACGACCTAATAGATCGTCAATCTTCAAGGTTCTCAACTGCCTGGTCGCGACTTTACCGCTCATCAACTTCGCGGAAGTCGGCATAATCTTTAGCTTGACTGGCAATGGCTCTATTTGAGAAGAAATCTTCGATAAGCGATCCTTATTATTGTCATCAAGTGCAATAATGATACTATCAATTTTAAGCTTCTCAACAAATTCCTTGGTCAACCGGTCCATATTGATAATCTTATAGCCATTGATAAGCTTGCCAATCCTATTCGGATTATCATCAGCAAAAGCCACGACCTTAACTTTTTTCCGGGTATCATTTCTCAGAAGGTTCAGGGTAGTGGTTCCCATATTCCCCGCTCCAAAAATCAAAACATTTTCAACTTCACGACCTCCGAAAAAGAAGTTTTCATAGATAGTTCTGTAAAACACCCTGGCAGCCACCAAACAAACCGTTGTAAAGAAAGCATGGGTAAATAGTACGGCATAGGAAGGCCTAAAGAACTGGCTGATGACAGTCGTTTGATCAAAGTTCATGCGAACAATGGTGGATATTACCATCAATATAGCCCAGGCTGCAAAAACTGCCTTGAAAATACCCCAAGCATCACGGAAACCAGTCTGCCGAACGATGCCTCTGTAGGTTTTAAAATACAGGAATGAGATGTAATAAACTACTGCCACAAAAATGGATTTCTTAACCATCATCTCTACAGCAAACCGCCCTTTAAAGCTATTGATCACAAAATTCGACAGGTAATAGCAAAAAATCACTATTAGCATATCTATAAGCAAGATAACCCATCTTGGGCTGTCTTTTTTGAAGTATCTCCTCAGGCCAACTATATCCATTAACTATTAATATTATATTCTAAAATATAAATCCAAACCAAAAAGGGACAGGTCCGGGTTCGTGCGTCAAGCAAATATTAACAAAGTTGGTGCCATAATGTTACTATAAATTACCGACTGTTTCGAAAAAGGTTGGTATTGGTAAATTACAGTTATTCTTTTTTGCTTGAGTTTATAATTTATACCTCAAAAGTAAGAATTAATGAAATGAATATCAATTGATAAAACTAAATTAATGCATTCAAAGGTTTGGGTATTGGGAACTAAATAGGTTAGAAAATACTATAAAATAAAAAAGGAGCATTTTAAAATGCTCCTTATAAATATTGCTTTATTTTTTCTTAAACAGTTTTTTGAATTGCTTTTTCATTTTTGCGCGCAGTGAAACCGAGCTGGCATCCACATAGCCATAACCGTAGCCATAACCATAGCCATAGCCATATCCTCTAGCAAAATCAACGTCATTCAATACAACTGCCATATTGCGAAGCTTTCCTTGTTCGTATAGTTCTTTAGGAACATTCAACAAGCGCTTGTCTAAGTAATTCGCTCGAGTTACATACATGGTCAAGTCAGCGAACTCAGAAATCAATAGGGTATCTGTTACTAAACTTACTGGAGCTGTATCCACAATAACATAATCATAATGCTCACGTCCATAGTCAATTACCTCCTTGATATGGCCATTCATTAATAGCTCAGCTGGATTTGGAGCAATATAACCTGAATAAATAATATCAAAGTCATAAGGCGCTGGCTTACGGATAATGATATTTTCAACTGGCATATCAGGATTAATTAAATATTGAGTAATACCAATATTTGTATGTTGCAAATGAGCCAAGCCCAAATAATCAAGTACTTTAGGCGATCGAATATCTGCACCAATTAATAAAACCCTTTTACCAGACATCGCCAAGATCCTAGATAGATTCGTTGAGACGAAAGATTTACCTTCTCCAGATGTTGTAGAGGTAACAAAGATCACTGCAGAATCTTTTTTAGCACCAAGCATAAAGGAAATATTGGTCCTTAAAATACGGAATGCCTCTGCTAACGATGAACGGTCATTATCTTTAACCACTGGATCATCAGAACTTGGAATTTCACCTAAAATTGGAGCATTGAATTTCTCTTCTATGTCCTTGCGTGAATGAACTTTATTGTCCATTAAGAATTTAAGATAAAGAATTCCAAAAGGGATTAAAAAACCAGCAATTAACGCCCCAAGCAAAACCAATACTTTTTTTGGGGAAACTGGAATCTTTGATCCATATGCTTCATCAATAACTTTAAGAATTGCCGGAGTTGCAGCTGCCTGAATCTCAGTCTCTTCCCTTTTTTGCAATAGAAACAAATACAAAGATTCAACAATTTGTTGTTCTCTTGAAATATCTTTAAAACCTCTTTCTTGATTTGGCAATTGATTTAATTTGCCTTCAAATTTATTTTTTTGAGATTGCAGAGAGTTAACATTACTCTGGAGCCCTTGCTGATAATTTCTTACTGAAACTCTTAAATTGTTATTAAGATCTTCAATATTTTTATTCAAATTTTGAACAACTGGGTTATTAGGTGTCGCTGACTTTAGTAATTCATCCCTTTCCAAAACTAAATCATTATAACTCTTAACAGTGGCTTGGATAGATTGATCCTCTAATCCAATATTTGACGGCAATAAATTGCCCGTATTTGAGTTTACAGCTGACCCCATCATTTCCGCTAGACGAAGTTGCGTTTGGTATTCAACAAGTTTCCGATCGTTTTCAGATGCATTTTGCATATACAACTGCACCTCCGAACTCATATCGATTAAATTATTTCTGTCCTTATAATCTGCGACTTTCGAATCTGCACTTGCTAAATTTTTTGAAATTAAATCTAATCTTGTATCGATAAATTGTGTAGTCGCCTTACTAACTTTTGTTTTATCATCTGTAACATCCTTATTATATTGATCTATCAAGGAGTTAATCAACTTTTCTCCTTTTGAGATATTTCCAGAATTAATTGAAAAATTGACAACATAAGATTGCTTTTCCTTATTAGGAGTAATCGCTATTGCTTTTAATAAGCCATCCACAAATTGATCTACGGGAATATATGAAATAACAATCTCAGAAGAAATTGACTTTTTCCCTTGAGGTAAAAGCATAATTGGTCCAATTGGACTATTAACTTTTTGCCCGACTGAATATTCTCTCGTGCCAAAATGCTCATCTTCGATAAAAATTTTATCACCTTTTCTTTGAACAGTCATAGAATATTCATTAGAATCCAATCTTGGGTTCTTTGATTCTAATATCACTAATCTAAGCGGTGATTCGGACTCTAAAAGTTCAGAGGTTTTTACATTGCCTTTTGCAAAATAGGTAACATTCAATCTATCATTCTCAACAACCTTTCTGAAAATTCTTCTAGATTTCATTACATCAATCTGATCTAAAACAAATGCAGAAGCTGGACTCCCACTAGCAAAATTAGTAAGTTCAGTTAATCCAGATAATTCACCAGAAGCTTTATTCTCGTCTTGAAGAAGTATTTTTGCAGTAATATTATAAATCTTATCAGCATACCTAAAATATACAAAAGCTCCTATTAAAAACACTAAAATTGAAACAAGAAACCACTTCCAATAATAAGCATATTGCTCAAATAATTGTTTAAGATTAATTTCTTGTTCCTTTGTGGTTTGGGAACGTGGATTTTGCAAATTACTCATGTATGAATATTTGTTAAATTAACGAACTACAACTGCAACAATTGTAATAATTAAACTTGCTATTGACACAAAAATTGAGGTGTTTTGAGTATATTTTGAAGATTGAATTTTCGCACCGTTAGGTTCAACATACACAACATCATTTTGCGCCAAATAATAAACTGGTGAATTTAGAGCCTCTCTTTTTGTTAAATCAACCCTGTATTCTGATTTTTGACCATTCTGTTCTCTTATTACTAAAACATTCTTTCTAACCCCATTGATTGTTAAATCACCAGCCATTCCTAATGCTTCTAGAATTGTAATCCGATCATTTTTTATAGGATAGGAACCTGGAGATTTCACTTCACCTAACACTGTAACTTTGAAATTTCTTATATCAACACTTACACCAGGATTAATGATAAATCGCTCAACTTCTTTCCTTATATATTCTATTGCTTCTGTCCTAGTCCTTCCAGCAAGTTTAATTTTACCTAATTTAGGAAAATCAATTTCACCATTCACATCAACTGCATAAGTTGGAGTAAATGGATTAGTATCTTGAGTTGTTCCTGAGTTATTATATGGTGAAACTTGATTAAAAGGAATAGTTGCCCTCACATCATCTGAAGTTATAGAAATTGCCAAAATATCCCCTGGCTGTAATTTAGGTGCATTTAATTCATAAGAAGTATTTAATGCAGTAGAATCTGATTGAAAATAAATCAAATCTTTTTTAGATGCACAGGAGCTGAGCAAGCTAAGCATAATCACTAAACTTAAAAGTATTCTCATATTTTTAAAATTTCTATAAATAGGCAAAAATTGAACCACAATCAACTTTCAAACCACAAATGTAGGATTTTACATTCAATAACATTAAATTATTTTTATATACTATAAAACCTACAATTGCTAGTGTATTTTACTTTTTAAAAATTCGTAAAATATTTTCTTTAATATATTCACGTTCAGAGTCCTGTAAATTTGAACCTGATGGTAAACATAGCCCATTATTAAACAATTTTTCACTTACTTTTCCTCCATAATAAGGCGATTTTGAAAAAACAGGTTGTAAGTGCATAGGTTTCCACAAAGGGCGAGATTCTACATTAAATTCTAACAGACCTAACCTCAAATCTTCTCTTGTAATCCCAGCAACACCTGCATCAATTAAAATAGCCGACAACCAATGATTTGAAAAATAATCTGAATTGGTTTCTACAAAAACCTCAACGCCATCAATATTATTAAATATTTCTACATAGAATGCTGACATCGCCCTTCTTGCATCAATCCTTTTTCGCAAAACTTCCATTTGTCCTCGGCCAATACCTGCACAGATATTTGACATCCTATAGTTATATCCAATGTGCGAATGCTGATAATGTGGCGCATTATCCCTTGCCTGCGTTGCTAAAAATACTGCTTTATTTTTATCTTCATCAGAATGACAAACTAATGCCCCTCCTCCCGATGTGGTAATAATCTTATTTCCATTAAAACTCAACACACCAAAACGACCAAATGAACCACAAGCTTTACCTTTATATGTTGAGCCTAAAGCTTCAGCAGCATCTTCTATAACAGGAATATCATATTTGTTGGCAACTGCCATAACTTCATCAACTTTAAATGGCATCCCATATAAATGTACAGCTACAATAGCCTTAGGTTTCTTACCTTTAGAGATTCGATCAACAATCGCTTCCTCAAGTGCCTTTGGACAAATATTCCAAGTGTCTGGTTCAGAATCCACAAATACAGGTATGGCTCCTTGATAGGCGATTGGATTCGCTGAAGCCGAAAAAGTCATAGATTGACATATAACTTCGTCACCATAACCAACTCCACATTCGATTAATGCTAAATGAAGAGCAGCTGTACCAGCAGATAGTGCAGCAACACGAACATCAGCATCTAAAAATTGCTCTAAGCTTTTCTCAAATTCATTCACGTTTGGACCTAAAGGCGCCACCCAATTTTCATCAAAAGCTTGATGAATATACTTTAACTCATTTCCACCCATATGAGGCGAAGAAAGCCATATTTTATCAACCATAATCTTATTAACTATAAAAAATATATCATTAATTTTTTCTTATTTCTCTTCCCGGATTACCAATAATAGTCATCCCATCTTGGACATCTCTAATTATTACGGCTCCTGCTCCAATTATACAATTCCGCCCAATTTTAATTCCTTGTATTATTGAAGCTCCAATTCCTACATGTGTACATTCTCCGATTTCAACATTCCCAGCTAATGCAACATTAGGAGAAATATGTACAAAATCTGAAATTTTACAATCATGATCAATTGAGCAATTAGTATTTAAAATACAAAAATTTCCTACACTCGTACCAGCGTTAACAGAGACTCCAGACATAACTACTGTCCCTGTGCCAATTTCAGAATATTTTGATATAGAGCTTTTAGGATGAATCAGAGCTTGTAAATCAAAGAAATTTGAGGAGGCTATTTTTTTTCTAATAAAATTATCCCCTATAGCAATTACTGATTCCTTTGGAAGAACATTAAGGTTATGACTTATTTTTTTTCCAAGAATTTCTTTTTTCAGAACATCTTGATCATAAACCTCACCTACAACTCCCCCATTTTCCTCAATAATATCAATTATTACTTTAGCATGTCCACTAGCACCAATTATTGAAATTTTATTCATAGTCATTTCCTTTAAACATCTCGACAGTTGCTTGTCCATCGGCAGAAATGCCTTCTCTAACAAAAACTTTCTTTATTGTCAGAAAAAAAATTTTTACATCTAGCGCAAATGATAAATTATCTATATACCACACATCAAAATTAAACTTCTGTTTCCAAGATAATGCATTTCTTCCGTTCACTTGAGCCCACCCAGTAATACCAGGACGTACTTCATGTCTACGTTTCTGAAAATCATCATAAAGCTCAAGATATTGAATTAATAATGGTCGAGGACCAATCAAGGACATGTCTCCTTTAATAACATTAATTAATTGGGGTATTTCATCTATTGACGTTTTCCTGACGAAGGATCCTATAGAAGTTAGGCGAAGTGCATCAGGTAGAAGATTCCCTTCTTCATCTTTGCGATCAGTCATTGTCTTAAACTTGATGATTTTGAATATTTTACCATTCAATCCAGGCCTAGATTGCAAAAAAAATGGTTTGCCAGAATTTACAAAAAACAAGCAGATTAAAATTGTAATAAATATTGGAAATAGAATAATAAAACCAATAAGAGAAAGAGTAAAATCCAAACTCCGTTTTCCAAAATTCTTATAAATCATTGTTAAAACCATTTATTTTTAATAATTCCTTATATTCTTTTAATAAACAATCCCAAACATAATTTTGCTCATATCTTTCTGAAACTAACTTTCTAGCATTTAAAGTTAAATATTGACATAGAACTTTATCCTCCATAATTAATTTCATACTTTTCAATACTTCACCTTTATCCTTTACAGGAATTATTATCCCATTTTCGCGATGTTTAATAATTTCATTATTTCCATTAATATCTGTAACAATACTAGGTAAACCCATTGCACCTGCTTGAATCACTACGTTAGGAAACCCTTCTCTATAACTTGGGAAAACCAATACATTTGAAATTGCATAATATGGTCTAACATCATTTTGAAAACCTAGCTTAATAATATTGGGATTATTATCAATGACTATTTTTGTTTCCGCATGAAGGGGGTCTAGTTTCTCTTCTTCCTTGCCAACTAATAACAGTTTTGTTTTAAACAAATTCAATTCAGAAAATGCCTGAACTAATTCATTCACGCCTTTATCACTAACAAGTCGTCCAACAAAGACAAACACGAAATCATCGTCATCTATCAACAAACTTTTTCTCAAATTAGCATTATCTAGATTTGAAAACAAAGAGGGATTGAAAAAATCTAAATTTATACCATTAACATTCCCATTTCCTAAAACCCTTAGTGGTTTTAATGTTATTAAGTATTTCACTAAATCCTCTTTTACACCATTTCCTTCTGGATAGACATTAGTCGCGGCCCAACAAAGTAGTTTATCCATATAAATCAAAATCAATTTTAATATCCCTTTTTTTGAAGGAAAAACTAATCCAGTAAAGGTATGAACACGAATGGGGACACCTGCCATTTTAGCAGCTAACATAGATAACAACCCCGCTTTGGGTGTAATGGAATGAACTATAATTGGTTTTTCTTTTCTAAATCTATAATATAATTGAATTAACGAAATAACATCCTTAAAAATATTAATACCTCTTGACATTTCAACTGGAACCACTTTTACCTCTTCACGTAAAGAGGTTTTTGCTAAAAGTTCACCATCAGAAGATATTGCAACAACATCAAAATAGGAAGAAAGATATTTTAATTGACCTTTTAATAGTAAATATAAAGATTCAGGAACTGTAGATGTTCGAATTATCTTAATCATCGCTAATTGTATTTCACTAAAGCAGAATTCAATTTATTTATTTTATTGAAATTCAAATTACTATTTGATTTTTTTAAATTAATAGTTTTAACCCCATTATAATTTTCATTTGAAACATTTACAGATGAATTATAATTAACTACAATATGTTTTGTAGAATTTTTTACGGTAAAAACATTATTATTGAATTTTACACCATTTGAATAAATATTCATGATAGAGTTAGAATTAAAATCATAATTGCCATCGACAATAAATTGATTGTTTTCAATTATACTTCCAGATCTTTGTCCATTGGGGGCATAAAAATTCATTAATGACCGACCTGATCCATCATCAATACCTCTTGTCCTTTTTAGGGCCAAACCTTTTTTTAATCCATTATTTGAAATAATATTATTTTTTACAACTACTGGCTTATTCCCATTCTTATTTACATTATAAAAAACCAGTCCTAAATCACTTCCTCCGATATTGTTACCTTCAATTAAGTGACCACCAAAATCTCCCTCAAAATGTATCCCTCTATCATATCCAAAAATCCTATTATTTAATAAACTAATATTTGAACAATAATATTCCACTACAATACCACTTCTACCAAATTGCTTAGTTTTAGAAAAATCATTTAAAACTTTATTCCCCTTTATTGTTCCTTTTGAAGCATTAGCAATATAAATTCCATCGCCGTAACTATCAGTCTTCGGATCATAACCCCAACAATTCAGAATTTCATTATTACTTATATTAACTGATTGAAAGCGTGAAGAAAGTTCTGAACCAACGCTCTTCGTCGTAAAAATTGAAATTCCCTCCCCATATATACCTTCAACCTTAATATTTGTAATTGTAACTGATTTCAAATCAGAAACCATTACCCCATAATAGAATTTCGGTTTATTGATAAATCTATTCGAGCTTGAATAAATCGGAAATTCACCAGCCAAGGTTAAATCAGACATTTTAAATTCCCCCATAGAGGGCAAGCTGTAAAAGCCTCTAATTGTTATTACGGAACCTTGATTAATGTTTTTTATCTTCGTCAAAGATTTAGATTCTCCGGTAATTATTAAACTTCCACTTGAAAGAAAAACATCGATTGGTTTTGATATTAAATAATTTCCAGCAGGAAATACAACTTCATTTATTCCATCAGATTTTACTTGCTTAAAACAATTTAAAATGGCCTGTGTATCGTCCACTTTTCCATTACCTACTGCACCAAAATCTTTAACATTCAAAGTTTTCCCTATACAACTTTGAAAAGTAATCAATAATAAAACAACTGAAATAGTAATTTTCATGATATTCATTATACCAGAGATTTATATATTTTTATTAATTCCAAAACTTTAGTATTAATATCATAAAGCTTTGATTTGTCAATTCCCATTAAGCTTACATTATTGTACAAATTTCTATCCTCTAATGATAAAATTTTATCAACCAGTCCATTAATGTCTTTGTATTCAAATAATAACCCCCCTTTATTTAATACATTTGATAACCCAGGAACATTCGTTCCGATTGTTGGAATACCTAATGCCATTGATTCCACTGCTGATATCCCAAACCCCTCATGCCTTGAACTTAAGATTGCAATATCTAAACTCTTTAAAATTGAGCCAACATCAGTTCTTATTCCTAAAAATTTAACACGATCAGTTAAACCTAATTCAATCACTAAATTCTCAATCAAAAGTTTGTTTTTACCGTCTCCAATTAATAAAAGCTTATAATAATCAGGTAAATGATACAAAGCCTCAATAACTGTATTATGATCTTTTTCATCTCGAAAACCGGCAACCATTCCTAATAACTTATCAGAATTATTAAACCCATATGACTGTTTATTTAATTCCATTGATTTAGATAATTCATCAATGTTAATGCCATTATTAATTATAAAAAGTTTTTTCTCGGGAATATTATAATTATGTATCAACATATTGCGAACCTCATTCGTGATACAAATTATTGCGGAATATTGTTTGTAGATAAATTTATCAATTTTAGATAAAATTGGATTATTTATCCTTCTATTATAGGTACTATGCTCAGTAAACACCAATTTCGCTTTTGACCTAGAGAACAGTTTTGCAAAAACAACCCAATATTGTGACGGAAATAAATGAACATGAATTATATCAAAGTTTCTAATAATCTTTATTAAGTCAAAAATAACCAAAGGATTATATAAATTATGGTAATTTAAGCAATGAATCTTGGCATTTGACTCCTTTAGTTTTTCGTGAAAAGGATAATTAAACCCATTTAATAAAATAACCTCTGCCTTAATATCTTCATGATTATTCAGCAAGGGGATTGTATCTATTAATAATTTTTCAGCCCCCCCTGTTGCGAGGCTATTAATTACATGTAAAACCTTCATTAAATTTTATAAAAGTTGTTTCCAAAATTCATTTAAATCTGCATTTAAAAAGCTTTCAGCTCCACCATTGAAAAAGATATATGTATTAATGCAAGTCAATAATATTAATAGAATAAATTCCTTTTCCTTCATGTTTTTGAAAAGACTCAAATAGATAAATGGAATAAAAGTACCAATAATTCTACCCGCAACAGGAGATAAAAAGTAAGAAGTCAAATACAAAATAAGACCAACAATAGAAATTATATAGGGATTTAAATTTTGTGTATTACCTTTCCAAGAATGTTTTTGAATGTATAATACAATGAAAACAATTGCCCAAATAACAAACATTAAGCCCGATGATGTATTATCAAAACTGTCATAAGCTTGTTTACTTCCTAAAATATTTGCTATTAATAACATCGAACCATTTATTATTATTCCAATAACAAATAAGAGAATAATTCTCTTTCTAAAATTTTGGATTTTTAAATAGGATTCTAAAATATAATTAATTCCTAGGAAGGCAAAAATTAAATAAAATGAATTATGGATTAACCCTAAACCAATAAAAAACAATAATTGAAATTTAATTTTTGGAATTCTTGGCAAAACTAGAAATATTAAAGCAAGTCCAAGACCTTGCCTTAGCGCAATAACCTGTAAGGCAAAAAACTGGGTATTAAAAAACAATATTATTAAGAATAAAATGCCAAAGAACAAATTGTTAAAATTTGTCAAACAAAAATAACTAGCTGAAAAACAAATAAAAAAGACTATCGCTTTGACAGAAAATTCTGGGTCATTGAAGATACTTAATGCCTTATTTACCAAGAAAAAAAGAGGTTCATTAAATAAGAGCATTTTCACATCAGTCATTTGGCTCAAATAATAATCAAAGTCAGTCCCATAAATTATTATATAGTTTTCTCTATCCTTAAAAAGATAATGCGGCATAGAAGATAACAAGTATGCATACAAAACACTTATTAACATCGCCATAAAAATGGTCCCAATATTTCTATTTAAAAAAACATTCATTTATATACTTTCTAAGAAATGTTCCCATTTTTTAATTGTTGGCTGTACAGCAAAGTCTTGAGATCTGATTTTAGACTCATCACTCATTCGCCCCCTTAAGTCCATATTTAAAATCATGATATTCAACGACTTGCAAAAGTTTTCATTATCATCCATCGGAATTAAGAATCCATTTTTATTATTTAATACCTCTGAAGGCCCTGTTAAACAATCAAAAGATATAATAGGCAATCCATAAGATTGGGCCTCGATTAGAGTCATTGGTAGCCCTTCAAACCTAGAGGTCATTACTAAAAAACTAGCCTCTGAATAATACAATCCTATATTTGAAGTTGGGCCAACTAATTCCACATTTTTTAATTCGTATTTTTTGATTAACCTTTCCAGTAATTCCTGATCCTCTCCTTGACCAATAATTTGTAATTTCCAACCACTTGGAATACGATATTCCTTTACAAATTGATTCCAAATCTCAATTAACTTATCGAAACCTTTCTGAAAAGTATACCTTCCAATTGCTATTATTGATTTGCTCTCCTTATTATATGGTGAAGGTGTTATTTCGAAAGGGGAAGGATTATTAATACTGGTAATTCCTCCTTTTATATTCAAGTTTTTACTCCACAATTCTTTATCTCTTTGAGTTAAGACAACAATACCGTCTGCAAATTTTGCGGCTAGTTTTCTTGCATAATCCCTTGACCGCAACCCTAAATTGACTGTAAAGTTAAAATGCTCCCACAGAATCAACTGTAGGTCTTTTCCAAAAATGAATTTAAGATAAAAGGTAAATAAAAAGGAAATGGCTTCAACCGAAATCAAATATTGAATTTTATTGAATTTTACAACATTTATCAATCTTTGCCCCAGTTTTAGAAATTGTTTTTTATAATTGTTGATATTTAGACAAACTACATCAATTGACGGATGAAGATTATATTTAACATCTTCTCGAATGCCAATCGTTGAAATGATAATAACTTTATAATTACCCGTTTCCGCTAATCCATTGGCCACTGAGAACATAGCTCGTTCCGTACCTGCAAGATTAGTAATATTACCACCATAAAACGCAACTACCTTCATCTCTTGATTTTTTCAAATAATTTTGAAACTTCATGATCATCATATGAAGAAAAAATTTTCTCCACAACTTCTTCATTATGTGGGGATTTATTGTTTGAAAGCTTGTTATTAATAAAGTCTTCCGAAGTAATATATTGGTAGCCATAACTATTGAAATCCCCAATTTCAACCAACTTTACAATTGGAGTTAGGCCAAAAAACAAATATTCGATAAGTTTGGTTGGATTTGCTACTCTATTTACAACTATATCATCTCTCAATACAAAGCCATAATGGCTAATTGAATAATAATATTTTAATTCAGATGAATGCACAGAATCAAGGATAATTCGCTTATCTTTTAAATCCATTGATTGAATTTTCTTATTCATCGCATCACGATCACTAACTAAAAAAATATAGACAATATTTTCATCATTAACTTTAGCTTTAATGTTTGTAAGCATTTCATCTATATTTTGCCAAATATGTAAGCCCCCGCTATAAATAACAACAGTATCATCTTCTTTAATTCCTAATTTAGTTTTCAAATTAGATAATTCATTCAAAGGTATCTGTTTATTCTTATTGTCAATATGATCTGGAATAATTCCGTAAATAATATTATTAAAATTAAATCCAGGGTATTTATTTGAAAAATGCACAGCCATTGCATCAGTAACATAAATAGCTGTATCAATTTTATTAAAACATTCTTTTTCTATGGAGTCAAATTTTTCGGCTCTACTAATGTTACCGGTCATTTTTATTTCTTCAGGGACTGTGCCATGAACATCTAAAATGATTGGTGCTTTAATGAATTTAAAAAAATATTTCAACCATAATAAATTAAATATAGTATGAGCATAAATTAATTTTACATTCAATGCATATTTTAATAAAATTGGCCAATGTAGAATCAAATTAATCTTATACGCAACGATTGATTCATCATATTGAATGCGGCTTTTTTTAAAAAAAGATTTTAAGGAAGTTTGTATATATACACGATCATAGTTTTCCATGAATCGGTCCATTTTGCTTACCCGTTGAATAAAGCCATCATTAGAATTTTGCTCGTTAGGAAAAGGCGCTAAAACCAGAACCTTAGGCTTGAATTCTTTATTTTCCATTGATTAAATGCTTAAATTGAATTAACATATCGTCTGCAAGTGAACGAAGAACGCTGATAGAAGCTGAATAATCAATTGAATAATCAAGTTTATTCAATTGATCATATAAGTTTTCTTTATTAAATGGTTTTCCCCATAATAACAGCTCTTTAACTTGTTCAGTCAGAATTCTTAATTTAGGTTCTATTTCGATACATATTACTGGTTTGTTTAATAAGACTCCAATAATTGCTCCATGATATCGAGCACTGATAAATCCGTCATAATTATTA
This sequence comes from Sphingobacterium sp. LZ11T8, assembly GCF_024261425.1. NCBI lineage: Bacteria > Pseudomonadati > Bacteroidota > Sphingobacteriia > Sphingobacteriales > Sphingobacteriaceae > Sphingobacterium > Sphingobacterium sp. LZ11T8. The sequence goes on along the minus strand of NZ_JANBZY010000005.1, from coordinate 52,702 downwards.
AGTATAGCCAAAAACTCATCAATGCTATGTTTTTCAGGATTCCATATTTGGATTTTCTCATCTTTCAGCTCATCCATCCAATACTTATCTTTTAAGGGTGCAAACACAATGAACTCAAGATCTAAATCTGTGGAATTCTCATAATATATTTCTTTTAACTTATTAATATAATTAGCACCAGAAGACTCCCATTTCCAATCCCTGACTATTATCCCGATCTTTTTCTTCTGCCTATTCGTTTTTGAATATTCAGGAACTTTGAAGTAGGAAGAAAAAACAACATCTGCACCTAAAGTCGCTTTAACATCCCATTTCTTGCAATAAGAGAGAGAAACATTATCTCTTACTCCCACGAATTTCGCTTCAGATACCTTTTGCTTGGCGAGTTGCTGAGAACTATCTTCTGAGAAAAAAGGACCAATTCCAAATCCTAGGAATGCTTTTGGAATATTATGCTTTATGGGTTTTTCATTAAGCTTTTCAATTAACCTTTTGGGATTTTTTAAGAGAGAGATAAACCTACTTTTTAAGGTAATCGGTTTTTGTTCTGAAAAGGAAAAAAATTGTGTTCCCCCTCCATAAACCAATAAATCAGCATCAAAATTCGGGTTCAAATAAGTTCCCTTTTTTAACAATTCTGAAACATATGGTTGAAACTCACCTTCAAAGTTCAATTCGTCCTCTGGAAATTCTTTAATGAAATAATCCTCAAAAACCCGCATTAACAAATCATCACCAAAGTTTGTTTCCCCATATGCTCCTTTTATTCCAATTTTCATATTAAAAGTTTTATTTTATGATCAGATTTTCCTTCTTATACTTCATATAAATCTGATTATTATTTTTAAGTTTAAAATAGTGTTCAGAATCTCTTTGTTTAATTATCTTACACGGATTCCCAACAATTATTGATAAAGGCGGTATTTTACCAGAAACCACTGTTCCAGCTCCAACTATACACCCTTCTCCTATTTCAGCACCAGGAACAACAATTACATTTCCTCCAATCCAGACATTTTCATTTATTATTACTTTCCTAAACTCAAATAATTCATCATAAGGTAAATACTTGGAATCTTTATAATTATGATTGGCAGAATGTATTATTAAGTTGGGTCCAATAATAACTCCATCTTTGATTATTATTCCACCCAATCCATTAACTTCTGCATTTGGGCCAATATAAATATTACTTCCTAATTGAATATTTTCAGGAAATAAAAATCTACATCCAATTGAAATGTCATTATTGATACCAAAAGATTTTAAATGTTTTAGATTCCTGTTTAAAACAACTTTTTGGATTTTATTATATATTAAACTAAACATATTTTCTTCTCAATTATCGTTTTATAAATTTTTTCATTGTAAAAATTAAGGTATTTTGCATTTCCCTTTCTAGTCCTACAAAAAACAATCCAAAGAAGTATAGCAATAGGAATAGAAAATACCATATAATAAATAATGAAAAATTATTCACATCAAATAAAGAGGCTAAAATATATAATATAAGAAACACTAAAATTATCCCTGAAATAATTGGCAAAATAACTTCAAATAAGAATTTTTTAAGCTCAAAATTGTAATATCTTTTAATAAAGAATACTCGAAAAATTAATGATAATAAACTAAATGAAATCATTAATAAAAACACAATGTCAGCAGAATAACCTATAGATAACAACCAATAAGATAAAACAGGAATAATCATATTAAAGCCGCCGATAATAATATGGTAATTTCTCATCAATCCTACTGCTAAGACACCTGTCATTAATGGCCCTGAAATACAATCAATCAAAACAGAAATCATACTCAACTTTAAAAATGTCACCGTAAATTGAGGTATATTTGGACCTAACCACATGCTAAGAAGCAAATTTGTGTGAACCATAAGAGGCACAACGATAATAAGCATGACAAAAAAGGATAATTTTGAACCCCAAAATATTAGTTTCAAAGATTTTTGTTTATTATCATTGGCATAACTTTGAATGATTTGTGGATTAATTGCTGCCTGAAAACTATTTACAAATTGAAGAACTGCAGAATTAACCTGCATAACTAATCCATATGCTGCATTAACTACGGTGCCAAAAAATAAGTTTAAAATCATATTTACACCTTGGTTTTTCGCAACTAAGGATATTGCTCCAAAAATATTCCATCCTGAAAACGTCAAAATTTCAAAAAACTTACTCTTATTGTAGATTATTTTAATTTTTGATTCTAAAAAATTACTTTCAGAATAAATTTGATAAGAAATCCGTACAATTATTGAGGCGATAAGAATAAATAATGAGTAAATAATTAATTTGTCAAAATCAATAAACAAAATTGAAAATGCTATTACTAACTTTAAGATAACTTCTATAATGGAAAAATATGCAAATATATTCATCCTTTCTTTGGCCAATATTAAAGCATTATATGGAACTTGAGTAATATTAACAAATAAAGTGAAAAGTGAAAATTGATAAACAAAATTTACCGCAAGAATCCTTTCCTTAGGGAAAACCAATATATTATTTATATACCATAAACCTACTGTTTCCCCAATTAATAAGACTATTGCACCAATAAATAAATGGATTATTATTGCAGTATTGAAGGTTAACTTTAATTTCTCCTCATCTCCATTTCCTATATCGAATGAAAGAAATCTCTGTGTTCCTGCAGCCATAGCCCCATTAATAAATCCAACCATAGCTACAATTCCACCAACGATATTATAAATACCAAAATCAGAAATTCCTAAAGCCTGAATAATTACTCTGGACGTATATAAGGTGATTCCCATTATAAAAAACATCCTTATATATAAGAATGCAGCGTTTTTAGCTATTTTTTTTGAAGATTCTTCCATTCAATAATTTAATACACCATGCCTCTTTTTAACATTGATTCTTTAAGTTTTATATAATCAATTTTTTGAACTGGCTTTTTCTCTAATATTGAATTAATAGCAATAATAGTAGAAACCTGTCCCAATGTCATATAGATTGGTTCCATTCGAATTGAACCATATGCAATATGAGAAGCTGAAAGACAAACCGGAACAATCAAATTTTTACATTCATTTTCTTTAGGGATTAAAGATCGAAAATCTATTTTGTATGGATTTGGGACTCTAGCCATTATCTGACCTTCATTTTTTATATGGCCAAATTCATTAGTAAATCGTTGTACTATGTGAGAATCCATTGGATAATCAGCTAAGCCTATCGAATATGGTGCATCTACTGAATTATTACAATTATGTTCCGTCATAATATAACTACCAACCATCCTTCTCGCTTCCCTAATATATAATTGCAATGGCCAATTATTGTTCTCACTAAATTCATCCTTTGCCAATCCCCATCTTATACAATGATTTTTAATTTTCCCAGGGACAGCGGGGTGATTTTGCAGAGTCCACATTAATCCTAATTGATAACTTTTATGCTTTCGTCTTATTTCTTCCCTTAAAACATAATCACCTTCAGGATATTGATAATTCGCGCCAACAAAATCAGTTGACACAGGGCCAGAATTATTTGAATCTGTTTTTCTATTCGGTATCAAGCTTAAATCAAAGAAATCTGTACCATTGTGTTTTTCTAAATACTTAAAAAGTAACTCATAATTAGATTCATCATAATCGTGTGGTTTTTCGATTTTCACCATATTATCGGCTACATCTGTTAAACACATCCTATAACAATAAGCTTGAACCTTTGAGTCTCCCCCTCCTCTAGTACCAAATGGTATTGAAGAAAAATTGGAAACGTTAATTTTTACGCCATCCGGAATTTGATTTCGATTGGTATTATCCGCCACATATATGCCATTAAAACTTTCTCCATAAACTGAATTAGCTTCCCGACCTACAATATATGAAACTTTAGCACCAGCCATTAGATCACCTTCATATGATGCATCAATAAAAACTTTGCCTTTCACACGTTTACCAGATTCCATTTCAATCCATTCGATAATTCCATTTCTTTTCCCAACCCCATTTTTTAACTTTATTCGTTCTTTATGTAGAATAGGGAGAGAATGTGTCATAATTAAATCTTTAAAAACCGTTTGGGCTGCTCGAGGTTCAAATCTCACCATTATATCAACTAGACTTGGATCCCATCCATATTTTGGTGAATTTTTAACAAACCAATTACTTTGATTTGAGTAATAATCCTTTATTCTTTTGAAAAATTCTCTTGACAATCCCCCTAAAATTTCTGGGTGCAAAACATCAGTATTTCCAAGGCCATTAGTTAACATTCCCCCCAATGCCCCTTCTGTGTGATTAATAAGGAGCACATTTTTTCCACTTCTAACTCCTTCAATAGCACCCATTATTCCAGCAGGGGTCCCTCCATAAATTACAATATCAAACTGTTTACTTAAATCAATACTACTTTTACCATTTAATTCCCAAAACCCTGTAACCGGCGGGATTTCCTCAACTTTAAACTCCTTTTTACAACTAGTGGCTGTAAAAAATATCACTAGAAATAGAAAATGTAAAAATTGTTTTCTTGGTTTCATTTTTTAACTTTCAATAAAAATTAATAATTAGTTTTTCTGTGCAGCAAAAGTAATTAGAATTTCGATTGAAAGTTATAATTCTATTGATTTAAAATAAATTTAACAATTCTTTCACAGGCCTTTCCATCTCCATATGGATTGTGAAGTCCTGACATTTCCTTATACCTAGTTGTATCTTCGATCAAACTCTGCGCTTCAGAAACGATTTTATTTTTATCGGTACCTACCAAGATAACGGTTCCTGCATCCACGGCTTCCGGTCGTTCAGTTGTATCTCTCATTACCAAAACTGGTTTACCTAAACTAGGTGCCTCTTCTTGAACACCTCCAGAATCAGTAATAATCAAATAAGATTGATTCATTAACCAGACAAAGGCTGGGTATGCCAAAGGATCAATTAATTGAATATTATCAACTCCAGATAGGATCTCATAAACTGGCTTCTTAACATTCGGATTTAAATGAACTGGATAGATTATTTGAACATCAGGATTTGTTAATGCAATTTCCTTTAAAGCCTCACAGATATTAATAAATCCCTGTCCATGATTTTCCCTTCTATGTCCAGTCACTAAAATTAACTTTTTGCTGGTATCAACGATACCTTTCAATTGTTCAATTTCAGCGTTATCTAGGTCTTTCACCCTTTCTGAACTATCAAAAAGAGCATCTATTACTGTATTACCGGTAACTAAAATGTCTTTTTCTTGAATGTTTTCTCGCAGAAGGTTTTCCTTAGAAGCCTCAGTTGGCGCAAAGTGAAAATCACATATACGACCAGCCACCTGTCTATTGATCTCTTCTGGAAAAGGTGATCTTTTATTGTGGGTTCTTAGTCCAGCCTCAACATGACAGACTTGAGCTCCTGAATAAAAAGCTGCTATACTACTTGCCATAGTGGTTGTGGTATCACCATGAACATAAACATAATCAGGTTTGAAATCCTCCAAAACAGGTTTTAATTCTGTAATAATATCTGCAGTCAACGTATATAGATTCTGATTTGGTTTCATTAGATTCAAATCATAGTCAGGTTTGATGTCGAAGAACTCAAGTACTTGATCTAACATTTCACGATGTTGTGCAGTCACACATACCCTAGTATCAAAATCTGTTTGACTTTGAAATGCTTTTACCAAGGGAGCCATTTTGATAGCTTCAGGACGTGTTCCAAACACAATTAGATTCCTTTTCATATATATATTTGCTGTTTTACAATCTACTATCAACTATATCTCGTTTTAAACAAGATTTACTGTCAAATATTATTCCTTTATCATCTATTATATTCCCAAAATTCAAATTTAGAAATTCATTATGCGCAACTGCCAAAATTATAGCAGAGTACCTACTATAACTAACTTCTTCCAAACACTCAATCCCATAAACCCTCTTCACCTCTTCTTTATCCGCCCAAGGATCACAAACATCTACCTTCACCCCATACGAAACCAACTCCTCATAAATGTCCACAACCCTCGTATTCCTAATATCAGGGCAATTCTCCTTGAATGTAATTCCTAAAATCAAAGCCTTGGAGTTCTTTACAGGAATATCCTTTTGGATCATCATCTTCACTACTTTATTTGCAATAAAGGACCCCATATTATCATTAACTCTTCTTCCTGACAAAATAACCTGCGGATGGTACCCAACTGATTGAGCCTTGTAGGTCAAGTAATAGGGATCGACCCCAATACAATGTCCTCCTACCAATCCTGGTTTATATTTCAAGAAATTCCATTTCGTTCCAGCAGCTTCTATCACATCATTGGTATCGATACCAAGCCTATCGAATATCAGCGCCAATTCATTTACAAATGAAATATTTACATCACGTTGAGCATTTTCGATGGCTTTAGAGGCTTCAGCGATTTTGATCGATGGAGCTTTATGAGTACCAGCCAAGATGATGGAACGATACAGATCATCCACACGATTGGCTATTTCAGGGGTAGAGCCTGAAGTAACTTTTTGTATCTGAGGTAAAGTCCTGATTTTATCCCCCGGGTTAATGCGCTCTGGTGAATAACCCACAAAGAAATCCTGATTAAATTTCAATCCTGAGATTTTCTCTAATATTGGAACACATTCTTCTTCGGTACAGCCCGGATATACGGTGGATTCATAAATAACAATATCACCTGATTTCAAAACTGACCCTACCATTTCAGAAGCTTTCCTTAGAAAACTTAGGTCAGGGAGCTTAAAAGAATCAATCGGGGTAGGTACTGTTACTATAAAAGTATTACATTCATTAATATTTTCAACTAATGAAGAAAAATCTAATCCTATCCCAAAATCATTAGAATCTTGGTTTAAAATTCCTAATAAATCACTCTCATTAACCTCCTGGGTCCTATCTTTCCCCTTTTTTAGCTCTTCTATTCTTCCCTTATCAATATCAAACCCAACAACTTTATACTTTTTGGCAAATTCAATAGCAAGAGGAAGTCCTACATAACCAAGACCTATTATTGCAATTTTTACTCGATCAAGAGCGTTTTCAAGATTTGCCTCTTTTTTCATTTTCCTCGCTGAGTTATTCCTTTTCGAGATTATTTACTTTTTCCGTTCTTCTGATTTTCTTTCTCCGCAACAATCTTCCTCAAGCCACTACTCGAAAATCTATGATCTCTACTGTTAAAATAAAGCTCAATCCCTTTCTCCTCACAATATTTCCTTCCCGTAAAGTCTCTATCCTTATATTCATCCCCAACAATCCTCACATCCAGTTTAAAGGACCTCAATATATCCTCTAAATCCTGCTCGGTTGAGTAAGGAACAATCTCATCCACTGAAACACAACCTCTTAATTGAATATAGCGCTCAACAACAGTTTGAGTAGGCGCATTCTTTTCAGGGCGGTCCAATGTTGGATCCATTTGCAAACCACAGATCAGATAATCACATTGACGTTTTGCTTCTGCCAACATCATGATATGTCCGGCATGCAATAGATCAAATGTTGAAAATGTTATACCTACGCGAGGACCAGGATTATAATCCTGATGTTTAACTTCTTTTACCTCTTTAATCTTCTCTTTCATATATGGTTAATGATTTTTTGCTTATTCACCTATAGCATAGTACACAAATCCCAGGCTTTCAATCTGCTTTCTGTTCAAAAGCTTCCTGCCATCAAATACAAAGGCAGGTTTTTTCATTGAATCCTTGATTCTTTTCCAGTCCAAATCCTTGAATTCGTCCCATTCCGTAAGAATAGCAAGACCATGGGCATCTTTAGCAGCTTCATATGGATCTTCCACAACGGACAACAGCTCCTTGTTTTCATCATTTGACCTTGTAGCCAAGTAATCCAAATCCTTATAGATTTGATTTTCTTGCACTTTAGGATCATAGACTACGATTTGGGCTTGTTCATCCAATAGATGGTCTGCAACATATATGGCGGCTGATTCTCTTGTATCATTAGTGTTTTTCTTGAAAGCCCATCCGAGGAAAGCAATTTTCTTGCCATTAACCGTATTATACATCGATCGGATGATCTTTTCTGCAAATCTTGTCTTTTGATGGTCGTTTATCAAGATCACTTGTTCCCAGTAATCAGCGACTTCGTTCAAATTATAGGAACGAGCGATATAAACTAAGTTTAACAGGTCTTTCTGGAAACAAGATCCCCCAAAACCTACAGATGCCTTCAAAAACTTTGAACCAATCCTGGAATCTTGTCCTATGGCATGTGCAACCTCGTCCACATTCGCTCCTGTCACCTCACATAGTTCCGAAATCGAATTGATCGATGAAACTCGTTGCGCTAAAAAGGCATTGGCTACCAATTTGGAAAGTTCAGAAGACCAAAGATTGGTACTGATTATCCTTTCAGAAGGCACCCAAGCTTCATATATAGACTTCAAGGCATTGATAGCTTCCGGATCTTCTCCGCCGATCAAAATCCTATCCGGATTATGCAAATCTGGAATAGCCGTTCCTTCAGCTAAAAACTCAGGGTTCGACAAAACATGGAACTGAACACCTTTACCAGTATGGTCCAATATACTTTTGATGGTAGCAGCAGTTCTAACAGGAATAGTTGATTTTTCAACAATGATTTTAGATGTTGTTGCCACATCCGCTATCTGTCTGGCACATAGCTCTATAAATTTCAAATCGGCAGCTTGTCCCTTTCCTTTCCCGTACGTTTTTGTAGGGGTATTCACGGAAATAAAGATCATATCAGCCTCAGAGATGGCTTTTTCAATTTCAGTCGAGAAAAACAGATTACGGCCTCTGGCTTCAGCCACTACCGCATCCAACCCAGGCTCATAAACTGGAAGATCCTCTAAATTATCTGAATTCCAAGCCTCAATACGCGCTGCATTTAAGTCAACGACTGTAACTTGTACATTTGGATTTTTCTGAGCAATAACCGACATGGTTGGACCCCCAACATATCCTGCTCCTATACATGCAATCTTTTTGATTTCCATTGTTGAATTACCGAGTAATAATTGGCCTACACCAATTTACAGTTTTCAATTTTCTTTCTGATATAAAATTATCTGCTGATTCACTTCTTTTGGCTTTTCAAGATATATTTTGATCTTTTTGCCCAACAGCTTCTCGGTTTTGCCGCTAACCTGCAATAAATATGCCGAATCAATATCCTTTCCAGTTATCAATATTTCAATAACACCCGAATCAACTCCATTTGCATAGTCCCCCAACAAAGCTACCTGCTCCACATCACCTGTCCTTTCCAGGACATGGTCGATCGCTTGGTCAATCCCCAGAAACGTACGCACCAAGTTCTGCAAACTCTGGAAAAGAGGATGCTCTACATTCGCACGATAATAGATTTTATTGTTCTCCTGGGATTTGATCAGGTATCCGGCATCAGAAAGCTGATTGAGCTCCTTTCGGATTGAGTTGGTTGATTCATTAAATTCTTCAGCAATGCCCCTCAAATATCCCTTATTGGTCGAGCTTACGAAAAACTTGATCAGGAGTTTTAATCGGGTCTTTGACGTGATTAACGAATCTAACATATCATAGAAAGTGAGCAACAAAAGTACTCAACGATTTCCGTAATATCAAGAATATAATAATTTAAGGAAAGAATTAACAATTTAATAATAAACTACTCCGCTTCCATTTTCTTTTTCAATCGCTGCTTGGCTTTCTTCACCCCTTCCAAGGTAATACCAAGTAAATCAGCCATGCTCCTATTGTTCAAACCAAGCTTCATCAACGAAATTAAGCGGAAGTCATACTCCGTAAGTTTAGGATAGGCTTCCTTTTCACTAGCCAGATATCCGGGATAGACCCGATCAAAAATATGGTTGAATTTCAACCAGCGTTCCTCCGTCATCACATGATTCTCCAGCATCTTATTTAAACTGTCATTGAAGATTTCCTGTCTATCTGGAAAGTGATCGAGGTTTTGTATAACCTCGTTTCGAAGGCGCTGTATGGTAAGGTCATTTTGTTTGATGGTGGAAGTAAAATCCTGCAGGGAATGGTTCAGGATGACCAATTCTCGATCCACCAATTGCTTTTCATAGGATAATTCCAATTGTTCTCGTTCAAGCTCAGCGTTCTTGAACATAATCTTGTTCTTTGAACGGTTTACCAGGAGCAGGATGATCACAAAGAGCAATGCAAAGAAGGTAATCACATAAAAATAGGTTTGATTGACCTGTTTTCTCTTCAGTTCTGAGTTTTCAATGGACTGTTGATATTTTTCCGCTTCCCATTGCCAAGAAACCCGCTGCAAATTCTCATAGCCCAAGTTTTCATCCAGACTGTCCTTAAAAAGTAAATATTGATTCAGGTAATACAGTTCACTTTGTGAATCGCCCTTGCCTTTTGATATTTCAGCAAGGATCTTATTGGCATCCGTCTTAAATCTCAGGAAATAAGGCTTGTCCTCCATAAGGTCCAGTCCTTTTGCCACATGTTCTGCCGCCTTATTATAGTCTTTTTGCTTGCAATACATTTCAGCAAGGATAAGGTTAGCCCTCATGGCATCCAATGGCTCCTTGAACTTCATGGAATATTCAATATTCTTTTTTACCAATTCAATAGCCTTCTCTCGTCTACCTGCTTCCCATTCAATATCGGCCAGGTTACCAGAGATAATTCCGATCCAGACAGAGTCCTTGGCCAGTTTGGCTATATGCAAGGCCTGATTATAATAATCATTGGCTTCCCTATTTAAAGAATCCTTTTTATAATAAACCCCAATGGCATTGACCATATCGATCCGGTTACGGCTCAGGGGTTCTGTATGGGGCAAAGCTAGTTTCAGGTATTCTGCGGCTCTCTTTTGATCTCCTATATAACTGTAGAAATTGGCAACAAATCCATAATGATAGGCCAACCTAGGTATTCTGTTAACATTGACCTCTTCCTTTAGATCATTGGCTTGCAGGAAATAGGGAAAAGCCTCCCTAATCTTCCTGTAAACATAGTAATAGTAGCCTTGACGAATTAAGCCCATTTGCTTGAGCTCATACTCATTTGTAGGCTCGATCAGTTCACTGGCCTTCTCAAAAAAATGATTGCTTCGATCATTTACTCGGTCAAAGGCTATCGAAAAACCATCAGCCATCAACATATAATAAGCCCATTTCAGAGGAATGCTTCTTTTTCCTTCGGCAAGCATCTTCACTGAATCCAACCGATTGATCAATGCAAGCGTGTCCTTCCTGAAATTGGCATCAATTTTCAATACCCGCTCCAATTCGGCAAAATCCTTCGCTCTTTGCGATTGAGCCATAGTAATGCCACTTGAGAAACTCAATAAAAGCAGTAGAAATAAGGAGGAAACGGTTAACGTTCTTGGCTTGAAAATCATCAGCTTAAATCTCGGGAAAATTTAAGATAAATAACAAGCTTTCATATTCCCCCTAACGAAAATTACCACATATCGATAATGGATTTTATCCTTTATTGAAATGTGGTAATTCAGCGAAAAATAAAAAATTCAAATAGAACCCCTTACTTGCTTATTTTCTTTAAATAATCAAAATACACACCCTTTAGGTCTTTTACACGGTTATATAGAGTTTCCTTTTCTATATAGCCTTTAGACAGGGCAATTTCTTCCAAACAGGCAACCTTTAAGGAAGTCCTTTTTTCGATAGTTTTAATAAATTCTGTTGCTTCAGAAAGTGATTCATGGGTTCCAGTGTCAAGCCATGCAAATCCACGTCCTAAAAGTTGAAGTTGTAAAATGTCTTGGTTCAAATATTCTTGGTTTACCGTAGTAATCTCAAGCTCACCCCTATCCGAAGGTTTCACATTCTTAGCGATCTCGATGACAGAGTTAGGATAAAAATAAAGGCCTACAATGGCGTAATTCGATTTTGGCTCTTTCGGCTTTTCTTCGATATCGTAAACCCTACCAGATTCATCAAAAGCAGCCACACCATAACGCTCAGGATCATCTACATAATACCCGAATACAACTGCCGCATTTTGCTCCTCTACCTTGGCTCTGGCTTCCTGAAGCTGCTGTTGCAAACCAGCTCCATAAAAAATGTTGTCTCCCAGGATTAAGCAAACATCATCACTGCCGATAAATTCCTCTCCAATGATAAACGCTTGAGCAAGTCCATCTGGCGAAGGCTGTTCTGCATAACTGATTGAAATCCCCAATTGATTGCCATCTCCAAATAACCTTTCGAAATTCGGAAGATCCTGAGGGGTTGAAATAATTAAAACTTCTCTGATTCCTGCCAACATCAAAACGGATAATGGATAGTAAATCATTGGCTTGTCATACACTGGCAACAATTGCTTCGAAACAACCTGTGTAAGCGGGTGCAATCTTGTCCCAGAACCTCCAGCTAAAATTATTCCTTTCATATTTTTAAATTTTTAATGTTATATTCTTTATTGAGCGGAAAGTTTTCCTAACATTTTTTCCAGGCTATTCTCCCATTTCGGGACATCCACTCCAAAGGTCCTTCTGACCTTTTCCTTATTTAAAAGTGAAAAATGTGGTCGCTTAGCGGGTGTTGGAAAACTAGAACTTGGAATCGGATTGATCCTACAATCAAGATCGCAAGTATCTCTTATTTTGACTGCAAAGTCATACCAACTGATTCTCCCTTCATTCGAATAATGATAAATCCCAGGCACCCAATTTCCAGACTCAACGATGTGTTTTATCAATTCTGCTAAGTCTCGGGCATAAGTTGGGGTACCAATCTGATCGGAAACAACACTGATTTCATCCCTGCTATTCATCAGGTTCAACATCGTTTTCACAAAGTTTTTCCCAAAGGTTGAATAGACCCAAGCAGTTCGAATAATGATTGCATCGGGACAATGAAGCTCAATGGCCAATTCTCCCTTGCGCTTGGTATCTCCATATACATTGATCGGATCTGTAGGATAATTCTCATCCAAAGCTTGATCTACATTTCCCTGAAAAACATAATCCGTGGAAATATAGATTAATTTACAACCATTGCTCTCTGCATATCTTGCAATTTCTAAGGTCGAAAGATGATTGACCTTATTAGCCAAATCAACCTCGGTCTCAGCTAAATCAACTGCAGTAAACGCCGCGGAATGTATTATTGTATCTGGCCGGTAGGTCTCCAAAATAGATTGGACCAATTCAGGTTGAGCTAAATCCAGTCCTTGGCGATCTAAGAAAATCATTTCAACCGATTCATTAGAAGGCCAAATATCCTTAAGCTCTGAACCTAACTGTCCTGAACTTCCCGTGACCAATATTTTGCTGGCTTTCATTGAACTCCTATTTTAAAAACAATTGAGCAACCGCATCCTTAAAGGAAGGTAGCACTTGATCTTTTTCTGAAACAATAAGCTCATCCACAGGTAGCTTCCAATCAATATTCAATTGTTCATCTTTATACGACACGCCCCATTCAGCAGCCTTATTGTATAAATTATCGCATTTATAAAAGAACTCTGCGGTTTCTGACAGCACTATAAATCCGTGCAAAAACCCTCTAGGTACAAATAGCTGCCTTTTGTTTTCAGCTGACAATAAAACGGAGAAATGCTGCCCAAAGGTTTCAGAATCTGGTCTCGCGTCAACGGCAACATCCAATACCTCTCCCTGCAGGACCCTGACTAATTTTGCTTGGGCGAATTCCCCTGCCTGTGCATGAAGACCACGCAAAACAGCTTTTGAAGAAAAAGATTGGTTATCCTGAACAAAATTTACATCCAACCCAGTCAGTTCCTTAAAAACAGCCTGATTGTAACTCTCAAAAAAATACCCTCTGTTGTCACCAAAAACACGAGGATCTAAAATATAGCAGTCCTTAAGACCAGTTTCTACGGCATTCATAAATATAATTTCACTTTCTCAACAAGACAGGATTAAATACCACTGTAATGTTTATCATAATAATTCTGGTAGTCTCCTGAAGCGACCTTTTCTAACCAAGATTGATTATCTAAAAACCAGTCGATTGTTTTTGATAATCCTTGTTCAAAAGTTACACTAGGCTCCCAACCCAATTCATTCTTAATCTTATTTGCATCAATTGCATATCTCAAATCATGACCAGGACGATCCTTTACAAATTGGATCAACTTTTCCGAAGTTCCCGGTTCACGCCCTAATTTCTCATCCATTTGCTTGCAAAGCTCCTTCACTAAATCAATGTTCTTCCATTCATTAAAACCTCCCACATTATAGGATTGCCCATTTTTACCTTCATGGAATACGGTATCGATTGCTCGTGCATGATCAATTACAAACAACCAATCCCGGGTATATTTACCATCTCCATAAATTGGTAAAGGTCTGTTATTGATAATGTTTAAGATACAGAGAGGAATTAATTTTTCGGGAAAATGGTTTGGACCATAATTGTTTGAACAGTTTGTAATCACTACCGGCATCCCATAAGTATCTTGGTATGCCCTTACAAAATGATCCGATGCTGCTTTTGAAGCCGAATAAGGGGAATGGGGATCATAACTGGTTTCTTCAGTAAAAAATCCAGTATCTCCTAATGCCCCAAAAACCTCATCTGTTGAAACATGATGGAATCTTTTCCCTTCAAAACTGTCCTTCCAGATGTTTTTGGCAGCGTTCAAAAGATTAACTGTACCTATCACATTCGTATTTACAAATGCCATCGGGTCGGTAATCGATCGGTCCACATGGGATTCTGCCGCTAAATGGATTACTGAATCTGGTCTAAATGAAGAAAATATCTCTTCCAAAGCCTTCTCATCACGAATATCAGCTTTCACAAAAGTATAATTAGGCTGATCCTCAATATCCACCAGATTCTCCAAATTTCCTGCATAGGTTAATGCATCCAAATTCACGATCTGATATTCAGGATATTTAAGCACAAAGTGCCTAACTACATGAGAACCTATAAAACCTGCGCCTCCAGTGATAAGAATTGTTTTATTCATGCTACAAATTAAATAAATAAAACCAGTTACTGATAATAGTGAATTTCAAATTCATTTAAATTGTAGTTGAAATGCTAATTATTAATCAGTTAAAAATGGTTTTTACCAAAAATTAAATTATTATACTTTCAAACACCCTGATCAGACTGTGAAAAATAAGCTAACCAATCCTTTTTTCGGGGTGATATTCCAGTTTTTTCTATTTTTACTTTAAAGGTCAGCATTTAATCCCAACCTCAATTTCATCCTAACCAAAAAATTCGAACTACATAAATTTGATTATTCATACAATTCAATTTTCTCAATCGTTCAGCTATAAATTACCAATGACATGTTTTATAGGACTGTGCATCCGACCAGAAATCCTAATTTCCCTAAAGAATATCTTGAATTACGATAAACCTGACTAGGGAGCTTGGATAATTTTAAAAAATCAAGAAAAAATGTGGGTAGCGAAAAAACGATGTTCTATTGATCGAACATCGTTTTTTTGCTAATACTAAGCTTTCCCTATTTTATTAAATAACAGAGCTCCGCTGGAGTTCTATCTTTAAAATTTTTAAGCTAAATATCTTCTTAGGCATTTACCACGATCAGCTTCCAATAAAATCGCTCAACGTTTAGCCCTTACTTATGCCCATTCCTTTGGTTTTCCTTATCCGCCACGATCTTTCTCAGGCCGCTACTCGAAAACCTATGATCTCTACTGTTAAAATAAAGCTCAATCCCTTTCTCCTCACAATATTTCCTTCCCGTAAAGTCTCTGTCCTTATATTCATCACCTACGATCCTCACATCCAATTTAAAGGACCTTAAAATATCCTCTAAATCCTGTTCGGTTGAATAAGGAACAATCTCATCCACTGAAACACAACCTCTCAATTGAATATAGCGTTCCACCACGGTCTGCGTTGGCGCATTCTTTTCAGGTCGGTCTAAAGTAGGGTCCATCTGTAAACCACAGATTAAATAATCACATTGACGTTTTGCCTCAGCCAACATCATGATATGGCCTGCATGCAAAAGATCAAAGGTTGAAAATGTTATGCCTACGCGAGGACCAGGATTATAATCATGGTGTTTAGGATCTTTTACCTCTTTGTTCTTATCTTTCATATATGGTTAACAATTAAATTCTTAATTACTTGACTTAGTTACTGAGTATAATTTAGCCATAATTTTGTGTAACTAGAACTCAATAAGTGCAAAGTTCCTTAACATCTGCAACATTTAGCATTTAGGGCATCTTTTAAATATTTTTTGTAGTTGTTTGGCTAAAAGAATCCGGCAAAGAAATCAAAACAGTTGGGCTTTCTTATTCTCTAAACGAAATATTGCTGTGCATTCTTTAATAAGCTGAAGGTTTTACGGATACGAGTTCTTATTAACCACGCGTAAGTCCTTTCTAGTAAATAAATGCCAAATATTCTTGGTCCATCCTCTCTTTCTCCACATTCTGGTTCATTCCCAGTTCTTGACCCATCCTCCAATCCTTTGGATCCTGTTTCATACTAGCAATTATTCTGACCTTATTCGAGATTCATTCGAGGCATGTTCGAGAAGAATTCTATCCAGTTCGGATTTCTCGAATATGTCTCGAATAAGGTCAAAGCAAAACCTAGAAGATAGTTCCAATTTTTAAGATTTCTCTTCAGCAAGTAAAGTGATAAAAATGGATGGCTAAAAACAGAAGCGGGCAACCTTCAGGATGCCCGCTTCCAATATTATTAAATAAACTGCGCTATTTCACCAAATAGATTACGCCGTTTTTTTTTCACTTTTTGATTCAAATAATTTATGATTCTTGATAGGATTTCCTTTCAACAATTCTTTGGTATCATATTTTGAAACTACAGCTTTCAAAGCTTCTAAGTGTCGCGTATGGTGCATATCGGTGCCTACAAAATCATACATTCCGGCACGGATCAGGGTCAAAGCACAAGTTTTTACATTTTCACCGTAGTATTTACTGATGGAAAGTAAATTCAATTGCAGGTAACATCCTGCCTGTTTGATTTCCTCAAAGATCTTGAAATTGTTGTGGTAATAGTTATATCGTTCAGGATGGGCAAGAATGGGCTGATAACCCCTATCTTGGATATCTTTAATAACGTTAAATAATGCTTTTGACTCCGATAGGTAAGACATTTCAATTAACATGTACTTATCAGCAATCAAACATAACTTATCCGCTTGAATCCACTGATCGATTTGGTCATCGATCATATACTCAGCACTAAAGTTCAGTTTAAAATCCACAGCATTAGCCTGCAAATGTTCGGTTAATTTGCCGTGCGCTCCTTTGATGGTCTCAGGCGTATTGTTATGTACTCCTGCCATAACGTGCGGTGTAGACACACTGTTATGAATACCTAAGGCTTTCAATCCATTGATCAAAGTGATAGACTCTTCAACACTTGGACTTCCATCATCAATCCCAGGTAGAATATGATTGTGAATATCCCAGCCTACCCAAGCCAATTGGTCCAGGTACGCAGGTTGGTCATTTTTACTTCCCCCAAATAAATTACTCCAAAATCCCATAGCTTCTCAAAATATTAGTTGTTTGGTAATTAGGTTTCTAATTTTATATTAGATGTCCTGTTATTCCATAAGGTTTAATGTATACGTTCAATAAATCTTATTTGCTACAAAACATCTTAAATTAACGCAGAATTGTCTTTTTCTAACTGTTCATAAACCTGCTTCACATCCTGCGCTCTATTTCTATCCAAAACTAGAACCGCATCCTCAGTACTAACTAACATACAATTAGTTAAACCTACAAAAACTGTATGTTTATTAGTACCTACAACAATATTGCCATTCTCGTCCACTGGATGTCCTTTGCTTTTAAAATACTCATATAAGGAATCGAATGCTCCCATATCGGACCACTCAAACCTTGCCGGAACGACCTTGATCAGGTCACTTCGTTCCATTACTGCATAGTCAATACTTTTAGAAGGAATCAATTTCGAATGTGCTTCGTCAAGAACCAAGTCTTCTGCATATTCAAATGCTACCTCTGCAGCATTGTACAGCTTGGGTTCAAAGCGCATCAATTCTTCCAAATAAACCCCTGCCTTGAAACAGAAGATCCCTGAGTTCCAAAGGAAGTTCCCTTTTTTCAGAAAGTCCTTTGCGGTATCTTCATTGGGTTTCTCCCGGAATGAAAGCACGGTATTGCCTTCATGCTCAATATATCCGTAACCGGTCTCCGGTCTGGTTGGAACAATTCCGAAAGTTGCGATAAATCCTTCTTGGGCATACATAATGCCCTGATTGATTGCTTCGCGATAGTTTTTCAGCCCTTCGATCAAATGATCTGAAGGCGTAACGATCAATATATCGTCCGGATCCGCGTGGAAGGCAGCAAAGGCTATTGCTGCAGCTGTATTCCGAGGAGCCGCTTCTGCAATGATATCATGGTTATAATCTTTCAAGTAAGGCTCCGCGATCGTTTTGTTCAATGCCGACCCTACCAAGATCACCTTGGATGCAATTTCCTGATTTCTGGCTAGCGTCCATTCAAACAAAGTCTTACCTTCGAATATCGGCAGGTACTGCTTTGGTTTAGATTTCCTGGACAAAGGCCATAATCTTGAGCCTACACCACCAGATAATATTACATTTATTATTTTCCCCATTATTATCCTAATTTTTTCATTTCAATTGCATCGTCTACTTTAAGATACAATTCGGCAGTAGCTCTGGCATCAGACAATGCATCATGATGCTTTAATTCCACACCCATTAAATCACAACAGATACTTAATTTAGTTCGTTCAAAACCTAAGGATCGATAGATCTTGCTGGTACATTCCCAAACTGGGTCTAGACCAAGCTCCTCGAATGGAAGGTTATAGAAATTCATCGTTTCCTTCAATACGGAACGATCTAACAATTCATCATGTGCAACCATATGTTTGGAAACCAACAATTCTTTTATACTTGGAAACAGGTCAATAAAGGTCGGAGCCTCAGCCGTATGTTTTGGTTTAATCCCATGAACCCTTGAAGTTTGCCACATATACTTGTTCTGTGGTGGTTGTACCAAACTGTAGAATTCACTTACGATCTCGCCGTCAACAACGTCTACTATACCAACGGCACACACACTGTTGTATTTTGCCGTGGCTAGCTCAAAGTCTATAGTTGTAAATGTTTTAGACATTTATATAAAAGTAAAAAAAATTAAACTCAATACCCATATTTTCCTTTCCATTTATCTCGAAGTGAAAGTCTTAGTTTCTCTTCGGCAGGATTCTTACCGGGCTCATACATTTTTGCTTCATGTAGGCCTTCTGGCATATATTCCTGATCGACAAAATTTCCGCTATAAGCATGGGCATACATATACTCTGTTCCGTAATTCAGCTCTTTCATCAACTTGGTCGGCGCATTCCTCAGATGCAGCGGCACCGATAGATCTCCTGATTTGCGCACGATTGCCTGAGCTTTGTTGATAGCTTCGTATGAAGCATTACTTTTTGCAGAACAAGCCAAATAGATAACTGTTTGCGACAAAATGATTCTTGATTCTGGCCATCCGATTACGTTAACAGCCTGAAAACAATTATTCGCCAGCAGCAAGGCGTTCGGATTCGCATTTCCCACATCCTCAGAGGCTAATATCAAAAGCCTTCGGGCAATAAATTTAGGGTCCTCACCCCCTTCGATCATCCGGGCCAACCAATAGACCGCAGCATTCGGGTCACTCCCACGAATCGATTTTATGAATGCCGAAATGATATCGTAATGCTGTTCTCCAGATTTATCATATCGCACCCTGTTCTGTTGAACATGTTTGGCAACAAATTCATTCGTTATTTCCTGTTTCCCATGAGATGCAGCCTGGCTTACAAGCTCTAAGATGTTCAGAAGTTTCCTGGCATCTCCACCAGAAAGCTGCAACATGGCATCATATTCCTTTATGGAGATCTTTTCATCCTTCAGGAATTCATCTTGGTTCAATGCCAATTCAATGATCTGGATCAGCTCCTCCTTAGTCAACTCTTGCAAAACATAGACCTGACAACGAGATAACAGTGCGGAAATCACCTCAAAAGAAGGGTTTTCCGTGGTAGCTCCAATCAAGGTAACCGTTCCTCTTTCCACGGCTCCCAGCAGTGAATCCTGCTGTGATTTGGAAAAGCGATGGATTTCATCGATGAAGAGAATGGGTTGTTCTTGATTGAATTGACGCATCTGTTCTGCTTTGTCAATTACTTCACGCACGTCTTTCACGCCAGACTGTATAGCACTGAGACTATAAAAAGGCCTGTCCAAAGACTTAGCGACCAATAATGCCAATGTTGTTTTGCCGACTCCTGGAGGTCCCCAGAAAATCATGGAAGGAATGGACTTTTGTTCAATGGCGTTCCACAACACAGCCCCCTCGCCTATAATATGCTTTTGCCCGACATATTCAGCAAGACTTTTGGGACGCATCCTTTCTGCCAAAGGTACTCTAGTAACCATAATTCACAAAGCTATTGATTTTTCAGAGTAAAGCCAATGTAAATATGAATTGGCATTAGGAATGTGGCATTTCATCTATGATTTGAACACTTGCCCAGAAATGAGTTCCGTTAACGGAAAATTTTAACATTTTTTAGTAATTATTCTACCTTTCTGGTACTAACCATTTATCTTATATTTCAAATTATTTAATACTTTTGAAAAAAATGAATTTGCGAATGATTGATAAAGTGCGTGTTATCTTAGCTTTCGGCTTAATTATATCAACAGTAAGCTTAAAGGCTCAAACCAATAATAAACCTTTAGACCCGTCTGGATTTGTTACAAAATATGACAGTTCATTTGCCGGAATCGGACCTAAAGTATATGTACTCCCTCCTCCAAGGACAAAGGAAGAGGAATTGGTTGACTCTTATAAAGAGAAAAAAGGATTCTTTGATTCCATTTCGCGTCAATTGGAGTATCAGTCCATCATTGAAGATTACAAGCCTACTTCAAACGCTTCGTATCTGAAACAGAGCTTCAATCCATTCCCAGCAACGGAGCAGGATTGGAATAACCTGATCACAAAACTTGAAAACAACAGGAACTTACCTTTGGCTGCAGGGATGGCCAATGAGTATGCCTTTGATCTCCTGAAAAAAGGCGATATCAATAAGGCGATCGCTCTATTGACCAGAGGCCTAAATGCAGCAAGATCATCGGGCTCAGGAGAAAAATTTGTCCTGGAACATAATCTAGCAAATGCATATCTATTCAATGGAAATCTTTCAGAGGCAGCGGCCATGCAGGAAACATTTCTGCAATCTGCCGTGGAGAAAAAGGAACAGGTAGATCAGGCAAACACATTGGTCCGTATCGCATTGGTACAAGCCTATCAAAAGAAATATCTCGATGCGGAGAACACGATTATCAGACGTGCTTTCCCTTTGTATAACAGGACAAAAAACCATTTTGGCAAAGTATATGCTTTGATTAATCTGGCAAAAATCTATCAGCTGCAAAATAAGCATACCGAGGCTCAATGGTTTTTAATCCAGGCCAAGGATCTTGCTAACTTGAGAAAGATTGACAACGAATTGCCTGAGATTGAGTATATGTTAGCTTTTTCCAAGTACATCCAACAAAACTATAAAGTCGCACAATTGGAATTTGAAAAGGCAAAAACATTGGCAGATGTAGAAAACAACAAGGTTTTACAACTGGCCATTGCGGATAAATTAGGAGATATCTATTTGATGATGGGTAACTTTGAAGATGCCGAACAGGAACTTTCGAGTTATTGGAGATTAAGAAACGAACTGTTCTAAAATCCCCCGTCAAAGGGCAATCTCGGTAAAAGTTAATAAACCTTAAAATGGCTGGGAAACAACAATTGAAATGAATATTTTACGTTGTCATCCTAACATTGACTTAATTTTTAACTAAATTTAGCGCTAATAAAATACTCGCTTACTATTTGAAAAGAGCAATTTCCTGATAGAACAATTAATGAACAAATTCAAGAACTATACATATATGTTTAAACATCTCATTTTCTGTCTTGCGTTAATATCGGTTGTGGCATGTGGAGCAAAACCACGCATCAACCTGGACCAAGAAGGCTTAGAATTAAAGCCTACTACGCAACATGAAATCATTGCTAAGGAAGTAGCCAATTTATTGGAGAATTTCAGCTATAAAAAAGTCCCTATGGGCGATTCCCTTTCTAACATCGTCTTCAACAACCTGTTGGAAGGTATCGATCAAGGGAAGAATTACATGTTGAAATCAGATATTGACGAATTTCAACAATTTAAGAACAGCATCAGCCAAGATTTTAGAGAGGGTGACCTTTCCAGTGCATTCTATATCTTCAATAAATACACAAACAGATATTTACAGTGCATGAACTTTGCCTTGGAGCAGATCGATGCGAAACATGACTTCACTAAGGATGAAACCTACACCAGCTTCCGCGAGAAACAAGATTGGTTTACCTCAGAAGCGGAATTGAAAGACCAGTGGAGAAAACGTGTTAAGTATGATCTATTGAACCTAAGACTGACTGCAGGTGATTCTGCTAAGGTAGATGAAGAAAAAAACAAGGAAACCCTACGCAACAGGTACAATAACTTGATCTCTCAAGCCAAGAAAACCAATTCGAATGATGCTTTCCAAATGATCATGACGGCGTTAACAGATGCTGTTGATCCCCATACGACTTACTACAATCCTTCGTTCGCTCAAGCATTCAATGAAAGCATGTCGAATACATTAGAAGGAATTGGAGCACAGCTGCAAATGGAGAATGAAATGGTGACCATCAAGCAGATTATTGCCGGTGGACCTGCATTCAAGGACAAATCCCTTCATATCAATGACCGAATCGTAGCTGTTGCACAAGGCAATGACGGCGAGTTTGAAGATATCATTGGCTGGAGACTGGATGCTGCGGTTGCGAAGATAAAGGGTAAAAAAGGAACGGTTGTTCGTTTGAAAATCCTTCCAGCTGGAGCAGAATTGTCAGCGGCCCCAAAAATCGTAAAACTGACCCGTGAGAAAATCATCCTTGCAGAAGAGTCTGCTAAGCGCGAAATCAGGAACATTAAAGGTGAAGATGGTAAAACATACAAAATTGGTGTGATCAATCTTCCTAAATTCTACATAGACTTTGAAGCGGTTCGTCGTGGAGATAAGGACTATAAGAGTACCACAAGAGATGTTAGGTTGTTATTGGACAGCTTAAAACAAGATGGCGTAGATGCTGTATTGATGGACTTAAGAAACAATGGTGGTGGTTCACTGCAGGAAGCAATTGAATTGACAGGCTTGTTTATCGATCAAGGTCCGGTAGTACAGGTAAGGGACACCAGAAACCGTGTTCAGGTAGATAGCGATCAGGAAACAGGTTTGGCATGGGAAGGACCATTTGGTGTGATCATCAACAGGTTCTCTGCATCTGCATCTGAGATTTTCGCTGGTGCCATCCAAGATTACGGTAGAGGTATTATCCTTGGTTCTACTAGTTACGGAAAAGGAACCGTTCAAAATGCGGTGGATATGTCACGTTTTATCAGCGCAACCAACAAGCTTTTAATCAAAGCTTCAGGTGAAGCAGATCCTGATACCCCGAATGGTGCTCCAGAATTTGGACAGATTAATATTACCATGGGTAAATTCTACCGTGTAACCGGTAGCAGTACGCAACATAAAGGTGTTGATCCAGACGTCATATTCCCTACGCAATATTCTGCAGAGAAATTTGGAGAAAGTTCAGAACCGTCGGCATTGCCTTGGGATCAGATCAAACCGACCAAATTCTCGAAGATTGGTTCTTTGACTGATATCAGTGCTCAATTAGAAGATATCCATAAGAAACGTATGCAAAAATCTCCTGCTTATTCTTTCTTACTGGAAGACATCGCAGAGTTCAGTAAAAATGAAACCATGCCTGCAATTTCTCTAAATGAGGATAAACTGAAAGCGGAACGCGAAAAAAGCAGATTGAAACAACGCGAACGTATCAATAAGCAACTTTCTTTCTTAGGCGAGCCTCTTTGGAAAGAAGGCCAGCCGCAGCCTAAATTGGACTACGATTTTGTACTTGATGAAAGCGCGAATGTGTTGACCGATTATATTAGGCTTAAGAAGTAGGTAGACATAAGACTCTGGTCTAAGAAAATAAATCAAAAAGCAGCCGGGACATTGAATGTCACGGCTGCTTTTTTTATAAGATATCTAATCTTTGGTCTTGTTTTAACTATGAACAGAAAGGTTTCTCGTGTTATGCTGCGAATAAAAAATTTGAACAAAATTTATCGAAAGGTGATGACAGCAAGTTGGCAATGAAATAAATTAGCTCTTATATTTTTTTAAGTATAGAACCCCTTTTGGGGTTCCATTATTTTAGCAGACATAGCACCTTAGCCTGTAAGTCGCGCAAAAACGATGTTCGATTAATCGAACATCGTTTTTGCATTAACCCTATATTGTTTAATACCATTCATGCTAAAATAATTCATCCCCGCTGGGGATGTATGGCGGATAATAGTAATAATTAAAGACCCTAAACAAAATAAAAGAATATATGCTATTGAAACAGGCCCAACATCTCCTGCAAAAGAATATTCTTCTAATAAATAAATCTGGGCATCAATGGGTAGAACCGCAGTTCTAACAGACTTGTCATGCTAAGGTTCATCCGAAGCATCTCGGAGAAACATAAAATCAAAATCAGAAATATCCCAGATTGTATTGGCGTACAGGTTCTCTATCTTCGATGGACGAAGACAGCATTGTGGAGAAAAGAACCGTACAGATTCTTCACTTATCGTAAAGAATTGGAAGTTTCCAGAGAGGGATTCAGAAGCGAAGCGAAGAATCTATTTTTTGTTTTTTTTATTGGAATGTTGTCATTGTGAATCGTAAGATGAACAAACTATTTCAAGTTAAGTATGGATAGTTCCGAGACCCTTCGGCAAGCCCTCAGGGTGACACAGAAAGGTATAGAAAAACATTTCACCCACGCTGTGGGTTCGCCATTACAAACATCTAATTTCTACAAACATTTCACCCCCGTTGGAGGTTTCTCAATACAAAAATCATCCTTCCGGAGGAAGTCCTTTAGCTTCCGGCTCATTTCCTTGGCGGAAAAATGGAAAGAAAGCCGTTGACCTGTGCGATGGGATTGGCATTAAAATGCTTTTAAAAGTTCATCCCATCAAAAGGAGGTGATCTTATGGAAAGGTACCACCGACAACAAGGCATTCTTTTCATGTCGCACAAATGCGATACTCTGTTAATGAGGATGCAAGTTATCCAATAAAAAATAGGTTACTGAAAAATGGAATAGCCTGCGCTAAACCAACTATTCAGTAACCTATTCCATTAACGCCCATATTACCTTTATCCGGCGGGCGAATGTGATTCGCCCCTAGCAATATTGGACAGCTTTCTAGATGGATGATAATCTTGTTCTATCTTAGCTGGGTGAACGGCGTAAAACCCTAGCTTAAATAAGATATAAACCCACCTAAACACTCAAACAGGTCTAATGTCTTATGACTATTGTCTTATGTCTCTTAATACCCTACACCAGACCTTCTAGGTTGGCGAATTGCTGGCCATGAAGCTGGTTTTCCACTGGCATCCGCTGGCAATACCCTTTTTTCTCTGTTCACCAATTGAGGTTCTTCAGTAGCTTTATAGGTCAACACCGCAGTAAGGATAACATTGGACAATAGGTCATCAAATACCAATTTATCGTAGGTATCCAGATTGGTGTGCCATGTATTGCTGAAATAGCCCCATGATAGGGAGCTCAGCATAAAGCCCGGTACACCTGCTGCTACAAAGGATGAGTGGTCGGAACCACCGCCTCCTGGAGAGCCAGGGAATTGTGTCTTGATATCTTTTGTAATTTCACTAGGAACGGCATCTAACCAGCGTCCCATAAAATCATAGGCATGTACAAAGCCTGAACCATTGATGTTGGCAACACGACCTGTACCATTGTCTAAATTGAATACCGCTTGGGTTTTTTCGATGACCTCAGGGTTATCCAAGACAAATGAACGTGATCCATTTAAGCCTTGCTCTTCGCTGCCCCACAATCCAATAAGAATCGTACGCTTAGGATTAGGGAGAACTTTTTTCAATACACGAGCTACTTCCATCATGGCAATAGTCCCTGTACCATTATCGGTTGCACCTGACCCACCTTCCCAAGAGTCTAAATGGGCAGATAAGATTACATATTCATTTGGAAACTCAGAACCTTTAATTTCAGCGATGGTATTGAATGAAGGAACATTTCCTAAATGTTTAGAAGAAGTCTCTACTTTGATTTTAGGCGCATAGCCTTTTTCAGCCAAACGGTACAACATTCCATAATCTTCCAAAGAGATATCCAATGAAGGAGCTTTGTGGGTCCTAGCACCGAAAATCTTGTTAGCACCAAACTCACCAGACCAATAGCTGCTCAGAACACCAACGGCACCTGCATCTTCTAGAACAGATGGAATGGAGTTAGGAGCTAATCCAGTTGCTTTGATACGTTTGTTCCAAATGGCACCAATTGAATCTCTCTGTCTTTGCATCTTGGCATAGGATTCAGGAGTTGCATATTCTTTCCAGTTGGCATCTGGCCTACCTGTTGGCTGGGGCATGGATACCATGACGTATTTACCTTTTACCTGTGGTAACCAAGACCTGAATGAAAGTGAATCTTTGAAATCGGGTAATGCAATGACCTCCGCTTCGATCGCTTTACCTTTGGTAGTTGGACTCCAAGCTAATTGAGTACCTGCTAAGGTTTTCTGTCTTGGATGGGTCATGTCAATATGGGAAATACCTCGTTCCCAGCCGTGCCACTCTCCAAATTGTTGATTTTTTGCCGAGATTCCCCAGCGTTGGAAAGTTTTCAATGCCCATTCATTGGCATTGGTCATTTGAGGAGTACCAACCAATCTTGGCCCTACAACATCCAGTAATTCAAAAGCTAAAGTTTCCAGTTCAGAATTATTGGTTGCCTCTTTCACAATCTGTTCTACAATGGGATCAACTGCTTTTACTGTAGTTGGTCCCATGCGTTGAGCTTGCACTGGAGCATAAGCAATCCCAGTGGACAGTACTAAAAAGGCTAATTTCCTGAAACGACAAATGGTTTGTTCCTTGAATTTCATAGTAATTATTTAGTTATTAATTAGGTAATCCCAAAGTACGGCAAAATTTGTCAAAAGGAAGAAAATGTAGCCTAATAAGTCAGTATAAGGGGGGCATTCATATACTTTTAGAATGCGACAATCTCAATTGAACATATGCAGACCGCAAAAAAATAGCCTGAGCTATACTCAGGCTATCAAATTTTTATATGGTATCAGACATTCAATCCATGTAAGGACCTACGTCCGTAAAACCTATGCTCTCCAGTTTTTGTATTGATTGATCAATCCGTTTGTGGATGAATCATGAGATTCCACTGCAGCATTTCCCTCTAACTCTGGAAGGATTTTATTTGCCAATTGTTTTCCTAGCTCCACTCCCCATTGATCAAAACTGAAGATATTCCAGATAATACCTTGAACAAAGATCTTATGTTCATAAAGCGCGATCAGTGCCCCTAAGGTCTTAGGTGTAATTTCTTTAATCAAGAATGAATTGGTCGGACGATTGCCCTCAAAGACTTTGAAAGGAGTCAGTTCCTTGATTTCAGCTTCTGATTTGCCTGCTTTTTTCAATTCAGCAACAACCTCTTCTTCTGATTTTCCATTCATCAAAGCTTCAGTCTGTGCAAAAAAGTTGGAAAGCAACATTTGATGATGCTTAGCCAATGGATTATGTGAAATAGCTGGTGCTATAAAATCACAAGGGATCAATTTGGTTCCTTGATGGATCAGTTGATAAAAGGCATGCTGACCATTGGTTCCAGGTTCTCCCCAAATGATAGGTCCGGTTTCATAATCAACTCGCTTGCCGTTGCGATCGATATATTTCCCATTGCTTTCCATATCTCCCTGTTGGAAATAAGCTGCAAAACGATGTAAATATTGGTCGTATGGAAGAATGGCACTGCTTTCCGCCTCGAAGAAGTTATTGTACCATATGCCCAATAAAGCCATGATAACTGGGATGTTTTCTTCAAATTCGGCATTTCTGAAATGCTCATCCGCTTCGTATGCTCCTGTCAATAGTTCCTCGAACTTATCAAAACCTATCGCTAAACAGATCGATAGTCCAATAGCGGACCATAAAGAGTATCTACCGCCTACCCAATCCCAGAATTCGAACATATTCTTGGTATCAATACCAAATGCTGATACGCCAGACTCGTTGGTACTCAAGGCTGCAAAGTGCTTGGCAACATCGGCCTCTTTTGCACCTGCCTTCAAGAACCATTCCTTGGCAGAATTTGCATTTGCCATGGTCTCCTGGGTAGTAAAGGTCTTTGATGCAATCAGGAATAAAGTCGTCTCAGGATCTAGTTCTTTTAGGGTTTCAGCAATTTGGGTTGCATCTACATTCGAAACAAAATGCATGTTCAATCTAGTCTTATATGCTTTAAGTCCCTCTGTGACCATCACTGGACCAAGATCAGAACCACCTATTCCGATGTTCACTACATCCGTGATCTCTTTTCCAGTAAATCCTTTCCAGTCTCCTGAAATAACACGTCCTGAAAAGTCTTTCATCCTTTCCAAGACAGCTTGGATATCAGGCATTACATCCTTTCCTTCAGTAAAGACAGGCTTGCCAGATCTATTTCTCAATGCCGTATGCAATACCGCACGTTTTTCTGTTTCATTAATTTTCTCGCCGTTGAACATGGCTTCGATTGCATCTTTCAATTTGCACTCGCGCGCCAATTGAATCAACAATGCCATAGTTTCCTCATTTATGCGGTTTTTAGAATAATCCAATAGGATATCGCCCAAATAGATGGAAAACTTATCGAAACGCTCCGGATCATTAGCAAAAAGTTCTTTGATGCTGGATTCGTTGATGGTTATAAAATGATCGGCTAAATATTTGAAGGCTTGGGTTGTTGTGAAATCAATTTTTGGTAACATATATCTTTACTTTTGTTCAAATATAAGGAATACAGCCTATTCTATCCTTAATTTTATTTTATCTTTGTTCTTATGACCAAAGAACAAATTCAAGACTTGAGGGACAGAATTACTTCCCTGAGGAGGCATCTTTGACATTGATGTCAAAAAGGAAGAGATAGAGCGTGAAACCCAAATCACCCTGCAACCCGACTTTTGGGATGATCCCAAAGCCGCAGAAAAAGTCTTACATTCCATCAAAAACCATAAAATCTGGACCGATCAATTCGATCATGTATTTGCTGCTGTTGAAGACACCGGTGTTTTATATGAATTCTTTCAAAGCGGAGACGCTTCTGAAAAGGAATTAGAAGATCAATATCAGATTGCGCTGTCAGAAATCGAAGAATTGGAATTCAAGAACATGCTTAGTGCCGAAGAGGACCAGTTGGATGCTATTTTGCAAATCACAGCCGGTGCTGGTGGTACTGAATCCTGTGATTGGGCGGCCATGCTGATGCGGATGTATATCATGTGGGGCGAAAAACATGGCTGTAAGGTAACGGAGCAGGATTATCAAGAAGGTGATGTGGCCGGGATAAAGACAGTGACCCTACAGTTTTCTGGT
Source organism: Sphingobacterium sp. LZ11T8 (assembly GCF_024261425.1). Classification (NCBI taxonomy): domain Bacteria; kingdom Pseudomonadati; phylum Bacteroidota; class Sphingobacteriia; order Sphingobacteriales; family Sphingobacteriaceae; genus Sphingobacterium; species Sphingobacterium sp. LZ11T8. Next base: position 23,143 of record NZ_JANBZY010000005.1, on the reverse strand, counting down.
AATTTTTCCTATGGATACCTAAAAGGTGAAAATGGCGTACATCGTTTGGTCAGAATCTCCCCTTTCGACTCCAATGCCAAGAGACATACTTCTTTTGCATCGGTATATGTATACCCCTTGGTAGATGACAATATCGAAATCGAAGTGAAGGATTCTGAAATCGATTGGGATACCTTCCGTTCAGGAGGTGCCGGCGGTCAGAACGTGAATAAGGTGGAGACTGCAGTGAGGTTACACCATAAACCTACCGGGATCATTATCAAGAACCAAGAGTCAAGGTCGCAATTGCAGAACAAGGAAAATGCGATGCGTTTATTGAAATCTCAATTGTATGAAATTGAAATGAGAAAACGCCAGGAAGCAACCGCAGCCATTGAAGGATCTAAGAAAAAGATTGAATGGGGTTCCCAAATCCGTAACTATGTCCTGCATCCCTATAAATTGATCAAGGATTTAAGGACCAACACGGAAACCTCAAATACACAGGCCGTGCTGGATGGAGATCTGGATGAATTCCTGAAATCGTACCTGATGGAATTTGGAGGTTAATAAAGACTTTGAAATTGAGAATATAAAAAAGGGTTGGAATCATGATTCCAACCCTTTTTGTATTTCTATAATAATTGCTTAAAAAGCGTTTTTCCACATCATACTCTCAACAGGGCGAATGGTTTTGTTATTGTATTTCGCATTTCCCTTACTGTTGTACATGGTTTCGATATCACCTTCCACAACGAAGTAGATCAATTGCCCGATCGGCATTCCTGCATATACTCGGACTGGCTGTGCCACGGAAATCTCCAAAGTCCAAGTATTGCAAAAACCTACATCGCCTTTTCCTGCTGTTGCGTGGATATCAATCCCTAAACGGCCTGTGCTTGATTTCCCTTCCAAGAAAGGGACATGCCCGTGGCTTTCGGTATATTCTAAGGTCACCCCTAAATACAAGGTTCCCGGTTGGAGAACATAGCCTTCAGTTGGAATCTCAAAATGTTCGATCTCATTATGTTTCTTCGCATCTAGAACCTCATCCTTGTACCTTGCTAAATATTTGCCTAAATGAACATCGTATGAATTTGTTCCCAAACATTTTCTGTCGAAAGGTTCAATTACGATCATTCCCTTATCGATTTCTTCTAAAATTCTCTTATCTGATAATATCATATTCTGAAGCTAAACTACTGCTGATTAGCAGGATTCAAAAATACATTAAAAATAAATAAAAAACATATCTAAAGCTAAATACTAGTTACTAAACACTAAATTTGATTATGGCTTTAGCATATCTCAAAGAATTGGATGCGCACAGTCGCATTGCCTTGTGGAAAATTGAAGAAACTGAAGAGGAATTGGTTGCCATGCTGCAGCTTGATGAATCTGAACTTGCAAAACTTAGAAGTCTGGCAAAGGGAAAACGAAGCTTACACTGGCTGGCAACCAGAGTTCTCCTGCGCTATCTATTGCAGACACCTGACTATATCAGTTGTCCTTCCGATGCCAATGGGAAACCCTATTTACCAGACTTTCCTTACGAAATTTCATTGACCCACTCCTTTGACTATGCAGGGGTCATGTTGAGTTCTGCTGGCGCCTGTGGAATCGACCTAGAAATTGTAAAGGAAAAAGTGGTCAGGATAAAAAACAAATTTCTGAAACCTGAAGAACTGGCTTTTATCGAAGAGGAACAAGCGGTCGATCAATTATATGCGTGCTGGTGTGCCAAGGAAGCGGTCTATAAGCTACAAGGCAATAAAGGGGTATCATTCTACCATAACATTAGCATAGAGCCCTTTCATTATACACAGCAAGGCGTCATGAAAGTGATCCTCAGCAAGGATGATTCGACGAGAACCTTTGATGTATTCTATGAAAGATTTAATGAATATATGTTAGGCTACGTCGTTGAATAGTTCAACCCTATTTAAGGAAGGACACCGGTCTAAATACTAATTACTTACTACTAAATACTATGTCTGACCATCCTGCAATAAATCCTGTTTCAAGGAGAGCCTTTTATTTGATTTATAGATCCTAACGGCAATTAAGAAATAGGCCAACAACAATGGTCCGTAAACCAAGCCGATCAATCCAAATAAAGGCAACCCGATAATCACACCGACAACGGTAATGATCGGATGGATATCCCCTAGTTTCTTGGCGATCACCAATCGTAGTACATTATCGATATTGATCACTAATCCGAATCCCCAAGCCAGTAATCCTATCCCCTGCCAATTATGTCCATCGGCCAATAAAATGACTGCCGCAGGCACAAATATCAACGGAGGTCCCAAAAGTGGAATAAAAGAGAGGATGGCACATATTACGCCCCAAAATAAGGGATCCCTTGCTCCGAATATCCAAAATCCTACTGCCAAAAATGCCCCCTGTATGATGGCAATGATCGTTTGCCCGATAATGTTCGAGTAGGTAATGTTTTTCAATTCCTCCCCAAAAGTGACCGCATTTTCATCATCAAAAGGAAGATAATGAACCAATCCGCCCTCAAAGCCCTTATAATTGACAAACAGGAAATACAGCAGGAAATACATCACCGTGATCTCCAGGAATACATTAGCCGCACCACTCAAGGCAGAAGTCAGCAGTCCTCCTAAATAGGTTGAACTTGCTTCCAGTTGCTTTTCAATCAGATCAGGCTGTCCGAGCTTATCTCCCACAAAATGGTTGATGGCATCCATGATCTTTTTCACCCACTGTGGATTCTGTTGCAGTTCGATAGCTTTATCAAAAAGCATCTTTCCTATCCCTACAAAAGGTAAGACGATGATAAAGATGGAAAGGATAATGATAAAAATGGAAGATACCGGCTTAGGCCAATGCCATTTCTCGATCAGGAAGATATTTAGGTTCCTAAATAGGGTATACATGACCATGGTCCCTAAAAATGCCCCAAATATTCCCGAAGTAGCATATAATATAATTCCTCCTAATACAACGACAATAATTAGGATGATCACATTACGTTCCTTCTGCGAAAAAACATCGTTGTTGCTCATAATTGATTTTAAAATAAGATAACAACAAATTATTGATTTGGTTTAGAAACTTCTTTAAAATTTTTCAGTAATTCTTCTATTTCACAATCTGTAAGGGGATCTAATCAGCATCAAGGACTTAAAATAGTTTCTTCCAATCCATTTGATTTATAGTTTTTTTAGATGAGGAAATCCTTGATAAATTGTTCCCAATGCCGTAAGAAATTGCTGTCAGATTACCAGAAAATGAGCACATAATCAATACTTATGGCCTTTCCATGAAAGTTCCCTTAAAGTAGAACCAAATCTTACTCAAAACCCAGGGTATTAAACAATAATAAGCCCGTCCAGAATTGGACGGGCTTATTTAATATTTTCTTAGAGCAATGGATTTCTTAAAAATTCGGCTTTCTCTTCTCTAAAAAAGCATTCACGCCTTCCTTAAAGTCTTCGGAACCGAAGCATATTCCAAAATTATCGATTTCAACTTTATAGCCATCCTGCTGCTTATCCAAAGCACTGTTCACAGTTTGAATAGCAACAGCGACCGCTGATTTCGAGCGGGAATATATCTTATCCAAGATGTTTTGAGCAGTTTCTTCCAACTCATATAGTTCTACAACTTTATTAACCAATCCCCATTGATAGGCATCTTGGGCATCTATCATATCACCAGTTAGGATCATTTCTAAAGCCTTTCCCTTTCCAACTAGGTCAGTTAGGCGCTGGGTACCTCCATAACCAGGAATCAACCCCAAAGAAACTTCGGGAAGTCCCATTTTTGCAGAAGCCGCAGCGATCCGAATGTGGCAGCATAATGCCAATTCCAATCCTCCACCCAATGCAAAACCATTGATTGCAGCAATAACTGGCTTTGACAGATTCGCTATTTTATTCATCAGCTCATGCCCAAATTGCGACATAGCCTGTGCTTCCTCTTTGCTTTTTCCCAGAAACTCCTGAATATCCGCTCCAGCAACAAAGGCCTTTTGTCCAGCGCCAGTTAAGATCAGCCCTCTAACGGATTCATCAGCTTCAGCCTGACTCACTGCATCCTTTAATTCAGCAATCGTATCTCGATTCAAAGCATTTAATTTGCTTTCGCGATTAATGGTAATTAATGCTGTCTTGTTCTTGATTTCGAGGGTAATATTTTGATAGCTCATATTAGAAATTAATATTGATGGAAAATCTTACGCGTTCATTCCTGACATTTGGAAGGCCATTGTAGGTCAATCTTCTCACATATTCAACCTTCAACACATTTAAGATATTGTCAATGCCCACTGTACCTTCCCAATAGGGTTGACCGTTTGGAACATTCGTCAATATCTCACCTTCCTTATTATGGTCGAATTCAACCACATTATTACTAATATACGGGTTATTTTGGTCACTTAGCTTGCCATAGAACATCTGGGCTCCCCAGACCTCACGCAAATTCAACTTCTTGATCAAGGGAATCTTATTGAACAGGAAACCTTGCAACTGATGATAGACTCCAACCTTTACATACTTATCAGCCACAAACTCCATCGGGTTCATCATATCAAAATCAATTTCATGACGGTCCTCGCGCTGTTTAACATTCGGCAATTCCAACATGGTATATGGAAGTGTTCCCCAAATTTTACCACCGACTACCCTTAGATCTGCAAAACCAAGTTGATTCAAGAAGAAACGCTTGGATGCAGCAGCAGTCAGTTTATCATAGGCATAGGTCGTATTCCAGAAACCATCCAGACTATGGGTATAGGTCAGATTGAAAACCGGATGTTTTTCAATAATGGTCTTCCTATTTAAGTTGCGATAATAGAATTTCTCAAATGGTGCCCATCGCAAATCCACATGTGCCTCATTGCTTTGGATATGGGTCAACAATAAATCTGGATTTCCAGAATTAATTAAGCGTAAGTCGCCGACCGTATTTTGATTTCTATGAGTTATGCCTGTGGTGACACTAAAGTGGTTGCCAAACTCAATTACATGTTGCAGTTGATAAGCCCTCGTATCAAACCATTTTGTAGGCCTATTCTTCCGGATTGACCTGAAGAAACTATCGCCTTTTAAGAAACCAATCTGTTGACCAGGCTCCATGATATCATTCTGGATCGACCCTTCTAAATAATGGGCTGGAAAAGTTACCACAGAACTTCCATTTAAAGAAACTGCGGATCTTAAAAAATATTTCAATCGGGTATCATCCAGTCCATAGGCCACATAACCTTCAAAATAGGCCTTGTCCGTCAGGGCTTGCGTACTTCTCCCCCCTATCCTGAATCGGTTCCCTTCGATATTGTTTTGACTATACAGATATTCCAATGGACCGATTTCAAACATCCCCAGGTTATAAAACCCTTGGGACAAAAGATAACCTACGGCCAATATCGTCTTAAAGCTTTTCTTCTGGTTTAGGGTTTCAATATTCCGGTAGGTATTCTGTTCCGCATTATTCAATGCAATAGGCCTGTTGGGAATGGTAATATTTGCTTGAGGCAAGATTTCCGTCGGTGGACCTGAAAAGACATCATTCGGGAATTTCGTTCCTAAATGATAATTGTTGTTGATACTAACCCGATCAGCAAAGATCGTCTCACCTTTACGGATACCAAAAGCCAGAAAAGTCCTTGTGCTGTCCATTAGCATCACACCAGATTGATCCTTCTGATAATGAAAAGCAATTTCACCCTCCTTTACCCAGTTTAGATTGGTTTCCTCATTGATCTTGAGGTTTGCTTTCTTAACAGCATAGGTCCCATCCATACTGACCTGTAATATACCATTGAACAAAAGGTCCGTTTTATTTCTTGGTTCAAACTTCAATTGGATAAAATACCCTTCATCATTGAAGATGGTATCTGTTATGTAATACTTATAAAACAACTTTCCGTTGTCGGCAATGGGACTCAAGAACTGTTTGTTCAGGATATAGATACTTTCATCATAAACATCGACCTGCTGGAACATATAGTTCAGGAACTCCTGGATATTCGGATTGTTGATATAGCGTTGGTCAAATTCAGTCTTTCGGTGAGAGGTAATTATCTTTTTAAACTTCGATGGGTCCTTTTTTCCATAGACTTTGGCATTACTCTCTTCTAAATACAGAGAAAGCAGCTTTTTACCTTCATAACTGGTACTATCGATATTCCTGAACAAAAAGTTCAAACCCAACATTCCTTGCTTATTGGAAACCTTTGGATCTATGAACCCGAATTTAAGCTTATCATACTGATCAAACTCTAAACTATCCTTTCCAGATAACCTATTTTGATGCTTATGTCGAATGACCAGGTCTATCAGTTCAACAGCCTTATTGTTCTTGTTCCTATATTTAGACTTATGGCTGATAGAAACCGCCTCAATTTTGTTGGCATCATGAACCAATTCAAAAACGAGATTAGATAGTGAATCAGGAATATTGGCAATCAAAGTCTTGAAGCCCATCGCACGGATTTCAATCTGTTTGGATCTGGACTCCAAACTCAAACTAAAGTTCCCATTATTATCTGCTGAAGTTGCTTTTTTGGTAGTTAGGTCCAGAATGGTCGCGCCTGCAATGGCCTGCTTATTATCCTTATCCAATACTTTTCCGGAAATGACAGATTGGGCCAACGAAAGGTTAACCGTTAAGCAAAAAACTAATACAAATGCGCACAAAAAATAGAAGAAAGGGACACTTCTCATAATAAAACCTGAACTTTATAAAGATACAATTTGTTGTGAAAGTTCAAATTATTAAACGAAAAAAGGAGTCAAAATATGTTGTAGACCTATGAATTTAATATTAATTCTTATCAACGCGGTTAAGTTTTAAGCTCCCCAAAATGAGCTCATCATTAAACTGACCCAGAGTAATGCTGTTAAGCATCCTAGTCAGTTCCGACCGAATGGCTTTAAATTCATTGTGCAAAGGACATGGATGTTCTTCAGAACATTGCGGCAAACCCATTCCGCAACCAATAAAAATATCATCCCCATCGATTGCTTTCACCACCTCCGATAGCTTCTTATTCATCTCTACTTCAGTCAGATAAAATCCGCCGTTCGGACCTTTTACAGATTTCACAATACCACCTTTACTCAACTCCTGAAGGATTTTCCCCAAAAAGGGCTCAGGTGATTGGATATTGCTGGCAATCTCTTTTATACCAACTTTTTTGCCTAGGTGCGTGGACTTAGCAATATAAAAGACGGCTCGAATGGCATACTCCGCTGACTTTGAAAACATACCCATTCTTCAAAATTAGGGATAAAAATTGACAATAAACCCTATTCTTTATCCTCCCTCCTTTGCAACATCCTTATGTCAAAAACTTAATAAAGGATAAAAACCTCTTTTATTCTTTTTATCTTTGTTTAAATTAATTCCATTTAAACTAAAAAACTAGAAAACAATCAACGTAATGACAGAGCATCAAATAGCATTAATTAAAGCGACAGTACCAGTATTGAGAGAGAACGGAGTGTTATTAACAAGCTATTTCTACGACCGTATGTTTAAGCACAACCCTGAACTTAAGCATGTCTTTAACATGGGAAACCAACAATCAGGGAAACAGCAAACCGCTTTAGCCATGGCAGTCTTGGCTTATGCTGAAAACATTGAAAATCCGTCCGTCCTTTTAGGAGTTGTGGACCATATTGGTCACAAACATACCAGTTTAGACATCCGTCCAGAACATTATCAGATTGTAGGAAATCATCTTATATCTTCGATAAAAGAAGTATTAGGAGAAGCTGCCTCTGATAAGTTATTGGAAGCATGGACCATTGCCTATAACCAATTGGCAGATATCATGAGTGGCCATGAAACTTCACTTTACAAAGCAAAAGTAAACAGACCGGGGGGATGGACCGGTTGGAGACCTTTTGAAGTCAGGGAAAAAGTGCTGGAATCAGAAGAGATCACTTCTTTCTATCTCTATCCAACCGATCATGGCGACATCGCTGCCCACTTACCTGGCCAGTACATCAGTGTTAGGTTATTCTTGCCTGAATTAAACCTGATCCAACCGCGTCAATATAGTATTTCAAGTTCATCGAATGGCAAGTATTACCGTATCTCTGTAAAGAAGGAAAAAGGAAGTCAACACCCAGATGGCATGATCAGCAATAGACTACACGACCATATCCAAGTAGGCGACAAGATCGAACTTAGTTCTCCGTCGGGGAATTTTGTCTTGAACCAAAAGGAAACCGACAATCCACAGGTATTTATCAGTGGTGGGATCGGACAGACTCCCCTATTGGCAATGCTAGAGGAATTGATTCTAAATAAGAACAGTACCCAACCTATTGTATGGGTTCATGGATGTAGAAACGAGCAGGTTCATGCTTTTAAAGACAGATTACAGGAACTTTCTGCTATCAACCCAGCCTTACAGAATCATTTGTTCTATGAACAATTAGAAAAAGAAACCGCAGATGCAACCTCAGGCGTTGTCAATCTTGAAGAGATTCAGGATAAGGTCTTGCTAAATGGTGCCAATTACTATTTATGTGGCCCAGCAGGATTTATCCGCAAACATTACGAATTCCTGAAAGATGCAGGAGTGGACACTGAAGCAATCCATTTTGAAGAATTTGGACCAGCTTCCCTGTCATTAAATTAATTAATCTGTAGCCAAGAGTTCATCTTGAAATAGGCATCCGGATTATCTGGATGCCTTAATTCCTACAGAATAACCATTAAAACTGGAACTATGGAAACTAAACCTTTGAAAAGACATCCAGCATTAAGACCTCTTAGTAAAGAACATCATTTCTCGCTATTGATATGTTGGAAAATAAGACGCGGCTTAGAACTAAATATCGCTCCTGAGCGAATTGGAAATTATTTGATCAATGCTTGGCATCAACAGATCTCCCATCATTTCGATATCGAAGAAGAATATGTCTTTCCTATCCTAGGTTCTGAAAACAAACTTGCAACCGATGCCATTTCTGAGCATAGGGCAATAAAAAGGTTAATATTGAATGAGCCTCACACGGTCAAATCATTAAACCGAATCGAAGAAAAGCTAGAGTCCCATATCAGGATGGAAGAAAGGCATCTCTTCCCTTTGATCCAAAGCATAGCAACGGATGAACAAATGGAATACATCAACTTAAAACATGATCATCCAATAAGCGAAATGGCGTGGGAAGACGAATTTTGGAACAGCAAAGCCTAAAATGATTTTAACAACTACACATCAAAACAAAAGGTCAGGATATTTTCAATCCTGACCTTTGTTCTTTATATCTTCAATAAAACATCCAAAACCTTTATCTAGGTTTCATGCCTATTGTCTAATGTCTATTTCGCGAACCAAATCAATGCATCTGGATAGATTCCCAACACAAATGTCAGGATTACGGAAAGCACAAATACAATCTGGAAATTGATCGGCATGCTTACTGTTGTATCTTCCTTCGAGCTCATGAAGTACATATGTACCACCACTCTCAAATAGTAATACACACCTACAGCAGCATTGATTGCGGCTAATACCAATAATACGGTATGGTAATCATTCATAACATTAGAGAACATCATGAACTTACCGATAAAACCTGCAGTCAAAGGAATACCAGCTAATGAAAGCATGGAAATCGTGATACAGAAAGCTAACCATGGATTTCTTTTTCCTAAACCATTGAAGGATTCAAAACTATCAGATCCAGCCTGGCGTTTCACCAATATCAAAGCGCCAAAGGAAATAATCGAAGCCAATCCGTAAGCAGCTGAATAAGTTAATATACCGGAAGTAGAATTGGGCCCAATGGAAAGGATGGCAAAAAGCATATATCCAGCATGTGAAATACTAGAGTATGCCAACATGCGCTTATAGCTTGTCTGCATCAAAGCAGTCACGTTTCCAATAAAGAGGGTAATGATCACTACGGTCAATAGAACCGGAGTCCAGAATTCGTTCAAAGGAACCAAGACTGTGCTAAACAATTTAAGGAAACCAGCGAATGAAGCAATCTTCACTACGGTACTCATAAAGATCGTAATCAGGATCGGTGCACCATCATAAACATCTGGAGTCCAGAAATGGAATGGTGCAGCACCAACTTTGAAACATAACCCAACCAACAACAATAAGATACCACCATAGAACATTGGAGAAATACCCGTTGGATTATCAATAATATATTGTTTGATTACAGCCAAATCAAAAGATCCGGTCGATCCGTATAACAGGGTTATACCGAACAACAAGAAACCCGTTGAGAAAGCCCCCATCAAGAAATATTTCAAGGAAGATTCATTTGATGCCTTATCCGTCCTTCTGATACCAGCCAAGATATACAAGGCCACCGACATAATCTCAAGGCCAATAAATAACATGGCAAAATTATGGTATGAACAAACTAAAATGGCACCCGTTAAGGAGAATAAGATCAACGAATAGTATTCTGCGATATTATCGGAAATGGACTTAAAGTACTCTTTCGACAATAACAGGATCAGAATGGTCAATGCTATACATAGCATCGAAAAAGAAAGAGAAAAATGATCAAAAATAACCATTCCTCTATATAAAGGCTCAGCCTGGACGTTCCAATAATAGGCCTCAAATCCAAAGGCAACCAACAAGCCTAATATACTAACAGGCAGTAATGCATTTTTAGCTTTGTACAAGCCTAAATACAAAAGCAGAATACCTAACAAAGAAAGCGTAATAATCGCACCCATAATATATCTTTAAACTTGTACTATTTAATTTGTTGTAATAACTGTGAAACTGATGCCTCTGAAAGATGCAATAAACCATTCGGAAGGACACCTATTAAAATAACTAGAATGACAATGATCGATAATAAGATCACCTCATATCCAGCAATATCTTTTACTTGAACATGGTTGTCGTTGATCTGGCCCAACATGGTTTTTTGATAAAGACGAAGCATGTACACCGCTCCAAAAATCAAGGTTGTACCACCGATCACAGCATACCAAACGCCGCTTCCTGTCGCACCAAAGATACCCTTCAACAACAAGAATTCACCAATGAAACCATTTGTTAGTGGTAATCCTATCGCACCCATGATGATGACCAAGAAAGTCACCGCTAGGAAAGGCATTCTCGTTGCCAATCCGCCTAAATCAGCTAGATCCCTTGTTCCTGTTCTACGCTGAATAACGTCGATAACAAAGAACAGTCCGACAACTGAAATACCGTGGTTGATCATCTGAAGAATCGCCCCCTGCATTCCCTCCTGTGTCAAGGAGAAAATACCTGCAGCAATAAGACCTACGTGAGAAATGGAAGAGTAAGCGATCAAGCGTTTAGCATCTTTCATCTTGAATGCGATGATCGCTCCATAAACGACACCGATGATTCCCATGATCAAGGCAACATTGCCATATCTAGAAACCGCTTCCGGTGCCAATGGCAATAACCAACGCAATAGACCAAACAGACCCATCTTCAACATGATACCTGACAAAAGCATGGTTCCAGTTACGGAAGCATGTGTATAGGTATCGGGTTGCCATGAATGGAATGGAAATAAAGGGATCTTGATTGCAAAAGCAATAAAGAATGCCCAGAAAACCCAACGTTGGGCTGCATCTGTAAGATCCAGTTTAGTCAAGGTCGCCCATGACATATCCTTCCCTCCGGTTTGCTGATATAAATAGATAATCGCAATTAACATCAGTAAACTTCCGAAGAAGGTATAAACAAAAAATTTCAAGTTTATTTTGATACGGTTTCCATCTCCCCACAATGCACAGATAAAGTAGATTGGGATCAAGGCAGCTTCCCACCCAACATAGAATGAAAAAGCATCCAAAGAGATAAACACCAATACCAATCCAGCTTGCATAAAGGAAACTAAACCATAGAATCCACCCTTTTGCTCATGGCCAAAACTTGCCAAGATAATTAAAGGGACCAAGCCGTTGGTTAAGATCAACATAGGAAGGCTAATACCATCCAAACCGATCTGGAATTGAATCCCTAAGCTTGAAATCCAGTTCCAGCTTTGCGAAAACTGAATGCTCGCATCAGGCACAAAATTACAGACGAAAGGAATTGTTAAGCCTAATTGAATAAGTGACAAGACCAATGCAGCCCATTTAGCAGAGCTGTTCTTGATAAAGGCTAAAATAATAGCACTTATTACAGGTAAAATTAGCAGTATAAAAAGGTTGTCCATTGATTCCTAAATTCTGATCTAGATTGTAAATAATCCATAAAGCATGAAAGCAATAACTCCGATCACCATCATAAATATATAAAACCCAACATTCCCACTCTGGATTTGACGAATGCCTTTCCCTGAAGAAACAAACAATTCACCAATTCCATTGACCAAACCATCGATACCTGACTTCTCAACAACGGTATGCAAGAATTTGGACAATCCATTCAACGGACGAACAAATAATGTATCATACAATTGATCAATGTACATTTTATGGTAAGATAGGTTATATAGTCCGCCTTGTTCGGCTGAACCATCTGCCTGAGGAATATCTGATTTTTTGATGTACTTATTGTAAGCAACAAAAGCCATGATAATTGCACCCAATGCGGATGCACCCATTAAGATAAACTCTGTACTATGCGATAAGTGGAACGGCTCTACAACCTGGTTGGTTTGGGTAAATACTGGACTCAGGAAGTTAGCCAACCATGCTCCGCCGTGTAGTGCCTCTGGAACATTGATCAATCCACCTAGAACCGAAAGTACGGCAAGTACGATCAGTGGAATGGTCATTGAACTTGGCGATTCGTGTAGATGATGTTTCTGGCTCTCTGTTCCGCGGAATTCCCCGAAGAACGTCAGATACAACAACCTGAACATATAGAACGCCGTACATAAAGCCCCAATAAAACCTAATGCCCAAAAAATTGGACTCGCCACAAATGCATGGGCAAGGATTTCATCTTTTGAAAAGAAACCCGACAATGGTGGAATCCCAGAAATAGCTATCGTACCGATCAACATCGTTGCATACGTGATAGGTAGGTATTTCTTTAGACCACCCATTTTTCGCATATCTTGTTCCTCGCTCATTGCATGGATTACAGAACCTGCACCCAAGAACAATAATGCTTTGAAAAAGGCATGGGTCAATACATGGAAAAATGCGCCTGTAAAGGCACCTACACCTAATCCCAAAAACATATATCCCAATTGCGACACCGTTGAATAGGCTAAAACCTTCTTGATATCATTTTGGGTAATGGCAATAAATGCTGCCACTAAAGCCGTTGCCACACCGATGATCGCAATGATCTCCATGGTAACAGGAGATAATGTGAACATGATATTTGAACGAGCAATCATATAGATACCCGCAGTTACCATCGTTGCAGCGTGGATCAAGGCCGAAACCGGTGTCGGACCAGCCATCGCGTCTGGTAACCAAGTAAATAATGGAATCTGGGCCGATTTACCTGTGGCTGCTACAAATAACAATAAGGTAATGACCAATAGGGTCGAGTCACCCATGGCCAATTGACCTGCTGCAGGGAATACCGCTTGAAACTCCAACGACCCAAAATTGACCAAGATAAAGAACATGGCGATCAAGAATCCCAAATCACCGATACGGTTCATGACAAAAGCTTTTTTCGCTGCCTTAGCATAATTGCTGTTCTTGAACCAGAAGCCAATCAATAAATAAGAACACAATCCAACACCTTCCCAGCCAATGAACATGACAAGGTAATTGGATCCTAATACCAATAGCAACATAAAGAAGATAAACAGGTTCAAATACGAAAAGTATTTGCCAAAACCTTCATCATTTGCCATATAACCAACAGAGTATAGATGGATCAAAAATCCTACTCCGGTAATGATCAATAACATGATTGAACTCAATGGGTCAACCAAAAAACTTATATTGAAACTAAAATTTCCTACTGTAAACCAGTTATATACTTCTTGGAAAATAACACCGTCACCACCAGCTTGCCTTGCATCATAAACTTCCTTGAATATACCACAGCTTAGTAAAAATGAAATGAGGATTGTTCCACATCCAATTATTGAAATCAATGGTCTTGGTGTGCTTTTTCTCAGCAATCCAATCATTAGAAACCCTAATAAAGGAAGTAAGGGGAGCATCCAAATGAATTCTTTCATATACAATTCTCTCTAAAATTCTTATCTATTTTTACCACCTCAGTTTATTCAGGGAATCAATATCCACTGATTTGGTATTCCTATAAACCATAATAATTATCGCTAGTCCGACCGCAACCTCTGCCGCAGCCAAAGCCATAATAAAAAACACAAAAACCTGTCCGCTTGGGTCCCCACGGTATGCCGAGAACGCAGCCAACAATAAATTCACCGAATTAAGCATCAGCTCGATCGACATCATGATAATAATGACATTTCGGCGAATCAATACCCCAATAACACCGATCACGAAGATGATGCTACAGAATATCAAATAATGATTCAGGGGAATACCCTGCATATTTTCAATTAAACTACCCATTTTGTTTCGCTCGTGTTTCTTTCTTTGCCAATAAGACTGCTCCGACCATGGCTGTTAACAATAATATAGAGGACAGTTCAAAGGGCAACAAAAAGTCCTTGAACAATACTTTACCCAAGTTCTTTACCAGACCTATATCCTCATGGCTCTTTACAAACTCATTATTGGTTTCCAGCACCCTAAATGCACCTAGGAACACTGCCAATAGGCACATCCCAGCAATTGCTCCCATAAATTTTACGAGATGGGATTTCATAGGCTCGGAATCTTTGTTCAGGTTCAACAACATCAGGACAAACAGGAATAAGACCATGATCGCCCCCATGTAAACAATAAAATTAACTACGGCCAAAAACTGCGCATTCAATAGAATGTAATGCACGGTAAAGGTGAAAAACGTAATAACTAAGTAGAGTACACTATGTACAGGATTCTTCGTGAAGATGGTCATCAACGCAAAGAATATCGATAGAAACGCTACAAAATAAAATATGGTCATAGGTTATGCTTGCTGATTTTGAGATAATTTGGTGATATCAAACTTTGGTTCCAACAATTTGTCTTTACCGTAAATGAAATCCTTGCGTAAATAATCTGCAGTAACATGTTTCCCGTCTAGATAGATCGCCTCTTTCGGACATGCTTCTTCACATAGTCCACAAAAGATACAACGCAACATGTTGATTTCATAAACAACTGCATATTTCTCTTCCCTGTACAGGTTCTCCTCCCCTTTCTGGCGCTCTCCAGCAGTCATCGTAATGGCTTCTGCAGGACAAGACAAGGCACATAGGCCACAAGCTGTACAACGCTCCCTTCCCTGTTCATCACGCTTTAAGGAATGTTGTCCCCTAAAGTTCTTTGAATAAGGCCTGATCTCCTCCGGATACTTGATCGTAGGGATCTTCTTGAAGAAGTGTCTTATGGTAATCGATAAACCTTTGGCGATAGCAGGCAAATAAATGCGCTCCCAAAAGTTCATCGGCTTCTGTTCTAATACTTTTTTTCTATTTGATAACGACTGCATATCTCTCCCGATTAAAAGTAAGTATCTTTAACAATGGTAATGATTCCTGTCAAAACGATATTGGCAATGGCCAATGGAATCAACATTTTCCAGCCTAAATTCATCAACTGGTCATATCTGAAACGCGGCAAGGTCCATCTTACCCACATAAAGAAGAAGATGAAACCAAATATCTTCGCAAAGAATACCAATACTCCAATGATAGTGATCCAGTTTTCTGAAAGACCTAGATCATACATAAATGGAAAATTATAGCCCCCGAAATACAAGGCTGCCATCAATGAAGAGGACACGAACATATTGATGTACTCAGAGAACATATAAAGACCCAATTTCATGGATGAATATTCCGTATGGTATCCCCCAACCAATTCAGTCTCACATTCTGGCAAGTCAAATGGTACACGGTTACATTCCGCAAATGCACAGGTCATAAAGATCAGGAATCCAAGAGGCTGAACCCAGATATTCCAGTTTACAAATCCTGATTGTTGTGCTACGATCTCTCCAATGGATAGCGTTCCGGTCACCATTAATAAGGCGATCAAGGAAAGTCCCATGGCAATCTCATAACTGATACTTTGTGAAGCCGCACGAATAGCTCCCATTAACGAGAACTTGTTGTTCGATGCCCATCCACCAAGCATGATCCCATAAACACCAAGAGCAATAACCCCAAAGATGTAAAGCACTCCAATATTCACATCGGCAACCTGTAAGCTGATCGCTTTGTCACCAATGGTCAAGGTTTGCCCCCAAGGAATTACCGCCGAACTGATACAGGCTGTAATAATGGCTATGGTCGGCCCTAAAATAAATAAGGTTTTATGTGCTCCCGCAGGAATGATTTCTTCTTTGAAAAAGAATTTACCACCATCACATAAAGGCTGTAAGATACCAAATGCTCCAGCTCTATCCGGACCGTGGCGATCCTGCATAAAACCCGCAATCTTACGCTCAGCTAACGTGGAATACATGGCAATGACCAAGGTAACCACGAATATGATGACAACTAAGATTAATTTCTCTAAAATAAAGGCCGTTTCCATCTTCCCTATTTTCTATTTTAATTTTTCAGATCTTGCTAACTGCTCCACATTGGCTTCCTGCAATACAGGATTGTCCTTGATGACACTTGGAGGATCAAATTGATGGTAGTGGTTGGAAGCAATAACCGATTGATAGCTGATCTTGGTCGGCTCCTCTAAAATCCACTCATCCGTACGTTTGGTCTCAAACCTACAGGTATCACAGATAAACTCATCAACCTCATTATACTCATCCTTTCTTCCTGTCACTCGGATCACATCGGGTCCTTTGTACCACAATGTAACCTTGCCAGAACATTTTGGACAATCGCGGTGCGCATCCACCGGCTTGGTAAACCAAACCCTGTTCTTAAACCTGAATGTCTTGTCTGTCAATGCTCCAACTGGACATACATCGATCACATTCCCAATGAAATCATGATCTAAGGCCTCGTGGATATAGGTTGAAATTTCTGCATGGTCTCCACGGAACAAAATCCCATGTTCCCTTTTATTTGTCAATTGATTCGCAACATATACACAGCGATAGCATAAAATGCATCGGTTCATGTGCAGCTGGATCTTTTCACCAATATCAATTCGCTCAAATGTCCTGCGCTCAAATTCATATCTGGTCTTCTCAGCACCGTGCTCATAGCTCAAGTCCTGAAGCTTACACTCGCCTGCCTGGTCACAGACCGGGCAATCTAACGGGTGGTTGATCAATAACATCTCCACGACCGCCTTTCTTGCATCCACGACATCTGGAGAGGTAATATTCAGCACCTCCATTCCGTCCATGACCGTTGTACGGCATGATGCAACCAGCTTAGGCATTGGTCTTGGATCCTTTTCTGATCCTTTGCTTACTTTCACCAAGCAGGTACGGCATTTCCCGCCTGTACCTTCCAGCTTAGAATAATAGCACATCGCCGGAGGTACGATCTCCCCACCAATCTGCCTAGCAGCATTTAATATCGTAGTACCCGGAGCAACTTCAATTGTTATTCCGTCTATCGTTACTTTAAAATTTTGAACTTCTTCTGCCATTGTTGCTTTTTGTTAAAATGACCCTAATTATTCCGTTACTGGAACCAATGGATCTGCATAATGTGCTAAACCGTAGTTTCTCTTCTGGGCTTCTTCTGGATGAAGGATATGCCACTCAAATTCATCCCTAAAGTGACGGATTGCCGCTGCAACAGGCCATGCTGCTGCATCACCAAGTGGACAGATGGTATTGCCTTCAATCTTTTGTTGCACTTGCCACAATAGGTCGATGTCCGACATATCGCCATGACCCGTCTCAATCTTGTTCAGGATCTTTTCCATCCAGCCCGTACCTTCACGACATGGTGAACATTGTCCACAGCTCTCATGACGGTAAAAACGTGTATAGTTATAGGTATTCCTCACAATACATTGATCCTCATCAAAAACGATAAAACCGCCGGAACCCATTGCGGTACCACTGACAAAACCGCCATCTGCCAATGACTCATAGGTCATCAGGCGCGGTTCGCCTTTCATGGTTTTTACGATCAGGTTTGCTGGAAGGATAGGAACGGACGATCCTCCGGCAACAACGGCCTTCAATCGCTTTCCATTTGCCATACCTCCACAATATTCATCAGAGAAAATAAACTCTTCTACTGGAAGCCCCATCTCAATTTCATAAACACCAGGCTTTGCAATATTGCCTGAAGCTGAAATCAATTTAGTTCCCGTACTTCTTTCAATTCCAATTTTTGCATACTCCTCACCACCGTCGTTGACAATTGGTACCGTAGCTGCAATGGATTCCACGTTGTTTACCACCGTCGGACAGCCATATAGACCGGCAACAGCTGGAAATGGAGGTTTAATCCTAGGATTACCTCTTTTTCCCTCAAGGGATTCCAACAGGGCAGTTTCCTCGCCACAGATATAGGCACCACCTCCTGGTTGTACATAGATCTCTAGGTCGTAACCTGTCCCTAAGATATTTTTACCTAAAAATCCAGCCGCTTTTGCTTCTTCGATGGCCTTCTCCATAATACGGATTTGAGGCATCATCTCGCCACGGATATAGATATATGATGTATGCGCACCTAATGCATAGCTGGAAACGATCATTCCTTCTATTAAAGCATGCGGAATATAGGTCATTAAGTAACGGTCCTTGAATGTTCCCGGCTCCGACTCATCCCCATTGCAGACCAAATAACGTGGAACACCTTCTGGCTTCGCCAAAAAGCTCCATTTCATGCCTGTAGGGAACCCTGCTCCACCACGGCCACGAAGACCTGATTTCTTCACCTCTTCCACGACATCCTCAGGAGACATGCTCTTCAAGGCTTTCTCTACAGCTCGGTAACCACCCTTCTCCCGATAAACAGCGAAGGTGTTGATTCCTGGCACATTGATATGTTCTAATAATAACTTACGTCCCATATTACTAAGCCTCGCTTTTTGATTTATTCTTTAAATCGCCGATCAATTGATCGACACTCTCTGCTGTCAGGTTCTCATAGAAGGTATAGCTTGGACCGATCTGAAGGACCGGGCCAAATCCACATGCCGCCAAACACTCGACGCCACGCCATGAAAACATCCCGTCGGCAGTTACTTCGCCTTCTTTTACGCCTAACCTTTCCTCAAGATGAGCCATGATCTTTTCTGCTCCTACTAGGCAGCATGGACCCGTTCGGCAAACCTCCAGGACAAACTTACCTTGCGGTTGTAAGAAATACATGGTATAGAATGTCGCTACTTCAAACACTTCAATTGGCTCTATGCTTAAGAAGGTCGCCACTTTTTCCATGGCATCCACGCTTAACCAGCCATATTCTTCCTGCACAAGGTGAAGGATAGGCAATAAAGCTGATTTCTGTTTACCTTCTGGATAACGACTTACCACTTCGGAGAATTTCCCCAAAAGTTCTGTCGAAAACTCGACAATCATATTTTCTTTAACACTAAGCATCTAATTCACCAGCTATTACGTTTAAACTACTCATATTGATAATCGCATCTGAAATCAACATTCCGCTACTCATCGGGGCAAACATCTGATAATTGATGAATGATGGTCTTCTAAAATGTAAACGATACGGAGTTCTTCCGCCGTCATGAACCATATAGAAACCTAATTCACCATTTGCTCCCTCTACGGCATGGTAAACCTCAGCCTTTGGAGCATCCCATTCTCCCATCACAATCTTAAAGTGATAGATCAAGGCCTCCATACTTGTATATACTTGCTCTTTTGGTGGCAGGTAAAAATCAGGAACATCCGCATGGAAAATGCCTTTCGGATCTTTGTCTATTTTCTCCAAGGCCTGCTCGATGATTCGAAGAGATTGCCACATCTCCTCATTCCTGACCATAAATCGATCGTAAACATCGCCGTTTGTCCCTACTGGAATATCAAAATCAAATTCCTCGTATGAACAGTACGGTGAATGCGCTCTCACATCATAATCCACGCCTGTTGCGCGTAAGATAGGACCTGACCAGCTATAACTTAATGCTTCCTCTGGGGTAACCGCGGCTACGTTGGAGGTACGCTCGATAAAAATTCTATTTCTGTCAAACAACTCTTGGAACTCCCTCAAAACTGGCGGGAATCTCTTTAAGAACTCTCTGATCTTTTCAAAAGCCACTTCGTTGAAATCACGTTCAAACCCACCGATACGACCAATATTGGTCGTCAGACGGGCGCCACAGATCTCTTCATAGATTTCATAGATGAACTCACGCTCCTGCATTACGTACAGGAATCCTGAAAAGGCTCCTGTATCAACCCCCAAAATACCATTACAGATAATGTGGTCTGCAATCCTCGCCAACTCCATCACAATGACACGCATATATTGAACGCGTTTTGGAATCTCAATATCCAAGAGTTTCTCTACGGTCATGTGCCAACCCATATTGTTGATAGGCGATGAACAGTAGTTCAGGCGGTCTGTTAAAGGTGTAATTTGATAGAAAGGTCTATGCTCTGCAATTTTTTCGAATGCACGGTGGATATAGCCAATGGTGGAAACACCACTGACGATACGTTCACCATCAATCTGCACAACATTTTGAAACACACCATGCGTTGCAGGGTGGGTAGGACCAATATTTAGGGTTACCAAGTCATCTTGAGGATCATTATCATCAAAGACTGGTGCATTATGTGATATTCTTGAAATCGATTTACTCATGACATCCTCTCTTAACGTCCAAAATAAAAATCCTTTTTGTCTACACGGTTTGGATCTTCCAGCGGGTATTCCTTACGCATTGGGAAAACTTCCAGGTCATCCATGTTAAGGATTCTCCTTAAGTCTGGGTGGCCTTCAAAATTGATCCCAAAGAAATCATAAGTTTCACGTTCCATCCAATTCGCCCCATTCCAAAGAACGGTAGCACTTGGAATGCTCGGATTTTCCTTTTCCAAGAAAACCTTGATCCGAATGCGGACATTATGAACTAAACTATGGACATGGTACACAACAGCGAAAGGCTTTTCACGCTCCGGATAGTGGACTGCCGTAATATCAGTCAAATAGATAAACTGCATCGCCTCATCATTCTTGATGGTCGAAAGCAGCTCTATGATATTTTCCTTATCGGTTTCGACTGTTAGAAGTCCTTTAGGTTCTGATATATGGTTTACTGATTCTCCGAATTTAGCGTTCAGACTATCAATAACCATTTGATTAGTCAACTTATCCATTATCTGTTGCAATTCCGTACTTTTCTAACAAAGCCTTATATTCAGGCGTATTTCTTCTGTTCAAAGACTCGTTCTTTACAATATCTTGAAGCCTAAGCACTCCATCTAAGATTGCTTCAGGACGCGGAGGGCATCCAGGGACATAAACATCTACCGGAATGATCTCATCAATCCCTTGCAAAACGGAATAGGTATCAAAAATACCCCCACTAGAAGCACATGCTCCGACAGCGATAACCCAACGTGGTTCGGCCATCTGCACATAAACCTGCTTCAATACTGGAGCCATTTTCTTGGCAATGGTTCCCATCACAAGCAACATATCCGCCTGTCTCGGTGAAAAACTTGGACGCTCAGCACCAAATCGCGCTAAATCATAGGTAGATCCCATCGTTGCCATGAACTCAATTCCACAGCAGGAGGTTGCAAATGGCAATGGCCATAAGGAGTTGGCTCTCGCCAAGCCTATGGCTTTATCCAATGTTGTTGCAAAAAATCCTGCTCCTTCTACACCTGGAGGCGCATCTGATAAGGTTATATTACTCATCTCTTTGTTTATTAAAGTGATCTTCAAGGAATTAACCAAAGGTTAGTCCCAATCCAATGCCTTCTTCTTTATGACATAAATAAACCCTAAAAGCAATAAGCCCATGAATACAAACATCTCAATCAACCCCTGCACGCCAAATTCACGGAAATTAACTGCCCATGGATACATAAAGATCACCTCGATATCAAAGATGACGAACAAGATTGCTACCAAGAAATATTTGATGGAAAACGGCTGCCTAGCATTCCCTACAACCTCAACCCCAGACTCAAAAGCGCTCAATTTATTCTCTGTACGCACTTTTGGACCAATTAAATGGGTGCCGATAATTGTTGTAACACCGAAACCAACGGCCACAGCCAATTGAATTAATATAGGAATATAATCTATAGGTGCACTTTGCCCTGCTAATCCTTCCATATCTTTAGTTTATTGCTATTAGTAGTCTAGCAAAAATAACAATTTATGTCAATAAAAAAAGTGAGGGACAACCGGATAGCTCGGCTTTTTGTTATTTTGAATCATTATAAATAGCAAGGTAACAGGGTTTTGAGAAAGAGAAATACTAGCTCCAGAGGAGGTGGGTTGTTTGAGGATACAAGAACCCCCAGGGGGGTGGAATATTTGTGGAAAAGGCAAGCGTTTCATTTCCGCGGCCATCTGAGAAGTAAAAATTTGAGCTAAATTTATTGGAAGGTGATGACAGCATGTTGGCGATGAAAATAAATTAGCTCTTTTATTTTTTAAATATAGAACCCCTTTTGGGGTTCCATTATTTTAGCAGACATGGCACGTTAGCCTGGAAGTCGCGCAAAAACGATGTTCGATTAATCGAACATCGTTTTTGCATAAACCCTATATTGTTCCCATCCATGCTAAAATAATTTATCCCCGCTGGGGATATATGGCGTATAAAAATATTCCTTTGATAAATAGATATGCGCCTGAATAGCTAGAAACACAGTTCTACCAAAATGTCATTAGTAGGCACGAAGAATCTCGGAACTAAATAGAAAATGACATCATTGGCGAACAGGTTCTTCACTAATCGTTCAGAATCAAATATTCCCAGAGAGGGATTCAGATCGCAGCGAAGAATCTATTGTTGTTTTTTAGGATGCCAATCATTCCGAAATCGCAAGATGAGGAAACCATTTTTTTTGATGCTTAATGAAGGAATCGAAGTGATTTGGAAGAGGCTTATTGATCTCCATCATATGTGCCTGCTTGTGGCGGGCGTATGCGATATGCCCCTTCTATGTTGTATTCCAAATTTTTTCTTGATTATTTGCCTCTATGGTTGTTTTTCCTTTCCCTTTCCCTTGCTTTGGGCCAAAGGTTGCCCAGCTGATGGTTTTTCCAACAGCTGCGATATG
>NZ_JANBZY010000004.1:0-474510 GCF_024261425.1 Sphingobacterium sp. LZ11T8 | reverse complement strand
CAAAAGGAAATACTTACAGTTGTATCTCAACGAGTTTATTTACAAATTAAACAGACGGTATTTTGGAGACAAACTCTTTGACAGACTAGTAATTGCGAATATAACAGGTGCATAAACGGATAATCAGTAATATTTTCATCGTAAATCAATTTTAAAAGTTAAACCTTAGTCCAATCCCTGCCGATGGACGGAACTGTTTCAAATCCGTACCCCATAATACTTTTGTCCGCCCTTGCAGGAGCAGGACAAAACGGTCGGACAGGTGCGTTTCGAGCGTGAGCCGTCCGCCCATACCATAGACGAAATTGTCTTTGTCGAGGATGGTCGAGCCATCCGATAGCATGGCTTCGCTCCGGTTGATGGTTTCGTAACCTGCCACAGCTGTTAGCCCTGCATTCAGCGTAACGGTCTTTCTTGCATCCCCCAATAGCTGAAGACTGTAACCCACCTCGCCTGTATAGGTTTCGAGCGGTATCTGTACATCCCTGTAACAGGAAAATTGATGGGTGTACTCCGCACCCCATATCCAGTAATTGCCGTTCTTTCCGTTCACGGTCAATGTCAAATTCAGATAGTAATTGTCGCTTATTTCTTTGGACAGCATACCTGCGTTTACTTCCAATCCCTTTTGTTTGGGGAGCATTCGCTGTGCCTGTACCGCCGTCATGCTTAGCATGGCAAACACCACGGCAAAAATGTATCTTATCATTGTTCGTTCCTTTTTGGTTAATCAATCTTTAGGTGCATATCGCTTATCAGCTTGGCGTGTACGAGGTCGGAATTTTCCACCTGCAATACCTGTTGTCTGCCACCGTTCCTTTCAAAAATTTCAATCACGAGTACCTTGTCATCCGTTATGGTAAACTGGTCGAGCAGGAATACGTTCTGGTCGGTGGTATTGCCCGTTATTTCACCGAGCGTTTTGTACATACGCAATGGGTTCATTGCCTTTTCCTGCACCACGGTACGCTTGGCGACTTTCTTGTCCACGACCTTGAAATTCACAAAGTCAATGTTGAACGGAACATTGCTTTTGTTGCGCAGTTCCGTATGGAAATAGAATTTTCCGTTATGGACGTAGATACCTTTTAGCAGGAATTGTATGCCGTAGCTTCTTGCCCCGATATGCTTTACAATCCTTTTGTTCTTTTTGTAAATCGTTTCCATGAGCAAGCCTGCCAGTGACGGCGAATTGCCCTCCAATTCCTCAAACAGAACATCGTTGCCGTTTTCCCTGTCCGATGCCTTTTGCATGGTCAACAAATCATAATTCAGCGTTGCAGGATAAGGGCTGTAAAAGACGTTGAAATTGTAAAACCGACCATCGTCCGTGATGACCGAAAAATTGGTTTCCTCGTCAAAATCCCTTACGCTTGCCTTAATGCGCAGTACGTTTTCCGCATCCTCGGCTTTGCCTGCGATAAGGTACTCACTGCCCAAATCCACGTAGCGGATTGCGGACGGGAATATGAGGTGCGAGGTCTTGCTGTACGTCACCTGCATTTCGTAAGGGTCAACCTTGCCCATGCTCAATTTTGTTGTACCGGATGCCACTTGCTGTGCATTCGCACCAGTGATAAAGACCGTTAAACAGACCATTGCCAAAAGGCTTTTAAATATTGCTTTCATTTTCTTTTTGATTTTAGTTAAACATTAATTTTTTGAAACGAGGAATAACTGATGACCGGCTTTGACGGTTACTTTCGGTGTCCTCACTTTCTTGGAGAAGTACCCCGATACCCCTTGCACCACGCCACGGGAAAGGCCGCCTGCCATCTGTTGCCCTGCCGAGCGTGTCATCATGATACTTGTTCCCCCCGTTTGGCTCATGTTGGAGGCTATCTCTGACAGGGCGTTCATTTCGGGAGAATATGGCACATATAGCCCTTGCTGTCCGTCCACATCGTACACGGTTATATCGACCGGAATAATGTTGCCCTCATATTCGATGGACGTTACTTTTAACTGCAACCTGCCACCTTGAAACTTGGCATTTGCCGTTAGTACCGTTCCTGCCGGAATGGAGCGGACAGGCGTTTGTGCCGTTTCCAACAGGCGCAGGCGCACATCGCCTTCGCCCGTCACGACCTGTGTTTCCTGTACCACTGCCTTGATGCTGTTTTTTGGCTGTATGACCTGTTCCGAAACACCTGCCGTATAGAAGCCACGGTTTCGGGTTTCGTTCCAGTTTGCCAAAAAAGCACTGTCAGTCGGTTCACGGTACAATGCGGAAACCGTATTTTTTCTTACAGGAGTGAAAGCCACGAAATGCTCCTTTTGTGAGGCACTCTTTGTGGAAACCATTGTGTCCGTACTGTTCGGCTGTGCAGGGGTTTGTGGCAGGTAACGGGAAGCCATTTCGTATGACTTTTCCATCAAAGCCAGTTGGTCATCTATGGTCGTTACAGGCGGTACGTCTTTTTCTGCCAACTGTTCTTTGAGTTCCTCAATCTGTTTGCGGAGTTCCTGCGTTTCGTAATCGCTGTTGTCGTAGAACGAGGTCAGCGTACTTTGCGCATTGCGGTAACTGTTCAGAGCAGGGTTGCTGTTCCTGCGTGTACCACCGCCGGAAGCGTAGCCGTCTTCATAAACCTCATCCGGTTGCTCCGCTTCCTGATCGGCGGTACTGTCCTCGCTCCAATAGTCGGATAGTGACAGGAGCGCATTGCGCTTTTCCTGCATTTTCTGTTCGAGTAGTTCCTGTTCATAAGCCTTTTGCTTATCGGATTGAAGCCCTGCATCGTTTGCCTGCGGTACGACATCGTTCAGACCAATATCCTCGACCGTTTTCTTATCGGAGGACGGTTTGAAGATTAGGTACATACAGCCGAGGAACACCACGCCCATAAGGGCAAAAATGATGGGCTTCTTTAACTTGTCTGCTTTGTTCTGCGCCCCGTCTTGGGTCGCATCCATTCCGTTTTTCGGGTCGTCATCTTCGACCAAAAAACTTACCTTTTTGTTTTCACTGTCTTTCATGATTTTTATCTTTTAAGATTGTTTTAATACTGTCCTGCGGTGAAACCGAGGAATTGTTTTGCCTAATGGGGTTTTCGATATGCTCAATAGTCATGGTATTATCGGAATGCGCTACATCGTAGCACACTTCGAGCAGTACGATGACGGACAGCAGTGCATAGCCTGCAAAGAGCAGTAGCGTATAGCGATGCTTTTTTTTAACAGGCAACGCTCGCCACTGTCCATCGAGCTTGTCAAACCAATTACTGATTGCTGTTCTTAGATTTTTCATGCTTTAATTGTTATTCCGTTCCACTGCATCACTGACCATAGCGATTGCCTCTTTTGCTTTGGGAGCGGTGACGACCGACAGGTCAGTCAGTTCCGATTGTTTCAGCACCTGCCCGTAACGGTCTTTTTTTGCAATCTCCATTCTGCCCAAGAAGAATTTGCCGTTTAGGTACTTCACCCACATAAGGCATTCTATCCTGGGCAGGGCTTCGCCTGCCCATTGCAGAAAGCAGGATAGCAACAACTCCTTTTTAGCTACACCTTTGGGGCAGTTGGCGAGATATTCGCTGATGCTTGCTTTCAGTTTTCCGGCATACGCACCCTGCGTATGGAAATCGCCGTCATACCCCTTTGCAGTAAGGATTTTGGCGAACGTATTCAAATCTGATATTGCTTCCATAATCTTGGCTTTAGCGGTCGATGACTTCTATATCCCTGTTTTCCAACACGGCAAACTTTTCGATATTGAAGCCCTGTGGGTTGTTGTCCGAGCGGACGGAGTTCACGAGATAACAGGAGGTCACAAGGTTTCGCCTTGTAACGTTGCTTGACCGGATGATAAACTGTTTAGCATACGTCCTAACGGAATAGGGATAGGTATCGAAGTTGCACACCACGCTGTCCACTTCGACACGCTGTTGCACGTTGCCCGAAATGATGCGATTATAATAGCCCTTTTCCGAAAGGTCTTTGTAGTAATCGAAAGCCGATTTGTCGGCAAGATTAAAAGCTCTTTTCATGTTGCTTTCAATAGCGTTCTTATCCGGTGCGAGCGTAAAGAACAGTTCATGGAAACGCCTTACGTGTTCCCTTGCCTCAACAGGTCTGTTGAGGCTTGCATCCTGTGACAATGCCAACATCAAGGACTTGCCGTTGTCCAGTACATATATTTTTTGGCGTTGTGCCTCTGCAAACTGGTAGGACTGCCATACGGCATAACCTACCACCGCGATGCAGAGTACCGCAAATACAATTGCGTACAGCCGTATTTGCCTAAAGCTGTTTTCGATATTTCTTAGTGTCTTAAATTCCATTGCTTTCTGATTTTTATTTGTTCATTAACCTGCCACCGATATTGCCTGCAACAGCCCCCGTTCCTGCTCCGGCGATGTTTCCGGTCTTAGATGCCGTAGAGTTTACGTTGCGCATGAAGTTCCCTGCACCACCTGCCTGTATTACCCAACCTGCCACCGTTGGAACGGTGAAGTAGCCCACGATGCCAATCAGCATAAAGATGATATACACGGTGTTGGATGTGTCGGGGATGTAGGTCGGGTCGGCAAGCATATCAATATCCCGTTCGATGATAAGGGATTGTATCTTGGCGAGCATGGAGCTGAACATATCGGCAATGGGCAACCACAGGTACACGCTGATATATCGGGTCAGCCATTGCGTAAGTGTGGACTGAAAACCATCCCATACACTTATCGCAAAGGCTATCGGCCCGAGAATGGACAGCACGATAAGAAAGAATGTCCGTATGGTATCTATGACCAAAGCAGATGCTTGGAAAAGGACTTCCAGTAGCTCCCGAAACCAGTCACGGATGCTTTTCTTTAAATCGTACATTCCACGCTCCATGTACATACCGGATATGGCAACCAAATCGGACGGCGACCATCCCAATTCATCCAGTTTCTTATCAAATTCCTCATCGCTTACGAGGTAAGCGGTTTCGGGATTGCGGAGCATTGCCTCTCTCTCCAACAGGTCTTTTTGTTCCTGCAATTTGTTGAGGTCAAGCACTTGGTTTTCGAGCATGGCGTTTGTGCCTTTTACGACCGGACTTAATACCGCATTGATAGTTCCCAATACGATGGTCGGGAAGAACATAATGCAAAGCCCGATGGCGAACGGTCGCAGGAGCGGAAACACGTCTATCGGTTCTGCACGGCTCAATGCCTGCCACACTTTCAGTGCCACGTAGAACAGTGCGCCCAATCCGGCAATGCCCTTAGCCACTGTCGCCATATCGGCGGACAGTGGGAGCATCTCATCGTAAAGAGAGCGCAGGAGTTCGTGAAGATTGTTCCATTCCATAGCTTACCAATATTTTTGTTCAGCAGTTCCGTACAGTTCAAGCACCCTTTTGGTGTTGTTCTGTTTCTTAGCCCTCAAAATGCTCACGGAGATATTCTTGTTGGTGAAATACCGGACAAGGCTGTGATAGTCCTTGACCTCTTTGTAAACCCTGTCGATGATGTCCATACGTTCCTTATCGTTCAGCGAAAGCGAGGTCGAGGTAACAATCTGTTTCAGTTCTTTGAGTAGTTCGGTACTCTCGTTTAGGAGCGTGGAATAACCGTTGGCGATTGCCGTGAGTTCCTGCGGACTGAAATTCGGGTCGTTCATCATTTTGCCGAAATTCTGCACGTACATTTCGGACACATCGCCTACGAGTAGTACCGTTTGTTGCACTTTTCGGGCATCTTTAACCAAGTTATTTACAGCTTTCAATTTATCGTAGTATTCCTTGCCCTGTTCATACACTTTCTTTACCTCGTTGAAATTCTTTACCACGTTGGACACGGTGGATGAGGTCTGCACGATTTCATTGGCGGAGTTGATGATACCCGATGCCAGATTTGAAGGGTCAACTACCACCCATTGTGCCTTTGCAGACGGTACGACGGCAAGCATAAATGCCGTCCACACCAGTAACATTGTTTTCTTCATTGTCTCTGATTTTTTAAATGATTAATAATTATTTGCGTTCTCACGTCTCTGTCCAGCAATGCGCTTTATTGCCAGTTCCACATTGCCGTCCAGTTCGGATGCCAGTTGCATGACTTCCATTTTTTCGGTTTCCTCGGTGGTGTATGCCAAATATTCTTCGAGCGAAACCTCTGTGGCATACACCGCAGAGTGCGTACCGCCAAGCCCGATCCATACCTCTTTATAAAGCCTTGACGGGTCATTGTTCTGGTTGATGGAAAGGATTTGGGATTTTTCCTTTTCCGTCAGTCCGAGCATCGCTTGGATGTCATCGAATTTGTTCATGTACTTGCGTTGGTCAAGCAGGATTTTACAGTCGGAATTGTTGATGATGCTTTCCTTGACCACGGGTGACTGGATAATGTCGTCCACTTCCTGCGTGACCACGATAGCCTCACCAAAAAATTTGCGGACGGTCTTAAACAGGTACTTGATGTACTCCGCCATTCCCTCTTTGGCGATGGCTTTCCACGCTTCCTCAATCAGTATCAGTTTGCGCACACCTTTGAGCCTGCGCATCTTATTGATGAATACTTCCATAATGATGATGGTCACTATGGGAAAGAGGATTTTGTGGTCTTTAATCGCATCAATTTCAAACACGATAAAGCGTTTGGAAAGCAGGTCAAGTTGCTTGTCTGAATTGAGCAGGTAATCGTATTCACCCCCACGATAGTAAGGCTCTAATACATTTAGGAAACCTGCAACGTCAAAGTCTTTTTCCCTTACCTGTTTGTCTTCCAGCACCTTTTTGTAGTCACCTTTTACGTATTCGTAAAATCCGTTGAAAGAGGGGTATTCATCGCTTTGCTTAATACAGTCGATATAACCGCTCACGGCATTGGACAATGCCACTTCCTCCGAACGGCTCGGCGGTTCGTCATCACGCTTCCATAAAGTCAGTATCAAAGTCTTGATACTTTCCCTTTTCTCGATGTCGAAAATGCCATCGTCCGTGTAGAACGGATTAAAGGCGATGGGGTTATCCTCGGTATAGGTAAAATAAACACCGTCTTTTCCTTTTGTCTTTCCCTTAATCAGTTCGCACAGCCCTTGATAAGAGTTGCCCGTATCGACCAATAGTACATGAGAGCCTTGCTCATAATACTGCCTCACCATGTGATTGGTGAAAAAAGACTTACCCGAACCCGACGGCCCCAAAATAAATTTGTTGCGGTTCGTGATAATGCCTTTTTTCATGGGTAGGTCGGAAATATCCAAATGGATGGGTTTGCCTGTCAGCCTGTCCGCCATCTTGATACCGAAAGGTGATGGCGAACTTTGGTAATTGGTTTCTTCGGTAAAGAAACACAGTGCAGGTTCGATGAACGTATAGAAACTTTCCTCTGCCGGAAAGTCCCCTGCATTGCCTGGTATGCCTGCCCAATACAGTGTGGCAACATCCACCGTGTTATGCCTCGGTCTGCATTCCATCAAAGCGAGCGCACTGCCCGTATCGTTCTTTAGCTGTTTGAGTTCGCTTGCGTCATCCGACCACGCCATCACATTGAAGTGTGCACGGATAGAAGAAAGCCCGAAGCTGTGCGCTTCGTTCAGATACTTTTCAATCCACTCTTTGTTAATCTGATTGGCACGGCTGTACCTTGCCAGTGAGTGCATATTACGGGCTGACTTTTCAAACTTCCGCAGGCTCTCATCGCTGTTGTCCAAAAACAGGTATTGGTTATAGATATGGTTACAGCTAAGGAGCAAGCCCACCGGAGAGGCAAAGGACAACAGGCAATCGCTCCTGTCCGTGGACAGCTTTTCATACCTCGTATTTGCCGATACCGTGTTGGGTAAATCGTCCGTATCGAATAGGGTGTGCAGGCACAGCCTTTTGTTGCCGATACGCACGTCCTCGCTTCCCAAAGCTATATCCTGCATGGGCGTTCCCGTTTCCCTCGACAGGGTAAGGTACTGTTCGAGCAATCCCTGTTTTTCGCCTGTGCCGATGATGTCATCCTCGGTCAGGCGTTCCAGTTTCACAAAACCGCTATCGTTGATAATCCGCTCAAACTGTGCAACGGCCTCCATGAAACGGCGGACGGTTTCTTTATCCCTAATTTCTTTCGGGATAAGTACACCCTTGCATAGCGAACTAAAATTACTCTGCATCCGCATCCGCTCTTTGGTCGTCTTGGTCAAAAAGAGATAGCAGTAATGGTTTAAAAATGGACGTTCGTTGAAATGCTGTTGATAGGACTTTGCAAGGAAACTTTGGTCTTCCTGCGCAATATCCGGAGCATAACTTTCCTTGATGTACCAGTCTTGTTTGTGGACAATGGTGTAGTCCGGCAAGGTCTTGATAGCCTTGTGCCAAGCCGAATGTATGGCATCATACTCTGCCGATGCCACCGTGAATAACTCCGGCAGGTGTACCCGAAAGCAAGCCGTGATGTCCGCATCCTTTGAAATGATGCAGTTGTGTTCCACCGCCAGTAATGGAAACTTGCTTTCCAACGTTGTGGCTTTTCCTGTATTTCTCATAAATGACTGGATTTAGAAGTGAATTTTAAATAGCGGTT
Source organism: Sphingobacterium sp. LZ11T8 (assembly GCF_024261425.1). Taxonomy (NCBI): domain Bacteria; kingdom Pseudomonadati; phylum Bacteroidota; class Sphingobacteriia; order Sphingobacteriales; family Sphingobacteriaceae; genus Sphingobacterium; species Sphingobacterium sp. LZ11T8. Next base: position 466,015 of record NZ_JANBZY010000004.1, on the reverse strand, counting down.
TACGGCTCTGCGACAGATGATGTATTTCGGATGCCTTTTCTTTGCCCCGACTTTCATCAATCCGTATTCGCCGTATTTGCCGTTCAATGCGAATGTTTGCCAAACGATGAGCGATGCACCGCCTGCCCCGACAAGCAGGCACACGTAGGAGTTTACACCTGCCATGTACATGACCATGACAAGGATAAGCACGCCGAGCAGACCACCTGCGAAGATGAACAGGTACTGTGCTTTCAGTCCTTTGAACTCGACAGTCCTGCCGATACCTTTATTGATATTGTAATTGCTCATAATACGCCAGCTTAAAGGAAGAATGAGCGGAGAATGGTCGCCGCTACGATGAGGAAGATACAAGCCCCAAACCACGACGCCGCAGTCTTGCTTGTATCGGGGTCACCGCTACTAAATTTGTTGTACACCTTTACGCCCCCGATTAAACCAACCACAGCCCCAATCGCATAAATTAATTGGGTTGCAGGGTCGAAATAGCTTGTTACCATCTGCGTGGCTTCTTGGATGCCTGCCGAGCCGTTGCCCTGTGCGAACACACCGAATGCCGACAGGAACGCAACGCCTGTCAGCAACACTTTTTTGCTTTGTTTTACCATGATTTAACTGAATTAAATTGTTACTACTTTCCCACCTCGTGCGGGCTTTCGCAACAAAAGTCTTATGGAAATCGAAGCCTTATGGGAAACTGGAAATCAGCGGAATTAATTGGCAGTAAGTGGCTTTTTGATGATAGATTAATGGTAATTAGCGAAACTGTCCGATAGATGTGTTATTTTAGCATTGACAACAAGCATCCAAATACTTAATGAAATTATCAGACTTAACAATAGAGAGCATAAAGGAATTTATATCGGGAGATAATCAACTGTCGCCCTATCTTTCGGGCCCTGAAATTTTAAAACTTTTTAACCGTATCGGTTTTAAGGACGTTTATAAACATCAAGATGGTGGAATGCCAAACAGCCTAAGTAGAAATGCTTATGTTTTGGAAAAATTATATGAGATAAATGGCAGTAAGGAAATGGTTCAGTTATTGCAAATTGTCTTCGACCCAAGACATTTCGCAAGAGATACGAGTAAGAATATAAAAGAAGCTGTGGAGCAAATCAATCCCCTTTTACAGCAAGATGGTTATAGGCTCGATGAGTTTGAGGGAAGATACAAAATAATAGGCGCAGACTTACCGGACAACATAGAAGTTGAAGTTCATTTTGAGGATATTGAAGCACAGATTATCGAGCAAATCCGAAACGCCAAATTCTCTATTTGGATAGCTGTAGCATGGTTTACGAATAAGGTTTTAATGAGGGCAATTTATGATAAAATGAAAGCCGGGGTAAATGTTCGATTAATAGTTTTGGATGATGAAATAAACACAAAATATGGCTTTCCGTATGAAAAGTTTTTTGAAACTAAAAGAGTACTCAAAACTGGAAAATATGAAAACATAATGCATCACAAATTCTGTATAATTGACTTAAAAACGGTTGTTCATGGTTCGTACAACTGGACGACTAAAGCTAATTGGAACAGGGAAACAGTTAGTGTCGAAAATAGCCGAGAATTAGCAGAAAGGTATGCTACTGAATTTATTAATCTTATTAAGTAATGATTTCTTTAAAAAAATAGAATAATGGCGAATATCAAACGTCCAATGTTTGAAGCTCATGTACTGGAGGGCTTGTGCAGGGCAATTGGAGATACAACAGATGGTTTAACAGGTTCTGAAATAGGACAAATCCTTTTAAATTCTAATATTCCTGATGTTGACCCCCAAAACACAAAATGGAGAAGATTATATTCCGCATTTGCAAGTTGGCAAAATCAACACCAATGCTCAAATCATATATTACGGTTTATCAAAGATGCTTTACAACCTGTGAGGTATATTGGTAAAGAAGAAGTTTTTCATAATCGCAGATTAGAAGTGAATAAACGTTTAGCTTTTATAGGAACTGAATTAACAGAAGAGGGCAACCTTAGATTAGTTGAAAAAGCCAAAACAATTGCAGATGCCGAACAAAGAGCCAGTCGTTTAAAGCATAAATTAGAAAACAGAAATGTTCATTTAGCCGTTTTCGAATATTGTCGGGCTGAATTATTACTTGAAAATTATTTTCATTCCGTTTTTGAAGCGACCAAAAGTGTCGCCGACCGTCTAAGGAAGATGACGGGATTATATGCAGACGGTAATGCTTTGGTAGAAACTGCATTCTCTACTAATAACCCTTTGATTAAAATCAACAACTTAGTAACAGAAACGGATAGAAGTGAGCATATAGGATTATGCAATTTAATCAAAGGTATTTTTGGTCTAATAAGAAACCCTACAGCCCATCAACCAAAAATTAAATTTGAAATCAGCGAAGAAGAAGCTCTTGATATTTTAAATACTATATCATACGCACATAAGCGATTGGATAAAGCGTTATAAAAACAAAGGGAAGCTGTCTTTTCAGACAAACTCCCCAATGTCGAAATCCTCTAAATCACTTTTCCGCAAATCGGGAGAGCTGAAATCCGTTCCGGCGGATAGGCTCTTGTCCAACAACTCTGCAATCTTCCGTGAAGCCCCATCCATTGAGTTTTCGAGCAGACTTAACAATTCCGTTCCCTGTAATCGCTGAACTATATCCACCGCTTTCTGTTGCTGGGCAGGTTCAAGTGTATCTTGCTCCAACCATGCCCCCACGGTTGTCAGTTCATCAAAGGTAACCCCTGTGGCAAACTCATTGTCGCTGTCCTCAAACCCGTACTCATCCCATTCGTCTTCCACATTTTCAAAATCGGACATACTCCCGAAAACTTCATCCGGCTCTCCCTCAATCTGCGGATTTTCCAATCCAAAACCTATCCCGTAGGTTTCTGTTCCAAAATTATCAGCTATCCCGTCACGTTCACCCGATTGTCTCTTTGTGGCATCCAGTGGCAAGGTGTGGCGTTCCACAGGCTTGGGAAGCCCCATAATATCCGGCAGGTCGGGGCTTTTCATTTCCGGCTTTATTTCCCTGCGGACGTTCTTATGGATGACCACCTTATCTTTCAGCAAAAGGATGATGACGATGATAAGGCATATTACAATCAACGTTTCCATAGCTATAAGATTGGCTTTTGCTTGTCGGCATAGATAATCTTTATTTCGTCTCCGAACTCCTCAAAGTGATGTTTCAGTACGCTGTGCAGGTAATCGGTAAGCGTAATTTCTCCCTCGCCGAGCAGAAAGACGATACGGGATAATTTCTTGTGGAAATCGGGGCTTATGTAGACCGATTTTCCGCACCTTGCCACGACCCCTGTCGGTCTTAAAAATGCCGATTTGTAATGCGCTTTGCGCAATACCTTTTCCGGTTGTTTTTGCTGTGTCTTGTTCATAATCGAATACTTTAAAAAATGGGTTTAAACTTATTGTTGAAATCATCGGTGATGGCTTTCTCGAACTGTTCAAAATGATGTTCGAGAATATTGTCCAAATAGGCGTACAGAGGTATTTTATCCTCGCCGATAACCTGCACGATACGGGAAAGCCGTTCGTGGTATTCCTGCCGGATGTAGATGCTCTTATCGCCACGGCGTGTCATGGTGTGGCTGTTGAGAAAACGCTCGCCATAGCCCGTATCGGAAGCCCTCTTTTGTCGGGTGCGCTCTTTGGCTACGGGCTTTTCCGTTGGCGTTTCCTTTGTCGGCTCTGCGCTCGGCTCTTGCGGTGCTACCGCCTGTTGGGGCTTCTTTGTTTCGCCTGCCATGATGGACATGAGATATGCCTCGTCAATCGGGGCATTCGGCTTTTTCTTGTTTTCATTTTCCATAGCGGTTACAGTTTGACGGTTCTTAGAAATTCACTGATGAACAAGTCCAAGCCGGAGGCTTTCATCAATGTTTTGTCGGGGGGCAATAGCGTGGAGCGGAAGACAGTCTTTGCCGTTGCCTCGCTTTCCTTGCGGAAGCGTTTGCTATCGCCAATGCGTGTTTCCATTGCTTGCAGTCCGACCTCGTTAATGACGTTGCCGTAGATTTCGTACAGTTGCGATTTTTCCCTGCCATCGACCATGTTCCAAAACAGCCGTATGGTTTCGATGGAGGTCTGACCTTGTTTCATAAGGACATTGGTCAGCACATCGGTAAAGCTCAATGTGCTTTCCATGACCACACGGTCTGCCGTGATAGGCGAAAAGATGTGGTGCATTCCTGCCAGTGTGTTCAGCAAGCCCGAAGTGTTCACCGTTCCAGTCAAATCAAAGAAAACCACATCCACGGGAATGGTCGAGGACTGTATGAATGCTTCCGCATCCGTTAGGGCATTGTCAGCCTTGCTTTGCAGTACCGGATAGGCTTTTTTGTTGATGGTGGAAAATTGGCGGTGTGCCAGTTTTTTCAGCACCTCGTTCTGCATGACCGCTTTCAAATCCCGTTCCCTCATCTGACAGATGCTGTGCTGTGGATAATCACAGTCAAAGACGGCTACATTATAGCCCATTTGGTAATGGAGTATGCTTGCCGTAACCGTTGTAAACGTGCTTTTCCCAACGCCCCCTTTTTGGCTTGAAAAAGCAATGAATTTTGTCCTGTTTGTTGCTTCCATTTCTATTCTATTTTTAAGTTTCTATTTCCGTGGACTGCCTGCCGTCTTGCATTGAACAGGGCTGTCATCCCTGCACACTGTCCGGCAGTCTTGATACAATCCCGTCTGTCGGGCTTGCCATCGTTCGTTCAATCAGCCGTGCCGTCATTCCGGCTTTCACACGGGCAAGACCGATGGCTTGCCTGTCGTCCTGCCTGTTGGAATGGCTACCGGATAGTTTTCATGCCGCCCGGTATTCCTGCCTGCCGAGCGGAACGCCGTCATGTGTTCCGGCATTCCTGCGCTCCGTCTTTCACAACTGCCATCGGGAGCGGATGCCTGCAAACAGGCTTGCGTGACTGATAGCGCAAAGAAGCAGGTTATTCCGCTCCATTGATTTAAAGCGGTAATCCACGGCATTTTTTGGCAATGTTTGGTCGTGGCGGATAGGTCAATGCTTTGAAAAAGCTACCCTTACTTTGTAAGGGCTTAAATGCAAAGGGTGAATGGAAAAATCATTGGAGAATGGAAGTTATGGGCGGAACGGCGCAAAGCCGTTTTTTTCCGCTTTACCCAATCCGTATCCGCCGATAGGCGGACGGATTTTCTGTTCACCCGAACAGAGCAAGTTATGTTTTGAGATGCTCGAAATAAATTCCGCACCTCAAAACCACTTGCCCTTGCAGGGGGCTGAAAACCGCTCCAAAGTCGCAGTTTATAGTAATTATTAATGGATTTAGATATGGAAGACAACAGAAGAAACCGAACAAACAAAGTTGGTCGCAAGCCTAAGAAAGACCCTGCCACCCACCGTTATTCGATTAGTCTCAACGACATGGAAAATGCACAGTTCCTTACGTTGTTCGAGCAATCGGGAATGAAAGTAATGGCACATTTTATTACAGCCTGCATCTTTCAGAAGCCAGTCAAAACCGTAAAAATTGACATGGATGCAGTCGATTTTCATACGAGGCTGACCAATCTTTACAGCCAGTTCAGAGCGGTTGGCGTGAATTACAACCAAATAGTGAAGATACTTTACCGTAATTTCTCGGAGAAAAAGGCATCGGCTTACCTCTTTAAACTGGAAAAGCAGACGGCAGAAATGGCGGACTTATGCCGGAAAGTGATTGAACTAACACAGGAATTTGAAAAAGAACACCTGCAAAAACACAGATAAGATGATAGCAAAGATTGGAAAGGGTGAGAATTTGTACGGTGCTATTTCCTATAACCAAAAGAAGATTGACAGCGAAAACGGACAGGTTCTGTTGTTGAACAGAATGCCCGAAACGTTGGATAATACCTTTTCGACCGCTTACCTGCACCAGTGTTTTGAGCCGTATCTGTCCGCAAATATCAAAACAGAAAAGCCAGTGCGCCACATATCGCTGAACCCTGATCCTGCGGATAGGGTCAGCGATGGGCAGTTCGTAAAAATGGCGCAGGAGTATATGGAGCGCATGGGTTATGGCAACCAGCCTTATATCGTTTTTAAGCATACCGATATTGAGCGCACCCATATCCACATCGTAACGGTCTGTGTGGGTTTGGACGGAAAGAAGCTACCGGACAGTTACGACCATCCACGTTCGATGGCAATCTGTCGGGATTTGGAACAAACGTACAATCTTATACCTGCAACGGAAAAACAGCGCACCGGAAATGAGCAGGTATTCCGTCCGGTGGATTACAGAGCCGGAGACGTTAAGAGCCAAATTGCTTCGGTGCTGCGACACCTGCCGAAGTATTACGGGTACGCAAGCCTCGGCGCATACAATGCCTTGCTTTCGCTTTTCAATATTATGGCAGAGGAAGTCAAAGGGGAATTGCACGGACAGCCCAAAAACGGGCTTGTCTATTTTGCGCTGAACGAACAGGGAGAAAAAGCGAGCAATCCTTTTAAAGCATCGCTTTTCGGTAAACAGGCAGGACTGGACGAACTGCAAAACCTGTTTGCACAGGCTAAGGAGAAAATGAAAGCCGACCCCACAAGAGCCGTACTCAAAAGCACCATTGAAGTAGCGATGCACACCGCCACTAATGAAGCCGATTTTAAAAAGCAACTGTTGGAGCAGGGCATCAATACCGTGGTACGGCGCAACGATGAGGGGCGTATCTATGGTATGACTTTTATCGACCACGAAAGCCGTACCGTTTGGAACGGTTCAGCTTTAGGTAAAAACCTTTCGGCGAATGTCTTTAATGATTGGTGGAACGGGCAGGCGGTCGGGCAACGCCAAGAAGCTGAAAAAACATCCGCACAAAACCAGTCATCGACCACAGGCAACACCGTAGAGAAAGAGGAAGCCCATGCACTTTTTAACTTCCTTAACAAAGAACAGCCAACCGATGATTTATGGATAGACGGATTGGGTGGTCTATTGCCGGAAACACAGGGCGAAGACTACGAGGAACAGGCATTTGCCAACCGCATGAAGAAAAAGAAGAAACGCAGAAGGCATGGAAGACAACAATAGCTTTGAATGAAACGTTTAACAGAGTGGATGGGTAAACCGCATTTGTAGGAATAGATTACAAGCAATAAACATTTCCCAACCACATAAAGAAATAGAAAATCAGCTTATTCAATCCTATTTAGTAGTCGTTTTAGGTCTGTCTTAACACCTAATTCTTCAAACAGCTTTTTTGATAAGTTAAATGAATTTTGGAAAGCTACTTTTAAATTGCCAGTGTCCAAATCAGATGTTGTCAATCTAAATTCTGAATACCAATCTTTGTCAATATCTTTCTCTAAACTTTTTGTCGGACTTTCCCAATGGTGGGTTTGATTTGTTGCTATTCGGATTAACCAAAGTAAATACTTTTGCACGTTTGACAGGCTTTGGTAAGCGTGAGCGTATTCCTTTCTTTTAATCAAGTTACTTGTTGTCAACAATACATTCAGTAATGATTGGCTTAAAAATAAGATATTTTCATTTGTAGTTCTGTCGGGCAATTTTGTTTTTATTTGATTAAGTGTTTCAGTCAAAAGACCGTCTTTGTCAATTAAGTTCATTTGGTCAAAATCACTGAACGATACAAAGCCCTCCCACGATTTTATGACGTCAATCTCATTTATTGTTAAAAAATGAAATTCGCCTCTAATCAGGTTCTCAAAAATTGCGACTTCACTGCCATATTCATTCGTAAAGTATAACGTTGTCGAATAAATCTTGTTTACCCACTTTTCGGCAGAAAAATTTTCTTTGCTTTTCAGAAAAATATAAAACTCGATATCAGAATATTGGTCGCCCTCGTTTTTGGTAAACGACCCATACATTAAAACTGCGGAAACATTTTCGTCCTGTTGAGCGATTGATTTGGTCGTATCAATCATTTGTAACTGTGTCATTGTACTAAATTTAAAGTTTTGCATGCATTTCTTCATCACTTTGTATAAGTGATGAATTGTCAACTCCATTTTTGAACGGTTACTTACAGCTTCATTGGATTAAATATTTTAGTTTTTGTTAGGAACAAAGTTACAAAAAATTGCTCTTGATATTCAATAGCGAGTTTTACCTTTTCGGCTTCTACTATACTCAGCCAAACTAAGCCTTCAAAAGCCATCCGTCCCGCCTTTGAATAAGTGCTTTTAAATAGCCTCTAAATTCCCTACATCACTAATTTTTTTGTTATGCAGGGAGAAGACGATTTGAGAGGATTAGCCAAAATAATGGCTTTTATGCGTGCCGTAAGTATTCTTTTGGTACTGATGCACTTTTATTGGTTCTGTTACGGGTTCTTTGCCGAACATGGGTGGACACTGGAAATTATAGGTAAGATACTTACCAATTTCAACCGAACCGCAGGGCTTTTTGAACACACCCTTTACACCAAGATTTTTGCGCTGATATTATTGGCGTTAAGCTGTCTCGGCACTAAAGGCGTAAAGAATGAAAAGATAACGTGGGGCAAGATTTACACCGCCTTAGTTATCGGCTTTGTACTGTTCTTTCTGAACACGCCATTGTTAAAGCTGTCGGCACGGGTTGCTACATCGCTTTACATCCTTACAACGAGTTTGGGTTATATAGCCTTGCTCATGGCAGGGGTATGGATGAGCCGACTACTCCGAAACAATCTGATGGACGATGTTTTCAATAATGAAAACGAGAGTTTCCAACAGGAACCCCGTCTGATAGAAAATGAATATTCGGTCAATCTTCCTACAAAGTTTTTTTACAAGGGCAAGTGGAATGACGGTTGGATTAATGTCGTCAACCCTTTTCGAGCCTCGATTGTACTTGGTACTCCCGGCTCGGGAAAATCCTACGCCATCGTAAACAACTACATCAAGCAACACATCGAAAAGGGGTTTGCGATGTATATCTATGATTTCAAGTTTGACGACCTCTCCACGATTGCCTACAACCATTTGCTGAAACACTCCGATAAGTATAAGGTAAAGCCGAAATTTTATGTTATCAATTTTGACGACCCACGACGAAGCCACCGATGCAATCCGCTAAGCCCTGCCTTTATGACGGATATATCCGATGCTTACGAAGCCTCTTACACCATCATGTTAAACCTCAACAGGTCGTGGATTTTGAAGCAAGGGGATTTTTTCGTGGAAAGCCCAATTATATTGCTTGCTTCAATCATTTGGTTTCTGAAAATCTATGAAGACGGAAAGTATTGCACGTTTCCCCATGCTATTGAATTGCTGAATAAAAAATATGCAGACGTTTTTACGATACTCACCTCATACCCCGAACTCGAAAACTATCTGTCGGCTTTCATGGATGCGTGGCAGGGCGGAGCGCAAGACCAGTTGCAGGGGCAGATAGCATCGGCAAAAATCCCATTGTCACGGATGATTTCGCCACAGCTTTATTGGGTGATGACGGGGGATGATTTTTCATTGGACATCAACAACCCCCAAGAGCCAAAAATCTTGTGCGTGGGTAATAATCCCGACCGTCAAAATATCTATTCGTCCGCTTTGGGATTGTACAATTCGAGGATTGTAAAACTTATCAATAAGAAAGGACAGCTTCAAAGTTCCATTATCATAGATGAGTTGCCCACAATTTATTTTAGGGGTTTGGATTTTATCAGTACGGCACGTTCAAATCGGATTTCGTCACTTTTTGGCATCCAAGACTATTCGCAGTTAACGAGGGATTACGGCGATAAAGAAAGTAAAGTTATACAAAACTTGGTCGGTAATATCTTTAGCGGACAGGTCGTTGGAGAGACAGCAAAAACACTTTCTGAACGGTTTGGAAAGGTATTGCAGAAACGTCAGAGCATCACCATTAACCGCAATGATAAATCCACTTCCATATCTACCCAATTGGACACCCTTATACCTGCATCCAAAATATCTACCTTGACACAGGGAATGTTCGTGGGGTCTGTTTCAGACAATTTTGATGAGCGTATAGAGCAGAAAATATTTCATGCTGAAATCGTGGTGGATAACGAAAAGATTTCTGCCGAAACCAAAGCCTACAAAAAGATACCGCAGATATTATCCTTTACCGATGAAAACGGCAACGACAATATGAAACAGGTCATTGAAGCCAATTACAGGCAGGTTAAAACGGACGTTATGCAAATTGTGGAGAACGAAGTGGAGCGTATCAAGAACGACCCCGATTTACAGCACTTGATACAGGAGGGGTAAAAAATAAGAAAAACCTTAATAAATGAGCGACTATTTTTTTATATTTGCAAAATGAGGCAGAGAGATGAAAATAAGGCAGAACTAATCAAAAAAAAAGCCATAGAAATGATTGTGAAACAGGGGCTTGAAGGGTTTGGCGTAAATAAGCTTGCAAAAGAGGCGAGGTTATCCGTTGGTACAATCTATGTTTATTTCAAGAATAAAGAAGCTATCTTAACTACGTTATGTAATGAGGTTAGTGCCAATATATTGGCATCAAGCATAAAGGGGCTCTCATCTGATATGGGATTTGCCGAAGGGATAAAATTACAATGGAAAAACCGTTATTACTTTTACAAGTTATATCCGGAACAAGTGGCTTTTATTGAAAAAGTACGGTATTCGGATATATATTTATCCGTTACAGAGAACCTGAACAAGAGGTATGGCAAGCTATTGGGGGCATTTATAGACAAAGCCGTTGAAGATGGGCAATTGGCGAAAATGCCTTTTGAAGTATATTGGGCATTAGCATTTTCACCATTATATCAGCTTATTAATTTCGGTATGAATAACACCACTACATCAAGCAAATTTCAACTTACAGAAGCAAAACTTGAATTTACGTTGAAGCAGGTTCTGCAAGGATTGAAACCATAATATTTTTTTAACCATTAAATGAGCGATTACTCATTTATAAACAATAACCATATGATGAACATAAAAACAGAACAGGACGAACAAAAGCGTTTACAGGAGGTGAAAACAGCTATTTCCGACAAAATGAAAAATATTCGGCATCGTGTACAAAAAAGCTCAGATGAAATGGTTGAATACAAAGAGTATTTACGGGAAAATAAAGATGAGAAAGCGATATTATATCAGTCACTCTCTAATACCGCCACCAGCGGAGAAGCATCCGTGGCATTACTGAAACAGTTGAACCGACTACACCGTAGTCCGTATTTTGGTAGAATTGATTTTCAGCCTACTATCACAGACACCGAGGAAATTGTATATATAGGCATCTGCAACTTCATAGACGAAGAAAGCAAAACAAACTTAATATTCGACTGGCGAGCACCTATCAGCAGTATGTTTTACGACTTTGAAAAAGGGAATGCTTTTTATGAAGCACCATCAGGTACGGTATCGGGCAATATAAATTTAAAGCGCCAATATAAAATTAGAAATGGGGAAATGGAATTTATGCTGGATACTTCCGCACATATTTATGATGAACTGTTGCAAAAAGAGCTTAGCTTAAAGGCTGATGAAAAAATGAAAAGTATCATCGCTACTATTCAGAAAGACCAGAATGCAATCATCAGAAATGAAAGCTCAAATACTCTCATCATACAAGGTGTCGCAGGTTCAGGAAAAACATCTATAGCGTTGCACCGTGTAGCTTTTATGCTATATAGGTTTAGGGACACAATTACATCGACTAATATTTTGATACTTTCTCCTAACAAAGTTTTTTCCGATTATATATCGAATGTCCTTCCCGAACTCGGAGAGGAAAACATACCGGAGAAAACAGTAATCGAGCTAATAAATGAATTTTTGGAATATCAATATGTTGTACAAAGTCTGTTTTTGCAGGTTTCGTTGTTATTGAATACAGAAAATAAATCTTTTGCGGAAAGGGTAAATTTCAAATCATCGGAAGCTTTCGTGAAAAAATTGGACGAATATATTGCTTATCTGAATAGTAATTATTTCACAGCAAAGGACATTAAAATAGGAAAATATGTTATCCCACAGGATATTGTCGATAAAGAATATCGCTCGCTCTTCAGACTATCATTATTAAAGCGTATCAAAGAAATGGAAAACCGGCTTGCTCACCATCTTTTTTACAAACACCGCTATGAGGTTTCGTCCAAAGATAAAGCGGAGCTAAGAAAAGCCATTAATAATATGTCAGGAAGCAAAACCATAAAAATCCTTTACAAGGATTTTTATGTTTGGCTCGGCAGAAAAGATTTATTAAAATCTATTATCAATAAAGGTATTGAGTATTTAGACGCTTTTGGTTTGGCATACTTAAAGATGCACATTGACAGCTACAATACGGATAGACAGGTAAAACATTTGGTAATTGACGAAATGCAGGATTATGCACCAATTCAATTTGCGGTTATAAAAAAGATGTTCAATTGCAAAATAACCTTGCTTGGCGACATAAATCAATCGCTTAATCCGCAGAGCCAAACAAATCTGAACAGTCTTCAAAAATCTTTCCCGCAATCGCAATTAATGACATTGAACAAGAGTTACCGTTCTACTTTTGAAATCATTAATTTTACGCAACGGATTGCTTTTAATGAAGATATTATACCTATAGAAAGACACGGAAAGTCACCTATAGTTTATAATGAAAAAGACATTGCATCTGAAAAAGAGCGGATAATAGCCTTGACTACTCAATTTTTAAAAGATAAAACATTCCATTCTTTAGCCATTATTTGTAAAACGGAAAAGGAAGCAGAGGATGTCACACGCACACTGGACGATGCGCAGATAAAGGCACAATACCTTTCCTCTGAAAGCACGAGATTTACCGATGGTATTATTATAACGAGTACCCAGCTTGCTAAAGGTCTTGAATTTGATATGGTAATTATACCATTTGTCAACAACGCAAATTATAAAAATAATATAGACCGAAATATGCTATATATAGCCTGTACACGAGCGATGCAAGAGTTGATATTAACACACAGCGACCAAGTTTCTGATTTTATAAAAGAGACAACTAAAGAATAATTGACGACTACATCTAACAAACAACACAGGTCCCATTAAGATTTGAAACAATCGGATGCATAAATTTTACAATGACACGCTGTATAAACTCGACACTGCAATCAATGAATTGGAGATAGAGGTTGACTGCCCCCCACAACGTGTGGAGGCAATAATACATTTGATTGTAAATTGTCTATCTAAAGTAAGGGAATACGTCTTAAAACATGGCTTTAAGAACATTGACGAAGAAATTCGCTTTTTCAAATATCAGAAACCCGTTATCCTATCAAAACTCATTTATTACAATGCCGTTTACAAAATCGAGACAAAGAAACCCTATGGTGCAAAGCCCATAAGGAAATACCTCAACAAAGAACTGAAAAAGCTAAAGAGGTTCTTTGACAACAACCTCGATTTTTACAAGTATTACCGTAGCAATAACTCGTTCCTTGACGAGAAATATTTCGTTCGGGGCAAGCATGATATAAAGCTGTGGTTGGACACATACTATTTCCAGTCCGACCAGTCCTTTTCCACCTCGCATGATTACAAGGTCGCCAAGATAATAGCCAACGATTTGATACAGGTCTACATCGAAGACCAGTTATATCACAAGTTCCAAAAGAATAAATCGAAAGCCCAAAAGAGGCTGAAATGGACAGGTAGCAAAGTAGCATTGATAGAACTGATTTATGCCCTGCATTACCAAAATGTGTTTGACAACGGGAACAACGACATAAGAGTGGTCGCTCAATATTTTGAAAGTGCCTTTGGCATTGACTTGGGAAATTTCTATCAGACCTATTTGGAGTTGAGAAACCGGAAGATGAACCGTACAAAATTCCTTGATGCACTTCGGGAAGAACTGATACGGAGAATGGACGAAATGGACGAAAGACAATCGTTTTAAAAATCAATATTTTTCAATATTTTAGTTGAGAATAAAAACGTTAACATTATAAAATCTACGTCATAACAATTTAGCTTTAAACTAATAAAATAATGGAATTCTCATACGCACGAGGAAAAATTGGAGTAGCTGTCGAAGACCTTGCTACAGGAATAGGAAATATTAAAGAAAGAATACTGGACGCTTATGTTGGAGGATTTCATACCCTTGGACGTGATGACTTTCCCGAAGAACTTAAAGAGTATTGGGATAAGATTTATGAAGTACTGACCAAAGAAGAACCTACGTACAACGAAAAGGGAGAAGCTGTAAAAGGAAGTGCAGAGAATAGTTTATCAAAAATTTCAAATGACGATGCAGTAGAGCTTGCGAGGTCAATCTGTTATTTGGATGCAAAATTACAAGATGGTGATTTGAGTATTTAATTTTATTTGGGCGTGCCACCGTCTGCATTTTACCCCCATGCCCAGGCTATCGAAAAAATGCAGACGGGTCGGGCTATCCGCTGTATCTTTTGCGGATCTGCGAGGACCGCAAAAGGATGTCGCTTCTATCCCTCACGCTGTATGCAGTCAAAAAAACAAAACATTTATTTCCTTTTGGGTTTCCTGTTTTCAAACTCAAAGGAGGTTTCGGCTTTATCGTTCATGACGATATAGGCATTGAATTTATTGCCCGAATTGCTTTTCATTCCTTTGATAAGGTTGGTCTTTCCTTTGGTCACAAGGCTTTCTATATCGGAAAGGCTCAACGGCACTCCGCACACGCTACGGAATTGAAGCCAACCACAAGCCTCATCGGGGCATTTTACAACCTTGTTCCAAATCAATAGCTGACGGCTATTGCATTTGGGGCAGGTCAGTTCCGGTTGTTTTTCATTGGCAATGCCCGTGTCCAAAAGTTCCCGTGTAATGGAAGTGGCATAGGCTTCCATTTCACGGTGAAAAGTACCTGCATCCGCCTCGTTGTTTTTAATTTTCTGCAATGCCATTTCCCATTCGGCGGTCATGGCTACATCGGCAATCTTTTTGTCCTGTACTGCCCCGTAAACCTGCAATCCCTTATCGGTAGGGATAAGGGATTTCTTTTCACGCCTGATGTAATCCCTTTTAAAGAGCGTTTCTATAATGGAGGCTCTTGTGGCAGGTGTACCGATGCCGATGTCTTTTAGGGCTTTCCGTTCGTCCTCGTTGTCAATTTCCTTTCCGGCATTTTCCATTGCAGACAACAGACCTGCCTCGGTGTAAAGCACAGGCGGTTTGGTTTTCTTTTCCAGTACGGATGCCTCTTTGATTTTCAGCTCATCGCCGACCTTTAATTCCGGCAGTTCCTGCACAGGCTCGCTGTCCTCATCTGTAAATTTTTCCTTGATGCCACGCCAACCGGCTTCGAGGATTTTACATCCTTTCAGTGTAAAATCATAATGAAAAGCCTGCAATCCGATGTCGGTTATTTCTTTTGTACAGGCAGACGAAAGGGCTTCCAGTAGGCGGTGCGCAATCATATCATAGATAACATTTTCGTGTGCTGTTAATTCAGACGGGATTTTTTCGGTAATCAGCAGACCGTGGTGGTCTGTGACCTTTACGTCATTCACGATGCGTTTGTTGAAACGCCCCCATTTCACTTTTCCGACCGCTTTTTTACAGGAAGCCCGTGCTTCCAAATTCCTTACCAGTGCAGGGATTTCCGACCACATATCTTCGGGGATGTACTTGCTCCCTGTACGGGGATAGGTGATAAACTTCTTTTCATACAGGCTTTGGGCAATGTTCAATGTTTCCTCGGCGGTATAGAAAGCCCTTTTGTTTGCTTCTTTCTGCAATCCCGTAAGGTCGAACAGTAAAGGCGGTTGCTCCGAAACCGTTTTGGTTTCCACTGCCGTAACGGTTGCTGTTCCGTTACGCTGAATAGATTTCAGCGTATCGTCAGCGAGTTTTTTGTCATCCCATTTGGTCTTGGAAAGGCTCTTAAAGTCCACAAATTCTTTCCGGTGTTCCAACTGGATTTGAAAGTATTTCTTGACGGCAAAGTCTTTGTTTTCCAAATACCGCTTACAGATAAGGGCAAGCGTTGGCGTTTGTACTCTACCAAGCGAGTAAACGCCACGCCCTGCCGAAATGCTCAACGCCTGCGAGGCATTGATGCCCACAAGCCAATCGGCTTTGCTCCGCCCTTGTCCGGCACGGTACAGCCCGTCAAATTCGCTTCCGGCTTTTAGGTTGTCAAAACCCTGTTTAATCGCCTTTTCCGTGAGCGAGCTTATCCATAGGCGTTCAAAGGGTTTCCGGCACTTTAGGTATTCATAGATGTACCTAAATATGAGTTCCCCCTCACGTCCGGCATCGGTGGCCACGATAATACTATCGCATCTGCCGATGACCTGTTCGATAATCTTTAACTGTTTTAAGGCTCCGCTATCGGGAACATAACTTTTGTCCTTTTTTACCTTGCGTACCGTAAGGATAAAAGGGTCGGGCAATATGGGCAGGACTTCCCTTTGGAAGCCCGATACCCCGTAATCTTCGGGCATCGCCAGTCCGACCAAATGCCCCAATGCCCACGTAACTTCGTATCCGTTCCCTGTTAGGTAGCCATCCCGTTTTTCGGTCGCTCCCAACAGGGTAGCTATTTCTCTCGCCACACTTGGCTTTTCTGCAATGATTGCTTTCATGATACTATCTCTTTTAATGGATTTTGTGGTGAACATTTCTCTTTGAGAAACCCCTTCGTATTCTGTGAAAGGTGATTTCCAAAGGAAAATGTTTTTTGATGGTATTATCTTTTTACCCCTCTGGATTTAGCCGGACGGTTGGGGTCATTCTGCCGTTGCTGTTGCGTTTTGTTTTTCGGCGTTTGTTGCTCCGGTTTCAGCGGTTCGTTGACTTGCTTGGTTGCTTCGTTGGTTTTCCCATTGGAGTTTACGGCAACCTGTGTTTTGTGCGCCTCGGCAGGCTGTGCCTTATTTTTCAGCGCATTGGGGTTCTTAAAACTGAAATCAAAATTTCCTGTTTCTTTGTTCAGCGTAACGTAGCCTTTATACGGCTGTCCTTGCCCATCTTTGAAATCCGAAATGTAGAGTGTCTTGCCCTCGTTGAGTTGCTTGTACTGTTCATCGGAGAACACTTTGTTGCGGAACATTTTCGGGTCGTTTTCCTGTGTCTGCTTGGGGGCTTTATCGCCAAAAAGAAACTCCGTATATTTTTTGTCGGCGTTGAACTGCACATGGGCATTTTTGTTCGTACTGTTCTTAAAATCCAACCCCTCTAAATAAATGGCTTTCCCATCTTTTAAATCCCGTTTTTGGTCTTCGGTCAACTTTACGCCCTTAATCTCATCGGGTACTTTAATCCTGTCCTGCCGGAATGCAATAACCTCATTCGTTAGGTGGGCAATACTGATAATGGACGGTATCTTTTCGCCTGTCTTGCGGTTGGTCAATTCCACCACACGCCCCATGTTTCCGGTTTTGAGCAGGTTTTCCCTGTCCTCTTTGGTAAACTCGTGACCAAAGAAAGGGGCTTTAAGGTTGGGTTCATGGCGTACACCATACATTATAAGTACAGGTTTCCCGTCTTCACCGTCTTGGAAACCGAGCCTTGCATCCGAGCGCATGATAACCGCACCGAAATTGACACTTGTGGGATATACCTTATTGGTCTTATAGCCCTTTAACAGCAAATCCAATTGCCCGTCTTTTTCAAGCCTCTCTTTGTTTATCCCAAATTGCGCTAAATAATTCCAGTCCACATCTTCCGCCTTATAGCGGTATTCGCTTTTTTCCGGTGCTTGCTGTGTTTCCGGTGTCGCCTGTGGTGCTTCCACATCCTTTTTGGTTTCCTGTTGTTGCTCTTTTGGCTCTTTGACCTCATGCTTTGCCATGACAGCCTCGCCCTCTTTGGTGGGGGCATTGACCTGTTTCTGCATTTCTTTGGCGGTTTCGACCGCTTCCTTTGCAGGTACTTTGAAAAATGAGAAATGGGTCGGGTCTTTAAGCTGTCGCCAAAAGTTGGAGAAGAAATTTGTAAATAAATCTCCGGCTCTGTCCACTCGCATAAATTGGCTTTGGTTTTTCTTGGTGGCATCAACGGTTTTCAGATTGCCGTTTTCGTCAATACCCGTGACGGCTTGGATTTTCTTTTTTTCCTTGTCCATTACCAACAGCACATCCGAAAGCTGTTCGGGATATTGCTGTGGATTTTCATTTGTCTGTTTGCTCATGATATTGATTTTTTAAAGTTTACATTGTCCGAAAGTAGGTGAAGCAGGTACGGCATAGCCGTACCCGTCTTTTCGTGGTAGGGTTTGTCATCGGTTTTCTTTTGTACGCCGTATGGGGGCTTTGAAACTTTCCCTGATGAACTGGTGTACATCCGATAATTTGTAGTACAGCTTTCCGCTAATGGTATAATACGGTAGCTTGCCCGTGGAGCGGTATCGTTGCAGGGAACGGTGGCTGATTTTCAGCATGAGGAGCAGGTCTTGGTTATCTAGTAATTCCTCGCCGTCTATGCTGTGCCGTTCTTTCTTGATGTTTAGGACGTACTCTTTCAAAATATCGAAACGCTCCATTATACGTTCCATCCATGCGATAAATTCCATTCTGTCGATGTTCATAACAATACTTTTTAATGATTTCTAACACCACAAAATTGGAGCGATTGGCGCAGGCTGTCTTCCGATATGTGTCTATCAAAAAGGCACTTTTTTCATTTTTTTACAATTCGTGTAAAGTGCTGTCTTTAGTCTCTTTTCGCACTTTTGGTCTATAGGTCGGCATCCAAATCAATGGATTTGCCGATAGACACATATAGGCAAACGGACAAAAAAAAGACAACACCGATTGAGAGGGCACTGAAAAACTATCCATTAAAAAAGGGCTTATGAATTTTTATGTTCATAAGCCCTTATCTTTTGTCTATTTGAATGCTTCTATATTTTAAGTCGCAAATACTCGATTCTCAAAGGGTTTAACACATGGTTTTCAAGCATTTTGAAACCTCTAAATTTTTAAGAAGACTTTTTCAGTGCCCTCCCGATTGATGCTGTCCTTTTTCCGAAAAAAGAAGATGAGAATTATGGGTTATCTTCCTTTTCCATATATTCCTCTAAGCTGTATTTGAGTTGGTCTAAAAACAACGTCCGTGAGCCTGCACGGGTCTTCATCCGGTGGAAGCTGTTATGGATGTCGTTCAGTGATATACGGAACAGGATTTGGAATACCATGCTGATTTTGCGGATGCCTATTTTCCCGTGCGAAATGGCATCGCAGGCGTATAGTGCATAAATCAATTCGATAAGGGCATTTTTAGATTGTGTCCAAAAAACATCTTTTGTTTCCTCGTGTTGTTTCAATACATCGGGATTTTGTTCGGGGCTTAGCTTTGTCGTCAGATAATTATAGATTAATTCGTTGGCGATGATTTTCGCCACCTTGTAATCAAAATAGGTTGAAAATTTGGGGTCTATTTCGAATACGAAGCTGTTCAGCCCGTCATAATAGTTAATGTTTCCCAACGTGAAATAGTGCCCGTCACGGTCGGCTCTGCCGGAGCGGTAATACCTGTAAAATTCGGAATTGCAGATATGCTCTTGATATTCCTGTTTTAAGTCACGCAATTGCAGAGCGAAATAGTTTTGGTGCAGTTTTCCATTATCGACAGGGCAAGCCGTCTCAATCCGGTACACCTTATTGTAATAGATAAGTTTTCCGAGGATGTTCGGCTTGACCTGTTTAAAAAAATGGATTTCCTCGTCCTTACTGGAAAAGCCCTCGTTTATCACGTCCTCTTTGACGGCACATAATAATTCTTGGAGGTAAACCGTCATCTTATATGCCTCGTCAATGAAACTGGAGGTTTCGGCTGATAGCTTCCTTTCTTGCTTTTGAATTTCAGCCACGATGTTGTTCAAAGGATGTCTCATAGATAAGGTTTTTAAATGTACACTATGACTATCTACATACAAATATTATCCTTTACAATGAGTTTGGCACAGGACACATGTCGAAGTCATGAGGAGTTTTATTGTCATTGAAAGAGGGTAGATGTTTGATAGAGAGAAAGTAAATAAATAACTTTCTGATATTTAATGTTTAAATATAGATTCACAGTGTACATTTTGATAAATAACAAGTGAGTTTTAGGCTCTTCACATGAAGAGCCTAAAGATTTAATGAACTATATGTTTGTGATAAAATTCATATAGTAATTCTATATTATCAGAACAAATTATAGGAATAGCTTCTGACAATTTTTCTTCATCCCAATCCCACCATTTGATTTCTAAGAGCATTTTGATGTGCTGTTCACAAAATCGTGATTTGATTGTCTTTGATGGGTTTCCACCAATAATCGTATAAGGGGCAACGTCTTTAGTGACCACTGACCGACTGCCAATTACGGCCCCATCACCGATTTTCACTCCTGGCATGATTATTACCTCGGTTCCAATCCAAACATCATTGCCAATCACTGTATCGCCGGCGTTTTCAAATCCATCAATTGCTTTATTGAAGATTTCCACCTCTGGCATATAAAAAAATGGGAAACTGGATATCCAACTGTGTCTATGCCCTTGATTTCCCGCCATAATAAAGCTAACACCACTTCCAAGGGAACAAAATGAACCTATGACCAATTTATCAACGTCATCTCTATCTGGAAATAAATAGCGAGCGCAGTCATCAAAAGAATGTCCATGATAATAACCTGAATAATAAGAATATTTCCCAGCAGAGATATTAGGATTGGTTATGTGGTCTTTAATAATTTTGCCTTTAAAAGGGCTTTCAAAAAAATTAATCATTTTAGCATATTTTAAAAATTTAACAAATAAAATCCATTGACATTCTGTGAGTGCCATGGAAAAAACATTTATTTGTTATATGCTAATCAGATTTCTTCATGGGGCAAATATATAAAATTGAAACTGAATAAAAGGAGTTTTAATGTATTTTTACCATATTAAACACCCTCATTCTTTTTTAAAAGAAATATTTTTGAAGTATTTTTTAGCCTTGGATTGAATTTTTTTAAATTACATCATCTTTTCACCCTCACTATCTTTTTTGAGTTTTTAGACTGTTTAGGCTGATAAACCTTTTCCAAAAATTTATCAGATTGATAAGGACTGTTTTTTAATTGATTTAAACGCCTCAAATCTTCCAAAAAAGAGTTCGAGTTTTGTACCAATGGGTTCACAAAAAAAGCCTCACAGAAATGTGAGGCTTTTTTTGTGCCCGCTTGGGATTCGAATAATTGCATGTTCCGGGAAGGGCTGTGGGCATGGCGGACATGCACCGTAGGCATCAATTTTGGTTCGATCCGGAGAAGGTTCAGGGTAAGTGTCTGGGGATTTTGGGGCTGAACCACTCCCAGCGGGATCAGACCAAGAGAATCTCCAAGGCATTGTGCCCGCTTGGGATTCGAATAATTGCATGTTCCGGGAAGGGCTGTGGGCATGGCGGACATGCACCGAAGGCATCATTTATGGTTCGATCCGGAGAAGGTTCAGGGTAAGTGTCTGGGGATTGTGGGGCTGAACCACTCCCAGCGGGATCAGACCAAGAGAATCTCCAAGGCATTGTGCCCGCTCGGGATTCGAATAATTGCATGTTCCAGATTGGGCTGAGGTTATGGCGGACATGCACCGCAGGCAGCATTTAAGGTTCGATCCAGAGAAGGAAAATGGTTCAGAGCCTACGGTAATGAAAATTGGAAGTTTGACGAAAACGGTTTGATGAAGAAACGATATGCAAGTATCAATGACCTCGAAATAAAGGAGCCAGACAGGTCTTTATAATTACTATATTGTAAACGAAAAAGGAATGCTTATATGGCCGAAAATGCTTTATTGAAAAACATCTCAAAATATGTAAATCTTACGCAAGATGAAATTTCAACTTTCGAAAGTTTTTGGACAGAGAAAACACTGAAAAAGGGAGACTATCTCTTGCGTAATGGCGACACCTGTCGTTACGATAGTTATGTCGTTTCGGGAGCAATGAAAGCATTTTATATCAATGCTGACAATGGCAATGAAGAAATCCTGTTTTTCGCTGTTGACGATTGGTGGGCATCTGATTTAGATAGCTTTTCCAAGCAGAAGCCATCCATATACAACATACAAGCCATAGAAAAAACGACCGTTTTACAGATCAGCCATTATTCCTTTCAGCAGTTACTGGCTCAACTTCCCTGTTTGGAGCGGTACTTTCGCATAATATTGGAAAGTTATTTGGGGGCATTGCAAAAGAGAATTATCTATAACAACGTATACGATGTCGAGAGCAGGTATTATGACTTTTTGGAAAACTACCCAACCATAGCATCCAAAGTACCCCAATATCTGATTGCATCCTATTTGGGTGTGTCGGCAGAATTTATCAGCCGTATCAAGAAAAAACATAAACCGTCTTGACCTAGATCAATTTTTCCTAATTCAATTACCGTGAATTTTGCTTCATAAAAATTAAGAAGCAAATGAAACATCATCCTATTTTTCAGAATGCCAATATATGGCAAAGAGATTTGATTAACCGGACGGTAGTCGCACCCATGTCCCGTGTGAGTGCTACCGCTGATGGCTTGGCTACAGATGAAATGCTGGACTATTATTCCGCATTTGCAATTGGAGGATTTGCGGTTATCATTACCGAAGGCATTTACACCGATGTATACGGTAGCCAGAGTTACAACAATCAGCCTGCACTTGTAAATGATGCGCAAAGCGCTTCATGGGAAAAGGTAACCCGTGCTGTCCATCAATCGCCCACTCTTATATTTGCCCAATTGATGCATGCAGGTGCTTTATCGCAATATAGCGAATGCACCTTAGCCCCGTCTGCCTTAAAACCTGTAGGCATAAAGATGGCTTCCTTTGCTGGCGAGGGAACATTTCCAATCCCTAAAGAAATGGACTCGACGGATATTGAAAGAATGAAACAGGGTTTTATCGACGGAGCTGTAAACGCTTATAAGGCAGGCTTTGACGGCGTAGAAATTCACGGGGCAAATGGTTACCTGTTAGATCAGTTCTTCACACCGGAACTGAACCTCCGTAACGACCATTATGGCGGCACTATGCAGAACCGTTTCCGTGTTATTGCTGAAATTATCGCTGGCATAAAGGCATCCGTACCGCAGGGTTTCATTGTCGGTCTACGGGTTTCAGAGGGTAAAGTAAATGACCTTACCTACCGCTGGGTTGACGGTATTGAAACTGCCAAAGAACTGGCAGAAGAAATAAAGGCGAGCCAGCCCGATTTTGTGCACGTAGCGGTACAGACGGGCGAATGGGAACGGGACAGCTTTTTTGGAGACGGATCATCATTGGCATCTGTTATCCGGCAGGCAACGGGCATTCCTGTAATCGCCAACGGAGGTTTCCATAATCTTGATAAAGCGGAAGTTGCCTTGAAGGACAACCACGCAACGCTAATCGCTATCGGAAAAGCAGCTTTAGCTGACCCCCATTGGGTGATGAAAACAATGAACGGATTGCCCCTGATTCCTTTTCACCGTGAAATGCTATGTCCGGAGGCAACCCTTAGCCATACCCGGAAAATCATCAAGGAATTAAATCTTGAAAATGGTTAGAAAAGGATAGATGAAAATGAACAGATAATTGATAACTAGCACTTTAATTTCTGTACAGACCTTCTCAGGAAACACGTTTATACAAGTTAACACATCTATAAATCAAATAAATAAAAAATGAAAATTTCACAAATTAAAATTACGCCGGACGCATATGAACCATTCCGTCTGGCACAGGGACACCGTGTAGGTGATTTATTGTTTATTTCGGGACAGACCGCTATTGGCAAGGATGGAAATCTGATCGGCATAGGCGACTTTGATGCCCAGGCACAAATGGCTTTTGAAAACCTGGACAAGGTATTGAAAGCCGGAGGTTCAAGTTTGAAGAACGTGGTTAAGGTCACTATCATGCTCCGGGATATGCAGAACTTTGAGAAGATTGTCGAATTGAGGGGCAAATACTTTACTCCCCCTTATCCGGCAGATACTATTTTTGAAGTATCCTCATTGTTTTCACCGGATGCATTGATTGAGATTGAAGCCATTGCTGTGGCTGATGTTGAGGCAGATTGGGTAAAGTAATACGAAAATAAAATCCGTCAAAATAAGGAGTGGATAATGTAGTATCTATTCCTTATTTATTATAGACATTTATATACAACGATATATAAATAACCACAGCTTTTCAAGTAAATAAAAAGAAGTTGTCAGACTGATAAATTTAAACCCGTCTTGCCTTCCTGCATCCTTGTCCTCTGTCTATTTGGGCAGACGTATGGCTTGAACATATCCTGGCTCGGCTGTTAGCCTACATAAACACTCAGAAACTTTCAGTTTTAATAACAGAGAAAAATCTTGAATTTGGTATTCACAATTCGACTTTAATCTTCTATTTTGTTAATAGTTATAGTTACATTTCCAGAACCCAATGCAGTTGCCAAACCTGTTGTATCATCTATTTTTCCTAACCGTGTATAGCTATAAGAAGTGGAAAAGGTTTTGTAAAAAAGCACCAGAGTTTTTGAACCGTACAACATTAAATCACCACTGTTTATTGCTTGAGGATTAGATGAATTTGTTGGAAGGCTATTTGGTAAATCAAAATACTTTTCATTGTTGTTCAATTCTACCATATTAATTGTCAGAGGCAACATTTCCTTAAATGCCTTTGCCGAATTATTATCCAAAAGTGTAGCTGTAAAGATTAGTGAATTGACTGTTATTTTGATTTTACCGTTTACCATAGAAGTTGTGTTTTCTGTATTAGTATTATTTTCATCTTCTTTGCCACAAGATGAAGCATTACTTATAAAAATTGACATAAAAGCCAAAATGAGTATCAATGAATGTTTCATAATATTGCTGTTATTTCAAATGTTTTTTAAAGAATGTTTCCAATTTATCAAACGGAATAACATCAACCCTATCGTACAAATCTACGTGAACGGCATTAGGAATAATCATCAACTCTTTCGGTTCAGAAGCGTTCTTATAAATGTCTTCGCTGAAATAACGTGAGTGTGCATTTTCTCCTGCAATCAATAGCATTGGTCTTGGCGAAATTTCTTTGAGATAGGTCAAAATCGGCATATTCATAAATGATAGTGGGGTGGTAATTGTCCAGGCATTGCCTGAATTTACCGAACGTTCGTGATAGCCTCTTGGTGTCATATAATAATCGTGATACTCGATTTGAAACTGTGATTCTCCACCACTTAATTTATTATACGCAGGTTGATAGGCAGGAATGCCATTTTCAGCATCTTTCCAACGTTGTTCACCTAATTGTTCTAATGCTTTTGTACGATCATTCAAGGTGACCACGTCATTATAACCTTTTGACATTACCCTTGTCATATCGTACATACTTGTTGTGGCTACAGCTTTTATACGTTTGTCAATGGCAGTAGCGTTCAAGGAAAATCCACCCCATCCACATATACCAATTATCCCGATTTTGTTTCGGTCAATATTTTTCTGAATACCGAGAAAATCAACTGCTGAACTGAAATCTTCCGTACTAATGTCAGGCGATGCAACATTACGAGGTTCGCCAGCGCTTTCGCCTGTATAAGAAGGGTCGAAAGCTAATGCTACAAATCCACGTTCTGCCATTTGATTGGCATACAATCCTGATGATTGCTCTTTTACAGCTCCAAAAGGTCCGCTTATAGCCAAGGCAGGTAAAGGTTCGTTTTCTGCATTTTTAGGAATATACAAATCGCCAGTCAATGTAATTCCATACCGGTTTTTGAAAGTAACTTTTTGGCGGGTTACTTTGTCACTCAACTCAAAAGTATAATGGTCTGTTTTTATAGTATCAATCATATTCGCTGAATTTTCTTTATTAATATTAGCATTGCAGGGCAGACCTAAAAACATAAGGATCGCAACTACTAAACTTGATAATGTTTTCATTTTCTTTCTGCTTTATACTGTTTTAATGATTTTCGCAGGAATACCGCCTACAATCGTATTATCAGGAACATCCTTTGATACTACTGCACCTGATGCTACAATGGCATTTTCGCCAATGGTAACACCTTGCAATATGGTCGCTCCTGCACCAATCCAAGCATTGTTTTTGATGTGGATAGGTTTCGGCACTAATGCATGTCTGTTTTCAGGCTCTAATAGGTGTCCCTCTGATAATAAGCTGACTTTCGGGGCTATCAATACGTTATCTTCAATAGTAATTCCCCCCAAATCCAAAAAAGTACAATCAAAATTTATGAATACGTTTTTACCGATTTTGGTGTGTTTTCCGTAGTTGATATACAAAGGTGTGAAAATGGCAACGCTTTCGTCAATTTCCGTAGCTGTGATTTGGCTCAACAATTCCCTTATTTCTTTTGGATCTGTTGCATTGTTCATCTTTACCAATAATTCTTTCGTTTGGTACGACGCCTCACGTAATTTGTACGATTCAGGGTCGTTTGGAAAAATGGTTTCTCCATTTCTCAATCGTTCAAAAATATCTGTTGTTTGCATTGTGATAATTTTTATAATACAAAGTTACGGTGATTGAAGATGTGTTATATTACATTAACATCGCAAATAATGTCAAATATTACCTATTTTTGTTTAAATCAGCATTTGGAATGGACACAACAGAAAATCAAAAGGTTATCCTGCATAAAACAGCTTCAAAAGCTCAATTTTCCAAAGATTTTCAAGCTCAGTATCACACACATATTTATTGCCAAAGCGGAAGCATGAAATTTGTGTTTAATGGCCGTCAATACCATTGCAAAAAGGGGGAATTTATATTTTGGCTGGCGGGTCTTGGTGTTTCGGATCTGTCATTTTCTGCAAATTTTAAAGCTAGTCTTTTATATGTGGACAAGGATTTATTGATGGAAAATTTGCCAAGTGTAACGGTAAGTATAGACAGCATTATTCATTCCAAAGAAAACCCAATTTTGCACCCTGAAAAAGAACATATAGAAAAAATACTGAAAAACTTTCAGTTGTTGTACGATAAATCGCAGGAAACCAACCACCGATTTTGGGAGGAAGCATTGAAACTTCAAATGCAACTTTTTCTTTTGGAAATGTGGCACATTTTTGAAGATGAGCTCGACAGACGCAAACGTAGTCTACAAAGTGGCACGTTGTATGAACGGTATATGCAGTTGGTACAGGAACATTGCATGAAAGAACGGGAAGTTCGTTTTTACAGTGATAAACTGAACATCACCCCGAAATACCTCAATTATATCTGCAAGGTTAATACCCGAATTACCGCTTCGGAATGGATACAACGATATGCAAAAGAACGGGTAATCATTTTGTTGCAAAACAAAAACCTCAATATTTCAGAAATTGCCGATGAAATGGATTTTTCGAGTCGCTCGTTCTTTACTCGTTATGTGAAAAAAATTCTAGGTGTCACTCCGAAAGAATATCGGGAGCGCTTGTAAAAATTTTATCTGTAATCTTACCTACTCCTGTATCAATTGCTGTAAATCCGTTGCATTTTTTATAAGATTCAATTAAATGTTAACAATCTGAGCAACATCTGCCATTAATTAGCTTCAACTACCTGCTTCAAATTGCATTTGCCGTCTTCATCATAAGAGATAATATTTGCGATATTACCAAAATTTACTGTGAACCCCTTGGTTTAGAATAATTGCATGTTCTGGGAAGGGCTATGGGCATGGCGGGTATGCACCGAAGGCAGCATTTAAGTTTCGATCCGGAGAAGGTTCAGGCAATTTGACTGGGATTTGTGGCTGAACCAACCCTAGCGGGATCAGTTCAAGTGAATCTCCAAGGCATTGTACCCGCTGGGGATATCCTAATATTATTTTGTCATGCTGAGAAGTAAAAATTTGAACTAAATTTATCGGAAGGTGATGTCAACAGGTTGCCAATGAAAACAAATTAGCTCTTTTATTTTTAAATATAGAACCCCTTTGGGGGTTCTATTATTTTAGCTGGCATGGCACGTTAGCCTGTAAGTCGCGCAAAAACGATGTTCGATTAATCGAACATCGTTTTTGCATTAACCCTATATAGTTCAAAACCATTCATGCTAAAATAATTCATCCCCGCTGGGGATTTATGGCGGATAAAAATATTCTTCTGGTAAATATATATGAGCCTAAATAGCTAAAAACACAGTTCTAACAAACTTGTCATCGTAAGGTTCACCCGAAGCATCTCGGAGAAGCCTGAACCTTCAAAAAGAAAAACATTCATTGCTGTATAGGCGAACAGGTCCTCTATCTTCGATAGAGAATGACAGGACCTGTTGGAGAAGAACCGTACAGATTCTTCACTGATCGTTCAGAATCGAAAGAAGGTTAACTTAGATTTCTGAATTTCCTGCGGTATAGATATTTGTTTTTTCTTAAATATTCACATGTTTAATCCCTTCAATAATTGCTGACGGATTATTTCAAAAATATCAAATTGTCCGACCTCCCCCTCCCATTGAACATTCTATTAAGAATTGATATGAAATTTATTGCTCCTTCATGAAAATAGGATATATTAGACAAGCGATCTCTCGAAAATATTATAGGTTAAGATTATGCAAGAGTTTTATTTAAAGGAATTTTTAGATATCCCTGGAATCAGTTCAGCCTCTGGAATTGAATTTTTGGAGGGTCAAATTTATATCGTATCAGACAATAGCAATTATCTTTATGACTACCGAATAACTGAGAATCTGCTCAACAGGCACGTCCTTTTACCAAGCCCTCAGATGGAAAGGATTGCAAAACCCCAAAAACTTGATCTGGAAGCAATGGTACTTAGTGAGGACAGGATATATACTTTCGGATCTGGTTCATCTGCTGCCCGGGAACGAGGATTTTCCATTTCCAGAAACGACTGGCATAGCACTGAGCTAGACCTGAGTAACCTGTACAGCGCCATGAAAAAGTCAGCTAACATTTCCTCTTCTGATTTTAATATCGAAGGGGTAGCAATGCATAGAAATAGCTGGCTATTCCTGAACCGTGGAAATGGCCCAGCTGGAAGGAATGTAATTTTCAAAGTCGATGGAGATAATTTAATAAATGACTTCATGATAACTTGTTTTGACATCAAAGTACCCCAGGTCGATGGTCTGCTATTTGGTTTTTCAGGTGCTGCTGTTCTGGGTGATTCACTTTATTTCATCGCAACTGCAGAAGAGGGACTATCTACTTATGAAGACGGAGAGATCGGAGGAACAGTATTCGGAAAATTCGATTTAATCAATATGAGAATTGATCACTGTCAAAAAATCTCGAATGATCAAAAATTCGAAGGGATTACACACTATGAATTGCAGCCCCATATGATTTCTTTCCTATTGTGTGAGGACAGCGATGGAAGTTCCGATTTAACTACGATTTATAGACTCGATTTCACACACCCTTAAAGAAAAACTCCTCTACATGTACCATTCAATACAATAAAGATTTGTTTGATGAAGTACAATTTTCCAATAAGTGTAGGGCGGTAAAGCTAAATTTAAATATTTGGCATGACTTTAGTTCCTTAAAATCAACACACTACTATATTTATTATGAAATTTTCTCTTCCAAGAACAGGTAAATTGACCTTTGGGTTAATTTTTATCTTAAGTACCATTTTATTTTCGGCTTGCAGCAAATCTGACAACGATGAAATTCCCATTGACAGCAATATTGAAAAAGTTTTATTAGTTCCGGAGCAGGAAGAAGGTTATGGTGGCTACTATTATGAGGTACATACACCATTTGTATTTTTCAAAAATGGTCGCTTCATACGGTCTCCATACATTCCAATAAATGAAATTAATGCGGAAAAATATATTGCTGGGCAAGGTGAAGCCGTTGGTGCTTGGACGGTTACTGGAGGAAAGGTTAATGTTACTTTTGAATCGGGTAATAAAAAAACCTATGATTGGTCGAATTATGTAGGTTATCCGGCAAATGCTGGGCAGACACTTTCAGGTTCATATGAAACCATCTCTGGAGGTGGTACCATTGCTGTTGGAGGAGAGATAGGTATTATGAAATATACCAATATGAGTTTCACAAAAGATGGCTGGTACACGACCGAAAAGGTATCTTCCACTGAAAGTAGCACAAATGCTGCCTATCAAACATCCAAAACATCTGGAAGATACACGCTGAACACAGATTATTCAATTACATTGAAAGCTAACAACGGACAAGAGAAAAAGTTATTCTTTTGTTGGTATGACAGTAATAAAAATAGAGTTTTTAGACTTGCAGGACGCACGTTCAGCCCAGATAATTAAAGGAATAAGCACAGATTTAATCTAATAACGGAGCAATAAATCATGGACCAAGTCCTAAGTCTCCGTATATAAAGGAAGTTTTTTGAAATCATCAGAAAACTTCCTTTTTATTTTGATGTGGTAAGGAATAGTTTCAAAACCTGTGATCTAAGCAGTTTATTTAGTTGATCTAAAGAGGATAAATTGATTTCCCCTACCCTTGATTGACTTATGAAGGTTCTTATTTTTTTGTTGACAGAGGCAATAATACATTGCTTGGAAATCCATTCAAGTCTCCTTTGATGAACCCCTAAATTGATATTCAATAATTCCACGATTTATAAGGAGAACGCCCAAATTATGACGATTATCCCTAGCCAATCCGCCATAATTTTTGTAAATTCGGGTATCCACAACAGCACTAACGATATCCTGTTTTGACAATAGTTTTTATCCTTATTATTAGTTTTTTCGCTTCTTTGGTACGGTCGACTTTAGGTTTTGGCGAAGCATTAATTGCAGTTCCGTTTTTCCTTTTATTCTTGCCCGTAGATGTTGCAGTTCCGCTGGCAGTTATGTTGTCCATTGTCATTGCGCTTGTGGTCGTGATACAAGACCATAAAAAAATTCATTTTCACAGTGCCAAATGGTTGATTTTCTATGCTATTCTTGGCCTGCCTTTGGGTATCCTTATTCTGACCTATGCAAATGAAACAATCGTAAAGACTGGGCTTGGTGTACTCATTATCGTGTATTCACTTTATTCCCTCTATTTTACAAAAAATAAGGCCTTGCAGGAGGACAGTAAGTTCTGGCTTTTTGTATGCGGTTTTTTATCGGGCGTATTTGGTGGAGCGTATGGCTTAAATGGTCCGCCACTCGTTGTTTACGGAAATTTGAGACAGTGGAGCGCAAAACATTTTAGGGCCACCTTACAGGCGTATTTTTTACCGGTCAGCCTGTTAAGTGTCGCGGGTTATTATGCAAAGGGATTGATCACGACAGAGGTTAATATTTATTTTCTCTATTCGCTGATCACAACCATTCCGGCAATATTTTTAGGCAGGTACCTAAACCATAAATTAAAAGATGGTACATTCTTTAAATATGTTTATTGGGGGCTGATGTTGATCAGTGTTGTTTTGATTGTCAGCACTTTAGTGTAAATGGAGGAATAAAATCTATCTGAAGATGAACATTACATTCTGCCAAAGAAAAACAAAATGGTTATAAAATTTATGATGTACTAACCCAATTAGGCAATGTCTTTAAGTTAAGGGAAAACATAGAAGAACAATCCCAAGGAGCAAGAACTGCAATTTGTATCCTTCTGATCCTGAACAAATCGTCAAGAAGCTTTTGTTTTATCGCCCTAACTCCTTGTCATCCTTAACCGAAGGTTAAGGAACTGTTCGCCATTGCAAGCCTTAAACCCATGACAACTGTAAGCTTTTATTATTAAAACAACGGAAGCATCTACGAGAACAGCGAACATATAATATTTTAGAACTTCATTTTTCAAATCGTCAAGAATCTTTTGTTTTATCGCCCTAACCCCTTGTCATCCTTAACCGAAGGTTAAGGAACTGTTCGCCATTGCAAGCCTTAAACCAATCACGACTGTAAGCTTTTATTATTAAAACAACGGAAGCATCTACGAGAACAGCGAACATATAATATTTTAGAATTTCATTTTTTTTTATTGGCGTACAGTTCCGCAATCTGCGATTGCGGATGACACGGGAAAATATTAGAGAAGCGTACAGATTCTTCAATAATCATTCAGAATCAAAAGAATTAAAAGCGGAATTCCTTCCAAATGCGCCTCCTGCCTCTACTTCCTGGTCATCCTAAACTAAAGGATTATGGAACTGTAAATCAGCACAAGACATGACATTTTTGATCTTGAACTTTTGCATTACTAGCTACTTTATCAAACTTACGATGACAAGTTGGTTAGAACTGTGTTTCTAGGTATTTAGGGCTAAATTTGTTTTCCTGATGAATTTTTCTTTTGGCGAACTAATGCCCTGGAAGGGCAGAATTATTTTAGCAATGATTTAGAACAATATAGGGCTAATGCAACAACGATGTTCGATTAATCGAACATCGTTGTTGCGCGACTTTCAGGCTAACGTGCCATGTCTGCTAAAATAATGGAACCCCAAAAGGGGTTATATCTCTAAAATAAAAAAAACATTTTTTGCCTTCCAGTTTGCTGTCATCACCTTCCAATAAATTTTACTGAAATATTTCCTTCTCAGTATTACACAAAAAGTCTTAACTTCATTCCATAAATAAATCCCAACTATAAAACCAAACCTATTCATCCCTTAGACTTTCTACTGGATTAGCTCTTGCCGCTTTAATTGAAAGAAAAGCCATTGTTAGAAAAGCAATTAACAAAGTTGCTAAGGCCGGAATAAAAAACATCCATATTTTTAACGGGACCTTATAACTGAAATCCGACAACCAATGATTGATAGCCCACCATGCTATGGGTGTTGCAATTAAGATGGAAATCAAAATTAATATTACATAATCTACTGAAAGTAGTTTGACTATTCCACTGACCGTACTTCCCAAAACTTTTCTTATTCCAATTTCTTTAGTCCTTTGGAAAGTCGCAATGGTTATCAATCCAATTAAACCTAAACAGCTTAAAAATATGGTGATTACGGCTGATGAATTAATGATTTTTGAAAATTTCCTCTCGTTTTCATACAAGTTTTTCATCTTATCATCATAGAACTGAAGATTAAATGAGCCGTCTTTATAAAATGCTTTCCATTCTTTTTCTATAGTTGATAAAGCTTCATTCCAGTCCTTGGTATTTTGGGAAAGTTTAATGTTCATATATCCAAGTGAAAGTGGCCAGTTGGTTGCAATAAACGAAATTGGCCTAATTTCTGAATGTAATGTTTGACTATTGAAATCGTCATATACTCCAACAATTTCTCTTGTTTTGCTTTCATTTGTTTGAATCCTTTTACCTATCGCTGAACTCGGTTTATCAAAACCTAGCATTTCTGCAGTTCTTTTAGTAATGGCTATATTGCTAATGGAATCCTTAACTGTTAGATCTCTTCCAGCAAGAAGTTTAAGATTAAAAAGCCTTCCGTATCTTTCATTTACCCCTTTATTGGACGTCTGGATTTTTTGGCCCTCAAAACTTTCTATAAATAGTGAACTGACTCCATTTTCTAATGGTAAACGACCTAATGCAACATCTTGTATTTTGGGATTTGATTTTAAGATATCCACAAGTACATTTGGATCCTTACTTAATCCAGAACGAATTGTTTTTGGAAGCTGAATGTTTACGATAGCATTGTGCTCAAACCCCAAATCTTTATTCATCATAAATTTTAACTGTAACCCAATCAGTAAAGAAGTAACAACAAAAAATTGAGCCACGACAAACTGTAGAACGATTAATACTTTTTTAATAGATAGATTACCAAATTTAATGTGGGTTAGGGATTTATGTTTCAGGACTTCCACGACCTGAACTTTATTCGCTAAATAAATCGGATAGATGCTTGTACAAGCTACAAGTACAATCAATAAAATTGTTAGGAATAAAGCAACTTCTTTAATATCATTTACAAAATGAAAGTTTTCCGGTACATATTCTTGAATTTGAGAAAAGATTAAATCCTTTAAAAAGAATGCTAAGAAGAAAGATATCAGACATATAATAATGGTCTCTAAAACAAAAGTCAATGCTAGATGTTTTGGACGTTCGCCCATCGTTTTACGAATGCCAATATCCTTTGCTCTTTCCGGAATCTGGGAGGTAGAAATATTAATAAAATTGATGACAGATAAACCCAATAGAAAAACTGCAATTCCGATGATTCCATAGAGCGTTTTTTTATCAACCGAATTATCCATAAAAGAACTGAAGTGAACCTCTGATAATGGTACAAAAACAAACTTCATTTTTCCAGATATCTTTCCATTTGAAAGTTCTGATTCAAGTCTATCGTTGATAATCTTTAAAAGGTTTGTTTTGTTTATTTCAGAGCTCACTTTAATAAACAATTGGTTTTGGGAAGAACCTCCCAAAAAACCTGTTCTACTCCAATCATTTTTATCTATGGCAATAAATTCTTTTCCTGAAAAATTACTCGCTGAATTGAGATCTTCTACAATTCCGGTGACCGTGTATTGTATAGTATCATAAACGACAGTTTTCCCTATGACCTCTTCAGGATTCAATTCGGGAAAGTAAAATTTTGACCTTGACGAGGTTAAAATTACTTCGAATGGACTGCTGAAGATTTTTTGTTTACTGCCCGAAAGCCATTTATAGTTTACTAGATCAAAATAATTTCTGTTAACTGCTTCTAAATAATCAGGAGAGTTATGAATGGAGAACTCATCTTCTTCATGATCAATGATTACTTCCTTAACGTATTTACCATAGATTGGAACGGACAATTCGCTATTAGAAACATAATCTTCAATAAACGGGGCAAGACCCAAAGGTGCATAATTTGAAAATGATTCGTTCCCATCAATAGTTTCTTGTAAAATTACTTTATATACATGCTCCCTTTCCGATAGATTCTTATCAAAACTGAATTCATAATTTACAAATCTGAAAATAACCCAGCAAACGGAAATTCCAATTGCCAACCCAACTATATTTAGGCTAGTAAAAAATTTGTTTCGCCACAGATGTCGAATAATTTGATTAAGCTTTTTCATATTTTGCGTTTATTTCAGTTTTTATATCATTTGGCAATCTATGCCTAGCATTAGCTCTATTATCTCATAAGTGTGTTTCGAATCTTAAAACATCCTTTCTACAATTTTTAGATTAGCAGGTTATAAGATTCTTTCTATGGATTAATAATATTTAAAAGCTATTAATATTTTTACCAACAATCAGTCTGCCATTCCAACACATTACTGATTATCAATGAAATAGAAAATTCCTTTATTTCATTATTGTTCACTATCGGACAAGGTTCTGTCCAGTATTGAACGGTAAACATCTAAAAACCAGAGAAGATGTTCTAGTTGATCCTATAGACTTATAGACATGGCTAAAGAACCATTTAACAGTCAATGAGTAACGCGTAATTGAGGTTTTTCATTATCTTTAAAATTAAGTAGGTGTATCACTCAAACTGAACAGAGCGTCTATTTGATGAGAATTTACTAAACGAATAGAAATTATATTACATGAGAATACTCTTAACTTTATTGGTTTTTCTAGTTTTTGGCAAGCCTTCATTTGGCCAGAACAGCCTAAGCATAGATAGAGTGTCTACTCCTTCCTTATTGATGGAAGATGGAAATAGCAAAAAGGGAATGGACTTACAAAAGTTTGTAGAATCGATTTATATTAATGCCAGCCTTTTGTATAACAATTCATTGCCTAGCCTTAAATCTGGAGAATATTATGTAATAATCGACAAGGGGGATACGACACAGACTGTACGATCAATGACATCTGATCTAAAAGGTTTATCGGTAGAAAATTTAGAGGAATTCTCCTATAAAAAATCATTGGTCTCAGACGTACTTCATGGTTCTTTTGGGAGATTATTCGGAATAGTAACCATAAAACTGAAAGAATAAAAAATTACTAAAAAAGTATTGTTTTTATATTTTTATACTTTGGAGAATAATAATCAATGTTCAATTTAAAACCAATCCCAAGTCAGCAAAACTTAAAATACTTTTTCTGGTTTTTAATTTTAAAACTCATTATCGGAGCTATTACAAGTGGAATCGCTTATCTAATCGATCCTTCATCACTTCATAATCCAGCAGATGATTATGGAATACTATTTAGAATATCTCTGTTATTAATATTTGCTCCAATAATTGAAACTCTAATCCATCAATTCCTGGTCATTGAAATATTAAGAAAGATAAAGATCCCTCCTGGCCTAATCATCTCTTTTTCCGCAATCCTTTTTGGGTTGACTCACCATTACCACATTTTTTATATGATTGCTACTACGATCAGTGGTCTTATTTATGCCTTATATTATTTAAAATTAAGGCCTCAAGGGATATTTAACGCTATTTTAGGAGTAGCCGGATTACACTTCTTTACAAACCTTGTCGCATTGCTTAGCGACCTATAAAGGTTCTCTATTAAGAAATATTTATAGCATCCATTTACACTCGCCAAATCCATTTCCCTAGACATGAAAATAGCGATAATAGGCAGCCACAATGTTGGCAAAACTATCTAAACCAAGTATTTAGTCCTTATTTGTTTGTTCTACCAGAACCTTTCCCCAATCATTCAATTTCCACAACACCTCCACTAATTTTTCTCCGAGTTCTGTAAGGGAATATTCGACACGGGGTGGTAGTTCATTATAGATTTTCTTGGTTAAGATCCCATCTTGTTCCAGCTCTTTTAAATGTTGGTTTAGAACCCTTCTATCCACTTTTGCGATTCCCCGTAGCATTTCACTCGGTCGCTTCGCCCTCGTTTATACGCCATACGATTGGAACTTTCCATTTAGCACTGATTGCATTTACAGCAAATTCCAATGGACACACTTTTTCTTCGATCGTCCGACCCTTTGTTTTCATAAAATTGACTTTTTTATCCCATAGGGATAATAATATGCGGTATTGCAGATC
Source organism: Sphingobacterium sp. LZ11T8 (assembly GCF_024261425.1). Classification (NCBI taxonomy): domain Bacteria; kingdom Pseudomonadati; phylum Bacteroidota; class Sphingobacteriia; order Sphingobacteriales; family Sphingobacteriaceae; genus Sphingobacterium; species Sphingobacterium sp. LZ11T8. Next base: position 429,277 of record NZ_JANBZY010000004.1, on the reverse strand, counting down.
TAATATTAGTTTTAAATCTTTGCTAAAACAGAAATCAAGATATGAAAAATTTAGAGCATCAGATTAGCGAATTAAATGAAAATTTAGCAAAACAACTCCCCTCCGAAGTTTTAGAGGTATTCGGTAAATCTATCCAAGACCTGAAAGCTAAAAATTTGGAAGACGGAAGTATCAAAGTAGGCGATCGGTTTCCTGATTTTTCTCTACCGAATACAAATAAAAAGATTGTGGTGCTAAAAGAACTTTTACAAAAAGGAAAGGTGATCATAGCTTTTTTCCGTGGCAATTGGTGCCCTTACTGCGATCTTGAATTGAAAGCATTTCAGGATGATTTGAAACAGATTGAAGACAAAAATGTTACGCTCATTGCTATTTCACCTCAATCTTCCTATCATAGTGAAGAACTCAAAAATAATCATAATTTAGGTTTTGAGTTATTGACCGACAAAAACAATGCTTTGGCTAAACAACTTGGTATCGCCTTCGAACTTCAGAATTACGCCATCTCGACTTATAGCAGCTTAGGGATAGAGTTGTCAGAATACAATAACATCGATACAAATGAACTACCTGTGCCAGCGGTTTTTGTGATAGACAAAAATGGGAGCATAACTCATAAGTTTATTGATAGCAACTATATGAACCGGATAAATATAGAAGAACTGATGAGGAAAATATGACCGAAGTGAAAAGAAAGAGTGCAAGTAGAACAAAAGATATTTCAACTGAAATACTAACCCAGCCTATTAGAGGGAAAATTGAAACCGCTAACCTCGTAGAATAATTAGCAATCGACCAACTCCTTATCCTTGAGCCAGTTGGGTCAATTTGCGGCTTATAAGGCTGATTTGATCCAACTATCAATCTTATTGTAAAGTTCTTGAGGGAGTGTTTCAGAATGCTTTATTTCACCGTTCTTATCGATCAACATATAATGAGGAATTGCATCGATGTTATTTCTATCGTTAATTAATTTTTGCTGGGCTTTTGTAATATAGAAATGCTCACCTGTTAGTTTTTCCGTAAAATTATGCCATAGAGTAAGGTCAGACGTTTCATCGGTGAGATACAAGAAAACAACATCTTTATTGTTTTTATATTTATCCTTGAGTGGTTTTATGGTTTCAAAAGCTGATATGCAAGGACCACACCATGTAGCCCAAAAATCTATTAATACAACCTTCCCCTTATATTTAGCGATGATATCTTGGAATACATCTTCTTTTTCAGGGAATGGCAAGTAGTGTATATTGGAAGCAAGAGCTTGGGATGTATTGAGTTCATTTTGGCGGAGCAGGCTGGTCTTGTAAATAATATTATTAAAATAATTTAGGATGTCAACTTGCTGGGCAGTTGTTAAACCAGTGCCTGAGGCCAGCTTTTCTAAATAGGCAATTGCAATCAGATGTTCATAGAATTCCCTTTCATCTGAACCCAAGCTACTTTTAAATATGCGCTTTAGATAGTCTTGATATTTAATTGGACCTACTTTCAATAAATCAGGGAGGTCAAGGACAGAATCACGCAAGAACTCTTTATATACGAAATTTGACATGGGGAGATCCATGTCCAATAATGCTGCTTTATCTTGGAAAACTGCTTGATAAAATTCAAATCTCCTTTCCAGATTAGTGTCTATCAACAGTTCCTTTTTTGTACTTAATGCATATAATATTTCGGTAATTTCGATTACATCAGAACCTATTTCTCGAATGAAGGTGTTTTCCGTCGATGAATTTAAATGGGCCTTCTTCTTTATGGTTCTTTCCTTTACGTAATCCATCAATCCATTCACATTTTTTACATCAAACGTTTTCCGTGTCCAGGTATCTACGTCATTTTGAATAAAAAAATAGTTCTTGAATAAATCCGCATACTGATCGGAGTTCTGAAAAAGTGTTTTATAGCCTCCTAAATAATTAATCACGAAATTATCTTCCTTATCAAAGACAAATTCTATGGTATCGTTTCTATTAGATTCAATAAAGGTTGAATAATATTTATTGTTTAAGATGAAATAATAACTGGTCAGGTAGGGATTGAAGAATTTGGCAAAATAAGTTGAATCATTGAGTTTCTCAAGCTTCAAAAGACGCTCCCCCGTGGGAGCATCTCCTTTACCAAAGGATTGTAGGTCGAAATCTTCCGGATAATTCCCCTTTAATTGAAATTGAATGCTGCTGTAACCTGGTTGATCCTTCTTTTGAGCATTAGCTTTAATTGATGGTAGGACGAATAAACAAATAATTAAAGCAAGGAAAGTAGTTCGCATAGAAGAAAATTTAGTGGTTTACAAAAGCTTAATTACCTTAATTTAGCGATTTATAATGAAAAGTTTAGGTAATAATCAAAAGAATCCACATCAAAGAACATCTACGGGGAGCTTATAATGGTTGTTGAAAATTATTTCTGTATTAATTAGTGAATAGTTATCTCGGATATTATTACTTCACATATTATTTAGTTATTTTTAATTTATTAGCACATAGATTAATTTACTAACTATAGACCAATCTTTTATTGAAGCCTATTATGAAAATACACTTCATAAATTTCTTAATTATCTTTCTTATTCCAATCTATGGATGTTCTCAAAATCTAAACAGATCAAATGATCAATATTTAAACCTGGACTTTGAAAAATTCAATAATGGATATCCAACCAATTGGGCAGATTTCGGAGATGGCGATTACAAAATCTATATCGATTCCAATCAGGTTAAAAGCGGAAAATATGCTACCGTAATCGAGAGCACTGAAGGTAACCATGTATATAAGGCTCTGGCTTTTACCCTTCCCAATAACTATCAGGGTAAAACCATTCGTCTGACCGGCAGTATCAAAACAGAAGGCGTGACAGATGGTTATGCAGGCCTTTGGATGCGAATAGATCCTCAGCTTGCTTTTGACAACATGGACAAACGAGGGGTAAAAGGCAATTCAGATTGGAAGGAATATGAAATAACTTTAAAATTAAATCCTGCGAAAACGGAAAGAATCCTAATTGGAGGATTACTTACTGGGAAAGGAAAAATGTGGTTAGATAATTTACAGGTTTCAATCGATGGAAAAATAATTGGGAAAGATGAAATCGAAATATATAAACGTGATTTACTTCCAGCTGATAAGGATAATGAATTTGACAAGGGTTCAAATATTACTTTCCCTACATTGACCAATGAATCCATCAACAACCTGGAATTGCTTGGTAGAATTTGGGGATTCATGAAATACCATCACCCAGAAATTGCAAAAGGAAAGTATAATTGGGATTATGAATTGTTCAGGATCTTACCTCCATATGTAAATGCAAAAAATAACCAGGAACGCGATAAGGTTATTACAACATGGATTGAAAAATATGGGAAAATAGCAGCTTGCACGACCTGTAAACCTAGCCCAGAAAATGCTGTTTTAAAGCCTGACCTATCTTGGATTGAGAAATCAAACCTATCAAATGAAATTAAAGTCTTGCTGAATGAGATCTACAACAACAGGAATCAAGGTGAAAACTATTATATTAAACTCCATCAATTCGTTAACAATCCTGATTTCACTAACGAGAAACCATACAGCAATATGCCCTATCCTGATGCTGGCTTTAGATTATTGGCTCTATACAAGTATTGGAATATGATGAACTACTTTAATCCCTACAAACCTCTGACTGAAAAAGATTGGAACACGGTATTGAAAGAATATATTCCAGGATTCCTAAATGCTGAAAATGAGTTGGAATATGAGCTGCTGGCCTTGCAAATCATTGCTGACGTCAAAGATACACATGCCAATTTAAGGGAAGGCGGAGATAAGATACAGGAATTAAGGGGCAAGAACTTTGCTCCTTTCAAAGCGGAATTCATCGAGGACAAATATGTTGTGACGGATTATTATAATCCTGAATACGTAGATCAAGCTAAGTTAAAGGTCGGCGATATCATAACCCATATCAACGGAAAGGAAATTGATTCGATAGTGGACAGTTTAGCAAGGTATTATCCGTCTTCCAATCATTCCGTTATGCTAAGAGATATTTCTGCAGACCTGCTAAGATCAACAAACAGTTCCTTGCATATTAAGTATGTGACAGAAGGCAAAAGCCTTCAGCATGAACTCCCATTATTTGATAGAGCAAAACTAAAGATGTATGGCATGTACAGGATCAATCAAGATGAAAAAGCATATAAGATCTTAGATGGAAATATTGGTTATATCACATTAGCAAATATCAAAAATGAGGACTTCCATATGATCAAAAAATATTTTAAGGATACAAAGGGTATTATCATTGATATCAGGAACTATCCTTCCAGTTTTGCTCCATATGCATTGGGACCATTTTTTCTGTCAAAACCTACAGCATTTACAAAATTTACCTTTGCAAACCCGAAAAACCCTGGAGAATTTACTTTCACCCATCCTGTGACCATTAATCACGATCCATTATATTATAAAGGGAAATTGATCATTTTGGTCAATGAAATATCCCAAAGCCAAGCTGAATTTACGGCAATGGCCTTCAGAGCAGTGAGCAATTCAAAGATTGTCGGGAGTACCACAGCTGGAGCTGATGGAAATGTTTCCGTAATCTTATTGCCTGGTGGATTGAGGACCTCGATTTCTGGGATTGGGGTTTATTACCCTGATGGAACTGAAACCCAAAGGGTGGGCATTATTCCAGATATAATCGTAAAACCTACCATTAAAGGAATCAAAGAAGGTAAAGATGAAGTTTTAGATAAAGCCCTTGAGCTGATAAATATGAATTAAGAACCTATTTATTTCGTAGTAATGATTGCTACTCCATTTTTAGCTCTTTCGCCATAAAGTGAGTCTGCCTTTTGCTGATTTAGGATTTCGAAAGATTTAATCCTTTTTGGATTGCTTCTTTCAAAACGGCTGTAGTCCTCTTCTTTTCCATTTACGAATAGCAATGGTACTCCTATACGCTTTATTGCGCCGTTCTTTTTTTCCCAAGCATCCCAACCGCTAGGACCTATCCTCTGTTGGTATCTAAGGCGCGTCTTCAATTGGTATTCAGCATCTGCTAAGGTCATGAGTAATCGCTCTTGAGCACTCCTTCGATCAATCACGGTTTCAATCTCTTCTAAATACTTATGGAAGCTTTCTAATTCTGCCGCAGACATCCCAGGTTCGTAACTGGAGATCTTATGGCTTCGACCAGCAGTTCTATACGTGATTTCAAAAGGGAAAAAACCGGTTTTTTGATTATTATTTGATTGAACACTTAGAAGTTTGGTCTTATCAACTAACCTGAGAAACTTTGTTTTCTCTTTACCTGATAATGGCAATTTATGATAGGTACCACTTGTACTATCCTTCCTACCTAGATTAGGACGAATTTGCTGCCATAGAAAGAGTGAATCATTGGAATACTCCAATTCAGCGATCCTTAGATACGTTAATTCGGATGATTTTATTTGGCCTTGACTAATATAAGGGATTAAAAATATGATAAATATGGATAGTAATATTTTCATAAATGGTATTAATTAAGGATGGTTATTAATATAGCTAGACTAATGGTTTTGATATCGTAATTATTAAATAAAAACTCTATCTTAACCTAATCCTTTAATTAGGATTAAATTTTACAGAAAGTTACATAAAATTTTAATCTTATTTCGATAACTTAAGGTTTTAACCAACCAAAGGAATTAATAACCTAAAAACAATTTAACCAATATGAACCCTTTAAATAAATATACTGTCCTGCTTATATTGTCCATTTGCTCTATCAGTCCCCTATTCGGACAAACCTGGATTCAAAAATCTTTTAGCCAAGCCATCGAGAGCGTGATGATGAGGCAATATATTGAAGATTCATCCTTAACCAATAAATTTCAACCTGTGGATAAGAACGCTGTACCTACAATTGGGCCTCATGATTTTGTCCAAAAAATTAATAATAGCTATCGATTTCCAAACGATGCAGTAGACCATAAAGTTGAGGGCTATGTGGAAGTAAGATTTTATGTAGATGAAAATGGAAATGCCATGGACTATAAAATAGTTCAAGACCTGGGCTACGGAACAGGACCTGAACTCGTAAAGAGACTAAAAACCCATGAATCATGGTTTCCAGCAAAATACAAAGGAAAAGATATAGGCGTATGGATTAATTACGTCCTATATCTAAATTTCCGTGATCTCACAATCAATTAATAATATGATCTGATTTCTTTTATAAGCTTACAAATTCCTCAACCAAGCTTTTCCAATCTTGTCCAAATTCAATTGGAATCATTTTTCCTTCAGGACTGATCAGCACCTTTGATGGATAGCCAGTAATCTTGTAATCAGTCTGTACTTTTCCATCTGAGATCAAAACGGGGAAGCTGTATTTATTCTTACTGATAAAGTTTTTAAGATCAGTTTCCTGATCATAACAAGAGATTGTCAAGATCTTTAATTTATCCTCCATCAAGGCATATTTCTTTTCATAGAGCGTGTTAAATTCAGGAAGCTCTGCGACACATGGCCCACACCATGTTCCCCAGAAGTCGATAAAGGTCCATTTGCCTTCAAAATGAGAAGGTGCAACTTCTTGACCTGCCAGATCTTTCAACAAGAATGCGGGTGCATTTTCAAGTTTTGGAAAAACATCAGATTTCAAAAAACTTGAAAAGCTAGCTTTATCATAGTTCCCATGATAAAATTGCTTCAACATGGAGAAGCTCTTGGCCGGAGATTTTGCAAATTCTGAAATATACTCTTTGAGAACAGAATCCTTCCCAGAACGCTTACCCAATTCAGCTAAGTAAACCTCCGAATAGTCCTTCTTTGCCCCAGTAAAAACGTTGTCGTAGAAACTTTGGTATTCATATTCATTATTCCCTTTTGAAGATAAATCATAAGCCTTTTTCAAATATAATGCTCCCAATTCTGGATCCTTATCTTTTATTGCCTCAAACAACGAAAAATTCACAAAGGCTAGATGGGCCTTATTGATCAGCCTTTTGTCCTTGATTTTATCCTCAGCAAGGACTGCCAGCCTTTTTTCGAGTTTTTTATACTCCTCAGTATCGGTTCTGCCATTGACAAATTGTTTTTGAATCAACAAAATAATATATCGCCCAACATTTCCATCCTTCCATTCATTATCATTCAATGCAAACATTTCATCAATACCCTTTTGGATTGCTTGATTATCTGAAGATCCCTTATATGTAGACCAGACTTTCATTGGGCCAATGAAGCGCTTTTCTCGATCAGTTAATTTCGTAAAAATAGCATCCATGCGATCCATACTACTTTGGTTATTTGATTTGACGTGTTGAGATAAACCCGATTGTAAATAATCATAAAGGTAATCATCGGTTAGCAAAGCAGTGGTTTCCAGGAAGTCTTCCATGGCCAAGCTATCAATTCTAACCTTATTGATAAGATGGTAGGTATTGACAAGAATCTTTGAAGGTGTTTTCATCAGAACACGTTCATAATTAACGTAGTCTTTCCTGGTTTGATAGGTAGGTAATATTATTTTTAAATAATTGGGATTAGTACCAAACTGTTGCCCATAATCACTGATATATTGTTCGAATTTGACGCTATCAACTTCTTGGTTATGTCTGAAATGCTTACTTCTATAACTACCTTTTAAGACCATGGCACTAAATTGCGGATCCAGTTTTTCCACTCTTGTCCCCTCCTCTCTATTAACTACTGATAGCTGACTATATTTATAAGTATTACCATCAATAGTTGCTGTCCCAGCTGCTTTGGCATTTTTTGCTATTATATATTTAGTTTTAGGATCAAACCTGATTTCGGAAGTTTTCAGACTGTCTTTGCTATTCGTTCTTTCAACTACCCAAGCCTTCTTATTTCTTTCTTTTATTTTATAGGTAAATGCCCCTAATTGAAATTCAGATTGCTTTAATTGCTCTGGTTTAACATGGGCAAAGTCATTGAAATAGACATCGTTAAAAAGGCTTTCATAGCTATTGTTAATTAAAAAAAACTCATCCTTTAAAAGGGTTAAATTAAATTCCTCCTTTAAATTTGTCAATTTTTGGTTGAATGCTGCAGTATCCTGGACAAGGACTTTATTCTCAAAAGTTAAAGGGTAGTTTATATAGAATTGGACAAATCCTAAAAAATTGGGTGAACTCCCTAGCCCATCAAGTAATTCGGCAGTTTTTAGCGTAGAGAAATTTACGGATTGATCCTTTAGATCAATTTCTTCCTTGCCATCCAAGCTCAATTCCAGTTGTTTTTGTTTTTCTGTATTCCTGGATTCACGAACAGAAATATAAAAAGTCGTTTGTGTGGATTGGTCATTACTGACATTCGTCTCCACAATCTTATAATGGATTGGAAATTTTTGCGCAAAAGCCACCTGGGCGAATAGGACAAAAAGGAAAATAGCAATATTCTTCATGGCATAATAATTAGTTAATTAAATATAACTCCTAAAGAGGATATTACCAAAACCTTAACCTTTTATTAACTATTGAAAAATATTGCTAGTTTATTTACCGGAATTAAGATAGTTCTTATTAATAAGCAATACTATTATCCACATCATATTTCATTCCGGGATAATCCAAGATTCTACGCATCAAAGCCATCTGTCCGCACAAGTAGTCTTCTCGACCAATGCACATGCCTACAAAGTTTAATTTATCCTCTTTAATAAAGGGTATCTGCATTCCCATCTCGAACGTTTCAGCCAAAGTTGCATCATCAGCTTCCAACAAGGCTTGATAAACTTTTGGTGAAATCTGATGGAAATTATCAAGCAATTGCTTTAATGTTGGGTACTCCTTTTGTGTATCCAAGGTCTTTCCCATATAAAATAGATCCTGATAAGGATCCTCTTCTTTTAATCCTAAGATGTTTCCCATACTATAGCGCACATTTACATAATTTCCGGCCATCCAAACCAGATGGTTTGTCCGATTATCAATTCTCTTGAGTGCGTTCTCTTCCGAAATACCGTCTAGGACATTGATAAAGGTTTGGGTATGCATTCTATAAGCGGGAATAATGATGTTCAATTGTGCTGATTTTGCTGTATCCATGATAATTAATTTATTAGTGTATATCAAAGTTAGCCCTTACGGAAAGAGAAATACTTGTCCTATGGCAAGAATTCCCTCTCTATTAAATAATGAAATAATTCACGAATGAAGAACAACTAATATTTAGATTTAACTTTACTATAAACTTAACGGTGAACCCCTGAATAATGGAAAATCTAGAACTAACCACTTTCATCTTAAAAGAAAAGAAATACAGCATCCGCGATATCAACAAGATAGATACCTCCCAATTTATCCCAATTAAAGATATTTCTCAGCTAGACCCTGAAAAGTTAGACCGAGATTATATAGATGGTGTTCTGTATATGAAATTCAATGGGGAGACAATTATGGATTTCACTTTCTGGGACGATATTGTAGATCTTTGGCATTACTTTATCAATTCCCTGGAGGAGGTGATCATACAGAATGAAAGCAATTTTTCATTTCCGAGCCAGCCGCTGCCGGTTTCCATTAAAATCGTTAAGGACAGGATTCGGATGGTAATAGATGATAAATCGATCAATATGAAGGCGGACCAATTTCTGGAAGTTATGCTTCAGGAGGCCATTACATTCTTTACGGCAATGATGTCATTATTTCCAAGACAGGAAGCTGAATTCCATCAAACGATATTAAGGATTTATAAAATAAAACTTAGCTCAGAAGAAAGATTTACAGCCTATTAAAGTGGCTTTTTTCAAATATTTCAAAATTCCTTGTAACCTTTCTCGATGTCATTTACCCTAAATAAATACAAACGAATTAAAAAGGTAAAAACATGGAAAATACTATCAAAAATCACACACTGAATTCAACATTCAATTTATTGAAATATGTCTTTGTCGTGGTCCCCATAGTGGCGGGAGCTGACAAATTCACTAACTTAACTTACAAATTGGGAACAGTATGTCAATCCTTCGATTGCTGATCTCCTCCCCTTTTCTGCAGCCTTGTTTATGAAGATTGTGGGGGTAATTGAAATAGTAGCTGGTTTAATCGTATTCAAGAAACCAGAATTAGGAGGATTTATCGTTTCGGCTTGGCTTACGTTGATCGCCCTTTCCTTATTGGCCGGATTTAACTATGTAGATGTTGCAGTTCGGGATTTGGTGATGGCCATTGCGGCATTATCCATGGCTAGATTGGCAAAAATCGCAGGACAATGATAAAAGAACAATTTGAACAATTAACAGAGGTTGAAATCATCGATCGGGTCTTAGATGGCGACAAACCGCTTTATGAAATTATTGTAAGGCGGTTTAATACCTACCTATATAAAATTGGACGATCGTACAACTACAACCATGAAGATACCCAAGACCTGATGCAGGACACTTATATTGATGCCTTTAAGTGCTTGGCTCAATTTAAGCAGGGTTCAAGCTTCAAGACTTGGATCATCAGGATCATGCTCAACAATTGCTACAGGAAGAAAAATAAGTTCAGTTTCAAGAAAGAAACTGTCAATGAGATTATCAACGAAAATGAAATGCCTATGTTCAATTCAACCAACGATGCGCAAAAGGAGATCTTTAGCCATGAACTGGGGAAAATTATCGAAGCGTCCCTATTGAGGATTCCTGAGGACTACAGAATGGTTTTCTCCCTACGTGAAATCAATGGGTTGAATGTAGCAGAAACCTCTTCCCTACTTGACATCAGTGAAGCGAATGTAAAAGTGCGTTTAAATCGTGCAAAGGCTATGCTCAGGACTGAAATCGAAAAAACTTATTCGTCAGAGGAACTATTTGAATTTAATCTCTGCTATTGCAATCCTTTTACGGAGAGAGTCATGAAAAAGATCCATGAGATTTAGTGCAGCTTTATTTATATATCCATATCTATTATTTGATAAAAATGCGAAGTTTTCACTTCGCATTTTTTGCCTTAATATGGAAAAGTTAAGGTCAATAGTCTTTATTGTTTTGATCCCTCGAAACTGTACATTTCCTCTCCTTCAGCAGTTACCTTTGATACAAAAGACAACGCTTTGTTAGAATTGGAATAGACTAATATTCCCTGAGGTTCTGAGCTTTCAGTCAATATCCCTCTACCGGAATTATTGTACACCTGAACTTCTTTTACTGGAAGTTTTAAGCTGCTGTTTTTTACAGTAACCTTGACCTTATTGTCACTTACTTTGCTAATTTCTAGCAGTTCATTAAATTTTTTCTCTCCACCTACGATATCAATGGTTCCTTTGAAGGTTCCGATCACTTCGTCAATACTGCCTGAACCAGTTTCTGGCTCCTTTTCATCCTTGGAACAGCTAGTAAACAACATAGTCATGCCCACAAACATCAAGCAAATGGAAAAAATAGCTTTTAAATTTTTATCTCTTTTCATATTGAATAATTAAATCTTCTGGTTCGGAAGAAAGTTTGATTGAATACAGCAAAATTATCACCCGAAGAAATAAAATTCAATACCTGCAAACCGGTATAATAATACCCCTGTTTTTAGTTACCAAAAACAAATTGTCCAAATACCTATCCTTTATCATCAACAATCTTCTCATAGGTTCTTTCGCCCTTTTCATTGATCATGACCAAACCAGAGCCCCCTTCATTATTCAAAAAGAAATAACTGATGTTTCCTTTCGGATGGCTAAATTTGATATGGGTTCCTTTGCTGTCCAGTTCTAGCACTGCAGATGGGAAATCAGGATTAGGATTCTGGAGTTTTATGGAAGGAAAACCATTTTCAATCGAGATGATCAATCTAGAAACACCTGCTGCATCTGTGATGTGCAATTCTTCGGCCTTGAGTATTTTCTTGGACATATACGATCTAATTATTGTTGATTAACTTTTGAAAATTCCCTCTGAATTTATCTGCCTTAACATCAAAATCCGTATATCCTGCATCAAAAAACCATTTCTTGATGGAAGGAGCTTTGACCAAACCGAGTTGGTGAAATTGTTCTTGCCTATCGATACGTTCCTTTAAAGCGGAAAGCATCTGCAAGGAAAAATCTCCATCCGGCTCAATACCACTATCCAATATACTCGGTGCAATCGCTACACTTTCCAGATTTAGTTGATAAGCTAACCTAGTAGCAACACTTACCGCATCGGCACTCGTCTGTCCAGACCAATCTTCCGGTCTTCCCAAACCAATTATGAGCAATCTTTCAGATTTGATCTTCCCAAGGCTTTGTTCAATCAATAAGGTATCCAGATAATTTCCGGTAAAGGCTTTCTGATCCCTTAAAGTAAACAGTAATCCGTCCATGGCATCATTAAGATGCAACAGCCCGCCTACAGGTTCCTTTTGGTTTATTTCGTGGGTAAATAAACAGGCACAACTTAAGTCAACCTCAGCCATGGAGGCATCCCAAGTAACTAATTCTATTTCTACGGATTTGTAAGTGCCGATTTGGCTTCTTTGAAAAGATGGATTTGACATAATATTTAAATCGAAAAGAAATTTTAATAATTCTGTGATTAAATTTTATAATCAAAACATTAGGCTTCCAAAAATGTTTTCCAGAAAAATAATTATTGCAAATTCATTTCTTTTTCACAATTCGTTCAGAATTAGAAATGTGTAAAAGAGAGATTCAGAGCGCAGCGAAGAATCTATTTTTTATTTTTTTAAGAATTCTTGTCTTCTAGAATCGTAAGATGAGAGAACTATTTTTCTTTTTTTGTATGCCGGTAAAGAGGATTATTTGAAAAAGATTTCCCCCCTAGGGGTTATCCGAATGACGATTCAGCCTACTACAAACATTTCACCTGGTTTTTTCCATAATCCAAGCCAAGTTCTCCAATAAAAATCATTCATCCAATCCCAAATCCTTTATCTTCTGCAGGAGATTAACGGTCTTGTTAACATTGAATTTTTGCATCAGATTCCTGCGATGGGTGTCTACCGTAAATGGACTGACAAACATAATTTCAGCAATCTGCACCGAACTCAAACCTTCAGAAAGGTATTTTATCACCTACTTTTCTCGTCGGGTAATGGGTGGGAATTCCTCGGATAGGTTTACCTTCGAACTCCCCAAACTTTTTTGCGCATTCAAATCCAGGTAGACACCACCTTCATAAATATGGTTTATCGCCTTAACGATTTCGTCCATTGCCGCACTCTTAAGCAAATACCCTGATGCACCGCCATTTAACATCCTCAAAATGATGTTCCTATCATCCAGATTGCTCAGGGCCAAGATTTGTAAATCGGGATGCTCCTGCTTCAATTCGACACAAAGATCAATGCCATTCCCATCCGGCAATTGAATGTCTAACAGTAGTACATCAACCTCCACTTTCGAGATGATATTCCGAAGTTCTTTAGCTGAGGATGTGGAGCCTATTATTTCAATAGTATTGTGTGCGGCAAGATAACTTGTCAATCCTTGGGTAATCAAGGGATGATCATCGCAAATAACAGTTCTAATCATAATTTACAATTGACATTCAATAATTATATGTGTTCCTTCTCCAGGTTGGGAATCAATCTTCAATGTCCCTCCTATGCTCTTCAATCGGGATTCCAGATTATCCAAACCCATATTTCGCTGTATACTTTCAGGGTTAAAACCCTTTCCATTGTCTTCCGCTTCAATCATCAGGAAACCATTTTCTACTGAACATTGCAGCAATATTTTTGTTGCCTGGGCATGTCGGACCGCATTGGTGACCAATTCCTGTACAATCCTATAAATAGAGAGTTGAATATTCTTGTCCTTTATTCCCTCCAACCCCTGTCCATAATAGGAAATTGGGCTACTGCCGGATTGCATGGATTGACAAAAATGTCTAATCGCTTCATCCAAACCATTCCTTTTCAATACCGAAGGCTCTAAATTTTGGGCCGTATGCCGCAAATCGGTGATGACAGTCTCCAACTCATTGACTACAGTGGGTAGGTCATTTTGTTCCGAATCCCGAGCAATCCGTTCCACATTCATTTTCAATCCCGTTACCCTACCTAAAAGCCCATCATGAAGTTCTCTGGCCAAGCGTTTTCGTTCTTGCTCTTCCCCATCGACCAATGCCTTTGCCACATCGATTTCACGCTGTTGTTTGAGTAAAAGGGTATCCTTCATATTCCGTTTTTTCCGAGCATTCCAGGCATACCAGACCCAGAGGCCAAAAATACTGGTCAACAGGATCCCTCCCAGTAAGATTGCCCTGTTCAGGATATTGCGGTTTTCGAGCAGAACGATCTCCTGCTCCTTTTCCTTTGTCCGATAACGAGTTTCCAGCTCCGCCATTTGCTTTTTAAAATCCAATGAACTCAAGCTATCACTCATTTGCTTATGCTTTCGGATAATTTGATATGCAGCTCCCATATTCCCTAATTTCGCCTCCATTTCCGCAAGGTCACTCATAAGACCTAATCGGTTCTTGGTCATAGCTGACCCTCTTGGATCGCGCAATAATTCTTCGAGCTCAACCTTCGCGGCTTGATAATTTTCAATCAAATTATATACAACAACCTTTTCATACTTTAAATAATAGAAATCCCAATAGGAATTATATTCCTGAGCCCATTCCAATCCTTTCTCGATACTTTTCAAGGCCTCCAGATAATTTTTCTGTTGAATCAGGGACCTCGACTTATTCTTGTAATATGCAGCAGCTAGTTTCTTGTCCTCCAACTTATTCAATAATTTCTCTGCTTTACCCAAAACACGGTCTCCCTTTTCTATTTCCCCCATCGCGTAGAATAAATCAAACATATTGAGATAGGTAAATAATAGGTTTCCTGACTCCTGTTCAGGCGTCCGGACCAAAGAGACAGCCTTTTCAAAATAATCTAAAGCCTTCTGGTATTCTTTATTGTTATAGAATACCATCCCTACATCTGTAAAATAACTCAATAACAGATCATTATCCCCCGATTTTATGGCAAAAGGGATACAATAGGTCAAAGTGATGTCCAAAAATGATTTATCGTTATCTGCCTGCTGCTCAAGCGAACCGTAATTATGCCACAATCTTGCCCGATAGCCGTAAGCAGCAGGCTTATCTATATCCTTGAGGAATTTTTCAGCCTCCATGTAGAGCTTCTGACTTTTTGGATTGTCATAGCCATAGTAAATCCCAGCTTCATAAAACAGATAGATTCCTCGCAAGAAATCTTTCCCTTCGACAAAAGGCTGGGCTTGCCTAAGCGTCTCAAAGGCTTTTGCTGTATCGCGATAGGACCAGTAATCGGAAAGATTTACCAAAGCAGTAAATTTTTCTTCCTTGGTTTTGGCCTGCTCGAGATTCGACTGTAATGCAGGAAGTTCCTGTCCACTCGCCATAAGATGTAGCAGAATCAAAAATAAGACAGCAATATGAACGCGAACGACAGGCATAAGTATGCATTAAGATACATGGATTTTATCAAAAATGTTACGCTTATAATTAAAACTACTGGAAAACTAGTAGAAGGTTTTAGTCAGTTTATAGTATTGCTATAAAAATGGTCTGGATTTAACTTTGTATTAAGCTTTTAAAAACTGCAAAATTAATCCAGTTTACACGAAATAAAGGACGACCCATGCTTATAAGAACAATAAAAACAATCTTCCCCTTCATCATTGCCATTATCCTTTCTTTAACTGCTTGTAGCAAAGATGACATCATGGGAAGCGATGGCAAGGCAATAAAAAACCTACCGGGAAGCATATATTGGTATTTTGCAGGTGAAGTGGGCTACATGGATTTTGGTTCAGGAAAATATAATGACAAATGGATTGGGATCGGCCCTGGAAATTCCAGGTATGATAGTTATGACATTAGTTGGGACAATAAAAAGACCCTGCTGACCATGGATGTTGAAGGTGCCTTTAATTTTACGGAAAGAAGATTTGTCCTTCGGGATAAAGGTGCAAAAATGGATTACAGTTCACTACAGGACGGAAAAAATGTTTTTGATATCACCTATGAAGCAGATGATATTGAAATTACCGATGCTCATATCTCCCCAAATGAAAAATACCTCGTATTAGATGCTCAACATTTTGCGGATATGCCAATAACCATCATTGACGCGGCAAACGGCAATTTTATTAATTCCTGGTATGTGAAGGGGGTAAGTTTCTTGAATTATGGCATCCCAGTCTGGACTGCAGACAATACCGTCTTTTTCAGGATTGGCAATTCGGTTTATAAGAGTTCTGCGGCAGATGGTTTTAAGACCGCTCCGAATGTCTTTACCCAAAGTGGAATTAGCTCTGTTACTGTCAATCCGCAAGGTACAAAACTGGCATTCCGTAAGGATAGACACCTATGGATGTGCAATATAGATGGAAGGGACATGAAGCAGATCACGACCAGTGAATTATCAGAGGTGATCAGCTACGATGGCGAACACCGGCCTACCTTCTCCCCTGATGGAAAATACATAGCCTTTACAGGAGCGAGTAAAGGAGGAACTCCTTGGAGCGACCATGACTATGCTGATGGCTCATGGGTTGCATCTGTCGGTGGAAAATATGGATATATCGTAATCATTCCTGCCGATGGAAAAATGTATGATCTGGAGAAAAAGGATAGTGGAGCAATTTGGCTGAAACAACCTGATGCCGATTATGCAGGCGTGCCTTGCAGTGCAAATCTGATCTGGAGATAAAACAATGTATGATTCAACCTATCTAGGATAGGCTTCTCATAGTAATAAACAAAGTTTCAAAGAAGCAAACAGGCCAAATGGTCTGTTTGCTTTCTTATTTTATTAAAAAATATATTCTCAAATCAATTATAGCCTATAATATTCTTCATAACCTTTTTATAACATTTTAGATTTTCTTAGTTTTATAATTATCAAAACTGATAAAATGAGTACCCAAATCGTAATCATCTTTGTGCTTGCCTTGCTTTCTGTATCCATCATTGATACCTTAGGTTCAATTATCGCTTTCAGATTCAAACTCAATTACGCTTATTTCATCATCTTTTCATTTGCTATCTATTTTCTAAGTGGCTTTTTTTTATCCATGTTTGCTTCTGCCAATACCGTACTTTTTTTATCCGGCATGGTTGGCTTTTATGATGGTACTGTTGGGGTAGAAATTGCCAAGCGCTTCAATGGATACCAAGAGCCCGATCTAAAACTTATCGAAAAAAATAAAAACATACTTGGAATAGTATCATTTTGTCTAGCTCTTATTTTTGGCGGATTAGGTAGATTCCTCTATACATTAATGGCTGGATAATCCATAGACATTCCCTAAAAATACCTACCAATAGGTATTTCCATCCATTATTTATTCCTGTAATTTAGAATAGGTTAAAATTCATTCTGCGTAGAGCAAACCAGCAACCAATTATTACTTTCTATTACACTAATGGCAATCAAATATTGCCGACACCTAATTATTCTTTGTTATGAAAAGCCTTCTCTATCTTTTCTTGATCATTCCAATACTTTCATTTGGACAGCATCCAGTGAAACCCAATATTCAACCCACTTATGCTGATGCAGTATATCTCGCCAAATTGGAAAATCTGGTCAAAACTAAACAAGTTGAAAACTTACGCTCCTTTTCTGAGGAAATAAAGACGGTCTTAGAAAGGTATAATATCAATGAAATAAACGCCGATCAAATACAAAACCCATTCCTGCAGGATTTACTAAATGCCATAAAGATTATACCTTCCGTGGACCAAGCGATTTCTCAGGATTCTTCTAAAGCTTTCACCGATATTGATGAGGATACTGATGTGCCAGGGAAAGCTAAGGATTTAGATCTTAAAGCTATTGCGTTAAGTACAGCTCCAGGATTTGGTTGGGAAGCAGCGGTAATCAATGGTCTTTCTACATTTATGGCGAATCGATTCAAACAGGAAGTCATTTATTATGGTTTAAATAAACTATTTGAACGGATCACAGATAAAGAAGAGGAAATATTCGATGCCTTACTCCCTGAAACTTACCAAGAAACCAAAAGGTTATATGGTCAAAAAAGTTATTACAGTGCAGATTTGATATTCCTAAGACAGGTCGTCGATAATGACCTTGGTAATATCCATAAAAGACTGGCCAGTGAAGCATATCGGGTTTTTCCAAGAATCCCTCCTCAAGGTGCGGACATCCTAAAAATTGCTGCCAATCTTCACGCTGACTTAGGTACTGGAATTTCACTCCCAGGTATATTTCAAAAATTGAACAGTGAAATCTACCATGATCAGGAAATTGCTAAAGCAGTCGCCATAAACCACCTATTATCCGAAGCCTTGCGAGATACAGTTGGAGGAACAAGTACTTGGATCAACATCAATCGACTAAATTTCTCTGACCCCAATAATAAGACCAAAAGATATTTTATCGGCCTCCTAAATGAACAATTTAAACCCTATTCCAATAATTATGACATCTACCAATTTGAGAACTCAATAAAACAATTACTGTTCTATTTTGATGAGCTAAATGCCGCAAGCCAGTTTATTGCCAAAAACAATTATTACCTCAATACCGAACAGGGTCTGACACTATTAGGTATGCTCCAATCCTCATTTTCAACATTCTTGAAATCAGGCACTGCAGAAGGTGTTTTCTATTTAAAAAAAGAATATCTCGCCTTCTTCTCAAATTATCAGGACTTCGCTTCCTCCTTGGTGCGACGAGATTATCAAAAAGCACTGGTGAGCATTTTAAGCCAAATGAGAGATTACCTACCTGTCGATAAAGAAAATAACTATAGAAGATCATTGATCTTTATGGTTCAACTTGCGGAAGTCGAAGCAGATAAAGACATGGAAAAACTATTGGAAGCCTATGCCCTACCCATTGGAGGCAGCTCCATCAAAAGAAATAGTAATTTTAACATCAGTTTGAATGGTTATGTCGGATTAACAGCAGGAAAAGAGGTTGCATATGGTTCTGAAAATCAAACAAAAACCAATATTGGACTTGCCGCTCCCATCGGCGTATCGGTCAGTTTTAAAAATTACATCACTTTCTTTGCGAGCATTATTGATCTAGGAACGTTAGTAAATGTTCGTTTGAACAATGACACTACTTTTTATTCAAACCTAAAATTTGAACATTTCCTTGCTCCAGGTGTAGGGTTCTATATAAATCACAAATCTTCTCCCCTAACCTTTGGGGTACATTATAATTATATACCAAGCCTAAGAACCATCAAGATCGGCAATGGAGAAGCTGCTATCACGGAAGAGCATATTTCTGTCTCCAGATTCAATGTTTCTGTATTGGTAGATATTCCATTGTACACACTTTTTAATAAATAAAATTAACCATAGTATATTTATTCCCACAATCTGTCCCCAAATTGCCTTAATTCCTATTAAAACATTAAGTATATTTGGTAGAGGACATCTATGAAGGATATGTTGAAGGATAAATTTGGGCGAACTATTAATTATTTACGGCTTGCTGTTGTTGACCGATGTAATCTACGTTGCACTTACTGTATGCCCGAAAATGGCCTTCCTTGGATCAAGCAAAATGAATTGATGACAGATGATGAAATAATCAGACTTTGCAACATCTTCACTCAACTTGGCGTAGATAAGATCCGTATTACCGGTGGTGAACCTTTTGTAAGGAAAAACTGCATGGAATTGATCCATAGAATTGCCCAAATTAACAAGCTCAACGAATTAAGCATCACAACCAATGGTATCTTGACCGAACCTTTTATTCCGCAGCTAAAAGCTGCTGGAATCAAATCTGTCAACCTTAGCATAGATACCTTAGACGAGAATAGATTCTTCAAAATTACCCGTAGAAATGAATTTTGGCAGGTCATGAAAACCATGGAAAGCCTGCTCTCGAACAATATTCAAGTAAAGATCAATTGCGTTGTAATGGACGGTCAAAATATTGAAGACATCATTCCATTGGTCAACTTGGGCAAGACCCTCCCAATTGCTGTCAGATTCATTGAAGAAATGCCTTTCAATGGTGATAATAAAGAGATTTCCCTAAAATGGAACCAGCATAATATATACCAACATATCCAAGAACACTTTGGAGAAATAAATAAACTACAAGACCCAATAAGTTCCACCTCCTACAATTATAAAATACCTGGATTTAAAGGGGAATTTGGAATCATAGCAGCTTATTCCCGTAGCTTCTGCGGGGATTGCAACCGAGGACGCATTAGCCCATTAGGGGTTCTGAAAACCTGTCTATATGAAGGTGGGGGAATAAACTTAAAAGATGAAATGCGATTGGGAAAAACAGATATGGAACTAAAAGATTTAATCATACAAAGTGTACAGCATAAACCTAAAGATGGTTGGGAAGCTGAAAAAATTAGTTTAGATCCCAATACTATTCATCAATCAATGGCAACAATTGGAGGATAAAATGGAAATGATTACCGTTGCGCAAGCTGAACAGATAATCCTTTCAGAAAAAAGGGATTTTGGAGTAGAATCGATCCTTCTGCTGGATGCTTTAGGAAGGGTACTCGCTGAAGACCTGACTGCGGATCGCGATTTACCTCCATTTGACCGAGCAACAGTTGATGGAATAGCAATCAATGCTAAAGCCCTCTCTGCTGGTGTTCAGAAGTTTAAAATCCAAGCTGTTCAAGCTGCTGGAGAACATCCTATTTCGATTGCATCCATAGACTCCTGTATTGAGATCATGACGGGAGCAGCCTTAGACCCTTCAATGGACAGTATTATCCGTTATGAAGATATAAGCATTGAGAATGGCTTTGCAGTCATCAATATTGAAGTTAAAAAAGGACAAAATATCCATGTAAAGGCTAAGGATAAAGCACAAGGTGAAGTCCTTGTGCAAGCCGGAAAAATTATTGAAGCAGCTATTATGGGAATTGCTGCATCTATCGGAAAAACTGAAGTCTTGGTAAAAAAACTACCCAGAATCGCCATTATTTCTACTGGTGACGAAATGGTATCCATTGATTCAGTTCCAAGCCCATATCAATTGAGACGGTCCAATGGCATCAGTATACAATCTGCATTGAAAAAATATCAGATTTCGGCGGATGCCTACCATCTCGACGATCATTTCGATGAAATCAAAGCAAAACTTGCTGAGTTCCTCGTTCATTACGATGTACTGGTCATGACTGGTGGCGTTTCGATGGGAAAATATGATTTTCTACCAAAAGTTTGCTCCGCATTAGGCGTAACACAACTCTTCCACAAAATCAAACAGCGACCTGGTAAACCTTTTTGGTTCGGAAAGGATAAAAACGATAAACTGCTATTTGCATTCCCAGGCAATCCAGTTTCTGTATTTATGTGCCTTAATCGCTATTTGATTCCCTGGTTGGAGGCTTCATTGAATATAGAAGTATCTACTCCACAGTTTGCTATCTTACAAAATGACATTCAGTTTTCAACTGCTTTGCAATATTTTGCTCAGGTAAAACTGAAGGTGAATAATTTGGGACAATTAACGGCAGTATCCGTGAACAGCAATGGTTCTGGAGACTTTTCACATCTCGCCGAAACTAATGCCTTTATAGAACTTCCCTTAGAAAAAAACAGTTTTTATAAGGGTGAAGTTTATCAAGTATGGACCTATAAATAGTATAGAATGACCGATTTTTCGCATATCAATAAAAACCAACAACCCAGCATCGTCAATGTCATGGATAAAAAGATAACTCAAAGACGTGCAACGGCCAAAGCAAGCATTGAACTTCCTCCAGTAGTTATGCAGAAACTGACCGAAGAGAACTTCAATACCGCTAAAGGTTCCATTATCCACACCGCTATTATTGCGGGAATTATGGCTGCTAAAAAGACTGGAGAACTTATTCCATTATGTCATCCCATTGGTCTGGAGAATTGTGAAGTTGAAATAAAATTCAACGGTAACAGTCTTGACATCTATGCCATAGCAGAGGTGGAAGCAAAAACTGGGGTTGAAATGGAGGCAATGACTGCGGTTTCCATTGCTGCATTGACCATTTATGATATGTGCAAAGCCCTCAGCCATGATATTATCATTCGAGAAATTAAACTGATTGAAAAAACAGGAGGAAAAAATGACTTCAAAAGGTCAGAATAAGGTAGCAGAAATCTATGGTCTGGTCCTCGCAGGAGGGAAAAGCCGTAGAATGGGAAAACCCAAAGATCTAATCCATTGGCATGGCAAGGAACAAAGATATTATGCTGCCGATCTGCTAGCAGAATTCTGTGATCAGGTCTTTATTTCCTGCCGTCAAGATCAAACCCAAGACTTTGACCCAAATTACCAGGCATTGACAGATACTTTTCTCAATATGGGCCCCTTTGGCGGTATCCTTTCAGCATTTCATGCCCATCGCGACAAAGCTTGGCTGGTTGTAGCTTGTGACCTGCCTTTGTTGGACAAAGACTCCCTAACCAAGCTAATGCAATCACGCGACTCTAATAAATTAGCGACAACCTATAAAAGCCCATTTGACGGCCTTCCAGAACCTTTGATAAGTATCTGGGAGCCAAAAAGCTATCCCTTACTGTTAAGCTTTCTAGCAAATGGCATTACCTGCCCTAGGAAAGTCCTGATCCATTCGGATTGCTTGATCTTAGACCCTATCAATCCTGATGCTTTAATGAATGTGAACAGTCCTGAGGATGCAGAAATAGCTGACAAAGCGCTTCAAGAACAAAAAAAAATATAGATGGAACCTAATTTCGAAAGATATCAATGTCAAATAGCTTTACCAGGATTTGGTAATACAGGGCAACAATTGCTCCAAAATGCCAAAGTTCTTATTGTCGGAATGGGCGGTTTGGGTTGCCCTGCAGCCCAATATCTTGCTGCCTCCGGTATTGGAACCTTAGGATTGGTTGATGATGATATCATTTCGCTATCCAATCTACACCGGCAAGTCTTATATGGACCACAAGATATCGATAATTGGAAAGTAGAAGTTGCAACAGAGCGACTTAAATTGCAGAACCCTGAGATCAATATTATCTCCTACCCAATCCGCTTGACCTCCAATAATATCATGGACCTGATCAAAGAATACGACTTGATCTTGGAAGGAACCGATAACCTAGAAAGCAAATGCCTCATCAATGACGCTTGTGTATTAGCTGGCAAACCATTGGTTTATGCTGCAATTTACCAATATGAAGGTCAAGTAAGTATATGGAATGTTAAACTTCAGGATGGAACCTATTCCACGAATTACAGGGATGTTTACCATGATATTGAAAACACAGTGGTGCCAAATTGTAGAGAAGGCGGTGTCATCCCCAGCTTAGCTGGAATTGTTGGTTGTATGCAAGCCAATGAAGCCATAAAATACCTTACTGGTATGCCGGATATTCTGGCTGGAAAATTATGGATCATGGATACATCAACAGGCAGATCAAGGATCATTAAACTAAAAAAATCGAATATTCAGATCAAGGCTTTACCGGAAAGCAATCCAACCATTACTTTAGAAGAATATAACCTCCATCCCGAAAAATTCGTCCTGTTCGATGTAAGAGAACCAGATGAGCACGAAGAATTTAATATTGGTGGCAAAAACCTTCCATTGAATGATTTGCATCAACACCTAAAGGAATTTGCAGCTATCGATTCTAAGGTGATTTTGTATTGTATGTCCGGAAAAAGAAGTAAAATAGCTGCCCGTATAATCAAGAAAGCTTTTCCAGACTTAAAAGTTTACTCCCTAAAAAACGGTCTATTAGACTTGTAGTTAGTCAATAATTTCTTGATACGGTTTTGGCCTCCTTGTATTCGGTAGCCCAACAAGCTCCTCAATGGTCTCTTCGATCATTTCACTCATGTTATTGAGTGCCAAATCATTCGCTTCCGCACCAAATGGTTCTTCAATTTCATCGGCTATGGCCTCAAATGCAACAAAAGTATAGGCAATAAATACCACGATTAATGGCATAAACCATCCCAATGAGTCCACTAAGCCAAATGGTAACATGGCGCAATAAATATAAACCGTCCGGTGAAGTAAGACGCTGTAACTATAGGGCAAAGGTGTCGAGATAATCCGCTCACAGCCCCCTAGAATATCGGAAAGCTTATCGAGGTTCTCATCCATTCTTGCCTGTTGAATGGAATCCATCCTCCCTTCCAACTTTGCTTGTTGCAGTTGCTCAGCCATGATCCGCATTATGCTGACTGGCTTATACATACTGGACATGACAAGCTCCAAGCTTTTTGGATCTAACCTTTTCTCCATATCCTCTCTTGGATCGGTCCCTCGAAGTTGATGCTTCAAAGCAAAGACAAAAGCACTGATCAAATGGATAAATCCAACCACGAAATTCTTGTTTTTCTCGCCATTATTTAAGGTCAAAATCTGCCTAACCAAAGAACGTGAAGTATTTAACAAGGCTCCCCATAATTTTCGGCCTTCCCAAAAACGTTCATAGCTAGCATTATTTCGGAAACCCAGAAATAGAGCCAAAACAAAACCAAATAAAGTCAATGGGGCTGGATTTAAGGGAACTTTAAAATCCAGAACGGTTCCATGGAAATAGGCAACCAAAACAGAAAAGACCAAAAGTAACAATAGTCTGGGCACCAATGCAGGTAATACCGAACCATGCCAAACAAAAAGCATCTTGAACCAATGCTCCTTCTTTCTAATAATCATATTATTTTAAATCTTAGCAGAATTAAATCAGCGTTCCAAATACAGGGAATCATTCATGCACTTTGATTTTGCTGGAATCTCACTTGCCAAAGGTAGGCTTAATCTGAGCTACTATACAATAAATTTCCTTTTAATATAATCCCCAATTATGGCCTTTGAATAGCACCTTGATACAACATTTGATCAACTTTTTTGTAAACTGCTGGATCGTGTGGCTTAATTTTGATTTTCACATATTTCGATGCTGGCATGTTACTCTCTTTAACCACGTTATTTACCGAAACAAGCACATTGGTCTCCGGAAAATAGGTTACCGTATTCTTTTCAGGAATCTGATATGAAACAATAATGAATAATGGTGCAACACGCTCTATTCCATCATCAAAATTATATAGATCCACTTTATCTCCAGCTTTGAAGCCAGCTTTATCAATATCCTTCTGGTTCATAAAAATAACCCTTCGCTCATTTTTGATGCCACGATACCGATCATCTAATCCATAAATTGTCGTATTGAATTGATCATGGGTCCTTGTCGTTGCCATCATATATTCATCATCAGCCAAGGTATTATCCGGAACCTCGGTTAAAGTAAATGGCGCCTTACCCTCTAATTTCTTCGAGAAATATTGTTTATCGCGTGCCTCATTAGGTAAATAAAAACCTCCTTTTTCACGAACGCGAACATTGTAATTATCAAAACCCGGAATACATTGTTCTATATCATCCCTGACCGCATCGTAGCTGTCATGATATCTTTTCCAATTTACCACGGAACGATCTCCTAAAGTCTCTATTGCCATTCTACATACGATCTGGGTCTCATTGATCAGATTATCCGAGACCGCATCCAACATTCCTTTCGACTGTTGAACAACCCCCATAGAGTTTTCAGTAGAAATAATCTGAAGCTCTCCATTCACTATATCTTTGTCGCTTCGACCATATGTTGGCAATATAATGGCTTCTTTTCCATGCACCAAATGCCCTCTATTGAGCTTGGTGGACACACAGACCAAAAGATTAAGCTTACGCAAGGCATTGGCCGTATATGTCGTATCAGGTGTAGCGGATAGAAAATTTCCGCCCATGCAGAACATAAATTTTATTTTTTCTTCATGCATAGCCTTAATGGCCCGCACCACATCATAGCCATGTTTTCTAGGTACCTGAAACCCATAGAAATTCTCAATTCTATCCAACTGTTCATTTGATGGTTTTTCATCAATTAACATTGTCCTATTTCCTTGCACATTACTGTGTCCGCGTACGGGACAAACACCAGCTCCTGGAATACCGATGCTTCCTTTCAACAACAGGATATTCAGGATCTCACGAATCATATCTACCCCATTAGGTTGTTGGGTCAGCCCCATTCCCCAGCTGATAATAATGCGTTTCTTGAAGGCAATCATTGCTGCGGCCTCATAGATCAGGTCCTTGTCGACAGCAGCTTCTTTAGCTAGCTCATCCAGATCAAGATCATTGAACTGTTGCAGGAACTCATTAAATCCAACCGTCTTATTTTCAATAAATTGTTCATCAAACACCGAACCTGGATTCTTCTTTTCAAAATCTATCAAGAGCATTTCGATGGCCTTTAGGAGAGCCATATCACCATTGATCTTAACAGGTAAATAAAGATCAGCAAGCTTAACACCACCTTCCAAAACGCCAAGCACACTTTGCGGATCAACAAAACCCATCAGACCGGCTTCAGGTAAAGGATTGATGGCAATGATCTTAGCTCCATTCTTTTTCCCTTTGGCAAGGGCACTCATCATTCGAGGTGCATTCGTCCCAGGGTTTTGACCGATGATGACTATAACATCTGTATCATAAAAATCCTCTAAGGTCACTGTCCCTTTCCCAATTCCGATAGTAGGTCTTAAGGCCGAACCCGAAGTTTCATGGCACATATTGGAACAGTCAGGCATATTATTGGTCCCGAATTCCTTGGCAAATAATTGGTAGACAAAGGAAGCCTCGTTACTCGTTCTTCCAGAAGTATAAAATGCTGCTTGATCGGGTGATTCCAGTGCATTTAAATGGGATGCAATCTTTTTAAAAGCATCATTCCAGCTGATGGGTTGATAATGAGTTGCCCCTTCTGGTAAATACATCGGATCGGTTAACCTGCCCATCTTCCCTATTTGGTAATCATCCAATTTGGCTAGATCAGCAACTGAATTTTCCTTAAAAAACTGTGGCGTAACACGCTTACTCGTGGCTTCTTCTGCCACTGCTTTTGCTCCATTCTCACAGTATTCACCAAGCACCGAACGTTCATCATCTGGATCAGGCCAGGCACAGCTCGGACAGTCAAAACCTTCCATCTGATTTACCTTGAATAAGGCTCGACCAGCACGGACTACGGCTTTCTCCTCAAATAAATCACTGAATACTGCCAAAACCGCCGGAATACCAGCCGCTTTTTTCTCAACTGGAGTCAATTTTAAATCCAATAACCTAAAGGGATTTTCCGCACTTGGTTCTGATTTAATTTCTTGCTCAATCAATTTTTTATCTCGTTCTTCCATAGCCATGTGATTTTCAAGTGGGTTAACACTTCATATTAGGGTTTGGATAATTATCGCTTTGGTCTTCCAAAGTATTGTCCAAACACACAAAATCCTTTTCTAATAACAACTTTACTTTTCCCGTAAGGCCCTCAAATCCTACGACATCCGTCGAATACATTTGTTCAAGCAGATTAGCAGGGATTTTCAAGGTGATTTTATTTTCTACAAACTCTACGGATAATTCCGGCACATCCGCTCTTTCCACAGCATAAACAAATGCTTGTTCCAAGAATTCCGTCCTACTTGAAATATTCCCATCTTGGTATAGTGCATTAACTTCCGATTGTGTCAAACGAATCCGTACAGAATTATCTTTTATCCTAATTTTCATGATAAATTATTAATAGTCAAATTTGCTCCCTGATGATAGATATTAAACCTATTTTTACCTAGGAAACCCAACAAACTAACATCAAACTCTTTAGCGAGCTTGATCGCAAGACTGGATGGTGCACCAATAGCTGCAATAAAGGAAATACCCGCCATCGCAGCTTTTTGAACCAATTCAAAACTGGCCCGACCACTCAAGACCAAAATCCTATTCCTTAATGGCAATTGATTTTCCAAAAGGAAATAACCAATCAGTTTATCCAAAGCATTATGCCTACCTACATCTTCTCTAAGCCCTAATAGATTAGCTTCTAAGTCGAAAATGCCAGAAGCATGTATACCTCCTGTTGAACTGAAATTATCCTGAAAGACCCTAAGCTTTTCAGATAATTGGTATAATACCTCCAGATCGATTTTCAGCTCTTCCTTTTCCATCTCTTGAAAAGAACTAACCGTCCGGATTGACTCAATGGAACCCTTTCCACATACCCCACAACTTGAGGTCGTATAAAAGTTTCTATCCACATTCATTAATTCCGGCGTAAACCCTGATACAAGTTCAACAACAATACTGTTCTCATTGTTTCTGGAACAATCAGTTTTAGCATGTTCAATGTGTTTGATTTGGCCAAGCTCAGAAATAATCCCTTCGGTAAACAAGAACCCTGCAGCAAGTTCCATATCATTTCCTGGAGTCCGCATGGTAACAGAAAGATTCTTGATTTTCTTTTCAGAATCATTCCCATACCGAACCTTGATTTCTAATGGTTCCTCCACCGAAACTTCATCCATCATGGCATGACTGCTGTTTTCCTTGACCTTTATGATATCAAGTTTCTCTATGGAATTGTTTTTCAAGGCTTCTTCCTTCATCAGCATACAATCTTATCTATTAAATATACTAAATATATCCGCTACCTATGGATGCGCAGATACCCATTCTTCCCCATTTTCAAAGACTTCCTTTTTCCAAATGGGCACCGTTTTTTTTAAGGTATCTATAATGAATCGGCAAGCATCAAAAACTGAATCCCGATGCCCATCGTTGACTACAATGATCACTGCAACATCTCCAGGATATAAAATCCCGACCCGATGTTGGATAACTACGTTCCTTACTGCAAATCTGGAAATGGCTTCCTCGGCTATCTTTCGCATTTCTTTTAGCGCCATGGCTTCATAACATTCAAATTCTAGTCGAATGACTGGTTTCCCCTTGGTATTGTTTCGCACAGAACCAATAAATGAAGCTGCCCCGCCACTCTCCAGATCCTTGGAAATTGCCAAACAATGAACAATATCAAGTACGTCTGCTGATATCTTAATTTCTACCATCTTAGCCTCCACTTACTGGTGGAATCAATGCGATTTCATCTCCACTGTTAATTATCTGCGTATCCTCTGCATATTCCTCATTAATAGCAAACATATAAGATTTAAGTTTTGTCAATGGAGGATACTTCCCCTCTATTAAAACCCTTAAACCTCTGACATCTAGCGCATCATGCACTTCCAAGTGAATCTCCGATGAGCCAAAAATTTCTTTTGCTATCCCAAAACCCAACACTGTAATCTTCATTTTTATTTCTGCTACCAATATTTTATCAAAACATTTATTCCAGCGATTAATACAAGAACTGCTGTCATTCTTTTTACAATCAAAGGATTCCATTTGATGCACATCCTCGATCCTATCTGTCCTCCTAGCAATACCGAAAGACATAAAATCCCGATCCTTGAAAAGTTCATCTCGACTGTTAATTTTGAGAACTGACCAGCAATTCCAGATATGGAATTTATCAAAATAAACACACTTGAGGTTGCCGCAATTTTCTTGGCGGTATCCCATTTAATCAAATTGAGGAGGGGTGATAAAAATATTCCTCCACCAATTCCGACCAAACCAGACAAAAACCCTATTCCGCCTCCTAATAAACTGTTTTGAACTACACCTGTCTTGCCCTGGTCTGTCCGCTCTGCTTCAGGTCTATTCCCTGTCTGGAGCCATAATAAAATTGCTGCTATCACTAAAGTAATTCCCAAAATCATAAAAAATGTTTCTTGGCTTAATTTCATGATAGCTCCTAAATAGGCCATCGGAACACTGATCAATGTTAATGGCAAAATTTTTCGCCAATCAACTTGATTATTTCTGATATAAATGATCACTCCACCTACAACCACGATTACATTGCATATCAGCGCAGTAAGCCTGATTTCCTGATACGGCAAACTGTACATGGCCAAAACCGCCAAATAACTTGAGCCTCCACCAAAGCCAACTGACGAATACACAAAAGCAATCATCAGAAAGATCAGTACGAGTTCCCAATGCTCCATCTTAAACTAGTTTATTAAAAGTTTTAATTGTTGAATGATAAAACCTAATGGTTTTTAGTCCATTCAATTTAATAAACTTTTATGGGATTCTATCCATAATTTAGGCTGAGCTTTAGTATATCCAAAACTGATAATATGAATTTTTTAAAATTGATGGAAATATCTGAATTTCGTTCCGACCTCATTCGAGACACATTCGGAAAATTCGAACTGGATAAAATTATTCTCGAATATGTCTCGAATGAATCTCGAACCAGGTTAAAATAATAACTCCTTTTTTAACCAAATTCTGCAGGATAAACCACGGTCCCATTTATATGCTTTAATGTTCCCTCGCTTAGCTCAATTACAAAGCAATTCTCATCAGGTACGTCAAAAGGCAATCTTATTCCAAATTCTTTGGCCAGCCGATATCCAAACCTAGGGTAATAATCTGCATGCCCTAAAATAACGATGGAACCATATCCTAGTTCTTTGGCTTTTTCATGGGCAGCATGCATCAATGCTCCAGCAATACCTTGTCCCTGATAAGCGGGCAATACTGCAATAGGAGCCAAAGCCAAAGAAATAAAACTTTGGTTTTGGCTGTTTATGATGTTGATTTCTGTTAACAGGACATAACCTACAATCTTCCCTTCCTTTTCAGCAACGATGGAGAGTTCTTCCCTAAACGAAGCAGATTGCCTTAATCGATCTACCAAATACTGTTCTTGATGATCGCTCATGGCTTCTTCATGGAATGCTTTCTCTATTAAATCAAAAACGAATGGATAATCATTTTCCTCTTCTTTTCTAATTTTCAGATCCATATAATTAATCAGTTAATGATTCATTCAAGATATTGAATTTCACCAAAAATTCCACTAACCAAATAAAGCTTTCTTAAGACCTAAGGCAGCCTGTTCTGTTGAAAATTTAACGGCTTCAATATGATCCAAAGGATTTAACAAGCCATAATCATGGATAAAGCCATTGTAGGTCTGGATGGTTGTAGGCACACCCGCTTCATCCAGTTTTCTGGCATAGGCCAAGCCTTCATCATATAGAATGTCATTTTCAGCCAATTGAACCAATGCAGGAGGTAATCCTTTTAATTCATCGATGCTGGCATTGAAAGGTGTGGCGTAATATTCCTTCCTTTTGCTTTCATCCGGCAGGTAATTATCCCACATCCATTTCATCATATTGGAAGTAAGGAATCTTCCTTCTGCATATTTTTTCCAAGAGTCGCGGTTAAAGTCTGCGTCGGTCACTGGCCATAAGAGCAATTGAAACTTGATCTTTGGTCCCCCTTTGTCCTTTGCCATCAAACAGGTAACTGCGGTCATATTCCCGCCAACACTATTTCCTGCAATAGCTAAATTCGAACCATCAACCCCTATTTCATCGCCATTCTCGGAAACCCATTTTGTAGCTGCGTAAATTTCATTGATGGCGACAGGATATTTCGCTTCAGGTGAAGGTGTGTAGTCCACAAATACGGCCGCGGCCCCAGAATTGATCACCAAATCACGAACCAGACGCTTATGGGTTGGGTAATCACCCAATATCCAGCCACCACCATGAATAAAAATAAAAACTGGCAGCTTTTGATCTTTGCTTTGCTCAGGTTTTACGATATGTATATTGACGGTGATACCATCTTGGGTAATTTCTCTTTCAGACTCCGATATACCTGAATAATCAACTTTCACTGACTTTTGGGCGTCTACCAAAACTTGACGGGCATCCTTTGGAGAAAGGGTCTCCAATGGTTCGCCCCCGCTATTGTTGAGGCCATCTAAAAATTCACGGATTTGAACTATGATTTGTGGATCTTTTTCTGCTTTTTTTTCTGACATAGTAATAGTGTTATGATTTATAAAATAAGGTCACGATAGAACCTTCGTAACAATTAGATTATAGAAATAACAAATAAACCAGCAAACTGTTGGACAAAGCTGCTAATTACTGATTTCCATAGATTTAATGCCATGATGGTGCAGGATGGTCCTTGCCAATTATTTATTAACTTTAGTTAAACACTGGTCATCAATAAAGGACCAATCATGTATAAACCGAATTGTCAAAAGATTTTTTATTCCTATAAATCCGCATTCCTTGTTGTGGGTTTTATGCTCTTGTTTTTTGTTTTATCGGCCCAAGAAGTTGCTGTTGAAACTATCGAAAAAAACAAGGTTGAAGCGGATCCATGGTGGGGATGGGTATTTTTAGGAAGACTCCATCCTATGCTGGTCCACTTTCCGGTAGCCTTGATATTGGTTGCTGGCTTTATGGAGCTGGCCAAACTCCGCACCTTTCATTCAAACCTTCGGACAGGAACCAATTGGCTGATATTTATTGGAGCAATTTCTGCAGTAGTAGCCGCAGGCTTAGGTTTATTTCTCGCCAATACAGGCAGTTATTCTGGAGAGACCTTTGAATGGCATCAATGGTCGGGCATCAGTACCGCCGTTTTTGGAACCATTACGGCCATTGTTCTCCTGCAGATCATAAAGCAAGGTAAAAATAGCCTGATTCCTATTTATCGCACCTCACTCCTTTTAACGGTCTTAAGCATTTTTATGGCGGGACATTTTGGAGGATCATTGACCCATGGCCAAGATTATCTATTGAGCAACACTCCATGGGCTCCCCAAGATGAAAACCTGGGTGAAATTGCCGGCGGCGTATCATCTGCGGATTTTGATTTTGCCTCCTTTTCCACGGATTCCGATAGTTTAACCACAGAACAGCAGGTCAATCTTAACCTGGCTGTCCGAACGATATTTGCCCACCATTGTTTTCAATGTCACGGCAGTGATAAAACCGAAGGTGAACTACGTCTTGACCAAAAAGAAATGGTTTTTAAAGGTGGTGAATCGGGAATAGTCATTCAACCTGGGGATTCTGAACATAGCGAGTTGCTACGCAGGGTCTCTCTGCCTCCCGGCCATAAAGAAGCTATGCCGGGAAAAGGAAAACCCTTAGGTGAAAAGGACATCGCCATTATCAAATTATGGATTGACAAAGGAGCCCCTTGGCCAGATAATATCAAAGGAATCTTCCCGAATGCGCCATTAGCACCTCGAAAACCAGCATTGCCTCCAGTAGTTGCCGGAATGGAAAACCCTATTGATCGTCTGGTGAATGCCTACTTTGAGAAAAAAGGAATTCAATGGCAGAAACCTGTGGACGATCGAACCTATATCCGTCGGGTTTATTTCGATCTGATTGGCTTGCCACCTACGGATCAAGAAATCAAGAATTTCATCACCGATGACAATACCGATAAAAGAGAAAAACTGGTCACTAGTCTTCTTTCCAAGGATCGGGAATATGCAACGCATTGGACTACCTTCTGGAATGATCTATTACGAAATGACTATTCCGGTACAGGCTATATCACTGGAGGAAGATTCAATATATCAGATTGGTTATTTAAATCCTTGCAATCCAATAAGCCCTATAAACAATTTGCCATGGAATTATTGGATCCTACGGAGGAATCCAAGGGCTTTATTAAGGGTATTGCTTGGAGAGGTGCAGTAAACAGCAGTCAAACTACCGCTATGCAGGCTGCCCAGAATGTTTCGCAAGCCTTATTGGGTGTAAACCTGAAATGTGCTTCATGCCATGACAGCTTTGTTAGTGATTGGAAGTTAGACGATGCCTACGCCTTTGCCAATATATTTTCGGAAGAACAGTTAGAAATCAATCGCTGTGATATTCCCACCGGAAAAATGGCCGATACAAGGATGCTCTGGCCGGAATTGGGAACGATCAACAAAACAGGCAGTGTGGCAGAAAGGTCCAAGGAATTGAGCCAATACTTGACCCAACCCGAAAATGGCAGACTATACCGGACCTTAGTGAATCGGATCTGGGCGCAATTAATGGGCAGAGGAATCGTTTCGCCAACGGATGAAATGGATAAGAAGCCTTGGAGTGCCGATTTATTGGATTGGATGGCGGTAAATTTTGTCGAGGAAGGCTATGACATCAAAAAGCTGCTCTACCTCATCACAACTTCAAAAACCTATCAATTACCTTCCATAGGGCTGGAAGACCAAAGTACTATCAATGCTCCAGATTTTGTCTTTAAAGGGATTTTAAAAAAGAAACTCACCGCTGAACAATTTTCAGATGCCCTGAGCACATTGGTTTCACCTGTATATACCGTGGAAGCATTGAAATATAATCCGCTTGCTGATCCCAAAGCCTACATGGATGCCTCCAGCTTTGTAAGAGCGGCCTTGGTCCAAAACGACCCATTCTTAACGGCTTTAGGACGACCAAGCAGGGAAAACGTAATCAGCGTGCGTGAAGGCCATGTGACCTTATTACAAGCCATGGAATTAACAAATGGCACAAAATTAAACGAAACCTTGATCCATGGCGCCAAGAAATGGGTGGCACAGTATAAAGATCCGAATGAACTGATCCAAGCTATTTACGGGCAAACTTTAGGTAGGAAGCCAAGTACCGATGAACTCAAGATTGCCAATACCCTATTTGAGGAAAAACTGGAAGAGGGATCGGTTCAGGAGCTACTTTGGGCGATCGTATTACTTCCGGAATTTCAATTTATTGAATAATAAATCTATAGATCATGAAACTGAATTATAACAGAAGGGATTTTTTGCGTACTGCCGGTGTTGGGACCTTGGCAGCTTTGGCTGCTGGCTCTCCCCTTTCTGCATTATTATCCTCCTGTTCAGGCAATATGACAGGAACTGCTGATTCGGTAATTCTTTTATGGATGGCAGGAGGAATGGCACATACCGAAACTTTTGACCCAAAGCGATATACCCCATATGAAAAGGGACTTGACTCCAATAAGGTTTTGAGCACGTTTAAATCTATCCCCACTGCATTGGATGGAATTGAATTTTCTGAAGGCTTGGAGTCAATTGCTGCCATGATGGATAAAGGAACCCTGATACGTTCATACATGGCTGCAGATTTAGGTCATATCCTGCATTCTAGGCATCAATATCATTGGCATACCTGCTATGAACCACCCCAAACGGTTGCTGCACCACATATAGGTTCTTGGATCGCCCAGGAATTGGGGCCGAAAAACCCCGTAATACCCGCCTTTATCAATATAGGGCAACGTATGACCGTAGGAGAAGCCGAGGAGCTAAAAGCTTTTCATACGGCCGGAATATTGGGCAGTGAATTTGGTCCTTTTATGATTCCTGATCCTTCATCTGGTCTAGATTCTGTAAAACCACCCGCGGGCATGTCATTCAGTAGGTTCGAACGCCGCAACCAATTGTACAATGAACTCTTAGGGAAAAACGCTATCGGAGACCTTGGCAGTGATTACCAAAAGGAATCCTTCAAGCGGTCCATGGAGCAGGCCTACAGGCTGCTTAAATCTCCGGAGGCAAAGGCCTTCGACCTATCTGAGGAGCCTAAAGAAACGTACGATATCTATAACACGGGTAAATTTGGATTAGGCTGCCTGATGGCTCGCAGATTGGTGGAACAAGGTGCCCGTTTTATTTCGGTGACCAGTGAATATGAACCTTTTATGGGCTGGGATACCCATGAAAATGGTCATACCAGAGCCAAGGACATGAAGAAACTGATTGACGCTCCAATCGCTCAATTATTGAAAGATTTGGATCGTTCGGGACATTTAGACCGTACCTTGGTGATAATTGCCAGTGAATTCAGTCGCGACATGGTGATGGAAGGAAGACCAGGTGCAGAGGTTTTGCATCAAGTTGACCAGCCGGATATCATCAACGACATTAAGAATTATGGAATGCACAGGCATTTTACGGATGGGAGTTCCATCCTCATGTTCGGCGGAGGTGTCAAAAAAGGTTTTGTTTATGGCAAAACAGCAGATGAAAGGCCTTGCAAAACGATTGAAAAACCTATTCGTATTGAAAGGATCCATCAATCCATTTACCATGCTCTTGGAATTGATCCGCAAAAAAATGTGGTGGTCGAAGGAAGACCTTTCTACACTACACCTGACGGTGTACACAAAGCTGAATTAGAACTATTTATATAATAAAAAGCCATGATATAAAATTATCATGGCCTATTTTATTGGGTTCACCTAACGTTGATAAACCCTGACATAATCGATGACAAAATGATGTGGGAATAACTTATCATCTATTCCTTTCTGCCCACCAAGTCCCCCGCCTATAGCTAAATTGAGTAGCAAGTGAAATTTTTGGTCAAATGGCCATTCAGCTGCTGTTTTTCCTTCATTCTTAAAAGTGAAATAGAGTTTCTTATCAGCAAAGATCTTGATTTCATTGGCATCCCATTCCAAAACATAGGTATGAAACTTTTTATGAGCATCGGGCAGGAAGGTGGATTTTCCTTTGTGGGTTCCAATGACATGGTTATAGCTTTCTGTATGGACGGTTCCCAATACTGAATCAGGATGTGAGCCTACATATTCCATTATATCGATTTCACCACTCTTTGGCCAGCCTCCATAGGTGTCTGCTGAGGGCATCATCCAGATAGCAGGCCAAGTACCACGTCCGGTAGGAACCTTTGCCCTAATAACAAAACGTCCATACTTCCAATCCCCTTTATGTAAGGAGCGCAATCTCGCTGAGCTATATTTCTTATTATCAATTTCCTCACGCTTCGCTGTAATGGTCAAGAATCCATTCTTGACATACGCATTTGACGAGTCCTTATCAGTATAATGCTGTGCTTCATTGTTACCCCAGTTATATGCATTTCCCTTGGTATCAAAACTCCATTTTGTGGAGTCCGGCAGCCCTTCATAATCGAACTCGTCTTGCCAGACTAATTTCCACTTCTTGCTCTTCTTTTCCATTTGCTGAGAAAAAGCATTACTGCTTAAAATGGAAAAAAGGAGTAACAGGGTAATATTCAGAAAGTTTTTCATAACGCTTTGTGTTGATATAACAAACATAAACAAAGTATTTTTCCTTTTTTAGGATACAAAGTTATTGCCCATTCTATTGGTGAAATTACTTGGACGAAGACCAAAATGTTTATGAAAGTCCCTGGAAAAATTGGACGGTTCAGAAAAGCCGACCATGTTGGCAATTTGGGAAACCGTAAACTTTTTAAGTAAGATTAATTCGGCAGCTTTTTTTCAATTCAACCAATTTTATGATCTCATTGGGTTTAAGGTCCGAGAACTTGCTAAGCTCCCCATACGCCATGCATCGGGGAGCTTCTCTTTTCTATTACTTTTAGTTTTCACCAACAGAAATCTTACTCTGTTTTTTCTCAGATACATTTTTGTTGATTAAAAACAACTCATCTCCTCTTAATTCATAGGTATGGTCCTCAGTCCAGTTCCATGATGTTGCATCCCTCAGATTTATTCCATTAGCTTTAAAAGAAACCAATATTTGATTGCCCTTTACCTCTAGATTAATTTCATCAAACGTATCTTGAATAGTTGCTCCATCAGGTGTTGTAGGACAGTTCTTTAATTCCTCCAGGATCTTAGGTTCTGCGCGGAACCATTGCCTTAGAAAATCCATTTGCTTTGAAGAACATTGATATCCTAGATCTAGAGCCCAAAGGATCTTACATTTTAGATTGCTCCTATCTTCCTTCGCATCGCCATCCCAAGCACATTCATTGCCTACAAAGGTTGCTATCAATCCTAAAACAGCTTTTTCTGGATCTGAAATGGTCTTGATGTAATCTTCATTGAGGACAATACTGCTGACATCTGCCTTCACTTCCTCATTATATTTCTTTTCTCGCCATAGAAATTTAACTTTCTTATCTGACAATTGAAGATTTCCCGGATTTTTATCCGTAGTTCCTACAATTGTATCTTTTGTTACCGCATCGGTACTGTCTGACAATGCACCATTAGTCTTCCCTTGCTGATTATTTTGAGTACAAGATTGGAATGTAAATGCCAGAAAAAGGACCAGAACAATGCTTTTTGAGAATATTTTCTTCATGTTATTAACCATTAGTGATTCCTAAAAGTCAGAAAAATTGCTTTAAATTAAAAATCATGGTCTGTATGTTTAGGGAAAGAGAAGATAGAATTACCTTAACATGATAATGGCATTTTATAGGCTCAAAACCAGCAATAAATGCTAAATTAGTATGGTTCTAAAGGCGATTCTTCTCGAAATATCATCCCTTGGAACGAAAACTTAACGCAATAAACTGATAAAAACCATGGACTGGAAACCAAAAAGTGATCGTTATGATAAGATGATCTATAACCGCTGTGGAAAAAGCGGCTTACATTTACCGGCGATTTCCTTAGGATTATGGCATAATTTCGGAGATGACACGCCACACAGCAAAAAGGTCGAGATCTGTACCACAGCATTTGACCTAGGGATAAACCACTTTGATCTTGCGAATAATTATGGCCCTCCAGCTGGAAGTGCTGAAATGGCTTTCGGAAAGATTTTAAAAGAAGAGTTTGCCGGCCTTCGGGATGAATTGATCATTTCTTCCAAAGCTGGCTATCAAATGTGGCCAGGTCCATATGGTGAATGGGGAAGCAGAAAATACCTGATAGCTAGTTGTGATCAATCCTTGAAAAGATTGGGATTGGATTATGTTGACATTTTCTATTCCCATCGTTTCGACCCTCATACACCATTGGAAGAGACAATGATGGCCCTAGACCAAATAGTGCGCTCTGGAAAAGCTTTATATGTTGGTATTTCTTCCTATAATGCCCAAAGGACAAAAGAGGCTTATGATATCCTAAAGTCCCTGGGTACTCCATTTATTATTCATCAACCTAGCTATTCCATGTTAAACAGATGGGTTGAGGACGACGGATTATTGGACACTTTGGAAGATTTAGGACTGGGTTCAATTGTCTTCTCTCCTCTTGCTCAAGGAATGTTGACGAATAAATATCTAAATGAGGTCCCTCAGGATAGTCGTGCGAATCAGGATAAATCCTTAAATAAGAATTTCCTTTCAGAAGAAAACTTAAAAAACATCTGGGCATTAAATGAAATCGCCGCAAACAGAAACCAGACCCTAGCACAGATGGCAATCTCCTGGGTATTGAAAAAAGGCAAAGTAACTTCTGCCTTGATTGGTGCGAGTAAAGTCCAACAGGTAATAGATTGTGTCGGAGCAATAAAAAATCTTGAGTTTACCGATGCTGAATTAAGGCAAATCGACCAGTATGCAAAAGATGGCGGAATAAATATCTGGCAACAATCAGCTGAATTGTAAAAATCTTAAATTTAAAAAGGCTTCAACGAGGTTGAAGCCTTTTATTCCATTCAAATCAAATCCCTTTTCGGAACAACCGAATCCTACTATTATTAATCGGGTTACTGATTATACATTACCTATTTTAAGGCTAGTCAAACTGAGGCCCATTGATTACCCCATCCAGCCATGTTATTCTTTTTGATACATAATTACGAACAAAATTCACATAGTCTTGATGGGTTACCCCTACATACCAACTTTGATTGATGTTTTTGCCCAAAACATCCCAGCGTTTAAAATTATATTTCTGACTATAATTGATCTTTTTAGCCCGCTGATCTATAAACTCAGGCATGGACTCCATTTTCGATTTTACTTCTTTCCAGCGTGTTCTCACCAATTTCTTGAAATCAGGATCTATCATTAACTTGTTCATCCATGCTCTTGGCTCATGAGCCCTTTGGAGCATCATTACCTCTTGGCTATTACCGAGACGCTTATCATTATTAAAGGCTAGATCAAAATCCCACACTGGACCTACATAAATCTTGGGATCCAAACTGCTCTTCTTGTACATTCTCATACTCCAAAGCATATCCGAATTACCACATAACTCATTAGCCAGATAGTAATTCACAAAACTTGTTAAATCAAAATAATCTTGATAATTGGAATTTGCTTGATCTCCTATTTTGTACAGACTGTTCTCAAAAGTTCCCACATACTTGGTGATATAATCCAATTGGGCAGGAGTAATTTCATCTTCATCGGGAAATTTCACTGTTACCGGCATATTCTGATCGGTAATAAAATGTACCGGTTCAGAATAGGCATATCCATCACCTTCAAGGATAAAACCCCCATTGTCCTCATCGATGGCTACCCTATCGCTCCCCTCTTTGATATGTTCGGTTAAAGTATAATTCCCCATAAACTCCCCATTTAAAAACAGTTCTACATATTGTTGTCGAGGTGAATAGCCCATATCTAATCTCTTGCTGACCTCAAAGGCTATTTCATTACGTAATAGCGATTGATCGCCATAATTGGCCAATAATGCCCAACTTTTATCAGCTGGCATACCCAATAGGGCAGCCTTTTTATCTAACTTAATTCTATATGGCTTTTTAGGCATTCCCCAAGTAGAATTACCTCGGCCTTTAACTTCCGTAACACCTTCATAAACGACCTTTCCTTCAAAGCCAGTTGTTATTTTTAGGCTACCGCTGACATAATCATCTTTGCTTTCAATCGGCTTTCCATTGGTAGAGAGATATATAGCAGGAATCCCTGTATCAACAAATTTGACTATATAGCTTTTTGTTTCACCATTTTCAGCGGCGAATGTATATTTTACCAATTTAGAAAAGTCCTGTTTACTCTTTCCGCTGGTCTGCTCAACATTATCAACCGTAACCTTAGCACCTATATGTTCAAAGTCAGGAACCAATGCCTGAACATTTGTACCTACTAGGGCATGGGCAAAAATGGTATCGCCTATGATCTCTGTTTCAATATCAAACAATAAGCTTGTCTGTTTATCAGTATCAAAACCGAAACTAACCAACTCATTTTCTGTAGATAATTCAGGTGAAATCTTATCTTTCTGGCAAGATAGAACCGTAATAAAGAAAAATGTGAAATACCAATAATGAATAAAAGGAATCTTTGTTCTCATAAATAGTGAATAATTAGGTGAAATACCAAGTCGGGAAAAAGGATTAGAGGTCAATTTTCAAACCCGGATTTATAGTTTTACAGATTCAAAATCTCTGTTAAAAACAAAAGTCGTTTTATAAAAATATAAAACGACTTTTGTTTAAACAAGTGAACCCAATAGATTTATTAGCACTGGTTTTTTTGGAAATATCAATGTTCTACCCCTAATAATCAGAATAAGCAGTAGGTGTACATAAGATAGTCACGTTTTTAGAAACATTGTTCTGATATTGCGGCATTTCACTCATAGGCTTATAAAGCGGTCCAAAAGCCTTCCAATGCTCATCACGATCAGCCATATCCTCAAATGTTGTCAAATACATCAGGTTAGGCATTGTACTGCCAGCGATAACCTGGCCGTAGAACACAGCATTGAAGTTCAATTTCTTAAAAATATCGATCTCTCCATTATTGAACATGGAAACCTTATTGGCAGCAAGCTTTTCAGTTGGACCTTCGTAGCTTCTTAATTCATATACCCTTTCACTCTTATCAGATTTCAGTTTAGGTAATTCCACAAATGGCATTCCATCAAAGGCACGCATCAAAATAGTTTCTATTCTTTGAAATGGCGGATTGTTATGTGCTAAATCTAAATATGACTTTCCAGCTTCCTGATATTGCTTATCCTTTTCCAAATTAACATCCAACTTGGCAAAGTTTTCCAATCGATCTGAATAAGTTAGGACATAAATCAGTTTATCAGCATTTTCATTATTCTTCAACGGTTTAAAAACCGCAACTTTCTTAAATCCAAACTTATGCAGAGCTGGCAAATAGGCATTACTGAGATATTGATCTAATTGTTGTTCTTGATGGGCCTGCTGAAAATGATAGACTTTAAGTTGGATGTACATGGTTTTTGCTACTGCAGATGAAGCACTTTGCAGCAACATACAAATCAGGACAGTAAGAATAGAAAGCCGGCAAAATACCGAATGGATTGATTTTGACATGTTATTTGACATAGGTTTAGGACCCTTCAATTTTAAGGAAAAAGGTCGGTTTGAAATAAATTATTGGATTAAAGGATTTCCTCTAAAGCAAGATAAAGATAATTATTTTTTGAAATAATATGATGAAAAATAAAGCGTTCTAAAGAATATAAAATCCTAAAAATTAAACTTACTATTCATGTATGCTAAAGACTTGAAAAAAGGCAATTACGGCCCGTTTTATCATGGCACAAAAGCCGATTTAAAAGTTGGCGACCTCCTGACTGCTGGAAGAAAATCAAACTACCATCCAGACGTAATCATGAATCAAATCTATTTTACCCAGCAGGTGAATGGTGCGGGATTGGCAGCTGAACTAGCTCCTGGAGATGCGGAACCTCGTGTTTACATGGTAGAACTTACTGGCGATTTTGAGGATGACCCAAATGTTACCGACAAGAAATTCCCCGGTAACCCTACCCAATCTTACCGTAGTACAGCTGCATTGAAAATCATAGCTGAAATTTCCGATTGGCCCAGGCTCAGTCCAGAAGAATTGCAGCGTTGGCGGGAAAACCTAGCAAAGATCCACAGAGACCCGAATGCGATAATTATCAATTAATCCTTCTTCTTGTCCTTTAATCTTACTGTCTTAAAAATACGTTTGGCCAATTCCTGCTGTTGAGCATTTAGGGAGTCCGCCGTCAGCGTTAAAGAATTTTGCACCTTTTCCTCTACAGTCTCTGGCATTCTTCTGACATGGATGCCCGTAATACCAACCACAGACTCCTTCGGCCAAAGCACCTTGCTGTACAGGTGATTCGAACTGTCCTTTTCCACATAATATTGCATACTTTGTTCTCTCTCATTCAAGCTATTGGAGTACCAACCATAATCAAAATAAAACTTGATACTATCCCCTACGACATGGCCTACATAGGAATCAATTCCCTGCATCTCTACCTTTTTGAAATCGGCAGGAAAATCAAATTCATACTCCCCAATTTCAATGGTATTACTTAGCTTTTGCTGATCTGTTTTGTTAACAGAACAAGAACTTAAAAATAACAGGCAGGAAAAAATCAGGAATTTGATCTTCATGATATTAAAAGTTGTGTTTCCTACAATAATAGCTAATTCTGACTTTTTGTTTCCAATTCATTTGCTTTTTCAAGATCAGCCTCAGCTTCTGTGGTCTTGTTTAATTTCTTGTACAGGCCAGCTCTCATCCTGAATACCCTGTAATCTAATGGGTTCATTTCAAGGGCTACATTATAGTCTTTCAATGCAAGATCAAACTTATTTAGGGCTTCATAATTATTTGCCCTAAGAAAATAATAGTCATAAAAGTCAGGATTCATTTCTATGGCCTTATTCAGGTCAGTTAGTGCCTCATTGTACATTTTATTGGCATTATATACTTTCGATCTTCTAAAATAAAGTTCCTCTTCCGAAGGTTTCATCTCAATGGCTTTACTGAAATCCTTTAAACTCGTTGTATAGTCCCCCATAAAATAATACATCGTCCCTCTGTTCATAAAAGATTCATATTTCCTAGGATTAAAGGCAATTGCTTGATTTAACTCTTTTACGGCCTCCAAATATTCCTTCGTTCTCCCAAAAATATAGGCACGCCCAAGATAGGCCGGCTCAAAAGTTGGACTAAGTTCACTAACCTTGTAAAAGGCACTAAGGGCTGACTTATAGTCTTCCATCACTGTATTAACGAGTCCTTTCGTAAAAAAAGACGAACTGTTTTTCGGATTGAGTGCAATGGATTTCTCCGCATCTTCTAAGGCTCCTTCAAAATCCTGAATGATGAATTTGGCGTTTGCCCTTTGATAATAGGCTACTGAGGAAGTGTCAGACAATGATATCGCCTGAGTAAAATCCGCAATGGCATCATCAAATTCACCAATATCTGTTTTGTATTTGCCTCTATTGATAAAACAAGGCACACAATCGCTTTCAACCTTAATGATCTCATCATATTCAGCGATGGCAGCATCAATATTATTCAAAACATAATAGGTTTCTCCTCTTAACTTAAGATATGGACCGGTATTGTTGGGCTTTAGGCTTAGGCCCGAATTGATGGCATCCATAGCCTTTCCATAATCCCCATTCAGATAATAGGCTGCCGCAAGATTAAGGTAAATGGAATCTACCGCTTTCAAATTCAAGGCTGATGTATAACTTGATATTGCCGCAGAATACTGTCCGGCATCATATTTCGCTTTCCCATCCCGAGAATGCTGAGTAATCTGAGCATTGACAGCCTCTTGCGCATAGCCTAAATTGGAGAACAGCAAACAAATAGGCATGCAGATGAGAAAAAACAAATCAGCATTTTTCCTCTTTTTAGGGTTCGTTTTCATTGGTTTCTAATTGGTTACAACATCAAATGTAGGTAATTTTCCTTTCGCATTTTACGACCTTCCAT
The DNA here is from genome assembly GCF_024261425.1 of Sphingobacterium sp. LZ11T8. NCBI lineage: Bacteria > Pseudomonadati > Bacteroidota > Sphingobacteriia > Sphingobacteriales > Sphingobacteriaceae > Sphingobacterium > Sphingobacterium sp. LZ11T8. The sequence goes on along the minus strand of NZ_JANBZY010000004.1, from coordinate 385,208 downwards.
CAAAAAAAAAGTTCCTAAACTGACCGTTAGGAACTTTAACATTATTACTTAGTTAATAAATTACTCAGGCAAAATAATTAGCTGCTCAGAGCCTGAATAAACATGGTATGGTACATTTGAATATGGGTATCACCCATAGAGGTTGATCCGTTTATTATCCCGAATTGTATTTTCGAAAATATATAGGGCATCATCGATAAACTTGCTTTTGCAAGCGATCATTTTCTGAAATGCAATCTTGATATTTCCTTCCAAGTTCGCTAGATTATCTTGCCAATAGCTCTCTGCCCTGACCTTGATTTCTGCATGTCCAGAATTCAGGTCTTCTAGATAATCATTGTACAAAAATTTATAAGCTACAATACTGTTGATATAATTGGTCAAATTCGGATCGCAAAAGGTAGATCCTTTTGTCTCTACATTTGCTTCTGGTTTCTTATTCAATTCACGTGTCATAACAGATTGGTCTTAGATTCTTAGCAATTAACTATTTTATTGAACTTGATACCTCAAAGTTAATGAACCTCGCCCCTGTTTTTTAGAGCACAAAAACGGCAAGTTGCAATTAGGTATTTATACGGAATGCTTATTTCTTGGGAACGAACAATTCATTCGCTAAGGCATAGATCACCAGACCAACGGTGTTTTTAAGCCCCAATTTATCCAGGATTCGCTGCCTATGACTTTCAACGGTCCTTTTGCTAAGGAATAACTGTTCTGCGATTTCAATATTGGTATATTCCTCACAGATCAATCGGATGACTTCAATTTCTCGGTCGGTCAATTGGTCCTTCAGGTCAAAGGATACCTTCTTATTGGGATTATTGAGGTATTGGTGCAGCAATTGGTAATCTGAAGCTGTAACATACACTCCAGTGTTATACACCGTTTCTAGGGCCAGTTGCAATGTTTCAATATCAATAACTTTAGGTAGAAAACCTGAAACCCCCAATTTCAGCATATGCCCAATCATATTAGACTTATAATGGGAGGATAAAATCAAGATCTTCACTTTAGGAAAGCTTGGCAAGAGTTGTTCCACGAGCACCAAACCTGAAATAGGTTCCATCTGAATATCCAAAAGCAAGATATCTGGCAACAGGTTTTCATCCATGGCCATGAAATCAGCGATCAGGGTACTTGGGTCTGTATTCTTATAGATTACCTGACAATTAGGGATCTTTCCTATCAGCATACTCAGTCCTTCAATAAATAAGGACTCATCATCCATCAATGCAATTTTCATTTCACTCATTATACCGCCATTTTTGGAAACACCATCATCAGCCGAGTTCCCTTGCCCAGAGCCGAACTCAATTTGGATTTACCATCCAATAATTCTACCCGATTGCTAATATTGGAAACCCCCATCCCATTAGAATTTATCTTTTCAAAGCCCTTCCCATTATCTTTTAAGAGAAAACTGAGAAAATAATTGCCGTCACGGACCAAGATCGAAATCTTATTCGCTTTAGCATGTTTTATGGTGTTGCTGACAAATTCCAAGATTACCCGATAGATCTGAACTTCAAAATCTAAGGGTCTTTCCTGATACTGTTGATGCAGATATAGTTCCACCTCATATCCAATCAAATTTTGCTTCAATTCCTCCAAGGTCAAGATCAAGCCAAAATATTCTAGGTTCACGGGATACATCCGGTGCGAAATCTCCCTTGCTGAATCTATCAGCTGGTCAATCTTGTCACTCAGGCCTACATATTGCTGAGCCTCAATCTGATCTTTGTTGGAAATTAAATTCAGTTTAAGCACCTGCAATTTATTGCCAATTTCGTCATGCAATGTCCTTGCAATCCGTTTCCTTTCCTCCTCCTGCGTTTTGATGGCAAGAGCCTTCGTCTCTGTCTGAAACTTTAGCTCCTGTTGGTGCCGCAGATCATTCTCTTCCTGGATTTTCTTGTAGTATTGATTATACAGGACGATCACAAAAAGCACAATCATTATGGCCAAAACCAATAAGATGATTATCTCATAGATTTCGATGTAGATTTTTGAAACGAAAAAAAGTAATACAGACATACGGCATATAAGCTACAGGACAGAATGTTGTTTATTGACCATAGATAGCCAGCATACTCGATCTTTAGGTTACTCAATTGATTTAAAATCAAAAACAGTATAGTCGACACAAAGTAATAGAGCAATAGGGCAAACAAAACATGGAAGAGACCAGGATTATTCACTTTAAAATCCGATTTCAATGCATGCAATAAACACCTGCCTAATTCAAAAACTATAATAATATTGGAGATTGGTTTTATCCATTTCATCCAGGTCACTACCTGAATGAAATTATGAATAGTAGCACCTCCTATTAAAAATAAAAACAGTGCCAGGTAAACCATGGACAGCCTGCTTTTCTTAGATACAATACTATTGGTAAAATTCGTTAATAATAAGAGTTCACCGGCAACAAAAATATTGAACAAAAACTCCGTTTTCCCTACAGAGAAAACATAGATCAACAGTTTCGAAACAAGTTCGATCCCCAAGAGAAAAAGAAGGAAATACCTAAGGTTTCTTGCTGGGGTACTGAACTCAAAATGGTACTTAATATTCCAAAGACTCGCTAGCAACAACATGACATTGGACAAACCAATTGTCAAGTAAAAAAAGAGCATAATTAAATTTCATAAAATGGTTTAACCACCTTTTGGTTTACAAAATGGTGGACAAGGCTGCGACCAATTGTACAAATTCGTCTGGATGGAATGCAATTTTGAATTTCCCAAAACTGTCCCTTCATGATGGACGAAAATAATGGTTGGTAGCACCTCTGAATATATTTTTGAATATTTTAAAGCAAATAAGCCTACAATATCCCGATTTCCACCCTCTAGATCCTCTATCGGTACATGGAATAAATTGAAAATACTTTCCCCTTTGGTTTCCTTGATCTGTTAAAAAAACCAATCAGCCGACTCATTTCTCCAGTCCTCAACCTGCTCCAATATCGTATCCTGACATTCTATCTGATGTTGATATAGGGGCTGTGACTCCTCAATGACCCGTGAGGTAACCTTTAGATCACAGGATAACACCGCTACTTTCGTTTGGGTCTTGACCTCCTGCTCGACAAATTTTATTTCAGCCTCCAATGGACCTAAATAGGAAAAAGGATATTCTTTTAACTCAATCTCATTACCTTCTTTATCTAAAGGATAGAATATCACGATCGCTTTATCATCATGTATACCCATTTTGATAACAAAACATTCGTTTTCATTATTCTTCAGAACCCAGCTGCTACTCTCTTCAGTTACAGAAAACATGAAATGAGGAGGAAAAACCCTCAATATTTCATTTATATTGCCTTTCGATGATTGCCATTGCCTTATCGAAAGCTGGCATTCCTTTCTGTTTAGCATAATTGATCAGTTTAGAGGCTTAAAGATAAATAAAAATTCATGCTATTCTATCAAATTAACCAATAATAACAATTACAACAAACTGATTATTAATAATTTATAAAATTTTTATTATAGAAATTATTTAATAATTTAAGATTATATTTCAGACTAAAAATTAATAATTAATCCGCTAAAATACAATGAAATAATTCATGTTTTTATGATATAATTTTGGCTTATTATTTTAAGCGGATAAACGGGCAATAAAAAGAAAAAACTCATCAAATGATGAGTTTTTTGTATTAAAATGCTGTCCATTTTGCTTCGGACTCATTGGATTCCAAAACCCGATCAATAAATAACATACCTCGAATACCTTCTTCAATATCTGGATAAGCTGGAAAAGCGATTTCAGCATGGTTGCCTGTGATCTTTTGTAACAATCGAGCTGCAAAAGATTGGTAGATATTGGCAAAAGCTTCAATATAGCCTTCTGGATGTCCTGTTGGAGTTCTGGTGAATGCTCCAGTTGCCTCGCACATCTGATATACCTGGTTCCCGCCAGTCCTATAAATCTGAATCGGTTGATTATCCCATTTGACGAACAGGGAATTAGGCTCTTCCTGTTTCCATTCCAATCCTGCCTTTTCCCCATAAATGCGGATTTTCAACGCATTTTCTTCACCAGTAGCCACCTGCGATGCACTTAATACACCCGTGGCGCCATCCTCAAATTTCAACAGGACATCACCGTCATCATCGATGACGCGATCAGTTCCATAAATATTCAAATTGGCACATAGATGTGTTATTTTCAAACCAGAAATATGTTCTGCCAAATGTGCCGCATGGGTTCCAATATCACCCATACATCCACTTTTCCCACTTCTTTGCGGGTCAGTACGCCATGCTGCCTGCACACTGCCAGAATTCTCTATCCCCTTGGTCAACCAACCTTGCGGATATTCCACAAAAACCTTGCGGATCTTGCCTATCAAACCTTTTTCAACTAAGTCTTTGGCTTGTTTAACCATGGGGTACCCCACATAAGTGTGGGTCAGGGCTAACATTAAGCCCGTTTCTTCCACTACTTTTGCCAAGGCCTTAGCTTCTTCTAAGGTAAATGTTACCGGTTTATCGATTACGACATGGAAACCATTTCTCAGAGCGAGCACGGCTGGTTCAAAATGGGCATGGTTGGGTGTTACTATGGAAACGAAATCCATCCTGATATCCTCAGGCAATTCCTTTTCCTTTTCGATCATTTCTTGAAAAGAAGAATAAACACGGTCTGCCGGCAAGGCCAAATCTTTTCCGGATTGGGCAGAAACCTCTGGCCGCGAACTGAATGCTCCGCACACCAAATCAATCTTCCCATCCAATAAGGCTGCAGAACGATGTACTGCACCAATAAAAGACCCTTGTCCCCCGCCGATCATGCCCATCCTCAACTTTCTGTTTTCCATAATCAATCTGTTTTTAACTTTTACACTGAATTTATTTTCATAACCTATTTTCATTCTCAAAATGGGGATGGACTTACAGCAGACCAACCACCATCTACCACTATCGTCTGTCCCGTAATATGTCTTGCCTGTTCACTGACCAGGAAGAGTGCTGTCTGCGCAATATCGCTTGGATATGCCGCAGAACCAATTGGTGTCAAATGAGCCCAGGTCTTTTTATATTTCGGATCCTCCATGGTCCTTTCGGTCAAGGTTGCCCCTGGGGCTACGGCATTGACATTGATCCCATAAGGGGAGAGCTCCAAGACCAAGTGTTTCGCCAATAATTCTACCGCAGCTTTGGTCATTCCATAGGCTGCAAGCTCCTTATGGGCCTGATGCCCTGTCACCGAAGAAGTAAACAGAATGCTACCTCTCTTCTTTTGTTCAATAAAATATTTACCGGCAGCTTGGGCCAAAAAGAAAGTGCCACCAATATTGACCTGTAGCACTTTATATAAATCTTCCGCCTTATACTCCAGGAAGCTCCCAAACAAGGTAATACCAGCATTGGCCATTACCACATCTAAAGTCCCCGTCTTTGATACTGCAAAGTCAACAAGGTCCTTGTTAAAGCTAGCTTCAGACACATCGCCTGCAAAGGAATAACAGGTGCCGATTTCATTGAGTTTGGCGGTAGCTTCATCACACAAATCTGGATCTACATCATTTAAAATTACGGTAGCCCCTTCCAAAATCAAATTTTTAGCTATTTCAAAGCCTATGCCTTTACCGGCTCCCGTAACGATTGCAGTTTTATTTACAAATCTTTTTTGTTCCATATAATTTCTTTTAACCCCTGTTAATGGGAATCTCGAAGCACCTCACTACCAGAACCTCCTTTTAGAAAGTCCAGATCTGCTCCTAAATGAGCCTGCTCCACATGGTCCACATATAACTTACAATACCCACGGGTAAATTGATTGAGATTTAATTTTAAATTTTTCCTTCTACTATCCAATTCTGCATCATCTAGCAATAGATTCAATTTCCTAGCTTCCACATCCAACTCGATCAGGTCCCCATTTTGAACCAAAGCCAAGGTACCCCCTATGGCAGATTCAGGAGACACATGCAAAACCACCGTACCAAAACCGGTACCACTCATACGCCCGTCCGATATTCTGACCATATCCGTCACTCCGACATCGAGCAACTTCTTCGGAATCCCCATATTGCCGACCTCAGGCATGCCCGGATAGCCCTTTGGGCCTACATTTTTCAGGACTAAAACCGAATTGGCATCAACATCGAGATCATCCGAATCTATCCTTTTCTTATAATCTTCAATATCTTCAAAAACAACAGCTTTCCCCGTATGCTTCATCAATTCAGGTGTTGCAGCTGAAGGTTTCAAAACAGCCCCATTCTCACAGAGGTTCCCCTTGAGGACTACAATACCTGAAATAGGATTGAATGGGTTTTCTTTCGTCGAGATCACATCATCGTTCAGGCTCTTGTGGTCTTGTATATTCTCGGCAACGGTCTTTCCACTGACCGTTAAAATATCAGCATGCAATGAACCTTTGATACTGTTCATCACAGCCGGTATACCGCCCGCATAATACAGGTCTTCCATGAAATACTTTCCTGAAGGTTGTAGATTGGCAACCAAGGGAATATCTTTCGAGAAATGATCAAAATCTTCCAGGTTCAAGTCCACGCCGATTCTACCAGCAATGGCCATCAAGTGAATAGCAAAATTGGTAGAACCACCAATAGCGGCATTCACCTTGATCGCATTCTCAAAAGCTTCGCGTTTCAGGACATCGGATAATTTCAGGTTTTCCTTGACCATTTCCACGATCCTTCTTCCCGACATCCTTGCCAACACCTTTCTTCTGGAATCTGCGGCAGGTATTGCCGCATTGCCTGCTAAGGTAATGCCTAAGGACTCTACCATTCCGGCCATGGTTGACGCTGTTCCCATGACTGCACAGTGGCCAATACTACGGCACATCCCTGCTTCGGCCATATTCATCTCTTCTTCAGATACCAGTCCTTTTTTAGAGTCATCTGCAAATCGCCAAACATCACTGGTCCCGATATCCTTACCTCTAAATTTACCGGTCAACATGGCTCCACCTGAAACCACAATGCTCGGAAGATCCACACTACAGGCTCCCATCACCAATGAGGGTGTTGTCTTGTCACAGCCTACCAATAACACAACTCCATCCATCGGATTCGCACGGATGGATTCTTCGACGTCCATACTGGCGAGGTTCCTGAACAACATAGCGGTTGGCTTCATCAAGGTTTCCCCCAAGGACATCACCGGAAACTCAAGCGGAAACCCTCCTGCTTCCAGAACGCCTTTTTTAACTGCTTCTGCCAAATCACGAAGATGGGCATTGCATGGCGTCAGTTCTGACCATGTATTACAGATGCCTATTACAGGCTTTCCTTCAAACATATCTGCTGGAATACCTTGGTTCTTCATCCATGCACGATAGATAAAGCCATCCTTGCCTTTTCTAGCAAACCATTCTTTGCTTCTTAGTTTCATATGTCGTAGCTTATTGTTATCAATAGGTTTATTTAGCTTTTTGCCTCATATAATTTACGGATTCTTTTACTTCCTCAAAATTATTATCCCAATTATGCTCACATTCAATAAAGATTTCTCCAGAAAAATCCTGACGCTTTAATTCAGCAAATACTTTATCATAATCTATCACTCCTGCTCCTATGGCCACGTCTTTCGCCTCCATATTCCCACTACCATCCAGATCTTTGACATGCAAGCTCAATAATTTGTGCTCTACTTTTTGCAAGCATTCCACTGGATCGAGTCCGCTTCGTACCCAATGACCAATATCTGCGCAGATTTTGAGATGCTCTCGTCCTTCTACGGCTGCCATCGCACTGTCGGGATGCCAATAGCGACTCAGTCCTTTGGCATGCTCATGAATGGCCAAGGGTAGCTTATATTGTCCTGCCAATTCATTGATTTTATCTAGTAACAATGGATCAGGTTCCCCAACCAAAAACTGTAAGCCCAACTTTTGGCCTTGCTTAAATAATTGTTCCCAGTCTTCTATCGTTTTTCCATCGGCATACATGGAAACCATCTGAACCTGATTGCTATCCAAAATGCCTTTCATCATCGAGAGTTCTTCATCTGATAGGTTTGCTATAACTTTCCCCCCGAACCGACCCCCTAAATTATGAAAGGAAAAACCTTCCACTTTTTGGGCATTGGTTCCTTTTGCCATTTCGACTGATTTTTCAAAAGGGAATCGATTAAATGAATACAGACCTACGCCTACTTCCATATTTTCAGCTTCCTCCAGCTTATTTTCCACAGGTTTAGATTGTCCCGTACAGGAAAAAAACAGAAAGGAAAGAACCGCCAGAAGGGCTAGCATTTCGAATCTCGGAATGAATCTTTTCATACAGCTATGATTTAGGTTTATTCAAGCATTGAGCTGCCGATCAGCAAATGCCTTGGGAATAAGTTACTCTAAATTTAACGAATAAAAAACACCTCCATGATATTTGAAGGTGTTTTTTCTGAAATAATTATGTTACCTCGTTTGTAGGCCTTTTATAACTCATTAAGAAGCTGTTGTCTCGGTATTCTTGATCTTATCAATGGAGTCAAATGCACCACTCTTCTTCAACAGCCACATGCCCAATTTTTCTTCTGCAACTCCCTCCTTGATCTTATAGGTAAAAATAGGCAAGCCTTCAGGATCGCTTTCAATATTCATCTTAAAGAATCCAACAGATGGAATATGCTCAAGTTCCTTGGACAGCTCCGTGATATGGGACGATACGATAACATAGGGCCCATCCACTTCGGCTAAATTCTGCAACACCTTTAATATCGCGTTGGAAGCATCACTGTGGTTGGTACCTTTAAACAGCTCATCCAAAATGATAACCGCATTGGAATCCTTAGGCAATTGGTCCACAATTGTTTTTAAACGCATCGCCTCCACATAAAAATGGCTATAGCCCATTTCTAGATTATCTTGAAGGTTAATACTGGTAAAGACGCCATCGATCAAATCCGTCTTGATGGAATCTGCCGGAACTGGGAAACCAATATGGGTCAAATAAAGTGCAGATGAAATTGTTTTGATAATGGATGATTTACCGGCCATGTTAGCTCCGGTCAAAAACCAGATCTTTTTATCCCTGGCCATCCTCACATCATTCTTTACCGGTTGTTTATGGAAGATATGATATACACCTTTCATCTCTATTACGCCCGTCTGATTTTTGGGATAGACCTCGGGATAGCAAAATCCATGCGCCTTGGATACTTTTGCAACAGACAAGAAAGCATCGATCTCATAAAAGAACGTAATGATCTTCTTGATCTTTGGTGCCAAGGTATAACGGACCATCTTGTCAAAATTCTCGATGTTGAAGATATTGATCCGCAATTTATCGGCATCATATTTCTTCTTTTTGAAAATCATGGAAAGGCAATCCTCGATTAATTGAAGGATCTCTTCCACATCGGGATATTGTATATCCTTGTTGATCTGCATATAATAGTCGCGGCACTTGATCATAAAGTCGCATGCTTCCTGAATTGACCTTTTCTTATAATAATAAGCAGGACTTCTTACGCCGATAAAATCCATCAAGGTCAGCGAAGCCGCACGGCCAGAGTGTGAGGATTTGACATATTTTTCCAAATCTTTTACAATCACCCTGTAAAACAGAAAATCCTGATCAGCCACTGGTTCTAAACGACGGATCTTCATCTGCCGGTCCTTGATGACAGCCACATCCAATACAGGATTATAGTAAATATCCATTAAATGGAACATCCCACCGTCAGTAATGGTATGATCAAAGAATTCTAAAATGGTACGGCTATGCCTATCTCTAAGCTGTATATCTTGTAAGGTCTGTTCATCAATTAAGAATTTTTCACTCATAACTATTGGATTAGATCGAATGTTGGTTATTGAAATTGCTTTACACTCCAAGGATACTAAACTAAAAATACAATTTTCAATCCATGTACATAGCTAAAAATCATATATATTTTAAGTTAGAAGCCAGCACTAGCTCAACTTTCCTTTTATATAGGATGCACTAAACCTAAGAATTGCATATTCTTTTTCAACAAATCTTTCATTTTTTTAATAAACAATTTAGTATGAAACAGTTCCGAAAATCCGAGCATGCTTCGACCCTTGCTTTACAGGTCAAAACAAAACCCAGCAAGAAGGTTAAACTTTTAAAAAAAGTTGGTTTATTTCCCAAATTTCTTGATGAAATCTCCAGGGGTACAGTTATGGAAAGCTTTAAACTGTTTTACGAAATAGCTCAAGGAACTGAAGCCAGTTTTATAGGCAACTTCAGAAACATTGGAATCAGCTTGTAGGAGTAGGTTTCGAGCATTGAGCATCCTTTCCTGCAAAATATAGGCACCGGGAGTCTTTCCACAATACGCTTCAAACATGCGGTGCAGTGTACTCTTGCTACAGTTACCAATCTTCATCAGTAATTCCGTATTCAGGGTCTGTCCCAGATTTTCGCGGATATAGTTTTTGATTACATGCAACTGGCTATTGGCGGTCAGGCTATTTTGTTCCTTTTCATGTTCTTTTTGGGACTCCATGATCCTGATCAAGAGTGACTTGAGCAATAGATCGCTCAAAGTGATATTCGGATCTTGTTGGGTGGCTACTTGGAGCAATTCATTGAAAGCACGTACCAATCCAGGATTGTTATTAAAGTGGAAATTAGAGAAATCCAGTTTCCAGCTTTCATTTTCAGGATAATTGTCATTCAGGAACTTGAGTTGGTTCTCTAGGGAATCCTTTCCTATTAGAATAGTCGCACATTGTACGGGATTTTTCAGGTCTGCTTCTGGAAAATCAGCATAGATAGTTTCCCCTTCAGGTAAGATCAAAGAAGTTCCGGGCAGGAACTTAATACTCTCTCCTTTTTTGGTATATACCGTTTTGTACCCACGGATCATACTGGAAATAGAGAGCCCTTTATAGGTAATCTTGACTTTGGTCGACGATTGAAAGGTTTCAAATATATTGACTTCAAATTCGCCACAATCAAAGCGAGTTTGGTGTTCCTGACCACTTCGTAGGTGTTCGGGAGTCTGTAAGGACAGTAAGTCAATGGTATTGTTCATTTGTATTGGAGGATTACCTATAGCCTAAAGTTAAATTTATTTTTTGGAACTATCGTAATACTTAATGAAACTATACTTATACAAATCCAGACCATTATGGGATAACTTTATGTTTATAAACTTAAAAAACATAAGCTATGAGTAACATCACATTAGAACAAGCAAGAAAAGTTGTAGATGCAGCCCTTAAAAAATCTGAGGAATTAGGAGTAAAAATGAATATAGCCGTTGTCGATTCGGGGACTAATTTAGTTGCCTTCAACAAGATGGATGATGCCTGGTTGGGTTCTATTGATATTTCACAGAAGAAAGCGAGAACTGCTCGATACTTTAATATGGATACGGGAGAAATCGGCAAGTTATCACAACCTGGAGGTTCCCTTTATAACATCGAGCATTCCAATAATGGCTTGATTACTTTCCCAGGCGGGGTTGTCATCAAGGACGCCAGCGGCAAGATTATCGGTGCGGTGGGCGTAAGTGGCAGTACCGTTGAGGATGACCATGCGGTTGCTGCTGCAGGTGCTTCTGCTGTATAATGCAGATTAATAAAACCACAATTTTTAATTAAAGCTATTTATTATGTGTCAAAATCACGGTGTTGTATATATGGGACCCGGTGAGGTCCAGGTACAGGAAATAGATTATCCGAAATTGGCCTTGGGAGACCGCAAGTGTGAACATGGGGTTATCCTTAAGATCGTTTCGACCAATATTTGTGGATCCGACCAGCATATGGTCCGAGGCAGGACAACAGCCTCCGCAGGATTGGTCTTAGGCCATGAAATTACAGGTCAGGTGGTCGAGAAAGGAAGGGATGTAGAATTCATCAATGTCGGTGACATTGTTTCTGTTCCCTTCAATATTGCCTGCGGAAGATGCCGAAACTGTAAAGAGGGAAAGACAGGGATCTGTCTAAATGTAAACCCTTCACGTCCGGGTGCTGCCTATGGCTATGTAGATATGGGCGGTTGGGTTGGTGGCCAGGCAGAATATGTCATGGTACCTTATGCAGATTTTAATCTGTTGAAATTTCCAGACAATGAACAGGCGATGGAATATATCCGCGACCTGACGATGTTGTCTGACATATTCCCTACGGGCTTTCACGGTGCAGTATCTGCAGGTGTAGGTCCAGGTTCGGTAGTCTATGTAGCAGGTGCTGGTCCTGTTGGATTGGCATGTGCAGCGAGCTGCCATTTGTTGGGGGCAGCAGTAGTAATCGTCGGCGATTTAAATGAGGAACGTCTAGCACAAGCCAAAAGTTTTGGCTGCGAAACGGTAAACTTAAATACAGGTGAAGATCTATCGGAACAGATTGCTGCCATCGTTGGTGTTCCGGAAGTAGACTGTTTTGTGGATTGTGTAGGATTTGAAGCGAGAGCCCATTCGCATGGGGGCAGTTCGGAGGAACAACCAGCGGTGGTATTGAATCAGGCAATGGAAATCACCCGTGCTGGTGGAGCGATCGGAATTCCGGGACTGTACGTAACAGAAGATCCCGGAGCGGTAGATGGAGCAGCTAAACAAGGGAACCTAAAGATCAGGTTTGGTTTGGGCTGGGCAAAATCACATTGCTTTCACACAGGACAATGTCCTGTCATGAAGTACCATCGCCAATTGATGAACGCTATTCTATATGATAAGATCAAAATTGCCGATGCCGTAAATGTTCAGGTGATCAGTTTGAATGAAGCACCGCAAGGTTATGCAGATTTCGACAAAGGAGCTGCGCGGAAATATGTAATCGACCCACATGGTATGATTCCAGCTTAAAGATTACACGAACTATTGATAAAACTCACCAAGTTTTATACAAGGATTTAAGTTCACATCTATCTATCAAATGAAAGTAAAGCCTCAACAGATGTTGGGGCTTTCGTTTTTTAACCTACCACCATTTGCCTGAAACAGCTAAATAATGTTAAATCCTGTGTACGGGAATTATTAGTCAAAAAAAATAATCTAATTTAGGTTAACTAACTTTTATTAACCTTTATGCAGAAAATTTACCTCCTTATTTTCCTTGTATCCATGATCAGTTTTGTGCAAGCACAAAATAATGCTGGCATTAAAGGAAAGGTCTTTGATTCCGAACTTAAGCCCTTAGAAAAAGCGACCGTTTCCCTAGTTTCCGAACAGGATTTCTTGGTTGTTACCTATGCGTTGACCAATGATAAGGGAGAGTTTGAATTGGTCAGGATTCCGACCAATAAAGAATTGACCTTCTTCATTTCTCATGTCAACAGTTCGGCTTTTCAAAAGAAAATCAACTTAAAGCCCAATGAAAAGTTAAAAATGGACAGTATCATCATGAAAGGGAATTTTATCGAGGAAATTGAAATTACGGCTGTTCCACCGATCCGATTAAATGGGGATACCTTGGAATATAAAGCCAGCTATTTCAAGACGAGACCTAATGCAAATGTGGAGGAATTGATCAGTTTGTTACCAGGGCTACAGGTAAACGCTGATGGGACAATCTATTATCAAGGTCGGCAGGTTCAAAGTGTCCGGGTAAACAATAAAGATTTTTTTGCCCAAGACCTGAAAATAGCGACCCGAAATTTGGATGCTTCTTTAATCGACGTGGTCCAGGTCATCAAGGATAAAGGGGAATCAAAAAGGGAGATTTTAGACGATAGCCAATTACCGATAGTCCTAAACCTAAAGATGAAAAGAGAGTTTTTAAAGGCCAATTTCGGCAAGCTCTATGGAGGGGCAGCCACGCGGGATCGATATGAGGCTGGAGCATTGATCAATACGTTCAGGGATACCTTGCAGGTCAGTTTTATCGGTTTTGCCAACAATATTAACCGACAAGGATTTGATTATTCTGAACTCAATGAACATGGCGGGATGAATCGGGCGGAAAATCAAAACTATGCTAGCTATGGCACAAACGGTTTAATGAACCAAATCTCTGCAGGTGTAAATATCAATTATGACATTGAGAAAAAACTGAAGGTCAATTTGATGTACAACTATGTACAGCATGATTATTATTACGATAGTCGAAACGAAGTAAATTCCTTTTATAACGAGATTGCAGAACAGCTGAGTAACACGGATAATTCCAATAATTCAAGGTTCACACATGAGTTAAGAGGGTTTCTGAGATACCATATCGATACCACTTCCCAAGTGACCTTCTCTCCTTCCCTATCTGGCAATCGAGGGAAATCCTCTTCTAATGCAAATGGTGAAAGTTGGCGCAACAACTTGCAAAAGGTAACTCAGGGAGAATATCAGAATGAAGATTCAAAAAAGGGCTTAAATTATGGTCATAACCTTTATGCAGAAAAGAAATTTAAAAACAAATGGTTACTTTCCATAAATCAGGGGATCTCGAACGAAAATAGCGAAGATCAAGATGCTAGTAATTCCATTTCTAGATTTTTTTTATTGAATGACAGTGTATTTCATCAGGTTCGCCAACAAAACAGCAATACAAATACTTTCAACTTATCGCACCAAGTCAATTTACAGGTTCCACTTGGCAAAAAGGTCAATTTTGATGTTTTTGGACATCAGAACTTAAATGAAGAAACCTCCACAGAAGATATTCTAAACAGCATAAATTCAGATATCCTTCAAAGCCGGAATGACGTTGCTAACAACAAGGGCTTGCTGAATAAAAAGTATTTTGTTGGAACGAAATGGAACCTGAAAATCATAAAAAACCTACCCATTTCCTTTGGCCTCAAATGGGGTTCCTTTTCCAACCATTTTGACTATTATCAAAAATTGGAAAATAGAAATACGCAAGAATCCCATTGGCTCCCGGATATAAACCTCTCCTATAAGGGTCTAAATTTCAACTATAATAAAGAGCTAGAAACCCCAAGGTTTTATTCCATCGTAACCGTAAAATCAGATTTGTCACCCAATTATCTTCGAATGGCAAGTCCATTTTTCGAAAACAATCTAAAGGAAAACTACAGGGTTTATTACAATAAGTTCTTCACAAAATCAAAAATCAACCTCCATCTATCAGGCGGATTTTCCAAGAACTCCAATAGCATCGCCCATTCCAGTACTTATGATATCCAGACCAGCTTTAGCAGTGGTCAGTTTTATCAAGCTGGACCTACCGAGGTAAAAAACTTCTATGTTTCCTTTTCAAAAACAATATTCCAAAACAAAAACTGGAATTTGAATTTCAATTCTTTCGGCTACGGAATACTTCAGGACACCTACAGCAAGGTGAATACAGAGGAAAATATTGCATCAGGCTTTTATAGTAATTTCAATAACACAATGACCCTAACCTATAAAAATGCCTTCACCTTTACCCCTATGTTTGAATTCAACAGCAATAACACCAAGTTTAAGTTCGATTCTGAAAACTTCAAGGACATGAACAATAATTCAAAGCAATATGGAGCTACATTATTATTGAACAATATCAAGAATTTCAGATTGGAAAGCTCATATACCATTAAGAACCAAGTGGTAGGCATCAATAACCAGCGGCAAAACCTACATATCGTCAATGCATCCATCTATTACCCCATATTAAAAAAAGGTGAATTAAAATTGTCCGCATTTGATATTTTAAACCAAAACGTATCCAATTATTTTGGAACTTCTTCGAACAGTACCTATTTCAATTCGACTACAACCTTAAGGCAGTATTTTCTACTCGGAATGGTCTACAAGTTTCTAAAAACAGAAAATAAATAAAAAAATAGAACAAAATTAAACTAAATAAAAACTAGAAAAACTGAAATAATATTTTGTCAGAAAAATTTTACTCCATATCATATTTCAAAAACCGATTGGAATCATTATTTTTGCGCTGTAATAAATTAATTCAATTATAAAATATTGGTTGCAGCTTTATTTTCGAGGTTATTATCATTTTTAAAGACAGAATCAAGTCTAGATGCACTTCGAAACATCCTAGTCGTTTTAGTTCCCAGTTTTTTCATCTTTTTCTTTATTGATGGTGCTATTGCGGTAGCTTTTGCGGTTGGAGCCCTCCTAGCGGCATTGACCGATGTGCCTGGAAACAAAACCGACAAATTAAGTACTGCGGCTTATTGTCTTCCGATTTTCTTTATTACAGCACTAAGCATTTCCACTGCCCTTTTCCATCAATCCTGGGTAGTTGTTCCGCTTCTAGGGATCTATGGCTTTATTTATACCATTATTGCCTTGTTAGGCTTTCGGGTAAATGTAGTCGGAAACCTAGGGCTCATCGTTGCCAGTTTCACGATTGGCCTAAGACCTGATGATCCGATCAGCTTTAGTCTTTCCGTTACCGCAGGAGCCTTATTCTTTTTTATGGTCTGTATCATTCAGGTTTACCTACATCCCCATCGTTCCTTGCGATATGCTGTAGATGGCGGCTTGAAGACTATGGCACAATTGATCCGCTTAAAAATAGCATGTTATGATGAAAAGGAATCTTTACCAAAGGCATATAAGGAATTAAGTGCGTTGCACACGAAATTAAGCGATCAATTGGAAGCTATCCGATCCATTCTCCTTCGGGATAAAAAACTGCATTCGGAAGCAGACCTGGAGAGCAAAATATGGCTCGCCAAACTATACCAATTAGTCGATCTCTATGAATTGTTGATGGCCATTGACAATGACTACGAACATATCCGAGAGACCTTAAAAGGAGGAAACACGCTGAAATTGATCCGACAATCCTTGTACCTCCTGTCCAAGGAAACCAAAAGATTAACTATTTCCAGTCAAAAGATCGGGCAAAACAAATTCACCAAAAGATATAAATTAGAGGAGCTTCTCTTGCAATTGGAAACGGAGGAGGCTGATGCTTCACCTGAGAAATGGATCTTGATCTGCTCCATCAGCACGCAATTACGGCACGTGGCCGACATCTTGCAAAAGATCCAAGCCAAAGAGATCTATCAAGACATTACCTTGGTGGAGAGCAAGAATTACGCAGATTTTGTGGCTCCTAAGAGCAACATCAAAACAATCCTGCAGAACCTAAGCTTTAAATCTCCGATCTTCTCTTATGCAGTCCGCATGTCTGCCCTTTTGATGGCTGGAGGGCTGATAGGGTATTTCCTTCCCGAATATCGCTATGCTTCTTGGATCTTGTTGACTATCATATTGGTGGCAAGACCTAGTTATACCAATACCCAAAAAAGAAATTACGAACGTATTGTCGGTTCTGTTATCGGCATTGCAATAAGCCTGTTATTGCTAGTGTATATAAAAAATGCTTGGGTGTTGATCGCCATAGCTGCATTTTGTCTTTATTTATTCCTGCTTTTCAACAAGCCCAATTATTTGGTCTGTGTGATTTTTATCACCATTACCATCTTGTTAGGACAGCATATCCATGAAGGCAATATACAAGACCTATTAGGCAGTCGTTTTGCATTTACTTTATTGGGATCGATTTTCGCGGTTTTAGGTTGTTTAGCAATTCCTATCAACCATTATCGCAGCGTAGAACAAAGTACCAATGCTATGCTCCAACATTTCAAATCTTATTTGCATAAAATTGAAGAGAGCTACCAAACCGGCAACCTGAATTATTATGATTTGAGACTCCTTAGGAAGTCTACCCAGGCTTCATTGGCACAATCCTATGATTCCCTTGACCAATTTGCCAAAGAACCCCTTAAAGGAAAATACCTTAAAGCGGATATTGCACATTTCCAGACCCTAGCTTATCGGATCAATGCCCTTTTGGTTGGTTTGTCGGTGAATATGACGAAGTTAGGTTTCACCTTGGAACCCGAGGTCCTGGAAGAGAAAGTTCATTATATCAATGACATTATTTCTGAAGCTGAAGCACTTTCCAAAAAACTGGCAAAGGGAAGGAAAGAGAAAAACGGAAAAACAATTCAGCTGGAGGCTAGTAAGTAGGTTTTGTTACTTTTTCGCGGAAAAGTAAACAAACCGATGAAGCTGCTCATGGATACCAACCCTTCTCTTACTTTTGAAGCCCAAATTAACCAAAACGCGAGGGTACTCATGGATACCAATTCTCTTCGTTACTTTTGAAGCCCAAAAGTAACCAAAAGGCTTCGGCTCATTTAAGATGGCTTTTCGCACAATCCAACACACATGAAAAGAATGCCTTGATGTCGGGAATATCTTCCTGAATATCATCCCTTTTGATGGGATGATATTCAGGAAGCATTCTAAGGCCAATCCCATCGCACGGGTCAACGGCATTCTTTCCATTTTTCCGCCATTGGAAATGAGCCAGCGCTAAAGGGCTTCCTTCGGAAGGATGACATTTGTAGAAAACCAACAGCGGGGGTGGAATCTTTGTAGAAATGTGAACCGTTCTAGGTCCAACCCCTGTAATGGGTGAAATCTTTGTAGAAAAATGTACAATCTATCGGCGAACCCACAGCGTGGGTGAAATATTTTTCTACGAATCCCCATTCCGACCCTAAAACAATAAAAAATGGTTCTCTCATCTTACGATTCGAGATGAGAACGATTCCTAAAAAAAATAAAAAATAGATTCTTCGCTCCGCTCTGAATCCCTCTCAGGAAATTTCCAATTCTGAACGATGAATGAAGAATCTGTACGGTTTTCTACACTAGATTTTGTCATCCTAAATCGAAGATTTAGGAACTGTACGCCAATACATAACAGTTTGTATAGTTCCGAGATCCTTCCTGCGTCAGGATGACGATGAAAATATAGCTTTTTTACGTCCTACTGCCCTAAAAGGGCAAAATTATTTTATGATATACAAAAACGGAGTTCGATAAATCGAACTCCGTTTTTGCTTCATAATTACCCCTTCTTTTTAGGCATAGGAGCCTTATTTTTTTCTAGGGTAGCCTTGAGCTCAGCCTTTAATTCTTCTGCGATCTTATTCATTCCATTTTGCTGGATAATATTATGCTGTTCGCCTAGGTCCTGCTCAAGATCAAACAATTCAAAACTATCATTTCGTAAAGACCAAACCAGCTTATATTTTCCTTTTCGGATTGCCGAACGATAATTAAATCCATCGCCATCTGATTTTGTCCATTTATTGGGAATATGGAAAATCAAGGCACGGTCAGCTCGGGTTGTAGACGGATTTTTTAGAAGGGCTAAATTACTGATACCATCAACTTGCTGTACGGTCTGCACTTTCTTGACCTGAGCCATCTCTAAAACGGTTGGAAAGATATCCTCTACTATTACTGGAACTCCAGAACGCTTATTTTTTACATCTTTATTTATGCCCTTTATGATTAAAGGAACTCGTATTCCGCCTTCGTAAATAGATCCCTTGCCCGAGCGTAATGGCTTATTATGGGTATGTGCAATTCCATCTCGAGGAGGTACGGTACTCAATCCGCCATTATCTGAAATAAAGATAATATAGGTATTGTCATTGATTTTATGTTGTTCTAAGAAGTCCATGACATCGCCAAGGCTTTTGTCCATGCTCTCAATCATGGAAGCGTATTTGGCTTCGTTCTGAGATAAGCCTTGATCTAAGTATTTCTGAAAATAACGACGGTCTTCCATTAAGGGGTCATGCAGGGCATAGTGACAGAGATTGAGAAAAAATGGAGTTTTATGCTGGATCGGATAATCCAAACTCTTGAGCGCTTCGCGGGTTAAGGCTACTGTCAGGTTGATATCCTCGCCAAAATACTCTTGCAAATTCTCTATTCCATGGTAATCCTTGCCGGTGCGTCCAAAATTTTCTTCACCCCAATAACTGGCAGGTCTACCGGTAGATGTTCCTGCGATATTGACCGTAAAACCTAAGGAATATGGGTTAGAACCAGGCGTTCCAGCTGATCCCCAATGGGCCTTTCCCGCTTGTATAGTGAAATAACCGTTGTCCTTTAAGATCTGTGGCAATGCATCAGCATAGATCGTGTGGGCATTTGGAATGGGGCTCATTCCATTATGGTTCCATTCAGGCTCTTCCATTTGTTCATCTTGGTTTCCTGTAGGATTGTCCTTAAAAGGAGCCGTCCAATTGGTCACATGATGTCGACTGGCATTCATACCGGTAATCAGGCTAACACGAGTTGGTGTGCAGACTGGCGTACTATAAGCATCGGTGAATGCTAGCCCTTCCTTGGCTAGCCGTTCCATATTTGGCGTATGATAACTTTTATTAAATTCGGTTGCCTGATCGGCAAAAGGATATGATGTGTCCTGCCAGCCCATATCATCGACCATAAAGATGATAATATTAGGTTTTTGCTGTGCATATGCTGAGCTAAAAGCAATTAATAAGAATAGAATGGTCAGTGTCTTTTTACTAAACATGTTTTCGGTAGATCGATTATTTATTTGATTTTGAATTTAGATTAGTGAGAAGATAAGGATTATTAAAAGATTTTGCCAAAATAATATGCAATCGACCATCGTTTTGCATCATTTAATTATGAAAGCAATAACCTTTATTATCTTAAATTTCCTGACCTGTGTATGCTTTTCGCAAAGCCATTCCTTCATGGAAAATCTGGAGCGTGAATTAAATCCAATTGTCCATCAGGTTCTTGAAAAAGATAGAAAGCATATGCTGATCTTTAGGCTGGACAGTTTAAATGAAGTTCAATTCTACCAAAATAATGGTAGAAATTTAGTGGACAGCCAACAGGTAAAATTGATTATGCAATCCAAAAAAGATTCATTAGCCAAAAATAAATTATATGAATTATATTTCTTTAGGGATTCTATCAGTGATACTACATTTTCAAATTATGAGATCAATGAAGCCGGTACCTTTGGAGTTTATGATATTCCAGCCTCCTATCCTGGGGGTATCAATGCCTTTCTAAAAGTTTTGCATACTGAGATATCGGCTAATCTGAACAAGGATCAAATTGATAATTACGATTGGAACAAAGCTATTTCTTTCATGGTTGACAAAAGTGGCAAGTTGAAATTTATAGAGGATAATAATCTTATTGACCTTGTTGATAGTACTAAAATCAAGAAATGGCAACCTGCTATTAAATACGGCCGTCCTGTTCCACAATATTTCACATCTGAACCGATAAATAAAGTGAAGTTCCTTTTTGAGAATCAATATAGAATTGAGCTTTATAGTTATGATGTTTTGTACCCTTCCTTTAAAGGTTATCCTATAATAATAAGTGATGCTTTGATTAAAGAAGGAAATTATCAAACTATTATATCCTTTGTAAGTGCAAAGGGTTTCTTTGAACCTCACTTAATTAAAGGAACTACAAAAAATGCTACCGAACTAATAAATTTCATAAAATCTAAAGGGATGGAACATCCTAGTTTTCTCCCCCACTTTCCTGGTCGTGTTTATGTTTATTACAAATAATAGAGTTTTATAATGAAGCATATTTTAATGATTGCCTTCATTCTTAGCATGAGCCAGTTTTTTTCGCAGGATCGGAAATCAGGAGGAAGACTACAAGCGGAGTTTGAAAATTTGATATCAAAGGGCCTAAAGCCTGACAGTACTGCATATATTGTAATCCATACGGATTCTAATAAATCATACGAAGTTTCTGTTTCACAAAATATTCAGGCTTATAAATTGGGGATTAAAACAAGTATTGATTCTATAAAACCTGAACTTGAAAAAAACTATCGATACTCCTATCATTTTTTCAAGGATTCAATTAGAGATAAGGTTTATGCAAAATATGGCTCTGAACAAATAAATGAGTGGACACGTTATGAGATTCCAGCCAGTTACCCAAGTGGAATTAATGACTTTAGAAAAATAATTTTTGCTATGATGAAGGAAAACATTGATAGCAGCAAATTAGACCAGTACGACTGGGGCCAAAAAATCCAGTTCAAGATAAAATCATCGGGAGAAATGATTTTTATGAACAAGAATAATCTTGCCGATTTGATAGACCTTAAAAAATTAAGAAAATGGCATCCCACTATGGAATCGGGTTATCTTGTAACTGAATATTTTGAAACCGACACATTATATAAAGAAGATTTCTTAAACGCAAAAACCTTTGATTTTGATGTGAACAGAGTCGATTACTTTTCCATTGACCCCCAGAATCAAGAGGTCAAGGCAAGCAAGGAAAAACCTAGTTTGTCTGAACAGAAAATTGTTCTTTCCTACATTTTCTTATACGATGAATTTTTGGATCCCATCATACTAAAAGGAGAATCCAAGGCAAGCCAAGAATTAATAGATTTTTTGGCGTTGAAAGATTATAATTTTGATTATAAGCTTTATAGTAAATACCCAGTTACCGTTTATATTTACCAAGAATAAAGAGTTTCAATAGGCTGAAAGCATACTTATCTGCCTTTAATAAGATTTTCTATATCCTAATTGATATGATCCTCTATTTTAGCTTAGGACGCAGGATCTTTCCCTTAATCTGCATTATCGGTAACTCATCCTTGCTAAAATCAACGGTTGCAATGTACATTGCCCGTGGATGAATCTTTTCTTTGGAATGATGAGCATGGAACACAATCCGTAATTTCCCTTCTTTATCCCGAAACATCGCACTATGTCCTACACCTACTAAATCTTCAGGCATCTGGAAGATGGGATTTTTATCATACTTAGTCCAAGGTCCTTCGGCGGATTTGGAGGTTGCAAAACCGATTCCGTAATGTTGACTTTCATAACTATTGGCAGAATAGGTCATGTAATAAAGACCTTTATGCTGTATTACAAATGAGCCTTCATTTACCCTTGGCCATACCGTCTCCCAATCTTGGGATACATGGATACAGGGTTTCATACCATTGGTATCAATGGTTATCAGGTCATCTTGGAGCTTGGCGACCCAAATGTTCAGACCATCATTGAAGCGATCGAAATATAAATAAGGTTTTCCATCGGAATCGATGAAAAGTGAATTGTCAATTGCTTTTTCATTTGGCAGCATGGGAGCCTTCATCTCTTGGACAAAGGGTCCAATCAGCGAATCGGAACTTGCGACACAGATATGTTCATTCGCAGAATAATACATGAAAAATTTCTTCTTTTCCTTGATATAGTATACTTCAGGAGCCCAAAACCACTTACCTCCCCAGGAGTCAGCAGATTTAAGGGCAAGGTCAGGCTCTAAAGACCATTCCTTAAGATCATTAGAGGTGTAGACTTGAATGCCATCTGCAGCATTGGTACCATAGGCATAATAGGTTCCTTGGTGCAGCATAATGAATGGGTCTCCCAAAGGCACTAACTTCTCTTGGGCATGGGAACCAATAGCCATAAGAAGAATAAAAACTAGGAGGTAAATAATTTTCATATTGGTAGGTATAGGTGTTTTTGAAAAGGTTTAAGTTACAAAATAAATCTTATTGAAAATTACGGGGTTTTTTAAAGATTATTTTATCGACAATCAACAACAAAAACAAAAACTGGTATTCATAATCGGTAATTATTGTAAAATAGATGTGAGAATACGGGAAACCGTAATGGATGAATCGAATTAATAATTACATTCGCCCCATCACACTAACATCATGGAAACCACAGACTTTAACGTTTGGCTAAACCAAAATGTTAAGCTATCTAACATTAACCAGGTTTGGACCTTGTATCATGCTGTAAGAACTGAAAGTAATGAGTTTTATTCCTTCTCCATCATGAGGGATGAGGAGCGATTATTGGTGAAGTGCTCGAAGAGCCAAAATACCCTGATAATTGAAAATGAGGAGTTAAAAAACAGATTCTTACATACGCTAGAGTATCCTTTTTTGTATCAAGGGGGAATTGATACAGCTAAGGAACTAAGCAGAGATTTAGCCTAAAATATAGGCTAACAGGGTATTCTTAATAAGAAAAGGCAGCCGTGTTGTCTATCCAAAACGACTGCCTTAAAGATTTTTTTTTCCTTTTCAGCCTTAATCAAAATCAAAAAAGTCAGATAAAAAGGATTTCTTCTTTCGAGGATATTTTTGGTTTTGTCCTCTATAGTCCCGATGGTCTCGTTGATCGCGTTCATATCGATCGTCTCGATGATCTCGATACTCTTCACGATAATCCTGCTGATAGGAGTTTTGACGATCATAGCCTTGGTTTTGTCGAGGATCTGGAGCTTGTGTTTGAGTTGAGGCATATTCCATTAGCTTATCTAACTCGCCTTTATCCAACCATACACCCCGGCAGCTCGGACAATAATCTATCTCGACCTGATGGCGTTCTGTCATCAATAATATTTCATTACAATTTGGACATTTCATAGTTCTTCTTTTTCGATGTTCTCATAAAATAGAAAATTAGGATGGTTTTTAAGGGCAAAGGACCGGTTTTTTGACATTTTTTAACAGGAAATGAATTCGTGCTAAGGAAATGGATAAACAGATGACCAGAATCAATAAAAAACCCATCTCAATGGAATGAGATGGGCCGAACTTATATTTAACTTTAACTAATAACCAGGATTTTGCTTAAGATTTGGATTCTTGGTAATCTCTGCATTTGGAATTGGGAAAAGGGTTCTTGACTGTGCATTTGTATGAGGTTTATGGTTAAACCATGATTTTGACTGAAATACGCCAAAACGGATAATATCTTGTCTCCGTCTAGCTTCAGCGGCGAATTCCCAGCCCAGTTCATCTAAGAATCTTCCATACTTCACATCAGCACCTCCATTCGCTCCAGAAACCGTATTGTTCTTTTCTTGCCAGCCGTAATTATAATTACTACCCAACATTAATTGGGCACCGGTAACCTGGGCTTTAGCAGGATTATCCTTAAAGGACCTAGCTCGAACTTGGCTCACCAAAACAGCTGCTTCATTGGCTTTATTGGTCCTAAGCAAAGCTTCTGCCTTCATCATCAAGACATCGGCATAGCGAAACATTGGATAATCATTATCCAAATTATTGGTAGCACCCTGTTTAATCGCATATTTCCCGATCCTATAGCCTGCATTTGAGGCAGCCACGGTTCCATCGCCTCCAATTCCAGGAACTTGTTTTACATAGTTGATGACCTCAGCGCCCGTGCTGACATTCAATTGAGGTCCCTGAATCCAAGTATCCACTAACCTAGTATCATCCTTGTCATAGGAGTCAATAAACTGCGGAACAGCACAATTTCCACCCCAAGGTCCTGCAGCCATGCCATAAACTAGTCGGCTCAATGGATCTAAGGTTTTCATGTGAATTTGATTTCCAAATCCATAGACTTCATCATATGGAACGGAAAATATTATTTCAGGAGAGTTCTGATTGGTAGGAGAAAATACATTCTTGTAATCATCATCTAGCCTATATTGGTTGCTCGCAATAATATCATTAGTTTCTTTGATGACCTTATCCCATTGCGCTACTCCGACATAAACCTCTGCATTTAGATAGATCTTGGCCAATAAGGTCTTTGCAGCCCAAACATTGATTCGGCCATACATCGAACTGACCTCTTCAGAAAGCATAGGAATGACTTCTTCCAGTTCCTTGATCACAAAATCATACAATTCCTTTCTCGTCTTTTGTTGAGGTAGGCTATCATCTCGATAATCAGTCACAATTGGCACATTTCCGTGATTGTCCAACAAAAGATAGTAGGCTAATGCACGAGTGGCCCGCAATTCTGCAATGGCATCTTTTCCAGTTTCTTCTGGTAATGCCAACAGGCCATCTTCAATCTGCATGATCACCATATTTACTTTGGTAATGGTTGCGTAGGCTTGATTCCAAGTATTATAGGGTTGCCATTGTTCGGTGGTCCACATGTGTTGGTGCATCCTTCTGTAAGTTCCACCATCATCCCATCCGTTTGGTCGGACTGGAGTGATGATATGGTCGGCACTTTCCTCCTGAAGGTCGAAATAACCCTGCCAGCCAAACATCAAGGACCTGAAGGAACTATAGGTAGGTGCCACAATAAAGGGCAAATCTCTTTCCTTGGGGTCCACGGTGCTTCCTAAAACCTCAGAGTACACTTCCTCATTTAAATCGGTACAGGCATTGAATGTCATGATCGAACCGAATAAACCACTGAGTAGCAATATGTTTTTTAATTTTAAATTCTTCATTTTGATTTAGTTTAATTGATACAAATTCTGAATGTGATTCATGGTAATCTTAGAATTTAACATTCAATCCGATGGTATAGGTCCGCGTAGTTGGATATCGGTCCCTGTGCTCAATTCCCGGTGCAAACTGAAATTCTCCTTCATAACTTGTAGCCTCAGGATCTAAACCTTTGTATTTGGTAAATGTGACTAGATTCAAACCGGAAACATAGATCCGAAGGTTACTGATACCTTTGATCAATTGTGGTCTGAAGGTATAGCCCAAGGTTAGGTTATCGAGTTTGAAATAATCTGCATCCTCAATGTAGTGGGACACATACACTAAATCATTGTTCAATAACTTACCATCGATCGGATCGTATGCGGTTTTCAAAACATTGTATGCTTTGTTTACAGGATTTTCATAATACATTCTAGGCATATTAAGAATCTGATGTCCGAATGCACCTCTCCAGTTTATGGTTAGATCAATGTTTTTGTATTGAAAATTGTTGTTCCATCCTAAATTGAAATCTGGGATTCCGTTTCCGTAGTATTGTCTATCTTCCACACTTGCATCTTGGATTGGAATGATTTCCCCATTTTGGGATTCCACCAACCATTTCCCATCGTCATCTAAGCCTACAGTTTTCCATACATAGAAATCACCTATGCTCCGCCCTACTTCTACACGGTGTGTAAAGGTTTGAATGGGTTCTCCAGTATAGCCAGCATCAAAAAACTCTTGGGTTACTCCAAATCTGTCATTGGATAGGTTGATCAATTTATTTTTATTGGTAGAAAAGACAACGCCCGTTTTCCATTTCACCCCTCCTTCTTTGTTCAACACATCAGCATTTACCAAAGCCTCGAATCCACTGTTGCTCATTTCGCCAGCATTGATAAACATGGTCGAAGTCAAATACGGAGGCACAGGTACTTCAAACCAGTACAATAGGTCTTTTACCCTTCTGTTGTAATAATCCAAGGAACCGTAAATCCGGTTGTTCGCCAAACTGTAGTCTAAGCCGACATTGAATTCATTTTTCCTTTCCCATCTCAAGTCTGGGTTGAAGTTACGGGCAGGCACGAATCCAGGAACCCATTTCCCATTGATATAGGCTCCTTGATCGAAGGTATAATTATAGCTGATCTGCGAGTTGTATGGAGAACCTGCAATGGTTCCGGTCACCCCATATCCAGCTCTCAGTTTTAGTTGGTTTATAGCAGGTTGATCCAGCAAGAAATCTTCTTTTGCGATGTCCCATCCTATGGAAACTGCTGGAAAATTACCCCATTTGTTGTTTTCTCCAAATGTGCTGGATCCTTCTCTCCTCAAACTCAACATAGCCATGTATTTCTCTTTGTAGTTATAGGTCAACCTTCCAAAAAAGCCAACCAAAGTTGATTCTTGTTTATAGCTATCCATGGTCGCCAAGCCTTCTTTTAATGCCATACCAGATTCCAAGGAATTATAGCTGTATTGATCTGTTGGGAAATTATAATTATAGGCACTGAAGTTTTCGAAAGTATTACGTTGCCAACTGTACCCACCCAGAACTGCGAAGTGATGGTCTCCAAAAGATTTGTTGAAATTTCCGGTCAATTCCATTAGATTTTCCACACCCGCTTGGGTAAATCGGCTAGCAGTACCATTCAGGTTATTTTTAGTGGTATTAACATGATCAAATGATGTTGATGTACCGGTTAAATCATTATCCTGAACCCTAGAAAACATGGCTTTGAAGCTCAAAGATTCAATAGGCCGGTAATCCAAGGATCCATTCATTCTCGTTTCTCTGAATATTCGGTCATTGACCGTTTCGTTGATCATCCCCAATGGATTGTCGTACATATAGGCGTTGTTCTCTTGCCATTTGCCTTCATCGTTGTAGATCCTGTCTGTTGGGTTTCTAATTAATGCTTGCCTCCACATATATGCAGAACTTCCGCCTTGCAAAGCTTTGATGCTGTTGCTGATAATCTGGATTCTGCTCCTTAGTTTTCCATCAAACATTTCATGGTTTAAATCTGCTCTGGCATTTAACCGCTGTTGACCACTTTTCAACAATACACCGTTCCAATCACGAAAATTGACGGTTCCTGTGAAATTGGTTCTAGAATTGCCTCCAAATAAAGAAAGGTTGTGATTGTGGGAGAAAGGGTTTTGAGTCACTTCATCTACCCAATTGGTACTGTGCCCCAAATCAGTGTAATTTTGTCCTTCTCCGATTAACCTTCTATAATCATCGGCATTCATCAGTTCAGGGACCCTAAATAAGGTTTGAAGAGATGCATAATTGTTATATTCGATGGTCGTTCTGCCATCGGTGGAACGGTTTTGTTTCGTCGTAATAAAAATAACACCTCCTGTAGCTCGCGTACCATAAATAGCTGCCGCAGAGCCATCTTTCATGACATCCACCGACTCAATATCTTCCGGGGCAACCGAATTAAAGTCGCCTGGTACCCCATCAATAATAACAAGAGGATTTACCGCACCTTGGATTGAGTTCAAACCTCTTAAGTTGATTTGGGTAGAGCCGTTGGGATCACCGCTCGGAGTCGTAATTCTCAAACCTGCAACTTTACCTTGGATTAATTGACCTGCATCCTTTACGGCACCTTGGTTAAAACTTTCGGATTTGACACTGGCCACTGACCCGGTCGTCTCCCCTTTCCTTTGAGTACCATATCCTACCACGACAATCTGTTCAAGGTTTTCCTCAGATTCTATCAACACGATTCTCAAAGTGGTTTGATTTGTCATGGTGACTTGCTGTGTGGCAAATCCTAAGGAATTAATTGTTAACTCCGTTCCTGGAACATATTCGAAAGAAAATGAACCATTTTCATCGGTCATGAACTTTTGGTTGGAGTTGCTTAGAGAAATTGTCACTCCCGATAATTTCTCCCCTGTCGTATTGACTACTTCCCCGTTTAACTGGATTTTATTTTGAGCAAATAAAACCTGTATACAGGAAAATAGGATGACGAGCATAATATTTGGTTTCTTCATAATGGTTAAATGTTATTTAGACAATTATTCCGAAGATAATAAGGAATGCTCTTCAACATGAGGCATATTTTAGCAAGTGTTTATCAATTTTTAACCCTAATTAGAATTATTAACAACAAATCAACATTAACCTACCAATCAGTCAATTAGATAATCAACATATCATTGACCAAATGAAATAATCTAATCAAAAGAGAAATAAAGGGGAAAACTTAGATCGCTCGCTAAACAAAAAGGTCGCTAAAATTTTAGCGACCTTTGAGACTTTATTTTAGATTTATTTTATGTGCAATATTTATTCAGCAACAGCTTCATAAACCATTAATGCCGCTGCCAGATCTTCAATGGCTAATCCAGCAGATTTAAACATGGTGATTTCATCATCATCCTTTCTTGCTGATTTATTTGCTTTACATAGTTCAACCAGATCAGCTTTCACCTCAAGAGGATCCAAGATCCCTGAAGCGATTGGAATGGCCAATTCTCCGGTTTCATGGAGAGCACCTTCTCTGGAATCCACATAAATTGAGCTTTTCCGGATGACCTCATCGTCAGCTTCTCTGGTCTTCGGGGTGTGGGAGCCAATTAAATCCAGATGAACGCCAGGTTTTAACCATGCTCCTTTGATAATTGGTTCCTTTGTAAGCGTTGCACTGGAAATAACGTCAGCCTTTTGTATTGCTTCTTGGAGATTGTTTGCCAAGCTCACATTTGTAAATCCTTGTTCATTTAAACCATTTACCAAGGACTGAGCTTTAGCAGAATTTCTAGCCCAAACTTCTATGTGCTTGTAATTCCTTACGGCCGAATGGGCTTGGGCCAGATGAGCTGCGACACTACCACTTCCGATGATCAGTAAGTTTTCGACATCTTCCCTAGCGAGGTATTTAGCTGCCAAAGCTGAGGCACAGGCCGTCCTCACAGAAGTTAACTTAGTAGCATCCATCTGCGCCAAGGGCATACCTGTTTCAGCATTGAACAAGGTATATAAGGCATGAATGGCTGGCAGATGTTGCTCAGCGTTTTTCGGTGCCACAATCACTTGCTTGCAGCCTAAATATTTGTCAGTCCATGCAGGCATCAGGATCAATGCGTTTTCTGCAGAATCAGGGGTGTTATAAAAATGATGATGTCGAACCGGCATAGTAAATTTGGAAATAAAGATCTTATATAATGCCTCTAACATCTTATCATAATTCAATACTTGATCTATTGTTTCATTGTCAATCGTTCTCATCATTTCTTTCTGTTTTTATAAATTATTTGAGATTAAATATTATAAATATAAGTTCCAAGCAGGAGGTTCCACTCCGAGTAGATTCTTCACGAAGAAGTCTCTCCTTTTCTTTTCGCCATAATCACCACCCGAAGAATGCCCCATCCCCGGCACCATGATCAATTCATGTTCCTTGCCATTTTTGATCAACTGGTTGACCAACTGATAGGTGGAAGCAGGATCTACGTTGTCATCGAGTTCACCGACAATCAACATCAACTTTCCTTCAAGGCGATAGGCATTTTCTATATTCGAACATTCTGCATATTGCGGACCGATTGGCCAGCCCATCCATTGTTCATTCCACCAAATTTTGTCCATACGGTTATCATGACAGCCGCAGGAAGAAACCGCAACTTTATAAAATTCAGGATGGAACAATACAGCGCCAGTTGAGGACTGCCCTCCCGCTGAGGTGCCATAGATACCCACCTTATCGATATCCATGTATGGATATTTCTGGGCAGCAGCTTTCATCCAAGCAATCCGATCTGGAAAACCAGCGTCTTTCAGATTCTTCCAAGCTACATCATGAAAGGCTTTGGAACGGTTTGAAGTTCCCATTCCATCTATCTGAACCACAATAAACCCTAACTCCGCCAATTCATACATGCCAGACAAGCCAGGGGTAAATGATTTAGGAACAAAGGAGCTATGTGGACCAGCGTAGATGTATTCTATAATTGGGTATTTTTTATTGGAATCAAAGTTATTCGGCCTGATAATGACACCCCAGATATCGGTCTTACCATCTCTACCTGCTGTTGAAAACACTTCAGGTGCTTTCCAACCGCTAGCGGTCAGGTCGGATAGATCAGCGGATTCCAGGTCCAGTTCAACCTTGCCTGTTTTTGCATCTCGCAATACTGCTTTGGGAGCTTGATTTACCAAGGAATAGACATCAATGAACTTAGAGAAATCTTTGTTAAAATATCCTTGATGGTTAGCCAGTTCAGGGCTCAGCTCTTTTAATCCATTACCATCTAAACCAATTGAATAATACCGTACTAAATATGGATCTTCATTTTTATTTCCACCACTGCCCTCGAATATGATTTTGCGGTCAGTTTCATTGACATTGATCACTTTCCGAACGACCCAATCCCCTTTGGTAATCTGGTTCTTCACTTTGCCAGTTTCGGCATCAATTAAATATAGATGGTTCCAGCCATCACGCTCGGAAGTCCACACGATTTCATTGGTCTTTTCTAGGTCTTTTCTGTATTTCTTGCCACTATAGTCAATAAAGGTTTTGCTGGTTTCTGAAATGATCGGTTTTGTTTGACCATTTACAGCATTCAGTTCCAATACGTCATAGCGTTGGTGTCCGCGTTGGTTGTATTCAAAGGTAATGGCATTATTATCTGGTCTCCAACGGATGTTGTACAGCGAAAACTGATTTTCAACTTGCTTAGGATCTACTTCCACAACCTGTGCTGTTTCAACATTTACTATGACAGGGTAATATTGCGAAAGGGCATCCCCAGGCTTTGCATAATCTCTATACTGCAATTTTGGTTGCAATTGATCCGTAGGCGATGACTCTAACAAGGTCAATTGCCGGACTTCAGCTTTCCTGACTTTTGTGGTACTCAGCTTTTTCGAATCAGGAGACCAATCGATTCTGGCAGAGTAATAGAGCCCTGGACTTCCATCGAAAGTCATTTGCTTTTCACTCTTTAGATCTGTTTTCTTCCTGACATAGACATTGTTGTTTTTGATATAGGCTAGATAAACCTGATCTGGTGATTCAACAGGATCTCCTTTGCTATCGTCCCATTTTTGCCCCCAGTATCCAGAACTTCTATTGGCGTCATCCAATTCCTTTTGAATAGAAAGTTTATTCTCCACAACATTCCAACGCCAAACTTTTTTCTTTTCCGTGAATTCGATCTCATTGTTGTTGATCGGTTTTAATCCCACAAAATAACTGTTGTTTAGGGGGACAGTTTCTGAAAGTACCTTGGACATCTGCTCGGATACGGCTACAAGATCAATGATTTTTTTGCTCTTTGTCTGTGCATCAAACAAAACCAGGATGCTTTTGTTGTCCTTCTGTTTCAGTTTGTAGACAAAAGACCCTCCATCTTCAGCCCAAGTGATCTGCTGAGGGATATTATAGATCTTTCCAAAATTATTTCGAACCTCTTTTGCTCTTTTATAATCTTCCAAGGTTCCCTGTGCATAGCTGGAAACATGAAGGATAAACAGCAAAAAAGCAGTAATTCTCAATTTCATAGTGACGATTTTTTAGACTTTACAATAAAATAAATCGGTATGCCTAATAATGTAATAATTATTCCCGGCCAAGTAAACTGTGGTTTGTAAAAGACAAGTAACAATATAAAGGATACTCCCAATAGAATATAAATTGCGGGGATTATGGGATATCCCAAAGCTTTGTATGGTCTTGGTAAATCAGGTCTGTTTTTTCTAAGAATAAAAATCCCGATGATGCAAAGGACATAGAAAATAACCACTACACAGGTGATCATATCCAAGAGATCACCATATTTTCCTGTCAGGCACCATAGACAAGCGATAATCCCTTGCAGCCAAAGCGCATAGCTAGGCACTGCATGTTTGTTAAGCTCTTTTGTCTTTTTAAAGAATAAACCATCCTTTGCCATGGAATAATAGATCCTGGCACCGGCCATGATCAGACCATTATTACAACCAAACGTACTTACCATAATCATAATAGCAAGGACCGTGATTCCGATCGGACCAAATATCTCTTGGGCGGCAACCATCGCTACCCTATCCTTAGGAGCACTTGCCATTTCCTCCATTTGAAGGACCCCAGTATACATTAAGTTGGTCAATAGGTAAATTACCGTGACGATAATGGTCCCTAATGCTAAGCTCAAACCTATATTCCTTTGCGGGTTTTTAATCTCACCAGCAACTGCAGATGAAGAGTGCCAGGAGTCACTGCTGAACAAAGCACCAACCAAACCTGCTGAAATAGCTCCTAATCCTGCTAGAAAGGTATAATCAGATTTAGTTCCCTCCACGGCTAAGCGGCTCAGGTTCCAGGTATCGGCACTATTCCAATTGTGATTCCATACTTCTAGATCAAAGGCTGCAAACCCAAACAAGACGGCCAAGACCAAACTCAAGATTTTGATGAGGGTCAATGTTGTCTGCACGACTTTCCCGTTCTGTACGCCTAGGGTATTGATAAAGGTCAGTAAAAGTATTACGCCGATAGCCAGCACCTGTGCCGATGAAATATGATAGGTCCCGATGGTCAGCAAATAGACATCCTCGTCCAAGCTTGGGAACAAATAGGCTGTAAACTTTGCAAATGCAACTCCAACCGCAGCAATGGTAGCGGTCTGGATCACAGCAAAAAAAGTCCAACCAAATGTAAAGCTGACCAATGGGCCATAAGCTTCTTTCAGATAAACATATTGCCCTCCAGCTTTTGGAAACATCGAGCTCAACTCCCCATAACTAATTGCTGCTGCCAAAGTCATAAACCCAGATATCGCCCACACGATCATCAGCCATCCTGCAGAACCTGTATTCCTGGCGATATCTGACGAAACAATGAAAATACCGGATCCAATCATACTACCGGCCACCAACATGGTTGCATCCAATAGGCCCAATGACTTCTTAAACTCCTGTTTGTTTTCTTCCATAATTTAGGTCGCTGGTTTAGAATTTATAGAATTTCCAAGAAGATTGATGGTCAGGGTTCAGGTTTTGATTGGTCAATATAGCCCGCAGCATCTCCATAGGCATATAGTTTTCTTTGATCACACGGTCATGAAAATCTTTATAGGTCATCTTACCTGAGCCTACCATTTCATCGCTGATGCTCAACAATTGCAAACCGCCGATCATATAGGCCAATTGATATAAAGGATCGTAAGAACCTTCAAAGGATCTTTTTACTTCGCCATGGGCATTTGCAGGCTCATGTCCTACTTGATTTACCAAATAATCTATGCATTGTTGTGGAGTCCATTCTCCGATATGGAATTTGATACTGAAGGTTATCCTTGCACAACGGTGCATCCTCCAGAACAGCATCCCTATCCGCTCTTCTGGTGTTTTCGGGAATCCCATTCTATACAATAGCAGCTCCCAATACAAGGTCCAGCCTTCCGTCCAAAAAGGGGTATTGAAGTTCTGTTCTCTATAGGGTTTATACCGGCGGTTCATAAAATACTGTAGATGATGCCCAGGGATCAATTCATGTTGAACGGTTCCTAGGGAGAAATGTGGATTATTTCCACGCATGCTCATCATTTTCTGGTCGTAGGTCATGGTATTGGTTGGATAGGAAATACTGATCTCTCGACCGCCCGTGAAGAACGGATTGACCAACTGACGTTCTGGTGTCATCATGATCATTCCCCAAGTTTCATCCGCCAAGGGTGGAATATCGATCAATTTCTTTTCATTGATAAAGTTCATGGCTTTATCATACAGTTCATTGATCAATTCAGGTTGCTTTCCTTCAGGGACATAAGAGTTCTTTACTTTTTCCTGAGCTTTCTTCCAATCTTCGCCAAAGCCCATCTCCTTGGAAGCCTTCAAAAGTTCTGCAACACACCATTGCCATTCCTTATCAGCAATTTTCAGGAGCTCATCGGCATTATAGGAAATCATTTCATCCTTCAGCATTTTATTTAACACATCCTTGCCAACGCGTTTGCCAGCGATGTTACTGCCATCATCAAAAGCCTTCAAATCTGATTTCGAGGCTATAAGTTCTTTATACTCCTTTAATTTTTCCTGTAATCGATCATGGGATTTTGGAACCCACCAAGAAAACAGGGGTTCATAGCCATTATAGAAGTCGAATGAGCTTTCCAATCTTAATTTAAGAGATTCTAAGATGCTTTCTAAATATTCTACATCTGCAGAAGGAATAGCCTTTACCCCTTCCAATTTCTTAAGTTCTTGATCAACTTGAGATGATGCATTTTCAAAAGCGGTTGCTACCTCCTTTGCATCCACTGCTCCACCACGTCTTCTTTTCTTCTCAAATTCAAGGATGCTATCTGCAAAAGGCAGGTAACCCTTCACACGGTTATATGCGGTTTGATTGGATTTAAGGTCCTCAATATTCCTTTTGATTTTTCTGTTCAGTAAAATATAATCGACCTGACCATTGGTATTGAGTTTTTTATAGTCAAACTGCTGCAGTTTCTTTTCGTAATCCTGATCTAGCAGAAGTAACCTGCCTATTTGTTCAGGAGAAGCTGCCGCACTCTGAAATCCCCAACCTTTCGGCATCGGTCCATAAAAATAATTGATGGCCTGCAGGTCGTTTCTGTATTGTATGATGTAAGGTTCAATGGGAGTGGTATGATCGTACAAGCCACTTTCTTGAGCAAATGTTGTAGCACTAGTCATAGCGATAATTCCAATTCCAATAAATGATTTAAGGTCTATGTTTTTCCGGTTTTTCATAATCATAATTTAGGTAGGTTAAATTGCTACTGGAATCGGTCCGGATTAAAGCCCGAAATATTCGATTCTATCTTTTCATTGGATAAGATCCTTGCTATGCTTTTACCAAAGGCAGGCCCCAAACTTAGGCCCATCATACCTCCGCCCCCGGCAATGCTTACATTGCTGTATTTCTTGGTCCTCCCTAAATAAGGAAGCCCATCTGGCGAACATGGTCTATATCCAAACCATATATCGTTTGGATAGTCAATTTGAATATCAGGATAGTATTTTGGGATAGATTCAACGATTCCTTTAACCCTGTTCTGGTAGATTTTATCATTCGCAGGGCCCAATTCCATGGTACCACTAAATCGAATTTGATTGTTCATTGGTGTAACGGCAACCCTTGCTTCGAGCAAAAGTGCTGCATGATTCATCGAGGTGCCTTCCTCTGGATTGAACATAAAGGAATAGCCTTTACCAGGCATCAGTGGCAATTTCAAGTGTAATTTAGCACCTATCTTGCCCAATGCTGCTCCTCCAGTTACCACAAACTCATCTGCTTGAAAGTTTCCTTTGTTGGTCACTGCGGATTTGATTTTATTTCCACTGGTCTCAAATCCATTAACTTCAGTTGCATAATGAAATTCCACTCCATGATTGACAAGATAGGTTGTCAATTCCTGCATTAATTTAGGTGGATACATAATTCCATCGCACTTATAAAGAATAGCACCCAATGTATCGACCTTTAGGTTCGGTTCTAATTCTTGCACGCCATTCCGATCTAAAACCTGAGTATCTAATCCTAATCGGTTCGCCTTTTCTGCCAATTCTATTTCCTCATGCTCGACATCTTTTGATTTGTACATCATCAAAATGCCGTTCTGCCTCAGCTCAAAGTCAAGACCTTCTTCTGTAGCTAACTGATCATATAACTTACTGCTTTCCAGATTCAAATCACGGATTGCTTCAGCATTCCTTTCTACATGCTTCTCATTGGCATATTTTAGAAATTTCAGTCCCCAGTCGATCAACCCGAGGTTCAATGATGGCCTAACATAAAACGGGCTCTTACTGTTCAGCATCCATTTTACTCCTTGGGCTACCATTCCAGGTGCTGCCAAAGGTGTAAAATGACTTGGAACAATCATGCCCGCATTGCCATAGGAACAATTGTTCTTGCCAATGTCCTTCTCCAAGACAGTGACTTGCCAACCATCTTTTAATAAATAATATGCTGTTGATAGACCTGCAATCCCAGCCCCGATAATAACTACATTTCCTTTATGGTTTTTTGACACTTTATTTAATGGTTATCGTGAATTACATAACTTGAAATCCTTCTTTATACGGGTCCATATCATCTATGATGATCTGACTATATCCCGTAATGATTGCCCACCCTTCTACTGATGGAACGATGGCAGCATGACCCGCCAATTGGGTCTCTTCCTCAATCCGCCCAATAAATTGCGAGCCTATATAACTTTCATGGACAAATTCATCTCCTGGCTTTAATTTCCCTTTTGCATACCATTGCGCCATGCGAGCTGAAGTCCCTGTTCCACAAGGTGAGCGATCGAGAGCATTCTCACCTACCAATACCGCATTTCTACCTGTAGAGTTCTCCTTGGTCGGTTTCCCGGTCCATTGAATATGGCTCAAACCATAAATATTTTCATTCTCAGGATGGATAAATTCATACTTCTCATTCAACAGGGAACGGATCAACTTGCCATAATGGATCAATTGGCTAGCGGAGAAATCACTGATATCCCTAAAGTTCTTCTGAGGATCTACAATCGCATAAAAATTACCTCCGTATGCAACATCAGCAACAATCTCCCCTAAATCCGGACAGTCCACTGTCAATTCTGATTTATATAAAAAGGATTTCACATTGGTCAACTTTACTGTTTTGACCTTTGGGCCTTCCTGCACATAATCAATCAAGATCAATCCTGCAGGAGTTTCCAATCTAAGCTTTCCCGGCACTTTCGGAATCACCAATCCTTCCTCTATGGCTATGGTAACAGTTCCAATGGTCCCATGGCCACACATCGGCAAGCAACCACTGGTTTCTATATAGAGTACACCCGTATCATTATTAGGGTCGATAGGTGGATAAAGAATGCTACCACTCATCATATCATGGCCTCTAGGCTCAAACATCAACCCTTTTCTGATCCAATCATACTCCTCCATAAAATGGAGCCTGCGTTCCATCATGGAATTCCCGTTCAAATATGGACCACCTCCAGCTACTAACCGCACAGGGCAACCGCAGGTATGGGAATCAATACAAAAAAATGTTTTCTTCATCTATCTATTGGTTTGCATTTATGGAATCCTTAGTACTCGTACCATCCACAAGGCGATTGATCGCAAGGGGATTGCCATTTTTCAGTTCAGCTGGAAGAAACTGATCTGGCCAGTTCTGAAATGCCAATGGACGTAAAAACCGCTTAATGGAATCAGGTCCTACCGAGGTAAACCTTGGATCTGTACTCGAAGGGAAAGGCCCGCCATGCTGCATCGCATACACGACCTCAACCCCGGTTGGCATTCCATTGAACAATAGCCTTCCGGCCTTATCTTTTATGATGTTTAATATCGTCTTATTTTCTTCAGCATCTTTTTCCGTTCCAGCAATAGTTATCGTCAATTGTCCTTTTAGGTTTCTTGCGATTTTCTCTACTTCTGAAATGGAATCTGCTTCTATCAATAATCCAAACGGACCGAAAACTTCCTCAGCCAAAACTTCATTGGTCAAGAAATTCGCTGCGGAGGTCAAGGCTACCCTTGGTCGGCCCTGGCCAGATTCAGCAATAGAATTCGACTCTGAAAGTATAGCAACCTCAGCTTGACTGCTCAATAGATCCTTGTTTTTCTCAAAATGTGAATAGATCCCTTGATTCAGCATATGGGCTGAATTGATCGCGGCAATCGCATCATGCAGGCTCGATTTAAATCGCTCCAATGCTTCCCCTTTCACCGCAATGAACAATCCTGGATTGGTACAAAACTGCCCTACTCCCAAGGTTAAGGATGATGCGTATTCCTTTGCCAAAGCTTCTGCTTTCTCCTCCAATATATTCCCGAAGGCAAATACTGGATTGATGCTTCCCATTTCCGCAAAGACAGGAATGGGTTCTTCCCTCTGGTTCGCAATATCAAACAGGGCTTTTCCTCCCCAATAGGAACCGGTAAAACCCACCGCTTTAATACCTTGCTGAGCAACCAAATAAGCGCCTATCTTCTCTTTGGCACCTTCAACTTCATTGCCAAGGATATGGTTGAAGACACCCTCAGGCCATCCAAATTCCTTTACGACTTCCGTGATTGCCTTGGCCATAACCGTAGAGGTTTTCTCGTGCCCCGAATGACCTTTTACAATGACTGGGCATCCTGCAGCTAGGGCACTTGCGGTATCTCCACCTGCGGTTGAAAAAGCAAAAGGAAAGTTGCTAGCCCCAAATACAACCACTGGCCCAATGCCTAGATTGTATTTGCGAATATCATTCTTTCCTTTTTCTGGATTTGCTAAGTCAATCCTCGCCTCACTGTACAGGCCATTGGAAATCGCATTTGCATAACTGCGCCATTGCCAGACGGTCCTTGCCTTCTCGCCCTCCAAACGAGGAAAAGGTAAGGAAGTCTCCTGATTTGCTGTCTCGATCAATTCCGTCCCTATACTTTCAATTCGATCTGCTACAGCATGCATAAACTTGGCCCGATCTCTAACCGTAGTGGACTTTAAAAATTGATACGCCTCAACAGCCAGCTCTACACATTTATCTAAGTATTCTTTTTTTTGGTTCATATTCAATTGGGATTACTATTAAAGGGACATAAAGCTGTAAGACCAATTTTATGTCCCAAAGAATGCACTTCTTCCGATTTAATTCAAAACCGGACGACTTGCAATGCCATCAGCAATTATCTTGTTTATTCTTGTCGCTTCTTCACCTACCAAAGGCAACCTTGGCGCACGAACATGCGGTGTACAGATTCCTTCAGCTGTAGCAGCTAATTTGATGTACTGGATAAGTTTTGGATGGATATCCAACTCTAACAATGGCATAAACCATCTATAGATTTCAATGGCTTTTTCAATTTCACCATCCAGGGCATAATTGTACATTGCCATGGTTTCTCTTGGAAAAGCATCAACCAATCCTGCGACCAATCCATCGGCACCAAGGAGTACTGTTTCCAATGAAATAGTATCTACACCACCCAAAACCTTAAAGCGATCGCCAAACTTATTCTTCATTCTGGTAATGTTTGACAAGTCTCTGGTTGATTCTTTCACCGCTTGAATACTTGGGTAATCCTTCAATTCTTCAAACATGCTCAATGAAACGTAGGTCGCATAATCAACAGGGTTATTGTAAATTAAGATAGGTAGGTCAGTCGCGCTGGCAACAGCCTTAAAGTATTCTACCACTTCACGGTCATCTGCTTTATAACGCATTGGAGGCAGTAACATCAAACCATCCGCGCCAAGTTCCTTTGCTTTTTTTGCAAAGTCAACCGCATTTTTGGTCGTATTTTCCGCAATATTCAGAATTAGTGGAATTCTTCCAGCAACAACTTTTTTCGCATAAGAGAGCAATTCAAATTTTTCATCATTGTCTAGTACAGCAGCATCTCCCAGAGTTCCCGCAATAATGATCCCATGAACACCCGCAGAAATCTGCGCCTCCGTGTTTTTGGCAAACATTTCAAAATCAATTTCTCCATTCTCCTTAAATGGAGTCAAAACAGCAGGATAAATTCCTTTCCAATTTAATTGAGCCATAGTAAGTTTTCTTGTTTTAAATTATAATTGTATAACCAAAACTAGCCACTTAATAGCTCCTCGCCTAACCGCCTTTTAATATTTGTTTACTGAATTTTAACCTTTTCTATTTATTGATATAAAAAGTTCTTGTAGTTTAATGCATATTCCTTGGGTGAGGTGCCGATAACACTCCGAAATACTCGATTGAAATTGGTGATGCTGTTAAATCCACTGCTGTAAGCTATAATGGAAACACAATCATATTTATCATTACCTAATAAACGACAGGCTTCACGAACCCGGATTTCATTTAAATAGGATACAAAAGTCTTTCCCGTGCATTTCTTGAAATATCTACAGAATGCCTGTGGGGTTAGGTTTGCCTTTTCTGCCACATCACATAAGGAAATGTTCTCTTTAAAATTTTCCTCAATAAACCTACATAAAGAATTGATCTTGAAACCACCAAAGGCATCTGTTTCATAATGAGAAACCCCTGAAAGTGGCGTCAAATCAGCAGAGACCATATTTAACGATTTTAACAGATAAAAGAAGTTCACCAATTGGTCCATCCTATCAGATCGTTTCAAAACCTCGATTCTTCTCCGTATCGGAGCTAAATGCTGTTTTGGAACCTGAAAACCTCTACAGTTATTGCTGATGAATTCCATTAATACGCTCAACTCAGGCAAATTTAACAAATTAAGCAAGGCGCCCTCTAGATTGAAAAATACGGAAACAGACCTTATCCCTTCTGAACTTTGGTCATTCTTGAAAACATGAGCTTGATTGGAACCAACCAAAAAGATATCACCCTGTTGAAAATTATGAAGATTGTCATCAACCAACAGTTGACCGCTACCAGCTACAATCATAATAATCTGATACTCAACATGACGATGCATATACGGATAAAACTTATCTAATATGTCTTCCTGCACAAATACCGTCCTATCCTTAGGAACTGGTACATTATATTGTATTGGTTTCATAATTTAAAAAGTTTATAAATGTCAATTTAACACTAAATATAATTATAAAGAGGTCATTCAGCAAAATATTTAACAGGAATGGCTAAGAATTGGCCATATAAAGCTAAAATCCGGCAATCTTAAAACAATTATTAAAACCATATTTGTAACAAACAAACAGGAAAAACTTAATCGTGTGTATTAAGTGTGACTTTGGATCAATGCTAATAAAACCAGTTTTTTTAGAGTAAATGGAAAACACCCCATTTAATTTCTTCCAAACTGTAATTTTGCTTCCACTAATCTAATTATTTTACTTAATACAATTAAATTTTTCCTTCCATTCATTTTTAGAATTAGATTAATTGGCTTTCTATTAATAATTCAAGACTTCAACAGAAATGATGAAAATTAAAAATTTCTATTATCTCCTTTTAGTGGCCTTGACACCTTGCTTGTCCCAACCTGCTCATGCTCAACAGAATGAGCACCCTGTTTGGAAAAAAGTAGCTGCTGAACCTCCTACCCTTGGTATAGACCAAGGCAACAAAACCTTTCCTTTGAAAGAACTAAACCTGCAGCTTTTAAACAGTTCTCAGACCGCATCATCAATCAAGCTGATCCATGCAGATACTAGCTTTGACTACACAGCAACCGAACTCTT
Organism: Sphingobacterium sp. LZ11T8; assembly: GCF_024261425.1. Lineage (NCBI taxonomy): Bacteria > Pseudomonadati > Bacteroidota > Sphingobacteriia > Sphingobacteriales > Sphingobacteriaceae > Sphingobacterium > Sphingobacterium sp. LZ11T8. The sequence goes on along the minus strand of NZ_JANBZY010000004.1, from coordinate 343,179 downwards.
AAACAAAAGAGATCGCAATGGTTTCTTCCATATCGGGGACATCAATCTCAAAATTCGTAATGCCGGCAACCAGGAATGGCAGGCCTTCTCCTCCGCAAATAACCGTCAAAAAGTATTAGAATTAAAGCCTGAGGGCAATGTATTGGCCATGGCTGATCTGAGTTCAACCCTTCAAAACATACCTTTGAAGGTAATCCGAAAATGGGAAGACATAAATGGAAATCTGCAACTTACCTTCCAGATCATCAATAATTCAAACAAATCCATTGAGATTGGAGGCCTTGGGATTCCATTACCGTTCAACAACAACATGGATTGGAAAAGTTTAGACGAAGCCCATGCTAAAAATGTCTTCTTCGACCCTTACATCGGAAAGGATGCCGGATATATGCAGGTAAACCGACTTCATGGAAATGGACCTAGCCTATTGGTCCTGCCCAGTGAAAATGCAGGTTTTGAAGCTTACAACCCATTAAATACAGATCCAACCCCTAGAAGCATCACCTTTGAAGGCTTTCATGAATGGTTGATACACAGCAAAACTTATGCAGAAACTGAATGGCAAAATGTCAACCCTTGGAATCAACCTACATCATCTATTTTGAAACCTGGTGAGACCAAAAACTTCTCCTTGAGATTTGTTCTCGCACCGAGCATCAAAGAAATTGAATCTACCCTATTGGCCAATAATAGACCTGTAGCCATTGCAGCCCCAGGTTATGTCATTCCAATGGACAACCCAAGCAAATTATTCATCAAGCATAATAAGCAGATCAAGAACATCGAGGTTTTCCCAAAAGATGCCCTAAGCATAAAAACCTTGAAAAAGACCAAGAATAATTGGAATCAATTTGAAGTATCAGGAAATACCTGGGGAAGGGCAAGACTGCAGATCACCTATCAAGATGGAATCGAACAAACCATTCAGTATAAGGTCATCAAACCTGAACAGGAAGTAGTCAAGGACTTAGGGAATTTCTTGACCAATGAACAATGGTTTGAGGATTCAAATGATCCATTTAAAAGATCTCCTTCGGTAATTACATACGATATTGAAGAAAGAAAACCAGTTACCCAAGAGCAAAGAGCATGGTATGCAGGCTTAAGTGATGAAGCTGGTGCTGCCAGCTGGCTCGCAGCAATGATGAAGCAGGTTATGATACCTAACAAGGTTGAAATTGAAAAACTGAAGCGTTTTGTCAATGAAACTATGTATGGCCGAATCCAGCACAAAGAGGGAAAAGATAAATATGGCGTAGTTAAAAGTCTTTTCTATTATGAGCCAGACTCCCTACCAAAAGGTACCTATAGTGAAGATATCAACTGGAAAACATGGTCGGCTTGGCCTAAAAAAGAAGCCGACAATATAGGCCGATCCTATAATTATCCCCATGTTGCTGCTGCCCATTGGGTCATGTACCGACTCGCAAGGAATTACAACCAGCTAGTTTCTGAAGAACCTTGGGATGTATACCTCGACCGGGCATTCCATACGGCAATAGCCATGGTTGAGAAGGCCCCACATTATGCTCAATTCGGACAGATGGAAGGCAGTATTTTCCTACTGATACTAAATGACTTAAGAAGGGAAGGCTTAACGGATTCTGCAAATAAGTTGGAATCTGAAATGAGAAAACGTGCCGAGCATTGGAAAACCTTAAATTACCCATTTGGCAGCGAAATGCCATGGGACTCTACCGGTCAGGAAGAAGTTTACCTCTGGTCCAAGTACTTTGGTTTCGATGAAAAAGCACAAGTGACGCTCAACGCCATATTAGCCTATATGCCGACAGTTCCCCATTGGGGCTACAATGGCAGTGCTCGCCGTTATTGGGACTTTGTATACGGCGGAAAACTATCCAGAATTGAAAGACAGCTACATCACTACGGCTCTGCCTTGAATTCCATACCAGTTCTCACCGAATATAGAGACCATCCCGATGACTTCTACCTACTGCGCGTAGGTCATGCTGGCATGATGGGTGCTTTGGCAAATGTTACCCAAGAAGGATTCGGACCAGCAGCATTCCACTCCTATCCATCAACCCTAGAAATCGATGGTATTACTGGCGATTATGGATCAGGATTTTATGGCTATGCCGTTAATTCAGGAACATATATCATCAAACACCCCGAATTCGATTGGTTGGCATTCTCAGGAAACCTGGTCAAGAATAAAGAAAATATCGATGTTAAAATCAAAACTGGAGCAAGAAACCGAATCTTTCTAGCTCCAGAAAAACTTTGGATTGAACTCGATGCTGGAGAGCTGGACCTACTTTCCTATAATGAGAAAAACAAAACGGTTACTTTGACCCTTACCCCCAATTCAGAAATCCTGGAGAATAATCTCATCAGGTTTAATTCCGAAAGTGGTTATACATTAAAAGGCTTTGAAAAAGATGCTTTGGGTAGATATGTCATTCCAAATCGCGTTACACAAATTCAACTAAGCAAAGATTAAGATGCTTAATCAACCGGTAACAACTTATTCCTATAAATACTGTGGTTCCTAAAGATGGTTCCACAGTTTTTGTTTAATTTCGTTATAAAATTTTAGAGCAATGTTTTCGTCAAGTACCTATCAGAATAGAAGAACCCAATTAAAAAATGAGGTTTCCCATGGAGTGATCGTTTTATTGGGAAATATTGAAAATCCCATCAATTTCGAACATAACACTTACCCATTCCGCCAAGACAGCAGCTTTTTATATTATTTCGGAATCCAAGCCCCCTTTATCGCTGGGATCATCGACATTGATGAAAACCGGGAAATAATCTTTGGTGATGAATTGGACATGGATGCACTGGTTTGGACCGGCAGACAAGAAACCTTGAAGGAAAAAAGCCTAAAAGCGGGCGTTTCTGAAACCATGCCTTTCAAAGAACTGGAGAACCACCTTCAGAAAGCTAAGTTCAACAATCGCCCAATCCATTTTTTACCTCCATATCAATCTTACAACAAAATCCTATTGAGCAGACTTTTGGATAGGCATTTAGATGAACTACTGCCATCTGAAAAACTGATCAAGGCCGTCGTAAAGCAGAGATCGATCAAGGAACCACAGGAAATCCAGCAGATTGAAGAGGCTCTTCGTGTTTCTACGGAAATGCATCTCCTCGCCATGAAGATTGCAAAACCTGGAATGAAAGAATATGAATTGGTGAATGCGATCCAAAAATATGCTGCAGACCAAAATTTCACATTTGCATATCCACCGATCGTGACAGTGCATGGTGAAATTCTCCATAACCAATACCGTGAGAACAGCTTTAAAAACGGTGATTTGATCTTAAACGACTCGGGCGCTGAAACTCCAATGGGTTATGCAGGTGACTTAACCAGGACTTTCCCTGTATCCGCCACTTTCACGGAAAGACAAAAAGATCTTTACAATGTGGTCTTAAGATCCTTTACAGATGCTAGAGACATGATGAAACCTGGGGTTAAATTCAAGGATATTCACCTGAAAGCTGCCAAAACTTTGGTAGAAGGCTTGACTGCAGTTGGATTGATGAAGGGGAATGCTGAAGACGCCGTTGCGAACCACGCCCATACCATGTTCTTTCAATGTGGCTTAGGCCATATGATGGGATTAGATGTCCATGATATGGAAGACTTGGGTGAACAGTATGTGGGATATACCGAAAGAGAGCCTAAGGACAAAAATACGTTTGGGCTCAAATCTTTGCGCCTAGGAAAAGAACTGGAAGCAGGCTTTGTCTTGACTGTAGAACCGGGCATATACATTATCCCTGACTTGATCGATATGTGGAAGGCTGAAAAGAGAAACCATGAATTCATCAATTATGATCTCCTAGAAGATTACCGTAATTTTTCGGGGATCCGAATTGAAGACAATTTCTTGATTGAAGAGAATGGCTACCGATTATTAGGTCCAGACCTGGTAAAAACCGTGGAGGAAATCGAAGAAATCAGAAAGCAAAGTTTAAATTAAGGTCCAATAAAAATTAGAGTTTTTTAACTTAAGTTAAACAATCATTTGCCATATAAATTGTAAGTTTGCACAAATACAACATTCTTGTCGGGCTGGTCGACAAAGTGGAAGTGGGTAATAATTATATGAAATCAACCATAAAGTTCAACAACTTAAACAGCTTATTCTCAAAATCATTAAAAAATAATATTAACGAATATTTTAATAATACCATACAAAAAAAGACTGGAAACAGTAAGTTGTACAGTAAAGCCATAATCTTGATGGCTTCCTTTGTTTTAATATACTGTATATTAGTTTTTGTACAACCGCATTGGGCCATCAGTGTCCTGTTATGTATGATATTTGGTGTCAATCTTGCAGCAATTGGATTCAATATTATGCATGATGCAGGCCATAATTCGTTTTCTGAAAATAAGCAAGTCAATAATATCCTTTCCTATTCTTTAAATCTATTGGGAGGAAATATATTTTTTTGGAAGCAAAAACACAATATCGCCCATCATACCTACACCAATATTGATGGTGAAGATCCCGATATCGAAGTGAAGTTTATGCGTATCCATCAAGATCAGAAACTAAAGAAACATCATCGCTTCCAGCCTATTTATTTTATTTTTCTTTATGGAATTTCATATTTAGCATGGATATTCTATCAGGATTATGAAAAATACTTCAGGCAAAAAATGGGCAGCTTAGAAAGAACTTTCCACTTTCCATTGAAGGAAAAAGTAATCTTCTGGATCAGTAAACTCATTCACGCCTTGATCTTTATTGTCATCCCGATTATTTATGTAGGATGGATTCCAACTCTACTTGGTATTTTGATTGCAGGTGCAGTATGCGGAATCTGTTTAGCGACAGTATTTCAGTTGGCTCATGTGGTTTCAGAAACGGAATTTAAATCTGGTGACCAACCTAAAATTGAAGAGGAATGGATGATCCACCAAATCCAATCCACAGCAAACTTCTCCACCAAAAACAAAATGTTAACTTGGCTTTTGGGCGGTCTGAACTTTCAGGTGGAGCATCACCTTTTTCCAAAGATCAGCCACATCCATTATCCGGCATTAAATAAGATCGTTAGACAGGCTTGCAAGGATTATGAAATAAAATACAACGAGTATAATTCCTTCTGGTCAGCCTTTAAATCGCATGTCAAGGTCATTAAACTCATGTCTGTTTAGGACCTATAAATCGTCCCATTAATAAAAAAGAAAAATATTATCGAAATATTTTAGTAATTTTGTAATAATATTGGAATTTATTCTATAATATCAATGACTTTGTAAACCCTCCTTAATAAACTTTGTCACTGCTTCTTCAGATTTCATTTTAATATTAATTGACATATTTTATGTCTGTAAGCAGTTTGTGCAATCGAAGAGCATTTCGTAAAACAAATTTTTAGAAGACAAATTTTAAAAACATCAATGAATTTCAACAATATGGAGCTAATCGCTCCAATCATAAAAGCACTCGAAGGTCTTGGCTACAAGGCCCCTACGGATATACAGATTGAATCAATTCCCCACATTTTAAAGGGAAATGATATCATCGGATGTGCACAGACCGGAACTGGAAAAACGGCTGCTTTTAGCATCCCTATCCTACAAAACTGTGCGAAGCAAAAATCGAATTCCAAAGCTCCAAAAGCCTTGATCTTGGCACCTACTCGCGAGTTAGCTATTCAGATTGACAAGACCTTTGCTGAACTGAACAAACACCTTGGTCTAAGGCATTTGGTCGTATTTGGTGGTGTCCCTATCTCCAGAAATATTAGATCGCTTCAACAGCCTGTAGATATATTGATCGCAACACCAGGTAGGTTATTAGACCTCATCAATCAGAAATATTTAACATTGAACAGCATTGCTACCCTAGTATTGGACGAAGCTGATACCATGTTGGATATGGGATTTATCCATGACATCAAGAAGATCCTTAAATATGTACCGGAGAAAAGACAGACCTTGTTCTTTTCTGCCACCATGCCTCCTGAAATCAGGAAGTTTGCCAATACGATCTTAAAAAACCCAGCAGAAGTAAATATCAACCCCGTTGTAAAAGCCTCTGAAAATGTCAATCAATCTGTTTTCTTCATTGAGAAAAAACAGAAAACCGACTTATTGGTTGATCTATTGAACAGAGATAAGAACCTACAAACTCTGGTTTTTATCCGTACAAAACATGCTGCAGACCGTCTGGCAAAGCAACTCAATAAAAGAGGATTCAAGGCAGATGCTATTCATGGAAATAAATCACAGAATGCAAGACAGAATGCCCTGGAATCTTTTAAGACAGGCAGATCCAAGATTTTGATCGCAACAGATATTGCTGCCCGTGGTATTGATATCCATAAATTACCACAGGTCATCAATTATGACCTTCCTACTGAATCCGAAACCTATGTACACCGGATTGGAAGAACAGGAAGGGCCGGAAATGCTGGCCATGCTTATTCTTTCTGCAGCGAAGAAGAGAAAAAAGCATTACATGGAATCCAAAAACTGATTGGCTTCCAACTAGAAACGAATTAATAATTAAGTAAGTAAATAATAATACCATGCAAGAAGGAAAAGTAAAATTCTTTAACGTAACTAAAGGATTCGGTTTTATCACTCCAAACGAAGGAGGAAAAGATGTATTCGTACATTCAACAGGTTTAGTACACGAAATCAGAGAAAATGACAATGTTACGTTTGATACTGAAAGTGGTCCTAAAGGAATTAATGCAATCAATGTACGTGTAGTTAGATAATCTAGCTCAAACGTGCATGTTGCACAACAAAAAAAGCAGCCCAAGGGCTGCTTTTTTTGTTGTGCAAAACTAATGGCTTAGCATTAGTCGATATATTTTCAAGTACAATCCGACTATACCAATTCCACTTCTGAAATTTGGTTTCCCTGTCTGGTTCTGGTGTACTTATACCTCACATTTTGATGCAAAGAAAGAATCTTGCCTGCAAGGGTATCGTTAAAATAAACAGTTTCTCTAGTCTCGTTATCGCGGATAAATCCATAGTGACCTGTTTCATTGTAATAAGAAACACGTCCCAATAGGAATTCATCCTCAGGATCCTTCGGTCTCTCTAAGTCTTCAGGTTTAAACTTATAGGTTTCTGTTGGAGGTGTATCGACGATGTTTCCAAATTCATCAACATATGCATACATTTCTTCCAATGACTTGCCTTTGTTGTTCTGAGACTTGTTCTGTTCTCTACGCTCTTGCTTTTCTTGAAGTTTTTGCTGTTTTCTTTTTGCTAGTTCTTTTTTCTTGAATGTGAGTTGGTTTCTTGACATTAAAAATTATTAAGTTAAAAAATGAAAGGGGTATCTCTTTAAATAACCTGGATTGGCTGAGGATTAAGATAGGGGCCTTTATGAATGAATACAAAGATACAAAAAATTAGCGAGATTTGCTAATCTTTACGTACTACGCCCTCCAACTAATTAGCTCTCTCCCCTTCTACTTTCTACTTTATAGGTAAAACTTTCCGCCCTGTAATAACCTAGGTTATACTCAATAGGTTTTCCTGATTGATCATATACAAAACGCTTCCTCGAAAGAATAGGCTCTCCAATGGCAATCTCCAATTTCTCAGAAATAAATTTATTGGCAGCTTTGGCATCAATCTCCTCTTGGGAAAGATCTGCAATGATATTGCATTGTTGCTGCAAAATATCATATAAAGGTAATTTGAAGTCTTCCTCCCCCGTCAGTCCGACCCTTGGGTGAAAATAGGAAATGAAATAGACAAATGGATCACCTGGCTTACCTCGCAACCTTTCTAGCTTCAGGACCTTCTGATCTTCCGGAATTTCAAAAAACTTAGCAACAGCGGGTTCCGGAACAACCCAACGAACATGGAGCTCAAAATTCTTCACCTCCAGCCCCCTGTTCTTCATCTCCTGTGAAAAACTCAACCAATTCTTGGATTTTGAACTGAATTTCTGTTGCGTAACTTTCGTCCCTACACCTTTCTTCCTCACCAAAAGTTCTTCATAGACCAACTTATTGATCACCAATCGCAAGGTAGACCTGGAAATCGACAATTTCTTCGCCAGATCTAGCTCATTGGGCAAATACTTGCCATCCTGATACTCAGGCTGTTTGATTAAATCTCGAAGCAAAGTTTCCACCTGGACGTGCAGGGGAATGGGGCTATTATGGTCTATCTTCAGATTCATACTTTTTTGATTGTGACTTAAAATAAGATAATTCTTTTTTAAATAGCAAATTATGTATGTTTGTATACACATACTTCAGTGCCCTAATATTATCGATTTTCGTAGTTATAACCAATAAAAACAATGAAAAGTTATCTATTTTATGTTGCATTCGGCCTAACGCTAACAGCCTGCAACAACCATACAAGCAACAACAACAATCTAAATTCAAGCATTCAAGATTCAGTGATTTCCGACAGTAATTATACTATTGTCAAAGACATGGCAAAGGACATTGTTAAGTCTGGTTTTAACGCTGGTGATGGGTACCAAGAGGTTTGGATCCGTGATTACAATACTTTTATTCGACTTGCCTTCGAAGTTCAACCTGCCGATCAAATCAAGAAAAACCTGCTGGCCTTTTTTGGTCTTCAAGCCAAGGATGGAAATATTCCAGATGGCTTCGTGACGAAAGAAAGTCTGAAAGGCAAAACCAGTGATTATTACAGCATTTTGTCTGAGTTAGAACCCTTATTGGCTGCCCATAAAAATACGGTGGAGACTGACCAAGAGGCATCCCTAATACAGGCCGTCTATAAATATATCCAGGTTTCCGATGACCGGGATTTCTTAAAGACCATGGTAGGTCAGTTTACAGTCGCTCAACGAATGGAACAAGCGCTTCAATTCTTAATGGACAAACGATTTGACAAAGAACATGGACTGCTCTGGGGCGCAACAACAGTGGATTGGGGCGATGTTCAGCCTGAACATGATTGGGGAGTACATTTGGATGATAATTCCCATCTCGCCATTGACATCTATGATAATGCCATGTTCTTGATCGCCCTTGACAATTTCATGGAGTTAGTCCCTGACAATAAACCAAAATGGGAAACCATCAGAAAAGATATTGCTAGCAATACCATGAAAAATCTTTGGGATGCAAAGAATCAAAAATTTATTCCGCATATCTACCTGAATGGGTCTCCCTTTCCTGCTGATTTCGATGAAAATAAAATCTTTTACCATGGAGGAACTGCAATTGCAATCGAAGCCAATCTGTTGAGCAAAGAGCAGATCAAAACTTCATTGGATAAAATGATTGCCAATGTGAAAGAATCTGGAGCTGCAACCATAGGGCTTACGATTTATCCCACCTATCCGAAAGGCTTCTTTAAAAATAAAGGTATGTATCCTTACGGCTATCAAAATGGAGGGGATTGGACCTGGTTTGGAGGCAGGATGGTTCAGCAATTGATCAGGAACGGATTTGTGACAGAGGCAAAGGAACAACTCAAACCTATGCTGGACCGGGTGATCAAAAACAAAGGTTTTTATGAATGGTACACGAAAGACAACAAACCGGAAGGATCCGGAACCTTTAGAGGCGAAGCCGGGGTGTTATATGACGCCATACAGCTATTGGAAAAATCAGGGTCTTAATCCCTGATCTTTCATCTCCTTAGCTTAGTATTTATCTTTTGGACGATTGCCAGTTTTTAATTTCAGTATCCCTCCTGCCCTTATTGACTTTAATGGGATAAATGGTTCATGGACGATCTTGCCATTCAGATTAATCTGATCAATATAGGCACCACTCGAACCTGGGTTCTCTTTCTTAATGACAAAGTCCTTACCTGAATAGTATTTTGGGTTCAATTGAATCTTGATCTCGTCAAAGAGTGGCGTCGATAGGCCCATTTTTGCATCGGCATCCGTTAGTCCAGCCACATCAAATATGCCCATGGCTGCCATTACATACCAAGCACCTAATTGCCCTTGATCCTCATCCTGCCCATATCCATATCCATGAATGCCCTCATTACCATAGAATTTATTACAGATTTCCTGAACCCATTTCTGCGTCAATGAAGGCTTCCCAGAAAAGTTAAACAACCAAGATACATGTAGATTCGGCTGATTCCCTTGGTTGTAGAGACCCTCTAGTCCTGAAAAGGCATCAATATTTTTACCTCCCGAAAACCCTAATGCTTCCGATTGCACAAAAATACTGTCCAACCTAGCGTTGAACGCTTTTTTACCTATAGCTTGTATCAGGCCTTTAGGATCATGCGGCACATAAAATGTATATTGATAGGAATTTCCTTCCTGAAAACCCCGCCATGCTTGGCTAGGTTTAAAATCCATAATAAAATCCCCATTGGCAAGTTTAGGTCTTATCAATTTCAATTGAGGGTCAAAAAGATGCTTCCAGCCCTGTGATAATGTGGATAGCTGTGCATAGTCCTGCTTCTTGCCCAATGCTTTGGCAAATTGGGCAACTGCATAGGAACTGAAAGAATATTCCAAGGTATGAGAAGCTGAAAACATCCAAGATTCATGGATTTCACTATCAGATTTATCAATATGTGGCACATATCCCTTCGCTACAAATTGATCCACATCCAATTTTCCTGCTCCTCGTGGCCTCCCCTTTCCATCAATTTCATTTTTCAATGCCGCTTCATAACCCAATTGCACATCAAAATCCCGAATTCCCTGCATATAGGCACTGGCAATAACAAGGCTTACAAAATTGGTCCCAACGCCAGAAACATATCTGCTATTGGCTATTCCATCTGCCAACCATCCTGAATCCTTATAGATCAACAATTGCGAATTCACAAAATCAGACAAGTATTCTGGATAGGCGATGGTCCATAGTTGTGTCAAATTCCAAAAAGCCCCCCATACCGCATCTGTATTGTAATGTTGATGTTTTGGCTCTCCTGTTTGGTCCTTTTCAATGTACCCTACGGTCCCATCATTTTTTGGATAGGCTCCTGAAACATCACTTGCCAATCCCCTGCCCAACAGAGCATGGTAAAGACCGGTATAAAACTTTGTGCGATCTGTTTCCTTTCCACCCTTCACCTGAATCCTTCCCAACATTTCATTCCATTGGGTTTGATTCTGTTCTTTGGCAGCATCAAAATCCAAATTACTGGCTTCTGCAGTCAAATTTGCCATGGCCTCAGCAACTGATGTATAGGAAAGGCCTAACTTGACTTCGATGCTTTCCTCATCAGCAGTAGTATAGCTGAAATAAGCTCCTGAAGAAATCCCTGAAATCCGATCAAGTCCCTCAAACTGCTTTTCTCCCCGGAATACGCCGTGCTTTTTCGCTTTTTTGTTGATCTCCGCATAGAAATACATCCTGATATCGGAACCAGCCTGATATTTCTCTACATAAAATGGTGCTGTAATCGCATATCCTTCAATGGTACCATCATCGTTTATTTTCACCTCAGCGTCCTTCACCTTTCCGCTCTCCCCCATGATATTGCCAATATCGAAAATGATATGGGATTCATCACTTTTAGGAAAGGTATAGCGATGGAACGCGACTCTTTCGGTAGCCGTCAATTCCGCTGTAATGCCATAATCTTTTAGCAATACCCGGTAATATCCCGGTTCTGCCAGTTCATCTTTACGGTCAAAACTTGAACGATAGCCCGTTTGGGGATCATCCAGATTTCCCGGGATAGTTTTCAATTTGCCATTGCTTGCCATTAACGAAATCCCACCTATCTGGAATTCATGGAAATTAGGAAAACTTTCTATGCTATGGTCGCGGAAGTCGTAACCTGTCGCCTCCCATCCACTTTTATTACCCAAACTTCCATTGGTCGACGGTCCGGGCTTGGCCATACCAAATGGCATGGCACCTGGAGCAAAATGAAACCAGCGCGCATGAGCTGTACCAATAAAGAGATCCACCGATTGAATCGGTTGTTGGGCCATAGCAAGATGACCTAGGCTAAGAACGGCAAATGTTAAATAGCTGAACAATCTTTTCATCTTAGTTTTGATTTAATAGGAATTGGATTTCTTCACTGCTCTTACCTTTGGTTTCTGGAAGATATTTAAGGACAAATAAAAAACCAATCAGACAAACTAGACCCAATAGAATAAAGGTCCCAGCAACGCCAATATCCTCCAATAGGAAGGGTGTTACCTGTCCCATTAAAAAGTCAGATACCCACATGGCTAAAATACTCAAGCCCATAGCCTTGGCGCGGATATGTGCAGGAAAGATTTCAGAAGCCACCACAAATTTCAAGGGCCCTATGGAGAATGCAAAGAATGCCAGGAAACAGACTACCGAAATCACCAGCAGCCAACTATCTGCCAGATCCAGAAAAAACAATATACTGGTCAGAAACAGGGATACAGCTCCGCCCAAAGTACCGATCAAATAGAGTGGCCTTCTGCCTAAACTATCCACCTTCCAGATGGCAATCAGTGTAAACAACATATTGGCAACACCTATGATAATCTGGCTATACAGGGAATTATCTAAGCTAAACCCTAAAGTTTTCAATATGGTAGGACCGTAATAGATGATTACATTGATCCCACAGAACTGGGAAAATATCGGTAAAAACAAACCTATTATTAATGCTTTCCTATAAATTGGTTTCCAGACCTCTGCATACCCTGAATTGGACATTCCATCATTGTTTTTAGACCAACTCGGACTTTCGGGCACAAACATCAATCCAATAAAAAAGGCCAAAGAGGGTATCAGGGACATACCGATCATGGCTCGCCACTCCTCTTCGACAAACACATGCTGAAAGAATGCTTGCGCTGAGAATTGAGCCAAAACATCCTGATCTTTAATGATCAAGGCATTCGACACATAAGCCAGTACAATGCCAAAGGTCAATGCCAATTGATAAAAGGTCACCAGTTTTCCACGATCTTTAACAGGTGCAATTTCCGACAGATATAGAGGAACAACATTCGAGGCAATACCTATCCCAATCCCCGTAAAGATCCTGGTCAGGATAATCAAGGAAAAGGACTCCAAAAAAATACAGGCAAAAGTGGCGATGACAAATATTATAGCAGCAAATTGCATGCTGCTTTTTCGTCCATATTTATCCGATAGATGACCGGAAATCATGACCCCGAGGATACAGCCTAATAGTGCCGATGAAACAAACCAGCCCTCCAAAAAGCTGTCAAGACTAAACTGCATTTTTACCAAAGGCAAAACCCCCGATACCACAGCCATATCAAAGCCAAAAATAAAACCACCTAATGAGGCTATCAAGGCCACAAAGGCCAATTGCTTATTGGAAATATTCACATGCCGGAATTATAGTTTATAATAGTTTTTTATTTTGAAATCAATCCCTATCTCGATACACCCCAATTTTTATTTGGTTCGGCACCCATTTCTAAAATCAACTCACCGCCCTGCAACAACTCAACGGCACTGAAATAAAAACTGTTCAATTTCTTACCATTCAGGGTAGCATTTTGAATGTAAACATTCGCTTTACTATTGTTCTTGGCCTTGATGACAAACTTCCCCCCCCTGTCAAACTGTTCTCCAAGGTCAATCTGAATCTCTTCAAACATAGGACTTCCAATCTCATAGACCGGTTGGCTCCTTGTACCTCCATACATCTGAAAGAGACCAATGGCCGTCATAATATACCAGGCACTCATCTGCCCTTGATCTTCATCTCCCAAATAGGCATTTGATATCCCTCTACCATAATACCTTTCTGCAATGGAACGGCTCCACTTCTGTGTCAACCAAGGTTTATTCAAATAATTGAATAAATAGGCAAAATGCATCGACTGCTGATTACCCTGAACTACCGGGTAATCCCAATACTGATCGTTGGGCCCGTTATATCTCCATTTTACACTCTCTTCAAATCCCCATTCCAGTCGCTCTGAAAATACATCGGCACCGATCCAATTGGCCAATCCAGGAATATCCTGAGGAACGAAAAACGTCAATTGCCAAGCATTCCCTTCAACATAATGATGGTTTGCACCAGATTTGAATGGATCAAAATCTTTTAACCATTCCCCTTTTGAATCCTTCATCCTGGCATAACCACTTTCCACGTCAATGGCATTTTTCCACCAATTGCCGCGATCATTGAAATAGTCGTAGTCCTTTTCATTCCCTAAGGATTTGGCAAACTGACCCACCGTCCAATCATCAAAACTATATTCCAAGGTATTGGAGAACCTTCCCAAATCAGATGGAACATATCTATATTTTAAATAGACCTCGAGGTCTCTATTCCCTGCAAATCCACCTGCAAATTTCGAAGGCATCGTAGTCTGCATTTTTTTAACGGCTTCAAATGCTTTATCTACATCATAATCCCGAATACCCATTTGATAAGCCGATACGATCAACGGAATCTCATGCTCGGCAACCATGACAGGAATATATTCCATTCCAGCGGGTCCCTTGGCCAACCAACCATCAGCGTCATACATCGCGAGCTGTGATTTCACCCATTTATTGCTCCATTCCGGAGTAACTAGGTTCCAAAACTGGTTCAAATTCCAGAAGGTATTCCAAAAAGCATCACAACCCAAGGCTAAATCCTGAGAATTGCTGAATTGACGGACCTTTTCCTGCGAATCACGCCATTCGCCATTAATATCGCTAAAGGTGTTCCGGCTTAAGGACCTATACATATTGCTATAGAATTTCTCCTTTTCAAAGTAATCATCACTTTTCACTTTCAGCCTTTCCAATAATGCGTTCCAAGTCTTTAATTGATTGTCCCTAACCTTTTCAAATGACCAACCAAATGGTCCTGAAATCTCTCTATCTAAATTTTCTTGCGCATTATCAATACTGACATAAGATATGCCTGTCCGTAATTGTACAGTCTTTTCTTTTTGGACATCAAACTCTACGTACATTCCCGCCTCTTTCACATCTTTCCCCGATGAACTCTGCCCCTTCTGGATGCGATCTGACTCCCAAGTTCCAAAATCAACAATGGCTTGATCAAACTCCATTACAAAATGGACCTTATAGTCCTGTTTTGCATCTGTGGACCAAACATTTTCCGATAATTGATCCGAATAACCGATGATCTTATAGTCTGAGACCTTTTTTAATTGATAGTCCTTGATGGTATAAGGGTATTCGCCATTGACTTTTAGATCAATCATAACCCGACCTGTCTCAGACTGATGGAAGGTGTAACGTTGGAAACTGGCTCTGGTGGTTTGGGTAAGATCGACGTCAATATCATAATCGGTCAATTTCACATGATAAGAACCTAATGGTGCTTTTTCAGTGGTCTTATCGATCCTGGAGCGATAGCCTGAATCGGGATCATATTGATCGCCAACCTGGATCTGCAATGGCCCCGAGGTGGGAAAGGTACCTAGCCCGGCCATTGTCCATTCATGGATATGGCTGAACATAGCAATTGATTCAATGGATGGTTCGTACCCGGCCTGCCATCCAACATTCTGGTTGTCAGGACTTAATTTTACCATACTGAAGGGCATCCATGGCCCTGGAGCAATCATCCAACGGGAATGGGATGCGCCAATCATGGTATTGACATAATTTGCTAATGAACCTAAGGGTTTCGGACTCCGAATCACCTGCTCTTTGCTGAGCAATTGTTCATTAACATATACCTCAACAGTACTGGTCTTACTTTTTTTCACGGCCTGCAACGGGATCTCGATCCTGGACAAGCCTTGATCCATGGACTTTAGATATGCTGTCCTGCCATCGACCAATACCTTTACGGTTTGGTTGTCTTTTAATCGCAAGATTTCCAGCAGTAAATTCTGGATCCTTTCTTTATCATTTTGCAGTTCAAAATCAGCCGTTTCAAGCCCCTTTACAACTGTACTGTATTCAGCAACGAGCTTTGTACCCGATGGTCCCAATAACCTAAAGGAATCAAACTCAATCCAGCCTCCTTTTAAACTGGTTAGGTTAATTTGATTGAAACCTTTTTTCAGGATGCCTGGATTGATATCAATCCTGATTTTTTCAGTGCCAAGTTGTCCTGCTACAGGATTACTTTCGCCAGTACCATTCTTTAGATCGTAATTGAAAAGATGTCCATTAATACCCACCTGCAAAGTGGGTTTGGCCTTACCTTCAGAATTCACGAAATCCAATTCCAGTACATATTTATCATTTGGGTCTATGGAAGTCAATTGATAGTACAGGTTCAGAAAATGGGTCCGGATACCAGAAGTCCCCCCTGTGCCGCCCCACCCGTTCGCAGGACCCGGTAAAACATAAGGAAAATCTTGGTTGAGCACCTGCTGACCAACCACAAAATAATTATCTTCATAACCAAAATCATGCGCCAAAAAATCTTTAAATCCTTGCGGACTTAAGGCAAATTCTTGGCTCGAATGATCTACTTTTCCTAATTCCCAAATCGTATTCTCTTGTCCAAAAATGCTCGAAGCGCTTGCCAGAAATAAAGCCGCAGAAAAAAATACCTTTCGAAAATGCTGCATAATCATGATTTTGCTATTGGTTATCGTTTTGATCATTTCAAGTAAGAAAGAATGACCTTAGCTTCTCCCTCTCCTAGATTCTTAATTTTATACTGTTCTGCTGCAGCCGGTACAATGAAAGTTTCGGCATAATGGAATGTTTGCTGATTTCCTGCTATGTCCTCCAGTTCAATCTTACTGCCTTCGACAAGCATCAGGACATGCACTTTATCCGCTGTCTGCACTTCGATTTGATCCTTGACATCTAATCTTTGTATTGCATAATAATGTTCAGGATGGGTTGGATATTGGATGATTTTTGCCCCCTCACGTTCCTCTAATATATAGGATTTGGAGATATGTTCCCGTTCAACCAGCTCTCCTTTTCTTGAAAAATCCAGGTTCCTGAACCCATGTTCAATATTGATGGGTCTAGGCTTCCCCTCCTTGTCCCGCTGAAGCCAATCGTACATCTTAAAAGTATAGATATAGGGTGTTGCTGAAATCTCTAAAACCAAATTATTCCTTCCAGCACTGTGTACCGTCTGATTTGGAATTAGATATAGCTTATGTTTTTCGGAATTAAATTCCTGGACAAATTCGGCAACCTCCAGCTCCTTCTCTTCTACTACACTATCTTCTAAAGCCTTTTTAAATCTGTTTGGTTCAATGTCTTCTTGAAATCCCAAATACACCTTCGCATCTTCCTTGCAATCCATGATGTAATAGGTTTCATCCTGTGTAAACTGTTCGCCAAAATTTTCCTGTATATAATCCAATGCTGGATGGCATTGAACTGAAAGGTTTCCACCATCAAAAGTATCCAGAAAATCAAAACGGATCGGGAAATAATCACCAAACTGCGGATGACCTGAGCCTAAAATATTTTTAGACTCCTGAAACATCAGCGTATCAAAACTGACCTCCAACAAATGCCCCGAACTTTCTAGAACCAATCCATTTTCAGGTGCAATAATTTCAAATGACCAAGCGTAATTCACCTCATCTTGGGCCAATTCCTGAAAATGAGCTTTCATCCATTGTCCGCCCCATACCCCAGGGTCAAACCAGGGTCTAGGCCTGAAGACCGTTCTGCTCATTTCAGATAAGGAATTTCTTAAATCTTCGCCTTGGATCCAATTTATGGTATCCAACCATTGGCTGTCTGAAAGAAGATCGATCTTTGAAAGGATCGCCTTTTTATGGGCATTCAACACGATCCAATCCACAAAATACAAACGCTTGTAGGTTTTCTTCATATTGAACCTTGTCGTGGATCCAATATTAAAGGCAGAATTTCCCCTTACCCGGAAAAGCAGTTCATTTTTTGGAATATCAAAATAGGCTATGGAATTAAAAGTGCTAACAAAACTGGCTCCAATCCCCCAGACTATATTGAGTTCAAAGCCTTGATTGGCCTCCAGATTCTTTAATCCCTCCATGTCAAAGAATTCAGCTAGGTTAAGGTCACAAACCTTTCCCCATACCGAGTCTTCATCACCCATATAAGGTGCTACCATTATATCGATCTCCGCCTCAGGCTTAAAGAAATCCTTTGTTTCAATCCAATTCACACGTACGGATCTCCTGGCAAATTCTTTTTCCAAGGCAGCCTTGATCCCAGCCCAATCTACCGCAACATAACCATCCACACAAACCGTTTTCTTGGAAATCATCCAGTCTGCTAAAGAGGAATATCCCGATGAAATCATTCCTTCGGCAATGGAAAAGGAGGGATAAATGCTATATCCATCCCTAAATTCCTTTGAAATTACGGATGGCATCACTGCTTGTCTGGTACCTCGAATGATTGAAGGGCTTTCCATGGTTGACAAATCTTCCAACATATCTATTTGCAATCTAAAAATTCTTTAATTTCAATTGGTCTACAGCACAATATTAAAACATTGTACCTACATATCAAAGAAAAATATAAACATGTTTATACATATAGGAAATTTTCACAAAACAAGAGCACAAAAAAAACATGAAATTTTCAAATTAAATCTATTTTAGGAATTCAGTGATTATGGACTTCGAAGCTTCTTGTATGATCCCTACATCAACTGCATATGAAATGTAATCAATCCCTAAGTCCCTCCATTTTCTGGCGTCCGTAAGATTATCCGCAAAAATTCCGGTTTTTTTCGAGTTTTCTTTGCAGAGCGAGACGATATATTCTATTTTCTCTATAACGGTAGGATGATTAATCTGTCCTGGCACTCCTAAGGCTTGGGATAGATCATAAGGTCCCAGAAAGATAATGTTGACATGTTCCACCTGAATGATTTCCTCAATATTCCTGATAGCCTCTTCTCCTTCCAATTGCAAGATCAGGTAATTCTTATTGGCCTCTGAAAAATATTCAAACCTATCTTTGTTTGAGAACTCTGCAGCACGGACAAACCTACAAACACCGCGCATACCTATGGGGCCAAATTTAGCATACTCAACAGCCAATTTTGCCTGTTCGGCATTACTGATCTGAGGGACTTGTATCCCCAAGGCACCGATATCCAAAGCTTTTCCGATAGCCGATGCCGCATTTTCGGGAACTCGGATGATAGGAAAGGCTCCTGTGATCTGCGCTGCCCTCACGAGGTTCTGCGCATTTAAAATGCTATTAGGACCATGTTCCAAATCGATGATGATAAAGTCAAAGCCTGCATATCCCATGGCTTCAATCATGGAAGGATCTGAAGTTTTTGAAAATGGCCCGATAACCGTCTGACCAGCTTCCAGTTTCTCTAAAAATCTCATGTAGGTTTAAAATTAAACCTAAAAATAACTTATATTGCTGATAATGACCAAGAAATCCGCAATTGAAAATGAAACAATTTCAGGATTTACAGCAATTTACCAAAACCAGGAAAATATGGCCCTGAAAAGAATTTATAACGAAGCTTTAAAATTAGGCGAAGGACCGGTTTGGGATTATAGGATCCAGAAACTTTTCTTTGTGGACATCATGGACAAAAAACTATACATCTATGATTACCAAACAAAGAGTTTTGAGGAGCATGTTTTCAACGAATATGTGAGTTGTTTGGCATTGACCCCTGACTTGGACATAATCTTAATCTCTCTTGAAAGCGGTCTGTATGAATTGGAATGGAAAACAGGGAGAAAGACTTTCATCACACAGCCTGAGCATAGGTCAAATTACCGATATAATGATGGTGCAGTTAGCCCTTGGGGAACTTGGTTAATCGGCAGCATGAACAACCTCAATAATGGTGATAACGGTCCATTGCTACCTG
This sequence comes from Sphingobacterium sp. LZ11T8, assembly GCF_024261425.1. NCBI lineage: Bacteria > Pseudomonadati > Bacteroidota > Sphingobacteriia > Sphingobacteriales > Sphingobacteriaceae > Sphingobacterium > Sphingobacterium sp. LZ11T8. The sequence continues at coordinate 323,534 of NZ_JANBZY010000004.1, read as the reverse complement.
ACGCAACCTTATATGAACTGAAGCAGGACAATGCAAAGCCACTATTGGATGGAGTCATTATTTCAAATGGGATTGTCTTTGAGGACACTTTTATCTATTTCATCGATTCTGAATTAAACTCGGTCAGACGATTCAAATACAATGATGGAAAATTGGAGGATGAAACCCTGGTCTTTCAGTATGATGGAACAGGTTCATTGGACGGAATGTGCCTCTCCAGGAGCCAAAAACTCTACATAGCAAATTGGGGCGCAAACCGGATCATCATATTTGATCTTGCAAGGTTAAAGGTCATCGATTATATCCCGTTGCCTTCCAAAAATCCAACTTCCTGCACTTTTGGAGGGCCAAATATGGATGAATTATTTATCAGCAGTTCTGCGCATGAAGATGACCAACCCGATGCTGCTGGCTTATATTGCTTAAAAATTGATGACGACGCTGCTGTGGAATTCATATTGAACCACTAAGTAAGTCTCAATAATCGTCATGATAGGTGTTGTCATCTTCGTCATAGAAATCAGTCATTTGTTCGATTAAGAAGAACATGATTTCTTTATCAGACTTGAACCTTTTGATCATTTTTTCCCAAGAACTAGGATTGAATTCGATTCTGTTTTTTTGAGAATCTTCATATACCCATTGCCTGTGAAAATCTTTGCCTAAGCTGGCTGAAAAATCATTTCGATCATATTCAAGAACACCTTGCAGGTTGCGTTTAATGCTAGCAGTACCAAACTTCCCCGATTCTTCATGATATTCATGTCCAAAAATATCCGTTCCTCTCTCGGAAGAATAACCACGATTGTCTTCAATCTTCTCTTTGCCAAACATGTCAATGACATGAGATAATCTATAATTTTTATCACGTGAATATTTACGAACCAGATTTCGCAGAAAATTGGTTTTCCCTTCATTATCTCTCATGATCCCTGGAAAATGCTTGGCTAGGTACTTTTCATCAAAGGTGATTCTATTGCTTGAATTGTCATAAAATTCCAATCCATTGAAGATATTCTTTTCAAGGGTGGCCTTATACATTCCATCAAGGGAATTGAACTCCAAGTGACCAAAAAAATTATTGCTGATTTTACCTCTTTGTGCCGATGCCGCCAGACAGTTGAAAATAATAAGGAGAAGGATCGTTAGCTTTTTCATGATTCTATTTTTCAGTTGGAATCTAATTTTGTTAAAAAGATTAAACTGTTACGAAAATAAATATTACCACAACTGTAACAAAGGTTTTTTTGGCTTTTTTATTATTTCAAAATAAAAAATTCGCATTAGTTAACCTTAAGTAAACACCAAGTTATTGGTTTGATTATCAATTGTTTAAAATCAATTAAAATATTAAGATTACATTAAAAAAAGGTTAACAGGTTCTATAATAGAATTATTTATTGCAATTCGATTAGCAGATTTGAAAAAATTATTTTAGTGTTTAAACATTGTTCGCTATTTTAGGATAAGCGATAATTAATTTCCAAACCATATATTAATTATTATGATTACCCTTGATGCCCAATTATTTGAAATCTCACATGGTCTTAATATGGGGAATTTCAGCATTCCTGACTTAGGCGATATCTTACCGGCAAGCCTCATGATCCATGATTTGAACGGAAATTCACCTAATGGCTGCAGTTATATGAACCATTGGGGGACCAGTTATTTAGGGGTATATCCTGAAGAGATCCCTGCCATGGGGATGGATTATTACGACCATTTCTTTGTTAAAGAGGAAATATTCAGCTTTTTTGTTGGTTTACAGCAGTATATCATCAATGGGGAGGCTGATAAAACATACAATTTTTTCCAAAGGGTAAAAAGGTATGCCGATCAACAGTATCAATGGTGTTTTACCAGTTGTAAACTTGCTAAAATTCAAACCGAGACTAAGTTGATCTTGATATCTGCTCCTATTGATGGATTAGACCATATCATCCAACGGGTCAATAAGACTTTGGATCAAAACGAATATGTGCATGCCCATTATAAAAAATATGCGCAACTGACCAAAAGGGAAAAAGAGATTATTCGAATGCTGGCAAATGGCTTCTCAACATCAGAAATATCAGACCAACTCTTTCTATCCTCCCATACCGTATCCACACACCGAAAAAACATTTGCAAGAAACTGGAAAATAAATCCTTTGCTGAATTATTGAAGTTTGCCGTAAATTTTGATTTGACTTAGTCTATTGCCAAATATTGGCGATTAGCAATAGGATCATATTCATTATAAACAATAAATAAAAAACCTGAGCCGGGGAAGCTCAGGTTTTTTTTAACTAACCAATTATTAACCTAAATTATGAAATTATTTACTCTTTTACTCTGTTTGCTATTATTAACGCAAAGCAAATGCCTAAATGTATATTAAGACCCATGGATTAACATTTTTTAACAAGATTGGCAGGAAAAAGCATAAAAAATGGCCTCTAAATAATTAGAAGCCATTTATATTTATTTTGGTTAATATGGGTTGGTCAAATCTGTAAGCAAAGATACTTTCCCTACTTGGCATTACCATACGGTTTTCCGTAAAGCAATCATTAATTTTATATTAATCCCTTATCCTTGCAATACAATACCAGTTGTTCATTCTTGGTAAAGCCTAATACCTCTTTCATCAGGTTCAGTCTTTTCTCGATACTACTCAATCCCGAAGGTTTGATATTCTTTTCCTGCAAGATTTGAGGGATGTTCTTTTGAAGGACTCCTTGGGATAGGGATGAGATAATCTGGATATCCATATTGGTAAATTCATGTGAATTCTTTGACCTTAGGGCCAAGCGGATATCGGGTGATTGATAAATTTTGTTGCTGGCAACCGCTTTCAGCGCTTCTCTAAAATGTTGCCCATCATGCCTTGCCTTCCTGACATAGGCATCGATCTGATAATTTCTAAAGAGATCCTCAATCAAGCTGATCCGATCAATGGAAGAAAATACAATCACCTTCAGATCTGGTTGTACTTCTTTTGCGGCTTTTATCAAGTCCTTACCATGGGAAATCTTTTGCGGGACGATATCATCTTCGAAAACCAAGTCGGTAATCAGGAGGTCATACGGCTCTCCCTCGCGAACTGCTTTTTTGATCCAACTGAGGGCATCATCGCAGTAATAGACATATTTGGTATCCGTGACTCCCATTTCCTGTACCGTCTTATGGACAGAAAGGTTGGCCACCTCATGATCTTCAGCAATCAATACTTTTTTAAACATAACATCCTATTTTTGAATAGGGATGGAAATGTGAATTCCTAAACCTCTATTATTATTTTTCTCAAAAGTAAGGGTCCCTTTCAATAGATTTATACGGTTTTCCGTATTCTTAAATCCATTGCCATATTTTAAGGAATCCGAAAGTCCAATGCCATCATCTTTATAATGAACATGAAGGTTATTACCATCGTAATCAAATCGGACGATGACTTCCTGCGCTTTACTATGCTTCTGCATATTGACTAGCAGCTCCTGCAAGACCTGCTCTAGGTTGTCCTTTTGAAGGGCATTGAATTTTTCCCAAATAGCTTCCTCGTTCCCTGCAATCAGGATGGTACGGTCCTCATTTGAAAATGACTTCAGTAATTCGGAGATGGTCAGATGGAACTGAATATCATCCATCCCGAGGTCTTCAACTTCGTAGGATATATCCCTAGACTTATCATATAGGATTTCCAACCGGTCCAATAGCTCCTCTCGGTTGATATCATCTCGATTCTCTAATTCAGCCATTACCCTGTAAATCCCATTCGCAACGACATCATGGACTTTTCTGGAAGTTTTCAGTTGACTTTCCTTCACCCTATTTTCAGCTTCCAATTCCATTCGCTGTTTCCTTCTTTTATGCCAATTCAAGAAATAGAATGAAGTCAGTGCAGCCACAATCAACAGACCGACGATGAATACCCGCATCAGGTTCAATCTATATTGCTTTTCAGCAACTTCATTGCTAAGCTTCAGGTTGTTGGTTTTACTCTTTTCCACCTCGTAGCGGATTAATGCAAATTGATTTTTTGCAGTCATCCGTGCAATTTCGACGCTGTCCTGTATCTTATGGTACCTTTCTAGTATAGGTTGGTTTCTTTCTAGAACAGAAAGTTCCAACATGCGCTGCAGGGCATCCATTTGGGCATCTGGATTTTTGATAGCCTTAGCCGCCTCATATTGCTGCTTGGAATAATACAGCGCTGAATCCTTGTTCCTCTCCTTATAATAGTTCGCCATATGGGAATAACTCGAATTGAGCCCCCAAGGGTCTTTCTTCTTCTGACGGATCAGCATGGCCTTCCTCAATACGGGCAAAAACCTGTAATTCGTATCGACATGGCTTTTTGCCCTGGCATAATTCGTTAAGAATCGTGCATAATCAATGGAATTTGAATCTGTATTGGATAGTAGTTTTTTTAAGATTTCAATGGCTTTTTGATATTCTCTATTCGCTATATAAGTGGAAGCCAAGTTATTTTCGTAAACCTTTTTATTGGCAGGGTTTGCGGCATACCGTATGGCTAATTGATTGGCTTCAATTGATTTTTCAGTATCCTTTAGGGAAGTATAGACATTACTTAAATTGTTGTAGACCATTCCCAACAAGCCGTATTGAGCGGTATCGTTCAGGTTCAGATATTCAATGGCCTTGGTGGAGGTTTCCTGGGAACCATAATAATCACCAAAATCAGATTGGGTCACGGCCATATTGATCAAGCTTTCGGCCACACCGACACTATCATCCCTTTCCAAGAACAGAGATTTTGCTTTCTCAAAATAGACAAATGCACTATCAAACTCATTTTTGTCCAAGAAATCGTATGCCTGTTCGTAATACGGATTCTTCTCTGATTCTTGAGTAGATGTAATTTGGTTTTTACAGGATACTAAAAGCAGTAGCCCGGTCAAGAGTAATAATGGTTTCACAGGTAAAAATAATAATGGTCAAAAATAGCCAATAAAACAATTACTTTTCAGCACATAACACTAATAATCACAGGAATGAAAGATTATTTTGTTAAGCGAAACAACTGTTTGAACAGACATTGCTGTAACAACTCGGCTATCTTTACAATAACAAATTGTTACACAACCATTTATCTATGTAAATTTTACAATATCAAAAAAATACGATCTTAAAATAGGCTACCTTATTAAGTCCAGAATTTAAGCAAATATTTAACCAAACGACCATTAATAAGCTAAAATAAAACCTAACTTCACTTTAATTGAGGTAAAATTAATATTCGACGATTTAGGCTGATAAGTATTTTCTCCTACAAACAGTAGATATAACACTACGAAAAATGAATTTCCTACAACATTAGCCCCTTCTAATTATGGATTTCAACCAGCCTTTGTTAACTTAAATCATCAAAAGAAACTAACACAGTAAAGTAATATATTATGGGATTTTTAAATAGGTTATTTGGAAAACCTACACCTAAACAGGAAAATGAAAAATCAGAACAACCAACCAGCAAAGAAAGCCCTATAATTGAGCCAATAAAAACGGAGAAAGAATTATTTGAGAGTTATGCAGCTTATGGATTTGAAAAGCAAGTGGACTTTTCGGAATTAATTGAAGACAAGAGCTGGGATGCGGATTTGACACGTGGGTCAATCACTTTTGGTGATGGACTTGAGTTTCCATTGCAGATTATTGGGAGCTTTTCTTATTCTGTGAACACTTGGCTTTGGTCATGGGCAAATAGTCAATCAAACTTACCTGAAAACCTCCTAATTGATGCGAAAGCATTGAAGGAGTTTGGTGTGAAAAATAAAATAGATCAATTGAGGACTCCTGAATTTTCGATCAAACAGGAAGACTTACATCGATTGGGCCTAATCGCAGTCGGAATGTTTGATGCCGACGCCTATTACCTAGCAGATTATGGCAGTGGGGTCATGCTCATGACCGTAAAATCAGAGTTAATCCAACAGAACAGAAAAGATAATCATTACAGAATATTCACAACCTTCCCGCAGGTGATCTCAAACTTTGAAGTCGATCATAGGAATACGTTGATCCATTACCTGAAGAGCAAAGGCTATGAAGTCGAAGAGAGCGATACTCAAGTCATAGGCACGAAAGCTAATGAAAAATGTACTGCAAGCTTAGATTCCCTAAATCGCGTAGTAAATTTAGGAGGATAAAAAAAGAGGACTGTTAATGTCCTCTGATTTCTTTGATAAGCTGTCCCTTATTCATGCTGTGACGATTTTTTATACCGATTTCTTTTGCTTCTGCCAATAAATCAGATTTTGATCTTTCTTCCAGCTTTTTAGAATTATGATCGATGGTACCAGCAGCCTGGGCATTTGAGATTCGGGCAGCTTTTTCTTTACTCATCCCCTTATCTACCAATGCATCATAGGTTTTTGGTTTTTTTATCTGGGGTGTTTTTTCTCTGGGCATATCATTGAAAATTTGTTTATACCCTTTGAACATTTCATGGATTTTTTTGTTGGAATTTTTTATTTATAGTTCAAGCATTTCCTGTTTTCGAGAAAAAATTGTCGTCCCTATACTTGCCAACACCACACATAAGACAGACACCCATTGATTGATACTGAGGTATTCATGTAAAAATATCAGTCCAGAGAGTGCACCGAATGCAGGCTGCAGACTGGTCAAGATGCTGAATGTTTTGGCTGGCAGTCTTCCCAAGGCCATCATGTCTAATGAAAACGGCAATGCAGAAGATAAGATGGCCACGAGAAGCCCTTTGGAAAATTGCCCAGTATTGATGTTCAATATCGCGCCATCCATTAAGGCAAATGGAACTATAAAGACCGTTGCGATCATCATCCCGGTAGTAACTGCCTGTTTACCCTCCATAACTTTGGAAAGCTTGGCCCCCATCAGGATATACACGGCCCAGAAGACCCCTGCAAGCAAGGCTAATCCCAATCCTATCGGATCGATGCCATTGCTCTTCCAAGGAACGATCAGTAAAATTCCTGTCAAAGCCAATACTGCCCAGATGACATCTGTCCATTTCTTTGATAGGACAAAGGCCAAGAACAGAGGTCCTACGAATTCAATGGTAACACCTAAGCCCAATGGGATTCTTTGGATGGCCATATAAAAAATGAGGTTCATGACGGCAATGCCGATTCCGTAAAGGCCACAGTACATCCATTGTTGCTTGTTGAAGGTACGTAGCTTCGGCCTATTAATCGCATAGAGCAGAATGGCAGATAAGCCAATCCTCAAGGTTGTTGTCGCAATGGGACCAATGGCCGGAAACAACTGCTTCGCGAATGATGCTCCCCCTTGCACACAGATCATGGATAAGATGGCAGCAGCAACAGCAATATTGGTGTTTCGGATTTTGGCAAACATGGTCAATCGCTCTTTTTAAAATTGAATCCAAAAATAGCCTTTCATTTTTAGTAAACAGGCGAAATGAGAATAATTAATTCCCCAAACGACTTCCTGTATTTAATTTTCTTAACCAATATGTTAAATATAGTTATTACTGTCATTCTAAGCCTTTAGATTTAGTAAATTAGACTAGATGAATTATTTTCACCTAAAGAAAATGAAAGCTTAATATTAGAGCTATGGCATTAAAACCGATTATTATTTCCTTCCTTTTGTTCCTTTATAGTTTGGTGGCATTTTCCCAAGCTCAAAAGAGGTATACCGGCACAGTTTACTCCAGTGACAGCAGTCTGTTGATCAAAAATGTGGATGTCATTAACCAAAGAACAAAACAAACGCTGCGATCAGATTTTGATGGTTCCTTTGGCATCGATGCCCGCCCGTCTGATAGCATAACCTTTGTCCATCCGCATTGGAATAGCCTCAGTATCTTGGCTGAAGATCTAAAGCAGCATGTTTTCCTACAGAAAAAATCCATCGTGCTAGAAGAGATCGTCGTCATGGGGAATACCAAAGCTGCAAAGCTGAAGGAACTGGAAAGCATGAAAAAAGATATCAACGTTAAAGGGGGACTATATTACTCCGGTGAACCACCATGGTACCTGCTTCTACCCTTTGGCATGCCAACCGTTACTTACTTCTACGAAAAATTCAGTAAATCTGGTAGAAACGCGAGAAGGTTCAATGCTTTTATGCAACAAGAAATCAAAAATATGGAAGTGGACCAAATCTTCAACAAAGCAAGCATCAGCGATATTATCCCCATGGACGATGAAGAGCTGGAACAGTTTATGGTGGAATATAGACCTGATTTCGAAACTGCCCAATATTGGACCAGCTATGACCTGCATGTGTATATCAAGAAATATTACAAAGAATTTAAAGAGAAAAACCCTGCTGAAAGATTGATCCTAAAGTAGTTCTAGGGATTGCTTAAGGTTTCTTCTCGGTAAAGAAGCAACCTGTAAATTGTATTATAATCACAAATAATTTCTTTTAGTTAACTCATTTAGCTAACTTGCCTACGCTTTAGGGGTGTCTGCATTAATTGCAGGCTGAGATTTTACCCTTATAACCTGATCTAGATCATACTAGCGTAGGGAAAAGTAAAATGTCATTCATGGGTGCGTCCTGTACCTAAAGTAGACATTCCTAAAGCATTAATGCTTAAATAACTATTCAGGAATGTTACTTATTATCAATAATCAGACAAAACAGTACAAGAGATCTCCATTTACCTTGGAGGAATTAATGGATTTGGAGCTTAAAGGCAAAACCAAAGGTGTTGCTGTTGCCCTAAATAACCAAGTCATCCCTAGAGACAAATGGTCGGATACCTTATTGACTGATACTGATTCTATCCTAATCATAACCGCAACTCAAGGCGGATAACCCTTAAATATTTGAAGACATGACAGAACAAAAGATTACAACCAATGCTTTTCCAAATTCCAAAAAGGTTTATATTCCAGGTAACCTATACCCTATCCAAGTTGCAATGCGTGAAATATCCCTGAGCCCAACCAAGCTGAGCAAGGATGGTCTTGAAATAAACCCTCCTGTTACGATTTATGATACTTCTGGTCCATATACGGATGTGAATTCTGAAATCGATATCCGTAAAGGCCTGGACAGGATCAGGGAACAATGGATTTTAGACCGCAACGATGTTGAGATTCTGGATGGCATCAGTTCGGAGTACGGACAAAAAAGGCTCCATGACCCAAGCTTGGATGAATTGCGGTTTTCTTACAATCATAAACCGAAAAGAGCAGCAGATGGACAAAATGTAACCCAACTGCACTATGCTAAGAAAGGGATCATCACTGCAGAAATGGAATATGTTGCCATTCGTGAGAACCAAAGAATTGAACAATTACAGTCCGCTACGAAGGGAATAGCTGAACAACATAAGGGCGAAAGCTTTGGTGCAAATACGCCAAAACGGATCAGTCCTGATTTTGTGCGGGATGAAATCGCAGCCGGAAGGGCAATCATTCCAAATAATATTAACCATCCGGAAAGTGAACCTATGATCATTGGCCGTAATTTCTTGGTGAAGATCAACGCCAATATCGGAAACAGCGCTGTAAGTTCCAGTATCGAAGAGGAAGTGGAGAAAGCAGTCTGGGCATGCCGATGGGGTGCAGACACGATCATGGACCTCTCTACCGGAAAGAACATCCATGAAACCCGCGAGTGGATTATCCGAAATTCTCCAGTACCAATAGGTACAGTTCCTATCTATCAAGCTTTAGAAAAAGTTAAAGGTGTGCCGGAAGATCTGACCTGGGAGATTTTCAAGGATACCCTCATTGAGCAAGCAGAACAGGGTGTTTCCTACTTTACGATACATGCGGGTGTCCTGTTGAGATATATCCATTTAACGGCGAAAAGGGTAACAGGAATTGTTTCTAGAGGTGGTTCTATTATGGCTAAGTGGTGCCTATACCATCATAAAGAGAATTTCCTGTATACGCATTTTGAGGAGATATGCGAAATCATGAAAAAGTATGATGTAGCCTTCTCTTTAGGTGATGGATTAAGACCAGGCTCTATTGCCGATGCCAACGATGAGGCTCAATTTGCAGAATTGGAAACCTTAGGAGAACTGACTAAAATAGCTTGGAAGCATGATGTTCAGGTGATGATAGAAGGTCCGGGACATGTCCCTATGCACATGATCAAAGAGAACATGGAAAAGCAATTGGAAGAATGTGATGAGGCTCCATTTTATACCTTAGGCCCATTGACAACGGATATTGCACCCGGCTATGACCATATCACTTCAGCTATTGGAGCTGCAATGATCGGCTGGTACGGTTGTGCTATGCTGTGCTATGTTACACCAAAAGAACACTTAGGCCTTCCCAATAAAAAAGACGTTAAGGACGGTGTAATCACCTATAAACTTGCTGCCCATGCTGCAGATTTGGCCAAAGGACACCCTGGCGCCCAATACAGAGACAATGCATTGAGCAAAGCGAGATTCGAATTCAGATGGGAGGACCAATTTAACCTTTCACTCGATCCTGATACCGCAAGAGAGTTTCATGACGAAACTTTACCTGCAGATGCAGCAAAGGTGGCTCATTTCTGTTCGATGTGCGGCCCTAAATTCTGTTCCATGAAAATAACGCAAGAGATCAGGGAGGCAACCGAAGAAAGGATGTTGGAAAAATCGAAGGAATTTATTGAAAGTGGAAAAGAAATATACCTATGATCATAGTCGTTTCTCCAAACAGCAATTATCCTAACGAACCATTGCATGTCAACAACATGTTAGATAATGGATTGGAGCTATTTCATTTCAGGAAATATGCCTCATCGGATGACCTGGCTTTGGAGTATTTGGACAATATTGATGTTTGTCAAAGAAAGAAAATCGTACTTCACTCCCACCATCACCTTGCGACTGAGTTTATGGAAATTGAGCGTCTGCATTTCAATAGTTATGATCGGATAAGAGGGAAGCAATTGGAGTATAATGGTAATTACATCTTATCGACCTCCACGCATTCTATTCAGGAATTCAATGAATTGAACAAGACTTGGTCTTACGCCTTTCTTAGCCCTATTTTTCAGAGTATCTCAAAGCCTGGACACGGTATTTCGAACAATGTTTTTGAAGATATTGAACTAAAGGACAATGCAGATGTCGATTTGATTGGACTAGGAGGAATTGAATATCAAAACATGGAAAGAGTATTAGGCAAAGGTTCGGACGGAATTGCTTTGTTAGGGTCCATTTGGAATCAGATCGATCCAACTAATTATTTGATCTCCTGCAATGAAAAACTAGCATTATGGAAGGCAGACCAACTATGAAAACTAACTTAAGTCGAATCCAATACATATCTGATGGAAGAACTTTTTCGGACCAGGAAAGAAATATCAGGAAGGCTCTGGATTCAGGAATCAAGTGGCTACAACTCAGGTGGAAATTTGGAAGAGAAAAGGAACTTCATCAGCTTGCAGAATTGAGCCGAAAGCTCTGTGAACTCTATCAGGCAACCTTTATCATCAACGACCATTTATATTTAGCCAAAGACCTGGATGCAGATGGAATCCATTTAGGGTTGCAGGATGAATCTATTTTAAGTGCTAGAGCTGTCTTAGGCAATGAAAAAATTATTGGAGGGACAGCAAACAGCTTCCAGGATGTACTTCAAAGAATTCAGGAAGAATGCGATTACATTGGTCTTGGACCATTACGGTTCACCTCAACCAAACAGAAACTGAGTCCAGTTCTAGGATTTTCAGGATACCAGGAAATCATCCAAAGACTAAAAAATGAAAAGGTACAATACCCTCCAATTTATGCCATTGGAGGGATAAAAGAACAGGACTTAACCGAATTGTTGCAAGCAGGGATTTATGGCGTGGCTATATCAAGCTTGATTCAAAATGACCCTTCTGCAACTTCAAGAATGAATCAATTTTACACAGAAGATTATGTTGAAAATAGCCGATAAAACATTTCAATCCAGACTTTTCTTAGGTTCTGGAAAATTTGGAAACCTTTCCCAAATGGAGGAAGCTATTTTAGTTTCTCAAACCGAATTGGTCACCTTAGCGTTAAAAAGAGTGGATCACCAATCTGCCGAGGATACCTTGCTGAATTCCTTGTCATTACCCAATGTGGCCTTGCTTCCCAATACTTCGGGAGCTAGGAATGCAAAAGAAGCAATTTTTGCAGCCCAACTTGCAAGAGAAGCTTTTGAAACCAATTGGATCAAACTTGAAATCCATCCTGACCCTCGATATTTGATGCCTGACCCCATCGAAACTTTAATAGCTACCGAGGCGTTAGCCAAGCAGGGTTTTATCATCATGCCCTATATTCATGCTGACCCTGTTTTATGTAAAAAACTGGAGGATGCCGGTACGGCAGTTGTTATGCCATTAGGTTCTCCAATAGGAAGCAACAAGGGATTAAAGACCATAGACTTTTTGGAGATCATCATTGAACAGAGTCAGGTACCGGTAGTAGTCGATGCGGGCATTGGAACCCCCTCTGATGCTGCCCAAGCCATGGAAATTGGAGCAGATGCCGTATTGGTGAACACTGCAATTGCCACGGCCTCGGACCCTATTAAAATGGCCGAAGCTTTCAAGCTGGCCGTGATTTCAGGAAGGATGGCTTATGAATCTGGATTAGCAAGCAAGAGCTTCAATGCCAATCCATCTTCTCCACTAACTAGTTTTTTAATGGATCAATAACAGGATGGACATCAAAGAAACCTTAAACCAATACGACTGGAAAGAAATACAAAACAAAATACAGAATTGCAAAACCTCCGATGTTGAAGCATCCCTGATTCGGCCTAAGAAGTCTATCATGGACTTTCTGAACCTAATCTCACCTGCTGCAGAACTTTATTTGGAACCAATGGCACAACTAAGCAGCCAGTTGACCCAACAGCGTTTTGGCAAGACCATACAACTGTATGCCCCTTTGTACCTGAGCAATGAATGCCAGAACATCTGTACCTACTGTGGCTTCAGTATGGACAACAAAATAAAACGAAGGACCTTGAGCAATGCTGAAATCATCTTGGAAGCCATGGCTTTAAAAGAGATGGGGATCAATCATGTCCTATTGGTTTCGGGAGAGGCCAATAAGACCGTAGAAATCCAATATTTCCTGAACGCCATCAGTCTCTTGAAACCCTTTTTTTCAAATATCTCCATTGAGGTACAGCCACTCTCCCAGGAAGAGTATGCCATGCTCCATCAGGCAGGAGTACATTCAGTGTTGGTCTATCAAGAAACCTATCACGAGGAAGTCTATAAAATATACCACCCGAAAGGCAAAAAGTCCAATTTCAAATTCCGATTAGAAACACCAGATCGCATAGGCTCTGCCGGAATCCATAAAATAGGTCTAGGCGTTCTATTAGGCCTAGAGGATTGGCGGATTGACAGCTTCTTCAATGCGGTTCATCTGAATTACCTACAACAGCGATATTGGAAAACCAAATATTCCGTTTCATTTCCACGATTGCGACCCGCGGAGGGCATAATTGAACCCAACTTCATTATGGAGGACCGTCACTTGTTGCAATTGATCTGCGCCTATAGGATCTGGAATCCGGATCTGGAGATTTCAATCTCTACGCGAGAAAGTGAAAACTTCAGGAACCATATCATCGCATTGGGAGCAACAACCATGAGTGCTGCCTCAAAAACCAATCCTGGTGGATATGTCGTGGACCCGCAATCTCTGGAGCAGTTTGAAATTTCCGATGAACGAAGTATGGAAGAAATAAAGAACAGTATAAAGGCCAAGGGCTATGACCCTATCATGAAAGATTGGGACTCCTGTTTTTCTGAACAATTCAGCAACTCAAACAGCAACCATGGATAAAGAATTCAGTCGCTATAGCCGACAGATCTTCATGGAAGAAGTATCCATTGAAGGCCAGCGCAAGATTGGAAACTCAAGGGTTCTGGTGATCGGTGCAGGCGGATTAGGATCCCCTGTCATTCAATACCTTGCAGCAGCAGGCGTTGGGAAATTGGCTGCAATCGACTTTGATATACTTGAAATCCATAACTTAAACCGACAGGTGATACACCAAGAAAGCTTTATTGGAAGGCCAAAGGTCGAAAGTGCACATTCTTTTGTACGCCAATTCAATTCAGGAATTTCTTTCGAGCCCATCGACCAGAAACTAAATAAGGAAAACATTGCGGCTGTATTTTCGGGATACGACATCATCGTAGATGGTTCAGATAATTTTGAAACGAGATACTTGGTTAATGACCACTGTATCAAAATGGGAAAAACACTCGTTTATGGAAGCATATTTTCCTTTGAGGGTCAAGTGGCTGTATTCAATTATGAGGGCAGCAAGAACCTAGGGGATATATTTCCAAGTCCCCCTAATCCAGAGGATGTACAGAACTGTGACCAATTTGGGGTTCTGGGAGCTTTGGCGGGAATCACTGGAACCATGATGGCCATGTTGACCCTGAAAGTTATTCTGGGACTTAATGTCCCTGTAAACCAGTTGACCATCATCGATGGCAAAAACTGGAACTTCAACCAGTTAAGATATTAAAGAGAGTAATTAGTGTGACAATTACTAAAGGATAAGATGGCAGGTAAAAATCCTGCCTAACCTTATCCCTTTTTATTAAAAGGCAATATTAAGGTCAAAGAACCGAACAAAAAGCCAATACCTCCATGCTTAATCTTCCCTTGAACCATCGTCAGCCATGCGGACCACCTTTGGATGGAAGGATGCAACCACATCCAGCAATTCCTTTTGGGCATCCATGACCTCATGGATATTCTTATAGGCCATTGGCGCTTCGTCCAAATCCGCTCCGATCAAGGTTATCCCTAGATCTTCCAACCGCTGATTAAGCTCTTTTCGTGACAAGGTCTTTATCGCTTGGGTACGGCTCATCAATCGTCCTGCACCATGCGAAGCCGAATTGATCGCTCCCTCAGCCCCTTTTCCACGCACCAGAAATCCTGGTGCAGCCATCGATCCCGGAATGATTCCCATCACCCCTTTTGCCGCTGGAGTTGCGCCCTTACGGTGCACGATCAGCTCCTCTCCTTTCCACATCTCTTTCCAAGCAAAGTTATGGTGATTTTCCACCTTCGTCAATCGCTCAGCACCCAATTCAGAGAGCACCTTTTCATGGATCACTTCATGGCAGGCTGAGGCATAGTCCCCCGCTAGGTTCATGGCTAACCAATATTCTTGGCCTTCAGCAGAATCTAAGTCGAAATAAGCCAAATGCTTGGCCTCATGCGGCAATTGACAGAACTGCATAGCCATTTTGGTATAGTGATTGGCGATCATTGCCCCCAATCCACGAGAGCCAGAATGCGTCAATAGAGCCAAGTACTGTCCTTGAGGAACCCCTAATTCTTTATCCTCTTCATTAAATTCCATGATGCCAAACTCCACAAAGTGGTTTCCACCACCTGAAGATCCTAACTGTGTCCAAGCCTTATCTTTTAATTGCTTCACAAAAGGATTGGCATCAAACTGATCGTTCTCCAACACCTCGTGGTCAAGACGTTCATCTTTCAAGAAACCGTTCCCCGCACCAAAGCGCGTGGTTTTCATCAAGATCTTTTTCAGCTCGTCCCGATGGGTATCCACATAACTGGCCGGAAGGTCAAATATGGAGAGCGCCATACGGCAACCGATATCGACCCCAACAGCATAAGGAATGATTGCATTTTTCGTTCCCAATACCCCACCAATAGGCAATCCATAGCCTTGGTGTGCATCAGGCATCAAGGCACCGGCAACCGTTACCGGCAGTTTCATCGCCGTTTTCATTTGGCTCTTTGCCCCATCCTCAATTTGCTCAGCGCCATACACCTCGTATGGCAACTCTTCAGTCTTCAAGGGGATATTGTATTTTCCCAATTCCTCTATATTCAACAAGGCAAATGAGAGCGGTGAAAACACGGGATCTTCAGCAAAAGCTTTTGGATCATCCAAAACAGCTTTAAATTTCGTCAACATTTCCTCTTTGCTAAAACCCAATCGCTTCTTGTTGATCTTCAAAGCAACCCCAATAGCCAAATTCTCTTTATATCCTAAGGCAATCAAATCATTGCCATTAATTCTCTTATTTTCCATCTTTCATTAATTTAACAAATAATGACCATTTAATAAATCTGCAGGGCCTTATTACCCTGCAGGACTTCCTATTTATTTAAGAACAATTGTTTCAATTGATCTACGATCTGTCCGTTTCCAGAAACAGAAATCGTATTGATCTTGTCCGCAATCTTCTCCACGTATTCCATTTCCTTTAACCGGAACAACATCGCATTCTCTTCCAAAAGCTTCGCGGTATTCAGCAAGCTCCTTGTCGAGGCCGTTTCTTCCCTTCTGGTAATGATATTCGCCTGAGCTTTCTTCTCAGCGACCAACACTTGGTTCATGATATCCTTGATTTCTCCCGGAAGGATAATATCCTTGATACCCATGGAAATCAATTCAATTCCCAATCGCTGAACCGACCTCTTCGCTTCTTCCAAGATCACCTTTGCGATCGCATCCTTATTTTCCAATAATCCATCGAATGTTTGGTCAGATACATACGTTCTTACGATCATTTGCATCAAAACATATAAATGATTATCAAAGGATTGGTTTTCCAACAAGGCCATCTTGATATCTTTTACTTGATATTGGAAACCAATATTCAATCGTATCTGTACTTTGTCCTTAGTCAAGATTTCCTGACCTGGAATCTCCATATACATAGCTCTTTTGTCCACGATGGCCACCTGAATGGCATCAGCGTTTTTCCAAAAGAAGTATTCCCCAGCCAACAATTCTCTTTCAAATTTTCCATTTACAAAAAGCAATGCTCCTTGAAATTCTTCAATCTGATATCTGCTCACATAAGATTTGAACAAGTCTTTCCTTAAATAAGCCTTGTTGATGGATGAAGGTACCTCCAAGGTATCCATATTTTCAATTTGGAATTCCAAATCCTCCAATCCTTTCCAGAAGACATGTCTTCCCGCATTCAACAAGCCTACAAGGTTCTTGTTCTTGAACATCAAAGCGATTTCATTGTCCAAGACCTCAACGATTTCAACCAATTCTAAAAATCCAGGTACAGTCAACAAAACATCTAGATGATAAGCAACCTGAAATGGTTTCGCCATATCATGGCGCTCAAGGGATTCCCCAAAGCCTAACCAGTATTTTCCTTCAGTCACAACCCTTTTTACAGCATTGTTTTTGATGATCAATCCTACTTCGTTTCTGTTAATTAATACCTTTTTCATTGTTTTTCTATTTAATTATTTCACTCATTCATTTAATCCTAAAAAGCTATTGCCAATCGTTCATCGGTCCGGAACGGAACTCTAGGGTAGTCCTAGACCATCCAGCGACCTTGCCCTTTCCACACTGGGAGAACAGGTCTTCCGGTAGTTCAGGAACAATTTGCCTTTGGTCTAGGTCTAGCAAAAAGTTGCAAAGATCCTTTCCGACTGTTATTGGCATGAACATGCCTTTAACCGAACCATTGGCAATAAGCTTTTGATCTTTTTAGAGAAGACCTAAACTCGTCCATCGTGTTTTACCACGGAAATGCATCGTGTGAGGATGTTTATGGTCCTATTTCAACCATGGGTTTGTTATTCTAACCATTTGAATTATCCTGGAAACCAGGAGCAGGATTCGAACCTGCACTGCAAACAATTAATCTATAGACCCATCTCATAATCAGTATACTTCATCCTACTGGAAAAGCACTAGCCTGCCATACAGAAACAGGACACCAGGATTACGATTTGATCTCTACAGATTATATATCCTGTTGGACATATATCGTATAAAAAGCTTATCGCTTGTTTAATCAAAGAACATTTGTCATACCCGACATTACAAAGGTGCATACAGCACTACGCAACACTTATGCGTAGTAAAATTTTATTCAAATTATTTTAATAATATACATTTATTATACTGTGTATCAATTAATTAATTTAACAACATTTTTATAACATATTTACAAAAAGACATTACTACGCAAATACTTTGCGTAGTAATGTTAAATTATCTATCTTTATTTTATTCAAAAAGGAAAGGAAATCCATGTCTACAAACAAACTTGCTCTTATTCGATACAAAATCATCGACCAATGCCTTCAACAAACCCATAGGAAATGGACCTTGGAGGACTTGATAGAAAAGGTCTCGGATGCACTTTACGAGTTGGAAGGGATCAATAGTGGTGTCAGTAAAAGGACAATTCAAGGCGATATACAGTTGATGCGAAGCAATAAACTCGGATATAATGCTCCTATAGTTGTGAAGGACCGTCGATATTATAGCTACGATGACCCGAATTACAGCATTAGCAACTCTCCTATTTCCTCCATGGACATGGAAAAAATGAAAGAAGCCGTCGATGTCCTGAAACATTTGAATGGCTTTACATTTTTTGAGGAAATGAGCGATATGATTATCCGTTTAGAGAGCCAGATGTACGCTTCTAAGGGAGAAGGCAAGTCCATTGTACAGCTTGAAGCCAATCCTTTATTAAAGGGATTGAAATGGATTACCCCACTCTATCAAGCCATAAAGGACGAAAACCCTGTTTTGATCAAATACAAATCCTTCAAGTCAAAACAGCCCACAGTTGAAGTATACAGCCCCTATCTTTTAAAGGAGTATAGAAACCGATGGTTTCTAATCTGTTGTAAAAAGCACCATTCAAGCTTAACTACTTTGGCACTGGACCGGATGGCTGAAATTGACATGATGGCCAAAAATGGGTTTCAACCTTATGAAGGTGTTGATTTCGATCGATACTTTTCAGATACCATAGGTGTTACCAAGTCTGCCAAGGAGCGTGGTCAGAAAGTCATCCTACAGGTAAACGCCGCCAATGCACCCTATGTAGAGACCAAACCTTTGCACAGCTCCCAACAGATCCAAAAAAGGCATGATGATGGTTCCATTACCATACGGATAGACGTGATACTGAATCTTGAGCTGGAGCGAGAGATATTGGGATTCGGGGAATGTGTTAAGGTATTGGCCCCAAAAAGCCTAGAAAAGAGAATACTTTATAGGCACTACAAAGCGTTAAATCAATATGCCAAAGCCCAAATCATAAGGGAAGATACAGAGCCGCAGAAGCAACCTGATAAATAATGATATTACTCACTTTATTCCCTATGCTGTGAATAATGCTTAAATTTATCCTACTATTTTAAACAGATATGAAAAAAGCTCCGAATCCTGAGCAGAAGTCCAGAAAAATCACCTCTGGACCCGTACGTGAAAAGGCAAGAACGATGAACAGAATCGTCAATGCCGTCGGAAAAGTCTTAAAAAAACATGGTTACCCTGGGTTGACCATTGCAAATATTGCCACAGAAGCAAAAGTCGACCGTAAATTGATCTATACTTATTTTGACAACTTGGACAACTTGGTGGAGCTATACATCGAAAAGAGGGATTATTGGAAAACCAAGGCCAAATCCACTATTTCCCGATTATTGAGCCAGGAGATCATTCAGGATGATGAAATGTTTGCTCTCTTGCAAGGACAGTTCAATGCTGTTCTTAACGACGAGATCTTACAGCGAATCCTGCAGTGGGAGCTTTCTGAAAACAAGGAAATCCTCCGTAAACTAGCAGATAGCCGTGAAGAAATTGGCGCGGAACTCATCCGTAAATACGAAAAGGGCCACCCTAATTCCGATGTCGACACCTGCGCCATCCTTGCCTTGCAAACTGCAGGCTTATATTACCTAGCTCTTCACGCCAAAACAAATGGAAGCACCTTCTGCGGACTAGATCTGAATTCCGAAAAAGACCAAGAACGAGTTTCCGCTGCATTAAGAGAAATACTGACTAAGACCCAAACATGAAAAGAATCATCGAAATAGATCCTCAAATCAGCTTGAAAGCAATCGTCGAGAGTGATGCCATTCGAATGTACAACATCATCAATAGCCAAAGGGAATATCTTGGAGAATGGCTCCCTTTCGTCCAATTTACCAACAGAGTAGAAGACAGCAAGGGCTTTGTTGAAATGGCAATGCTGAGCCGAAAGCTTAAAAAAGACTATGTCTATAAGATCTGTTTCGATGACCGAATGATTGGCTTGATCGGCACCAAGGAAACCGATTTATTGAACAAAAACACGGAAATTGGCTATTGGCTATCCCAAGATTTCCAAAACCAGGGGATCATGACCCGCTCGGTGGAAGCCCTGATCCAGGAGCTTTTTGAAGAGCTTAAATTAGAACGCATACAGATCTGCTGCGCCATAGGCAATGAAAAAAGCATCAATATTCCCAAAAGACTAGGCTTTAAACTGGAAGGAACCAAAAGGAATGGGGAATGGATGGGCAATTTCCAATTTAGGGATCTTCTGGTATTCAGCAGGCTGAAGTCAGACAGACCATAGTTTTAGGATATCTAAACCCTCTTGTCTCTCATCTGAAATTTTCCCAGATCAAGCGTTCATAGACCACGAGCTCTTGACCAAGCTTTACCCTTGTTCGAGCCATATTCGGAAAATTCGGAATGTGTCCCGAATAAGACCAAAGCAAAACCAGGATAAAATAGTCAAAAAATTGTAGAATAAAACACAAGGGCAGCTCAAAATTTGAACTGCCCCTTATATTTTTAGTTTAGTATTACCTATCTATTATTTTGCTTTTTAGCTTCCTTCATCGGATTGCTCTCGGCCGATTGACCGCGAGCTGCCCGTCCATTCTGCTGGTACAACTCAAACCTGGAAGGTTGAGAAGTTCTAGGCCATGCATTGTTGGACTCATCTATATCCGCAGTTTCACGATACGGATCCAATTGAATGGAGGCAACTTGCTTGCTCTTTGCAAATACTTTCGTTGCTTCATTTTCATCCATTCTCCAGATATAAGCAGGGACTTGATCGATCTCTTTGCTTCCATCGGTAAAGGTCCATTCGATGATCAATGGCATGACCAATCCACCATTGTTCCTGAAGTTCAACTCATAGAATGTAGTCTTACCATTGAAGATATCTTTTTCTTTATCAGTTAGCTTATTATAGAAATCTTGGTAGCTGGTTTCATCGGCTGGCTTCACGGCAAAACGATCCCATTTATTATAGAAATCCAGAAGAGAGGTATCCTTATCGACCAAGAAAGCCATATTCTCTTCCATGTTTCGCTGACGCGTAATACTGTTCAGGTCTTTATCAAATGCTTCTTTTTTCTCCTGTTGCGTTTTCTTAGGGTCTGCTCCACTCATTCTATATTGCGTCACATTATCTAAGGAAATCTCAACCGGATCAGTTCCAAAGAACCAACCTCTCCAGAACCAATCAAGGTCTACGGCAGAAGCATCTTCCATGGTCCGGAAGAAGTCGGCCGGAGTAGGGTGCTTGAACTCCCATCGTCTTGCATATTCCTTAAAGGCATAGTCAAAGAGCTCACGCCCCATTACTGTTTCTCTCAATATATTTAGAGCTGTCGCTGGTTTAGCGTATGCATTAGGTCCAAATTGAACGATATTTTCAGAATTGGTCATGATAGGTTCCAACTGATCTTTTGGAAGCTTCATGTAATCCACGATCTTGTAGGCCGGTCCACGACGGGAAGGAAAATCCTTGTCCCATTCTTGTTCCGTCAAATATTGAAGGAACGTATTCAGTCCTTCATCCATCCAAGTCCATTGGCGCTCATCCGAATTGACGATCATTGGAAAGAAGTTATGTCCAACTTCGTGGATAATCACACCGATCATGCCATATTTTACGGCTTCAGTATAGGTACCATCCTCATCGGCACGGCCATAATTGAAGCAGATCATCGGATATTCCATACCATTTGCTGCTTCCACAGAGATAGCTACGGGATAAGGATATGGAATGGAGAATTTAGAATATGTCTTTAAGGTATGGGCAACAACTTTGGTGGAATATTTACGGTACAATGGGTAAGCCTCAGGACCATAATAGGACATGGCCATTGGTTGATTTCCCGGAACACCTTCATTCACACGCAAAGCATCCCAGATCAAGCGACGAGAGGTAACAAAGGCAAAATCGCGAACGTTCTTGGCTTCATAAACCCAAGTTTTCTTGGCACTGGATTTCTGTTGAATGGCTTTGTTAGCATCCTCTAATGTAACGATCTCAACGGGTTCTTTCGATTGCTGAGCCTGCTTCCATCTAGCCAATTGCGTCGAGGTCAATACTTGTGCATAGTTTTGGCATTCTCCTGTCGCTCCTACCACATGGTCCGCTGGAACCGTGATATTTACTTGATAGTCACCAAAAACTAACGCAAATTCCCCTCTTCCGGTAAACTGTTTGTTTTGCCATCCCTGAAAATCGGAATAGACCGCCATACGTGGAAACCATTGTGCTATAGTGTATAGGTTATTATCATCTTTAGCAAAATGCTCAAATCCACCACGACCACCTTCGACCATACGATCAGAGATCTTATAATCCCAATCAATCTTCAGCACGAATTTAGCGCCAGGCTTCAACACTGTGGGAAGATCAATACGCATCATGGTATAGTTGATGGTATATTTTAGCGCTTTATTGGCTCCATCGGTCACCTTATGGATATTGACTCCAAAACCTTTTTTCTCTGGAACCAATGATTTCAGTTCGCCTATTGACATTTTCTCCCTTAAGCTACTTTGGTCAAACCGTTTACTTTCGGCATTGTCCGCATGCTCGTTTTCATCTAGCTGAATCCAAAGATAGGTCAATGGATCTGGAGAATTGTTGGTGTAGGTAATGGTTTCAGACCCTTTCAGCACGCGATTGACATCATCGATCTCTACATCAATGACATAATCGGCTTTCTGCTGCCAATACATTGCCCCTGGTGCACCAGATGCCGTTCGAAAGATATTTGGATCCGTCAACAGGTTACCCAGTTGCTCAAACTTGTTCCCATGGTTGGAACCTGGGTTATGCTGCATCTGCGCTTGGGCAGCATATATGCCTGCCGAACCTACAAGGGCAAGGCAGATGGTTTTGATTATTGATGAATATAATTTCATAATGGAATACGTTCGAGTGCCATAATAAAGGAGATTCCGATAACGGCCGATGAGAGGAAGAAGCTCCAATCACGGTTGCTGACCGCAAAAATCTTGAGCATCAACTCCGAAAGCAGAATAACAAAAAAGACAATGATAAGTTGTCCAAACTCCAAACCTATATTGAAGGACAGCAGTGGCAGTACAATATTTGCTTCCTGTCCCAACAACGATTGCAGGTAATTTGAAAATCCAAGACCGTGGATCAGTCCAAAGAATAGGGTCATCGCATAAAGGACATATGGGCTCCGCTGCTTTCTTCTTTTGGGCAAATTATAGAATGCAGTGGCCAAAATGGTCACCGGAATCAAGAATTCCACCCAGGCGGTATCTACCCTGACGATCTTAAATGCTGCCAATGCCAAGGTGATGGAATGGCCGACCGTAAATGCGGTTACCAGCCAAAGAATTTTCTTCCAATCTTTTAGCGTATAACTGCAACATAAAACGAGAACAAAAAGAATATGGTCATAACCCGTCAGGTCCAAGATATGCTGCCAACCAAGCTGAAAATAGATAGAGAAATCGCTCATTAATTAGGTCTTGTAATAATAACATAGCAAAATTAATATTATTTTAACATAGACAAACGGATTTACTAATTTTAGGCAGATTTGCACATAATTGTTGCAAAAAATCAATAGAATGGATTGGAAGAAATTAAGACTAGGATTGCTGCTTGTTGGAATATTTACGGCATTTATTGCTTTTGCGCATCCTTTTTATGTTAGCATTAGTTCAGTAGACTTCAACCCAAGCAAAAAACGTATTGAGGTATCCTGCAGATTGTTTTATGATGATCTGGAAGTAGCCTTGAAAAACCAATTAGGCCAGCATATCGATGTAATCCATCCCAAAAACAAAGCTGCGGCAGATTCTGCCATTTCGAAATACATCCGACAAAATTTCAAGATCAATATCAATAATCATCCTCGAAACTTACAGTATGTGGGCTATGAGATTGAGGAGGATGTTGCTTGGTGCTATTTTGAAGTCAGCGATGTTAATTCGATCAGCAAATTGGATATTGTCAACCAGCTTCTTTTCCAGGATTTCAAGAATCAGTCGAACATTATGCATATCAAGGTCAATAATGTTAAAAAAAGCACCAAACTAGACAATCCTAAAAGGACGGCCAGTTTCAATTTTTAATTCGGAAGTGAGGCTGGGGATTTAGGGCCGGGAGAAAACGAACCCGCTAGAAACACAAAATGCTTTTTTCTCAAAAAGCACGCCTAATTTAATTTGTTTTGGTTTTGTAGAAGGGTTAACTTTTCTTGTTAACACTTCTATTTTGTGGGCTTGGTTGGTTTCCGATAAACCCTACATTCGTTACATAGAATGAGAATGGGTTCTGGATCATTTTTTCTTTTTTACTTCTTTCTTTTTTAATCATATTATTTACCTTTCTTTTATTGTTTGCTAGTAATATAACAAATTTTGAGCCAAATTCCAAATTTGGAGTAGATAAGAGATCAGAGAGCTGTGTGCTGAAGTGAATGTAGAGGCGATTGGGTAAATATTTTGAACCAGGATTAAAGGGATGGGAGGATGGGCCAGGAACTGGGCAAGAACCAGGATTTAAGGGATGGGAGGATGGGCCAGGAACTGGGCAAGAACCAGGATTTAAGGGATGGGAGGATGGGCCAGGAACTGAGCAGGAATCAGGATTAAATGGATGTGAGGATAGACCAGGAACATCTTGCTATTGTGTCGTTGGAAAGACCCCAATACTGTAGGGGCGTTTTGCAAACGCCCGTTGTTGAATCAGGATGCCATTAGACGCCGCTCAGGGTACTGGATGGGAGGATTGGACTGGAATAGGTCAAAGGATATCTTTGGGATACACAACCCTTAGCAGGGATGAAATATTTTTCTATAAATCCTCTAAAGCGGAAATTAATCCCCAGAAAATAGTTTCCTCATCTTCCGATTTCGGAATTATTGCATCCCCAAGAAAAAACAAAAATTGATTCTTCGCTTCACTCTGAATCCTTCATTAGCATATTTTGATTCTGACCGATCAGTGAGGAATCTGTCCGGCTCTCCTCCAACAGTTTCTTTCATTCTCCATCGAAGATGGAGTGCCCTTACGTCAATTCAATCTTTGTTTGTATTACTCCGAGATTCTTCGGATAAACTTCAGAATGACTAAAAAATTACCCTTTCGGAAAATTCACTGTCTCACTTCTCATATCTCCCATCTCAAATCCCCTCCTTAATTCGCCATATTATTCACCGCATGTCGATGGATAAACTCAGAGGGTGAGCTATGGAGGATATGTTTAAATACACGATTAAAATGGACGACGGTATTAAATCCGCATTGGTAGGCGACTTCGGAAATATTTTCTGTGGACTTGTTGATGAGCAATTGGCAGGCTTTTTCGATTCGGATTTCATTTAAAAAGGTTACATAGGTTTTCATGGTATGCTTTTTAAAATACTTACAGAATGCGGATGGGGTCATGTGGATGAGTTTGGCAACCGCATCGATACTGATTTCCCTGTTATAGTTTTCTAGGGAATATCGCAGGACTTCATTGATACGGACCCCGACTTTATCATTGAAGTTTGATTCAGGAAGTCCGGAATACAGGGAGATCATTTCCTTTTCATTGGCGATCAGGTATTCGAAGACCTCCAATACGCGCATGAGTTTAGGCAGACCCTCCTCTCGCAGTAATGATTGAAAGATGGACCTCACTGGCAGGCTATATTTCTGCAACAACTTTTTACTGGAATCCAAGGTTGTAAAGATATCCCTGATCCGATGCAGCTCCTGCATATTGAAGAAGGACTGCATCTTGTCGAAGGCAACAAAAATATGGACTACATGGATCTGGTCATTTTCAGCTCCTTCTTTAATAAAGATATGGGGGTCGTTGGCCTTTAAGATATAGATTTCATTTTCAAAAAAAGGCTGTATTAAGTTTCCGATAACGACCGAACCCCTACCTTTTAGGATATAGGAAATTTGAATTTCCTTATGCCTATGATAGTGGGTATAGAATTCCTCCCTAAGGTCTTCTTGAATATAAAACGAACCAGCTCCAAAAGCAGGCACAGTAAACTCAATTGGATACCTTGCTTCCATAGTCTTTAAAGCTTCCATACATTCCTAATTTTTGTCCCAATCCAACCGGTTATTGTTGTTTGGGGATAATGATATTCATAATTTAGTTATAACAAAAATATCATTTTTTTACAATCGCAGGGTATTTTTTGAATTTTTATAACATTATTTACGCAACAATTTTCTGACATCAATCATATTTCATTCATTTTCATACCTTTCGCTCGGTTTTATTGAATATCGATCCATTCGGAACTTGTAAAGGAATTCATTAAATTCGAAAAAAATAAATCAACATTAGTTATTATTCATGATCAGAGAGGCATTCATTATTGCTGCAGGTGGAGCTGTCGGAAGTGTACTAAGGTATTACAGCGGTCAGTTCATCAGCAAAAATTATCCCAGCCAGATTCCGCTTGGCACTTTAATCGTGAACCTCTTAGGCTGTCTGCTGATTGGGCTATTATTGGGTTATTTTGCCAAAAACCAAGGCTTGAGCAATGAATGGAAACTGTTACTGGTAACAGGCTTTTGTGGTGGTTACACGACCTTCTCTACCTTTGCGGCAGAAAACATCAATCTTATCCAAAACCAACAGACGTCGCAGGCCTTCCTATACATTGGCCTTAGCGTTGTCCTTGGATTGGCGGCAGTTTACTGTGGCTTGATGTTCTGGAAATTATTTCAATAAATCATTAACCCCTCTTCTTTGCAACCAATTCAGAATTCAACACCTTTTTCTGAATGGTATTATCTTTCATCTGCTGGGTTAAGGCAATGACACTTTCCTTTGCTAACTGCTCAATAGGCTGTTTAACATGGATTATGGGATGATAAAAGAAATCATATACCTCACTAAAGTCAAAGCACATTACATTTAAGTCCTTTGGGATCTGGATCTCTTTTTGGGTGAGGTATTTTAATCCCGCAACCGAAAGGGTATTGGTGGCAAAAACAATGGCATCAGCTTTCTGATCGTTCAAAATCTCCTCTAGGACTTGCCCTAATTCTTGCTGTTGCTTACTGAAATTAATTTTATACAATCTGGATTGGATTGCAGAGCTGGCATTCAAGAAACCTTGTTCACGGTCTTTCATATGCTGTAGGCTACTCTTGTAGGCAACAAAAGCCAGGTTCTTGTACCCCATTTCAATGAGATGGCCCACCGCGGTCTGCATGGACTCTTTATTATCTGTGATGACATAGCTGGAATTGACATGATCAAAATGCCTATCGATCAAACAGATGGGAATGCCCAAAGAAATAATATATTCGATGGTTTCTTCGGAGTGATCCGGTGGAGAGATGATAAAACCATCGACTTGCCTTTTAATAAAAACATCGACTAGGTTTTTCAATTTCTCCGTACTTTCATCGGAACTACCTATTATGGTGGTCAGACCAAAATGTCCAGACTCATCTTCTATTCCTCGTGCGATCGAAGCAAAGAAAGGATTTGAAATATCTGCAACAATTAGTCCGATGGTATTGGTTTTACCCGTTTTTAAACTTTTGGCGATATGGTTGGGCTGATAATTCAGTTCTTTGGCAGCCTGTCTGATCTTTTCTGCAGTATCCTTCCCTACTCTGCCCTTTTCTTCATTACCACTTAACACATAAGAAACTAATGCGGTAGAAACGCCAATTTTCTGAGCAATATCCTTTAATGATACCTTTTTTACCATTTTGTAAATATATTATTATTAATTCATAACTAACCTTGCATTACCATTTTGCAAAGACATTTTCACCCCAATGATCGATGACACGATTAACTGCTTCCGAGGCTGCTCCGTTCCCCCAATCATAGATAGTAAATTCTCCAATTCCAATTCCGTTGGAATCGGTATGGCCATCATGCCCATAGTTTTCCATCATAAAGCCGTAATCCTGTTTCCTCAGAAATGGCCAGCGTTTTTGCCATTGTTCCTTGGTTTCTTGATTCTCGGGAGCATACATCATGACAAAGGACGCCTTTAAGGCAGCAATGCCCCGTTGCATATAATCTTTCCGACCTAATTCTTTTCCATATTGCATGATCAGTTCAGCAAATAAGCTCTGCCTGGAATCATTCCATTCCGCATCTGCATTCATGACTCCAAAACCGCCCAGGGCATGTATATAGATAAAGGATGGTTGCCAAACAGCTTGCCACATTAACAGTTCATCCAGCACCCTTTTTCCTTTTTGTAAATAAGCTTGGTCCGCTGTAACCTTATAGGCTTCCATGGCTGCCTGGGCCGTATAATACATGCTCAGGGTATTTTGCTTGTACATATTATTCCTAGCAATTTTCCGATCCACTAAACTGTCATGTCCAAATCGGCTACAGGACCAATAGGTTTCAAAATCTTCCCAGCGTCCGACTGGAACAATTTCCTTTACGATTACATCAAGGGCTTTTAAAGCGGATGCTTTATATTTTTCAACTTTGCTTATCTGATATAATCTCAGCAAAAAACTTACGGACATGGCAGATTCTGGAGATTTGCTCAACAGCTCCATATCTTTCTGCTGATTTAGATCTAGCCATGCTGGAAAATAGCCATCAGGGAGTTGTATGTTGACCAATGCATCGGCATATCGAATGGCATAATCCAATAATCGGGGATCTTTTTCCAACTCAGAATACCAATCCAGCATCAATAGAGCCGTATAGCTCATATCCAGAATATGGTAAGGAGATTCTTTTGCATTCCAGGTATAGGGATTACGGTTTGAGTTGCCGAAGAAATGGGTATTCCAGCCTGCCGAGCGCCAATATTTTTTTCCCTCGACTTCTACTTCCTTCATTTCTGTGGCGATCAATCCCGGGAAAAAACCATTTCTCTGCGGAAAGGAAAGCGTCAATTCCTTGGTCATATTCGCATAGCGTATCAGCGAATCTATGTTTTTCCGCTTTGCATAGCGAAATAAGCCAGATGCAGAGCGTAAGGAATTGAACCAAGCTTGGTTCCAAATGGACCTAAACTCCCTTTCGTTGACTTCACCTGGATAATTAGGGCTTTGGGTAACATTTACAATAAAGGTGGGAGCTCCTACTCTTTTGCCATTCAGGTCAAATTCCTGCCATACAGCGTCTCGCCAATATTTGAAGGCCCATTGATAGGTATAGTCTACATAAGCATCGAGATTGTTATTATCGAAAGGCTCCCCATTTTGATAGAGTTTCTTACCCCATTGCTGCCACATAAACTGATTTATACCGGCAAACGGATTATCAATGCTAGCTGGATCTGAAGAGAATTTTACGTAAAAAGCCAGACGATAGGTTCCTGCTGGAAAATCTGTCTTTTCTTCTTTTTCATAAAGCACATGATCGGTAATCTTAGAATTTGCCTGGCCTAAGGTCATGAGGTTCTCATCGGCATCAAGATCTAGATACCAAGGAACTGTAGGTTTTGATGTTAACAGCGACACATCCGGAATGATGGCCAAAGACTTTTGGCTATCCTGAACAATCAAGGCCGCCGAACGAAAAACATGTTGGGTGATGATATGGTTATCTGTAGGAGTCAGATGAGGTGCCCAATGAAAACTAGGCTTAAATTCAGGCTTTACAGCGACATAGAGCCTATCTAAGCTTGTATCGGCTTTTATTTCCCAGGTGAATTCAAGCCTAAAAGTCTGTTTATCGATTTTTTTATACTTGATTTCAGGATTTTGATTTCCAATTTTGGAATACTCCAGATTGGATATGTACGGCTGGAGCAACTTTGGAATCCCTTGGCCATACGCTATGGAAGGATCCATAGCATGCAGCCAAGTTAACAAACCAACAAATATGTAAATCCAGTGAATTCTCATTTCAGTTATTGTATGGTATTTAGCATAGAACCATAAGCCAAATACTTAGCATAGCGTTTGTCAAACAAATCCTTCTTTTCAGGATTGGGCGAATATTCTTTTTCAAATCCGGCTCCCATGTTATCCATGGCCTCAGCCAAGGAAGGATAGATTTTTGCTGCAGTTGCAGCCAGCATACTAGCTCCCATAGCACAGGTTTCATCTGATCGATGGACCATAATTGGTCTTTGAAGGATATCTGCCAAGGTTTGCATGACATAATCCGATTTTTTGGCTATTCCCCCTATTCCAATGACACCTTGAATAGCGACCCCTTGGCGTTCCACATGTTCAACGATCGCCCGGGAGCCAAAACAGGTTGCTTCGACCAGAGCCTGAAAGATATGGACAGGATTGGTCCCCAAATCCAAATGGAACAAGGCGGCAGTCAGTGAAGGGTTTACATCTGGGGTCCTCCTTCCATTGAACCAATCCAAGGCCATTTCATCATCTTCTCGGATAGGCTGTTGCTTGGCCAATTCGGATAGTTCTGAAAGTAAATTTTGCTCAAGTTCATCCCTTAAATCTGAAATGGCTTGACTACCCAGAAATGCAGTTTTTTTCAGACTGTTCCTAATTGGCCACAACAGCAAGTTTTTCAACCAATTATAGACATCCCCAAAAGCGGATTGTCCGGCCTCCAGACCTATATAGTGTGGTACGATTGACCCTTGAACCTGTCCACAGATCCCTTGGACCAATCGATCTTGTAATTCTTCTCTATCAATGACCATCATATCACAGGTGGATGTCCCCATGACCTTGCACATATATCCAGGTTGGATTTGGGCTCCGATGGCTCCAACATGCGCGTCGATCGCTCCTACGCAGATCAAAACGCTATCCTTTAACCCTAGTTTATCTGCCCAATCTGCGGACAGAACTCCAACAATCTCATCAGCGGTAAATACCTCTTTATTAATGGATTGGTATATCCTTTCCAATTTAGGGTCTAAGTGGCTAAAGAATTCCAGCGGTGGATAGCCCCCTAATTCTTGCGCCCATAAAGCCTTATGCCCGGCCGCACACACATTCCTCTTTATTTTTTGCGCATCTTGTTGACCTGTCAAAAGATAGGGCAACCAATCACTCTGCTCAAGCCAGGAATTGGTAGCGTTGTAAACCTCTTCGTCAGTCCTGGCTAAGTGGAGCAATTTGGACCAAAACCATTCCGAGGAATACGCTCCGCCACAATAGCTGAGGTAATTGATTTCAAAGTCTTGCGCTTTTCGGTTGATTTCTTCAACCTCCTTGATGGAGCTATGGTCCTTCCACAGAAAAAACATGGCATTAGGATTTTCGGAAAATTCCGAAGTCAGCGCCAAAGGATGGCCACTGCTATCAATGGCTACTGGAGTGGAACCCGTAGCGTCGATGGATATGGCCACTATATTAGTCTTGATTTCATCTTGGACATTTGCCAAACAGCCCTTTAGACAAGCTTCAAGGCTTTCAATATAATCCAATGGATGTTGACGGAATTGACTCTTTTTAGAGTCGCAGTACAGTCCTTCTTTCCACCTCCTAAAGCTGGAGGTTGCAGACCCTAGCACTTTTCCATTGGAAGCATCGACCAGCAGAGCCCTAGCAGAATCGGTCCCAAAATCAACGCCAATTACATATGATTGCTTCATTTAACCTTCTATTAATGAACGGGATTTGACATATCTAATTTACCTTCCACTTTACCTACTCCCCAAATAGCAAACACGGCTATCACCACATAGCACAGGACTGGAATAATAAATCCAGTAGCCATTGTACTATGATCGGCAATCAGGCCCATCAAAGGCGGACAGAATGCACCACCTGCTACCGCCATAACCAAGAAGGATGATCCTTTTTTGGTGAGTGTACCCAAATTGTTGATCCCCAGTGCGAAAATGGTCGGGAACATGATGGACATGAAAAAGTAGGTCAAGAACAGTGCAAACACGGAAACCCAACCTAAATTCATGAACACCAAAATATTTAAGATGACATTCATGATAGCGTAAAAACCCAAAAGACGATGTGGGGCGATGAACTTCATCAAATAAGAACCTGTCAGCCGACCTATCCAAAAAGCTCCCATTCCACCAAAGGCAAGAATCAGGGAAGCTGCCTGTTCGTCGTTTTTAGGCATGAAGAATTCACCGAATGAACCTAGATTGGCCATAATATTAGAAATCGGGGTTTTCAAATCGTGAATGGCATCGATCACATAATTGATGAAAAATGAATTTGTTCCAGTCTGGGCTGCCACATATAAGAACTGGGCAATAACAGCGAAGATGAATACCGGATGTTTCAGCAAGTTCCGCATCGGTGGGTTTTCCTCGTATTCCCCAGCCTCTTTCTTCTCCTTGATTTCAGGAAGCGTAATGATCAGGAAGACAATAGCAACCAAAACTACGACACAGCCAATTCCAATATAGGGCTGCACCAAGGAGTCAAATTTGTCATGCTCGCCTTCGGCTTCTGTCCCAAAGATCATCAATCCACCAATCAACGGTCCCAATATCCAGCCCAAACCATTGAAGGATTGGGAAATGTTGATACGTCTGGCAGCTCCATCTTTAGAACCTAGGACAATGGAATAGGGATTGGCAGCAGTTTCCAGGAATGCCAATCCACAGGCAATCACGAACAAAGCGGCCAAAAAAGGGATAAATGCGGCCAGTTTGGCTGCCGGATAGAACATAAAAGCACCTATGGCAAAGAGCACCAATCCGAATATGATACCTTTCTGGTAACCAAATTTCTTGATAAAAAGGCCTGCAGGGATGGCCATTGCCAAATATCCGATGTATAAAGAGAACTGTACAAAGCCAGACTGCGCCTTGGAAACATGCAATAGATCCTGGAAATGCTTGTCCAACACGTCCAAAAAACCATGGGCGAAGCCCCATAATAGGAATAAACTGCAGATGAAAAGGAATGGAACCAATAGATAGTTCCCTTCATCATCCCGAAACAATGATTTCTTTAGGTTGCTCATGTTGCTATCTATAAAGTGGTCCAAATACCTCACATGCCCGATAATCTGCTCCTTCTGGGTTCATCCCGAAGGCTGCCCAGGTTGCAGGTCTAAACAGACGGTTTGCAGGAACATTGTGCATACAGACTGGAATCCGAAGCATGGCTGCCATCGTAATCAGGTCATGCCCGATATGGCCATAGCTGATGGCCCCATGGTTGGACCCCCAATTGGCCATCACAGAATAGACATCGGTGAAGGGACCTTCCCCAGTCAATTCAGGAACAAACCAAGTGGTCGGCCAGGTTTTATCGGTACGTTCGTCCAATACCTTATGCACTTTTTCTGGCACATCAACTGTATAGCCTTCAGCTATTTGTATAGTTGGCCCTAAACCTTTTATTAAATTTATTCTGCACATGGTCACTGGCATTCCGCCCTTACTCAGGAAGTTGGAGGAATAACCTCCACCTCTAAAATAATCACGGTTTGCAGGATACCAGGTTGTCGCCTTTAAACAGGCTTTTGCTTCTTTATCAGAGATTTCCCAAAATGGTTTCATAACTGGTTTTCCATTGCTGGACTGCTGCCCAGTACCGTCCAGGGTAGCGGAACCAGAGTTGATCAAATGAATAAATCCTTCTTTGGCGGCCCCCGTAGGTTTCCATCCACTTACTCTTTTTACGGCCTCTGGCGACCAATATGTCCTGACATCAGCAAATATTTGTGCCGTATTGGTCAAGAGGTAATTGAATGCCATCGACACGCCATTTAATGAGTCATTCTCCGTCGCGACCATAAAAGGGTTACGGATACCGTTCCAATCGAATGAGGAATTCAAAATAGCTTCTGAAAAATCACCATTCGGGAGGAAATCGGTCCATTGCCTTTGCCCTTGGAAGCCCGAAATAAAGGCATTGTGGCCCATAGCTTCCTCAGCATGGCCCATTTTCTTCAATGTGGGATTTCCGATCATAAGGTCACGGATGATCAAGGTCATCTTTACCACAAACTCCCAGTCTTCATCCTTCTCTTTTCTGTTTTTTACCTTATGCTTTTGATTGAAATCAGCCCCTTCCTTACAATGTTTTTTGGTCCATTCCAATGCTTTTTTGAATTCTTCTTCATCATAGATACCCAATTGTATGCGCCGAAGCACTTCCGAAGAGTCTACATATTCATTACGCATGCCCAGATATTCCTGAAAGAATTCAGCATTAACGATGGAACCTACAATGCCCATCGAAACAGAGCCGATAGCCAGATAGCTTTTACCGCGCAACATTGCCACAGCAAGGCCAGATTTGGCGAAGGAAAGCAATTTGTCCTTCACATCGTCCGGAACCTTGGTATCTCCCATATCTTGGACATCATGTCCATAAATACTGAATACAGGGAGGCCTTTTTGATTATGGGCAGCGACGGTAGCCGCAAGATATACGGCACCAGGCCTTTCTGTACCATTGAAACCCCAGATGGCTTTGGGCCGTATTGGATCCATATCCATTGTTTCTGATCCATAACACCAACATGGGGTTACCGATAAGGAAACTCCGACTTGTTCCAGATCAAACTTTTCCTGGCAATCTGCGGCTTCTTTGACCCCACCGATGCAACTATCTGCTATGACGCATTGTACAGGGCTACCATCGGGATATTTCAGTTCAGTTTCATATAGTTTTGCCACAGCCTTGGCCATGTTCATGGTTGTATCTTCCAGGGATTCCCGTATGCCGCCCCAGCGGCCATCGATGATGGGTCTAATCCCGATTTTTGGATATTTGTTCATAGTCTAGGGGTTTAGAAAGCAGATTGAATATCTTCAACGGTTATATTAAAGAACTTCTTTAACAGACTAGCTATTTGTATTTTATCTCCAACAAAATGATATACATTATGGGTATGACCCAGCTTTTCAGATGGTTTAAGGAAAGCAGCAGGTGAAACACTTTCGATTTCGTAGAAAGGTCCCATTTGGCTTCCATCTTCCAATGGTCCATCGTTATAGGCATTGACGGCATCTCCTAAGAACGGATCCTTTTTGGTGGTCCATTCCTGGTTCAAATAGACCTTGCTTGAGTCGATGCTGAATTTGGTTACGGTCAGGATTCCATTGGCTAGATCGTAGCTTCCGGCAATGTTTTTTGCTCGAGAAGGCGACAATCCCAATTTGCCTCTAGACTTCCCATCTGCCTTGAAATAGAGTACCCCTGCCTTATAGCTGATTCTATCCTTATCGATTTCTCCAAAATAATCGGTCGTGGCGACCTTTCCTTTCGCAGACTCTTCAAAAGGGATAAGAATAACAGTGCTGTCAGTCGGCATAAACATATCCAGGCTCCAAAGACAAGGTGCTCCAGTTTCTTTGGTCCATGCCTCTTTTCCAGTATTGCTGATGCTGTTTATGGTGCTAAAGCCTACCGTTTTTACCTGATCGGATAATTGAATGCCTAGATCGGCTTCGATCTGTGAATTGCTCAACATCTTGATATCCCTATTAAGCTTCATGCTGAGCACGGTACCTGCATAATTTTTCAATTCTGCAGTTTTCTCCATGCTTGCTGAATT
This sequence comes from Sphingobacterium sp. LZ11T8, assembly GCF_024261425.1. Classification (NCBI taxonomy): domain Bacteria; kingdom Pseudomonadati; phylum Bacteroidota; class Sphingobacteriia; order Sphingobacteriales; family Sphingobacteriaceae; genus Sphingobacterium; species Sphingobacterium sp. LZ11T8. The sequence goes on along the minus strand of NZ_JANBZY010000004.1, from coordinate 288,130 downwards.
TCCAGTTGCTGAGAGCAGGGTCCAAGCTTCCGTGTCAATGGCAGTTGGTGTTTTCCAGTTATCATAGACCATTTCACTGCCTTTTTCGAAGTATAGGGAAAATGGACCTCCTTCTGGACCTAGCCAGAGGCGGTCTTCCCCTCCATAGGCATTCATATGGGGATCAACCGGCGCAGAGAAGGCTTTGTAATTTACCCAGCCAAAACTTTTACCGTCCGGCCCATCTGCAGTTGAGGTAAATACCTTACCCTGATATTTTGGGGACACCAGGATCTGCCCTAGTCCACTTTCGTTGCTCAAAATCAAAATGCTATCATACTTCTGCAGGAATTGCAGGTCGTAGCCAAATTGCCCTTCATTATAGTTGGTGCTCACGGTATCCTGGATTGATGATTCTTGTTTTTTGGTTTCTTGGCAGGAGCTTGCCAGCAAAACTGCCGAAGCTCCCATAAATGCATGTAGCCATGTCTTTTTCATAGAAATTTAGTTTACTTCAAGATCGTTTTTGGATGGTAGATTTGGAAATTTGTTATGGGGTTCGGATTGATACCAATAGGCTACAGAGATCATATCGGACTTCTGCGGTAGGTATCTACCTTCCGAACGCCATCCTAAATCCTGTATGGTCACTTTAAGGTCCCCATCAAACCTCACTGGATCCATGATATGCCAACGGTACATTCCGAAGCGCGCCTGGGACTCATATACGCCATCAGGACGAATTACTTGGTGCAAGCCAGCGTATGGGGTGGAATATTCTTGATATTGCCTTGTGGCCTTGTTTTCGAAGTTGTAGGAGCCACAGAAATAATCCTCCAGTCCTGTTCCAACTATCGTTGCATAATCCTTATCACCATCCATAAAGAACTTAATCTCTCCTTCTCCCCACCAACCTATGTTGTTGACACCTACCCCTAAATATGTTCCTACGTACTGTCCTTTCCCTTTGATTCCATCGATTATAGTGTGCAAGGAGCCTTGAGTAGGATTGGATCGACGGTATTGGGCATGGAAATACCCTTCATCTTCAGGAACCTCTGTAACAGCATAATCTATCTGGTAATACAGGTTCATGGGCTCACTGGAAATATTCTCCATAGTAATCTTGGCACTTTTCCGAAATGGCATTTTCCAGTAGGAATTGAATGCACTTCCCGGATTAACGGTCATAGCCAAGGAATTCAATGGGGCGAAACGATGCCAAGCCATCCCAAAGAATGGCCCTACTGGAGATTCTACCGAAGGAGTTGACTCGCCGTCCCAATAAATCCTGAAAATCGTGTGGTTCCAATTGCCTGTTGGAGTCATCCACATGTGCTGGATTACACCTGATTCATTGATTTCGGCCATGGTAAAGGTCTCACCGGGCGCAATCGTGATATAGGGATTTACCTTCCAACCCACTCCTAGCTCCCTAGATGCATGTGAAGCATTGGCAACATTCTTTTGACCAGCCTGTTTCGCTGGATCTGCCATTCCTCCTTTCCCCTTGGCACCGGTAAAGTTTTCTGGACTAATTGATCTGGTTTTGGCATTGGAAAGTTTGGAAAGGTTTCCCAAACTCATATCTATTCCATTAAATGGCTGCTTTTGCTGGGCATAGGTCATGCCACAGAGCAATAAGGAAGCTAATAACAATTTAATTTTCATGATTTATTTATTAGTTGATTATTCAAATGTCCAATCGGAAGCCACATTCTATTTTTGAAAAGAACTACCAAATCTTTCGGTTAGTAAAGGGTTTTGGCTATTGCTTTAATCGTTTAAGCATCTTAAGCATAAAGGAAGACTGCTCAAGACAATTAGATTAAAACAAATGCGGAACTTTTCAGTTTATAATTACACAATGTTAATGCTTAAACGTTTAATATCAAAATAAAATCTTAAAATGTTAAGTCCGAATCTGATAAGAACCAATGGTTAGAAATGGGATTTTACATCAAAAACAGGATTTGTTTTAGATAGAATAAGATTTTGAATGAAGTATTTCGTTTGTAACAATTTATTTAGGAGGAAAGGGATAAAAAAAGAGCTGCTTAATGAAAGCAGCTCAATTGAGTTTACTAAAGGTTGATTACAAATATATCTTGTTATACTTAATCATTGATCAATGCTCTATCTAAGTGCACATAGCCCCCATCCACATGGATTAACTGCCCAGTAGTATGGCTTGATCGATCAGACAGTAAGAATACGGCCATATTGGCAATTTCTTCCACCGTAGTCATCCGGTTTTCAAGCGGAATCCTGCTCGTTATTTTTTTCAATGTTTCTTCTGGATTAGCAATGGTTTTTATCCAACTTTCATATTGCGGTGTCATGCTTTCTGCAACAACTATGGCATTGACACGAATGGAATATGGAAGCAATTCAACCGCCCATTCCCTTGTCAAAGCATTCCTTCCACCATTGGAAGCAGCATAACCGGATGTCCCTCCCTGTCCAGTTTCGGCAGTTTTAGAAGTAATGTTCAATATACTTCCTTTGCTTTTCTTCAATTCAGGGAGACAGTGGTGCGCCATCAGATAATAATGGACCAAACTATTGTGCAGCGACTTTACAAAAGAGTCATAATCGCCATCTTCTAGGCTCACACCATCATTCAAACCTGCATTATTTACCAATCCATCAATCCTGCCCCACTTACCTATTACAGCATCAACGGCCTTTTTACAGTCTTCTGGATTCGTTAGTTCAGCCTGCACCGCGAAAGATCTAAAGCCTTTTGCAGCTAACTCCTCCTCTACGGCAAGGTTGTCTTTTTCCTTTCTTCCAATAATTACCGGAACCGCTCCTTCCTCAGCTAAAAGCTCAACAATTCCCTTTCCAATTCCTTTGGCACCACCGGTAACCAAGACCACTTTATCTTTTAAATTTAAGTTCATATAAACTATTTTAAACCGTAGAACTTCACTGCATTATCTCCCCAGAAACCTTTCAATTCCTGTTCCGTAAAATCACCTAAGCGATGCTCAACAATCTTGAGCGCGTCCTCATAACTACCGGCCAACAGGCATACCGGCCAATCGGACCCGAACATCAATCTTTCCTTACCAAAGCATTGAATGACATGGTCCAGGTACTCCGTAAAGTGATCCAACTTCCAATGTTTCCAATCTGCCTCAGTGCCTAGTCCTGAAATCTTACAATGAACATTCGGATAGGAAGCCAATTGTTCGATATAGCTAGCCCATTCCGTAAATTCCTGGGATTTGATTGGTGGTTTAGCAATATGGTCCAAAACAAAAGCTTGATCCGGATTAGCTGCCACGCATTTTAAGGAACTCTGGTAATGCCTTGGGCGCAACAGAAGATCATAGGTGTATTTATATTTGGTCAATGCGGCAATTCCGCGCAAGGATTCATCCCGATGGAGAAAGTCAGGGTCATCCTCACCTTCAACGATGTGCCTGAATCCTTTGATGACCTGATGTTTTGAGAAGCTTTGGAGATGCTCTTCTACATTTTCAGACCTGAGATCCACCCATCCAACGATACCCTTGATCAAGGCATAGACTTGGGATAACTCCAGCAAAAACGCTGTTTCCTGATGGGATTGGTCTGCCTGAACAGCAACAACACCATCAAAACCTAGTTGCTTGAGGGTTCCAGAAATATCATTGGGAAGGAAATTCCGTTGTATTACCGACATTTCATCTGTAATCCAAGCGTCCTTTACGGGATCAAATAACCAAAAATGTTGATGAGTATCTATTCTCATGGTCTCTTTTAATTTTTGTAGAAAGCGATTACTTCCTGACGCTGCTCGCCAAGATAATCAGCCCCCAATTCAACCACATCTCCTTCTTTAAGATAAATTGGAGGATCAAAGCCTAAGCCAACCCCAGCAGGCGTTCCTGTGGAGATCACATCCCCTGGCAACAGGGTCATAAACTGAGAGACATAGGAAACTACAAATGGCACATTGAAGATCAGGTTGGCGGTATTTCCGTTTTGATAGGTCTTGCCATTCACTTTCAACCAAAGTTTTACGTTGTTGATATCAGGAATTTCATCAGTAGTCGTCATAAATGGGCCCATAGGCGCGAATGTGTCACATCCTTTCCCTTTATCCCAAGTTCCGCCACGCTCCAATTGGTACTCACGCTCTGAAACATCATTGTGAAGAACATAACCAGCAACATAGTCCAAGGCTTTAGATTCTTCGACATAAGTTGCTTTCTTACCGATAACAATGCAGAACTCAACCTCCCAGTCGGTCTTCACTGAATTCTTAGGAATCATCACTTGGTCATTAGGACCTACCAATGCAGTAGTGGATTTCATAAAGATAATTGGCTCTGCTGGGATCTTAGCCCCAGTTTCCTCCGCATGGTCTTTATAGTTCAAGCCAATACATACAATCTTGGATGGTCTCGTGAATGGAGCTCCCAATCGAGAATCTGCAGGAATCTCTATCAGTTTCCCATGATTCGCTTTCACAAACTCTTCCAGACGGGCAAGTCCATTGTCTGTAAAAAACTCTTCGTTAAAGTCTCCGCCAAATGCCGAAACATCATAATTCTTTCCATCGATGTTCACACCGATCTTTTCTCTTCCTGATTCTCCGTATCTGATTAATTTCATTTTTCTATACTTTTAGGGACAATAGACACGAGACATAAGAACAATCAAGTCACCAAAGTCTAATGTCTTTTATCTATTGTCTTATGTCTATTTTAATTATTCAACTTAACAAAACCTCCATCGATAGCATAGTCATTACCAGTAATAAACGATGCGTCATCTGAACAAAGGAACAAGGCTAATTTTGCAATTTCTTCCGGCTCTGCCATACGTCCGATAGGTTGGGTTTTAGAGAGCTTTTCAAACATTTCGGCCTCTTTACCAGGATAGTTTTTGGCGATGAATCCATCCACAAAAGGCGTATGTACTCGTGCCGGGGAAATGGAGTTTGATCGGATATTATCTTTCAGGTAATCCTTAGCTACGGACAAACTCATGGCAAACATAGCACCTTTACTCATGGAATAAGCAAAGCGATCTGGGATACCTACTAGGGTTGCAATGGAAGCCAAATTCAAGATTGCTCCACCACCATTAGCTTTCATCACCGGAACGACCGCAAATAAGGCGTTATAAGCGCCTTTTATGTTCACTTGGTAAATCCGGTCCATATCTTCCTCAGTACACCCTTCTAGGTTGCCTACATGAGCAATACCGGCATTATTCACCAATATATCCACCTTGCCAATCTGTTTTACCACATCCAGTACTTCAGCTTGCTTGCTCACATTACAAGTATGGACTTCACATTTTCCACCTTCGTCTTCAATCAACTTCTTGGTTTCTTCCCCACCAGTTGGGTTCAGGTCCAAAATATGTACAACTGCTCCCTCCTTGGCAAACAAAGTGGAAATGGCTTTTCCTATCCCACTTGCCCCGCCTGTCACAATCGCTACTTTATCTTTTAGCCTAGACATAATTATTTCTATTTAAATGTTTTATTATTATTTACTAAAGTGAAACTCCACGTCTCCAAGGAATAAAATCATCCTGACCAAGCTTAACTGCTTTTGCTGTTTCTTCACCACTCGCAACCGCAATGACATAATTCAAGATGCGGTGTGCAGCTTCCTCAATGCTTTCTTCCCCATCGATGATGGTCCCACAGTTCAGGTCGATTGCATCGTTCATTTTATTGTAGACTTTAGTATTGGACGACACCTTGATAACAGGAGTAATCGGATTCCCTGTTGGAGTTCCCAAACCGGTAGTGAACAAAACTACATTGGCTCCAGCCGCAACTTCAGCCGTGGTACTCTCTACATCATTTCCAGGAGTACATAGCAGGTTTAAACCAGGACCGTTTGCCAATTCAGGATAATCTACTACAGCTGCCACGGGAGAAGTCCCACCTTTCTTTGCAGCTCCAGCTGATTTAATTGCATCCGTGATCAATCCATCGCGGATATTACCTGGCGATGGGTTCATATAGAATCCAGAGCCATCAGCTTCCGCTTTCGCGTTGTATGTTCGCATTAACTGAATAAACTTCTCTGCGGTAGGTTCATCTATACATCGATCGCTCAATTCCTGTTCAACACCACACAACTCTGGGAATTCCGAAAGGATGACCGAGCCACCTAGGCTTACAAGCATATCCGAAAGGTATCCTAAAGCCGGATTTGCCGAAATACCGGAAAAACCATCCGAACCTCCGCACTCCAGCCCAATGCACAATTTATGCAACCCTGCTTCTTGGCGTTCCAGTTTATTTGCCTCTACCAATCCAGTAAAGGTGGATTTGATAGCTTTCTGCATCAACTCCTGCTCTGTCCCTTCAAACTGTTGCTCAAATACAAACAACGGTTTATCAAAATGGGGATCTCGTTTTGCAATCTCAGCTTTCAAAATAGAAGCTTGGGCATGCTGACATCCTAGGCTCAACACTGTTGCTCCGGCAACATTGGGATGCGTAATGTATCCAGCCAATAGGCCACATAGGGCATCCGAATCCATCCTAGTTCCACCGCAGCCCATATCATGGTTCAGGAACTTCACGCCATCTACATTGGAAAAAAGCCTCTTTTTAGACTTATTTTCTCTCGCGGCACTCAGGTCCACAGACATCAGATCATCTATGGAAGCTCCACTTTGATATCTGGAAATCAACTCATCAACCTCATCCGAATAATCTTTCGATTCAACTTGGTAACCTAATTTCTCTTCCAATGCCGACTTCAAGGTCAACACGTTCCTGTTCTCACAGAACACCAATGGAATAACCAACCAATGATTAGCCGTCCCTACCAATCCATTACTCCTATGGTAGCCTCGAAACGTTCTGCCTAAGAATCCAGAAACATCAGGCTTTTGCCATTCTAATTTTCTATCACCTAGTTTAAAATCGTCAGCGGCATGGCGCAGGTTATTTACATCCAATAACTCGCCACTTTGCAGGTCTTCATTCACCTTTCCCACCAAAACGCCGTACATATAAACCTCATCGTCCTTTTGGAAAGGATCTATGGTAAACTTATGCTTGGCGGCCACAGCTCTTTTCAGGCTGATTTCTTTCCCTTCAAATTCCAGGGAATAGCCAGCTGGCAGGTCACGAAGAGCCACCAGGACATTATCTTTAGGATGGATTTGTAAAAACTCCAATCTCTCTTTTTCCATTTGGTACTATAATTCAAATATTTGTTCCATCATTACCCATTTTTCGCCAGGTTTAGATCCTGGAATAGACTCCTGATATTTCCACATCAACTGCTCCCAAACCTGCACAGCAGGATTCTCAGCGTCCATCTTATCTTTTCGCTCAAAGCTAAAGCTCTCATCAACCTCCATGATCATAAACAGGCGATTAGCAAAGCGATATATATCCATCACCGTTACACCAGCATCAGTAATCGACTTTTTGATTTCAGCAGAAACTCGCCTATGGTGATCTTCATATTCGGCGATCATTTTTGGATCATCAACCAGATCCAAAGCCATGGCATATCTTTTAATACTCATAATCTTTTTATCAATGTCCCTGTTTAACAATCAGCTTATCGCTCTTGTTTTGGGTAGCAAACAAGGCCACCACTAAGAAACAAACCAAAACCACAAAATACCCGTATTGCATATGACCGGTCAAATCTGACACATACCCCAACACCGGAGGCAATAAAGCCCCTCCAACGATGGACATAATGATCAAACTTGATGCAGATTTAGTATCCGCACCTGTACCCTCTACTCCAATCGCAAAGATCGTTGGAAACATGATCGACATAAAAAATGCTATGGCAACCATACTGTAAAGCGTGATGACTCCTGTACCAAAAATACACAATAAGGTCAGTAAGGCCGAAATACCGGCATAATACAACAACAGCTTCGCCGGAGCGATATAACGCATAAAGAAGGTCCCAACAAATCGCCCTAACATAAACATCAAGCCAGCAACCCCTGCATAGTATTTAGCATCTTTCGCTTCAATACCTGATACTTCCACGGCATATACGATCAAAAAGCTCAACACACAGACCTGTGCACCAATATAAAAGAACTGTGCAAGGACGGCCCAAGCAACGTTTTTATGCCTCAAGGCCTTTAAAAAGCCTTTTCCTTCGCCCTCTTCTTCCTTTACTTCAGGCATCTTGATGAAGAAAAAGATCAATGCAACTACCAAAATAATGACCCCCAAAATAACATAGGGCCCTTTTACCACGGCCGTTTCCGTCTGTATATAGGCCAAACGCTCCGCATCAGTCAAGGCCGCAACCTGTTCAACGGTTTTGGGATCTTCCGTCAGAATAAACTTCCCTCCGACGATCGGAGCAACAAAAGCAGCCAAACCATTAAAAGATTGGGCGAAATTCAGACGTTGGGTGGCTGTATTAGGATCCCCTAAGACAGTCATATAGGGGTTTGCAGCGGTTTCCAGAATCGTGATTCCACAGGCCACCACGAATAAAGCAGAAAGAAAGAACATATAGCTCATCGTGTTGGCTGCCGGTACAAACAAAAAACACCCTACCGCAAAAAGGATCAATCCCACTAAAATCCCCACCTTATACCCATACTTCTGCATAATCAGACCGGCCGGAATACCCATGACCAAATAAGCAATAAACACTGCTGAATCCACCAATGAGGCTTGGAGATGGGTCAAACTGAACGCACTCCTGAGGTGGGCTATCAATATAGGGTCCAGGTTATGGATAAATCCCCAGAAAAAAAACAGGGACGTGATTAATACGATAGCTATAGTGTTACTCCTATTGTTCATAGTGTGGAATATAATTGAGAAACTAAATACGAGATATTTCAGCAAAAAGTATTGAACTATATTACCTAATTAATAAACTATTTTACCATTCACAGCCTTTGCAATTCAATTTTTATGAATAAATTAGACATTATGATCATCAAGCAACTCACTGTTCCAAAAACAGAGAATCAAAGTTTCCAGATGCGAAGGGATTATTTCCCCAAGCATCAATCCATTTGGCATTATCATGAAGAATGGGAACTGGTCTATGTCAAGAAAGGATCGGGAACTCTTTTTATTGGTGACCGAATAAAGAGTTTCCATGCTGGAATTGCTGTGCTTATCCCATCTCAGATCCCTCATTATTGGCTTTTTGATGAAATATCCAATCCAGAAAAGCCTGACGAAACAATAGATTGTGTTGTTGTCCATTTTATCCAGGACTTTGGAATAGAGAAGTTTTTGCAAGCACCTGAGTTAGTACAGATCAAACAGCTGTTGGATCAAACGAGTAGAGGCAGGTATATCCCCATTGATCAGGATGGTTTATTTGACCTGCAGATCCAGAAATGCATCCAATCCAGCGGAATGACCAAGTTTTTCCTCTTATTGGAATGCTTGCAGGAGGCATCCAACCTAGTAGCCGAGGAATTGATCAGTACAAATTATTCCATTCTCAATCAGTCAGAAGACCAATATCGGATGAACAGCCTGATGGGCTACATTCGTGAAAACTACAAACACAGAATCATGCTTCAGGACCTGGCCAAGGTTGCCGGAATGACCGAAAACTCCTTTTGCCGCTATTTTAAGAATAAAACCGGAAAAACGCCGGTGCAATTCATTAACGAAGTCAGGATATCACATGCCTGTTTTCAATTGCGGAACAGCAACATTAGCCTGAAAGAAGTATGCTATGACTCTGGATTCAATAATTTTGTGAGCTTCCACAAGTCTTTTAAGAGCATTACGGGCACCACGCCCAATCAATTCAGGACTTAATTACGAAGTAAATAAGTCCTTGATATTTTTTCTCGAATGCTCCCTTTTTTATTTTTTCAATTCATATTAAACGATATTTTTGCAGGCAGAATCACACTGCCATGAACAAACTATACAGATTTTTAAATTTACATTTTGGGGAAGAAGCGAAGGATAAGGTTTTGGAAAACGTCACCTCCAGCATATCTTTTCGCGGGGCCAATGTATGGATTTTGGCATGTGCCATTGTTGTTGCCTCGGTTGGACTGAATGTCAACTCCACGGCTGTCATCATCGGCGCCATGTTAATTTCTCCATTGATGGGTCCGATTGTTGGCGCGGGCTTTGCCTTAGGGACCTATGACTTCACCCTATTGAAGAAATCGATCAAGAATCTGGCTATCGCCACGGTTGTCAGTCTATTCGTTTCCTTTGTATACTTTCTTTTAAGCCCTTTTAAGGAAGCGCAATCAGAATTACTGGCTCGTACCGCTCCAAACATTTACGATGTCCTCATAGCATTCTTTGGTGGCTTAGCAGGCGTAATAGCATTGACCAGGGTGGAAAAGGGAAATCCTATCCCCGGGGTTGCGATTGCTACCGCACTCATGCCGCCCCTCTGTACAGCTGGATATGGTCTCGCCATCGGAAATTTCAGTTATTTCGGAGGAGCACTGTACCTTTACACCATCAACTGTTTCTTTATCTGTATCTCCACCTTCTTGATTGTTAAATTCCTGAAATACCCTAAGGTAAAATTCGTGGATGAAGCCAAGGAAAAACGCATTACAAGAACCATCAGCACCCTGATCTTGGTGATCCTAATTCCAAGCTTCTATTTGGCTTACCTCCTACTACAAGAAAAGAAATACAGCCAAAACGTTGATAATTTCATCCAAAATGAATTTGTGAACAAGGGCTACACCTTGATTTACGAGAACACCTATTTCAACAGCAGGCCCAAAAAGATTGAACTTGCTTTCCTGGACAAGAAATTCGACTCCTTGGAAATCAAGGATCTCAAAATGAAGTTAGCTACTTATAATCTAGAAAATACGGATCTTCTGATCAGACAGGACAGCACAGATCTCAAAAGAGATATTTTGGCAGAGATCAACAGGCAATCTAGAAATGTCTCTGAAAAGGATGTGACGATCCAGAACCTAAGGAAAGAACTCGCTTCCTATACCTTCGATGACCAGAACCTAATCAAGGAAATCAATATCCTATTCCCTGAATTGGCACCCTACAGCATAGGAAAACAACTGGTCGTTGTATCATCCGACAGCAGTCATTACCAGAATATCATTACATACAATGCTCAGAAGGATATAAACGCTGAGGAACTTGGCAAATTAAAGAAATGGCTGGAAAACAAATTGGAAACTGGCAATATCCAAATCGTAAGGGCAAATTCACAATAAAAAAAGGGAGGCATTTATCAGCCTCCCTTTGTTAATTACTTATATTCTTTCTTGGAATTTAAGGCGAGATATCCAAATACCCCCGCCAATAAAGAAGTCAATAAAATGGATAGTTTAGCTTCAGAAACATGGTCTGGATTGCTAAACGATAAGATGGCGATAAAGATGGACATGGTAAAACCAATACCAGCCAACAGCCCTACTCCAATAATATGCTTCCAATTACTTCCTTCAGGTAGAGAACTTAGTTTAGCCTTCGTACATAAAAAGGAAGTTAACAGGATACCGATCGGTTTCCCGACCAATAATCCCAATGAAATCCCCAACCCTAAGCCAGAAGTCAGTCCGCCCAACATTTCCTTTTCCAGGGTTATATTGGTATTGGCAAAAGCAAAAAGTGGAATGATCAAGAAGTTAACCGGCTTGGTCAAAGCATGCTCCAAACGCTCCAATGGCGATTCAATTGCCGTATCATTGGTAGGAATGGTCATCGCCACCAAAACCCCAGCAATAGTAGCGTGGATACCGGAATGATGGATAAAATACCAAATAAAAACACCCGGAATCAAATACAGGTAAGGATTCAGCACATTGAATTTGTTCATCAGGATCAATACAACCATACCCGCAACTGCATAGTATAGATAAGTCAATTCAATTCCCGAAGAATAGAAAAACGCGATCACCAAGATAGCGATCAAGTCATCCACGATAGCCAAGGCAGCTAGGAATATCTTGAGACTGGAAGGAATCCTGTTTCCCAACAGATTGATCACCGCCAATGCAAAGGCAATGTCCGTCGCCATTGGGATACCCCAACCACTTGCCGTTTCCTGTCCAGCATTAAAGGACAAATAGATCAATGCAGGCACAACAGCACCACCAATAGCACATAAAATCGGTAAACTCGCTTTTTTAGGTGAAGACAGTTCACCTTCCACGATTTCACGTTTGATCTCCAACCCTACCAATAAAAAGAAAACAGCCATCAGACCATCATTGATCCACAGCAGAACTGAATATTTCAAGTGAATGGATTCCGTTTCGAAACCTAGTGGCAGGTCCAAAAGATTTTGAAGGGCTGCCGCCAAGGGACTATTTGCAATGATCATGGATAGGATAACACATAGAAACAACATGATCCCACCCGCGTTACTCGACGCAAAGAAATCCTTAAAAACGTTCAGATTAATTAATTTAGCCATAGGTAATTATATATTTTTATTTTTCTCCCAAATCCCCACATCTGAAAACTTCGTTTCAGCATTATTAAATACCGGATCCTTTCCTTCTTTTCGTTGTTGGTTATAATCCTTGAAAAGTTTCAAGACCTTATTATGCAACAAAATAATGGCGATCATGTTTAGCCAAGCCATCATTCCTACGCCAATATCGCCCAGATCCCAGGCCATCTTGGCTGTTGAAATACATCCTAGATAGACCGAACCCAATATCATCACCCTCAAAACCCAGATCAAGGCAGTCCTGCTCCTGTTTTTTCCTATAAAGCTCACATTACATTCGGCGATATAGTAATAGGCCATAATCGTTGTAAAAGCAAAAAACATCAATGCGATGGCAATGAAACCCGCCCCTAAGGAAGGAAAATGCTGCGAAACGGCCAATTGGGTAAACTCCGGACCTGCTTCAATACCTGGGATGTGCTGCACAATAAATCCGCCAGCGGAATCTGCTACATTATATTGCCCTGTAAACAGGATCATCAACGCCGTAGCCGTACAAACAAATAAAGTATCCACATAAACTGAAAAACCCTGCACCAAACCCTGTTTTACAGGATGGCTCACCTCGGCAGCTGCTGCAGCATGTGGCGCAGTACCTTGACCGGCTTCATTGCTATAGATCCCTCGTTTTACACCCCAAGAAATCGCGGAACCCACGATCCCGCCAAATGTGGCATCCAAATTCAAGGCTGACTGGAAGATCAGTTTAAAAACTGCCGGAACTTGCTGGATGTTTAGGATTATGATGACAACGGCCATTAAGATATATGCACCAGCCATAAATGGAACCACATATTCGGCAACCTTAGAGATTCTTTTTACACCACCGATAATGATAAAACCCAATAACAGCACCAAAAAGATCCCGATAACCATTGGAGAAAGGTCAAAAGCTGACTTCATGGCCAAGGCAATGCTATTGCTCTGCACACTTGGCAATAAGAAACCCGTACTGATGATGGTCACAATGGCAAATATCCAAGCAAACACCTTACTCTTTAACCCTTTTTGGATATAATAGGCTGGTCCACCGCGGTATTGCCCATCCTTTTCCTCTTTATACAATTGACCAAGAGTGGCCTCAATAATCGCCGATGAACTTCCCAAGAAAGCAATGATCCACATCCAGAATACGGCGCCTGGTCCACCCATACCAATGGCTGTAGCCACACCAGCAATGTTTCCTGTCCCCACCCGACCCGATATGGCCAATGAAAAAGCCTGAAAAGAGGATATTCCCTTTTTGGAACTATTGCCTTTAAAGAGAAGGCGGATCATCTCTTTCAAATAAATTAGTTGTGGAAATTTAAAGCGAACCGTAAAATACACCCCTGCCAAAAGGCACAAGTACACCAAGGCATCACTCCAAACTATACTATAAATTTTGTCTATAATTTCCTGCATAAATCCATCCCTCAATTGGTAGGTCCGCTAAAATATAGAATACTTCCAACGCTTTACAGAATTATTGCATAGATAATCTCTATATGTCACGCTAATTTTATAGAAAGAATTGACCCAATTTTTCTATAAAATACAAGCAGAAAATTTAAGGAAAGGATAATTTTAACTAATATCAACACAAAAGAAAAAGCATCTTGCTCCAGTTTTACCTTTCTTCAAGATGCTTCTTACATTTCAGAAAATATGTTCTATTTAGATTTTTCTTCTGTAGACTTTACTGTGGTCTTATGTTTCCATGGATCTCTAGGCCTTTTTTTACCGTATGAACCCATGATGATCTTTCCTTTTCTACTTTTTTTATCTCCTTTTCCCATAAGCTTGTTATTATGTAATTGTTAAATAAAAATATATTTTGGATTCTCAAGTTACTAAAAATGAGACATATTACAAAATGAACAAAAAGGAAATAGGCGAAAACAAAACAGGGTTATGGCAAAACCATAACCCTGTTTAAATACCCCATGGAGGCGAGTTTATCCTCTACTGTTGTAGTTAGGTGCCTCTTTAGTAATTTGAATATTATGAGGATGAGACTCACGCAATCCAGCACCTGTGATACGAACAAACTTCGCTTCTTGTAATTTTTCAATGGTTGCAGCACCACAGTAACCCATGGAAGCACGTAATCCCCCGATATATTGGTAAACTACCTCTGCCAAGGTCCCTTTATATGGTACACGACCTACGATTCCTTCTGGAACCAATTTCTTGATATCATCTTCCACATCTTGGAAATAACGGTCTTTAGAACCTTTTTCCATAGCTTCTACAGAACCCATTCCACGATAGGACTTGAATTTTCTACCTTCTAATAGGATAGTTTCACCTGGTGCTTCTTCAACACCGGCAAACAATGAACCAGCCATAATGGTATTTGCGCCGGCAGCAATTGCTTTCGCAATGTCTCCTGTCTGTTTGATACCCCCGTCAGCGATCAATGGTACACCAGTTCCTTTTAAAGCCTTAGCGACTTCATAAACGGCATACAATTGAGGAACACCTACACCAGCAATGATACGGGTTGTACAGATTGATCCGGGACCAATACCCACTTTAACCGCATCTGCACCAGCGTCTGCTAACATTTTCGCCGCATCTCCCGTTGCAATGTTTCCTACGATCACCTGTAGGTTAGGATATGCTGCCTTTACCTCTTTCAATTTATTGATAACACCTAGGGAATGTCCGTGTGCAGTATCAATTGTAACCACATCAACACCAGCTTTAACTAAAGCTTCAACACGTTCTAGGGTATCTGGCGTAACTCCTACCGCTGCACCAACCAATAGACGACCATGTTCATCTTTTGCTGCATTAGGATAGTGTTTGTATTTCTGAATGTCTTTAAAAGTAATCAATCCTTTCAAGACACCGTTTGTATCAACTACTGGTAGTTTTTCAATCTTATGGTTCTGAAGGATCTCTTCAGCCTTGATTAGATCGGTCCCTTCAGGAGCAACCACCAAATTGGTTTTGGTCATCAGTTCACTGATCGGGCGGGCCATATCTTTCTGGAAGCGAAGGTCACGGTTTGTAACAATCCCAACCAGCTTACTTTCCAAATTAATAACCGGAATACCACCGATTTTATGATCTTTCATGATCTGAAAAGCATCACCTACGGTTGCATTTTCCAATAAGGTAACCGGATCTTGGATCATTCCGCTTTCTGAACGCTTTACTTTGCGCACTTCAGCTGCTTGTTCCGCGATCGTCATATTCTTATGTAACATACCGATTCCGCCTGCCTGAGCAATCGCTATCGCTAGATCAGCACCTGTTACGGTGTCCATAGCGGCCGATACCAAAGGAATATTTAATTTGATTTTCTTAGTTAAGAATGTACTTGTGTCTACGTCACGAGGTAAGATTTCTGAATATGCAGGAATTAATAATACATCGTCGTAGGTAAGTCCTTCTTGTACGAATTTTTGTGGATCTAATTGCATAGCAAATATTAAATGGGGTTTCCTATTTGCGAGGCAAATTTACGAAAATTTATAAAATAATAAAACTCTAAATAACTATTTACATAAAATCGACATTAAGGTGCAACTACCGGAAAACAGGTAATTGAGCAATTAGTTAAAGGAATGTTAAATTTTTGGCAAGCTAATTGCTATTCATGTATAAATTAAAGTTTAATTAACACAATATTTATGAAAAAGACATTACTATCATTAGCAGCTGCAGCTGCATTAGTTTTTGGTTTTAACGAAGCAAAAGCTCAGACTCCTTATAAAACAGCAATCGGTTTAGCTATTGACTTAGGTGATGGCGCAACTTTGTTTGGCCCACAGATCAAACATTCATTCGGTGGAAACAATGCTGGTAACGCGCAAGTTTTATTCGGTGATAACTTCACCGCGGTTGGAGCTGACTACTCTTACAACCAACAATTCGCTGGTACTAACGGTTTAGGATGGTATGTAGGTGTTGGTCCTCAGTTAGGTTTCGGTGGTGATGAGACTTGGTTTGCTGTACGTCCAGCTGCTGGTCTTGAGTACAAAATCCCTGCTGCTCCTTTAGCATTACATTTTGACTGGAAACCTTGGTGGAACCTTTCTCACAGCTCAAACTTTGAAGCTGCTCGTTTTAGCTTAGGATTTAAATTCACTTTGAAATAAGCTGAATCAAAATGTATAAAAAAGGCTTTTCGTTATCCGAAAAGCCTTTTTTAATGGATCAAATCCTAGACACTAAAAACCCTTGAACCATTCCTGGAACATAGGCCCAACCACTGGAACTGCATTTTCCTTCCCATTGATAGCGCCGATCAATCCGATTACCCAAAAGATAAACAGTGCGATAAAGACTAGATAAGCTACAATCCCTCCTACCCCTGGTATATAGTGCAAGACACCTGCAACCAGGCCCAGGATAAACAAACCTAGGTTTTGGCGAATATGGAACTTGACAAAGGGATCGTTCTTGTCCCTGTTCATCAAAAATGCCACTAACAAACCAATCCAAGTCAAGTAGGATACGACAGCTAATGTCTTATTGTCTTGAATCCTTTCCTCATTCATTTTCAAATCATTTCTGTTCATATTATTTCTGTTTATTTAATTAATAGTCCGTAAAAAGCCAATGTTCATCGATCAGAGTTGCAAACTTATCAAAATGGACCAGAGGAAAACATCCCTGAATTCAGGGCATTTTAGGGTAATCGAAAATGCATTGATCGGAAGAATGTGGAAAAGAATGCTTGGCTATCGCCAAAAAGTTTAACCCAATAATAACACAGAAAATTAGGAATTTGACGATTCCATTCTAATTGAAAATGAAGACAATATTTAATAACAACTTTTTCCGTATTAAGTTTGATATACTATTTTCATTATATAATTTTTTTATACCTTTGCGAATCTTGGTAAAATATTATTAAGCTTAAAAAAAACATAAAAAACCATAATTTATTACGATTAGACAATGAGTAAAGGGCTGATTAAATTTTTGGTGATAGTGGTTTCCTTAGCGTGCCTCTACTCCTTATCATTCACTTTTGTAACTAGAAAAGTTGAGAAAGACGCAGCGGAATACGCCAAAGGCGACATGGCTAAAGAAAAAGCCTACCTAGATTCCATTGCTGGTGAGGAAGTATATAATATAGGTATCGCTAAATTCACTTATCGCGAAGCAAAATCCAATGAAATTGCACTAGGCTTGGACCTAAAAGGTGGTATGAACGTTACAATGGAAATTTCATTGAACGAATTGATCGCCAATTTAGCAGACAATCCTAAGGATGCAAACTTCAACAAAGCATTAGAAAATGCAGTGAAAAAAAGTAAAACGACCAACACTTCGTTGATTGATTTATTTTTAAATGAATATAAAGCGACCGGTGCAAGCACGCCGATTGCTTCTTTCTTTGCTACAAAAGATAACTCCGCTGTAATCTCAGGTAACAGCTCTGAATCGGATGTCCGTAATTTCTTGGACAAAGAAGCTGACAACGCTATCCAAAACTCCTATAAAGTTTTGCGTACGCGGATCGATAAATTCGGTGTAGCTTCTCCAAACATCCAAATCCAACAAGGAACCAACCGTATCTTGATCGAATTGCCTGGTGTAAACGATGAAGAACGTGTTCGTAAGCTTTTACAAGGTTCTGCGAAATTGGAATTCTACGAAACTTACCAAAACCCACAAGTATATTCTTTATTAGAAAATGTGAACAGAACATTGGCAACGACCTTGAAAGCTGATAAACCAGCTGCAAACGTTGCTTCTG
Organism: Sphingobacterium sp. LZ11T8; assembly: GCF_024261425.1. NCBI lineage: Bacteria > Pseudomonadati > Bacteroidota > Sphingobacteriia > Sphingobacteriales > Sphingobacteriaceae > Sphingobacterium > Sphingobacterium sp. LZ11T8. Next base: position 270,052 of record NZ_JANBZY010000004.1, on the reverse strand, counting down.
ATTCTACTGCTGCTACTACAGCTGCAGACAGCACTAAGAAAGAAGATAACTTATTGGCAAAATTAGGGGCTAACCAAAAGTCTTCTGACTCTGCAAAAGCTGACTCTTCAGCTCAACCTAATGCAGCTGCTCTAGCAGACAATCCTCTATTTGCTGTATTATCTCCTTCTACCTTCAGCCAAAACGGCCAACAACAATTGGCACCTGGTGCTGTGGTAGGATATGCTAACTTGAAAGACACTGCTAAAGTAAATGCTTTGCTTGCTCGTCCAGAGGTAAAATCGATTATCCCTGCTAACTTGAAATTGTTATGGGCTGTAAAACCTGAAAACAATGCAAAGGATTTCCTTTCGTTATATGCGATCAAAACTACTGGTGCTGAAAACGGTCCTGTAATGACGGGCGAGGTTATTACCGATGCTCGTGACGGATTCGACCAACAAAACAGCCCTATCGTTTCTATGGAAATGAACGCTGATGGTGCTCGTCAATGGAAACGTGTAACTGCCCAAGCGGCACAAAACAGAGACGCTATCGCTATCGTATTGGATGGTGTCGTGTATTCTGCTCCTGGAGTAAACGAAGAAATCCCTAACGGTAATTCTCAAATCTCAGGTAACTTCACTATTGAAGATACCAAAGACTTAGCTAACGTATTGAAAGCTGGTAGGCTTCCAACAACTGCTAAGATCGTTGAAGAAGCTATCGTAGGTCCTTCATTAGGTCAAGTGGCGATTGATTCAGGTGTAAACTCAGCAGTTATCGGTATCATCGTTGTTATGGCGTTCATGATCGCTTATTACAACCGTGCAGGTATTGCTGCAAATATTGCTGTAATCTTCAACGTATTCTTCTTAATGGGAGTTCTTGCTTCCTTGAATGCTGTACTGACCCTACCTGGTATCGCAGGTATCGTATTGACGATGGGTACCGCGGTGGATGCAAACGTACTGATCTATGAACGTATGCGTGAGGAACAAGCACTTGGTAAATCTCCGCGTCAGATTGTTGCCGATGGTTATAAACATGCCATGCCTTCGATCCTTGACTCGCAGATCACTACATTCTTGGTAGGTTTGATCCTATTCTTTACAGGTTCTGGTCCTATCCAAGGTTTTGCAACGACGTTAATGATCGGTATTATTACCTCTTTGTTCACAGCGATCTTCATCACACGTTTGATTTTCGAATACATGTTGAGCAAAGACATGAAAATCACTTTGTCTTTCCCTTGGTCAAACCATACCTTGAAAAATGCCAACTTCCAATTCATCAAGAAAAGAAAAGTTGCATACGGAATTTCAGTTATAGCGGTGATCCTTTCATTTGCTGCTATCATGGTCAAAGGTTTCTCTTACGGAGTTGACTTCCAAGGTGGTCGTACGTATACCGTTCGTTATGATCAAAACGTTGTTCCTGATAATGTTCGTGAGAACCTAGACAATGTATTTGGTACAACAACAGAGGTTAAGACTTTCGGTAGTGAAAACCAATTGCGTATCACTACTTCTTACCATATTGAAGAAACAAGCGATGAAGCTGACAATGAAGTATTAGGTAAATTGAATGAAGGACTTTCCAAAATTCAAGGAAACAAATATGAAATCCTATCGCAACAAAAAGTAGGACCAACCATTGCAAGTGACATCCGCGACCGTGCTATCTATGCGTCAATCTTATCGATTATCGTAATTGCAGCATATATCTTGATTCGTTTCCACAAATGGCAATATTCAGCTGGTGCAGCTATTGCAACAGTTCACGATGCGATCATCCTATTGGGGCTATTCTCGATCTTAGATGGTATCGTACCGTTCTCATTGGATATTGACCAACACTTCGTTGCAGCGATCCTAACCGTATTAGGTTACTCGGTGAACGACACGGTGGTTGTATTTGACCGTCTACGTGAATACTTGAAGAAACCAAATGCACACCATGAGGACATGGGTACTACCATCAACAAGGCGATCAATTCTACATTGAGCCGTACCGTGATTACATCTTTGACTGTAATCTTCGTGTTAGCTGTATTGTTCGTCTTTGGTGGCGAGGTTATCCGTGGTTTCTCATTCGCTATCCTTGTGGGTATCGTAGTAGCTACTTACTCTTCTATCTTCTTGGCAGCTCCTGCTATTTATGACCTAAGTGCTGGTAAACACTTAGCAGACTCTGCAAAAGAAAAAGACAAAAAACAAGCTAAAGTAGTAACTCCATAATACTTGGAATCTACCTGAAAAATAGAAGGCCCTGAACATTCAGGGCCTTTTTTTATGCAATCTTAAATCCTTCGGTCAGAATAGGCCATTTATTATGTCAAAATAATGTTTATTCTAGGATCGCAGCCGGCATACTCTATATTTTTTATTAGTTTTGAATCTTAAACACAAGACATGAGAAATAAATTAATCCTATCCTCTCTTTGCCTTTCTTTAGGTGTATTAGCTGTGGGATGCAATAACCAACCGCAGAAAACAGAAAATACGGAAGCGCATGATGAACATGCCGGCCATGACCATGCTGCCCATGACCACTCAGCACATGAGCAAACGCCACAATCAAGCAACCCTGCTCCTGCTGCTCCCCAAACAACAAAAGCTGCGGCATTGAGTATCCCTGAGTTCAATTTTTATAAAGTAAAATCTGGAATCTCTTATACCAAGGCCGATCTGCCGGCTGGAAAGAATACCGTATTCGTACTGTTCGATCCAGGATGTAGCCACTGTCAAAATGAAACCAAAGGTTTAGCAAAGAATTACGATAAGATCAAGGACATCAATGTGATCTATGTATCCATGAATGACCCAGCTCTGATGGCGCAGTTCTTCACAACCTTCGGTAAAGAACTTGACGGAAAACCAAATGTTCAAATGCTGTGGGATAGAAACCAAGAGTTTGTTCAAAAGTTCCATATCCCGAATATGTTCCCTGCCAATTATGTTTATGGTCCAGACGGCCAATTAAAAACTTATTGGGAAGGTGAAAAAAACATCAATGAAGTAATTGCTGAATTTAACAAATAATGAGAATTGCCATCAATGGTTTTGGCCGTATTGGCCGCCATACCCTCAGAAATCTACTGAACAGAAACCTCGACCAGATGGAGGTTGTTGCCATTAATGACCTTGCAGATGCAAAGACATTGGCACATTTATTCAAATACGATTCGGTCCATGGGCCATTGAATCGAACGGTAGATTTTGATGGAAATCATTTGATCATTGATGGCAGATCCATCCTGATATTAAACCAGAGAAATCCAGAAGACCTACCATGGAAAGATCTGGATATTGACGTGCTGGTGGAATCTACAGGTTTCTTCGTCAAGGCAGAATTGGCAGCAAAACATCTGGACGCTGGCGCAAAACAGGTGGTCATATCTGCTCCTTCTCCCGACAAAGAGATCCCGACCCTAGTATTAGGCATCAACGATAAGGATTTTGATTGGAACAGCCCAATTTTCTCTAATGCATCCTGTACAACCAACAATGTTGCGCCATTGATCAAGATCTTGGATGAAAACTGGGAAATAGTAGATGGCTATATCACAACGGTACATTCCATGACCGGTGACCAGAATTTACATGATGCACCCCATCGAGATCTTAGGAGATCTAGGGCCGCATCAGCATCCATTATACCGACAACCACCGGAGCTGCAAAAGCCATCACCAATGTCTTCAAACATCTAGATGGTAAACTTGGAGGCGCCGGAATCAGGGTGCCTGTCCTAAATGGTTCTCTAACGGACTTCACCTGCAACCTAGCCAAAAAAACTACGGTGGAAGAAATCAACCAAAAATTTAAGGAAGCTGCAGAAGGTGAATTAAAGGATGTACTATACTATACGGAGGATCCCATCGTCTCCGTCGATATCATCAATAATCCCTATTCCTGCGTCTTTGATTCGGAACTGACCAGTATTGTGGGAGGCTTGGTCAAAGTTGTAGGCTGGTATGATAATGAATTTGGCTATTCTAACCGCTTGGTGGATATCCTCCAAAAATTATCGAATCGATGATCCGATTTATCCAAGTTGATGATGCTTTGCCGTTAAGAAGCGCTGTATTGCAAAAAGGCAAAGCTCTGGAACTTTGTATCAACCCCGAAGATTTAAGGCCAGACAGCTTCCATTTAGGGCTGTATGACGATGAAAACCAATTGCAATGTATTCTGACCGTTCACAGAACCAACAATCCCAAGCTTCCACATGAAGGGTACCGTTTGCGGGGAATGGCAACTGCCCCCGAAGCCAGAAGAAAAGGCTATGCAAAAGAATTATTAGGAGCGGCGATCTACCATATCAAATCCCAGTTACATGGAGATTATCTATGGTGCATTGCCCGTGAAACAGCATATCCCTTTTATTTGGATATGGGATTTGAATTTATATCTGATGAATTCGAATATAAGGATGCGGGTAAGCACAAGGAAATGTATATCCCCTTTTACTAAGTGCCTATAACTCCCCAGCAACTCCCAGTCCAAACAAAGCAAAATCATATTTAACAGGATCCTTGGGATCCAAGGACCGCAGATTTTCGGTCAGTTCCAAGGCTGTTTTCCAATTTACTTTATCCGATTGGATCAACCCAAACTTCCGGCCTACCCTTTCCACATGCACATCGCAAGGACAGATCAGGTCTTTGGCATCAATCCTCTTCCAGATCCCGAAATCCACGCCCTTATCATCTTTCCTAACCATCCAGCGAAGGAACATATTCAAACGCTTACAACTTGATTTCTGCATTGGCGAGCTCACATGCTTCCGGGTCCTTTCCGGAAAATCCGCCAAAGAGAAAAAATAAGATTTGAAACCATTTAAGGATTGCTCCACAGTAAACTCCTCTCCTGCCTCCATCTGCAAAAAGGCATCTTCCAAGCTATCGAAATGATGGTAATGGTAATGGAAAAAACTGATGAAGTAAAGGAGATCGGTATCATTGAAGGTCCTATGTTTGAAACCTAACATATTTTTCAGATCATGCCCCTGATGGTTCAGCATAAAATCATAGGGACTGCCATCCATACGTTGGATAAGCTCATTACATTTATTGATAATGGTTTTCCGTTGTCCCCAAGCCAATATGCTCGCAAAGAACCCCATGATTTCAATATCCTGCTTTAATGAAAATTGATGCGGAATACTGATGGGGTCATTAGGAATAAAATTCGGTTGGTTGAATTCCTCCACTTTACGGTCCAAAAATTCCTTTAATGATAAATCCATTGTTGCGAAAATAAGGAAAAAAGACAGGAGTTTCGAGGGAGAGTTTGAACCAGGATTGAAGGGATGGGAGGATGGACCAAGATTTGGGCATGAACCAGGATTCAATGGATGGGAGGATGGACCAAGATCAAAATTCCCGTATATGTTCGGCATATTTGATAGGAGCGTATCGCCTACAGCCACTTTATGATTTTGTATGTATAAGCGTACAGGTCCTCCATCTTCGATGGGGATGACAGCAGGTATTTGGACATTTACTTACAGATTCTTCACTTTTCGTTCAGAATTGGAAATGTGCTAAAGAGCATTCTGAGAAACGCGAAGAATCTATACGGTTCTCCTCCCACCGACCCTGTCATCCTTGACCGAAGGTCAAGGAACTGTACGCCAATCGCAGCTATAACCGAGGGCTAAGAAACTGTATGTGACAAAATAAATGATGGAATTATTATTGGAAGTTTGGATTGTTCCGAGATGTTTCGTTCCTCAACACGACAGAAAAAATAAAGATTTCCAGCGGAATGTCTGCCATAATCTTGGTCTATCCTCGAATCTCTTGAATCCTGGTTCAAAAAAAAGCCATCTTTCGATGGCTTTCATATCATTAAGAATTGATTTCTTTCCAGATCATGTCCTTCAGTTGCTGGATATTTTTTCCGGTAACGGAAGAAATAAATAGGTAAGGAATTCCTTTCGGTACTTGAAGGGCCATTTCCTTTTCCAGTTCTTCATCCAGCATATCCGATTTACTGATTGCCAAAAGCTTTGGCTTATCCAATAATTCCGGATTATAGGCGGTCAATTCATTCAATAGGATCTCGTATTCTTCAGCGATGCTACGGTCAGTATCTGCAGGCACCAAGAAAAGCAGTACCGAATTTCTTTCGATATGTCTCAGGAAACGGTGTCCTAAGCCTTTACCTTCAGATGCCCCTTCGATAATTCCGGGGATATCGGCCATTACAAATGACTTCCCATCACGGTAACTTACGATCCCTAGATTTGGCACCAAGGTCGTAAAGGGGTAATCTGCAATTTCAGGTTTTGCTGCCGATACCACAGATAGTAAGGTCGATTTACCCGCATTTGGGAATCCCACCAAACCAACATCTGCCAATACCTTCAATTCCAGGATCATCCACTCTTCGATACCCGGTAATCCCGGTTGAGCGAATCTCGGCGTTTGAACGGTAGAAGACTTAAAGTGCCAGTTACCCAAACCACCTTTTCCTCCCGGAGTCAAGATCTTGGTTTCTCCATCTTCGGTGATTTCGAACAGGACCTCTCCAGTTTCGGCATTCTTGGCAACGGTACCTAGTGGCACCTCCAGGATTTCATCCTTACCGTTTGCACCGGTACGCAAAGCACTTCCCCCAGATTCACCGGGTTCAGCAATAATATGTTTTCTGAATTTCAGGTGCAATAAAGTCCAGTGCTGATGCGACCCTTTCAGGATAATATGTCCACCGCGACCACCATCACCACCGTCAGGTCCCCCTTTTGCCGTGTGTTTATCACGGTGCAAATGGGCTGATCCGGCACCTCCGTGTCCAGAACGGCAACATACTTTTACATAATCAACAAAATTTGACCCCTGAGCCATATCTCTCCCTATTCAGAATATTTTTATTAATAATTATCGATAACGTTTGAAAGGTCGGCAAAAATCGTTTCGATTTCACCGATACCGTTCACTTTTGTCAACTTACCTTGATTTTCGTAGTAAGGCAACACATGAATGGTCTTTCCGAAGTATTCTTCGATACGTTTTTTCAATTTGTCAGCTGCATCATCCGCACGTCCTGAAATCTCCTGACGCTTAGCGATACGCTGGGTAAGTTCCTTTTCATCCACATCCAATGCAATCACTCCAGTGATCGATGTATTGTTCGCTTCCAAAAATTTATCCAATGCCTCTGCTTGAGCTACTGTACGTGGGAATCCATCAAAAATAAACCCTTTAGCTTCAGGATTGTTTTTCAACTCCTCTTCCAACATAGAAATTGTAATCGAGTCAGGAACCAAATTACCATCAGCAATGATCTGACTCACTTCTTTGCCCAGTGGAGTCTGATTTTTGATGTGCCCTCTGAACATATCTCCAGTAGAAATATGGTGCAAGGCATATTTATCGATCAATTTAGCCGATTGGGTCCCCTTACCTGCCCCCGGAGGTCCGAATAAAACTAGGTTTAGCATAATGTGTTGTTATTTTTTTAGATGTAAAAAAACAAAAGCCTAATCCCGTATAAGAATTAGGCTCTTTCCAAGTGCGCTCAAAGGGAGTCGAACCCCTAACCTTCTGATCCGTAGTCAGATGCTCTATCCAATTAAGCTATGAGCGCGGCAACCAATACTATACGACTGACGCCCTTTCTGTTTTGGTGATGCAAATATAAGGAAATAATATCCTCAGCAAAATTTTTTTTCACATTTAAAACCAATTCCTTTCAGCCTCAATGACTTATTTTTCCCCTTTTCGCTACGGGAATTCAATTTTTAAAGGAAGATGTTATGGCTGTGTTTATAAAAGAAAGTGCGCTCAAAGGGAGTCGAACCCCTAACCTTCTGATCCGTAGTCAGATGCTCTATCCAATTAAGCTATGAGCGCATTCTTTAAAGGACAAATTGTCCTTTGAGGTGGCGCAAATATCGGGACTTTTTTAGATTTTCCAAATCCTTTTTCCCTTTTTTGATCATTTTCAAACTATATTTTGCTTATCGTGTTGATATTTATATATTTAAAATTATGGCGGAACGTATAATTAAAAGCAACAAGATCCGGATTGGAGATATCAGTATCTCCTATTATATCAAAAAGGCCAGCGAACAACCTGAAAAAACGATCATTTTCCTACATGGTTTTCCCTTCAATAAAAAAATGTGGCGAGATCAGCTCGAAAGTTTAGAAGATAACATTACTGGTATTGCAGTCGATATTCGCGGACATGGAAATACAACAAAAGGTCATGGATTTTTTTCCATCGATGTATTTGCTAAAGACCTCGGCGTATTCATGCGCAAACTTGAAATTGACAAAGCTGTCCTCTGTGGGGTTTCCATGGGAGGCTATATAGCCCTAAGGGCCTATGAATTGTATCCAGATCGGATTTCTGGACTGATCCTCTCCGATACGCACAGCAAACCCGATGAAAATGCAGGTAAACAGAAGCGTTTTGATGCCATACAGGCAGTATTGCAATATGGTCGCAGACCTTATGCCATTGGATTTATTGCCAACCTGTTCTCGAAAAAAAGCATTGATTCCAATCCCGAAGCCATCGAATTGATCAAGAGCAGTATCCGAAGGAACAGCATCGAATCCATCTGTGCAACCTTGCTGGCACTGGCAGCCCGAACGGACACTACGGAAGTCCTTCCAAAGATCAATGTTCCCACTTTAGTGGTTCGCGGAAAAGAAGACAAGATCACCCCCGCCAATCTCATGGAAGAACTGTCAAAAGGAATCAAGGGTTCAAAATATATTGAAATGGAAGATTGCGGGCACCTTCCAAACCTGGAACATCCTGAGGAGTTTAATCTCCACATGAATAAATTATTGCTAGAGGTCGATTAAACGACCTCTTTTTCTTTCTCTTTTTCTTTAGGAGTTTTGCTGTTTTTCTTGGTCTCCTTCTTTTTTATCGGTACATCAGGAACCACTTTGTCCGTTAGCTCCTTCCCTTTCTCGATCATAAAAGATGCTTTGTCATAGTCCCAAATCCCTGCGATATTATGGGGAATATTGATCACGTAATCGGGCTTGTACAGTTCAACCGATAGTTGGCTCAATCGTCTACGCATCATAAAATAGGACTCCTGAAGCATGGATATGGCATTCAGTCCTTTTGCACCATTGTATGGCCCATATTCAGCATCCGGTTTGCCATCGAGATTGACCGCAATAATGATGTTCCTTCGCTTCCTCCTGACGTAATTGATGGGCAATGGATTGATGACCCCTCCATCCACCAGGTTCCAGTCCTCGCTTTCTATACTGGTAAAAACAGCTGGAATGGCAATGGAAGCCCGAATGGCTTTGTAAACGCTCCCTTTATCAAACACAACTTCTTTTTCGCTTACCATATCGGTCGCGATGGCCCGAAATGGAATATCCATATCCTCGATGTTCTTATCCGGGAAGATTTCTTTCAGGGATTCAAAGACCCTCTCGCCTTTGAGCAGCCCAAACTTTGGATTGGTAAAATCCATCAGTTTAAAGACCTGCCTTCGGGTAATGGACCGCATCCATTCTTCCAGTTTCCCCATTTTCCCTTCGACATAGGCCGCTCCAATCAAAGAACCGATCGAACATCCTACCACCTCATCAATTTCATATCCTTTCTCCTCTAAACTACGAATTACCCCAATTTGAACCAGTCCACGAGCTCCGCCGCTGCCTAAGACCAATGATACCTTGCGTTTACTTTTTAAGAAGTTCATCCTTAAAGTTAGAATTTATTTCCCGAAGCTCATTGTCATTTTGATGTATGTTTTTAATAGATGTTTGCAACATATAAATATCATTGTTACTTTTGCTAACACTGTTAACTAAATGCAGCATGGGACTTACAGAAAGAAAACTCAGACAACAGCAAGAACTTAAGGAACAGATCATCGTCTGCTCCCGAGAAATCGTCGAAAAAGAAGGTTGGGCGTCACTTTCCATCCGAAAGATTGCAGATGCCATCGAGTATTCTGTCCCTGTGATCTACAAGCATTTTGAAAATAAGGAGGCTATTTCTGCTTATTTCGTAAAGGAAGGATTTATCCAATTACTGGATTCCATCAATCAAGAGATAGACCCTCAAGAAAACATCGCAACAAAGATCAAACAGCTTTCGGTTGGATATTGGTTGTTCGCCGCAAAATACCCCAAACATTATGAGATCATGTTTGGTCTGGGAATCCCAACCTGCGAAAAAACCAACGAATCGGAAGAGATAAAAAGGGTATCTAACCTGATGTTATCCCTGATCGATGAAGCGATCAAGGCCAGCGGAAAGAAGGACCTTGACCGATACCTCAAACTGAAGACCCTATGGTCTATCCTGCATGGCATTGTCGCCATGGACTTGCTAGCTCTGAGCAGCAAGGAAAACATCTGTCCATCGGCTGTCCTTGCGGACGCCATAGATGGCTATATCAAATCTATATTGATTTAACGTAAAATACTATCATAAATTTCAAGAGAATGAGCTTACTACAAGATTTACAATGGAGATACGCTACTAAAAAAATGACAGGAGCGGCTGTAGAACAAGAGAAAATTGATTACATAACCGAGGCAGCTAGGCTTGCCCCCACTTCTTCTGGCTTACATCCTTTCAAGGTAATCGAAATCAGCAACCAAGAGATCAAAGAACAGATTCTCCCTTTAGCATATAACCAATCGCAGATCGTTGACTCTTCACACCTGTTGATCTTTGCGGCATACGATGAATACACCCAAGAGCGCGTGGATTCAGTGTTCTTACAACAGGAGCAAGAACGCGGATTGCCTGCTGGCTTCGCAAATGACTATAAGAACAACTTGATGACCAGGTTCAATAGTCAGACGAAAGACCAGCATTTTGAACACGCTGCACGCCAGGCCTACATTGGTTTTGGTATCGCGATTGCCGCTGCTGCTGAACAACGTGTTGATGCCACTCCGATGGAAGGTTTTAACAGCCAAGCCCTGGACCAATTCCTAGGACTTAATGAATTAGGTTTACGTTCTGTAACCATCTTGGCTTTAGGTCACCGCGACGAATCAAAAGATTGGTTGGTAAACTTGAAGAAAGTGAGGATTACCAAAGAGAACTTCGTGATCAGCAAAAACTAAAAGTTCATCCAACATATTTGAAGAGGCCTTGATAGATTCGTGGCCTCTTTTGCATACCTTTATTCCGAACTCGATCAGACGACCGAAAAGGCCTCCAATTTTTAAGGGCAAAGCCAAGGCTTCAGAAGAAAGTTTTTTAGCCAATTTACCCATTCAAACTTTACCCTTATTCGAGACATATTTCGAATTTTCCGAATATGGCTCGAATAAGGGTAAAGCTTCTCCCGAAGCTTATTCTTAGCCAAAATCTTATCCACAACAAAGAAAATGCGACAAGTTATGCCGCTAATTTTGCCTCGAACCAGCCATTTTTTGTATATTAAATCAGTAATCAACAAGACAAAACAGATGAATAAAAGCTCAAAAGAAAAGATGATCGCTGGCGAACCCTATATCGCTTCGGGAGATGAACTATATAAAGAAAGGCAACATGCCAAAGTGGAATTACAGAAGTTCAATCTAATGGACCCTACAAAGATCAAGGCGAGAAACCAGATCATCAAACAATTGTTTGGGAAGACCACAAGCCGATTCTTTATTGAGCCACCATTCTATTGTGATTATGGATACAATATTGAAATCGGTGATAATTTCTATTCCAACTATAATCTGACCATTTTGGACTGTGCCAAGGTAAAGATCGGGGATAATGTGATGATCGCTCCAAATGTAAGCCTGTTCACCGCTGGACATCCCGTTGATCCTGTATTGCGGGTTGAAGGTTGGGAATATGCACTACCCATTGAAATTGGTGACAATGTCTGGATCGGAGGCAATACGGTGATCAACCCTGGTGTGAAAATCGGCAGCAATACAGTGATTGGCTCTGGTTCTGTCGTAACCAAGGACATTCCCGAAAATGTAGTTGCGGCAGGAAATCCTTGTCGGGTATTGCGGGAGATCAATATCAGGGATAAGGTATACTACTTTAGGGACTTGAAATATAATTTTGAGGAAGAGTAATTTGGGGATAGACCCCAAGCGGCAATGTCGTTAAATTTAGGTTTTTTTGTGTCATGCTGAGGAACGAAGCTTCTCGGAGAAATGCGAACCTTCAAAAAGAAATACATTCATTGCTGTATTGGCGAACAGGTCCTTTACCTTCGGTAAAGGATGACAAGCATATTTTTATAAGAACCGTACAGATTCTTCACTGATCGTTCAGAATCGGAAGTGTGCTAAAGAGAGATTCAGAGTGAAACGAAGAATCTATTTTTGTGTTTTTAGGAAAATTTGATCATTCCAAAATCGTAAGTTGAGGAAACTATTTCAAATGAAGATTTGATAGTTCCTAGACCCTTCGTTTCACCCCCAGGTGTCACTAAAAGTTAAAAACTTGTCATCACAGGAATCCAAAAAATAAAAATACCTGAGATTGGGGATCTCAGGTATTTTTCCAAACCAATTATTAACCTAAATTATGAAATTATGAATTTACTATCTAAACGGTAACTAAATCGCTTTATTATAAGCGATTGAATATTTTTTTATTTTTACTGGAAGGTCTAAAAACAAAAATACCCGGAGCGGAGAACTCCAGGTATTTTACCAAACCAATTATTAACCTAAATATTTTCTATTTATCTAGATAGTGTATTAACGACATATACCTTGCCATATTGTGCGAAATCATAAAAAAAAGACCGCTTTTTTTGAAGAATATACATATCACATTGATTATCAGGAAAATAGTTTTATATTATTTTGAAATAACTTCTACAACTTTATCACTTAATTTAGTAATATCGGACTTCAGACCGACCATTATTGAAAGCACATTAACCGGATTTCCCTGCATTTTCCTAAAATTGTGCAGGTAACCTACTTCCATGCCCAAGAAGAATCCCTTGAACTTATAGTCCGACCCTACCCCCATTTTTATGGCCGGGGATATACTGTACTCGTAATTAAGTTCTACCGTACCGTCCCCTTTATCTTCAGAACGCGGTTCCATATTAAGCGCTCCGGAAGGACCTAAATAAGCATAGGTATTCAAGCGTTCCCATTGCTTACGCATCCCTCCTGCCAAACTCAATACATACATCGTAGACCTTGCATTCTTTAAGACCCGGTTGTATTCTGAATCATCCAATAGTTGATCGTAGCCGAAACTCAACATGTACAGGGTGGGTTGCAGGTAATATTTTGGATTTTTCAAGGAGATATCCAGACCCATACTTCCCGTAAATAGCTTTGTGGTGAGGACGTTCTTGGTTTTCCCCAAAGGAAATGAAAGGCCCGTTCCTCCAAAATAGTACACTTTACGGTAATGTAGGGTATCAGCACCTGTTTGTGCAAATGCTGAAATCGCCATAAAAAAGCAAAAGCAGATCAATACAATTTTCTTCATGAAATAGACTGTTAAAAAACAGAACGCTAAACATAAAGAAATTGTTTCAAGAAGAAAATAAAAACTGATTAGAAATAGTTTTTCGACTGGGGTCCTTGACTGAACAAAAGGTCTATAGTACTCAAATTAGGGAGAAACCCATTCTTATCTTCAAACAACTGATAATATGGCTTTTGTTGCTGTATTAGGGAAGGCAATTTAGGATGGATTGCTTTCCGAAAATCTATTTGGTTAGGCGATTCTGCCTCATATTTTTCACTGAGCACAATTTCACGGTTGATCTTTAGTAATTTAAGGATCAGCTTCAATTGGTCCACATTAAACTCCAGGAGATGGCTATATTCCTTTTCGTAAAATTCACGGAAATCATCCTCATAGTATTCAAAATAGGCCGAGCTACGGTAAGCTGTCTGAATACTTAACCAATGCAGCCTTTGCCAAGGATGGTCGTAATTGATCAAAACATCCTTCATGACCTGTCTCTGTTTTTTACCGTGCTGTATAGGCACTAACAAATCCAACACCCCATTTGCTGTAGCAATTTGGGTTCGGGTACGGAAGGTCTGTTTGGGAAAGTTTTCAAACTGTTCCACGATAATGGGACCATCGTTATTTTTTATGGTTTGTAAATAACTGATATTAGGCAGGTAGAGTGCCGGTAAAAGAATTCCTGTTGACATAAACGAATATTCACTTCAATTTGTCCGCAAAAATAACTTTATTTGGGGATATTTGTAAAGTACTTTAAAATTGGCATGAAGGAAAAACTGATTTACGGGACATTGTATTTGCTATCACTTCTGCCCTTTTGGTGCCTTTACCTGATCTCCGACTTCCTTTTCGTCCTGATTTACTATGTATTTGGCTATCGTAAGAAAGTGGTCTTTGAGAACCTGAGGAATGCATTTCCAGAGAAACCCGAGGAAGAGATCAAACAAATAGCCTATAAATTTTACCGTTATTTTCCCGATCTATTGGTGGAATCGGTAAAAATGGCGACCATCAGGCCCGAAGAAGTCATCAAGCGCATCGAATTATTGAATCCTGAGGAGGTATATCAATATACGGACCAAGGGAAAGGGGTGATTGGGGTGACCTCACATTATGGGAACTGGGAGTTATCGATCCACCGTTTGTCGTTGATGATGGATGTACCCGAGCTGATTGTCTACAAACCTTTAAACAATAAAGTCTTCAATAAGATTCATAATCAGATCCGTTCACGGTTTGGAGCAGAAATGGTTCCCATGAAACAGATCTTAAGACATATTATAAAGTTGAAAAATGTTCCGCATATTAGTATGTTTGTAGCGGACCAGACACCTACCTATCAGGATTCTGATTATTTCATGGAATTTTTGAACCAAGACACCTTGGTTTATACAGGTGCCGAGCGTATTTCACGATTGACGAAGTTTCCGGTGGTTTTCTGTGAGGTCAGGAGAAAGAAGAAAAGAGGATATTACAGCTGTAAGTTTACCACCTTGGTGGAAAATCCAGATGTGTATCCAGAACATGAGATTACCCATATCCATAATAGGTTTACGGAAGAAATCATCCGTTCCGAACCTGCCTATTGGTTATGGTCCCATCGTAGATGGAAGCGTAAAAGAAGAAATTAAATGTCAAATTACCCGAAAGTTGCCGTTGTCATATTAAATTGGAACGGGAAGTATTTCTTGGAGAAATTCCTTCCTTCGGTATTTAATAGTACATACCCAAATATAGAGTTTATTATCGGCGACAATGGATCGACCGATGATTCCATTAGTTATGTGGAGGAGAACTTCCCCATGTTCAAGATCATTCGCAACAGCGAGAACTTAGGTTTTGCTGGCGGATACAATGAAATCTTGAAGAAAGTGGAAGCGGATTATTACATCCTATTGAATTCAGATGTAGAGGTTTCAGAGAACTGGGTTGAACCAGTCATCGCATATATGGAGCAAGACCCATTATTGGTAGCCTGTCAACCTAAGATTCAGGCATATCATAGCAAGGGGGAATTTGAGCATGCAGGCGCTGCCGGAGGCTATATTGATTATTTTGGATTTCCATTCTGTCGAGGGCGGATCTTGGATAAAGTTGAAAAAGACCAAGGCCAATATAATGATGCCCAAGAGGTGTTCTGGGCGACAGGTGCCGCACTGTTCATTAAATCCAAGGCTTGGAAAGAAGCAGAAGGATTTGATGCTGATTTCTTTGCACATTTTGAAGAAATCGATCTTTGCTGGAGATTAAAGCGAATGGGTTACAAGGTGGGCTATTGTCCAGATTCCATTGTCTACCATGTGGGAGGAGGAACCTTAAAAACCAGCAATCCGCAGAAGACCTATCTCAACTTCCGGAACAATTTGGTCATGATGCAAAAGAACCTACCGGTTGCTGCTGGGATTTGGAAAATATCCTTAAGATTATGGTGGGATCTTTTTGCTTTAATCAAGTTTCTTTTTGATGGAAAAACGGCGGATGCTTGGGCTGTAAGCCGTGGTCATCAGTATTTTTTCAAGAATTTCTTCAAAACAGCAAAGAAAAGAAAGAAATATGCACAAAAAGAGAACAATAAAGGACAATATAAGAACTCCATTATTTGGGATTATTACATGAATAAAATCCATAAATACAGCGACCTTCATGAAAATAATTTCCATTAATCGCGAAAGTCCTGAATTATCTTTTCCCATATAATTTTCATTGTTTAGCAACACATTACGGGAGTAGCCAAATTTTGTTTTAAATTATTTTACCCTTAATATATTTTGTATTTTCGTGGTCTATGTCAATTGATATTCAAGCGAAGATAACAGAACTTACACGTGAGCTGAACGAATATAATTATCAATATTATGTTTTAGCGCAACCCTCCATTTCCGATTACGATTTTGACCATAAATTAAAGGAACTGGAAGCGTTGGAACTCCAATATCCTGAATTCAGAGACCCTAACTCCCCTACCCTAAAAGTTGGCGGAGATATCACACAAAGATTCCAAACGGTTCGTCATAAATGGCCAATGATGTCATTGGGCAATACCTATAACGAACAGGAGTTAAAAGACTTTGACAACAGGGTCAGGAAGGTAGTTGGTGATCAGGTTCAATACGTTGCTGAATTGAAATTTGATGGTCTTTCCATTTCTATTTCATTTGAAAATGGAAAATTGGTCCAGGCTGTCACCCGCGGGGATGGAACCCAAGGTGATGATGTGACCAACAATGTGAAGACCATCCGCAGCATACCGCATCAACTGAGGAAAGGCGACTATCCTGAAAGCTTCGATATCCGTGGGGAGATCTTTATGCATAAATCGGCCTTTTTGAGGTTGAACAAAGAAAGGGAAGAAAATGGAGAGCAGACCTATGCCAATCCAAGGAATTTTGCTTCTGGGACCATCAAGTTACAGGACTCCTCGGAGGTTGCAAAAAGACCATTGGACTGTTTCCTTTATTTTCTGTACTGTGATAACAGAAACAAATTATTCCACGACCACTGGCATAGCATTGAGGAAGTGAAATCATGGGGATTTCCAGTTTGCGAACATAGTAGACTGTGCAATTCCATCGAGGAAGTACTGGAATTTATCCATCATTGGGATGAGGCCAGACACCAACTTTCCTATGAGATCGACGGAATCGTGATCAAAGTAAATGACTTTGCACAACAGGAAGAATTGGGCTTTACGGCAAAATCTCCGCGTTGGGCAATTTCCTATAAATTTAAAGCGGAGCGGGTTGAAACGATCTTGAACAGCATCAGCTATCAAGTTGGGCGTACAGGGGCGGTGACTCCCGTAGCGAACCTGAAACCAGTCCTGTTGGCTGGAACAACAGTAAAGCGGGCTTCACTGCACAATGCCAATGAAATCGAGCGACTGGGCTTGCACGAGCATGATACGGTCTTTGTAGAAAAGGGCGGCGAGATCATTCCAAAGATTATTTCAGCAAACGTTGAAAAGCGTCGCGACGGAGCTAAACCATTTGAATACCCTACTCAATGTCCAGAATGTGGCACAACCTTGATCAGGGAAGAAGGCGAAGCAGTTCATTATTGCCCGAATGAGGATGGCTGTAAACCGCAGATTGTAGGAAAGCTGCAACATTTCATCGGCAGAAAGATGATGGATATACAAGGCTTAGGCGATGAAACCATCGAAACGTTCTTCAAGCTAGGATTGATCCGAAAAATTTCGGACATCTATACCCTAAAAGATAGGGAGCCTGAACTGGTCGGCATAGAAAGATTCGGGCAAAAGTCCATAGACAATATGCTGAAAGGTATCGAGCAATCGAAGAATAAGCCCTTTGAGAAAGTATTATTTGGTTTGGGCATCCGACATATCGGTGAGACCGTAGCCAAGAAATTGGCGCAGCATTTCAAAAACATCGATGCGATCCGTGCTGCTACCGTAGATGAAATTCTTTCTGTTCAGGATATAGGCTTGCGCATAGCCGAAAGCATCAATGCCTATCTGGTTAATCCAGAGCATTGGGAAGAGATCGAAAAACTAAAGGCCATGGGTTTACAGTTTGAGATTGAAGAAAAGGAAGTGTTATTAGCTAGCGATAGTCTCTTGGGCAAAACCTTTTTGATATCGGGCGTATTTGCGGACCATTCCCGGGAAGAATTGACAGAACTGATTGAGTCGCATGGCGGAAAGATGTTGAGCAGTATTTCTTCAAAACTGAACTATCTGGTGGCAGGAGACAAAATGGGACCATCGAAATTAGCGAAGGCAGAAAAACTTCAGGTTCCGATGATCTCGGATGTTCAGCTCCTGGCGATGATCAATAAATAAGAATAAAATAAATAAATAAATATACATAAACGATGAACGAGCTTCAAGGTGCGGGAGTGGCATTAGTCACTCCATTTCACGCAGACGGCACAGTAGATTACGAAAGCCTCGGCAATCTGATAGATTTTCAGATTGAAGGTGGCATTGATTATTTGGTTTCATTGGGTACCACTGGAGAAACAGCTACCCTAACCCAAGATGAACGAAAGAAGCTGTGGCAATTTACTTCGAAGCACGTTAATAAGCGTATTCCATTGGTAGCTGGAATTGGTGGAAACAACAGCTATGAAATCGTGGAGCAGATCAAGAACTTTGAGATCCTTGACTATGCTGCGATCCTTTCGGTTTCTCCATACTATAACAAACCAACACAAGAAGGCATCTATCAGCATTACAAAGCAATCGCGGAGGCATCTAAACTTCCTATTATCCTTTATAATGTACCAGGAAGGACGGGCAGCAATATAAGTCCAGCGACTACCGTTCGTTTGGCCAAGGATTTCAAAAATATTGTAGCGACCAAGGAAGCATCGGGGAATTTTGCACAGTTCAGTGAGATCCTTCGAGATAAACCAAAGGACTTTCTCCTGATTTCTGGGGATGACCCCGTTACATTGCCTATGATGGCGATGGGTGCGGCCGGAATCATTTCGGTTGTCGGCAATGCCTACCCTACCAAAGTTTCAGCCTTGGCACATCTATGTCGCGAAGGAAACTATGTGGAAGCAAGGGCCATTCACTTGGAATTATTGAAGATCATTGACCTTTGTTTTATTGAGGGAAATCCTGCTGGTGTCAAATATATCCTAGAAAAGAAAGGGATTGGCAAAGACCATGTTAGGCTTCCATTGGTTCCGGTAAGTGACAAGACCAAGGAAGCAATCGATGCAGAGATGCAGCTACTAGGTTAAAAAAAATATAAGGTTGGCAATGGAAATTCGCCAACCTTTTTTATTTTTAGGTATTCTTTTTGTTACCAAATAGAAACTGAATCAAAAAAAATGGAAACAACTAACCCACAACCTAGCACTAAAGGTTCAAAGTTCAAGAAATTCATCAGCTGGTTTTTACTTATTCTATTTCTGGCTTTTGCTGGATTTGTTTATTTCAAATATTATTTTGTATTTGGAGAAGGCGTTAAATCTGGCGTTTTGAATTATGCGGTAAAAAAGGGAAATTTATTCAAGACCTACGAAGGAAAGCTGATCCAAGAGGGAATCCGTTCGCAAAAGACCGGGACCGGTCTTTCGAGCAATGAATTTGAATTCTCCATTGAAAACGACTCAGTTTTCCATATCTTGGAACTAAATAGCGGGAAAGCCTTTGACCTTCATTATAAGGAATATCATGGCGTATTACCATGGCGTGGGAATACACGCTACGTGGTAGACAAAATCATTCAAATGCGTGATGCGAAGACAACTACCTTTTAGTTGATCGGAAATATATATCAGAAAAATATTGGGGCTTCAACCGACGTTAGAGAAGGGACTAACAAAGGTTGAAGCCCTGGTCTTTATAGGGAAAAGTGGTAATGGGATCTGCCAAAGAATAAACTTTTCAGAAAAAGATTGCAAAATTAAATTTCGTGAACTATATTTGCGGAGTACTTCGATAGTGGTACGCTAATCATTACCTCTCTAAAAAGATGGTCTTGATTTATAAAGAAGTGGCGAGAGACTGGCTCAATGACCCACTGGCAACCTTCAATAAGGATTGAAAAGGTGCCAATTCCTGTCCGAGGCAATAAAGCCCAGGAGCATATAAATGAAATAGACTATGACTTCAAAATTTTCAAAATCGGAATTAGTGTATCTTGTTGGAAAACCAGCAACAGATCTCAACATTCAATTTATTTCCAGCTGTATTATTTGCATTACCCGAATGCGATAGTCGTCACTATGTTTGAGCACGAGGAAAAAGTGCAAAAATAATAGAGTACAGACGACCAATAGCATAGCAAGAAAGGAAATCATATATTCAATTTACTAACATCAATAATCAACATAAAAATGGCAGACAACAAAAATCTTAAATTTGAAACACTACAAGTGCACGCAGGTCAAGATGTAGACCCTACAACTGGATCCAGAGCATTACCTATATATCAGACTACCTCCTATGTTTTCGAAAATGCGGAACATGGCGCGAATTTATTTGCCCTTAAGCAATTTGGAAACATCTATACGCGGATCATGAATCCAACTACGGATGTTTTTGAAAAACGTATCGCGGCATTAGAAGGTGGTGTGGCAGCTGTAGCTGTGTCTTCTGGTCAGGCAGCACAATTCTTGGCCTTGACCAATATCCTCGAGGCAGGTGAAAACTTTGTTTCAGGATCAAATCTTTACGGAGGTACCTATAACCAGTTCAAGGTTTCTTTTAAGCGATTAGGCATTGAGGCAAGATTTGCTGAAGATTCGGATGCAGATAAAATTGAAGCCTTGATCGACGATAAAACTAAAGCGATCTATGTAGAAACGATTGGGAATCCGAGTTACAATATTCCTGATTTCGAGCGTATCGCATCGGTTGCCAAGAAACATGACCTACCATTGATCGTGGACAACACTTTTGGTGCTGGCGGTTATCTGTTCAAACCATTGGAGCATGGCGCCAATGTGGTTGTAGAATCGGCAACAAAATGGATCGGTGGTCACGGAACGAGTATTGGTGGTGTGATTATCGATGGCGGTAACTACAACTGGGGAAATGGTAAATTCAAACAATTCTCAGAGCCTTCTGAAGGTTACCATGGTTTAGTATTCTCGGATGTATTCGGTGAAGGCGGACCGTTTGGGAACATTCAATTTGCTATCCGCGCTCGCGTTGAAGGATTAAGAGATTTCGGCCCTGCCCTATCTCCATTCAATTCATGGCTTTTGGTACAAGGTCTGGAGACCTTGTCTCTTCGTGTTCAACGCCATGTTGACAATACCTTGGAAATCGCACAATGGTTGGAAGCACATCCACAAGTAGAGCAAGTAAGCTACCCAGGATTGAAAAACCACCCATACCATCAGAATGCACAAAAATATCTGAAAAACGGATATGGTGCGGTATTATCCTTTACCATCAAAGGTGGAGTTGATAAGGCGAATGAGTTCATTGACTCTTTGGAATTGATCAGCCATTTGGCGAACGTAGGAGATGCGAAATCCCTGATTATCCATCCTGCGGCAACGACACACCAACAATTGAGTGCAGAGGCGCAGAAAGCAGCTGGAGTTGCTCCAGGTCAATTGAGACTTTCGGTGGGTATCGAGCACATCGACGATATTAAAGCAGACTTAACACAAGCATTTGACAAAATCAAGTAAGTGGGGGCTTAACTGATTTTTTAGGAGGAAGATAATTAAAGAGAATGAGTGTAAAGACTTTCGGATATAGCCAAGACTTCGAATTAGAGAGTGGTAAAAAACTGGCAAACCTACAGATAGCCTACCATAGCTATGGAAAGCTAAATGAGGATAAATCCAATGTAATTTGGGTATGTCATGCATTGACTGCAAATTCAGATGTTTTTGACTGGTGGCCAGGATTATTTGGCGAAAATGAGTTATTCAACGATAAGGATTATTTCATTATCTGTGCCAATGTACTGGGCTCACATTATGGGACGACGAATCCCCTATCCATTGACCCTGACACCAACCTACCCTATTATTCGGACTTTCCTCAGTTCACGATCAGAGATATTGTTAAAGCACATGGACTATTAGCTGATCATCTAGGGATCCAAGAAATCAACACCTTGATTGGAGGATCTCTAGGCGGTCAACAAGCTTTGGAATGGACGGTATCCAAAACCATAAAGATCCATAATCTGATTGCTATCGGAACAAATGCGTTTTTCTCACCGTGGGGTATCGCATTCAATGAAAGCCAAAGGCTTGCGATCGAAGCAGATTCCAGCTTTAAAGAGCAAAGGAATGATGCTGGATTGAACGGATTAAAGGCGGCCCGCAGCATGGCATTATTGTCGTATAGGACATACAATGCCTATGGAACGACCCAAGTGGAATCGGACCATGACAAAACAGACGCTTACAAAGCATCCTCCTACCAAGCCTATCAAGGGGATAAATTAGTCAAGAGATTCAATGCATTTTCCTATTGGTATTTGACCAAAGCCATGGATAGCCATCATCTAGGCAGAGGACGTGGACAGGTGGAGCAAGTATTAAGCTCAATTGAGGGCGTCAATGCCCTGATCATAGGTATTCCTTCGGATGTGCTATTCCCTCCACAAGAACAGGAATTCATCGCGAAACATATTCCAAATGCGGAATACTATGAGCTGCATTCCTTTTTTGGACATGATGGCTTCTTGATTGAAACAAAAACCCTGACTCAAGTCATAGGCAACTTTCTTGAGAAACATAATACAAAAGCAGAAAATCACTTAAATTTAATTAAAGAATAATGAGTAAGAAACTTACCATCGGGATGTTTGGATTTGGTGTGGTGGGACAAGGTTTATACGATATCATAAAAACAAAGAACCTAAACTTAGAGATCAAGAAATTTGTTATCAAGAACGCGGATAAAAAAAGGACCTTGCCTGCGGAATTGTTTACCACAGATGCCAATGCTATTCTGGAAGACCCAGAGATCAATACCGTTGTTGAATTGATCGATGATGCCGAAGCTGCTTTTGAGATTACAAAAAGAGCATTGACAACAGGAAAGAATGTTGTTTCTGCCAATAAAAAAATGATCGCTACCCATCTAGAGGAATTGACCGAGATCCAAAATCAACATGGTACTTCCCTATTATATGAAGGAGCAGTCTGCGGTAGTATCCCTATCATCAGAAACCTAGAAGAATACTATGACAACGAGCTTTTACACTCTGTAAGCGGTATCTTCAATGGTTCTTCCAACTACATCCTTTCCAAGATCTTCAATGAAAACCAAAGCTATGATGAGGCATTGAAAAGAGCCCAGGAATTAGGATTTGCAGAAACTGATCCGACATTGGATGTTGGTGGATATGATCCCAAATACAAATTGGCCATTGTAGCATCTCATGCCTATGGCATTTACATCAACCCGGACGAAATCCTGAATTTAGGGATCGACACATTGGGCAATGCCGATATCAGATATGCCAGAGAGAAAAACTATAAAATTAAATTGATCCCTTTGGCCAAGGAGATAACAAATAACAAGGTCGTTCTTTATGTTCTCCCTAAATTTATCTCCAAAGGCAATATCTTGCAGAATGTAGAAAACGAATACAATGGGGTATTGGTTAAAGCTGCGTTTGCCGATGAGCAATTTTTCTATGGCAAAGGAGCCGGTGGCCACCCTACAGGTTCTGCAGTACTTTCAGATATTGCTGCATTAAGATATGATTACAAATACGAGTACAAAAAACATTTAGAGGCACAACAGGTGGAATATTCAACTGACTACGCTCTAAAAGTTTATTTCCGATATGAAGATGAGGATGTTTTGGAAAACATTGATTTTATCAGTATTTCTGAGCGGTTCTTTAGCGATGATCATAAATATGTGATTGGAACCATTAATCTTCAAGAAATTATCGCCAAGCGCGAAATTATCCATCAACAGGGTAATTTTTTAGCTGAAATCATTTAATTCCATTTTAAATTAAGATAGAAAGTGTTTTTCCTGAAAAGGATTAACACTTTTTTTGTTTTAGAACGATTTCTATTTAGGCCATAAAGAGGTTGAAATACAATCAGATACCCTTCTATTTCATTTGAAAATTTTTGTTTTTTGAAATAAAAAAACAACTAAATGGATGACAATTACGTTTTCAGGGTAACATTATCATTACAATAGCGGATTTTGGCATTTAATAGGTTAAATAATTGTTAATACATTTGCTTTGTCATGGTTTTTGCGTTATATTATTCGTATATTATTATATAAACTTAAAAAACAAATTGATCATGAGAAAGTGGAATGTGTTAGTACTACTAAATGCAGTATCTATTGGTTTGTTTGCACAGGACAACACCAACGCTAGCACGAGTGAGGGATCTGCATTACCGTATTTAATAATCGGAATTATAGTTTTGACCGTTGCTATATATATGTTATATAGTCGACAAAAACGGAAATTCAACGATTAACAACGTATTAAAATATACGTATAATAAAAAAAGGCCTGATTAGATCAGGCCTTTTTCGTTGTATTGTGTTTGTATAATATTTCAAGATATTAAGCTTAGTCTCTTTTCAGTCCGAATTTTTCGATCTTACTGTACAGGTGACTTCTTTGTATATCAAGGTCATCAGCTGTCTTGGAGACATTCCAATTGTTTCTTTCCAATTTGTATTTAATGAATTCGCATTCAGAGAAGTCTTTAAAGTCTTGGAAAGAGGTAAATTGCTCCATATCAAATCCATTGCTCGTATGGTTTCCGGCAAGGCTATTTGCAGTGATCGGACCGCCTGGGTTAGCAAATTTCAACACATCTTCTTCGGTGATTTTCTTATCACACAAGATGATCAAGCGTTCGATCATGTTCCTTAGCTCACGGATGTTACCGCTCCAAGGCAAAGATTGAAGGGTTTTCATGGCATCTGGTGTAAAAGCTTTGACAGGCATGCTATACTCTGCACACACTTCTTCGCAGAAGGCATTGGCTAAAGTTGGGATATCATCCTTACGTTCGGCCAAAGAAGGCACATGGATCAAGATAACACTAAGACGGTGGTACAAGTCCATACGGAAGTTGCCCTCTTCAATCTCTTTCAAAAGATCTTTGTTGGTTGCAGCAATCACACGCACGTTGACATCGATTTCTTTTTCGCCACCTACCCTAGTAATTTTGTTTTCCTGTAATGCCCTCAATACCTTTGCTTGAGCAGAAAGGCTCATATCACCGATCTCATCCAAGAAAAGGGTACCATTGTTAGCTTGTTCGAATTTTCCGATTCGCTGTTTTACCGCTGAGGTAAAGGATCCTTTTTCATGGCCGAACAATTCAGATTCGATCAATTCAGAAGGGATTGCGGCACAGTTAACTTCGACCAAGGTTGAGCTAGAGCGAGAGGATTTCTCGTGCAGCCAACGCGCGACCAATTCTTTTCCGGCACCATTGGCCCCTGTGATCAATACGCGGGCTTCTGTTGGGGCAACTTTGTCAATGGTATCTTTGATCAAATTGATACCCGAGGAGTCACCAAGGATTTCTTTAGTTTTGGAGATTTTACGTTTCAGGACTTTTGTTTCCTTGACCAAGGAGCCTTTTTCCAGGGCATTCCTTACGGTTATCAATAACCTGTTGAGGTCAAGAGGTTTTTCCAGGAAGTCGAAAGCACCTTTACGAGCAGCTTCAACAGCTGTTTCGATGGTACCATGACCTGAGATCATGATGAACGGGATGTCGGAAAATTCTTTAGCAGCGGTCAGTACTTCCATACCGTCCATTTTGTTCATCTTGATATCACATAATACCAAGTCGATTTTTTCTTTCTGCAAGATCTTCAGACCGTCCTCACCGTTGTCGACATCGAGGACTTTGTAGTCTTCATATTCCAAGATATCACGTAACGAGCTACGGATTGGGCGCTCATCATCTATAATTAAAATTGTTGTCATAACTTAACACACTTGTTTATAGGCAATAGAAAATGTACAATAATTAAAAAAAAGAAGCAAACCTTGTAAGCCGGGTTCTGTATTCTAAAATAAGAATTTCTATCATTTATCTAGGTCTGCATTCACACACAGACTCCATCAACCTACCCATTGCAAGTGCCCGAAGGCAGAAAACGAGCCGCTTCCTAATCTTGCAACCTATTTGGTCTTTCAACATACGAGGTTTACCGAGATGTATGTCGCCATACAAATCCGTGAGCTCTTACCTCACGTTTTCACCCTTACCCCGAGGGGCGGTATATTTTCTGTGGCACTTGCTGTCTGATAAAAAATCAGCCTTCCCGTTAGGAAGCGTATCGCCCTATGTTGCCCGGACTTTCCTCTCCATGTAACATGCAGCGATAGAACCAGTTTGCTTCAATGTGCAAAACTACGAAAAATTCAATGGAATAAGGCTAAACATACATTTTTGATAGAATTGAAAAATAATTAACAAGAAAAGTAAATATTTTTCACTTCGCCTGTAGCGAGCTAAATTTTATTGTCGTTATATGATAAAACATAAGTCGACAAGATGTTCTTTTTAATTATTTATTAAACATTATTTATAACTTAACATGAAAACTACTACATTTTTAAGGACATTATTAGCTGTTACAGCAATGGCAGGCGCATTGACAACTATTTCTTGCACGAAAAAGGAGGATCCAAAACCAACAAAGAAAAAGACCAAGCTAGTAAATGTGGTCTACAGAATTAACTCTCAGGAAAAAGATTTGAAGTTAAAATCTTTAGTGGTAACTGGATACAAAGGTCAAGATTCAACTATCGCAGTTAAAGACACAGACAAACTTCCAAGAGAAATCAGATTGAGAAGACCGGCTCCAGCTAAGAACGCTGCATTGAAAATCAAAACTACAGTAGACAAACCAGGAAAAGTGAACCTAGAAATTTTGGTTGACAACAAATCAGTAAAAAAAATAGAGGCTAACATTACTGACATTAAAAAAGAAGGTCTTTTAGAGCACAAGTTTTAATCATATAAACCCAAGAACAAGAAACTACTTTTTCCAAAATAATTACCAAGGCTGTACGTAAAAGTTACAGCCTTTTTTATTGTCAGCAAGTTTCTCTTAAATATCTTGTGCGATAGCAAAGCCAGCGGCCCATGCCCATTGGAAATTGTAACCACCTAACCAACCGGTGACATCCACTGCTTCCCCTCCAAAATAAAGCCCTTCCTGCTTTTTACTTTCCAAGGTTCTTGGGCTCAATTCATCAGTGGCTATCCCTCCTCGCATAACCTCAGCCTTATCATAACCCTTATCTCCGGCAGGTTTAACTTTAAACTTATGGATGCTCTCTGATACCAATTTGGCATCAGCCTTACTCAGGGAGGCTATTTTTAGCTGAATAGGCAGGAACTCCCCTAAGGCATCTACCATCTTTTTAGTAAAATGGTCGTTCAATAACTGCCCAATAGTCCTTTTTCCAGCATTGTTTCTTTCTTCCTTGATCAGGTTTTCCAAATTGAATTTCGGCAAAAGATCAATGGTAAACTGTTCTCCAGGTTTCCAATAGGAAGAAATCTGTAGGATTGCTGGACCGCTTAGTCCCCAATGGGTAAAGAGTATATTTTCTTCAAAGGAGATCTTATCGTTATAGACTCTGGAGAACACGGAATTTCCCGCAAGCGAGGCATACCAATTTGCATCTTTACCAGTAATCGTCAAAGGGACCAAAGCAGGTGCAGTCTCTACTATCCTATGGTCAAACTTACGCGCCAGCTTGATGGCAAAATCGGATGCCCCTAATTTGGCAACAGGTAAACCTCCGGTAGTTAAAACGACTTTAGGTGCAGATATTTTAGCTTTTTTACCGTTTTTCTCATAGCTGATTTCGAATCCGGTATCTGTTTTCTGCACATCAGTCACTAAGGTATCTAACCAGATATCCTGCCCTGTATCATACATCAACTTGGTAAATACCGCGACAATATCCTTGGCTTTATTCGAGACTGGAAATAATTGACCTAAGGTCTTTTCATGGCCTTCAATATTCCCAAATTGTTCGAAGAAGGTAATGGTATCTTCCACCGTCCATTGGGAAAACACAGCATTAAGGAATTTCGGATTTTCTGAAACGAAATTATCTGTTGAGGTATATAGGTTTGTAAAGTTACATCGACCACCACCAGAGATCAGGATCTTGGCACCAGGTTTTTCATTGCGTTCAATCAACAAAGTTCTTTTTCCCAGCAATCCTGCCTGTACTGCGCACATCAGTCCGCAGGCACCAGCTCCAATGATTATCGCGTCATAATCTTTCATTAGGAAATCAGCTCTCCTTCCAAAGAAATGGTTCTTTGTTCTGCCCAAGATTTTTCTGCTAGCTCCAATATGCGAATGACATCGCGCGCTTGCTCAGGTTTGATAAACAAATCTTCCTCACCTTTGATGGTAGCGACAATATTCTTATAGAAATCTTGTCCTGACCCATATTCGCTTTCAATTTTCTCTTCCACATCTTTTCCATTTTCCAGAATGGAAAGGGTACCCTGAAAAGCTGGATCTTCCATACCCCAGTCTTGGATATTTGCGGGAACCGCACCATCACGCAATAAAGCTTCCTGAGCATCTACGCCCCATTTCACAAAACAGCCGTTCATACCATAGACCGCATATCTGGCAGTAGGGATTTTAGCTAGCATCTGTCCTTTAAGGGACACCTTAATCCCTGGAAAAGACAGGATAAATTCGAAATCATCAATAGCCTTGGCCCCATCGCGCTGAACACGGAGGTCAGCGAAAATGGATTCTGGTTTTCCAAAGACCTGCAATGCTTGATCGATCAAATGAGCACCTAGGTCATAGTGTATTCCTGACCCCGGAAGGTTCTCCTCACGCCAAGCTCCAGCTCTCAAGAAGTTCCTGAAACGGTCGTAACGCGCTTCATAATTCACTACCCGACCCAATCTTCCAGATTCAATTACTTTTTTAACGGTTTTGAAGTCTGAATGATAACGTGCATTGTGATGTACGGAAAGTAGAAGTCCCTTTTCTTTTGCCAATGCAATCAATTCATCAGCTTCAGAACTATAATTAGTAAATGGTTTTTCAACGATCACATGCTTACCTGCTTCAAGAGCAGCTTTCGCTAAACTGTAATGCACATCATTGGATGTAGCGATCGCAATGATATCCACTTCAGGATCATTGATGATATCATCTGCCGACAATACTCCGATAGCATTGGGATAACGCTCGGCCAACATTTTCTGTTGTTCCGGTTTGCGTGCGGTGACTTTGTATAATTCTAGATCAGGGTTGCCATCAATAAATGGGGCATGAAAAACATGCCCCCCTATTGAAAATCCGATTAATCCGACTTTAAGATTTTTCATAGTTACATTCTTTCCGGTACTTGGATCCCTAGCATGTTCATGCTTTCCGCAATAATCCTTGCTGCCGAAGCAGACATTTGCAGACGGAAACCTTTGACATTTTCGTCTTCAGCTTTAAGGATCGTTTCCTCGTGATAAAATTTATTATAAAGTTTTGCTAGATCATAAGCATAGTTAGCCAATTGCGCAGGACTGAATTCTTGCGCAGAAGCTTCGATGATAGCAGGATAATTTGCCAATGCCTGGATCAAGTCGCGCTCATAAGTTGAAATGGATGCAGGTGTTTTCACATCGGCACCAGTATATTCCGCTTTGCGAAGCACTGATTTAATCCTTGCATGGGTATATTGTACAAATGGGCCGGTATGACCTTGGAAATCCACGGATTCATTTGGATCAAAAAGCAAGCGTTTTTTAGGGTCTACCTTTAACAAGAAATATTTAAGGGCCCCCATACCGATGGTTTGGTAAAGCGAAGTTTTTTCTTCTTCATTAAAGCCTTCGGTCTTACCTAATTCTTCTGTTCTTTCCTTGGCCGTTTCTATCATTTCAGCCATTAGATCATCGGCATCTACGACTGTTCCTTCTCTGGATTTCATCTTGCCGGAAGGAAGGTCCACCATCCCATAGGATAAATGGTAAAGGCCATTTGCCCATTCCTTGCCTAGTTTTTTCAAGATGGCGAACAACACCTTGAAATGGTAATCTTGCTCATTTCCTACAACATAGATGGATTCATCCATGTTGAATTCATCATATTTCAATTGCGCAGTACCTAAGTCCTGAGTGATATATACCGAAGTACCATCACCTCTAAGCACCAGCTTTTGGTCAAGGCCTTCATCGGTTAGATCGATCCAAACAGAGTTGTCTTCTTTTTTGAAGAAAACACCTTTTTCAAGACCTTCTTGTATGATGTCTTTACCTAAAAGGTAAGTTTCAGATTCATAATAGAATTTATCGAAATCTACACCCAGTTGTTTGTAGGTTTTATCAAATCCAGCATATACCCAGCCATTCATGGTTTTCCAAAGGTTGATGACCTCTGCATCGTTTGCCTCCCATTTTTGGAGCATCACTTGTGCTTCTTTCATCAATGGAGCATTCTTTTTAGCTTCATCTTCGGTTTGGCCATCTTGTTTCAGCTGGTCAATTTCCTTTTTGTATTCTTTATCGAATACCACATAATATTTACCCACTAAATGGTCGCCCTTTAAACCAGCGGATTCAGGTGTTTCACCGTTACCGAACTTTTGCCAAGCAAGCATTGATTTACAGATATGTATCCCTCGGTCATTGACTAAGTTGGCTTTTATCACCTCATAGCCGTAAGCTTTAAGGATTTCAGCCACGGAATAGCCCAATAAGTTGTTACGAATGTGACCTAGGTGCAAAGGTTTGTTGGTATTTGGGGAAGAATATTCCACCATCAGTTTTTTACCGTTTTGAGGGTATTTTCCGAATGAATCAGGGAGGATGGTTTTGTTCAACAGTTCTATCCAGTATTCATCAGAGAAACTGAGGTTCAAGAAACCTTTGATCACATTGAAGTCGCTGATCTCTTGAATGTTTTCTTTTAGATAAGTACCTATTTCATTTCCAGTAACTTCCGGAGATTTTTTAGAAAATCGGGTAACCGGAAATACAACTAAAGTGATTTGACCTTCAAACTCTTTTCTAGTCTCTTGTAATGCGAGTTGAGAAGCAGGGATTTCCGCTCCATACAATGCATTTACCGCTTCAACTGTCTTCTCAATAAGCAGCTCTTGGATTGATTTTGCCATGTAAATATTTCGTAATATTCGTAACTTTCTGATAATGAATTTAAAAAATAACACGTTGATTATTTAGGTATTCATCGTGAAAGCATATCTTTGCCAAAAATAATAAAAAATGCAGAGCTATCAGGAATTTCTTGACTTAAGTGTTGGTTTTCCGCAAGACGGATTCGATATCATCGATGACGAATTGTACTTCCACGATTTGAATTTGATGGAAATGATAGAAACGTACGGTACTCCCCTACGTTTTACCTATTTACCCATTATCAGCAAAAAGATACAACAAGCGAAGATCTTATTTCAAACAGCCATGTTGAAATATAATTATCGCGGATCATATAAATACTGTTATTGTACTAAATCATCGCATTTCAAACACATCGTTGAAGAGGCATTGAAGAATGACATCCATTTGGAGACCTCTTCGGCTTTTGATATGCCAATGATTGATGCGCTGGAGAGACAAGGAAAAGTCACCAAGGACATTACAGTAATTTGTAATGGTTTTAAAACCTACCAGTACAAACAATATATCGTCGATATGTTGCATGATGGATACCACAATATCATTCCAGTTTTGGACAATAAAGAGGAATTCAACATGTATGATGATGAAGTTGAGCTTTCTGAACCTTGCAACTTAGGTATCCGTATTGCAGCGGAAGAACAGCCAGATTCACAATTCTATACTTCCAGATTAGGGATCCGTATGGAAGACGTTATCGACTTCTACAACAGCAAGATCGTAGATAACCCGCACTTTAAAGTAAAGCTATTACACTTCTTTATCAATTCGGGTATTTCTGACACACCATATTACTGGAATGAGTTGGAGAAATATGTGACCCTTTACTGTAAGTTCAAAAAGATCAATCCTGATCTGGATACCTTGGATATTGGTGGAGGTATGCCATTTAAAGACTCATTGGTTCATGATTTCGATTATGAATACATGGTCAATGAAATTGTAAACCGCATCAAGCAGATCTGTGCGCACCATGAGGTGGTAGAACCAGATATCATTACAGAATTTGGTAAATACACCGTTGCGGAGGCTTCAGGTATCCTTTATAAGGTATTGGGCAGAAAACAACAGAATGACCGTGAGAAATGGTTAATGTTGGATGGTTCGTTTATCACCAATCTTCCTGATGTTTGGGCTCTGAACCAGAAGTATATTTTGTTACCGATCAACAATTGGGATTCAGAATATGAGCGTGTTAACCTTGGTGGTATCACCTGTGATGGCCAAGATTACTATAACCAGGAAGCACATATGAACTCGGTATTTATGCCGAAAACAAGAAAAGTACAATACCTTGGATTCTTCCATACGGGAGCTTATCAAGAAGTATTGAGCGGTTACGGAGGTATCCACCACTGTTTACTGCCATCACCAAAGCATGTTTTAATCCGCAGAAATAGAGATGAGACATTTAACTATGAGGTGTTTGGCGAAGAGCAAAACTCAAAACAAGTCATGAAATTATTGGGATACCAATAAGCAAGAAGATTTTGAAATAAAAAAAGCAAGTTAACATACATTAACTTGCTTTTTTGTTTTATCGCTAAAACATGCTACCTTTCATCCATCCAGCAACATTAGCCCACTGATCTCTTTTCGTAACGGTCGAGGCAATTGCATAAATACCTCAGGTTTTAAATTTAGTTTTAGGTTTTTTGAGCCTGCAATTGGTAAGACCCAAAACAAATTTTGAAATCCCCCGCCTAACCACTTTCCATCATTAGCGAGGTACTCTTGATACTTCTTGTCCAAATCATTAATTGTTTTAAAAAACGACTGGATCGAAGAATCTTCAATTAAATACATGACTTACTGTTTATGTTAAAGAACTAATGTAAAATTATAAATGATATTTAACTATTCGTTAATTATTTTATTATTTATTGATTAACTTTTACATAATTATTGATATTAAGACTAGGATACTTTAACTAATTCATTTATTGCAATCAGATTACAGATAATACTGTAAATTGTGCCGCATTAACATGAAAAAAATATTTAAGATACTTATGTATATCATTCTTGCCTTAGTCTTGATCATCGCTGTGGCAGTATATTTATTGAGCCGGTCGGATCAAATGGGCGCTTTGGCTTCTGCGGATCGATTGAAAAGAATGGAGCATACCGCCACCTTTAAAGATGGGGTATATGACAATCTAGAAAAAACACCAGCAATCAAGGAAGGTGTAAGCCAAGTCGCTGTATTCAAGTCTTTTTTCTTTGAAAAGGATAAAAGGAATGTTCCTTCAAAACCATTACCGGTAGAGATTACTGATTTAAAAAATATTCCCTTGGACCAGAATGTCTACGTGTGGTTTGGTCATTCCTCCTATTACATGCAATTGGATGGAAAAAGAATATTAGTGGATCCCGTATTGAATGGGAATGCTTCACCGATTCCAGGCAGCGTGAAAGCATTCAAAATGACCCATAAATACAAGGCGGAGGATTTTCCTGAAATCGATATCCTTATCCTTACCCATGATCACTACGACCATTTGGATTATCCTTCCATATTGCAATTG
This sequence comes from Sphingobacterium sp. LZ11T8, assembly GCF_024261425.1. Lineage (NCBI taxonomy): Bacteria > Pseudomonadati > Bacteroidota > Sphingobacteriia > Sphingobacteriales > Sphingobacteriaceae > Sphingobacterium > Sphingobacterium sp. LZ11T8. The sequence goes on along the minus strand of NZ_JANBZY010000004.1, from coordinate 236,531 downwards.
AAAAGCAAGGTCAAGGATGTCGTGACAAGTTTAGGTGTTGGAGCCCATTTTGAAAAATGGGGCTATCCTACTGAACGGATCCATGAGTTATATTGGGGTGAAAAGTTAACCCTAGACAGCTTGCAATTCACTGCTGCGCCAGCAAGACACTTTTCAGGCCGTTGGTTAAAGAGAAATACCAGCTTATGGTCTTCTTTTGTCGTTGAATCCGATTCGTTGAAGATATTTGTAGGTGGAGATTCTGGCTATGGCAAACATTTTAAGGAAATTGGTGAGCAATACGGTCCTTTTGATGTTGCTATCCTTGAAAATGGACAATACAATGAATTATGGAAATACATCCACCTGATGCCTGAGGAAGCTGTTACAGCTGCCCAGGATTTACTGGCGAAAAGAATCATTCCTGTTCATAATTCTAAATTCCCACTTGCCAACCATGCTTGGGATGATCCTATGATCCGAATTAGCAAAGAAGCTAAAAATAAAAATGTTCCCATTTGGACTCCAAAAATGGGACAGCTTATTTACTTAGATAAAGATAATGACACCAAAGAATGGTGGATAGGGGTTGAATAAACCCCTATGATGTTTTTCTATAGTTCCAAATGGCAAGGCCATTCAGCAAAATGGCAAATCCTATAATGATCAAGAAATGATGCTGGATATCCTGAAAGTCACTTCCCTTTAATACAATCATACGGACCACTTCAATGAAGTATGTTACAGGGATCATTTTCGTCACCACATAAGCCCATTGAGGCATGCTGTCAATGGAAGTGAACAGGCCGCTCATCATCATAAAAATCATGATGAAAAAGAATGCGACCGACATCGCCTGTTGCTGGGTTTCGGAGATCGTAGAAATCAACAATCCTAAACCTAAAATCGCAATAAGGTAAATGGACAGGTATCCATACAACCAAAACATATTGCCTACTGGCACTAATCCATATATAAATCTGCCGACCACAAATAATCCAACCGTAAAGACAAACATTCCGATGATCCAAAATGGAATCAGCTTACCGAGGATGAATTGATATTTCTTGATTGGGGTTACATTGATCTGTTCAATGGTTCCAACTTCTTTTTCCTTTACGATATTCAGGGCGCACATATACGAACAGACCATGGTCACTAAAGCGACCAGAATCCCTGGTACCATAAACTTATTGTAAATCAGATAGGGATTGAACCAATTGGAAGAGGTGACATCTATCAGTGAATTGGCAGAAACTCCATTTTGATTGACCCATTTAGTCCGGATATCTTCATTGAAATCCATTATGATCCTACTGAGATAGCTTGATCCCAATCCAGCTTTTACTCCGTTGATGGCATTAGCGGCAATAAACAGCTCTGCAGACTTCTCTTTTATCAGATCTTTTTCAAAGTTTGTTGGAATTTCAAGTATTAAATCCGCCTTTTCACTTTCGATCTGCTTCAACGCTTCTTTAAAGGATTGCCCATAAGCGGTCAACCTAAAATATCCAGAGGCTGTCATCTTAGCAATCAATTGCTGTGAAGCCGGAGAATGATCATGGTCTACGATAGAAACATTGATGTTTTTCACCTCGTAATCCGCTGCAAAAGGTAGAATGATCAATTGCATGATAGGTGCAACAAATATCAAAGGGAGCAATGCTTTATTTCTAAAGATCTGCTTAAACTCTTTTCTCAACAAAAACAACAATGATCTCATTCTAACCTTGTTTTAAAATTTTTCAAACTTAATACCAAAAGGATAACTGTCATCCCTATCAAAATCAAGGTTTCCTTCCATATGGCAGCAATCCCAAGACCTTTCAGCATAATGGATTTTACGATGATATAATACCACTTTGATGGAACCAAATTGGATACCAGCTGCAATGGCATGGGCATGTTTTCGATAGGAAACATAAAACCGGTAAACAACAGGATCGGCAGCATCATCCCCATCATGGAGATCAGCATTGCTGCCTGTTGGGAGTTCGTCACATTGGAAATCAAAAGCCCTACTGACAAGGCACAGATGATCAACAGCGCACTCTCAGCGACCAACAAAATAAGACTTCCATGAATTGGCATGCCCATGAGCGTCACGGCCATGATCAGGATAACTGCCAAGTTGATCAATGACAACATAAAATATGGCAGAGCCTTAGAAACTATTACCAGAAATGGATTAAAAGGCGAAACCAGCAAGATCTCCATAGTGCCCATTTCTTTTTCCTTCACGATAGAAACAGCTGTCATCAGCACACAGATCAACATAAGCACCAATGCCATAATACCCGGAACAAAGTTCATCGCTCCTTTTAGCTCGGGATTGTAGAGCATCCTCAATTCGGTGTTGATGGAATAAGGCATTTCCTGTCCCTGCATCAGATCCATCTGATAATCCATGATGACAGCATTTGCATAGTTCTGAAGGGTACTGGCCGTATTCGGGTCAGAACCATCGGAGATCACCTGGATTTGGGCTTTTTTCAGGTGCATTAAATCCTCATTAAACTTTGCTGGGAACACCACAGCAAGCTTAATATTTTCCTTTTGAAAGGAGTCCTCAATATCTTTATAGCTCATCAAAGATTTCGTGACTTGGAAATTCCGATTGGCTTCAAACTTTCTCGTTATTTCCTGAGTGGCTATATCTTGGGAATAGTCACAGATTACGATTTTTGCATTCTTAACCTCGTTGGTCAGGGCGAATCCGAACAATACGATCTGCACGATCGGTAATCCAAACAACATCAGTAAAGTCTTTCTATCCCTGAACACATGGTAGAATTCCTTACGAACGAAGGACATAAACTGTTTCATCTAATCTCCCTTCCTTTTAGCGGCGCGAGCCAGTTCATAAAACACGTCATCCATGGTTTCCGCTTTATATGTTCTTTTAAGGTTTAGCGGGCTATCCAAAGCTTTTATCTCTCCATCCACCATCATCGAAATCCGGTTACAGTATTCCGCTTCGTCCATATAGTGGGTAGTGACAAAAATGGTTATCCCACGTGCTGCAGCAGCATATATCAGGTCCCAAAACTGCCTTCGGGTAACGGGATCCACTCCCCCGGTCGGTTCATCCAAGAAAACAATCTTTGGATCGTGGATGACAGCAACGGAGAAGGCCAACTTTTGCTTCCATCCTAAGGGCAAGGAGGCTACCAATTTCTTGGCTTCATTTTCCAGACCTAAGGTCCTTAACAGTTCAGTCCGTTTATCTTTCAGCTGCTTGTAATTGAGGCCATAGATACCGCCGAAAAAATCAATGTTTTCATTAACCGTCAAGTCCTCATAGAGCGAAAACTTCTGGCTCATGTAGCCTATATTTTTCTTGATTTCCTCCGTCTGTTTATAGATATCGAAACCAGCAATATTGGCATTTCCAGAACTTGGTTTTGAAAGACCGCAAAGCATTTTCATGGCGGTGGTTTTGCCTGCACCGTTGGCACCCAAGAAACCAAAGATTTCACCTTTATAGACCTCAAAACTGATGGAGTTGGTCGCAATGAAATCGCCAAATTTCTTAGTGAGCTTATCAGTCTTTATTACAACTTCGTCTGTCATGTTAGTTCATTAGGTTAATGAAACAATCCTCAATATTGGGTTTGATTATCTTGATATCCAATCCCAGATGGTTTTGATTTCCAAGAGATTTCAGCAGCATTTCTTCTGCATGATCGCTATCTTCTTTGAAACTGATATGATGGTACTCACCAAAGGCATTGCAGGTTTTGATATTGGGATTATTTCTGAGATCAACCAATAGTTTGCCCATATTATTAGCTTTGATGGCATACAAAGGGTCTGGATACTGCTTTATGATTTCATCTGGAGACTCAACGCTTAGAATCTTGCCATTTTGTATCAAGGCAATACGCTCGCAAAGGGTAGCCTCGTCCATGTATGGGGTTGAAACCAAGATCGTAATCCCTTGATCCTTTAGCCTAGCCAACATGTCCCAAAACTCTTTCCTCGACACCACATCAACTCCTGTTGTCGGTTCATCTAAGAATAAAACCTCGGGCTTATGGATCAGGGCGCAGCACAAGGCTAGTTTTTGTTTCATTCCCCCAGACAATTTACCCGCCCGTCTATCCTTGAATGGTTCGATCTGCACATAAATATCCTTGATCAGATCATAGTTTTCCTCAACCGTAGTTCCAAAAACTGACGCGAAGAAATTAAGGTTCTCCTCAATGGTTAGGTCTTGGTACAGTGAAAATTTACCGGGCATATAGCCAACTAGCTTCCTGATCTGTTTATAGTCTTTGACAACATCTAAACCTGCTACACTTGCAGTACCTTCTGTAGGCAACAGAAGAGTAGTCAAAATCCTGAAAATACTTGTCTTTCCTGCTCCGTCCGGACCAATTAGACCAAATAGCTCACCCTTTTTCACAGAAATATCCACATGATCCACAGCGGTGAGTGACCCTTTATTGTAGGTTTTTACCAGATCAACTACTTGCACCATATCCATATCAGATAAACTTTATTTCAGCATACATGCCAATCTTATACCTTCCATCATTCTTTACCTTGACTTTGATAGCATAGACTTGATTAGCCCTTTCGTCTTTGGTCTGTATAGTCTTCGGAGTAAACTCTGCTTTACTGTTAATCCAAGTGATGATCCCCTCAGAAGTATGGTATCCACCGTTTCCATCATCAGTCAACACCTGAACCTTTTGGTTCAACTTGACATTTGGAAGCTGATTGCCGGTAATATATGCCCTCAATATCATGCTGGACAGGTCGGCGATCTTATAGAGTGGTTTTCCCATGCCTGCAGATTCGTTCACTTCGGCATATTTAGTCAAGACCGTCCCTTGGACAGGATTCACGATTTTAGATTTCTTTAATTGATCTTCCAATTGATAGATCTGCACTTCCAAAGGCACGACCTCCTTCCCTATACTTTGATTTGAAATCGAAAGGCTGGATTGTTGTGCTTCTAACTGTCTATTGAGCAATTTTATCTGCGCATTGATATCATCTAACTGCTTAGGGGTCGCTGCGTCACCAGCGATCAGGTTTTGGGTCCTAATTCTCTCCCTTTCTAAGTGCTGGATTTGTTCTTTAATGGCAGATAGCTGGACAGGTATATTCGGTTTCCTACTTAATCCAGCCCCAACCTGAGCCTCTAATTGGCGCTTTTTTAGATAGGTCTGCACCGTATCTATATAGCCAATTTGTTGCCCCACAGCTAACTGGTCCCCTTCTTCTAGATTAAACTCTTTGATGGTTCCATTCGCCTCAGCAGAAATTATGGTCTCTATTGCCTCAAAACTCCCTGAGGCATCGAAGGTATCTTTATCATTTTTACAGGATCCCAAAGCCAGTATTCCAGTACTTAGGAACAAATATATTTTCAGTCTTTTCATTATGATTAGTTTTCTGCTTTTCCAGATGTTGTTTGTAAGTTATATTGAGCCATTAAGAGTTGAACTTCATGCAAGGCGAGGTTCTGTTTTGCCTGTTCCACCACATTCACCGAAATAAGGTAATCGTTGCTGCTGGCAGTGCCATAATTCAACTGGTTCAATGTAGAATTCTTTACTTGCTCCCGAAGGTCGATTATCTCTTGATCGGTTTTCAGCAATTCTTGAAACTTAGACAGTTCTGTTTGCTGTTGCGAAAGGCTCATTTTTGTATTGAATAGGAAAGTTTCCTCTTGCACATCCAATATCCGTTGGTTGTTCTTTATGATATTCTTTTCATTTTTCTGGGTATAGAAACTGTTCAGGTTCCAAGCCAAACGCAATCCGGCAATATAAAAGCCTTGCGTTTCGGGATTCAGCATATTCAATGCCGGCTGCCCAACACCACCTTGAACAAATAGGCTAAATTGTGGCAAAGACTTATTATCAATCAATTTATTCTGAACATCAAGAGATTTCCTTTGTAAAGAAAATAAGGTCTGTTCCGGCCTATGGATTTCATAATTCCATTGCAAGGCAGCTGGAGTCTGTAATTTGGTGTCAGGACCTAGCTTTTGTCCAATCATTACACCTAGAACTTCCAGATAAGCTTTCTTGTTGAAATCCAATTCTGTAATTCTTTGCTCAGCTTTCAATTTTTCCGCTTTCAGATTACTAGCAGAACTCCTAAGCGCAACACCATTGGCAACCGCAGTTTCCATTTTTTCAATGCCGCTCTGTAGGTCTTGGACACTCAGATTAATCTGTTCTTTTTGTCTATCCAAAAGCAATACGGCAAAATAAAGGTTATTGATCCTTTCTTTCAGCTTGTACATTTCCACCTCAACTTTTTGGTTTTCGACGGCAGAACTGGCATTTAGGTTTTCCTTTTGGTCCTTGAGATTAAAAAGACCAGTCAAGGATTGAGTCAGCTCAGCATAAACCTTATATTGACTCTTGCTTATGCTTGGGATATCCATATTGGGAAGCTTAATAGGCATCGATGTCACATCAGATTGATGTGTTGCCTGACCGGCCACAGACAACTGTGGCATGACAGCCTTTTGAGCATTATCCAAGGAAAACTCATTCGTCCTTGATATGAGATCTTGTTGCTTGATTAGTGGGTAATTGGAGCGAGCTAAAGTGTAGCAATCCTCCAAAATCAGTTTCCCTATCTCACTTTGGGCAATAGCGAAGCTATTCCCTATTCCCATAAAAAGAATAAAACTTAAAACTTTCGTAAAGATATTTACCTTAATCATATATTTTAATATATTGATTTAAACAATTGACCAATTTATAGACAAAAAATAGACTATGCTTTAAACATAGCCTGCACCCAAATGGGAATCAACTTCTTACGTTCTTCCATCAAGGCAAAAAATTCATTGTTGTTGAGCCCCGTTCCGTTCATGATCATAGGTTGAGCAATAAAAGGAAACAGGACCATACCCAAAACGTTCATAATAAATTGAATAGGACTAACCTCCTTCAGGGTTCCATTCTTTATTTCCTCATCCAATTGTTGGACAAAGAATGATTCTCCTAAGATTTCACGGACAGGAATTTTCTCGAGAATATTATTGACATTGGATCGGATCTCACTCACGATAAATCCAGGAATCTCGGGTTTATCCTTTATCGAATCGATATAATGCTCAGCAATGGCACTGACTTTCTCCAATAAGGTAGACTCATGGTCATTTAATACCAAGACCAAGCCTTTCATAAACTCACCTAGTGTTTCCAGCATAATGAGTTCGAAAAGCTTTTCCTTACTTCTGAAATAATAATTTAAAAGGGATAGGTTGATTCCTGCTTCATCAGCAATATCTCTGGTCCTAGTCGCTGCATATCCTTTCTTATGAAATACAATGCGCGCTGCTTCTTTTATTTTGTCTTCGGTTGATGTATCTAATTCCTTCTCTTCCTTCTTATTCATCTTTTGGCTTTTCACTTGAGATTGCCCAAAGGTAAGAACATTTAAGAGAATTAAACAAATATTTTAATCAAATGACCAAACTTTTTAAAGAAAATGAACTAAACAACCAATGGAAGCTTATTTTTTATGTAAAATCATCCCATGATCAAACCTCAAACTGTCCATATTTTTGAAAACAAACTTCGAATCGATCTCTTCCACATCGCCAAAGCCTTCAATCAACCCTTCTGGAACAATTCCAAAAACTGTCTCCCTAACAGAGTTTACCCCTTCTGACATAAAACTATATTCACCCACCAATAAAGAATCCTTGATTACTCCTCGGAATTCTCCATGGTTCTTGTCTTTTTCTTGAAAATTATAGCTTAATGGTCCAATAAGAGAGTCGTTTTGACTTTTCAGATCCAATAAAATCGTATCTCCATTTTCATCAAACACATATTTTCCGGCCAATTCTGAAGCGGTCCATTCATCTGCCACAGCATCATTTTCTTTGTTGTCTTTAGCCTCCTGTCCAGAATTATTACAAGCACTCATACTTAATACCAAAACCGGGACAACAAATAATGACTTAGCGATATTTCTCATGTTTATCTTTTTTTTATTGTTATAACGTATAATGATACGTAATGTTTCCGTAAAATCTTGATAAATCTATATTCCAGACCCATTTCCAGTAGATTTATATTTGTAACTTTATATACTATGAATATTCTTACAAAGTCTTTCGAGACGAATTATAATACAGCTCCCTTTTCCCAAATCAAAAACGAAGATTACGTTCCAGCCTTTCAGGAAGCAATAGCTGAAACTAAAGGGGAAATTGAACAGATTGCATCAAACACTCAAGCAGCAACCTTTGAAAATACGATCGAGGCACTATCCTTCTCTGGAATGCAATTAGATCGGATTTCCAATATATTTTTCAATCTCCATTCTGCAGAAACGAATGATGAATTAGAAAAGATTGCTGTACAGGTAGCTCCCATGTTGGCAGAATTAAGCTCCGACATCACCTTGAACTATGAGTTATTCCTAAAGATCAAGGAGGTATATGATCAAAAAGACAACCTAAATCTTAGCCCTGAACAAGAAACTTTATTGACCAAAAACTATAGAGATTTCGTTCGCAATGGCGCCTTGCTATCGGACGAAAAGAAAAAAGAACTCAGGGGAATCGACCAGGAAATGTCGGTATTGAAATTAAACTTCGCAGAACATGTATTGGCGGATACCAATGCCTATCAATTACATATCTTGAAAAAAGAGGACCTGCATGGCCTTCCTGATTCTGTGATCGAGGCAGCACATGAACTCGCAAAAGAAGAAGGCAAAGAAGGCTGGATTTTCACCTTAGACTATCCTAGCTACATCCCATTTATGACCTATGCCAGCAACCGCGAATTGCGAAAAGAATTGGCAATCGCTGCTGGTAAAAAAGGCTTTCAGGACAATGCAAACAACAATGAAGAAATAATCCTAAAAATTGCCAAACTGAGACATCAACGGGCTAAATTATTAGGTTATGATTCCCACGCACACTTCAAATTAGAAGAACGTATGGCTCAAAACCCCAATACCGTTACTTCATTTTTGAATGACCTCCTTGCAAAAGGCAAACCAGCAGCATTAAAAGAATTTGCCGAATTGAGCCAATATGCAAAAGAAAAGGATGGTTTAGACCATTTAGAAAAATGGGATGGCAGTTATTATTCAGAAAAACTGAAACAAGAACGTTTCAATCTGGATGATGAAAAGTTAAGGCCATATTTCAAATTAGACAATGTCTTAAATGGTGTATTTGAAATTGCCCACCGTCTCTATGGCTTGAATTTTAAGGAAATCCAGAATATAGACAAATATCATCCAGAAGTACAGACCTATGAGGTAAGTACAGATGAGGGTGATTTAGTCGCGGTTTTCTATGCAGACTTCTTCCCCCGTAAGGGCAAGAGGAATGGCGCATGGATGACCTCCTACAAATCGCAATATATTAAAGATGATCACAATGAGAGACCTCATGTTTCGATCGTCTGCAACTTTACTCGACCTACTTCAAGTAAGCCCTCTTTGTTAACATTCAACGAGGTTACCACCCTGTTCCATGAATTTGGCCATGCCTTACATGGCATGTTGGCAGACACGACCTATCCTACCCTTTCCGGAACTTCCGTTTTTTGGGACTTCGTCGAACTTCCAAGTCAAATTATGGAAAACTGGTGCTATGAAGAGGAAGCTTTAAAACTTTTTGCCAAGCATTATGAAACTGGCGAAACCATTCCCATGGAATACATCCAAAAAATCAAAGATTCTGCTTCCTTCTTGGAAGGGCTGACAACGGTCAGACAGTTGAGCTTCGGTCTTTTAGATATGGGTTGGCATGGACAGGACCCAAGTGCTATCAGCAAGGTGAAAGATTTTGAAACTCAACAGTTCGCGGAAACTGCGATCTATCCCGATGTCAAGGAGAATGTCATGTCCACATCTTTCTCCCATATCTTTGATGGCGGTTACTCTTCGGGATATTACTCCTATAAATGGGCAGAGGTCCTGGATGCAGATGCTTTCGATTATTTCCAACAGAAAGGTATCTTCAATCGGGAGGTTGCAAAAAAATTCAAGGACAATATTCTTTCAAAAGGCGGTACGGAACATCCAATGAAACTCTATAAACAGTTCCGTGGAAAAGAACCGTCCGTTGATCCTCTTTTGAAACGTGCTGGATTGATCTAATCCATATCGAACATAAATGAAAAAGGCTTAGATTAAATATCTAAGCCTTTTTGCAATTCTGATTCAAACACAGAATCTATTTTCCAGGTGGACTTATCTTTTGATGCCTTAACAGCCAATTGGTCACATCGCTCGTTTAGCGGATGCCCAGCATGGCCTTTTACCCATACCAACTTGACCTTATGCAGTTTATATACATTCATCAACCGCATCCAAAGGTCTTTATTCTTCTTTCCTTGAAATCCTTTCTGAATCCAGCCATACACCCATTTTTTATCAATGGCATCGATGACATATTTCGAATCCGAAAATACGGTCACTTGCTGATTGAGGTTCTTCAAGGCTTCTAGACCAATGATAACTGCCAATAATTCCATTCGGTTATTGGTCGTTTTCCTAAAGCCTCCAGAAAATTCCTTTTCGATTAGTTTACCTTGAAATTCAGGATTTGCCCCTTGATAAATTGCCCTTAAGATAGTTCCATAACCACCAGGACCAGGATTTCCGCTGGATGCGCCGTCAGTATATAATTCAATCATTGCTGTAAAAATAACGATTTAATTGTAAGTGATGGATTTATATTGTAACTCGCTGTTAGGCAGGCTCTGTAAATATCTTGTATTTTTCCCGCATGAATTGAATCACTCCTGAAGATACAATCACGATCGTCAACCCTATAATACAGCCAATGCCCGTCGATAGTGCACGATAGATTGGCGTATAGGCAATCTGTGTATGGTGAGGTTCTATCATGATGATCAATAAGGCCACGATTGCTACCCTTGCCATGTTCAGGATCTTGAATCCCCAACATAGGAAAATGGTCAGCACGATACCTGTCATAATAGAATATACCGACTTTGGCAACAGCCAAACACAGCCCATGGCTACGACCGACCCTACAAAATTCGACTTAAATCGCTCAATTGAAAGCCTTTTCGAATCCTTTTCCTCAGGAGAAATAACTAAAATAATGGATAATAATGCCCAGAAGACCTCAAACTGTTTAAACCTTAGATACAATAAGTATCCAATAACAAAACCAATCAGACACCGGATGATATAAATTAATAGAGGTGAGGTAATGACCCGCTTGACAAACCTCGCTGTATTACTGTTGAGATTCATTGCCGCAAAAATACTGTTTATTAAATTATAATTAAAATTAACCTCATAAGATTGAATGACCCTGACAAACCGATTTGGAAATCAGCGCTTAACAAGGAAACCGTCGATCCTACAAACAATAAAAAAGGCACAATTTTGAATTAATTGTGCCTTAGATATTATGCAATATAAATTAGTAATTTTCTCGATTTAATTGTTTTGCGTTCTTAACTTTTTCATCCAGTAGCGCCAATTTAACCACTTCACGCATCTCGCTTACATAATGGAAATTCAAGTCTTTGATATAATCTTCCTTGATCTCCAAAATATCCTTTTGGTTGGACTTACTCAAGATGATATCCTTGATGTTTGCACGCTTAGCCGCTAATATTTTCTCCTTGATCCCTCCTACTGGCAATACCTTGCCACGTAAAGTGATCTCACCGGTCATAGCCAATTTTGGTTTTACCTTATGTTGGGTAAACAAGGATGCCAAGGCAGTCAACATGGTGATGCCGGCAGATGGTCCATCTTTAGGTGTAGCACCGGCAGGCACGTGAATATTCACATCCCATTGATCGAAGACTTTAAAATCAATTCCAAACTCATCAGCATGAGAGCGTAGGTAGGCCATTGCAATGGCAGCAGATTCTTTCATCACGTCACCTAAGTTACCCGTCAAGCTCAGCTTCCCTTTTCCCGGGCTCAAGCTAGATTCAATAAATAGGATATCACCGCCAACCGAAGTCCAGGCTAAACCAGTTACAACCCCAGCGATATCATTGTTCTCATACAGGTCCTTGTCAAAGATCGGTGGACCTAAGATTTCCTCCACATCCTCTGCCGAAAGGTTATGATCATACGGTTTTTCCATCACGATCCTCGTTGCAATACCGCGTACGATCGAACCGATTTTCTTTTCCAGACCACGGACACCCGATTCACGGGTATATTCTTCAATGATTTTCTCAATCATCTTAGGTTTCAGAGCAATGTCTTTTGCTTGGATACCATGCATTTCACGCTGCTTAGGCAACAAGTGTTTCTTGGCGATCTCAATCTTCTCCTCAATGGTATAACCATTGACTTCAATAATCTCCATACGGTCCAAGAGTGCAGGCTGCACACCGCTCAATGAATTGGCAGTGGCAATGAACATCACTTTGGAAAGATCATATTCCATTTCCACATAATGATCGTAGAAGTGGGTATTTTGTTCAGGATCCAAAACCTCCAACAAAGCTGAAGAAGGATCACCTTTAAAATCAGAACCTATTTTATCAATCTCATCCAAAACAAACACAGGGTTTGAAGCACCTGCTTTTTTCAAGGATTGAATGATACGCCCAGGCATGGCGCCGATATAAGTTTTTCGATGCCCCCTGATTTCCGCTTCATCACGGATACCTCCCAAGGCCATACGGGTATATTTTCTTCCTAAAGCTTTAGCAATAGATTTCCCCAACGAAGTCTTACCAACTCCTGGAGGCCCTACCAAACATAAGATTGGAGCTTTCATATCATTTTTCAGCTTCAAGACAGCCAAATATTCAATGATACGTTGCTTCACTTTTTCCAGACCATAATGATCTTTGTTCAAAACCTTTTCTGCTCGAGCCAAATCGAAATTGTCCTTGGTAAATTCACCCCATGGCAAATCCAACAACAATTCCAAATAGTTCAACTGCACCGAATAATCAGCAGCAGCGGGATTGATACGGGCCAATTTCTCCAATTCCTTTTGGAAATGTTTGCCCACATCCTCTCTCCATTTTTTCGCTTTTGCCCTTTTCTTCAGTTCTTCGATTTCAAGGTCCGGGGTATTCCCTCCCAATTCCTCCTGAATGGTCTTCAGTTGTTGGCTCAAGAAATAATCGCGTTGCTGCTTGTCTAAATCAATCCTTACCTTATTTTGGATTTGATTCTTCAGCTCCAACATCTGGATTTCAGTCGTCAAATGCTCCAACAATTGTTTAGCACGCTTCACAAAATCCTTGATTTCCAATAAGTCCTGTTTCTGCTCCAGCTCCAATGAAAGATTTGAAGAGATAAAGTTCACCAGGAAAGTAGGACTTTCAATATTCTTGATAGCAATTCCTGCTTCACTTGGTAGGTTTGGCGATAGTTGAATGATCTGCAAAGCCATTTCCTTCACAGAAGAGATCAAAGCCTTGAATTCTTTACTGCTCGTTTTTGGTTTATCCTCCGGAAACTTCTCTACACGAGCGATCAGGTAAGGCTCAGTTTGAACCAATTCCTTTAGTTTCACACGCTGCTTACCCTGAATGATCACCGTTGTGTTACCATCAGGCATCTGAAGGATCTTGATGATATGGGCTACAGTCCCTACTTTGTTCAATTGTTCAAAAGTAGGATCCTCAACCGTCATATCTTTCTGCGATACCACAGCAATAGTGCGATCACCCTTATAGGCATCCTTTACCAATTTAATAGACTTATCTCGACCAACCGTAATAGGGATCACCACACCCGGAAAAAGAACCGTGTTCCTAAGGGGTAGAATCGGGAGTTGATCGGGAATTTCTGCATTCCTCATTTCATCCTCATCCTGTTGAGTCAATAAGGGAAAGAATTCAGTTTCTTCGTTTATGATAGGTAACGTTTGATTAAAATTGAATGAATCAAATTTGTTCATATGTACATGTCCAGCTTGCCGACATCTTGTCAGACGATCAGCTATTTTTTATTTTAAAATTAATGAACTCATATAGTGCAAGCAAAGTGCCAAGTCCGAAATTTGGTACATTTTATGCTATTATTGATTTGTATCTGTTAAATCGTCAGTAATCAGCACATTCTTTGTCACCTTTGTGTATAGATTTCTGCAATATTTAGAAGCAAGTTACAAAATGTGGAAATGTTTATAACTATTGATTGCGGCGTTAAACTATTTAACAGATTTTTACTCTATTAGTAGGAGTATAGAAATTTACAGGGAAAACAACATAAAAATTCAGACATGAAATTAAATAACTTGAATACACAGATGAAGACGATTAAGATTGGGTTAGCTACTGTTGCTTTGGCATTAGCTACAATGGGTGCACAAGCACAAGAAAAACAACACAGCGATCCAAATGTACGTGCTGGTGAAAAAGCATTATTGGACGGTGATTTTAAAACTGCAGCAACTCAATTCGAAAAGGCATTACCTAATGCTGGAAACGAACCTGAAGTTGTGTATTTATTAGGTTACTCTCAATTCCAAAATGGTGATTACAAAAAAGCTATCGCTAATTTCAACAAAGTAATTTCCTTGGATGCCAAAAACACTTCTGCTTACTACTACAAAGCAAAAGCGAACAACAACATGGCAGTAAACAAAGAATTGAAATTGAGCAACCAAGAACGTGAAGCTTTATTGAAATCTGCTACAGCTGACTATACTAAAGCAATCGCTATCAATGCAAATGACGCAAAATTATATCAAAACCGTGCTATTGCTTACCGCGATCTAGGAATCCTTACAGGTACTAAAGGTGCAGCTAACTACAATAAAGCAACAGCTACTGACGCGTACAACAAAGCTATTACAGACTATGAGAAAGTATTGACTTACGATGCTTCTCGTAAAGACATCCAAACTGAAGTTAAAAAAGCTACAGTTTACCGTGATAACCTTAAATAACAATTGAACAAAAACAGAAAGCCCGCAATTTGCGGGCTTTTCTGTTTTATTTAAATTTCAAGATTAGATCAACTGTTTCTTATAAACAGAAGGGCTAACCCCGGTCGTCTTTTTAAATTGGTTGCTCAAATGAGCGATACTGCTGTATTGCAGTTGTGCCGCTATCTCCGCCAAAGTGGCATCATAGCTCAACAGCTCTTTAACCTTTTCAACCTTTAGGTTGATTAAATATTTTTCGATACTCTCCCCTTGGACTTCGGAAAACGCACTACTCAGATAGGAATATTCCAGATTGAACCTTTCTGATAGATAACTCGACGTTTTGATTGACATTGACTCCTCCGCCTTCAACATCTCTGAGAGCGCTATTTTTATCTCTTCGACTAAAATCTGCTTCCTATCCTTTAATACTTCAAATCCAATCAACTTGAGCTCTTGGTCAAATAGAATACGTTCTGCGTCTGTAAAGGGTCTGCTTAAGTTAATGGAACCAATACTCACATCACCAAATGGAACATCCATCCTTTTCAAGATCTGTTCAACTGCCATAACGCAGCGAGGACATACCATATTTTTGATGTGAATTTGCATTGGATAAAGATAAGGATATTTTACCGGACCTAAATTAGCCTCTAGTCCAATGCTATCATTTGAATTTCATATTTACTCACTTTCATTCAAGAGATTCATAAAGGCAGAGGCCAAATGATCGATCAGATCAGATGCAATCAAACTGGTCTCACCTACCCAATCTTTCGCAAAATCACCTGCAGAACCATGAATATAAACCCCCAGAACAGCTGCATCTAAGGCATTATAACCTTGGGCAAGTAAACTACTGATAATACCGGTCAATACATCACCAGTTCCTCCAGTTGCCATACCAGGATTACCGGTAGAATTGAAATAAACCTCAGCAGCAGGATTCACAATAGCCGTGTTTGCTCCTTTGATGACCAAAATCACTTGGTTTTCACTGCAAAATGCTTTCACTTTATCCAATTTTTCCAAATCATTCTCCCATTCCCCAATCAAGCGTCTTAATTCCTTAGGGTGCGGGGTCAGAATAGTATTAATAGGTAGGTGCTTCAACAGATGTTCATTTTCAGCGATGATGTTTAGGGCATCCGCATCCAAAACCATTTTACTGTCCTCAGCAAGTGATTGCAACCATATTCCAAAACCGCGAACGGTTTCTTCATCCTTTCCCATCCCAATACCAACCCCATATGCAGAAAACTCACCCTGAACTTGGAAGTCAACTAACTTTTCTTCCGATGAATCCAATAAGACCATAGCTTCTGGAAAACCGATCTGCAAAACATTGTAGCCACATTTCGGGATATAAGCAGTTACCAGACCGCATCCAGATTTTAGGGCAGCCTTTGTAGCCATTAAAACTGCTCCCATTTTCCCCAAACTTCCTCCAACAATTGCTACATGTCCAAAGGTACCCTTATGCGAATACCTTGACCTGGAACGCAATAAGATATCAAGCATTCCTGCTTCAACATAGCGATTTGATGTACTTTGCTTCAGGATAGAATTCTCATCCAAGCCGATGTCCAAGACTTCGAATTCTCCTACAAAAATGGAATTCTGAGGAAGTAACAGTGCCAATTTAGGAAACTGGAAGGTGTAGACCTTGCTGGCACGGACAATAAGGTCTTCAAATTGACCAACAGCATCCAGCATTAAGCCAGAGGGCATATCAACCGATATTATCCTGCCTTGAAAATTATTCATCTGTTCAATGACTCCTCGCCATTCATCAGAAAGAGCTGCACTCAATCCATACCCAAATAAACAGTCTATTAAAAATCCTTCTATGGGAAGATCGAGGTCATCATCTAAATCGAAATACTGAATGTTGTCCAATTTATCTTGGTTCAACTGATTGTCGGCCGTATAATGATCCGACTTCAATAACCGAACTTCTACATCGTAGCCTGAATCCATCAATTGCCTCGCAATAGCTAATCCATCACCACCATTATTGCCCTTTCCACAAACGATGGCAATGGGCAGTTCCTTGATGACATCAAAATAATCATCCAAGATGGCCGTGCTGACTATGCTAGAAGCACGCTCCATGAGTTCCCAAGAATTGATCCCTTCATTTTGGATGGTTTCCTGGTCTACAATTTTCAACTGATCAGCGTTTAGGATTTTCATAACCGAATAAAATAAGTATAGCTCCTAAATTTAGGAGCTATACGCTTATATAACAACAGATTAATTTAAATGTTTGTGGAAAAAGCCCATCATGGCTTTATAGAATTCTATCTGATTTTCCTCTTTTCCAAACCCATGACCTTCATCATACTTCACCATATAAGGTACATCAACACCCTTTTCACGCAAAGCCTTTACAATTTGATCAGCCTCTGCAATTTTCACCCTCGGGTCATTCGCTCCCTGAACCACAAATAATGGGGCTTTTATTTTATCTACATGGAATATTGGAGAAACTTCTTTAGCAATTTCCGCTTCTTTTGGATCATCCAGATCATACCAAACCTGATAGAGCATTTCTTTATAAGGTTTCCAATATTCTGGAATGGAATTCATTAAGGTAAAGATATTGGACACCCCGACATAATCAACTCCCGCTTTATATAGATCCGGCGTCTTGGTCAGTCCTCTTAATACGGCATATCCTCCATGCGAACCACCATAGATAGCCACATTATCCTTATCAATCTGGCCCTGATCAATGACGTATTTAATACCATCTTCCACATCATCCATAGCTTTTCTACCAATTTCCTTGAAACCGGCCTTTAAAAAATCCTTACCGTAGCCTCCTGACACCCGGAAGTTGACTTGCAATGTCGCAAATCCATGAGCAGCAAATAATTGTGCTTCCGGATTGAATCCCCAACTATCACGAACTCCTTGTGGCCCTCCATGTGGATTGACGATCAATGGAACTTTCTTTCCATCCAAGGCTTCTTTAGGTAAGGTTAGATAACCATGCAATGTCAGCCCATCCCTTGATTTAAAAGAAATCGGACGCATCTCAGCCATATCTGCTTCCTTCAATTGCGGCATCAGATCATAAAGTAAAGTGATCTTTTTAGTTCCGGCATCTAAATGGTAGTATTTTCCGTACAGCTTATCGCTCTGCACAACCACTAAATATTGATCCTCCTTATCTGTCTTCCCAACTATGGAATATTCATAATTCGGGAATTCCTTCTGGAACAGGGAATAGATCTCTTTGAAAGTTTCACTCTTGGGTTCAATCTCCACTTTCTCACCCTCATAACCCACATAGTCCAACTCCCAATTTCTATTCCTGGATAGCCCTAATATGGTAGCATCATAATCTGGATTGGAATACACTTCCTTGATCAACTTTTTCTGACCTAGATCATACAGGACGATCCTAGCCTTGTCCGAATCCAAATTAGTTAACACATAGGCCTCGTCTGGATTTTTAGAGGCATAATTAAACGACAATACTGAAAAAGTATCATACCATTTCGTTGTGCCAAACAATTCAAACTCCGTTTTTCCCTGAGGTTTATAGAAAAATTGGGTATTTACTCCATTTTGCATCTTGGCATAGCCGCGTAAGTTTCCATCTTTATCAAATTCATAACCTACAATAGCATTCTCAGGATCCGTATTGGTAAAAAGCTTTTCCATTTCACCGGTCTGCACATTGACCTTGTACGGTTCAAAGACTTGCTTGTTATCCTTGTTCATTTGGATAATGATTACATCCTTTTGCTCCTTCAGCATATTCAGGATTCCTGCTTGAACGCCTTCAAATGGTGTAAGGTCAATATTCTTCGTACCATCAATATTGACAGCATACAGATGGTAATTCTCATTTCCTCCTTGATCCATAATGTAGACCAAACGTTCATCATTCACCCAGCCCATCCCACGGATCAATTCATCTTTCTCTTCTATCGCTCTGACCACTTTACCAGTAGCGACCTCCTTTACCATTACATGGCGTTTGTTGTTGGCGTCTTTTTCGCGATAAGAGATGTATTTTCCATTCGGCGACAAGGCAAAACTAGAGGATTTTGGTTTGGCAAAATAATCTTCTACCTTGTACTTGTAATTACCATTCCCCAGTTCTATCAATTTCGCCAATTCAGAGTCTGTTGAAACTAAACTTGGATCTCCGGGTTTGCTGATCTTGGTCTTAGCCAATTTCAATGGAAATTCCATTCCTGATTGCTTAAATATTCCTTCGAGATATTCCCCTTTAAGTTCTCCTTCATAGGATAAAGCTGGTTGCTCCATCGCCAGATTAAGCTTATTGTTCTCGAACTTTACGGTCGACATGGGCAATCCTGATGCTCCTTGAGCAGGGACATCCATGGTTGCCGCTAAATTTCCGTCTTTGTCACTGATGTGAAAGATTAACTCCATTTTGGCCCCTTGGACCTCAAGTTCTCCCTTCCAATCACCAGCAACCTGAGCTTTAGTACTTATCATACCCAAAAGTACAAACAGCATTGTGAATAATTTTTTCATAATCTAAAATCAATTTGTTAGTGTATAAATTTAACATATTGTTACAATATTTTCGGTAAATACCTTATTCTTTTCGCAAAGCTTCTAAAGGAGAACGATTGATGACTGACAAGCTGTTGATCAATCCGATCAGAACAGTCAATCCCACAATCAGCACCAACAACAAAGCGATCATACCAATAGATGGCACAAATACACTTTCAAAAACAAAAATAGCTAATAAATAACTCGCTAGAAGTGAAATTATTATACCCGTTAAGGCAGAAAGCAATCCTAAAAACAGGTACTCACTGATGGTAATGAGAAAGATCTGCTTTCTGCTTGCGCCTAATGTACGCAAAAGCACATTTTCGCGAATCCGCTGAAACTTGCTGATCCGCACCGAAGATATCAAAACGATGATTCCTGTAAGGATACTGAAAGCCCCCATAAATTGGATGATAAACCCAATTTTATCTAGAATTTCCTGCAGTACCGTTAAAACAGCATTCATATCGATTACGGAAACATTCGGGAAATTATTGACGATCTTCTGTTGAAATTTACTGGATTCTATTTCTGTAGGCACCTTAGTCATCATCAGATAAAACTGGGGTGCTTGATCGATGCTTCCCTTGGCAAAGACAACCCTAAAATTAGATTGGAAGCGATTCCAATCTACTTGCCTGATGCTACTGACCTTTGCAGGAATGATCAATCCCTGAACATTGAAAGACAACCTATCTCCAACCTTCACCTTGATGTTATCGGCATAATTCTGGTCCAAAGAAACCGAGGCGGTATCCTTATTTCCCACAACCCCTACCCATTTACCGGAAGTAATGCTTTCCGTTTTGGTCAAAGAATCGCGATAGGTCGCACGGATTTCCCCGCGAAACGCTCTTGAAGAAACTTCACTGCTGGTATCTGCAACAACATCCTTTAAAGTCACGCCATTGACACTCTGCAATTGCATGGTAACAACAGGTACTGCTTCTAATATGGGATAGCCCTCCTCTTTCGCCATTTTAGAAAGCGATTCATGCTGCGAAGGCTGAATATCAAACATCAGCATATTGGCCTGACTCTGTTCTGAAGAGATTTTCACCCGATTGATCAATAGATCCTGCACCAAAAACATGGTCGAGATCAGAGCCGTTCCCAGACCGATGGATATCATCAAGATCACCGTTTGGTTATTAGGGCGGTAAAGATTGGACAAGCCCTGTCGCCAGAGATAAGGCCATCCCTTCGGAAAGAATTTCCTGATAAGATATGTGAAAGCCTTTGCTACACCGTAAAGCAATAAAAAGGTAATGCCTACTCCTGCAACAAAAACTAAAGTCTGTATCCAATCTGCCATTTGAAGCCTGGCAAATCCGGTAATAAAGATCAAGATCAAAAGGTACACCCACCAGCTCATCTTATCCTTAAACATGCTTTCCTCTTTATCTGATATCCGAATAGAGTTCAGCGGAGAAATATTTCGTACGGCCAATAGTGGCAACAGCGCAAATAAAACTGCTATAACGACACCTAAACCAATGCCTTCTAAGATGGCAAGCCAGGACACACCAGTCGTCAAGCTCACTGGTATGACATCTTGCATGACCACGGGAATTAAATATTGGATCAAGGAGCCTAAAACTGCTCCAATGATACCTCCGATTAGCCCTATACCTGCAAATTGAACCAAAAAGATATAAAAGGCCTGCTTCGCTGTTGTACCCAAACATCTCAACACAGCAACAGAAAGCAGTTTTTCGCGAACATAGATCTGAACGGAACTTGATACGCCAATACAGCCTAGCAACAGGGCCACAAATCCTACCAATTCCATGAAGCTAGCCATGTCGGCAAAAGACCTACCGGTATTTTCTTTCGTAGTCTGTATGGTTGATGCCCTCAACTGCAGCTCCTCAATCTTTTTATCTAATTTTTCAACCTCCTTATCAACAGCAAATCCTTTAGGCAATTTAAAATAATAATGGTATTCAATTCGACTTCCCTGCTGTTGCAGGCCCGAATTCTTCAATTGGGCAATCGGTACAAAAACCGAAGGTGCCATGGCTCCTGCTATGGCAGCCTGTCCAGGCTGGGAAAGCACATTCCCTAAGATTGGATAACTGTTGTTCCCAAGTTGGACGGAATCATTTACCACAGCGTTAAATTGCAACAAAAGTGAATTCTCCACATATACACCGGCCTTGGTACCAAAATCCCGATAGCTATCGGAAGGATTAGTTTCCACTTCACCATAAAAAGGATAATGACCTTCAATGGCACGTACTTGCACCAATCTGGAGCCCTCCGCCTTTGGAAAACGGATCATGGACATAAATCTTTCTTCCTTGGCAAAATCCTCACTCATACCCTTAAGGGAATCAATAAATTTCATGGCTTCTGAAGAAGGCTCCCTGCGGCTTTCCAGTTCCAGATCCGCACCGATCAATTCCGCAGCTTGCGAATCAATGTCCTTTCTCAGATTTTCATTAAAGGAATTCATTGCAACCAAGGCCGCTATCCCCAATATAATGGAAGATATAAAGAGGAATAACCGCGATCTATTTTTCCGGCTATCCCGCCATGCCATTAAGAGTATCCAGCGCCAATTCATTGGATCCTTCCTCCCTTAATTGGAATTATCTTTTGTGTTTTGGCCGCTAGGTCCAGATCATGGGTCACGATAACCAAAGTAGTCCCAGATTCTTTATTCAACTGAAACAACATGTCTTCAATGATCGCGCTGGTTTCTGCATCCAGGTTTCCAGTGGGTTCGTCTGCAAATAATATCTTAGGTTTATTGGCAAATGCCCGCGCCAGGGAAACCCGTTGTTGTTCACCACCCGATAGCTGGGAAGGGTAATGGTCTGAACGAGAAGATAGACCTACCTTGTCCAACAGTTCCAAAGCATCCTTTTGTTTATTCTTCATTCCCCGCAATTCCATCGGAACCAATACATTTTCCAATGCTGTAAGCGTAGGCAACAATTGGAAATTTTGGAATACAAAACCAACATGTTCATTTCTTACCTGAGCCAATTTATCCTCGCTCAGCCCGGTTAATTTTATTCCATTTAGGAGGATATCCCCTTCCGAACTTTGGTCCAGACCCGCGCACAAACCTAACAAGGTGGTCTTGCCGCTGCCTGAGGGTCCCACAATAGAAACGGTGGAACCTTCTTCTATTTCAAAATTGATATCATTTAAGACTGGGATTTTATGGTCTCCAATTTGGTAATTCTTGAAGACATGCTGAACTTGTAGGATCATAGTAGATGACATATCTAATAAATTTATATATTATTTTTAATTAAATTAGCCTTATGAATCACATCAAATCTATAATATCAGCCGTTTCCGTTGTTTTTTTACTTGCATCTTGCAATAACTCCAACCCACAGCAGAAATCTCCATCATCTTCTGATAGTACAACGCTCGATACGACCAAAACAGAAAGCAGCAAGCGCATCCTGTTTTTCGGCAATAGTTTGACAGCAGGATTAGGGTTAGATGACCAGTCGGAAGCATTTCCGGCCTTGATACAAGGCAAAATTGACTCTTTGAATTTAGGGTATACCTGTATAAATGCAGGTCTGAGCGGCGAAACTTCAGCCGGTGGAAAAGATAGGGTTGATTGGTTATTGAAAGATAAGATTGATGTATTCGTCCTTGAATTAGGTGCCAATGATGGACTACGTGGGATCTCACCAGATGCCACTTACCAAAACCTAAACGAAATTGTTAACAAAGTCAAAAAAGCATATCCAGATTGCAAGCTTGTTCTTGCAGGGATGATGGTTCCGCCAAGCATGGGTGATCAATATTTCAAGGATTTCGCAGCAATATTCCCGAAACTGGCCAAAGAGCAGAATATGACCTTAGTACCTTTCCTATTGGACAAAGTTGCCGGAATCCAAACCCTGAACCAAGGTGATGGCGTACATCCCACTAAGGAAGGACAACAAATCTTAGCAGAAAACGTTTGGGCGCATTTAAAAGGTATATTATAGGGTATATGGGCAAAGAGCATAAATTATCCATGATCATTTTGGCCCATCCTCTAATCCTCGTTGGGTGAGTGGCGTCGAAGGGGATCCTGGGTCAACATAGCCTACAGTTCCTGCACCTTCGGTGCAGAATGACAGCATCTTTTAAAAAAAACAGTCTACAGATTCTTCACTGATCGTTCAGAATAGCAGTGTGCTAAAGAAACTTCCTACGGAACCATAGATCTTGGTCAATCCGGTGGGTGAGCCTGTCGAACCCCCATCCGAAGCTTGAGTGGCGTCGAAGGGGATCCTGGGTCAACATAGCCTACAGTTCCTGCACCTTCGGTGCAGAATGACAGCATCTTTTAAAAAAAAGCCTACAGATTCTTCACTGATCGTTCAGAATAGCAGTGTGCTAAAGAAACTTCCTGCGGAACCTTAGATCTTGGTCAATCCTCTCATCCTTCCCATCCTGGTTCATTCCCAGATCTTGGTCAATCCTCTCATCCTTCCCATCCTGGTTCAAAAAAAAGGATTCCCTTTCGGAAATCCTTAACTAAAAAATTTAAAAAACAACTAAAATTCTTGAATGCAACAAGCCTTATTTAAGGAAGACTTGTTGGTGTAATTGGTTGATATCGATATCAGGGAACTGTCTATCAAAATCAATTGACATATCCATCGAATCAATTTGGCCATCGCCATTGGAATCCCAATCCATTGAAACATAATATTTAATGGAATCTCCTTCTTGTACTTCTGGTTTGATCAATGTTAAATGGTCCATTGGGATTTCAAAATCCACGGTAAAGGGCACTTGTGCTGCCTCAAAGTCTACTTCATCTATCATGGTAGCTGATACATCGGCTACATTTGCTGGTACGGCAAATAATTTCACTTTTCCTTTGCTATTCTGAAGGACAGAATCTTGTTGACCTACAAACTCCACGGTCAACAATTGAGGCCCTTTTACGACTTCACCAGATCCCTTAAGTCCGCAACTGCTCAGGAACAAAGCACAAAGGCCACAAAAAACGATTAATTTTCTCATAACTTAATTATTTTAACGGTTAAATATAGTTTAAATTCTAATAACTCAAAGAAAGTTTTAATAGTTTAACAAAAACCTAACATAAATGTTTTTAGCATCATATTAATAAGGATTTGAAGATGAGGGAGGTATCCTAAAATAAGAGAACCTTGGTTTACCGAAGTAATCTCAAGGTTCACACAAGGATAATATAATATATAAACGGAACGGAAAAATATCTCTTTTGATTAGCCAAACTGGCCAGTAATGTAATTTGCGGTAACTTCGTTCAGCGGATTTCCAAATATTTGCTGGGTCAAGCCCTCTTCTTTTACCTCTCCTAAGTACATAAAGACTGTTTTATCAGCAATACGCTGCGCCTGTTGCATATTATGGGTAACAATAACGATCGTGTATTTCTCTTTCAGGTGCATGATCAGCTCTTCGATTTTCAAGGTACTCACAGGATCCAGAGCCGAACAGGGCTCATCCATCAAAATAACTTCAGGTCTCAGGGCAACCGCACGTGCTATACATAAACGCTGTTGCTGACCACCAGATAAACGGGTAGCAGGCATTTTCAAATCGTTCTTTACCTCTTCCCATAGGAATGCTTCACGCAAAGCCTTTTCAATGATAGCTTTATCATGTGGCAAATTGTTGATCTTTAAGCCATAAGCGATATTCTCATAGATACTCTTCGGAAATGGATTGGCTTTTTGGAAAACCATGCCAATTCGCTTTCTGATTTCCGTAACAGGAACGGATTTGGAATAAAGATCGAGATCCTCCAACTTCAAGGAGCCTGTTATTTTGGCATCTGCTGAAAGGTCATGCATTCTATTGAAAGAACGCAACAAAGTACTCTTTCCGCATCCTGAGGGTCCAATCAAGGCTGTAATTTCATTTTCTGCAAACTCCACGTTCACATTATTCAGCACATGCTTGGTACCGAAACTGATGTTTAGATTTTCTGCGGATAACTTAGTTTTCATTTTTTCTGTACTTATAACGAATATAAAATGCGGTCAGGTTTAGTAAGAACACAACAATGATTAATACGAGAGCCGTACCATAAGCGATCGGACGGACTTCATCGATGGATTGATGCTGTGTTGACAACATATATAAGTGATATGGCAAGGCCATAAATTCTTGATTGATAAATGCACTGGTACCATTGATGTAAAATGCGGCACCTGTAAATAGTATGGGAGCTGTTTCTCCGGCTGCCCGTGACAATGTCAGTACAACACCTGTCAAAATCCCTGACATGGCTGATGGAATGATCACATCTTTAATGGTCTCAAATTTTGTTGCTCCAACCGCTAATGCTGCTTCTCGGGTTGAATTCGGGATTCGCATCAGTGCTTCCTCTGTTGTGGTAATGATATACGGTAAGGACAGGAGCCCTAAGGTTAAGCCGGCAGCAATTAATGATGTTCCAAAATGCATGGCCTGTACAAATAATGCCAATCCAAAAAGGCCATAGATTATGGAAGGTACCCCAGAAAGGTTACGGATGGAAGCACGAATGGTCCTGGTTAACCAGCTATCCTCTGCATATTCTTGGAGATAGATGGCACAGGCAACGCCGAATGGAATGGAAAACAATGCCGTAATCAAAGTAAGCAAAACGGTTCCAATGATAGGTGTCAGGATCCCTCCTTTGGTCATTCCATCGGACGGAACTTTAGAAACAAATTCCCAAGAAAGTTGACTAGAACCTTTGGAAACAATTTCCCAAATCACAACCACCAGAAAAAAACACACCAATAAGGTACTGGTCAATAAAGTACCCCACTCAATGATACTTGATAATCTATGTGTTCTACGCTGCATGATATTTTCTGAATCGGTTAATAAAATACTCGCCCAACATATTTGCTGCTAATGTCATGATGAATAAAACTGTTGCAATGGCATATAGTGCGAAATAATGTGTTGTTTGATACGGAACTTCCCCCATTTCAATAGCGATGGTCGCTGTCATGGTTTTTACGGAGTCAAACATACTGGTCGGTAAGATGGATGCATTTCCGGTCGCCATCAATACGGTCATGGTTTCACCGATTGCACGGCCAACCCCTAGCATCACCGCAGCAATAATGCCCGGCGCCGCTGCTGGAATCACTACTTTACAAAGTGTTTGCCATTTAGTCGCCCCTACTCCATAACTTGCTTCCTTATATGTCTTTGGAACAGCATGTATGGCATCTTCAGCGACCGTAATGATTGTTGGCAAAGCCATTACAGCCAATAATATGGCGCCATTCAAGGCATTTAAGCCATTAGAAAGATCAGCTAAGCTCGCAATCCCTGGGCTTACCACCACAATACCTAAGAAACCGATCACCACGGAAGGAATTGCAGCAAGCATTTCAATCGCCGGTTTCAAAAAATTCTTCAACCTCGGACTGGCATATTCTGCAATAAATGCAGCTGTTCCAATCCCTAAGGGAATAGCGATCAACATCGCCCCGAAGGTGACGATCGTGGTACTAATGATTAATGGAAGCATCCCGTATTTTGGATTCTTTCCGGTAGGATTCCATTCCATCCCTGTAATAAAATCCAAGGGTCTGACATCCAAGAAAAATGAAAAGGAATTGTAAATCAACATGGCTAATATTCCGCCCAGTAAAGCTAGCACCAAAAATCCTGTGGCCTTGAAAACGAATTTGAAAAAAACGTCCAAGGATAATCTTGCTCTATATTTCATTTTTTTGATTTTCTAAGATATAATAACCATGGTCTTCAATTAATATTCTTCCCGCAGGGCTGCGTTCGAAATTGATAAATGGGCGAACCTTTTCCCAAGATTTTGCCAGGATAAATTGGTACAGCGGTCTTTGGAAGAAGTATGTACCATTATTGATCGCATCCTGATCCAATGGTGATATTGAATGGCTGGTTTTATCCTTTTTGATCTTTAGTATTTTTATGCCTTGCGCTTCTTGCGGATCTGGGGAAACATAACCAGCTCCTACATAACCAATCCCAGTCTTATCCGCCTTGACTCCCTCGATAATCTGGGCATTCCCAGTCATCTCCTTTGCCGTGTTGGCAAATTCAATCTTCAGTTTCTTTTTTACAAAGGAATGCGTACCAGAGCTGCTCTGACGACCATAAATGTTGACCGGAGAATTGATTGCATTAACCTCCGACCAATTTTTAATGCTTCCATCCATAATTTTCGCCAAGGTTTCTACATCAATGGAATCAATCGGCAAATCCTTATGAACAATAAAGGCTGTTGCATCCTCGGCAAAAACAACCGTTTTTATATCGATGTTCTTATCTTGGAATTGCTGAACCTCCTCCTCGGAAAGTGGCCTCGAGGAATTGGCAATGTCTGCCTGTCCATTCATCAAAGAAGTGATCCCTAATCCCGATCCACCACCAGAAATGGCAATGCTGAAAGTCGGGTCCAACTTGGTGAATTTCTCAGCCAAATTGACCGCCAAATTTACTTCCGTATCAGACCCCTTCATCTTGATGGAATTGGAATTATTACTACATGAATAGAAAAACGTAGTACCTAACAAAGTTAGGATTGGAAAAAAGCGAATTATACTATTTCTCATCCCCACAAAAATGAAGATTAAGAATTAACAAATTATTAAGCCAATATTAACGAATATGCATATTGATGTTTTTGTGTAAAGGAATTGTAAAATATACATTAAGACAAGGCTTCAGTACGCAGTGTAATGTTAAATATTTATTCAATTACTTTCTATTTTTTATTAATTAGAAAAATTAAACAAGAACCCTAGCGTTCATACAAGGCCTACATGGTTAATATTTTTTGTCGGATTAAAGCCTTAGTTTTTTAATAATATTTAATATTTTGCATTAAAATACTGACCAAATTAATGAGCCACGGAAAACTACGTGAAGAAAAAAACTGCTTAAACTGCGGTCACTTCGTCGAGGAAAGGTTCTGCCCCCATTGCGGACAGGAAAACACGGAAAACAGACAGCCTTTTCATTATCTCTTTACCCACTTTTTTGAAGACTTCACCCACTATGATGGTCAGTTCTGGAAAACCATGAAGTATCTTTTGTTCTTTCCAGGAAAGCTGACCAAAATCTACCTTTCCGGTAAAAGGCAAGGATATGTGCCCCCTGTCAAACTGTATATCTTCATTTCCTTTGTAACCTTCTTTATTGCGTCTTTCGTAGGCACTAACAATCATGCTGACAATTCAGGAAATGTTTCCCTGGATTCCTTGCAAAAGGAAATCCTACGGAAGGAACTAAATCAGGATCTTTTGGCCAATGGAAGCATTGGGGTTTTAGATTCTGCGGAATTAAATTCAAAAATAGACCAAATCTTTAATCTGGATAGCTTACAGCATGAAGATGATGCCGATTTAAGCAACACAAAGCTGTTCAGTTTTAATTCCTTAGCTGAATACGACTCCATCTCCCAAGTAAATCCTTCCATAATCAGAAAGATTTTCAGGCCATATGTAAATAAATATTTCGAACTGAAGGACCATCAGGTTCCATTGAATGATATAGTACAGAGCTTTGTGACTGTTTTTATGCATACTTTCCCAAAAGCCTTATTTTTCTACCTGCCGATATTTGCACTGATCCTGTACCTCTTCCATGACAAGAAAAAATGGTGGTATTACGACCATGGCGTATTTACACTTCATTATTTTTCTTTCTTGCTCATGATCGCTACCTTATTCCTTATCATGAACCTGATTGAACCGAGCCTTCACGCCTATGCCTGGTTCAACCATCTTTCCACATGGATTTACGGCATTGCCATGATATATGCAGGCCTGTATTTCTTTATCGCACATCACCGTTTCTATGCGACTAGGAAAAGAAGGAGTATTCTGATAGGAATATTAGTATTCATTGTCAATTCATTTGCTTTTTCAATCCTATTGATGATCTTGGTAAGCATTTCTCTGCTGCTGATCCATTAATCCAAAATACGATCTTTAACAAAAACCGCCCACAGAATTTCTGGGGCGGTTTTTTAATATTAACTTGTTGGTTGTATGCTTATTTATTTAAGATTGACTTCAAACTGCAAATGTTTGTCACTTCTGATATAAGTGGAAATAATTTCATAGGACAGTCTGGATTGGCCATCTTCGGCAGTCAAGATTTGAGTGGATTCTGGATAAAGGACCAATCGCTTTGTTCCCTTTCCTTCTTTTAGTTCCAGTTCAAAGTATAGGTCACTATTGTTCTTGATTTCATAATATCTGGTCTTCACTTTTGTTTTGCCATTGATTTTTTCATGATAGGATGCTGAGACCGAAACACAGGCATTCACTAATTCCCTAACATGTTCTTCCTTTCCAAAAAGATAGTTACTTGACCAAACTACGGTACGCCCTGCTTCCAAAGCTTCACGTATTCCAGCTGCTGAACGGTCTTTTGACATGACCAATGTCATAGTTCTATGAACCCCAGGTTTTTCCATATCATAATCATGGGCAATCAGGTTATGGATATCTGTATTTCCAATAATGGCCAGATTTCGGTCCAATGCCCAGTCCAACGCTTTTTTATGGAATCCAAGTCCATTAACCACTTCGATGCCATGTAGCTTTTTCTCTTGGTACATCTTTTCCACAAAATCGATCCATTCATAAGAGCCAGGTATGTTATTTACCTGCCAACCAGGATGGTTCCAGAAGATAAAGGCTTTCTGGGCATAAACCTTATCGATCGCTTCTTGGTCCAGGCTTGCATTATTATCGGAAACTAAGGTATTGGCATCTTGAATAAATAGCGCATTGAAATGGCCTGGAGGAGTTTGACGGGTAATTTCAGTACCTTTCACCAAAAGGACATTGTTTTCTTTTGCTAGTTCTACGGCTAAATCATGGGAACGGTTATGGTCTACCTTCACATCCGCACTGTGCGGGTTATATTCCATGTGTTCGGTATATGAAATAGCGTCCAATCCTTCACGCCAAGCTTCCTGAACACGGACATTAGGCCAAACATGACCATCGGTAAAGACCGTATGCATATGAAAATCACATTTCAAAACCTGGAAACCATTGACATTGGGAATATTTAAGTTCTTGCGTTTGACTGGATATGCAAACTCCGATAATTCCATAATGCCGTTATCAGTTTGGCCTTGTGTAACAACCACTGAAAGAAGCAATGCTCCCAAAAGAGTAGATTTGATTTTCATAGTTTAATCAGCTTAAGTTATGGTCACGAAAATAGCAAAGCTTTATTAAGTGAATATTAACATTGTGTTGTCGATTAATTAAGAAAATAAAAGTGTTTTACATTTTTTTCTATCACTTTTTTAAGGAAATTTGAATGAGCCGAACTGCATTTCGTTTGAGAATTCTTGTTGAGTTTTGGATGGACCTTATTCGAGACACATTCCGAATTTTCCGAATATGTCTCGAATGAGACCAAAAGAATGTTCGAAAAATATCCTTCATAATTTGTAGAATTTTAGTGGAATTAAAGGGATGGATTGGTTGAACCAGGATTAAAAGGATAAGAGGATAGACCAAGAACTGGGAAGGAACCAGGATGAAAAGGATGAGAGGATGAAACAAGATTAAAGCACCAAAAGAAAATTTCTTTAGCACACTGCTATTCTGAACGATCAGTGAGGAATCTATTTACTGTTTTTGAAGATCATGTCATCCTGCACCTTCGGTACAGGAACTGTTAGCTATATTGAACCAGGATGAAAGGGATGAAAGGTTAGACCAAGATCTGGGAAACAATGGCGTACAATTCTTCAATCTTCGATTGAAGATGACAGGCTGTTTGGGAGGACCACCGTACAGATTCCTCACTATTCGTTCAGAATTGGAAGTTAGCTAGTATTCTTTTAGAAGTGTAAATCTTGGTCTATCCTCCAATCCTTTCCATCCTGATTCAAAAAAAGCAACCCAGAAAGGGTTGCTTTTTTTTATTATCTGCTATGATCCTTAAGGCTTGATCACTGTCCAGCCCTCATTATTTAAGATCACGAGTTCTCCATTGCCACTTGGGGTGTATCCAATAAAGTCAAAGAGTTCGTCCTTTTTATACCCTCTTTCTTCAAGAGAATTCAGGCATTGAACCACCCGTACTCCTTTTTCAATAAGTCCCAAAAGCTGTTCTTCGTATTGATTGTCTTTGCGCATCACTTCCGTACCTCCGGAAAAGGTCACCAGTTCGACTTCCAGTTTGCCACTTAAACGTGGATCTTTGAGAAGGTTATTGATGTTTCTGAACGCTTTCTTTACGATATCAGGATTATCGGTATCCAATTGATACACGGCTTTATATTTCTCTTTTTGAGTATCTGCACCTGTATATTGTTGATTTTTTGCGATCAGTTCTTCACGTGATTGCGCGAAGGCATCATCTCCATGTAATCCAGCGAGTAGCATCATAATTATTATGTATTTCATTGATATTATCTTTCGTTTTCTTTTGTAAGATCGATTAATCCTTGTTTAAGTTTCTCGGACTTGAAATCCATCATACCGACCTGCTTGCCGATAATGTCTCCATTTTTGGCAAGGATTACAGTCATTGGAATGGAATTGGACATTAACTCCTCTGGGAGTTCCGACCCAACGGTGTACAAGGGCAAGGTATATTTGTTCTTGGCCATAAATTTGGCCGCCTTATCAATATCCTGATCCACTTCAATGGCCATAAAGACGATATCCTTTTCAGATTTCAATTCCTCATGCAATTTTTGCAGGGAAGGCATTTCTGCAATGCATGGCGGACACCATGTTGCCCAGAAGTTCATGACAACAACCTTTCCCTTAAGATCGCTCAATGCAACAGTTTCACCGTTGATATTGGTAAAACTTGCTTTCAGGTCATTTTGTTTGCCGACCATTTTCGCTTCTTGGACTTCTTCCGTGTTATCAACTTGAACCGTTGAATCAGCAGAACCTTCCTTTTTAGTCCCGGAACTACATCCAACTGCCAATAGGGCCAACATAGAGATTCCCAAAATCATTTGCTTCGTTTTCATATTTAAATTTGCTTAGATTATTTTATTATTTGAACTATTTGTCCAGAATTAATTTCTTCTGAACCCTTTTCAATGATCTGATCTGTTGGTTTTAGATCACCAAACACTTCCATCATCTTATCTTGAGCTTGACCTAAAACCACAGGAACGCGTTCTACCTTGTTTCCATCAGCAAGTTTAAGGACAAATATTCCTGACTGGGAATTCACCACAGAAGATTGGGGTACAAATACCGTAGGTCTTTTTCGCTTAAGGTTTAATTGGACATCCGTATAATCACCGCCATTCATGGCCCTGCTCTTATTCGGCACATCAAATTCTAAGGCCAAGGACCTAGAAACAGGATCTATTACCAAAGCATTCCTTTTCAACTGGGCAGTAAATACCGTATCAGGTTTGCTCAGCACCTTGAATCTTGCCACGGTACTGTCTGAGATAGACTGCGCATGTAATTCAGGCACGACCACCTTTAACTTTAAATTATTGTTATCTACCAATTTAAAAAATGGCATTCCCGTATCGCCCATCAATGCACCTACGGAAAAGTTCCTTTGGGTAATCACACCGGAGAATGGAGCCCTTACGACCAAATACTCACGCATTTGGTTTGATTTCTTGTAAGAGAAGTTACTCTCTTCCAATGCGGCGCTATCCCTCAACATCGAACCATAGGCTTGCTCGTATTCAAGGTCTGAAACAGCGCCTGAACTTTGGCTCTTCACCTTTTTCAAGCGATCGAACCGGCTTTTGCTGACTTCGAAATTTGCACTCAATTGCTGGGATTTAGCTCGGTCCGCTGTGGATTGGATATCCATTTCAGGAGCTTCCAAAACCGCAAGGATCTGACCTTTGCTCACTTGATCGCCCACATCAACATTGATCTTTCGGACAAAGCCTTTGATCTTTGCAAAGACATCCACCGATTCATAGGGATGCAATTCAGCTGGCAACTTCAAGCTGTACGAAGGTTGTTGTTCGATGGGTTGGGTAACCTTAACCGAAACCGTATTATTGGATGGACCCTCCTTTTTAGTATCTGCCTCTTTGCTGTTTGCCTGGCAACCAGCTAATAATAAGACAAGTCCGAATATGCTAAGTTTTTTCATGGTTTATTTCTCTAAATAAAATTTACTGTTTGAATCATCAGGATCCAATGAAGGTGATCCATAAGATGCTTTGTTCATGATAAGACTGAAAATCAATGGAATAATCAATAAGATAGTTAAAGTAGAGCTAAGCAGCCCACCAATAACAGCTTGACCTAATGGAGCAACCTGTTCACCACCATCTCCCATTCCCAATGCCATTGGCGTCATTCCCGCAAGCATGGCCAGGGCGGTCATCAGAATAGGACGGAACCTAGATTTGGCAGCTAATAATGCAGATCGAGAAGCTGTTAGATTCAGTTTCTTTCTATACCATTCTGCTTGATTGATCAACAAGACCGCATTGGAAACCGACACACCGATGGACATAATGATACCCATATAGGATTGTAGGTTCAAGGTACTTCCAGAGATCCAGATCATAATGGAAGACCCGGCAATCACTGCAGGAACTACAGAAAGGATAACCAGACTTACACGAACAGATTGGTAATAAGCCGACATCATAAAGAAGATGACGACAATGGCAATGGATAGTCCTGAAAGTAATCCAGCCAAGGTGTCCTCCAATAAAGTTAGGTTACCTTCTTTCCAGATTCGGGTACCGCGTGGAGCCTCTCCTACCTTTTCCAAGGATTCATTGACCGCTTTGTTGGCAGCACCAAGGTCTTTTTCATGGATGTCTGCAATAATGCTCACATACCTATTTGGTCCTCTACGGTTTACCTGTGCGGGAACCTCATTGGCGGTAATAGTTGCAATATCTTCCAATAAAGGCGTTGATGAGCCAGCTTTAACCGGAATAGACCTCAAATCTTGAAGCGTCTGGATCATATTTTCAGGTACCTGAACCTGCACTTGGAAAACCAAACCTGATTTAGGATCCACCCATAGGTTCTTATCCGTAAATCGGGTCGATGAAGTTGTTGCAGCCAAGTTTCGGGAAACTTCCTGAACCGTTAGACCAAATTCCGCTAACCTTCTGCGATCAATCTTGATATCAATGGTTGGATAATGTAAGGGTTCGGCTAGCTGCACATCCTTTAAGAAAGGATAGTTTGCCAATTCCTTTTTAATTTTTTCGGCAAAAGCTTCGGCGTTCTTCAATTGCGCAGAGCTTACTTTCACCTCCACCGGAGTCATGGACCCCTGTCCAATAATTTTTTCCATCAGTTCGATCGGTTCGAAATTTATCCTTGCTTCTGGATATTTCTCCTTGACATGGTTCCGAACAAACTCCTTGAACTGGTCTGTTTTCATCCCTAATTTCTTCTTGTCCAAGGAGAATTGCATGACAGCCTCTCCAGTTGAACTCGTAAACAAGAAAATAGGGTTGATTGGATTTGCTGATGGATGCATGCCGACAAAAGAAGATGAAATCTTCAGACTGTTTTCAGGCAACTCGGCAACTATACTTTTGGTCATCGATTTTACCGCCTCTTCCGTACGCTCCAATCTGGTACCATCTGGCATGCGCAGCCTGACTTGAAAGTCACCGCCTTCTGATTTGGGCATGATATCCGTACCTAAGATATTCACGGCTCCAAAAACTAACAACAGAGCTACCGCAACATATAGAACGGAAATCAATTTTGATTTCGCAAAATACGAGCGCAATCTATATACGTATTTCACCCCTACTTTGTCCACAAAAGAACGTTTATATTTCCCAGCATGATGCTTCTTGGTCTTCATGATCCAATTGGCCATGATGGGCACGAAGGTTTGGGAAGATATAAAAGAAGCGATCATGGCAAAGGCTACGGCCATGGACAATGGCATAAACATATCTCGCGGTATCCCTTCCATCATAAATGCTGGGGTCAGTACTGCCAAAATACTAAGTAGGATCAGCAATTTTGGAGCTGATATTTCTAACAGAGCATCCAGAATGGCCCGTGATTTTTTCTTCCCTAGCTCCATGTGCTGATGGATATTCTCAATGGTCACCGTGGCCTCGTCGACGAGAATACCGATAGAAAGTGCCAATCCCGAAAGGGTCATGATATTGATACTCTGCCCCATCATATGCAGGGTTATCACAGCAGTAATAATGGCAATCGGAATCGTCAGGATTACAATAAGGGCACCCCTTGGATCTCGAAGGAAGAGAAATACCATCAAGCCCGTCAAT
This sequence comes from Sphingobacterium sp. LZ11T8, assembly GCF_024261425.1. Classification (NCBI taxonomy): domain Bacteria; kingdom Pseudomonadati; phylum Bacteroidota; class Sphingobacteriia; order Sphingobacteriales; family Sphingobacteriaceae; genus Sphingobacterium; species Sphingobacterium sp. LZ11T8. Next base: position 200,952 of record NZ_JANBZY010000004.1, on the reverse strand, counting down.
AAGGCTCCCAAAGCACCTTCAAAAATCAAATTGGAAAGTGACCGGGATATATAAACAGATTGGTCGAAGGCATAGGTAATCTTCACCCCTTCAGGAAGAAGGCTTTCCAACATGGGCAAAGCTTTCTTCAGGTTATCTACCGCATCTAAAGTGGATGCATCGGGCTTTTTGATAATCGGTAGGTATACCGATCGTTTTCCATTGATGATGGCATAACCTACGGTTTGATCCGCCGCATCCATGACGGTTGCCACGTCTCCGATCAATATGGTTCGTCCATTCAAAGATTTAATAGGCGTCTGTAAAAACTCATCCACTCCATTGGAAATAGAATTAATAGGCGCCATCAGGTTCTTATCGCCGATCCGTACATTTCCTGCGGGTGAAGGCATGGAGTTTTTAGTGACAGCAAGGGTCACTTCCTCTGGACTCAAGCCATGGGCTTTCATCTTCTGGGGATCAATATTGACCACCAAGCTTCGCATATTACCACCGAAAGGTGCAGGAGCCGTTATCCCCGGGATATTCACGAACATTGGCCGTACTTTCGTAACTGCCATGGTTTGAAGTTCGGTGACCGAATGTTGATCTGAGTCGAATACCAATTGACCAACCGGCAGTGAACTACCATCGAAGCGTACAACCATGGGAGGTACCGCTCCGGAAGGCAGGAAACCCATTGCCCTAGAAACCTGCATACTGATTTCTGCAGATGCCTGGGACATATCCGTTCCGGGATAGAAGGTCAATTTCATTAAGGAAAGACCCTGTACACTTTTGAAATCCAGCTCTTTGACACCGTTTACAAAGAGTAGTACTTTCTGGAATTCATTGGCCATAAAGCCATCCATATAGGCCGGTGAAAGTCCACCGTAAGGCATGGCAATGTACATGGCTGGAGATTCGATCTCCGGAAATATATCGACTTTAATCTTTTTGATAACCGGCCATGAAAAATAGGCAATCGCGAAGATGACCATGATGATGGCGATCGGTTTTCTTAAAGCAAAACGTATTAAATTCATAGTATTCTTTAAAAGTGAGTAAACAACTGACTGAAATCCGCTTGTTGATAGCTTTTATTGACCATCAGGTTCCAGTAATTCAAATAAGCCGTCAGGTTCTGTCTTTCTGTCTGAAGCAGGATTTCCTGAACTTGCAAGAGCTCCGAAAGGTTTATTAATCCACCTTCATAGCGTGCCTTATAGAGCTGATAGGCATCTTCTGCCTGTTGTCTACTGATATTTGATTCTTCAATGCCCTCAGCAGCCGCTGATATTTCGGCATTCAGCTGATTGAGGTTGCTGCTTATTTCATTCTGTAGCAGTTCCTGTTCATATAGATTGTTCTGAAGTTTTATGTTGAATTGCTTCTTATCCGATTTGGATCTAAACATATCCTGAAGATTCCAGGTTACACCAACACCTACAAAATAATTATTGGCAAAATCATTATAGATTTCACTGTAGTTGGCATTCACATATCCATTGGCTGTAATACCTGAGTTCCTATTGGCCAATCCTCCCAATAACATCACTCGAGGAAAAAGTTCTTTTCCCTGTTTTTTTTCCAAGAGGGTCAATGATTCCTCTTCTTTCTTTTTCATCATCAGCAATGGATGTTCAACCGCATTGGTCTGTTGACTCCCTATTACCTGTAAAAAAGCTTCCGGACTGGAATTTCCGACACTTACTACCTCTTCGTTGGTAAATTCTTTCAACAAGATCTTGGCGCCATTTAATTTCCCTTGGATTTGAAGCAAGTTACTTTCTACGTTCTTTAGCGATGAGGTAGCCAATAAGGTATCTGCTCCAGGAACAATTCCTGCACGCGCAAGGCCTTTGGTAATCTCCAAAATAGACTGATAGCGTTCGCTATGTTTTTTGTACCAATCATCCATTACCTGGAAAAACAGGAATTCGATATAGCGTCTGCTCAACTTTTGTTGGACGTTGTAAGAGAAATCCTGTTCTTTCAGTTTGGAATAGTCAACCTTGGTACTGGATATGTCCTTGTCAAGCGCTTTTCTTCCGAAGTTGATCAAATCCCAGTTCATACTACCGGAAAGGAAATGATTAAAGGTGGCGGAAGCTCCATCCAATTGATTAGGACCGGAAATATTCATAATTCCGGGTAGCGGAAGAAAAGCACCTGAAGTTCCTTCTACGGAGCTAAAGCCTTGTTGGAATTGCGCTTGAACTTGCGGTTTGTATTTTATCTGTTGGGCAATACTATCCTGTTTTGCCAATAGGATCTGTTGTTTCTGAACTTCAAATCCTTTGTAATAATTCCTTGTTTTGTCCCAGAGATCTTGCAGGTTTTGGGCATGGCTATCCATGGCAAAAAACATCCCCAGCAGGATCAATAGGCTATTTAATTTTAAACCCATATTAAATATTAAAATTTGAATTGATTGAATGGCTTGGCCATGCCACTGCACAGAAAATTTAGGAAAGGACAAGACAGTCCATTTCCAGGCCAACATACATTTGTCAGAATGACAAACAGATGTCAGGATAGCAATTCTATAAGTTTAATCGACGGAATTGAAGGAATAGGTCATTGGAATTTGTCTTTTGGGAATTCCAATGATAGTTTTTTACTTCTTTCCTAGGCAGGAAAGAAAAAAGGATTAAGGCAAGGCTAAACAAAGCAAATACAGCGGGCTGCACTTGAAAATCTTTAACCACGAGATCATGAGCTTTGATTTGCTCATTCGCAACGCTACAATCTACCGTTTCGTAGTCAATCCAAGAATCAGGCTTTGCTGATTTGTTGCTTCTGCTTTCAGTTTTGGTATCCTGATACAGATTTTGCTTGATTGATGCCTTAATCGGACAGGAGGTTAATACAAACAGCAATACTATCCCTAATACCTTAGCGATAAGGGGAAATTGCTGATTGAACCCGATTGTTGTGTTAAGCATAGGTGCAAAGTTATGGCTTCTGGGAGGAAATAAAAAATATTTTAAAAAAGTTACTAAGGTTTGACCTAGATGTTCGTTTTAGCTCCAACGACCATTATAAACAAAATGAAAACTTCCAGAGAAGTAGCTGCATTAATCAAAAAATACATTGAGGGGAATATCAGTTCGCTTGAGAGTGTCCGATTAGACCAATGGATAAAGGAAAAGCCAGAACATGAAGCATTCTTCAAAAAACTATTGACCGATGATGAATTGTTTGAGGATGCTTTGGTATGGGTAAACCTAAACCAATCAGACCATGCAGTATGGCTGGAAGACATGAAGTCCGATACCTTACAAAAAATCAGGAATGCCGAAGCAAAACCTATCCGTTATAAGAAACGGACCTGGTTGTATTATGCTGCCGCCATTGTCCTGATGCTGGGAATAGGATATTCTTTTTATCATTATCGTACGCCTGATTTTACAGAAATCGATGCAGAACTATCGTCCGTATTACCAGGTTCCAATAAAGCAGAATTAAAGTTATCTGATGGAAGGACGATAAACCTACGAAGTGACAAAGATGGGATAGTAATAGACCAGGATTTGGAATATTCTGATGGCACCCCACTCCTTGCTGTAGATAAAAAAGACCTCAGCAAGATCATGGCGACGATCAATGTTCCTAAAGGAGGTAAATATCAGATTGTATTGCCAGATGGCAGCAAGGTATGGTTAAACTCCATGTCCAAATTGGAATATCCTTTGGCATTTGAGCCAAATCGAAGGACGGTAAAACTTGAAGGTGAAGGTTATTTTGAAGTTGCGAAGCTGAACAAGAACAACAAAAGAGTCCCATTTGAGGTAATCAGTAGTGCACAGACCATTGAAGTAACGGGAACACAATTCAATGTTTCGGCATACCCAGATGAGGCCCAAACCATTTCTACCTTGGTAGAAGGTTCCATCAATATCCATTCCGCCTCTGGCAAAGTAAGCCTGACGCCCAATCAACAAGCGATCAATACAGCAAGTGGTCTAAGCAAGAGAACGGTGGATGTTGAGAGCTTTATTGCCTGGAAGAACAATAAATTCATGTTCTATGAAACGGAGTTGAGGGATGTGATGAAAGGCTTGAGCCGCTGGTATGACATACAGGTGGAGTACCAAGGAAATATCCCTGCTACCTATTTCTATGGAGAAATCGGCCGGGACAAAAACTTGGCTGAGGTCATTCGCTTGATTGAGAACAGTGGCGTGAAATTCAAATTGAAACAAAAAGGAAGTACTTATAAACTAATCATCATTTAATAAACTAAACAAATTATGAAAAGAAACCATTACACAATTCCCATTTAGGGTGATCATCATAAAAAACCGAACATGGTCTCTCACACCAATGTTCGGCTATAAATGAGGATCTCGAGAATACAGTAAACTGATAGTAAACCTTAATCATTTAAAATCCTAATTGTACAAAAATATGATTTTTATACAACAATTTGATTATGGCAGTAGGTCTGCCATACCTAAATTAAAACACTGGGTATTGACCATGAAATTAACCTTTTTATTGACTGTCCTAAGTGTAGTTCAAGTATATGCGAGCAGCTATGCACAGCATGTCAGCATAAAAGCAAAGAACTCACCATTGGTTCAAGTAATGCAATCCATTCAGAAACAGAGTGGCATTCCATTTTTCTTGAACGGCAAAGACATTGCAAATACCAAGATCAATGCAGACATCAAGGATGAAAAACTTGAAACGGCCTTGACCAATCTATTTACCGGGAAACCTATTTCCTGGGAATTGGTTGATGGCACGATCATCCTACGTCGATCAGAAAATCCAACCTTAGGAAACCAAGTTTCTACGGCAGAAAACAGATCCGCCCAACAGAGACGCATCAGCGGAAAGGTAAGCGATGAGTCTGGAAATGCTATTCAAGGTGCCTCCGTAGTCGTAAAAGGCAGCAACAACGGCACATCGACGGATGCAAACGGAAACTTCTCCTTAGAGGTTAATGGTAACAATATAACCTTGATCGTGAGCTACATAGGTTTCTTGAAATCAGAAGTTAGTATTGGCAATCAACAGAACATCAACATCATCCTAAAAGAAGAATTAGGTGACTTAGATGAGATTGTGGTTGTTGGATATGGTACCCAAAAGAAGAAATTGACTACAGGAGCAACCATTGAGGTAAAAGGAGAAGATCTTGAGAAATTAAGCACCCCAAGTATCTTGGAGGCCCTACAAAGTCAATCTCCGGGCGTGCAGATTACCCAAAGTTCAGGGATGCCGGGTGAAAGCTTCAAAGTAACGATCCGCGGTCTAGGAACCATTGGTAACTCAAGCCCCTTATATGTCATTGACGGAATTGCCGGTGGAGACATCAATATGCTGAACCCTTCGGATATTGAGCGTATCGACGTATTAAAAGATGCTGCCTCTGCAGCCATTTATGGAGCAAGAGCTGCAAATGGGGTTGTTTTGGTCACTACCAAGCAAGGTAAGGATGGAAAAATGTCTTTGCATATTGATAACTATTTAGGTTTCCAAAATGCCTATAAACTTCCTTCCCTATTAACAGCAAAAGAATATATGACGATCCAAGATGAACGTCGCTTTAATGAGGGTGGAGCTCCTTATGACTGGGCAAACCTTATTCCTAAACAATACCAACAAATTCAAGATGGAACCTGGAATGGCACCAACTGGATGAAAGAGATCCATAATGACAATGCTATCTTACAGAATACATCCTTAAACCTCATGGGAGGAAATGAACAGTCAAAATTCTCTATGGGATATTCCATAACCAATCGTGAAGGGATCATTGGAAAACCAGTTCAACCTGATTTCCAAAGACATACCGTTCGGATTAATTCAGACCATATCCTATTGAAAAATGATGAATTCAATATCATCAAAATTGGAGAGAACATTAATTACGGTTACAACAACCGCTCAGGAATCGGTATTGGTAACATCTATTGGAATGACGTTCATAACATGCTAGTAGGCAATCCATTATTGCCTGCATTCAATGAAAATGGGGGCTACTATGATCAACCGAGCAAAGTAGCAGATAAATGGGCATTGGATGGAGCTATTTCCAACCCTATGGCGGAGATGGTCTTCCGTAGAGGTCAGAATAAAGCAAAAAGCCATAGCTTATTTGCCAATGCCTATATAGAGGTCCAGCCTATCAAGAACTTGATATTCAAGTCAAATTTTGGATATAGAATGAGTGCATCGACCTACAGGCAATATACGGATGTTTATAACCTATCTACCACGGTTCAAAATGCGGTAGATGATATCAGTCAGAACCAATCTGTAGGATATAATTGGGTTTTAGAAAACACTTTAAGCTACCATTTTGAACCGATTACAGGTCATCAATTTGATGTTGTAGCCGGTCAATCCATGGAGAAAAGTGGTATTGGGGAAGACCTAAGTGTATCGACCTCTAACTCCTCATTCCCTGGCCAATGGGATAAAGCATGGGTCAGCAATGGACAAGGATACGATGGATTTATTCCAACCGTGAATGGTGTTCATTGGCCAATGGGTTCCATTGCCTCTGTTTTTGGACGTATCAACTACAACTACAATGAGACCTATATGGCTACTTTAACCCTAAGAGCGGATGGTTCATCTAATTTCGCTCCTGGAAAGCGTTGGGGATATTTCCCATCGGCATCTGTGGGTTGGGTAGTGAGCAATGAAGATTTCCTAAAAGGAAATGAAAGCATCAATTTCTTCAAATTGAGAGCAAGCTGGGGACAAAATGGTAATGCAAGCATTTCACCGTTTCAATACTTGGCTACCATTGCCATTAACAATAAAAACGGCTATTACTTTGGCAATAACATGAATACGCTTCTTCGCGGAGCATATCCAGATATTCTTCCTAATCCAGATGTGAGTTGGGAAACTTCCGAACAGATCAACGTAGGTTTAGATTCCAGGTTTGTAGACAACAAATTATCGGTAGTCTTCGATTGGTATAAAAAATCAACGGTGGATTGGTTAGTTCAGGCTCCGGTACTAGCGATCTATGGAACCTCTGCCCCATTTATCAATGGTGGTGACATCGTTAACAAAGGATTTGAACTTGGATTGAACTGGTCAGATAGAAATGATAATTTCAATTATAGCATCGGATTGAATGGTGCCTATAACAAAAATGAAGTTGTTCGTATCGCCAATTCAGAAGGAATTATCCACGGTGAAGAAAATGTACTGAGTCAAGGAACAAAAGAGATGTACCGTGCTCAAGTCGGTTTTCCAATAGGCTATTTCTATGGATTCAAGACTGATGGTATCTTCCAAAACCAAGATCAGATTGATGCATGGCGTGCTGCTGGAAAAGGCGTATTACCTACCGCACAACCTGGCGATGTGGCTTTTGTTGATGCAAACATGGACGGTGCAATTACTGATGAGGATAAAATGATGATCGGTAACCCACATCCTGACTTTAGTGGTGGTATGAACATCAGCTTGGGTTACAAGGGATTTGATTTGGGCATTACTGCTCATGGTTCATTTGGACATCAGATTGCAAAATCTTACCGTTCATTTGCTGACAGCCCATTACAGAACTATACGACTGAGATTTTTGAAAGATGGCATGGAGAAGGAACCTCCAACAAATTACCACGCTTAACCAGTGGTAGCCATACCAATAACCAATATATTTCTGATATCTATATCGAAGATGCCGATTTTGTGAAGATCCAAAACATTACTGTAGGTTATGATTTCTCCAAATTATGGAATAAATCGCCATTCAGCCAGATCCGTTTATATGGAACTGTTCAGAACCTGTACACATTTACCAAATACAGCGGAATGGATCCAGAAATCGGTTATGGATATGATAAGTCGTGGGTTACTGGAATTGATTTAGGATTCTATCCGCAGCCTAGAACTATAATGTTTGGTTTAAACCTTAAATTTTAATTGCAATCATGAAAAAGACGATATTATTATTGATGGCTGTAGGATTTCTTAGTTCTTGTGAAAAGTTTCTAGATTCTGAGAGTTACGATAAGAAAAATACAGCGAATTTTCCGGTCAATGTATCGGATGCAAACTCCATGCTTACAGGCATTTACTCCAGTTTAAGCGCAGCGATTTCGAATGTAGCGAATACACATTTCTACATGGCTGAACTGGCTTCAGACGACCGTTTTGGCGGTGGTGGTGAGAATGACCGAGATATGCAAGGTTTAGATCATCTGATGAATACCCAGCCCGACCGTTTCTTGACGTTTTGGACTGCAAGATACCAAGGGATCTTCAGGGCCAATACGGCATTGGAAACATTGGATCAGGTTCAAGGTTGGACCAGCGAAGGACAGAAGAATCAAGTTCTTGGTGAGGTTCATTTTTTAAGGGCCTTATATTATTTCGAACTCTCCCAAATGTTTGGTGAGGTTCCTTTAGTGACCAGTACTCAAGTTACCAATATCCCTAAAAACCCAGCAGCAGAGACTTATGCATTGATTGCTGAGGATTTGAAGACCGCGATCAGCTTGATGCCAGCAACGCCCTATAATTCAATCCCTTCGGGTCATGCGACCAAATGGGCAGCAGAAGCATTGATGGCAAGGGTTTTCCTTTTCTATACTGGATATTATAAAAAAGCTGATCTTCCTTTAGCATCTGGTGGATCGGTAACCAAAGCACAGGTCATTCAATGGTTAGATGATTGTATCAAAAACAGCGGTCATGACCTGGTAAGTGATTTCAGGAATCTGTGGCCGTATTCCAATGAGTTCACCAAGTTGGACTATAAATACGCAAAGGATAACAACCTTAAGTATGAAGGCGAAGGCCATAAGGAAACTGTATTTGCAGTGAAATTCGGTACCTTGGTGGATTGGGGAGATCAGTACAATTTGGGTTATTCCAATCAATACAACTTACACTTTGGATTGCGTTCTAACAACGGTTTAGCTGGAACATTCCCATTTGGCCAAGGCTGGGGAGCAGGACCAGTGAACAGCAACCTATGGAACGAATGGAAACAGGCCGAACCAACTGATGTAAGACGTGAAGGTTCCATCATCAATGCGACAGCTGATGTGGACTCCTATATCTTTGGGGCCGACAACCAAATGGAAGAAACGGGTTTTTGGCAGAAGAAATACATATCCATTACAGCCTATGACAAGGAAAGCGGCGCACTACTCCCATCCTATGCTATCTTGGCCAATGCCGCACAATCTGAAATGCAACTTGCGCATACCCAGGACCTGGCATTAATCAGGTTTGCAGATGTATTGCTAATGCATGCTGAGTTGACAGAGACCGCAACTAACCTAAACCGAGTAAGAGCGAGGGCAAAATTGACACCAGTAGCTTATTCATTGGCTGCCCTAAAAAAAGAACGTCGTTGGGAGCTATCATTTGAAGGCTTACGCTATTTTGATTTGATGCGTTGGAATGATGCTAGTACTGCCTTGGCAAAACAAGAAGGTGTGGACATCAAAAACAAAGGGATCGATACGAAAATGAAGGGATTTGGTGGTGGATATAAGGCGCGTTTTGATGCTACGGGCGGTTTTTGGCCAATTCCAAGTTCGCAGATTGCGCTTTCAGAAGGCGTATTGGTTCAAAATAAAGGTTGGGGAGATTCAAGCAATGAGTTCCCAGGTTGGTAATCAATAAACTTAATCAAATGAGAAATTTAATCTATATCATCATATTTTCGATTTCATTTGCCTTGTTATTGGGTTGTGAACCTATAGAAGATCGAATGGAATTGGGTTCGGCCATTGCAGCTGAGCAACTGGATATCTCTGCCACTGTTCTGACCGTAAATGGTAAAAAGAGCAATAAGGTAGTAGTCAACAACAATAGTCCGGTCCTATCCTCCTGGGATTATGGAACCGGCGTAACACAAAAGAAAACGGATACTGTTCTTCTAGTTTCTACCGGAGAAAATGAAATCATCTTTACAGGTCTAAACCCTGATGGCAGTAAGATCAGTAAGTCCTTGAAAGTCACTGTTGATGAGTTGTCATTTGCTGTACCTTTGGAATGGGGAATGCTAACCGATGGTAAGGACAAGACATGGGTATGGGATACGACCAAACCTGCAGTTTGGGGAAATGGAGGTTATATGGGCAGCAATGGTCCAGCATGGTGGACCTTGAAAGAGGCCGATATAGATGGTCAGGCTCCTGGAGAGGGAAAAGGCGCAAAAATGATCTTTTCCCTTCGTGGAGCGAAATTGACCAAAGTAAAATCTACAGGGCAACAAGAAGTGGGTAGTTTTTCTTTTGACATGGGCAAGAAAGTAACCTTGGACGATGGAACCGTTTGGGCCAAAGGAAAATTAACCACCAAAGGGGTGACTGTCCTTTGTGGTAAATCCCCAAATGAGGGAAATGCACCTGTCTATGAATATGATATCTTGATCATTAATGATTCAGAAATTGTATTAAGCTATCCTGAACCTGGTGTAGGCGCATGGGGAACTGCATGGTTCTGGAACTTTAAAGCTATTTAAGGACATAAGACAATAGACGACAGACTTGAGAATTTTGGGTTGTCTAAAATTGAAAATGAGTAAGTTTTGTTAGAGTCATTATATTATAATTGAGGAATCGAGGTCTGCGGAAGCAGATCTCGATTTTTTATCCTAAAACCTCAGTGATTCCCGTTACTGTTTATGGATAGTTTTTGTAAATAATTTAAAATAGGCTAATTTCTTTCTATTTTATTGCTTAAAAAATTGCTTTAAACTTTTTTATTTGTCAAATTAACATTAAATTTATATTGACCATTTTAATATTGCCTATCAAATCACAACATGAATAATTTTGACAAGGAAGTCATTGGCTTACAGCAGGGTAAAGAATCTTCTTTATGCTACTTCATGGATCAATACAGCCATGCCTTGCACTTCTATGCCTTCAAAATTATCAAGGACAGGGACATTGCTAGAGAGATTGTTTCTGAGGCATTTTTTAAGTTATGGGAAAAGAAGGAGAACTTTCATGCCGAGGAAAGCATTAAATCCTTCCTCTACCTTGTTACAAGGAACGAATGTTTGGACCATTTGAAATTGAAAAGAAATCAACTTCAGCATGATGAAGAATGGTTGGTTGACTTAGAATCAGGAGAGGAAAGTATCCTGAGCAAGATCATCTATACCGAGTTGATTGAATTGATTGTAAAAGAGATTGAGAAATTACCGAAACAGCAGGGAAAAATAATTCAGTTATCGGTATTGGAGGGTAAGGAAACGGCAGAGATCTGTGAGGAATTAGGGACAACTGCCAGTAATGTTTATTTTTCAAGATCTAAGGCAATCTCTACGTTGAAAAAGGTATTCAAACATAAAAACATTTCCTATTATCACTTGTCCCTATTATTATTCTTAATAGAGCGCTAGCTTTTATACTAACACCCTTATTTCATTCCGAAGTAACACGATCTTATCTTCATTTTCCAGCTTCTTAAGGATCCTTGAGACCACCACACGTGAAGTATTTAGGTCTAAAGCTATATCCTGGTGAGTAACTGTTAGAATTCTATCTTCAGTAAGTTTTACTTTCTCTTTTAGATAGTTCATGATGCGATCTTCCATTTTAGAAAATGCCAGGTTATCGATAGCACCAAGCATTTCATTCATTCTGGAGGAGTAACTATTGAGGATAAAGCTTCTCCAAGAACTATATTTGACAAGCCATTCATTGAGGTATTGATTAGGGATCATGGCTACCGCTGTTTCCATTTCAGCTTGAGCCCTGATTTCACTTTTTTTGTTACCTAAACAACAGGCAATCGACATGGTGCAAGTTTCACCCTTTGCTAAATAATAAAGTAACAGCTCCCCTTCCTTTTCATCCTCCCTCATGATCTTAATCGCACCTGTCAACAGCAATGGCATGGAACGGATATATTGACCGATATCAATGATAATATCACCAGACTGAAAGGTCTTTAAAGTAGCAACCGCCTCAATTTCTTCAATTAAGGCGGGTTCTAATATTCCGGTATAAGCGTTTTCTATTAGACTCATACTCAAATATACTATTTTGTTGTTTCTTTACCTTGGTTTTTCCAGTCAATAAAACTACCGGCGTAATTATAAACTTGATCGAAACCATTTTTTTCTAGGTAAGAAGCTGCAATAGTAGCTCTGTCTCCAGATTGACATTGAATAATGATCTTTTTATCTTTGATATCTGTAGGCAATTTCTTTCTAAAAGAGCCCACAAAACGATGTTCTGCTCCAGGGATATGTTCAGCTTTGAATTCAGAGGAACCGCGTACGTCCAGTAATACCGTGTCGGCATTATCTTTCATCGCTTCAACCGTATCCGCATCGACAAGCTTGGTTTTTTCCAGATCTGCTGTTTCCAAGTCAGTCACAAAACCTTTGATGTTATCTAAACCGATTCGCATCAATTTTCTTGTAATCTCTTCTTGGTTGCCTTCGTCAGCTATCATGACCATGTTTTCATCATAGTCAATCATCCATCCGGCCCAATTTGCCAAGGAATTATTGTTTTGAATATTGATGGAGTCCTTTAAGTGTCCTTTTGCAAATTCGGTTTTATGGCGAGTATCGATTAAGGTGATATCTTCCATTTTTTCAACTTCTTCTACCGATAAGGTAGGATGCTCAGGAACTTCAACCAACAGAGGTCTGTCTACCTTGTTCAATTTCTTCATCATGGCAAAGTAAACAGGGGCTTCAGGTTGGTCACTCAATAGGTAGTTCTTAAATCCTTCGTAGTCATCTCCGAATTGGAAAGCCCAGTTTCTGATTTTTTCATAGCCCACAGTACTGCTGGGAACCGCACCTAAGGCTTTACCACAAGCTGATCCGGCACCATGGCCTGGCCATACTTGCACGTAATCAGGTAAAGCAGCAAACTTTTTCAATGATTCAAACATTTGCTGGGCGCCAATTTCCTTGGTACCAACCAGACCAGCAGCTTCCTCCAACAGGTCAGGTCTACCGATATCACCTACGAAGACGAAGTCTCCGGTAAAAATCATTACAGGCTCTTCGGAAGCAGGATGATCCCTTAACAAAAAGCTGATGCTTTCAGGGGTATGACCTGGGGTATGCATAACCTCTAAACTTAGGTTACCCACTTTGATGACATCGCCTTCTTTCAGCCCTTCATGAGGGAATTCATATTGCCAATTCTCACCACCTTCATCAGAAAGATATAATTTAGCACCGGTTACTTCTGCCAGTTCGCGAGAACCAGCAAGGAAATCAGCATGAATATGTGTTTCAGCAATGTGCGTAATCTTCATGTTATTTTGCTTTGCAATTTCCAAATAGGTATCTATATCCCTTTTTGCATCAATTACAATTGCTTCATTTTTAGCTTGGCAGCCAATAAAAAAACTGGCTTGAGCTAAGGTTTTATCATAAACTTGTTGAAAAAACATAGTATTCCTTTAAAATATTAAATTTATAATTCTGTTAAGTTAATGTTTCTTACTTATTGTTTTGGCTCCAAGATAAAAATCCTCCTTGTAGATCGAAAATTTCTTTTGCCCCCATGTTTTCCAAGATCTTGGCTGCCATATGTGATCGAGCTCCAGAACGGCAATAGATAAAGATTGGCTTTTTAAAATCAATGTATTCTTTAGCCTGATCCATAAAATCAGAAGATTGAACATTAATCAACGTAGAGCCATCAATCTTACCTAATGAATATTCCATTTCTGTTCTCACATCGATGAGTTGAACGTCATTATTTTTTATTTGAGCCTTAAACTCTGGTACTGTCAATAATTTTATCATATCACAAATTTTATACAACAAAGTTAGGTCTATCAATAATCAGTATCCGCTACTTTTGTTACACATCAATTTGTTAATGAGGCAATTTATCTTTCACAAGACCATATAGATAGGTTCCCAGGATTGCAAAACCCGCAACGATCAACATGCTGTACAAACCTGAACCGATCAACACAAAAACTGGCCCAGGACATGCACCCACCAATGCCCATCCAAGTCCAAACAGAATTCCTCCAATGAGGTACCTAGGGATTGATTTAGCCTTCGGAGAAATGCAAACTGCATCGCCATTGACATTTTTCACTTTTTTGCGTTTCAAATATTGTACTGCAGGAACGCCAATCAATAAAGCAGTTGCCATAAATCCAAACATGTGAAAGGATTGAAAGCTGAACATTTCATAGATGCGAAACCATGATGCCGCTTCAGCTTTATACATGACAATACCAAAAGCCACGCCTAATAATATATAAATCAATTTTTTCATGTCTTAAAAAATAAGGGGGAAGAATAAATGAACCATGGCAAGTCCACCGATAAAAAATCCGACAACAGCAATCAGTGAAGGCCATTGTAAGTCACTCAGTCCAGAGATTGCATGTCCAGAAGTACATCCACCAGCATATCGAGTTCCGAAACCGATCAGCAAACCACCAATTGCAAGGATGGCGATGTTTTTAGCGTTTATGGTTTCGAAGATTTCTGTTGGGGAGTAGGCTTTTCCGGCGCTTTCAATTCCTAATTCCTTCAGATCAGAAACTGTCTGTTCGGAAATTTGAGGAATTTGATTGTCGGAAAGAAAATGTGCGGCAAGAAAGCCACCAAACACAGATCCTAGCAGGAACAACAGGTTCCAGATCTGTTTTTTCCAATCAAATTTAAAAAAGCTACAGGAATTGCCTGCCCCTAAGACGGCGCAGATGTTTCTGAAATTGGATGAAAATCCAAAAGTTCTACCTAGTAAAATTAAAGCCAGCATAATAAGGGCGACCAATGAGCCGCCGACGTACCAGGGCCAAGGCCCCATTAATAAATCCATAGTCGTTAAATAAATTTTGTGCAAAAGTACGGTCTTTAAAAAAGTCTTTCAGTAACCAAAGTTACTTATATCCTGAGCAAAACTGCTTCATAGATATGTAACTAATGTAACTAACTCCAAAAAATCTTTCCCTGAACTTTGCGGAAGAAAAATTTATTTATGGAGTATTTAGGATATTTTGCGTCGATTGGAATTGGAATTTCCCTTGGATTGATTGGTGGTGGAGGCAGTATTTTAACTGTACCTGTTTTGGTTTACCTTTTTCATATAGATCCATTATTGGCCACTTCTTATTCCCTATTTATTGTGGGATCTACCTCTGCAGTTGGAGCAATCCCCTATTTCCGAAATAATTTAGTTGATTTTCAAACGGCATTATATTTTGGTCTACCTTCCATTATTACGGTGTTTTTGACCCGGTTATATGTCATAGAGTCTATCCCAAATCATTTGTTTCAAGTTGGCAGCTTTGCAGTAAGCAAAAATATGGGAATCATGCTCCTATTTGCTGTCCTGATGCTGTTTGCGGCGTTGAAAATGATAAAAGGAAACCAGGAAGAGGAGTCTAAGAAATTAAGTCGACGAAGTATCCTGCCATTGCTGTTTCAAGGTGCTGCTGTAGGGTTTATCAGCGGATTAGTTGGTGCTGGAGGAGGATTTTTGATTATTCCAGCATTGATCATCTTTAATCAAATGCCGATGAAAAAAGCTGTAGGCACTTCCCTATTGATCATTGCGGCGAATTCACTTTTTGGTTTCATTGGAAAATTAGACTTCCATTTGATCAATTGGACTTTCCTATTAACCATTTCCGGAATTGCTATTGCAGGCATATTGATCGGTTCAAAACTGAGCCAAAAGATTGATGGAAAAAAATTGAAACCTGCATTCGGTTGGTTTGTTTTATTGATGGGGATTGTGGTCATCATCCAGGAAATAAGCAAGTAAGTCCAAGAATGGAATTTTCACCGATTATTTATTGGCAATTACCGAAAATATATATTGATTGACCTAATCTCGTAGTAGAGAAAGTTGTACAAGTCTTATCTTTGAGTAACAAAAATAACTTAGCAACAAATTGTATATCAAATAAAAACGAACAACTATGTCAATTAAAGAAACATTCTCAGTAACTGGGGAGAACTTATTAAAAAGAATCAAGGATTTAATCGCTGAAGGAAACGTTACGAAGATCAGCATTGCTGATAAGCACGGAAAAGACATTATGAGCTTTCCAGTAACCTTAGGTGTAATTGGAGTTGTATTGGCTCCGATCTTTGCAGCAGTAGGCGCGATAGCAGCTTTGTTAACTGAATGCAAAATTACTGTAGAACGCAGTGATAAACCAGAAGATAAAGACCCTAATGAGGCCGCAAAAACAGAAGAAAACACACAAAGTACGGATATTGAAGTCCACTAATTTCTTAGATTTTTTACTGAACGAAAGAGGCCGTTGGGAAATCCAGCGGCCTCTTTTATATTTTTATCGGTCAAGATTACATCAGGATAGCATCCTTTACCTGAACTTTGGTCCAATATTTACTGAATTTATCAACCGCTCCAAGATGTATTGGGTGATGTTCGTACGTATTGATATCATCCATGGTATTGAAAGTCACCAATAAATAGTAGGAAAAGGAGTTGTCTACGACATCGCGAGCTGTTGTAGGCGCAGGTTTTCCGAACCTCAAGGCTTTAGGTCCTGGAACTTTCTTTAGTTCTTCAAAAAAGTTCATGAAATCTTTCTCCTCCTCAGCAGTGATCCCTTCTTTAAGCCAAAAATACACATTATGTACAATTAGTCCCGACCCCAGCTCATCCTGTTGCGTAGCTGCTGCCGTTGAAGTGGTAGCCGCTGAAGTAGAGTCTGCATTTGAACTTTTGTTGGCATTAGATGATTCATTTGCGCAAGAATTCAATAATGCTCCTGAACTTGCTCCGACTAGAATGGTTGTGATAAAGTTTTTTCTTTTCATGTTTAAAATTTAGATTGATGTAGGTATATAAATATAAGAATTCTTTCTTTTTATTCACTTGATGAACCCTGTAAAAAGAAAAAATTGCACAGGTTTCACAAATGGAAGGAGAAACGCTACAGCGATATTATAATTTTACAAAAGTGGCTAAGCTATTTTTATTATAGAACTTGGAATCAGAAATATAAGACATCAATAATTCAAAATTTTTAAACAATAGTTTAATGTTATTTCAATATTTATAAATGAAAATACTTAGTGTAAACAAATTGATTATTAATAGAATATACGGCACATTCCTTGCTTTAATTCACCGAAAGACAATAAAGAAATCTAGGGTATTTTCCTTTTCAAACTATATATTTGCAGGAAAATTATGCTGCAATTAAATTGATTTATTATTAAACAAATGCAGCTAATAGGTGTTAGTAAGAGATACAATATTAATTATAAAAGGATATTTTTCAGGCTTTGAATAGATTTGGTCGAATTGTATTAAAAACGGTCTTGTGGATTATAGGGTCCATAATAGCTTTAATTTTACTTCTAATTTTTCTGATCCGTCTTCCCTCAGTTCAAAACTATGTGGTTGGCAAGGTTTCGAATTATTTAGAGAACAAGCTTGGAACTCAGGTAGATATTGGCCACATCTATATCAACTTCCCTAAAAAGCTGGAGTTGAACGATGTCTTTTTTGCGGATGAATCGAAGGACACCCTCATCGCGGGAGAATCCCTGATGGTCGACATCAATATGTTCAAATTATTAAAGAACACTGTTGAAATCAACGAACTTCAGTTAAAAGGGATTACTGCCAAAATCAACAGAAAGCTTCCTGATAGTACTTTTAACTTTGATTATATTGTAGCTGCGTTTTCTTCAGAAAAAGAAAGTACACCTACCGCTGACTCTTCTTCTGCCCTAACCTTTGATATTGACAAAGTCCTTTTTGAAAGGATTAAATTTGTCTATAAGGATGATGTGATCGGTACTTCTGCAGATATTTACTTAAATAAGTTTGATACTCGGGTATCTAAATTTGACCTGACGAATAATATGGCATTTGGCATGCCAAATGTAAAAATCGATGGTTTATCTGCTGATATCAAGCAATGGGCAGTAATCAGCTCGCAAGATTCCATTAAAGCATCAGATTTTGGTATTACCGATCAGAGTGTAGAACAAAGCTCCCTACTTCCAAGTATAGATATCAAGACGGTAGACCTGAAGAATATCTTTATCCGATATGATGACAAGGCGATCAATATGCAGAGCAAATTCGACATTAAGAACCTTGCTGGTAATATTGATCAGATTGACCTAAATAAAGAAATCGTAAAGCTGAAAGAAATCAAGCTTTCGCAATCCGATTCTGAGGTTCTATTTGGAAAAACAACAACAGAACACACTTTTGACGATAAGGCTGATACCACAACCTCCTCAGTCAACTGGAAGGTATCTGTTGATAAACTGGCCATTGAAAAGACGAATTTCTGGTTCAAGGATGACAATGAAGCCAGGACCAAGGGAATTGATTATTTTAACCTTAAGCTTACCGATATTGCCGGAGCATTAGATGGGCTCTATTATTCATCTGACTCTATTTCAGGTGATTTAAAAGGATTCACGGTAAAGGACCATTCTGGTTTTGACCTAAAAATGTTGAAGGGTGATTTCGTCTATACCAATACCGGAGCAACCATCAAGGATCTATTGCTTGAAACCCCAAATACCCTGATTCAGGATGAAATTGTCATTTCATATCCATCATTGGATGCTGTTTCAAACAATCCAGCGACCATGAGTATCAATGCCAATATCAAAAAGAGTCATATTGATATGAAAGACATTAGGTTATTAGCTCCTGACCTTGAAAAAGAGGAAGTTATGAAGCCTTTAATGAACAAGCGCTTTTATATTGATGGTAAAGTGATGGGTAAATTGAACGACCTTCGCATTCCTCGTTTTGAGTTCAAAACTTTGAACAATACCCATGTAATAGCTACCGCCCATATTAAGGGGCTTCCGGATGTAGATAAAATGTATCTTGACCTGAACCTGAAAAAATTGGTTACCGGCCGAAACGACCTCAATCAATTAATCGCTCCTTCCCTATTGCCTGATAGCATACAGTTACCTAGGAACATCAGTTTGACAGGTACCTTTAAAGGAGGCATGAACGGTTTTGACACCGACATGAAATTGATTACGGAGCAAGGAAATGCCACGGTTAATGGAAAGTTGAACATGGGTAGAGATACTACCTATAATGCCTTTGTGACGGTTGACAATTTCAACCTGGGCGAATTCCTGAAACAGGATTCTGTTTTAGGCTATGTATCTGCACAAGCCCAAGTAAATGGAACAGGCCTTGATCCAAAGACCATGCAGGCCGATATATTAGGTACGCTGAACCGATTTGATGCGATGGGCTATAGCTATAAGGACATTGATTTTGACCTCACGGCGCGCTCAGGGGATATTGCAGGTACTATAAACAGTCCCGACCCTAACATTGATCTCGATGCCAATATACAAGCAGATATGCGAGGTCAATTTCCGAAACTATATGCTGAAATGATGATTGACAGCATTAATT
Organism: Sphingobacterium sp. LZ11T8; assembly: GCF_024261425.1. NCBI lineage: Bacteria > Pseudomonadati > Bacteroidota > Sphingobacteriia > Sphingobacteriales > Sphingobacteriaceae > Sphingobacterium > Sphingobacterium sp. LZ11T8. Next base: position 181,630 of record NZ_JANBZY010000004.1, on the reverse strand, counting down.
TCAAGAATTTGAAATTAATGGATCAAGATGTCCGATACCATGGAAAGATTGTGGCCGATTTTGAAAGCCTAGATTTGGATAATCTGAACGGGGCATTATTGGTAACCAATTCTTCAATTGCCTATGAGAAGGACCGCTATGCATTGGATACGATTTCACTGACGGCCCAGGCTGATACCGGTAAAAATACTTTAATATTAAACTCAGAGTTTATGAGTGCCCATTTGACGGGCAGTTATAAACTGACTGAACTGGGATCTTCCATTTCAGATATTATACAGACTTACTATAATCCTTCGGGGATACATCAGAAATATGAATATTCACCACAGCAATTTGAATTTTCAGCACGCTTATATCGTTCTAGGATCGTTAGGGATTTCCTTCCTGAACTGGAAGAACTACAGGATGTAACCTTAGATGGAACTTTCAACAGTGCAGACCGGACATTGATGGCCAAGCTCTTGGCACCGAAGGTCACTTATGCCGGTACTGAGATAGAAAATGTGGGTGTGGATATCATTACAGCCGACAGCACTTTATATTACAATGCCTTGATTGGCCATATCTTAGTTAGCAATATTGAGCTTAGAAATACGGTTATCAGTGGTAGTGTGGTAGAAAACAATGTTGATTTCGGTCTGTGGATCAAAGACAAGGAAGATAAGGAACAGTATCATTTAGGTGCGACCATGTTGGTTGGCAACAATAGCTATAATCTTTCCCTGAAAGAAGATGGACTGATGTTGAACTATGAGGACTGGGATATCGAACCGAACAATGTTATCAGTTTTGGACAGAGAGGTGTTCGCGCTTCTGGCTTTGTTCTGTCCAATGAAGGTCAGGAATTGCGTATTCAATCGCAGGATTCCACTTACAATGCCCCTATTGACCTTAGCTTCAACAATTTTAGAATTGAAACCATCACCGAGATGCTTCAATCTGAAACGCTAAAAGTTGGTGGAGGTATCAATGGAAACGCAACGGTATCTAGGTTTGAGTCTTCTCCAGTATTTGTTTCCGATTTGACAATCGATAAATTCTTCTTTGGCACAGATACCATTGGTAATGTCGCCTTAAAGGTGAACAACATCAAAGAAAATACGTATTCAGCCGATGTCAGAATTACGGAAAACGGAAATGACGTTCATTTGGTGGGTGATGTTATCTCTCCTCCAGAAGGAGATATGCAGATCGATGCTACACTGAACCTTAACCCAATGCGCATGCAAACTATCCAAGCTTTCAGTTTGGGTAATCTGAGGGATGCTCAAGGGGATTTATCAGGTGCGCTGAAAATAACCGGAACTACTTCTGCGCCAAGGATCAATGGTGAGCTGACTTTCCACGATGCCATAATCAATGCATCTATGTTGAACTCCAATATGCGCGCGGATAACCAAAAGATCTATTTTAATGATCAAGGGATTTCTTTCCGTCAGTTTAATTTGGTAGATTCCAAGAACAATGTTGCTCGCTTAAATGGTACTATCAGAACGACAACCTATACAGATTTTATCTTTAACCTGAACTTGACTACCGATGATTTCGAGGTCATGAACTCTACACGTCTGGACAATGATCTATTCTTTGGAAAGATGTATGTGACTTCAAACCTGCGTATAACAGGCGACTTGGATAAACCAAGAATCGACGGTAATGTCAAGGCTAATGACCGGACGGATTTCAACTTTATTGTACCTAATGACGATCCAGGTGTGGCTCAACGCGAAGGTGTCGTAAAATTCGTGGATAAGAGTGATACCGCAAGAGCCAATGTATTTGCTCAACTCGATTCCTTGACTACGGTATCAAGTCAATTATCAGGATATGATATCGCCTTGAACCTGAGCACAGATCCTGATGCAAAATTCAAGGTAATCTTGGATGAAGGAACTCAAGATGCATTAAATATTCAAGGGGTTGCAGAAATCAATACCAGTATTGATGCCAATGAGAAAATCACCATGTCTGGAACCTTTACGGTGGAAAAAGGTGACTATACCTTCTCCTTCGGCCCTATTTCAAAGGATTTCAGTTTCCAAAAAGGAAGTACCATTACATGGAATGGAGATCCATTGGATGCCAGATTAGACATTACAGCTGTTTACTCCGGTAAATTCGCTACACTGGAATTGGTACAGAACCAAATTGGTTCTGAGAGCCAAAACCTTTATAAACAAAGGGTTCCATTCAATGTATTATTGAAATTGACCGGCGAACTGTTTAAACCGCAGATCAATTTCGATATCGATTTGGATGAAAAGAATGCCATAGTTTCCCAAGATGTGGTAAGTAAGGTAAATATTGCCCTTTCAAATATGCGTGAGGATCCTGCAGAATTAAACAAACAGGTTTTCTCCTTGATTGCTTTGGGTCGATTTATGTCGGCTAATCCATTTGAAAGTTTGTCTGGAGGAGGTACAGAAGCGATGGTAAGAAGTACGGTAAGTTCATTCTTGACGGGTCAATTGAACAATTTGGCCTCTGACCTGATCAAGGGCGTGGAGCTTGATTTCAACTTGAATTCTGAAGAGGATTACTTGACCGGAAATGCGGAAACAAGGACCGACCTCAATGTTGGTATCTCTAAGATGTTATTTGATGATCGTTTGAAAATCACGATAGGTTCTAACTTTGAGGTAGAAGGAAATACACGTCCAGGCGAAAAAGCTTCGAATATTGCAGGTGATATTTCCCTAGATTATCAATTATCGAAAGATGGACGTTACTTTGCGAGAGTTTACCGCAAAAATCAATATCAGGCCACCCTACAAGGGCAATTTGTTGAAACTGGTATAGGTTTTATCATCAATATGAGCTACAACAGATTCAGGGAATTGTTTATGAATTCTAAAGCGCTACAGGAATATTATAATACCGACAGCCGTGGGTTCAGAAGAAGATTTGATGTGGAAAGGATGGAAACTGATTCGGTGTACCGTGATTCTGTTCGCATGGTCATCCGTGATAGTTTGATGATCCATAGCCCTGAATTCAGAAAACGCATGGAAGAACGGGAAAAAGAGAGAAAACAGGAAGAGTTGAAAACACAGCCGGATAGCACTGGCCTTCCTATAGATAGCACACATAGAGATACTTCAACAAATACCATTGAACCAAATAAGTCTGCCATTAAAAATGAAGAAGAGGAAGGGGGTAATAATGAAAATTAAGCACCTATTTGCATACTCCTTTGGACTATTGCTTGTCGCAAGCTGTAATCCTACAAAATACATTGCTGAAGGGGACAAATTCTATAAAGAAGGTGATGTTGTCATCCATAATGATACCATTCCTAAAGAGCGAAAAGAAGGTTTTGAGACTTTCTTGGAAAACTCTTTATTGCCCAAGCCAAACAGTAAACTATTAGGGGTTTACTTTAAGGTTGGTCTCTGGAATATGGGTGGAGGCCCAGATACCAGCAATAACTTCGTGAGACGTTGGTTGAAAAAACAAGGTGAAGCCCCTGTCCTATTAAGTGATGTTAATCGTGAATACAACGAAAACCTGCTAAGGAATAAGATGGAAAACCTGGGTTTCTTTACCGCGAGAGTTACCTCTGACACGCTTATCGATGGTAAAATGGCCACTATTCAATATGATGCCTTTCCAGGACCGATCTACAGGATCAATGAGGTTAAATTTGACGTGGATAGCAATAGCCGTTTGGGAAAATCCATCATCGGGACCAAGGACCAGACCTTGTTGCAGCCTGGAAACAACTATAACCTGGATGTTATCTTGAACGAAAGAGACCGGATTGACAATAAATTGAAGGAACAGGGTTATTATTATTTTAGTCCCGATAATTTATTGGTTGAAGTGGACAGTACGATTGGAGACAATAAAGTCGACATGTTCATGACCGTAAAACCGGAAACTCCTAGACAAGCAAAGGAGCCGCAACATATTGGTAATGTATATGTTTTTGCAGATTATAAGGAAACTGCTGGATCCAATAGAAGAAGGGTTCCCAGGAGCGTTGAGAAATATGATGATAAGTTCTATATCATAGACCCGCAGAACAAATACCGTAAAAAAGTTTTGGCCAACCACCTCTTCTTGGAACCAGAACAGATGTACAACCGTTGGAACCATAACATGACCATCAATCATTTGGTGAACCTGAACACCTTCAAATTCGTAAAGAACGAATTTGTGGATAGCCCTGATTCTACCGATCATTTGGATGTGTACTATTATTTGACACCAATGGAGAAAAAATCCATTCGTTTGGAGCTGGTGGGTAAAACTGCCGCCGTTTATAATGGTACGGAAGTAACTGCCAACTGGACCCTAAAGAATGCTTTTAAAGGATTCGAGAACTTAACCGTATCTGTTTTTGGGGGGTATGAGACCCAAACAGGTGGAAATGTAAACTTAAATTCTTCCTATATCCGTTATGGTGCCGAAGTAGGGATTACCTGGCCGCGCTTGCTTTCTCCTTATAAATGGACTCCAGGGAAACAATATATACCTAAGACATTCTTAAAAGCGGGTTATGAATTCCTGAACCGTAGGACCGCCTATACCTTGAATTCAATGACCTTAAACTATGGTTATGCATGGAAGGAAAACCAGCAGAAAGACCATAATCTAACGCTTGCCGAGATCATCTATGTTCAACCTCGTGGTATTTCAGATGAATATAGGGCGCAGATGGACACCGTACCTACCCTACGTCATATTGTTGACCCGCAATTCTCCTTTGGTCCAAATTACGTGTATACTTTCACGAATACGATGGAGAACAAAAAGCATACTTTCTATGCCAAAGCAGGGTTGAACACCTCAGGAAATATCCTGGGACTGATTCAAGGGGCGAACTATAATGAAGGAAAAATCAAGGAACTATTTGGCACTCCATATTCGCAATTTATTAAAGCAGAGGCTGATTTAAGGCATTATTTAAAGATTACTCCTACTTCAACCTTGGCATCCAGGATAATGATCGGAACGAGTTATTCCTACGGAAACTCGCGTTCTCTACCATATTTAAAGCAATATTTCACTGGAGGCCCCAATGGTTTAAGGGCTTTCAGGGCACGTGCGGTCGGACCGGGTTCATCCCTACCGGAAAACTTGGGAGAGGAAAACTTTTTTGCTGACCAAACTGGTGACTATAAACTAGAATTGAACACGGAATATAGAGCCAAGATTGCAGGAATGCTACATTGGGCCGCTTTTATCGATGCGGGTAACGTATGGTTGCAAAACAAAGATGAAAACAAGCCTGGAGGTCGTTTCAGTAAAGATTTCTTAAGTGAGTTAGCTGTTGGTGGAGGTTTAGGATTAAGGTTAGATTTAGATTTCTTGATTATCCGTACAGACTTTGCCATTCCATTTAGAGTTCCATATCGTCCTAAAGATGACCGTTGGGTATTTAAATATATCGACATACGGGACAGAGATTGGAGAAGAGATAATCTGGTGTTTAACCTAGCGATAGGTTATCCATTCTAGAAAAAAGAGCTGTTTAATAAACAGCTCTTTTATTTTGCCTGAATTATCCACTTTTAATAAAAATTAGGCTGGTTTATCCCTTTGATTTTTTCTGATTTTCTTTCAAGAAATTTGCATTGTAATTATTGATTTACATTAAATTGACGCTATTTAGCCTGCGATTGAGGATTATTTTTGTTAGATTTAGTGGAAATAAACATAACCCTTAACTATATGAAAATAACCGTAGTTGGAGCAGGGGCAGTTGGAGCAACGACCGCTGATAATCTGGTAAGAAAAAATGTAGCAGAAGAAATCATCTTGTTAGACATTAAAGAAGGATTTGCAGAGGGGAAAGCCCAAGACATGATGCAAACTTCTGCCCTTTTAGGATTTGATTCAAAGATAAAAGGTGTTACCAATGATTATTTAGCAACAGCAGGTTCAGCAGTGGCCGTGATTACTTCTGGAATTCCTAGGAAACCAGGTATGACCAGAGAGGAATTGATCGGTACGAACGCAAATATCGTAAAGACTGTAGTTGAAAATCTAATCAAACATTCTCCAGATATCATCATACTGATTGTTTCCAATCCGATGGATACAATGACTTATTTAGCTTTAAAATCTAGTGGATTGCCTAAAAACCGAATCATCGGTATGGGCGGCGCATTGGATTCTGCACGCTTTAAATATCAAATCAGTGATAAATTAAATGCATCAGCCAATGACCTGAATGCCATCGTAATTGGTGGTCATGGCGATACCACGATGATTCCACTGATCAAACATGCGACTTGGAACAGCGTACCGGTTGCCGATTTCCTAACTGAGGAAGAAGAGCAAGAAATCGTGAAGAAAACCATGGTTGGAGGCGCCACATTAACTGCTTTAATCGGTACTTCTGCTTGGTATGCACCAGGCGCAGCAGCAGCAGCGATGGTAGAAAGTATAGTTCACAACCAGAATAAATTATTCACGGCTTCGGTTTACCTAGAGGGAGAATATGGACAGGAAGACATCAATATCGGTGTTCCCGTTATCATCAATAATAAAGGTTGGGACAGAATAGTGCCGATGAATTTATCCGCGGAGGAAGAAGAACTGTTCAAGGCAAGTGCAGAGGCTGTACGCAAAATGAACGATGTTCTTTATGCCGAAGGGGTACTCAAAAAATAACTCAATATTATTTCAGAATTTTATTTAAATGCAAAATATTCCATTTGAAGTCATCGGCCTGCAAGCCGATGGCTTTCATATTATTACAGAGATCGAGATTTTTGACAAGAATTTTAAAATGGTCATCGACACAGGTGCTTCAAAAACCGTGTTGGACAAGGAAACCCTTTTGAATTCAGGAATAAACGAGGAGGAGTTCCTTAACACCGATATCTTATCCACTGGACTTGGAACCAACAATATGCAGAGTTTCATGATCACCATTCCCCAAATAAAAATGGCAGATTGGTCCACCAAAAACTTTACAGCGGCTGTTTTAGACCTGAGTTCCATAAATTATGCCTATAGTCAGATAGGTTTAGATCCGGTAATCGGAGTTTTAGGAGGCGATATCTTAAAATTATATGGAGCTAAAATAGACTACAAAAAGAATATATTGACCTTAAATCAGCGTAAATTGAACTTAAACAACCGGCGTTGAATATGAAGCCTTAGGTAAATATAGAACCCTATGGCCAATAGAATTCCACATCCACCCATAATATAAAGGGTGTTTTTAATACCTACAATTTCAGCTATAGCCCCTGTCAATAAACTTCCGACAGGGAAGATCCCTTGGAATGCCATCACATAATAAGACATGGCCCTAGCTCTGTATGCAGGCATTGCGTGGGTTTGTATATAGGTATTTATGGATGAATTCTGCATCATCATGGAAAATGAAACCGCCCCCGTGAACAGTAATGCAGACGGTAGATAATGGGCAAAAGCCAATAAGACCAATGAAATACCCATAAAAAAGGCTGCAAACATAATCCTATACCTGAGGTTTTCCCCAGTTTTTAACCTTGCCATATTGATCGCTCCGATCATGGCTCCTAATCCAGCAGCACTTTCAAACCAGGAGAAAGTACGTTCATTTCCCTGAAATAATTCCCTCGCCACTGCAGGTAAAAGTGAGGTATATGGAATAACCAATAAGCTAGATATGCTTAAAATCACGATCAAAGAAGCAATATGCGGCGATCTCTTGAGATAATTAAAACCATGTACGAGGCCTTGGAAGGAGGTTTCATTTGGAATTACAATGACGTGTTCCGTTACTTTCATTAGCAATAAACAGATAATTACCGGGATAAAACTCAAAAAATTCAGTGTAAAACAAGCTAATTCTCCATAAGTGGAGAGTAAAATCCCTCCTATTGCTGGCCCGACCATCCTCGCGGCATTGAATATTGAACTGTTTAAGGCAATAGCATTGGGCAAATCCTTACGGTTATCGACCAAATTCACCAGCAAAGCCTGTCTTCCCAAAACATCAAATGCATTCACAACGCCTTGAATAAAGCCTAAAATGGACAAATACAGTACGGATTCCAGCTTTAAATAAACCAATAAGGCCAATAAGCCGGCTTGAACCATCAGGCCGATCTGGGTAATCAGAACAAGTTTATATTTCTTATGTCTATCGACGAAAGCACCAATAAAGGGGGATAAAACAAGCGATGGAAGTAAGGAAATAAAGGAAACAAAACCTAGCCAAAAGACGGAATTTGTCAGTTGATAGACCAGCCAGCTGATGGCTATCCGTTGCATCCAAGTACCTAAAAGGGAAATTGATTGCCCTATAACATGTAATCGATAGTTGGGGTATTGGAGAGATCTAAATATTTGCATGAAATGCGTATTGTTGTTACAGCTTTTTAAAGATAAAGGATTGAAACCCAAAACGGAAATACCTATTGCAAGTGAATGAATTATTACAATAGCTTTCCAATATTAACAGGAGAAGGCTGGAAATTGTTGCATTTGATATTAAAAATGCGTTGAAACGTAATAAATATCTTGGATATGAAGCCAATAACTTCAAATCTTGAAACAATATAATTACCTTTGCCTATCCTAAAGGATAATCAAAAGTTCTACAAAACAAATTAATTCAAATACTATCATGAAATTTTTTATTGATACCGCAAACCTTGAACAAATCAAAGAAGCTCAAGATCTTGGCGTTTTAGACGGAGTAACCACCAACCCTAGCTTAATGGCTAAAGAAGGTATTTCTGGGGAAGAAAATGTAATCAATCACTACAAAGCTATTTGCGATATCGTTGATGGAGACGTAAGTGCAGAGGTAATTTCTACAGATTACGAAGGCATGATCAAGGAAGGCGAGGCATTAGCAGCGTTAGACAGCAAGATTGTTGTTAAAGTTCCGATGATCAAAGACGGTATTAAAGCGATTAAATATTTCAGTAAAAAAGGCATCAAAACCAACTGTACGCTAGTTTTCTCTGCTGGTCAGGCGCTATTGGCGGCTAAAGCAGGCGCTACTTATGTATCTCCATTCATTGGTCGTCTAGATGATATTTCTGTTGATGGCTTAGGATTAATCGAAGAAATCCGTGAAATCTACGATAATTACGGGTTTGAAACACAGATTTTAGCGGCATCAGTACGCCATAGTGCACATATTTTAGGCTGTGCTAAGATCGGTGCAGACGTTATGACTGGTCCTTTATCAGCTATTTTAGCTTTATTGAAGCATCCATTAACTGATAGCGGATTGGCTCAATTCTTAGCTGACCACGCAAAAGCAGCAGTTAAATAGTCTACTATTTGCTGATAAAATATAAGGCCTCCAATGTGAAATTGGGGGCTTTTTTTATACCCAATTTAATTGTGTAAATTTATACCATGAAAGCGGATATGAGCACGGAATTGGATCCGGAAAAACTAGAAGAATTCAGCCAGGTATTAAAGGCAAATCAACTTAAAATCACCCAACCGAGACTAAGGGTTTTGGATATTATTTCCACCAAACTTTCAGCAATTTCACAACCCGAATTGGAGAAGATTTTAGGTTCAGAAATAGACCGTGTAACCCTCTATAGAATCTTGGCAAGCTTTGAAGAAAAGGGTATCCTCCATAAGGTTTTCGACCTGAATGGAACTGCGACTTATGCCTTCTGTTCGACGAAGTGCTCAGCGGACCATCACCATGATCAGCACGTTCATTTCATCTGTTCAGTCTGCAATTCTGTCTACTGTCTGGAGGAGATAGCCTTACCCAAAATCAACCTTCCAACCGATTTTTCTTTGCACTCCATTGCCATAAACGCTGTAGGAATCTGCGACATTTGTAACGAGAAATCCTCGTAAATATTCATATTTTTTTTATAAATTGCTCTTGAAATTTCATGACCCAAAGAAATTTCAAGAGTATTTTTTTTACTCCAAAACCTTAAGCTAAATCACTTTTTATTTCTTGCTAATATTTAGTATTTAATTATATAGATGTTTATTTTATAAGCATTTACGTATTCGAACATTCTACAACAGTTCAATATATTCATTTTAGCACAAAGCAAGGTTTTACCCACCAAAACCCATTTACAACTAATATACAACAACTTACGAATACAACCCGTAAAATATGTTTTAGCAAAATTCATTTACCATGTTATTTATCAGCTATTTATGATAGATAAAATACACATTAAATTAATATACAAATGGGATCAAAAATAAAACAGCCATTTTCAACCCTATGAACCAATAACCGACAGTTTTCAGTATATTAGATTCGGGTTTCAGAGGAGTACAAAAAATACTGACTGGCAAACCATTTAGTTCCACCCTCTCCCCTCTCCTTCCCTTAAAGATTTTCAACGGAAGGAACAGACAAAACGACAGACTATGAAATCAAAAAAAGAGAATCCTTACAAAGAAGTTTTAACCCAACTGATCGTAGACATTTTTGAAAAATCCGGAAACACCTCACTTAACTATAAGCAAGTAGCTGCCAAACTTAACATAACCGACAGCGACTCGAAAGCCACCATTTCAGACATCCTTTCGGATGGTTCAAGACTAGGTCTTTTCCACCAACCTGAGAGAGGAAAATTCCAACTTAAACAACTGCATGTTTATGTCACTGGAAAGGTTGACATGACTGCCGATGGATCAGCCTATATCGTTCCTGATGACGACAGTGAAAGCGACATCTATGTAGCCCCTCGAAAACTGAGACAAGCACTGCACAATGACATCGTGAAAGTCCATGTCTACGAAAGGAAGAAAGGAAGAAAACGAGAAGGCGAAGTGGTGGAAATCTTGCAACGTGCAAAGACAGACTTTACCGGTACCATAGACATTTCAAAATCCTATGCCTTCTTCCAACCGGACGACCGAAAAATGCTGCACGATATTTTCATCCCACTGGACAACCTGAACGGGGCGAAAAACGGAGAGAAAGTTTTGGTGTCTATTTTGGAGTGGCCAAAGAATGCAAAGAACCCTATCGGTATTGTAAAAAGCGTCCTTGGTAAAAAAGGCGAAAACAACACCGAGATGAACGCGATCTTAGCGGACTTTGGATTCCCCCTCGAATTCCCTAAAGCAGTAGAAGACGCAGCGAATTCAATTTCGGACTCCATCTCTGCAGAGGAAATTTCAAAGCGTCACGACTTCAGGTCGACGACCACCTTTACGATCGACCCTGCGGATGCAAAAGATTTTGACGATGCGATTTCATTCAAGAAACTGGAAAACGGAAACTATGAGGTCGGCATACATATCGCTGACGTTTCGCACTACGTGACTCCTGACTCCACTTTGGACAAAGAAGCATTTGAACGCGGAACTTCGGTTTACTTGGTTGACCGCGTAATCCCTATGCTTCCAGAGAGACTTTCTAACAACCTTTGTTCATTGCGCCCTAATGAGGACAAGCTATGTTTCTCAGCCGTATTTGAAATGGACGAGAAAGCAAATGTGATCGACCAATGGTTCGGAAGAACGGTTATACATTCAGACAGAAGATTCAGTTATGAAGAAGCGCAAGAGATCATCGAAGGAAAAGAAGATGAATTATCTGAAGCAATCTTAAAGCTGAACGAACTCGCCTTTATCCTGCGCGACCGTAAATTTAAGGCTGGAGCGATCAGCTTTGAATCCGAAGAGGTAAAATTCAATCTCGATGAAAACGGAAAACCTCTTGGCGTTTACACCAAAGTGAGAAAAGAAGCCCACAAGTTGATCGAGGACTTCATGTTGTTGGCCAACCGCAAGGTCGCTGAATTCATCGGGAGAATGGGAAAAGGAAAGAACAAGCTTCCTTTCGTTTACAGATTCCACGATGTACCCAATCCGGAGACCCTGACCAGCTTTTCTCTGTTTGCCTCTAGGTTTGGGCACCGCCTGAGCATCAAGACCGACAAAGAGACCGCAAAGTCCTTAAACGCGCTGTTGACAAAAATCGAAGGCTCCAAAGAACAGAACCTTCTGACCTCATTGGCGATCCGATCGATGGCAAAGGCCATCTATACTACCAAGAAGACTTCTCACTACGGGCTGGCATTTGATTATTATACGCACTTTACCTCCCCTATCCGTCGATATCCAGACGTGATGGTACACAGACTGCTTCAATTCTATCTGGACGGTGGTAAAAACGTGAATGCGGAGCATTATGAAAAAATGTCTGAACATTCCTCCCAAATGGAAAAGAAAGCTGCAGAGGCAGAGAGAGCTTCCATCAAGTACAAACAAGCCGAGTTCTTACAGGATCAGATCGGCATAGAATACACCGGAATCGTCTCTGGAGTGACCGAATGGGGTATGTACGTAGAGATCGAAGAGAACAAATGCGAAGGGATGGTACGTTTGAGAGATATCACTGACGATTTTTACACCTTGGACGAAAAGAATTTCGCCATTATTGGGCAGCGAAAGAAAAAAGTTTACCAATTGGGGGATGAGGTTCAGATCAAGGTCAAGAAAGTGGATCTTGAAAAAAGACAGATTGACTTCACGTTATTGAGCTAGACCTTAGGAATATCCTATCAAAATAAAATACTTGCCCTTTAGTTTTCTAGAGGGCATTTTTATGTGGATCAGACGGGGTTACGGAGATTTAACAATAAATTTTTGACAAATAGGCATTTATTTCAAAAAACTTAGCACACAACTCTTTACAGTTTAGATTATTCTTTATATCTTTGCGGACTTAAAAACATTTTTTAACAAAAACAAAAAAGAAAAACAGGTAAATGCCTACTATTCAACAACTAGTTAGAAAAGGTAGAGTAGCTCTGGTAGACAAGAGTAAGTCACCAGCGTTGGACTCATGTCCACAGCGAAGAGGTGTGTGTACACGTGTATACACTACTACCCCTAAAAAACCAAACTCAGCAATGCGTAAAGTAGCTCGTGTTCGTTTAACAAACGGTAAAGAGGTGAATGCTTACATCCCAGGAGAAGGCCACAACTTACAAGAGCACTCGATCGTATTAATTCGTGGCGGTCGTGTTAAAGATTTACCAGGAGTTCGTTACCACATCATTCGTGGTGCATTAGATACTTCAGGTGTTGCCGGTCGTAACCAACGTCGTTCTAAATACGGAACAAAACGTCCTAAACCAGGACAAGCAGCTGCTGCACCAGCAAAAGGTAAGAAAAAATAAACGGAGGAAAAGAAAATGAGAAAAGCAAAACCAAAAAAGAGAATCATTTTACCTGATCCAAAGTTTAACGATGTTCAGGTAACTCGTTTCGTAAACAACATGATGGTAGACGGTAAGAAATCTATCGCCTATTCAATTTTTTACGATGCAGTTGAATTAGTAGAGCAAAAGACTCAAGAGAATGGTCTTGAGACTTGGAAAAAAGCTCTTAACAATGTAATGCCAGCCGTAGAGGTTAAATCTCGTCGTGTTGGTGGTGCAAACTTCCAAGTACCTATGGAAGTTCGTCCTGAGCGCAAGATCGCTTTAGGTATGAAATGGTTAATTTCTTATGCTCGCAAACGTGGTGAAAAAACTATGTTTGAGAAATTGGCAGGAGAGATCATTTCAGCTTCTAAAGGTGAAGGTGCTGCTGTTAAGAAGAAAGAAGATACGCACAAGATGGCGGAAGCTAACAAAGCGTTCTCACACTTCAGATTCTAATTTTGAACAAAAAGAATCAAATATGTTTACACCGACTTTAGATAATGGAATTTTCAATTATCAAAGTCGGTGTATTTATTTCAAAGGAAATAACAATCAGCCAATAGGCAAACTGCAATAAAAAACATGGCAAAAGATTTAAAATTAGTAAGAAATATTGGTATCGCTGCACACATCGATGCTGGTAAAACTACAACTACAGAGCGTATTTTATTCTACTCAGGTGTTAACCACAAGTTAGGAGAAACTCACGAAGGTTCTGCTACAACTGACTGGATGGCACAAGAGCAAGAGCGTGGTATCACCATTACCTCTGCTGCTGTAACAGTATTCTGGAACTACCGTAACAAAAAATACCAAGTAAACGTAATTGATACACCGGGACACGTTGACTTTACTGTAGAAGTAAACCGTTCATTACGTGTATTAGACGGATTAGTATTCTTGTTTTCTGCTGTTGATGGTGTTGAGCCTCAATCAGAGACTAACTGGCGTTTAGCTGACGGATACAAAGTTCCTCGTATTGGTTTCGTCAATAAAATGGACCGTTCTGGTGCTGACTTCTTAAAAGTAGTTAAGCAAGTTAAAGATATGTTAGGTTCTGAAGCTGTAGCGCTTCAATTGCCTATCGGTGCTGAAGACAACTTCACTGGTGTTGTTGACTTGATCAACAACCGTGGTATCGTTTGGAATGAAGCTGATAAAGGTATGACCTTTACTGAAGTTCCAATCCCTGACGATATGCTTGAAGAGGTTGCTGAATACCGTGAAAAATTATTAGAAGCTGTTGCTGGATATGATGAGTCATTGATGGAGAAATTCTTCGATGATCCAGATTCATTAACAGAACGTGAAATCTTAGACGCTTTACGTAAAGCAGTATTGGATAACGCTATCGTTCCTATGGTTTGTGGTTCATCTTTCAAAAACAAAGGTGTACAAACAATGCTTGACTTCGTTATGGAGTTATTGCCTTCTCCATTGGATCAAGAAGCTGTTAAAGGTACTGACCCACGTACTGGTGAAGAGATCTCCCGTAAACCTTCTGAAGCTGAACCATTCGCTGCATTAGGTTTCAAAATCGCTACTGACCCATTCGTAGGTCGTTTGTGTTTCACTCGTGTATATTCAGGATTCTTAGATGCTGGTTCTTATGTATTGAACACTCGTTCAGGAAACAAAGAGCGTATCTCTCGTATCTTCCAAATGCACGCGAACAAACAAAACCCGATCGAAAGAATCGGAGCTGGTGATATCGGTGCTGTTGTTGGATTCAAAGACATCAAAACTGGTGACACCCTTTGTGATGAGAAAAACCCAATCGTTCTTGAGTCTATGGTTTTCCCTGAGCCAGTTATTGGTTTGGCGATCGAGCCTAAAACTCAAGCTGACGTTGATAAATTAGGTATCGGACTTAACAAATTAGCTGAGGAGGATCCAACCTTCGTAGTTAAGACGGATGAAGATACTGGTCAAACAGTTATTTCAGGTATGGGTGAGCTTCACTTAGATATCTTGATCGACCGTTTGAAACGTGAGTTCAAAGTAGAGGTTAACCAAGGTGCTCCTCAAGTAGCTTACAAAGAGTCTATCAACGGAACTACTGAACACCGTGAAGTTTACAAAAAACAATCAGGTGGTCGTGGTAAGTTCGCGGATATCAAAGTGGTTATCTCTCCTGCTGATGAGGATTGGGATGTAGTTAAAAACCCTCTTCAATTCGTTAATGAGATCGTTGGTGGTTCTATTCCTAAAGAATATATCCCTTCAGTTCAAAAAGGATTTGAAGTTTCTATGAAGAATGGTGTTTTAGCTGGTTACCAATTGTCAGGTATGAAAGTTCGTTTGATTGATGGTTCATTCCACGCAGTCGATTCAGACTCTCTATCTTTCGAATTAGCAGCTAAGATGGCTTACCGTCAAGCTCTTCCTAAATGTTCTCCAGTATTGATGGAGCCTATCATGAAAGTGGAAGTATTGACTCCAGAAGAAAACATGGGTGATGTAATGGGTGACTTGAACCGTCGTCGTGGTCAAATGCAAGGTTTGGATTCACGTAATGGTGCGCAAGTAATCAAAGCATTAGTACCTCTTTCTGAAATGTTCGGATATGTAACGCAATTACGTACCATCACTTCAGGACGTGCTACTTCTACAATGGAATTCGATCACTATTCTGATGCACCTCGTAACGTTCAAGATGACGTAATCGCGAAGTCTAAAGGAAAAGTTAAAGGTATCGAAGACTAATAATTCATACGAATAAAAACAAACCGATCCCTGGTTGCAAATAGCTCTAACCAGGGGTCATCTTAAAAACAAATTCATATAATGAGCCAAAGAATCAGAATCAAATTGAAATCATACGATTACAACTTGGTTGACAAGTCAGCTGAGAAAATCGTAAAAACAGTAAAACCTACAGGTGCAGTTGTTAGTGGTCCTATTCCATTGCCTACTGAGAAAAAAATCTATACCGTTTTACGTTCTCCACACGTTAACAAAAAAGCACGTGAGCAATTCCAATTGTGTTCTTACAAGAGATTGTTAGACATCTACTCATCTAACTCAAAAACAGTTGATGCGTTGATGAAATTAGAATTACCTTCAGGTGTTGAAGTTGAAATCAAAGTGTGATAGATTTCTTTTGAAAAAAACAAGAAAGCCCATTGAAAAATGGGCTTTTGTTTTTTTCAAGATTTGAGATATGAGAAATGAGACATGAGAAATTTGAAAGAATTTTTAGACTCCAATCTGGATAATAGCATAAAACCAACCCATTGCTCTTAAGCTGTACTTTGTTCCCCTTAATATCTCAAATCTCATATCTCACATCTCAATACTATCAACGCTAAAACTGAAATCCTACACCAAAGTTCAACGTTCTGCTTGAGAAATCTTTGGATTTACTTGCTGCATTCAGGTTGCTTAAACCTAAGCCATAGCCAGCTTGGATCAAGAATCCATTGGAAAGCTTATACCCTACTGCAAAATTTACCCCAGCGTCCCAACGATTCATCATTTTATTATTTCCGCTGAACTCTACATCCCGTGAACTGGCCGTCTTTAAATTACGCGTTGAATTTTTCAATTTTCCACTGAGGTTATAGCCTAAATAAGGACCTGCAGAAAGGAAAACATCGCCAGTCCCAACAGGAATGTAATAAACTGCATTGACTGGGATTTCGATCGACATCACATTGAGACTAGAGGTATTGAGGTCAGTTGCGGTTTGATCCCAATTGGGAATGGCGTCTACAAATTTAGTCCCTTTGCTTTGTAGGGAAATCCCGGGTTGGATAGAAAATCTACCAGATAACGGTATATCTGCGAAACCTGTCACAAAATAGGAAGGATTAAATTTTTGGGAATCATAGCTCGTGATTTTCCCAAGGTTCATTCCGGCCTTAAGGCCATAGGAAGTTTGGGCATTTGCTGCACAGATTGACAATCCAGCGATGCCAAGTAAGGATAAAAATGTTTTCATACTTAATATTTTTAGTTTATGAATCAAAACTAAACAGCATCGACCAAGTTAATTGTTATCGTTTAGTTAATTAACATTATTTCACAATTACATTATTTTCTTCATATAAGAATTTAAAGCAAAATAATAGGCTCCATTTTAAATTAAATATCAACCCAAATGATACAACAAAAAAAGGCAGCCCAACAGGACTGCCCAATAATTTATTCACTAAGGCTGTTAAGCCTTTTCAATTTCGACTAGAATTGGAAACCTAATCCAAATGATAATGTACGAGTAGAGAATTTATCTCCATTCGAATTAGGGTTAAGATTAGTTAATCCTAATCCATATCCAGCGTTAACCAATAAACCGTTGTTGAATTTGTAACCAGCCATAAAGTTAGCACCAGCATCAATTAGGTTCATGTCTTTGTTATCACCAGAGAATTTCAGATCACGTTCTCCTTCAGCACCAAAATCACCTAAATTACCTTTGTTTTTAGCTTTTCCAGAAACGTTGAATCCTACATAAGGACCAGCGCCTAAGAATACATTACCTGAACCTGCAGGAATATAGTAAACTGCATTTACTGGAATCTCAACTGACATTAAATTCGTAGTTGAAGAACCATCCAGTCCATCACCATCAAATTTGTATTTATTTCCTTTTCCTTGTAGGGAAACTCCTGGTTGAATGGAGAACTGAGGAGCTACAGGTAGATCAGCAAAACCAGTTACATAGAATGAAACATTATTAGATTGGTAGTCTTTCGCTAGATCAGATTGATTAGAGAATTTACCTAAGTTCACACCAGCTTTTAAACCATAACTAGTTTGAGCTTGAGCTCCAGCTGCTAATAAAAATGCAGCACCAAATGAAAGTAATAATTTTTTCATAGTCTTATTATTTTATCTTTTTGTTATGCTCCCCCTAACACATGTTATCGAGAGACACCCAAGTCTTGCAAAGTTTAGACCAAACTCTATTTTAGCAAATTTATTTCGCGCAAATAATTAATAATCAAAGTATTAATTTTAAAAAATTTATGAAACATCCATTTCCTTCAAAGCTAATTTTTAAGCATTAAATTCAAAATCAAGGCTTTAAGGGGGCTAAAAGCAATTAGAAAAACAAAAAGCGAAAAAGGTTTTTTTATTTTAAAATTTAATCCTATTTTTGCATGCCTGTAAAGGTAAAAGGGTCGGATGGCCGAGTGGCTAGGCTGAGGTCTGCAAAACCTCCTACAGCGGTTCGAATCCGCTTCCGACCTCGTTAATAACAATTAAAAATATTTGATCACAATGGGAGTTACACGTTTAAAAAGAAAAGATAGAAGAAATAAAACTGTTGCACGCGTTGAAGTACAGTTTTTAAAACTTGGCCGTAATATTGAACCAGGTTCAAAAAGCAAAATGCCGAAGAACAGCCAAATCACTAAGAACAATGATATCTTAGATAAACTTTCAGCAGACGCTAAATAAGTTTAGAAAACATTATATTAAAAAGCCTGTAGACATTCTACAGGCTTTTTATTTGCTCTACGATCTGCTCGACCTTCTCTTTCGAACTATAGATTTCATCCTCGTCCATCCCTGTTACCGAGTCCGATCTATATTCCATCTTTGATCTTACCACGACCTTTGCTGAAGAATGTATGCTATTCGCCTTTGTGTATTTCAATATTTCCTTCACATTGCCTGCATCAACCCCCGACCCCGGCATAATCTCTATCCGGCCGGCAGCCTGTGCTATCAACTCTTTTAAAAGGTCACGTCCTTGCCATGCTGTATTTTGCAGGCCAGAAGTCAATATTCGGTCACAGCCCAAGGCAATGATATCTTCCAATGCTTGTTTAGGATCCTTGCAACGGTCGAAAGCCCTATGGAACACGACACACATGGGTTTGGCCTCCTCCACTAAAACCTTCATCCTTTCCATGTCTACAGAACCATCTGCCCTTAATATCCCGATAACAACCCCATCACAACCGACCTCCTTACAGTAACGGAGGTCCTCAACAATTTCCTGAAACTCTTCCTCGGTATAGAGAAAATCACCTGACCGCGGCCTGATCAATACATGGACTCCAATTTTTAGGGACTCCCTGGTCAATTTGATCTGCCCATATGAAGGCGTTGTACCGCCATTTTCCAGATTTTGGCACAGCTCTACCCTACTTGCACCACCGGCCTGGGCTTGCTTTGCCGAGTATATCGAATTGGAGCATATCTCCAATTGAATTCCATTTATCCTAGCTTCGTTCATATACCCAAATATATTCTTTTTGCTGCTGTAATTAGCTGATGATTTTTTAATTCACAATAAATCAATAAATTATTAAAACAAAATTGGGGTTACACTTGTTGAAAATTTTGCGAGCATCCAAATTCCATCATTATGCCACTTATTTCAAAACAACGAGAGGTACAGATTCATTTATCATCCATGTATGATAATTTGCAAATCAGTGTCGAAAAAATGAAAAAGGAACTCAAGACGCACCGGTCAGAATATGAGGACGCCTGTCATATGCACATCAAGTCGGGATTTCAATTGGAAAAACTTTGGTTGAGGGCAGATCAGAACTATCAGAACAAGTTCCGTGAGTTCGAAACCCATTGTTTTCTACTGGATATCCTTACCGACTATCGCGATGAAGAAGGCAATTTTATCCATCTCGAGGAATTCATCCTAACCCTAGAAACCCTTCTGCAACAATTTGTCCTTCAGGAGGCTTACGAGACCTGTGCCGTGATCAAGAAATGGCATGATCACATAAAGGGTAATCTTTTTATAAATCGGTAACGCTTTAAATCCTTAATTAGCTGGACTGACTTCATTAAAAATCTTATGGAGGATTTCCCAATTCCGGTTCTCTTCACTGAGGAGATCGCGTGCCGAAATCCCATAATTATTCTTAAGGTCTGGGTCAGCTTGATATTGGAATAAAATGTAAATAATATTGACATCAACATTGTCCATCATCGCACGCCAAAGTGCGGTATTTCCAAAATGATCCTGAAGATCAACGGCTACCCCCTTTTGCAACATGAAGGAAACTAACTGGTATTGATTTCTTTCAACTGCGATATGCAAAGCACTTAAACCCTTTTTATCCTGATGGTTGACATCGGCATGTCGGTTAATGGCCCATTTAGCTAATTCAATTTCACCGTACAAAATAGAATTCATCAACAAGGTCCGGTTGAATCGATCCGGCTTGTTGATATCCACGTTGCTATAATAGTCCTTCACTATTTCTATCTCACTTTTCTTAATAGTCTCAAGAATGCTATCTATCCTTTTTATTTTTAAACTCAAAGCCAAACTCCTTTCTTTTATGCTCTGTAAATAGTCCAAATACTTCGATTGGATCAGATTTAAGCCTTAGCCGTCTATAAATAAGTTAAGAAATAATTGACAAACATCAAAATAACACATGCTTAATAAGGATCGTGGGGGCGAACGATTCCTGCATTTTCTCTTACTACCACATAGTAATCCTGACGCAGAAAGGATCTCAGAATAATACGAAAATCAAGTTTTAATCATAAAGGTTTGCATTGGCGAAAGGTTTGTGCACTTTTTGCCTTGATGACATGTTGAGGCACGAAACATCTCGGAACTTAACAGTCATTTTGTTTTAATAAATCAATAAGGATTTCAATGGCGTACAGTTCCTGCACCTTAGGTGCAGCGTGGCAGGACCTGTTGGAAGAGAACCGTACAGATTCCTCAAAATAGTTCAGAAGAAAAAGCGCTAAAGAGGGATTCAGAGTGAAACGAAGAATCTATTTTTTGATTTTTTTTGAGGTGTTTGTCATTCTGTTAACGTAAGATGAGGAAACCATTTCAAATGTAGTATGTATAGTTCCGAGCCCCTTCCGGAAACGGTCAGGGTGACACGAAAAGGTTACAGAACAGAAAGACCCCACCCCAACTGGATAAATACCTGATTTCAGGGATGTTCCGAAAATTGAAACATCCCTACATTTGATTAACCTTTCATCACACGGGTTAATATGCCTTAAAAGGTTCAAATTTCAATCATAAACAAAATCAAAATAGCATGAAAAATATCGGTTCAATTTTATTTATTTATGGCATATTGGCCATCATTATGAATTTCTTCAATGCAGTACCTCGCATCCTGCTTTGGATCTACAATTGGGGAGAAGGAACAGCATGGTTAATTAAAATAGCATTCGTACTCGTAGGAGCTGCAATATGGTGGTTTTCCGGTAAGGATGAAGTCAAGGATGAGACACCAACAGATCAGCCAACTCAGCCATAGCGAAGAAAAAAATGGATTTCTATAAAGGTGGTTGGAAGAATTACGACCACCTTTACTGTCCATTTACCTGACAGGAAACTCTTAGAGATTTATCTTACATTTTCATATTAACCTTGTTCGAAATTCACTTAGCACATTGTGATTCTGAACGATTTTGAAGAATCTGTACGGTTCTCCTCCAACAGGTCTTGTCATTCTGTACCGAAGGTAGAGGAACTGTACGCCAATGCAATCTTCATTGAATAATAATGATACGCATGTATTCTTCGAAGATATTTCGTTCCTCAAAACGAAAGGAAAAGGGAAAAGTTGAAAGAACTGTTTACAAATGCAATTGAAAATAATAACATCAATATCTTCCCCACTTATTTATCCCCTAAAACAATGGTCCGTTTCTCCTTCGCAGATTTCATTGCTGCTTCCAAGATCTCCACAGCAGTTACATTGACTTGCAGACCATATTGATCCAATGGATCCAAAACAACCGAATCATTAACCACCGCAGCAAGCAATGAAAAAGGGTCATTGAATGGTGCTGGTCTAGCATCCAATTTTACGATCTCTTCTGGCTGATTTTCTTGCAAGCGCGTTTTTAAGGTTTTTGCATCGGTGGCTATGGCATAGCCTTTATTTCCATAAACCTCCATATCCTTACGTGAATAGGTCCAATTCCAAGATCCTTGAATGACACATTGGGCTTCGGGATATTGCAGAATGATGGTAGCCTCATCATCTACCTCTCTATATATCTCGGGCTTATTCTGTTGCACTACCGCAGTCACTGAGGTAGGTCTTTCGCCATTCATCAACCAAGTCATCAAGTTGGCACCATAGCAACCAAAATCAACCAAGGCTCCTGCCCCATTTTTCGCAGGGTCAGTCAATATCTCGAAGAACTCCTTGCTTACTCCTATCTCTTTAGGTCCCTGATGACCATCATTGACCATGACTTTCCTGATCTCTCCTAATTTCCCTTCAGTCAAAAGACCTTTAATCCTTTGATTACTTTCATACCAAGAAGTTTCAAAATTGGTCAGGACATGGATATTGTTATCCTTTGCCAAGGTTTCAATTTCTTTGGCATCGGCAAGGTTGGTCGCTAAAGGCTTCTCTACCATAACATGGACTTTTTTGGGTGCACAGACCCTTACTACCGTGATATGCTCTGAGATCTCTCCAAAAGCCGAAACCGCATCCGGTTTGACCTTGTCCAACATCTCGTCCAAATTCGTAAAGAACAAGGATCTATCCAATTTATAACGTTTGATATATCGCTCAACCAATTCCGGATTGGTTTCATAGATCCCAACAACCTTCATATCCTGCTTATCCTTTCGATTGAATACCCAATCCACATGTCCATGGCTCAATCCAGCTACCGCCAACTTTAATGGCTTTTGCGCAAATAATGGAGCGGAACAAACGATTATGAAAATACTGAGCAAGAATGATTTCATGTTTTCTAAAGTTTAGGTGATGGTCTATGAGACGAATATTTCCCATCTAATTTATATAAAATCAACAACAATAATCCCTACCCATTTCATATTTATCCATTGATAACAAAATTGTTCCATAACATGGGAGTGGCAATCTTAAAATATCCTAGATTAATTTTTTAACTTTAACAACAGTGAACCAAATATAAATTTTATGGAACTACCATGGGCAGAGCCCTATAAAGTAAAGATGGTTGAAGAAATCTTTATGTCTAGCCGAGAACAACGTGAACAGTGGATCGAAGAGGAAGGAAACAATCTATTTAACTTAGCAAGCGACCGTGTTTTTATTGATCTATTAACGGACTCCGGAACGGGAGCAATGTCTGACCGACAATGGGCAGAAATCATGATGGGTGATGAAAGCTACGCTGGATCTCAATCCTATCTGAAGCTCCGTGAAGTCGTACGGCATACACTTGGATTTCCCTATTTCTTGCCAACACACCAAGGAAGAGCTGCCGAGAATGTACTTTTCAGCATCCTCGTGAAAGAAAACAATGTGGTACCTGGAAACTCTCATTTCGACACGACTAAAGGACATATCGAATTCCGCAAGGCTCATGCAATTGACTGCACCATTGATGAAGCATTTGACATCAATAATCTACATCCTTTCAAAGGCAATATAGACCTCCAAAAACTCGAAGAAGTCTATAAGGCCCATCCTAAAGAAAACATTCCGTTCTGCATGATTACGGTTACCTGTAACTCTTCTGGGGGTCAACCGGTATCTATGCAAAACATTAAGGATGTCAAGGCCCTATCTGAGCAATATGGAATCCCGGTATTCTTTGATGCAGCTAGATTTGCCGAAAATGCATATTTCATCAAGGAGCGCGAAGCTGAATTCAAAGACAGAACTATCAAGGAAATCGTGAAAGAAATGTTCTCCTATGGGGATGGATTTACGATGTCTGCCAAAAAAGATGGTTTGGTGAATATAGGTGGGCTTTTAGGGATGCGAAACGAACAGCTTTACCGTGCCTGTGGAAATATGGGAATTATCTACGAAGGATTTATCACTTACGGAGGTCTTGCAGGAAGAGACTTGGCAGCGTTGGCACAAGGGCTTTTGGAATCGACCGAGCTCCCCTATTTAAAAGCTAGGATCGACCAAGTAGAGTATCTAGGCAATAAACTTATTGAATACGGAATCCCGATCCAAAAACCTATTGGAGGACATGCTGTATTTGTGGATGCCTTAAACTTCCTGACCCATGTACCGCGCGAGGAATATCCTGCCCAAACTCTAGCGATCGAGCTCTATAAGGAATCCGGTGTTCGCGGAGTTGAAATTGGGACCTTGCTTGCAGATCGAGACCCGGAAACAAGAAAGGATCGTTTTCCAAAGTTAGAATTACTCCGATTGGCAATACCAAGAAGGACCTATAGCTACAAACATCTGGATTACGTCGCAGCGGCCCTAAAAAACATCTTTGAAAGAAGAGAAGATATTAAATCAGGTCTAGAAATCGTGTGGGAGTCAGAGATCTTGAGACATTTCACTATCTTGCTGAAAAAGAAATAAAAAGCATAAAAAAGAGTGAACATTAAGGATATATCCCATGTTCACTCTTTTTTGCATATAAACCAAGCCTTACTTATTTATAGAAATTGATTAGAATATAAAGACCAATACAAATAATTGTTGGAATGAGGATTGATCTTGACCTGTACTCGAGGTCTTTCGGAATAAAGTTCTTATTGAACAAGGAAATGATAGCCAAACCGAAGGCAGAAACCAAAACCCCAACAATAAATCCTAAAATATCATTTGACAAAGAGACCTTCGTCATGAGAAAGCCAATAAAATAACTAGAAATAGAAAATGCAGTAATACCGATTGCCAATAACAAAAAAGCTAAACCATACTTTTTCAGGATTATATAATTTATCATGGCCAAGATAAAGCCATATAAAACACCAAATATTATACTGATGACGAAGATGAAAAAATTGGTATACAGTGCCACAGCACTTTGATCATCTGTCAACTGCTTATCCATTGCTTTTCTTCTGGTTAGATCTTCTTGGTATTCGGTTTGGATCTGCTCTTCGATTAAACTTTCAACCTTGATTTTCTCCTCCTCTGAAAACATGCGTCCTCTTTCAACCAAAATTTCATAAGCCATCTTTTTCGCCTCAGGAACCTTTCTCGAGCCAGGTTGAATAAATCCTTCAAGCTCCTTGTCTGAAAGCTTTTCTAATACACTTTTTTTAACCATAAAAATCCAATAACCATCAAGCCTGCTTGATATGAAATCATACAACCAACAAAGATATAATCCAATAGAAATAGAATTAAATTATTGTTACATTGTTAATAAATAGGTAAATATAATTCTACAAAACTTATATCAAAGAGATCAATAAGTATTTTCCTCTTCGATTTCGTTCCTAATACGTTCATTTACATTCAGCTTTGCACCTATAAAAGAAAAGATGCCTGTTCCATATTCCCTTGCATAGGGGTTGTCAATTGAAGCAGCTAAATGTGACCTCTCAAAGAAGGCCCCAGTTTCGGCTAACTCTTTCTCAACTTCGGAAGCATTCTTAATACGTATGATGTTTCTATAAGGGATATCCAAATCAAACCAATTCAGATAGTCGGCATTAAAAGAAACGGCTTGGATGCCTAACCTTGAATAATAATTTATTGCTCCGGCCTGTCCATAATTATCGCATAATACTAGGGTATTCTGAGCTTCAGGCATTGTTTTATACAAAGAATCTACCTTACGAGCTAATTCAGACCAGCCCAGCATATCGGCAAAATCCTGTGGCAATTGATGCTCTTGCCCATCTTCCCATCGCAACATTCCAAACTTTCTGTAATATTCTGGATGTTTCACTATATATTCAGGGGTTTTATTCGGAAAGGCAATAAAAAACAAAGGAAGGAATAGCACAAGACATAAAACTAAGATGACTGGCTTTAACACTTTTGTCCAAACTTTCTTTTCTAATAAATTCGATAAGTATACTGCTCCAAAGGCAAAATAAATAGGATAAAGTCCTAATGCATAATAATCCTTGGCCTTTAAGAACAGGAATATGGCGAGGACAAAGAAAAAGGTCCAAAAGAAAACCTTGTATTTTTTAAACGCTGGATATTTCATCAGGCCATAAAGCCCAATAAAAAACAACAGAAAGGTACCTGGAAAGAACATCAATTGAGAACGGATAAAGCCCCACCTGTCCACATGAACGAGTTGGGTTTCGGACAATTCCTTCATATGGCGCAAGACAGGGAGATCATTACTGTATTGCCAAATGATATTGGGAAGGACCAAGAGGAATGCCACAAGGATACCGTAATATAAAATACGGTTCCCAAAGATTCTCCTTTCTGGCACAAGCATTAAGGCTGGGATCAATCCCAACACAAGAAATAGGATATTGTATTTGTTCAAGAAACCTGCAGCAAAGGATAGGCATAGGTAAAAAAGCCATTTGATTTCATTTCTGTTCAGGAATTTGATCAAGAAATAGAACATCAAGGTCCAACAAAGCACATCCAATGAATTAGGCTGATAAAGGCTATTCAATCGCAGGTAAACGGAGAAGGTGACACAAGTAGCGCCCAATATCAGTGCAAATAGATTTCCTTTTAATTCTTCTATGGCTTTCCAAACTACCAATACCGTCAATGCTCCAAAAAGTACAGGAAAGAACCGAACCCAAAAGACTCCATTCCCCAAGAACTTTATGATTAGGGAAATCCAAGAAGTCATCGGTGGTACAGACTGGAAACCCCATGCCAGATGATTGGCTTGATCTAAATGTAAAAACTCGTCACGTTGGAGGTCATAGATTGGGTGAACCAAAGAATATTGCAGGATAAACTTTAATATAATAAAGCTGATTAGGATAATAATGTTAGTCTTGGTCATAATTCAAAGACAGAATAGCAATGCAATTTATTACATAGCAATGCAAAATAATCTGAATGAGTTTATTGACCCAAGTTACTAAAATTTAAGATTAATTTGAGGTAGTATATTGATTTTAAATAAGTTGCAAATAGAATTATAATTTACTCAACAACTTGATAGACTCCCTTTTCAGGACCGAAGGTAACTGTATTCGGTACAAAATAAGGAATGCCCATATAGATCAATTCAGTGCCTTTACCCGAAAGATATTGATCGTTTTTGGCCAGTAATGCAAAGGCTTTACGTTTTTTATCACGCCAACCAAACGGGGTATAATAGAGGCTTCCCAACAATGTATCAGCTTTGATCTCGCCCTCGACCTCCCCAGTTACGAGATAATCACCAGGACCATTAACTGTATACTTCCCTACAAAACGCTTCTGATGTAGCATCAAATCAATCGTGACGGTATCTCTACCTTGATAAGAGATTAGTTTTTTTTCAATTAAATCCTTTTGTTTCGATTCCGAACAGCCTTGTAGGAAACCGACTGAAAAAGCAATAAAGATGGATCCTAAAGATATTAATGTGTTTTTCACTTCTTAAATATAAGTTAATTTTAGGACTAGTTCCTTTAAAAACAAACGAATAAAAATAAGACGGCAATTTCTTGCCGCCTTAATTATTCTCCATTAAAACTTTACTCCTTGTGCATTCTTACAATCTTTGGTATAAACTTTCCCTGGATATCGACTAGTTCCTTTTGTGCCAACATAACCTGTTCAATATCCTTGTAAGCCAAAGGATTCTCTTCCACCGATCCCCCGATCAGTTTAACATTTGCATTGGATATCAGCTTCTTCATAGCAGAATTTGTCATATTATCCTTTGCTTTTTGGCGACTCATTGCACGACCAGCGCCATGGGAAGCCGAATTTAAGGCATGCTCATTTCCTCTGCCCGAAACTAAATATGCCGCGGTTGTCATACTTCCAGGGATGATTCCTAACTCTCCTTGATGGGCAGGGGTTGCACCTTTTCGATGTACTATGATCTCCTTTCCATTAGAAAGACTATCCTTCCAAGCAAAATTATGATGGTTCTCCACCAATGCCATCGCCTTCAGTCCCAAGGCAGATAACAGGTTTTTATGGATTCGATCATGACAAGCTTTGGCGTAATCACCGGCTAAATTCATGGCTAGCCAATATTCCTGTCCTGCTTCAGTATCTATATCCAACCAAGCTAATTGCTGTGCATGCCGAGGCAATTTACAGGTTTCCATAGCGATATGGGTGTACTGTTTGGCAATTGCGGCTCCTAGCCCTCGGCTACCAGAATGCGTTAGCAAAGCGGTGTAGACCTTGGGCTCCAGGCCAAGACTATTATTTTCCAATAACTCGATTTCTCCAAACTCCACAAAATGGTTGCCATTGCCTGAAGTCCCCAATTGTCTGGCGGCCTTTCCTCGCAAAGGCTTGAGAAAAGGAATTTCATTGAATAGCGGATGGTCGAGGATTTCATGATCCTGCCTGATTGCCAAGCCTCCTTCCATACCAAAATGAGTATGGTTTTTCATGGCTTGCATGATCTGGAACTCATTCCTTTTGGTAAATCCTTCTGCAGCATCTAAAATGGAGAGTGCCATGCGGCATCCAATATCCATCCCCACAGCGTATGGAATAATGGCTTGATCTGTTGCCAAAACCCCACCTATCGGTAAACCAAAACCCATGTGGGCATCCGGCATTAATGCAGCCTGTACACTTACTGGCAACATGCAGGCTATCTCCATCTGCTGTTTGGCGGAAGACTCAATCCCCTTACTACCATAAACCTTGCAGGAGCTTGGTTCTTCTCTTAGTTCATAAGCTTTAAAACTTACCTCCTTCAATTTTCCGATAACCTTTTCTGCTATTTTACGAGTCTCTTCGTTTTCTAAAAATGCCTCTGGATCATTTTTAATATCCACAAGCAAATCAAGCAATTCTTGTTTACTGTGATGCTTGAAATTTTTGCTGGCTATGTTAATGACCAAGCTTCTCAGCTGATCATTGTGATAACCTATCTTACTTAAATCTTTTGTTCTTAAATTGCCCATTGGCTCTAAATATCTAATTCCAGGAATCGTTCTTTGGAACTGTACCTGGGAATGTTTTTAATCCTGTTTTTATACTTCGGTTTCTCGTCAAGAAAGCGATTACCTCGATAGCCTTTACCGGAAGTCAAGCGATCGATCCTAGGCCATAGAAAATTCCTATTGATATGATTATTGACTAATGCCAACTCACGCTCTACTTCAACATCGAGCTTTCTTGCATGCGTCACAAAATGTGGAGAAACTTTCAACTTATAGCGCCACGGTTCAGTAAACACATAGCTGATACTCGTCCGTTTCGCATATACATTGTAGGTTTCCACTTCCATGAAATAGGCTTTCTCTTCTTCAGTCAACTTCATTTTATTTTCAAGCCATTCATAAGAAGCGAACTCACGAAGGTATTGTCTTCTATATTCATAACCTGAACGCTTTCTTTTTCGTTTCTTATACTTAAAATCCTTATCATGATGGTATTCCACCGTGTTGATCTTTTCCAATAATGCTTCGTAGAAATCCTTTTTCGGATTATACCTTAAATCATCTTGCAACACAAAATATCGCTTCCAACCACGTTGATAAGGCTGTTCAAGTTCGACGAAAGGCAAGCTCCATTTGTATTTACTGAGTTTGCTATAACGACGCCACAATGCAATCAACCTTCTGTCTCGGTCTTTCCTGACAAGTTGCTTTTTGCGTCGTGCAGATTTCATACCGCACGACCAATCCAAATTGCTCATCGCAATGAATTACATGTTTTTGAATTTGATTTTCTGATTCTGTTCGTCCTTGATTAGGATATACCCTTTTGAAAATGCTCAGAAAACCCAAGGATATTAAGGCAGCAGCATTGTTGATAAACAATACTCACTATATATTAAAATATAAGGGATTTGACTGCCTTTTTAGGCAATGAGCGAAAGGGATGATATGTTGTTGTGCTCTGTCATGATTTCTTTAGATTAATGGATGATTGAATCAAAGAATTATGGGCAAAAGTATGTAATTGTTTAAAAGTCTGCAAATTAAACTTTCAAAAAGACGCTCTATTAATCAAAAATGCCCATTTTCTTTAAACTCAGCTACAATTTATCCCTTTAAAAAATAATCATTATTTTTTTTCCTTGTGTAACTACTGTAACCTAGAATCACTTCGCCATATCTGAATTTTGCATTATTAATTAAATACGATCAGGTATGTATAAAAGATTTATAGTACTAATTATTATCCTTTCTTCATGGAGCTCATATTTATTGGCACAGCAGCCACTAAGCTTAGAAGAAGCGATCAGCCAAATGAAGCAGAATAATTCGCAGCTTCGGGTACAACAAAAAGATATTGATTTTTCAAATGCAGAACTGGAAAGTACGAAATCTGGATTTCTCCCGAAGGTTTCTGTGAGCCACACGGCGTTTTTTACCAATGACCCCTTGAATTCTTTCGGGTTTAAGCTTCAACAAAAAGTTTCCGGTTGCGTATTTCGAGATAGGTATGGTAAAAGTTTCCCAAATCAATATTAAAGGCATTTTCAAAATATTCCGCTATCAACCTAATATCCGTATTGCCATTATCGAGAACGCTTTGGTAGTATAGGGAGTAAATGAGTTCTGTCAAAGCAGCTTTACTACCTGTCCAGTTCAGCCCCGAAATAGCAGTTCGTTTTATAAACAAACGCTTGTAGGTGCAGTAAAGCTGGTCTTCGAGATACACCTGTATCAAATCATTCGCCATTATCTTGGCTACCTTATAATCGTGGGAAGTAGAAAAAGATTGGTCGGACTGAAAATAATAGGTATCCAGCCACAGTTTTATATCGTGCTTGCCCCGAACAAACATTTTCTCGTCAAGAAACGAGTTGTTGCTTCGGTAATATTTATAAAAATCAATGTTATTGTCGAAAAACCTTTTTAGCTTCTTCAATTCTTTTTTAAGATATTTTCTAATGCGCTTAGCCCCGTAGGGCTTCC
The DNA here is from genome assembly GCF_024261425.1 of Sphingobacterium sp. LZ11T8. NCBI lineage: Bacteria > Pseudomonadati > Bacteroidota > Sphingobacteriia > Sphingobacteriales > Sphingobacteriaceae > Sphingobacterium > Sphingobacterium sp. LZ11T8. The sequence goes on along the minus strand of NZ_JANBZY010000004.1, from coordinate 150,850 downwards.
TCGTCTCGATTTTGTAAATGGCATTATAATAAATCAATTTTGAAACAATGACTGGCTTTTGATATTTAAAAAATCGGATTTCTTCATCAACATTTGTAAATCCTCGTTTCAAAACATAATCTTTAATTTCGGACAGACATTCCACAATCCGGTATATAATGGCTTCTGTCCGTTGTACCGGGTTATCGTTTTCAATCTCCAGTTCTTGGATTTCTGTTTCCAATTTAAGATATGTTTCATTGTAAAATTTATCCATTCGTTTCATTTTGATAAATATGATACTGATTAATATAGAAATGCTAATACTGCTCGTATTAGCCCATGCAACTACATGAAAGAACAACCAGTATGATGCTGGTGGTGGAACTGTTGTATTGTCTGATGGGTTGTAGTATGATGCAGGTTAATCCAAACGAATTATACCCCGCATCACCCACTGTATTTTGCCGTAATTTTACGGTTTGCAGTTTACAACCATCCGGTATTTTATTTTAATATGTCAATGCAAGCCCTACACCAAATCCCATATCACTATCATAGTGGGTACGTATACCTATATTTTTATTGATGATATACCTAAGCTCCCCCATATATTCTAAGTCGGTATTTACCATGAAGCCACCTCTTAATCTTTTTGAAATTGGAATATCTTCGCGCATTAACTGCAATCTTACAATTCCATCGTGATATACTTCTGCCTGGAAATTGACCAGCATAGGTAACGTATACATAAACCCTAAACTGAACGCCTTGCGGGTGTCTTTCTTGTTGGTTTGTCCAAATATGTTCTTTTCGTGCTCATCTTCTCCCATTTTCCGGTAACGAAAATCAAAACCTACAAAGGGCATGAACCATTGCATCTTTCCAATGTATCTACCTAAGTGAGTTTCTACTTCATACCCGTGCATACTATTATAGCCTAAGCGCCATTCTGTTCCTAATTGATAGCGTGCATTCATTAGCATAGCTTCTCCATCATTACCATTGGTTGCAAAATCGTTTTGTGCCATAAAATGGGGCATATTACTTTCTCTTTGCAATTCTTTATAGGCTTTTGCCTTGTCAGGTAAATAGGGGTTATTGTAGTCTCCAACTTCAAACACCCTGTTCATTCCCGCCATCATGTGATATAATATATGGCAATGAAAGAACCAATCACCTTCCTCATTTGCTAAAAACTCAATGGTATCCGTTTCCATAGGCATGATATCCAACACATTTTTAAGCGGCGATTTTTCGCCTTTTCCGTTTATCACCCTAAAATCAAATCCGTGAAGATGCATAGGATGCCGCATCATCGAATTATTATAAATGGTAATCCGTAGGATTTCTCCTTTTTTTACAGGTATTTTGTCCGTTTCCGAAAGTATTTTATTATCCATGCTCCATACATAGCGGTTCATGTTGCCAGTAAGTGTGAACTTCAACTCTTTTACAGGCGCATCTTTTGGAAGGGAGGTGTTGTAAGGCGATTGCAACATAGCATAATTTAATGTTTTGATGTCTCCCAAGGCATTAGCGTTGTAACGGTTAGGGTCGTCATCCATGTTCATACCTTCATGCTTGCTGTGGTCTGATTTCTTTGCTGCATCTCCGGTAATTTCGGGATACATCACTACATTCATGTCCATTTGGTTCAGGCTCATCTTCATGCCCATATCGTCCAAATCGCCATTCATTTTCATCATATCGTTCATCATCTTCATCCCCTCGAAATACTTCAATCGTGGGAGCGGGGAAATAAGCTGTTTGACCCCATCACCTATAAAGTAGCTTGCTGATTGTGTTCTGTCCTCGGTTGTTGCTAAAAACTCATATGCTAACCCATCTTGAGGGATAGTCACTACAATATCGTAAGTTTCAGAAACTGCAATGATTAATCTATCCACTTCTACAGGCTCAACATCATTTCCATCATTCGCTACTACTGTAATTTTCCCTCCAGCATATCTTAGCCAGAAATACGAAGACGCCCCGCCATTGGAAACGCGTAATCTGACTTTGTCACCTGCTTTTAGCTTTTTACCACCAATTGTTTTCAAATCGGTGCTATGGCTACCATTTATTAGGATTTTATCATAGTAAACATCACTGACATCCATCGCCAGCATCCGTTTCCACTCATTTTTTACCTTTACGCCTAATTTTCCCTCCTTAATAGCTTCAACGTACGATTGCGTAGCACCTTTCTTAATGGCCGCCCAATCATTTGCATTGTGTAGCATACGGTTGATGTTATCCGGGTTAAGATTTGTCCACTCACTTAATATAATCGGGACGGTCGGCAAATCGTCAATTCCTTTTCTAAAGGTTTTATCGTCGCCTCTTTTTTTCATGATAAAACTACCGTACATGCCTATCTGCTCCTGCAAGCCTGAGTGCGAATGATACCAGTGCGTGCCATGCTGGATAATCGGAAAACGGTAGGTGTAGGTTGTACCCGGTGCGATGGGCTTTTGCGTAAGCCAGGGCACACCGTCTTCTTTATTGGGCAGGAACACACCATGCCAGTGCAGTGATGTGCTTTCTTTCAATTGGTTGTGCACCACTATTTCGGCAGTGTCGCCCTCGGTAAAGGTAAGGGTGGGCATGGGGATTTGCCCGTTTACGGCAATCGCCCTTTTTTGCTTACCTGCATAGTTGACAAGTGTATCTTTTACATACAGCTCGTAATGCACTACTCTCTGTGCAAACAGCGTTTGCGTGCAAAGCAGCATCAGCACTGTTTGCAATATTCTTATGGGTATTTTTTTATATCTGTTCATTCGTTGAAAAATTTTATTTAATGCTGTCTTCCATTGTGCCAAACCACGCTATCAAAACCTGCTTATCCTCCGGTGACAATACTGCATTACGATGAATTAGCGTATATGACGACAATGGCATTTCCCCGTCCTTAACCTGCCCGGCCATAGCCCTGAACTTGTTTCGCTGCCTGCGGACAGAATAGTCGCCAAATTCGCTAAAGTTGAGTTCCTCTTTCCCCTTTTTTATATGCTCTGCCATGTACCATGCGCCGGGCTGGATACGGCTGTACCACGGATAATGGGTATTGTTGCTATGGCAGTCATAACAGGACTGAACAAGGATAGCCTTTACATTTTGGGGTACGGTGTACACCCTTTCGATATGGGTGGCTGGCACTTCAACCGCCTGGTTCCGTAAGGGCTGAAAGAACTGTATGGCAATCAGGACGACAGCCAGCCCCAATATGATTTTCTTCTTTATGGTCATAATTATTTTATTGTGGCTTCATCTTTTTGTGTCTACTGTTTTTTCACATACTTGGCATAATTCTCCTTGTTTTCAAAATAAGAAACTTCACCGTTATTTCCTGTCACAGCAATCACCGCATTAGCTTTGTCTACCTGCTTATGGGAATAGGGGTCTATCGCCATCCGCACGGTCGCATCTTTTGGAATACGTTCCTTACACATTTCGCAACATCCGTAATAGGTTTTACCATCAAATTTTACGTCAAACTGCCTTTTGCCCATATAGGCATCGTTGACCATGCAGACTTCATCCGATGGAACCAATTCACCTATTTGGGTAGTATGTCCGTTGCTTTCCGGAGTTGCCTGCGAATGCTGCTGTTCCGCTTCATCCTTATTTGACCCCGCCTGACCGCAAGCGGTGAATAGCAGGGTTAATAAGGAAATAAAGCCAATTATTATTTTGTTCATGTCCAAACTTGTTTTTTTAAATTTTATTATTTACTTTCTTCAAACTCTTTTAGCTTGCGCTTCATTAGTTCAATTTCTTCCGCTTGGGTTTTAAGTATATTTTTTTGCAGCTCTATCAGTTCCGGGTCGGTCAGGTGTGCCTTTTCGGACATCAATATGGCTGCTGCGTGATGGGGTATCATACCCTTTGCAAACTGCTTGTCCCCGACATTGATTTGTTCCCTGATACCAAACCATGAAAAGATGCCAACAGCAACCGAGATGATGGCTATCGCCCAATTCATCTTCCTGTTGGGGTACATTACTTTCATTATCGCTAATTCGATAAGCAGCATTGCCGAGGTCATCAGCAGGGTCATGTACAAATTGTTGATATTGGGTATCAGGTTCTGCCACCCGTCAATCATAGCGTACATGATAAAATACATCACTGCGAACATGGCTACAGCCATCACCGCAAAGCGTTTGTACATGGCCGAAGCATGTTTTGTATTGTGCGTGCCATGCTCCGAGGAATGACCCGCATGGTGACTGTTTTGCATATTTTCCATAACCCTGAATTTTATTTGCTGTTAATTGTTTTTTCCACCTTACCGCAGGTCAGCATTTTAGAACCGTAGTAAGGGTTTTTGATTTCCTTGTTTTCGCTGAACCAAACAGCACCCTTACCGTCATTGAACATCGGGCAATGGTCCTGATACAATGTTTGCGATGTACCGAACAAATCAATCAGGTCTTTCAAATCTTCGCCAAGCGAGGCCAAATGTTCCCGCTGGTGGTGGATGTTGCCGACATTTTCCCCGATATGTTCTGCGTGTTCTTTAGCATCGTCCGCTATGTCCATGTACTTTTTGTGCTTATCGGCAGGAACGGCTTTCATGTCCACTTTATTCAGGGTAGCTAACAGCTTTTTCCCTGAACTGGCGGCAGCTTTGTCATCGTCCGAAACAAGGGCGTTCTTTAAGGACAGATAATCGGTAACTATGGGCGCAATAGAAAAGTTTTTTGCTTCTTCTTTTCCTGTTGCTTTTGCTTCCTGACCGCTCGGAGTTTCACTCACAACGGGCGCAGCTACCGTATCATCCTCTTTTGGTTGGGAAGCTGACTGTTCTTGTGATACAACAGCAGTATCACTTGAAGACTGCTCGTTTTTGTTGGATGCCTGATTGCATGATACTGTTACAAATGCCATGATAACAGCAATGATTGATAATGTTAGATTTTTCATTTTTATTTATTTTTTGATTTTTAAAAAACTTGCGTTAATAGCCACTACAATGGTGCTTACACTCATCAGCACAGCACCCATAGCGGGACTTAAAACAAAATTCGGATAGAGTACGCCTGCCGCAAGGGGTATTGCCACCACGTTGTAGCCAACCGCCCATATCAGGTTCTGTACCATCTTTTTGTAGGTAAGTTTGCCGAAGTCAATCAGTTTGACCACATCCCTCGGGTCGCTGTCTACCAATATGATATCCGCTGTTTCGGCAGCCACGTCCGTACCGGAACCCACGGCAATGCCCACATCTGCCTGTGCCAGTGCAGGTGCATCATTTACACCATCACCAGTCATTGCTACGATTTCGCCTTTTGCCTGAAACTCCTTTACTTTCTCCTGCTTGTTGTGCGGAAGCACATTAGCCAAATACCCGTCCATACCCAATTTTCCGGCTACGGCAGCAGCAATCCTGTCGTTGTCCCCGGTGAGCAGAAAGGACTTGATGCCCATTTTTTTGAGTTCCTCAATCGCCTGTGCCGACCCCTCACGGATGCTGTCTGCCAAAGTAATGATGCCGATTACCCGGTCATCAATGAGGACAAAGTTGACCGTTTCGGCTTCCTGATTGATTTCGCTTGGTATTTCCGGCAGGGAAAGGTGGTTTTCGGTGAAATAATTCGGGCCGCCAGCTACGACATTTTTCCCGTTCACAACACCTTTAACACCTATGCCCTGCATATAGCTGAAGTTTTCAGACTTCCATAAGGCAAGGCTCTTTTCTTTCAATGTAGCCATAATGCCTTTGGCGATATGGTGTTCCGAATTTTGCTGTACTGCGGCAGCATACTGGATAACCTCATCGGCATTATATTCGTCTGTTAACGGTATAACCTTTTCTACGGCATGGGAACCTTTGGTGAGCGTTCCGGTCTTATCAAAAATGACGGTGGAAAGTTTTCGGGTGGTTTCAAATGCCGTACGGTTGCGGATGAGCAGGCCATTGGTCGCCGAAAGCGTTGTGGAAATGGCGACCACCAACGGGATAGCCACGCCCAATGCGTGCGGGCAGGCCGTTACCATTACCGTCACCATTCTTTCAAGCGCAAAGGCAATATCTCCACTGCTTGCATACCAATAGGCAAATGTGCCTATGCCCACGGCAATGGCAATAAAGGTGAGCCATTTGGCAACTTTGTCCGCAAGGTTCTGTGTATTAGACTTAGTAGCCTGCGCTTCCTGCACAAGATTGATAACCCTGTTCAGGTAGCTGTCTTTTCCCACGGCTGTTACCTTAACTTTCAGCGCACCATCGCCATTGATAGAGCCTGCGATGACCTTTCCGTCCTTTTCCTTTTTTACGGGAACACTTTCCCCGGTAAGCATACTCTCGTTGATATACGAAAGCCCCTCCAGTACCAATCCATCGGCTGGAATTTTTTCTCCCGGTTTTATGATAGCCGTTTCACCGCTTTGCAGGTCTTCGAGCTTTATCTTTACAGCTTCTCCGCCACGTTCCACGGTAACATCGTTGGGCAGCAAAGCCACCAATGACTGTAATGCCCGTGAAGCAGCCATTTGGGAACGCATTTCCAGCCAATGCCCTAACAGCATGATGTCAATTAGGGTTGCCAGTTCCCAAAAGAAGTCCATACCCTGCAAGCCAAATACAACGGCTACGGAATAAACATAGGCTACGGATATGGCAATGGCAACAAGTGTCATCATCCCTATGGCTTTGGCTTTCACCTCGCCAATCATTCCCTTTAGGAACGGTAAGCCTCCATAGCAATAAATCACCGTACCCAATGCCAACAGCACATATTTATCGCCATTGAAAGCAAGGGAGAAACCCAACCATTGCTGTATCATGTGCGACAGGAGCAAGATAGGGATTGTAATGACAAGGCTTATCCAAAAACGTGTGAGGAAATCGCCTGTATTATGCCCCTCATGTTTATCAAAGTTTTCGTCATCATGGCCATGTTGAGAATGCCCGGAATGCTCATGTTCTGGCGTGTGTTCATGAGAAGCTGACGTACCGCCACCGGGAACCAATGCCATGCCACAAAGAGGGCATTTGCCCGGTTCGTCTTTTAGCACCTGCGGGTGCATGGGACACGTGTATTTTTTCATAACAAGGGATTTTAAAAGTTATGTTGCATTTAATTTTTTTACCATCTCATGGGTCATTTCTTCAGCATAAGTACCATAGGCATCAACAAGTACCCCTTTGCTCTTACCGTCATTGGACGATATGGCATAAATCACGGCATTGTTATCAGGACTGCTGTCGAGGCTTTCAAACCTATGAGTTTCCGTAACCGTAAAATCCTCCGGTTTTAGTTTCAGGCTCTTTGACGCACAGTAAAGGCAGTCCGGCAACAGACTAAAATCAATACTGTACCCACGTTGTCTTAGGTCTTTAAGAGCCTGCACCATATCACTATACTGTTCCATAGCTTTCCGACCTGTTATTTAATGGTTTCGACCGTACTGCCGCAGGTAAGCATCTGTGAGCCGTAATATGGGTTTTTAATGGCATTCTCTTTACTTAGCCAATTGGCCCCCTTACCTCCATTGTACATAGGACAGTGCTGGTAATAAACTGGTGTATCCTGTTTAGACACTTTAGCCAGTATGTAGATGCTTCCCGAAAGTGCCGCAAAAGCACTTCTTTGTTTTGCAACGTCTTTTGATTTTGAAATGCTTTCCGCATTAGCTGTCAAGTCCTGCATTACTTTCATCCAAGCCGTATGTTCCTCTGCCGAAAGCTTGTTCATATCGACTGCTTTAAGGGATGCAGCCAATTCAGCGGCTTTGGCAGATGCAGTTGCCTCATCGGTTTTTATCAAAGCATCTTTCACTGAAAAGTAGTTGTCAAACACAGCTTTTAGCTGTGATTGATTTTGAGCTGCATCCTTGTTAGCGGGTGCTGCCATTTCACCGTGGTTGTGATTGCCATGTCCGACTTTCATGTCCATTGCCGCCCCTTTGTTTTGGGCAATTGTCTTCAAAGGTCTATCGTACTGGCAGCATTCAGCCAGTTTCGCATATACGTCATCCGGCGCACGGAACTTCTCACTATCATAACCCGCCAAAGCGATACGTTTCAGGATTTCATCCTGATTTGTTTTCTCGCTGTCATACGTGAGCGTAGCCATCTTGGTATCTTTGTTCCAGTCCACGTTGGCTACCTTTTTTATGTTACCTGCTTTTTCGATGGTGGTTTTACACATACCACAATTGCCGTAAATCTTTACGGTTTCTGTTTTCGCATTTTTGATTTGTGCGAAACCATTCATTGAGGATAGTAATACGGCGATTACCATCACTATTTTTGATAATGATTTCATAATAATTACTTTTTAGAAATGAAGTATTGAAAGCCCATTTCTGTTTTAAACTTTAAATAAATGATACAAATAAGGGATTTGCAAAAAGCCGAAGCGGCTTCTGACAGGACATACCTATGGCTGGCAGGCCATAAATTTAGCTTATTTTAGGCGGTAGCCAAATGGAAAAAAAGCCCGAAGAATAATAGGCTTCTTTGAAAGCGAATTTTTGCTTTTTAGCTGCTGCTAAGTGATCTTTTGCCTTTAATTCGATTACGGTTGGGACATTTAGGGAAGTGGTTGAAGCACCGCACCTGCAAGAGCTGTGGGAACAACCGCCCCCGCATTTGTCACTTTTGCATTTTTTACAGGATTTGCTCTTGCAACCTTTTGTATGTTCTGATTTTTTGGATTTCTCCTTTGAGCAGGAAGACTGCTCGGTCTTTGTTGAATTTTTGGAACAGGCATAGCTCTGACTTGGTATCATAAAGAAAACCAAACAGAACAATGTCAAAATGCCTATATGTATTCTATAATTTTTCAACGCAACAAAGTTACAAATTAGATTGGTTTTTTATATCGTTTTACGTTTTTTTTGCTATATGGAAAAATAATGCCATATACGCAATAACCTATCGCCTTTTTTCAGAATTGATAAAATGCCCTTTTTCATCAACCCAACCTCATGGAAATTCGGTCGGAAAAAGGGCATTTCAAAAAGTTGCTGGCTTAGGCATCCAAAGGTTCTATTTTGAAGCCTGCCTTTTGCACGGTCGATATTACTTCATGCTCGGTAATGCCCTCGGACTTCACGGTAAGTACTTTGTCCTTGTTGGCCGTGTCCACTTCCCAATGGCAGATGCCCTCTGCCTTGTCCAAGTGCGGCTTTACAGATGCGATACAGCCGCCGCAATTGATGTTCGTCTTGAATTGAAATTGTTTATTTTCCATTGTTTACAAATTTTAGAGTTATCTGATAATGCAAATTTCCGTACTATTCAGTTAGTTATTGTTGTGTAATTTCTTGTTTGATTTGTGAGATTTACTGTTTTATTTCTTCCACTTCAACCGCAGGCTGTTACTGACCACGCTCACGCTGCTCAATGCCATTGCCGCACCCGCAATCATCGGGTTGAGCAGGAAGCCGTTAACAGGGTAAAGGATGCCTGCCGCTACCGGAATGCCGATTACGTTGTAGATAAACGCCCAGAACAGGTTTTGCTTGATGGTGGCTACGGTCTGTTTGGACAAGCGTATTGCCTGCGGTATCTTGGTCAGGTCGGACGAAATGATGGTCATCTTGGCTACGTCCATTGCGATGTCGCTGCCTTTGCCCATTGCGATACTTACATCGGCTGTTGCCAATGCGGTGCTGTCGTTGATACCATCGCCCACCATTGCCACTACCTTTCCTTTACTTTGCAGTTCTTTCACAAAGTCGGCTTTGTGCTGTGGCAAAACTTCGGCTTTGTAATGCTTGATGCCTGTCTGCTCCGCAATGGCTTTTGCAGTAGCTTCATTATCTCCGGTCAGCATATACAGGTCAATGCCCATTTCCTGCATTTCCCGGATAGCCCGCACCGATGTTTCCTTAATCTTATCGGCGATAGCGATTACAGCAAGAGCCTTTTTGCTGTTTGCAAACCAGATAACGGTTTTAGACTGTTTGCCCCATTCTTCGGCCTGGTCTTGTAATTCGCCGGCAATGGCAATGTTGTTTTCTGCCAATAGCTTTTTGTTGCCTACATAATAGGTTTCGTTGTCATGGTCTGCTTTTGCGCCTTTGCCCGTAATGCTGTCGAACATGGATAAAGAGGTGGTCGCTACATCGCCAAGATGCTTCACTACGGCTTCTGCCAATGGATGCTCGGATTGCTTTTCGATGCTCAAAAGGATTTCTTTTGCAGTGTCCTCATTGTTCAGCCATTTAATGCCCGTTACCTGTGGTCTTCCCTCGGTGATGGTTCCGGTTTTGTCCAAAACGATGGCATTTACTTTTTTGGCCAGTTCCAAACTTTCGGCATCCTTTATCAAAATGCCATTTTCAGCACCTTTACCAACGCCTACCATAATAGCGGTGGGTGTCGCTAAGCCTAAAGCACAGGGGCAGGCAATGACCAATACCGTAACGGCTGCCAACAGACCTTGAACAACCCCGTTTTCGCCTCCCAAAATCAACCATAGCGTAAATGTCAGGATGGCAATACCTATCACTGTGGGAACAAAGATGCCCGCAATCCTATCGACCAGTTTCTGTACGGGTGCTTTGCTTCCCTGTGCATCCTGCACCATTTTGATGATGTGGGCAAGCATGGTTTCTTTGCCCACTTTTACCGCCCTGAACCGGAAGCTGCCTTTTTGGTTAATCGTTCCTGCAAATACTTTTTCTTTTTCTTTTTTCAATACAGGTACAGGCTCACCGCTTAACATGCTTTCGTCCACATACGAATTGCCCGATATGACCATGCCGTCTACCGCAATCTTTTCACCGGGCTTTACGAGTATCACATCGCCTGCGCTTACGTCTTCGATAGCGGTCTGCTTTTCCGTTCCGTCCGCATGTACCACGATGACCGTTTTTGGCTGCAAGCCCATCAGCTTCTTAATGGCTGAAGAGGTGTTGCCTTTGGCTCTTTCTTCCAGCAGTTTTCCCAAGAGGATGAATGCGATAATAACGGCAGCCGCTTCAAAATATACGTGAGCATGCAGTCCCCGTTGATGCCAAAAGTCGGCAAACAGCATATTGAAAACACTGAACAGGTAGGCAATACCTGTACTCAATGCCACCAGCGTATCCATATTGGCGGAACGGTGCTTTGCCTGCTTCCAAGCGTTTACAAAAAAATCCCTGCCCAACCATATTACAACGGGCGTGGAAAAGAGCCACATTATCGGGTCTGCATAGGGCATATCCATAAAGAACATTCCTATGATTACCACGGGCAGGGAAAGGATAATTGCCCAAATGGTCTTGTTTTTCAAGGTTCGGAATTTCTTTTCGTGGATGGCTTCGAGCGTTTCCTGCTGCTTGGTTTTGTCTTCAATCAATAGGTCGTAACCTACTCCCTGAACCGCTTTTTGCAGGGTGGAGGCATCGGTCATATTGGGCAGATATTCCACGGTAAGATTGCCCGTTGCAAAGTTCACGGAAGCATTAACTACTCCCGGTTGGTATTTAACAATGCTTTCGGCACTGCCCGCACAGGATGCACAGGTCATGCCCAATACCGGAAAAGCACTTTTAACCGTAGGAACTCCGTAACCTAAATCTTTAATTGCCTTAACAGCTTCGCCTACGGTTTCATTGCTATCTACTGTAATCGCTGCCCTGCGGTTGTTCAGCTCTACTTTATGGGTTTCTACGCCTTTTACCTGTGCCAATCCCTTTTCAACGATTAATGCACAGTGTTCGCTTTCTACATCCTCCAACGGTATGTATATATTTTCTCTGTTTGTCGCCATATTTGCCTGCTTTAATTTACAATGCAAAATTGGCTATTATAATTATGGGTACTGTTGTGAAATTTTGGATTTGATTTGTAAGATTTATTGAAATCCTGTATAGGTGAGCCACTTCATCAGATGGTTATCGCCATAAAGCCAGTTTTAGATGGTCTTTAAAACCACAAAGCATTGCGAAAGATAATCGCAATGCTTTATTGTTTGCTTAAAAAGCTGTGGTCTTAAAATACTGACGGATGCCCGGTCTTCTTCTTGGTGCGGGGTTTATTCAACTTTAGAATTAAATTGAATATCTACGTCAGTTGATGACTTAGGGTCATTAATCAAGTCCGTTTCAATCTTTCCTCCCTGTGGATAATGGCGCAGCACAACCCTGACCGTACCAGTGGAAGCGGTCGTGGTTGTCCAAACGCTTTCCAGCCCTAACGTAACGTTGTTGTCATCCTTATCCAAATTTGTGATTTGTATATTTGATGTGGAAGATGGCACGTAATAAATACGGTGGTCTATATTTTCCTCACTTACTTCTTCGGTAATGTCTTCACCATTTACCTCGTCAAGAAAGGATACGCTGACATCATAGGACTTACCCGGTTGCAGTGCAATCTGGTCTATGACCGGGGCGTTTCCTCCGGCTCCGTCAGCACCTTTCCAAGCATAAAGAAGTTCGTTCGTGGTTCCCTGTTCCTTAAAACGTAGCTGTACCGTAGTGATTACCTCGTTGTCGTTTTCTTCGGGGATAGGGTCATCGTCTTTGCTGCATGAGGTTGCGAATAGTACGATTGCCGCTACGGCAATCGAAGAAAAATGTTTGAATTTCTGTGTCATTGTTATATAAATTTAATTGTTGAAAAACGTGTTTGTCAGAAAACGTACTTTAATCTAACGGAGATGTTTCTGCCCATTTCGTCCGTAAAATACCTGAAGCTGTTCAGGTAGTTTCTGTACCGGGTATTGAACAGGTTGCTCACTGCAAGATTGATGTTCAGTGACCTGCCCAAGACACTGACCACTGTACCAGCGGATATATTTGTCAGGAGATAACCATCAGGGGGCAGCTTATAATCCTGCTGGCCGTGTATGTTTTCATCAGGTACTCTTGTCTGTTTTAAGACCAGCGGAATTTCCATCCCGATATAGGATTTTTGGAAAGACCTTATATCGGGCAGTTCGTAATTGAACCCCAATGAAAACCTGTCCGATGGCATGGAAATCAGCCAGTCGTTTATCGTTTTATTGTACGCCCTTAGCAAAGATGCCTTTCCTATGATGTCCAGTTTCTGTACAGGCTTGTAATTGATTAATAAATCCGTTCCCGTGAGATAGGCATCAGCCTGTTGATAGACGAATTTGGGAAATGCACCTGCAATGGTCAATACAGGCTCTCCCGGGCGGGGCTGTAAATAGATAAAGTTGTTGATGGAATTGTAGAATACAGACCAGTCTATATTTACTGATTTTTCTTCATTGCTATATGAAAGCCCCAAGACCGTGTTTACAGCCTGCTCTATTTTCAGGTTTACGTCCCCAAGTTCATAGGTGGCAGTACCTTGATGTATGCCGTCAATGAGCAGTTCGTTAACGTGGGGAGCCCTATTGGCAAGGCTGACCATTCCGTTTATCCTGATATGGTCTGAAAGATGGTAGATGGTATTGAATGATGCCCCGATTGTTGAAAAATCAAAGTCATGCTCCACAGGCTGGTTATTGTAAGGGTATCGTACCGTACTGATTTGCTTAAAATCATACCTGATACCGCCCTGAAGCTCCCATTTGTTCTTCTTCCATTTTTCAATCCAGTATGCACCGTATGTTTGGGAATTGTAGGCAGGGATGAGATACCGACCTTTGTAGGTATTGTCCTGCTGCATAGCGGATATGCCGATACTTCCGTTAAAGTTTTTGAATGTGGGATGCTCCCAAGAAATTTCTTCGGAAATCGTGCTGACATTCAAAGTCATTTGAGGCGTTGTAATTTCGCTGTTCCTGACTATATCAAATTCTTCCCTGTTGTTGAATTGTGCGGCAATCTGTATGTTCAGTTACCCGGCTTTCTCTCCGGCAAATATCTCCGGGTACTGGATAGGTTAATGGAAGAAGATTTAGTCCACAAAGTGGTAAACGTTGACGGGGGTGTAGGATATGCAAGTTGCCATAACTGTGAAGTAGTCCACAATCATAACCAATTGCATTTCAGTTGTCAAAAATGTAAATCGGTAACTTGTATAGAGGATGTGCAACCGTTATTTAAGTTGCCTAAAGGATATAAAATAAGTGAAGTCAATTTTACGGTGTCAGGGCTTTGCCCGCAGTGTTCCTGAATAGCGTAGCCGTTCCTATACTTTATCCAACGGCTTTCTCTTATCTTCCCGGACTTGTTTGAAATAGCTCGGGGTAAGCCCCGTTACTTTCTTGAACTGGTTGCTCAAATAGGCTACGCTTGAATAGTTGAGGCGCATGGCAATCTCACTTAACGACAGTTCATCATACACCAGCAGTTCTTTTACCTTTTCCACCTTTTGGGCGATAAAGTATTTTTCAATAGTTGTACCCTCTACTTCTGAAAACAGATTGGACAAGTAATTGTAATCGTGGTGCAGTTTATCGCTCAATACATCGGAAAGGTTGGTTTTTACATCACTATCCTGATGATGTACCAGGTCAATGATAATGTTCTTTATCTTTTCTATTATCCTGCCTTTTTTATCATCAATTACTTCAAACCCCAATGGCTCTAAAGTCTTGACCAAAGCCTCTTTCTCCGTAGGTGTAATTTCTTTGGTAAGGGTAACTTCGCCCAGCTTTACATTTTTAGCATCTAAACCAAGTTTATCCAATTCGTTTTGCACCACCATAATACAGCGGTCGCATACCATATTTTTAATAAAGAGTGTATTCATATCTTACTAACTGCTATATTAAGCACAATAAACAAATTTACGATTTAAGTCGAACTACGCTCGTTGCTTCCTGTCTAAATCAAGTTATCTGATTGCATTGTCTGCATAGGCGCTTTTAATTTGGGTTTTTGTTAACCTGAAGCCTCGGCCCAGGCTTCTAATTTAGTTAATTGAAACCTTGCGAAAGTTGTATTCCGCAAGGTTTTAAAACAGTGATACATCTGCCTTTGCTAATGGTCTGCATTCACCCTACAATATTAAATTATAGCAAATACTGGTACAGTTCGGCTATTGCATCGTTGTACTCTTTCTCCGCCTGCAAATAATTATTGGTAGCGGTATAAAAGTAACTTGCCTCCAAAAAATATTGGATAGTGGTTATCTCTCCGAATGATAACGCTTTATCCAATAGTTTAATACTGTTGATACTGCTTAATACTTTCTCATATTCTGCTACCGTCTTTTGCAGGTTGATATACTTTTCATACAGTTGCTTCAAATGATAATAATGTTCGTTCTTGTGCCGTGCTACCTGTACTTCTGCCACCGATAATTCAGCCTGCTTTTGCTTCACCCGATTTTT
The DNA here is from genome assembly GCF_024261425.1 of Sphingobacterium sp. LZ11T8. Classification (NCBI taxonomy): domain Bacteria; kingdom Pseudomonadati; phylum Bacteroidota; class Sphingobacteriia; order Sphingobacteriales; family Sphingobacteriaceae; genus Sphingobacterium; species Sphingobacterium sp. LZ11T8. The sequence continues at coordinate 135,665 of NZ_JANBZY010000004.1, read as the reverse complement.
GTTTTCACACAAAGGAATGCTCACGCCTACTTTTGCACCGTAAAACTGCTGCCCTAAAATACCCTGATAATGAAAACCCACTTCAAATTTTGGCAGGGTCAATGCCTTAGTAACTTCAATATCCTTTTGGGCTACTACGGTCTGTTGTGTCAAATATTTTCTTACCGGGTCTTTGTATTCAATTGTTTCTTCCAATTCTTCAAATGCAGGAACGGGCTTATATTCAGGGTATATGGTATCGTTAAAGACTATCTCTATACCGCCGTTAAGTTCCGTCAGTTTTTGATGAAGTTGGTTGATAGCGGAAATGTTCAACTGATAATCTTTATTAATCTCAATCAATTGAAGTTTAGCCTTATTCACGTCCAGCACATTACCTTCGCCCTTATCCAGTTTGGTCTGAAAGTCGGTCAGGAACTTTTCGGTTTTTGTTTTCCGTTCTATAATTCTTTCCTGAAGTTTATTGCGGTATATCAGTTCAATGCAAATCTTTTTCGCTCCCAATAATATTTCCTGCCTGTTGGCTGTTAGCGAAAAATCTGCCTGCTTACTCTGCTCGCCAGCCAATGCTTTCTTTTTACTGTAAACCGTGGGAAAGTCGAAACGCTGCAAGACGTTAATGTCCGTTTGGTTGCCCGCAATGGCATAGGGTGAGCCACGCATAAAATCGTAGCTGACCACAGGGTCGTACAGCGTATTGCCCGTATGGTACAATAACTTCTGCGCATCCCAATATTTGCTTTGGGTTTGCAGCGTTTTATTGTTCTTGGCAACATCAGACAAGACGGTTTCCAATCCTGACTGTGCCTGCAATTGTATGGTAAAAACGCACATACAGATTGCCGTTAAAAATTTTATGTTCATGCTTTAGCTGCTTTTTTGTTAGATAAATAGTACACCGCCGGAACAATAAAAATGTTGAGCAATGTAGAAGTAAGCAAGCCGCCCAATATCACTTTTGCCATAGGACTTTGTATCTCGTTGCCGGGCAAATCGCCCGCAATAGCAAGCGGTATCAATGCCAGCCCTGCGGTAAGTGCCGTCATCAGGATGGGGCTTAACCTGTTCTTTGAGCCTTGTATAACCGTATCGTACAAATCCAACCCCTCATCACACAATGTATTGTAATGCGATACGAGCAGGATGCCGTTACGGGTAGCCACTCCAAACAAGGTGATAAAACCGATAATGGCAGGAATGCTCAAAATGCCACTGGTAAAATAGATGCTGAACACACCGCCAATCAATGCCAAAGACAGGTTGATTAAAATGATGGCGGCTAACTTTACCGTTTTGAACTCCCGGAACAGTATCAGGAAAATAATCAGAATGGAAAGCAGGGAGGTCGCAATCAAGGTCTGCGATGCTTCTGCCTCCGCTTCAAATTGCCCACCGTATTCAATGTGGTAATCTTCGGGCAGCTTTATTTTTTCGCCCACTATCTGTTGGATTTCCTCAACGGCACTAACGATATTGGTTAAGCGAAAACAAAATGTAACCGCAACAATCTACACCAAAGCAATCAGCAATCAGCTACAATTGGACATAAAACGGTACAACAGCCAATACCTCCCGATTGAAATTAAGGTTTTCTCCGATACCCACGACCGATTTTTGATAATAGACCAAGCGGAGCTTTACCATATAGGGGCTTCGCTCAAAGACCTGGGCAAAAAATGGTTTGCATTTTCCCGAATGGATATTGAGGTGGGCAGGATGCTTCACATCTTGAACAAACAATAAACGCTCCGGATTCAGAGGGTTTAATTTTAGTTTCTTGACAATTCTAAAATCCCGCTAAGTTATTTACATCAACTTAGTATAGTTTCTTCTTCAACCATAAACTTGCCCTTACCAATAGTATCAGTACAGGCACTTCGACCAATGGTCCGATAACGCCAACAAATGCCTGTGGAGAATGAATACCAAAAACCGCAATGGCTACGGCTATGGCCAATTCAAAATTGTTCCCGGTGGCTGTAAATGCTATGGACGCGTTCCTGTCATAAGGAACATTCAGGGATTTGCTTATAAAAAAGCTCACGAAAAACATCAATACAAAATAGATGATTAGCGGTATGGCTATCTTAATCACGTCCACTGGCAACTCCAATATCTTGTCGCCTTTCAAACTGAACATCAGTACAATGGTAAACAATAATGCGTAAAGTGTAATAGGTGATACTGCCGGTATGTATTTTCTATTGTACCATTCAATGCCTTTTGATTTTATAAGAACATATCGGCTCACGAAACCTGTAAAAAAAGGAATACCCAAGTATATCAACACGCTTTCGGTAACGTCTTTCATTGATACATTTACATTGAAATTGGCTAATCCTAATTTACTCGGCAATACGTTGATAAAAAGCCAAACCAAAAAACTGTAACTCAATATCTGAAAGACACTGTTCAACGCTACCAATAGTGCCGTATATTCCCTGTTGGCTTTTGCCAGGTCGCTCCATACAATTACCATTGCGATACATCTTGCCAATCCTATCAAAATCAATCCCGTCATATAATCGGGTTCATTCCTTAAAAACAGAACGGCTAACCCGAACATCATTACCGTACCGATTACCCAATTGAGGAATAAAGATATTCCAATTACTTTTTTATCCTTAAACGCTTTGGGCAATACTGTATAATCCACCTTTGCCAATGGCGGGTACATCATCAGTATCAAACCTATTGCCAGCGGGATATTAATGGTTCCTACGGACAAGCTGTCTGTTACGTTAGAAATGTTGGGAAAGAAATATCCTAATCCTACGCCAAATGCCATAGCAAGGAATATCCATAGGGTAAGGTAACGGTCAAGAAATTTTAGTTTTGGTTGCATTGGTTATTTTTTAATCATTGAAAAAACATAGAACATTTCAGTTGCTATCTCCAAACTCCTTTCCGCATATATCTTTGTCTGCTCTGTTGTGCCGTCTGAAATCTTCGGGTCTTCAAATGTGATAGGTATTCTCTTTTCTGCACCTGCAATAAAAGGACAGCCATCGTCTGCCTGTGAACAGGTCATAATGGCAGTGAATGCCGATACAGGATTGAAAGGGCTATCGTACTTTTTTGAAAAACCGATAATCGGCAAAGCATTTTCACTGTACTTAATAGCATAAACAGGATTGTCCGCTTCCGAAATTTTGAAAGCAGAAAAACCCTGTTCATTCAATGTTTCCACTACTTTCGGAAATAATGCCGTTTCTTCCGTACCGCCCGAATAGCAATATACATTCGGGATATGGTAATATACACTTGCCACCTGTGCCCAAACCTGCGATAAATGGCTTCTTCGTGAATTGTGTGTACAGATGAAATTGAGATTTATTACCTGTCCGTTGCTTACTTTTTGTTGTACGAAGTCTATCAAGGGTTGCAATATGGTTTTACGTTCTTCGCTTACGGTCTGAACATCAGATATTCCCTTTATGGTTTCAGCTAAATTCTTGTACATTACGATTGGTTTATAGGGTTTAACAACAGTCCGAATTAGGCGAACAGCAAGCACTGTTCAGCTCTGATAATTCTACTTTTTGTTTTTCGGCAGGAATACCGCAGGCATCACTTGCCAAACAAGCGGTTTGTTTGTTTTTCAGTACAAAATGGTTTCCGTTAAAATCCAGATTGTATTTGCCAATGGTTTCGCTTTGGTATTCCACTTCTATTTCGGCATCTTGAATATCCAATTTTTCTTCGGACAGTTTGATGATGTTCAATAGTTTGGTCGGCTTTAGCCTGTGTTCAAAATCGTTGGCGTTCCACAACTGGAAGTTGACGACCTTTTCATTTCTGATCGTTCCGCCACAATCAATAAAATGTTTTGTAACAATACCTACCTCCGTAACGTGGAAATGTTTGGGGACAAATGTTCCGTCCGCTAATTGAAATTCAACATTGTCCAATGTTGGTAAGATTTCTTTGATGTTTGATAGTTTCATTGTTTTTGAATTTTGAAATGATTTATTAAAATATTGTATCGTAATATAGCGATGTTAAATATTAAAAAAACACGGCTAACAGCACTTGTTTACCTTTACTTCCTGATCAAAGAATGAATTAAAATCTGCTTGGATTTTTTTCCAAACATTTTTATCGATGCAATAACAAACAGATTTAACCTCGATTGTGCCTTGAATGATGCCGATACTCTTTAACTCCTTTAAATGCTGAGAAATCGTAGCCTGTGCCAATCCCAATTCCTCGACCAGATCATTACAGATACAGGCTTTCTGGTTAATGATATATTGAAGTATGGCAACCCTTGCAGGGTGTGCCAGAACCTTAAATAGAGAAGCTAATCTGTTTTGCTCGTCCGTGAATATTTCTGATTTAGTAAGTCCCATGCTTTGTTTTTTATATATCGCAATATTACGATAATAAATTTAGATATAATATGGTTTGTAAAAAAACAATCAATTCTTTTAATAATCTTATGTGTGGTAAAACCCTACCTCTCAAAGCCAAACTCTGCCACTTTCAGTCGACCTTTTCTTCTCGCTGATACCTTAGCCGTTGCAAGAAAAAAAAACGAACAGGAACAATGATTGGGTTTTTATTGGAATGGGATATATTACACGGGCAAATGCAGAAATCGTCCTACTGTTCACAAAGGGAAAACCTCTTGAAAGACATGCAAGAGATGTTCCACAGGTGCTTATATCTCCCCGTGGAAGACAATCCGAAAAACCTGACAAAATCAGAAAGCGTATTGTTCGGCTTTTTGGGCAAGTTGACAGACTGGAGCTTTTTACAAGACAAAGTTCCCAAAACGATGATGATGATTTTGATGGGTCGGACGTATATGTCAATGAAGTGGACAACTCTATAACGATATCTGAATAAACACTGTTCTGCCAAATCCTGCCTCCCGAAGCCAAACCCTGCCACTTCTTCAAAGGCTCTTGCTCCCTGCTCTAATTTTAGGTTTTACGCAAAATTCTAAACAAAATTTAATTATGAGTACACAGCAAAAAGACCTGTCGTATTTCCGTTTACGACTACAGGAACTCCTGAACAGTAGTTTCCCTGAAAAAGCCAGCAACCAAAAATTTATTGACCAGCGTTCCTCGTGGGCTGCCAATGCCTATGAGGATGCGTTCCGTTCCGGCAATGCCATTGAGCAATGTAATGAGATAGCGAATTACATACTCTTTGAGGGTTTGCACTTCTCCAAGTTTGATATGGTTTTTCAGGTAGTATGCAATGAGTTCGATACCCTAATGGCAGACGAGGAACTGCGGCGGTTCGCTCTGAAAATGTTCCCTGTTTGCGAGAATGTTTTCGCCCAATATGAACTAGCCGATGATTTTGCCTACGGTTATGAGTTTGACCTGCTCTATACCGAGATAACCGGAACCATCGCAATATGGATTGAGGAAAATGGGCTTCAGTAAACGGCAGCATCTCTTGGACAATATCGAAGCCCTGCGGATTGCCTTTACATTGGAAAAAGAGCAACGAAACGCTACCGTGGGTGAAAGACTGTCAATGAAACAATACAGCGGATTTGGCGGTCTTAAATTCGTATTGAACCCCATAGCAAATGAAATAGATATCAACCATTGGAGGAAAACCGAACACGATTTATTCCCCATTACGCTGGAACTCCACAAACTGCTCAAAGAAAAGTCCGAAGACGATAAGCAATACCGCCGATACGTGGACAGTATGAAAAGCTCCGTGCTGACGGCTTTTTATACACCTCCACAGGTAATTGATGCAATTTCCGAAACCCTGCGGGAAAGCGATGTAAATATTCAGAAATTCCTTGAACCCTCCGCAGGTATCGGCTCGTTTATACAATCCTTTTCCGAAAACCAACAAACCAAAGTAACTGCCTATGAAAAAGATTTGCTGACAGGCAAAATCCTAAAACACCTCTATCCCGAAAGCAATATCCGTGTGAGCGGTTTTGAGGAAATCCCCGAAAAGGAACAAAATAGCTATGATGTTGTTGCAAGCAACATTCCGTTTGGCGATACTTCCGTGTTCGATCTTACGTTTTCCCGAAGCAAAGACCCCGCAAAAATACAGGCTGCCCGTAGCATACACAATTATTTCTTTTTGAAAGGAAACGATATGCTCCGTGAGGGTGGTTTGCAGGTATTTATTACTTCGCAAGGAATTTTAAACAGCCCCAACAATGAGCCGATACGTAGGGCGTTAATGAAAAGCAACCATCTGGTGTCGGTTGTCCGATTGCCAAACAACCTGTTCACGGAATATGCAGGTACAGAAGTCGGAAGCGACCTGATTATCCTGCAAAAGAATACGGCAAAACAACCTCTGAGCGAATTGGAAGAGCTGTTTTGCCAAAGCAGGCAGACCAAATACGATACTTCAAGCAATGCTTTTTTCCGTGACGGTACGAGGGTCATACATACCGACCGTAAGATAGATACCGACCCATACGGAAAACCTGCAATTATCTATACGCATAAAGACGGTGTTGCGGGGATTGCCAAAGATTTGAAGCAAATGCTTTCCGAAGATTTTGGAAAGCACCTGAATTTTGATTTGTACAAAGGCGAAAGCAACGATGAACCTATCGTACAAATTCCGATTACGCCAACGCCGGCACCTCCGGCTACTGAACCCGAAATCATACAACCCGAACGACCGCGTTTTACTGCACCAGCCATTGTACAGGAAAGCCAGCAGGAATTAAAACAGCTAAGCATTTTCGACCTGTTTGAAAATGTAAATGAAACCGTAGCGGTTATTACCCCGCCAAAGAAAACCACCCAAGCCAAAAGACAAACGACAAAAAGAAAACGTACCCCAAGAGGTCGGCAAACCGACCTCTTTAGCGGAGCGATGCAACAGTCCTATACATCTCCAGCATCAAACGGCACGGTCAATAAAACCTTACAAACCAATGGCACAAAACAGAAAACAATCGGCGATTTATTTTCACAGGCAAACAGTAATGGCCAAGCCGATAAGTCAGCCGGTACCGTACCTGCTACTGTTCCCGAACCTGCTCCGTACAGTGACGAACTCCAACAGTTTCACCGTAACGATTGCCTTGTCGTAGATAACGGTTGGGTCGGCTATTTGCAGGAAGTGGATAAAAGTGATGCAAGGGCAATATTCCACCCGTTGCAGTTACCGTCTTTGCAAAAAGCAAGAGCCGAAGCATATATCCAAGTTCGTGATACCTATATCGACCTCTACCAAAAAGAAGCCGAGAAACATTCAGAACACAAGGAAGAAAGGGAAAACCTTAACCGCTTATACGATGCTTTTGTCAAAAGGTACGGAAATCTCAACAGTGCGGACAATATCAAGCTCATCAAAACAGACAGTGTAGGCAAAGAAATGCCCTATCTGGAGCGTGTCGTTGGTGGTGTAATCCATAAGGCAGATATATTCAGCCGTCCTGTAAGTTTTTCTACCGCAACCATTGCAACGGACAATCCCGAAGAAGCGTTATCGGCTTCGCTGAACAAATACGGAAGCGTGGATTTGGACTTTATGTCCGAAATCAGCGGTATGCCTGCTGATGCTTTGAAAGAAGCCTTACACGGTCTCATCTACTACAATCCATTGCAAAAGGAATATGAAATATTCGAACGCTGGGTTGCGGGCAATGTAGTGGAGAAAGCCAACGAAATAAGAGATTACCTCGAAAGCAATCCCGATGATACCCAAGCTAAAGAAAGCCTTACCGTTTTGGAAGAAGCCCGACCAAGACGTATCGAATTTGAGGAACTCGATTTTAATCTGGGCGAACGCTGGATACCCACTGGCATCTACGCCCGATTTGCATCGCATCTGTTCGACGCAGATGTGAAAATCCACTATTCGGACAGTGCCGATGATTTTTCCGTCACCTGCAAACAGAAAAATGTCCATATATGGGATAAATATGCGGTCAAAGCCCAAAGCCGGACGTATGACGGGATTGCCCTGCTCAAGCACGCCCTTGTCAATACCACACCCGATATTTCCAAAACGGTACAGGTTGACGGAAAGAATGTCAAGGTACGGGATATGGAAGCCATACAAATGGCGAATACCAAGATTGACGAAATCCGAACCTCCTTTAACGATTGGCTCCACGCCCAAAACGATGAGTTCAAGATAAGGATGACTGACCAATACAACGACACCTTTAACTGTTTTGTCCGACCGCACTACGACGGTTCCCATCAGGTGTTTCCGGAATTGGACCGAAAAGCATTGGGTATTGAAGACCTGTATTCAAGCCAAAAGGATGCTGTCTGGATAATAAAGCTCAATAACGGTGCTATCTGCGACCATGAAGTAGGTGCCGGAAAGACGTTGATAATGTGCACGGGTGCACAGGAAATGAAGCGTTTGGGACTGGCTCACAAACCGATGATTATCGGGTTGAAAGCGAATATACCTGAAATTGCCGAAGCCTACCGCACCGCCTATCCGCACGCTAAAATACTCTATCCGGGCATTGATGATTTTACGCCCCAAAAACGACTGCGGATTTTCGGAGATATTAAGAACAACGAGTGGGATTGTGTGATATTGACCCACGACCAGTTCGGAATGATACCCCAATCGCCCGAAATACAAAAGGAAATCCTGCAATCCGAACTGGACAGTGTGGAGGAAAATCTTGACGTTTTGCGAAGTCAGGGCGATGAAGTAACCCGGGGTATGCTCGCCGGAGCAGAGAAACAGAAAGAAAACCTCGAAGTCAAGCTGAAAACCCTGCAACACGACATTGAAAACCGCAAAGATGATATTGTGGACTTCAAGATGATGGGTATCGACCATTTATTTGTAGACGAAAGCCACCAATTCAAAAACCTGATTTTCAACACAAGGCATTCAAGGGTTGCAGGATTGGGCAATCAACAGGGAAGCCTAAAGGCACTGAATCTTTTGTTTGCTATACGGACTATACAGGAACGTACCGATGCGGATATGGGGGCAACTTTCCTTTCGGGTACGACTATCAGCAATTCACTGACCGAATTGTACCTGTTGTTCAAATACCTGCGACCAAGGGCTTTGGCAAAACAGGGCATTAACTCGTTTGATGCGTGGGCGGCAATCTACGCAAAGAAAACAACCGATTATGAGTTTTCGGTCGCCAATAATATCGTGGCAAAAGAGCGTTTCCGCTACTTTATCAAAGTGCCGGAACTCGCTCAATTCTACTCCGAAATCACGGATTACCGTACCGCCGAAATGATTGGAATAGACCGTCCCGAAAAGAACGAGATATTTTACAACATACCTCCAACTCCAGACCAGGAGAAGTTTATTGAAAAGCTGATGGAGTTTGCCAAATCAGGCAAAGGGGAATTACTTGGCAGAAAACCGCTATCTAAAAAAGAAGAAAAAGCAAAAATGCTTATCGCTACGGACTACGCTCGAAAGATGTCTTTGGATATGCGAATGGTAAGCCCCCATTACCAAGACCACGCCGATAACAAAGCTTCCCATTGTGCAGATAATATTGCTAAATATTACAATAAATTCAATGCACAGAAAGGCACGCAGTTCATCTTCTCGGATTTGGGAACATACAAGCCAAATCAGTGGAATATCTACTCCGAAATCAAACGTAAGCTCGTGGAAGACCACGACATACCTGCACACGAAATCCGCTTTATACAGGAAGCGAAGAATGACAAGCAACGAAAAGAGCTAATCAAAGGAATGAACGAGGGCAAAATCCGTGTCCTTTTCGGTTCTACGAGTATGCTCGGTACAGGTGTGAACGCACAGAAAAGAGCCGTTGCCGTACACCATTTAGATACGCCGTGGCGACCGTCCGACCTTGCGCAAAGGGACGGTAGGGCTATCCGCAAAGGCAATGAGATTGCCAAGCATTTTAACGACAATAAAGTGGATGTAATCATCTATGCCGTTGAAAAATCGCTGGATAGTTATAAGTTCAACCTGCTGCACAACAAACAGCTATTTATTGACCAATTAAAATCCAACAATCTTGGTAAACGGACGATTGACGAAGGTGGTATGGATGAAAAGTCGGGTATGAATTTCTCGGAATATGTAGCTATCCTTATGGGCAATACCGACCTTTTGGACAAAGCTAAAATAGAGAAACAGATTGCCGGATTGGAAAGCGAAAGGCAATCGTTCAATCGTTCAAAATCAAGTGCCAAGTACAAACTGGAAGATTATGAGGCAGAACTTGGAAAAGCCCAATCCCGCTATGACCGTATGAGCCTTGATTGGAATAATTTGCAGGGACGTATCCAAAAAAACACTGACGGTTCCGTTGCCAACCTTATTAAATTAGACGTTTTGTCGCCCAATGCGGATATAAAACAAATCGGTGCAAAGCTCAATCAGCTTGCCGACAAATCCCGAACGGGTGGGGATTATGAAGAAATCGGTAATCTGTATGGCTTTCAACTTTTGGTAAAAACGGAAATGTCACAAAAAGAGGGGGTGGATATTCGTGTAAACCGTTTTTTTATTCAAGGTGAGGGTACTATCAAATATACATTCAACAATGGTGTAATGGCAAAAGATCCCGAAACAGCTTCACTAAATTTTATTAAAGCATTGGAAAAGCTGCCCACCTATATCAGAAAAGAACAGGAGAATATGGCAGATTTCCAAAAAAACATTCCAATACTTAAGGAAGTAATCAATGGTACGTGGACAAAAGAAAACCGACTTAGCGAACTCAAAACGGAGTTGGCGGCAATTGAGCGGAAAATACAGTTATCTAACACTCCGGAACCAATAGAAAATTCTACAGAACAAGTCGAAAAGCAGCAAGAAAATCCAAAGGCTATGGAAAGCGTAGTACCGACAAAAAGTATTTATATGTCACGGGGAGTATTGTAAAAACATTTACCCATTCATACATTTTCCTAATCACAACATCTCAGGTTCGTTCAATTTATTTCTGGACTGTGATTCATTTCAAAATTGATGAATAAATAGTAGCATAAACCACTACATTACAGAAATAATCTTACACCCACATATCTTATCTGTAGCTCGTTTTGAATCCAAAAAATCAAACAAATTGAATTGTATGTTGTTCTGTCTATGTGTTCTATCAAAAAAAGTCTTTAACATTTCATTATTAAAAGAGAAAAGGAAATTGATAATAATAATATACATCTATGAAATTAGCGATAAAAATAATGGCAATAGCAGGAATACTGTTATTTATCCAAGCGTGCGATAAGGACGATATCAACAAAATCAAAATCCAGAATCACGATGACAATGAAATGATGACTATCATGCACAACATGATGGATGAGATGATGGCCATGCAAATGCCCCCCGACCCTGATAATGCTTTTGCTCTGATGATGCGAATGCATCATCAGGGAGCGATCGACATGGCAAATAAGGAACTGCAATCCGGCGATGATGCGCAAATGAGGGAGATGGCCCAGAAAATAATTAAAGACCAGAAGGCTGAGATTCAAGAATTAACCACATTTCTCAATGGTCACGTACCGCATCTAAATGTTCCCGAATTTGTTACAGAGCAGATGAAAAATATGGAACGCTCAGGCAGAGTGACAGATCTCCAAATCATTAATGGAGACACGGATCACGATTTTGCCATGTTGATGATTCAGCATCATCAAAATGCAATTGGAAACGCAAAATTGGAACTTATTTACGGACACGAAAGTGCTATGCAGACAATGGCAAAAAATATTATTGAAAAACAGGATCAGGAAATCTCGGAGATTCAAACCTGGTTATTAGCTAATAAGAATAGATAAATAATTTCTCACTTTAAACAATAAAATTATGTCACATCAACAATTTCAAAAATGTATTGACGAATGCTACGCCTGTGCTGTAGCTTGTAACCATTGTGCAGCTTCTTGCTTGCAAGAGGACAATGTAAAAATGATGGCTCGATGTATCCAGCTTGATCTGGAATGTGCAGCCATATGTAGAGCCGCAGCCGAACTCATGAGTTTGGGAAGCCAATATAGCCGTCACCTTTGCAAGCTATGTGCGGAGATTTGTAGAGCGTGTGGAGATGAATGTGCTAAGCATGATATGCAACATTGCAAAGAGTGTGCGGATGCTTGCTACAAATGCGCAGAAGCTTGTGAGCAAATGGCAACGGCGGTATAATCTCATTATTGGTAGAAGTCTAAAAACCTCCAATGAATTCAAACTGGGTAAAGAATTTCAGGACCGTTTCCATTTGTAAACGATAGTTAGGGAAAGAGGAAAATGGACTGGCTCCTTCGCCGAATAATGATCGACGGGAGTGTAAAATAAACTGTGTCAATGGTTGAATTACCGCCCCGCGGGGCGGTAATTCAACCATTTTTCTTATTGCAAATCTAACACCATTCTTCCCGGAAACCAAATTGCTAATTTCTGTGCTGTTGTTCCCCAATTGGCTAGTGGCATCGTCCATTTCTTCTTAATGTTGTTATGTGCTAAATAAATCAATTTCAATAACGCTATATCGGAGGTGAATGCACCTTTAGTTTTGGTGACCTTACGCACTTGGCGATGAAATCCTTCGATCGTGTTAGTCGTGTATATCAACTTTCGGATGGATTTATCGTATCGGAAATAGGTGGTCAGACGATCCCAGTTGCGTCGCCAGGATTCAATGACCACAGGATACTTTTCACCCCATTTATCCTGAAGTTCATCCATCCGAAGCTCGGCTAGATCCAACGTATCGGCCCTATATACGGGTTTTAGATCGTTCATGAACTCCTTTTGATCCTTACTGGCTACATACTTTAGGCTGTTTCGGATTTGATGTACTACACAGGTCTGTACTTCGGTGTCGGGAAAAACACTCTGTATCGCTTCGGAAAACCCTTTTAAATTATCGATACAAGCAATTAAGATATCCTCTACGCCTCGATTTTGTAAATCAGTCAATACGCTCAACCAAAAGTTAGCTCCCTCATTCTCCGAAACATACATCCCTATCAGATGCTTATGTCCATTTCGATCAATGCCAAGAATATTGTATACTGCCCGCGAAACAAACCGATGGTCTTCTTTTACTTTGTAGTGCATGGCGTCCATCCAAACAATCGTATAAAGCGAGTCTAGACTTCTTGATTGCCACTCCTTGACCTGGGGAATGATCTTATCGGTAATCGAAGAAAGCTAAAATCGTCTCACGTTTCTTAATAAGCTGGGGTTCGAAGTTAGACCGACGGTCACGCGGAGTATCGATCTCGATAGTGCCATCTGAGGTGCGAATCTGCTTGCTGGACTTGCCGTTACGACGATTACCACAAGAGCGTTCAGCTTCATCCAGATGGCTCTCAATCTCAGCTTCTAGCGCTGCTTCTAAAAACTTTTTCATTAAAGGAGCAAAAGCTCCGTTCTTGCCATAAAGTGATTCACCACTACGTAACTGTTCTAGGGCCAGGTCCTTCATGGACTCAAAATCAAAATCGCTTTCCTTAATACTCATAATTACTATGTCAAAAATAATACTTCTGTTTATTATCCTTGACACAGTTTATTTTACAGTCTCTGATCGACAAAATCGTCTTTTGATTTTATATTTCGTCCTGTTCTTCCATTTTTTTAATCAAAGCATCACGTAAGCTGTCAAGGAATTTCGTTCGGTTCAGCTTTCTTGCTTTGAGTTCCAAAAATGTATGGTAAAAATCGCCCAAATCAACATTAAAACTGTTTTCAAAAAATCTGACTATGGTTATAATATCTGTATTCCCATTATTGAAGACGGCTTGAGAATGCAGTCCGTAAATCAATTCCGTTAAAGCCGCTTTGCTTCCCGTCCAACTTAATGTTGGTAGGTCTATTGATTTATCTTTATAGATTATGTTGTGAAGTTGGTCTTCAAGATAAACTTGAATCAGGTCATTGGCAATTATTTTTGCCGCCTTATAATCGTGGGATGTAGAAAACCGGTGGTCGGTTTCAAAATAAACCGTGTCCAAACTTAACTTTATATCGTGTTTGCCCCGAACAAATAACTTTTCATCTACAAATGAACTGCCTGTTCGGTAATATTTATAGAATTCAAGGTTACTCTCAAAATACCGTTTGAGTTTCCTTAGCTCACCATTAATGTATTTCCTAATAGCTTTTATATCATTAGGTTTTTTTGTCTCTATTTTATAGATAGCGTTATAGTAAATGAGTTTTGAAACAATGACTGGTTTTTGATATTTGAAAAAGTGGATCTCTTCATTTATACTATCAAAGCCATTTTTTAGTGTATATTCCTTTATTTCGGAAAGTCTCGATAATATCAACTCGATAATAACTTCATACAAAGCTATGGAACCATCCAGTTCAAGAGACACCTCTTTTATTTCATCTTCTAGTTTCTTTATTATTTCCTCGTAATAATTGCTCATTAAGTAACATTTTTAATTCATCAAAAGAGGTCGGATTCTAAATCCGACCTCATAGAAAGTCAAACTTAATAGGACAAATTCAATCCGAACCCCCAGCCCATATCGCTGTCATAATGGGTAGTAGCGGCAATGTTTCTGGTCAAAATGTATTTTAGACCACCCATATACTCTTTGTCTGTGCCATTTTTGTACTTCTCATTTTTGCAGTTTCACCTACAGGAATATCTATAACAACGTGCGTGGAACCCGCCGCTGCTTTTTTTGAGAGTACCGAAGCAATTAGCTGTCCCTCGCTATCTATATCGAGGGCTTTTTCGATTTTTATCAGCAGATCATCTGCCGGGCTTAACTGGGCTGTTCCACCCCAAACGATACACCCCCCTTCCTTATGAACCACTTCTTTTATTTTTTCAGGGGAAAGCGTTACATTGGTAAATACTTCCATGGTATCTGCAGTACCGGCAGGCGAGGTAATGGCACGGGAAGACGTTTTGGGCATTGTAAGGCCAAAGGCAGTAACAATGGCAACTACCAACGGTGTTGTTCTATTGCCTGGTAACCCTCCGATGCAATGCTTATCAACAACAATCTCCTTGTTCCAGTGCAATTGCATACCAGAAGCAATCATGGCTTTTGTAAGATAGGTGATTTCATCAAGATCCATTCTATTTCCGGCACAGGCGGTGATAAATGCTGTGAGGTCGATATTGGAATAATTGCCCTGAACTATATCCGTAATGATTTCATTGTACGCCAAGTAATCCAGTTTCTGATTGTAGATTTTTGCCCGTACGTGGCTTAAAGATTTAATAGGTTCCAAATGTGAAACATACAAAGTTTCATTTGGGGAAACATTCAGTTTTTTTGCTGCGGCGTCCGATAACCCAATTTCATCAGTCAATAGAAGATTGGATGAAATTACATTAAGACTTGCTACGATTGAGTCCGTTGCAGTGGATATTCTAATTCGGGTAAGTGCCTCAAAGCCTTCTGAAGCACAAACGTGGCAGTTTTCATGCATATATACTACATTCTCGTTTTGAGTGTAGATTCCGAGATGTTTGTATTTTAAGATATTAGATTGGTTTTCCACTTTTCCTGTTATTAAAATTTACGTTTTGAGTCTATTTCCGAAGGAACCGTCTGTACTATTAACACTCTAAACTTATTCATTATCCATCAACGAGTTAAAGTATTCAACTAACAGCTTCTTATCTTCCATGCTTAGACGAGCACCCCCATGCATCCACGTATATGAACTCAACGGCATTTTACCTTTCTCGATTTGCTCAATAATCTGGCTAAACTTTGAGTTTATCCTTCTCGGGCTGTAATTTGGCAAATCATCAAAGTTCAATTTCTCTTTTCCTTCGGTTATATGATCTGCCATGAACCAACCCAAAGGCTGAACATTAGTGTACCAAGGGTATTGGGTATTATTGCTATGGCAGTCATAGCATGATACCGACAGGATTGCATTAACTTTTGCATCGACCTTAAATGAATCAACAAAAACCTGGCCCGCAGGAACCGGGGATAGGTTCCTTTGGGGGGTTATAAATTGCATTAACACAAACACACTTAACAGAACTGTTAAAATTACTTTGTATGCTTTCGTTCGTTTTCCGTTTTTTTTCATGATCTAATATTAATCAAGTACCATTATCCCCGGTCATAGAGACAGCAACTCGGTAAGTCGTCATAAACCGCCTTGGGAGCCTTGTCCAGCTCTGTATCGTGACCAACATTAGCAATAGCTTTGCTTATGGCACTTTTTGAGGTTACTTTTGAATCGAAATCCAAATGGATAACTTTGGCATTAACATCCCAGTTTGCGGAAATCACCCCCTTGACACTTTTGGCCGCTTTCTCAATCCGGCTTTTGCACATTTCACAATTTCCTGATACTTTCAACATATCATGGGTCTTATTGACATTGGTTTGAGCATCGCCATGCTGATGTCCGGCAGCCGATGCTGCGCCATCGTTATTCATCATACTGATTTTACCTTCCAGCTGGGCACTTGCATCAACGGTGAAAGCTCCCTTGGTCACGATTTCCTCGCCATTTTCCAGCCCCGACATAACAACATATTGGTCGCCCAATGAGGGGCCCAAGACGATCTCCCGAAGTTTAAAAGCAGGCGTGGATGTATTTGGCTGTTTTACGTAAACTATGGAGCGCTTCCCTGTCCATAAAACCGCCGACTTGGGAATGACCAACTCATCGTTGTAGCCCTTTAAAGGAGCAGTGATCCTTGCTGTTGCATACATTTCAGGTTTGAGATTGCGATCCCGGTTATCGGCTTCGACCCTGATTTTTGCCGTTCTTGAATTGGCATCAAGGATAGGGTTAATAAAGGCAATCCGCCCATTATAGACTTTTCCGGGCAAACTCCGTAATGTATATTCCAGCTGATCTCCCACCTTTAGAAATGGCAGATCTGTTTCATACGCATCAAAAACCGCCCATAACTTGGAAAGGTTTGAAATGGTGTACAAGACGCTCCCTTGGCCGATATAATCGCCCGGGTTTACATTTTTTGCTATGACAACACCACTTGTATTCGCATATATATTGACGTAGGGTGAAACTTCGTTGGATGTCAATATTTTGCTTATCTGATCCTCTGACACCTTCCATAAACTCAGCTTCTCTTTCGCGGCATCCAATAGGAGGGGCTGCATATCCTGCAATTTTGCAGCTTCGAGCAATTCTTGCTGCGCCGTCAATAAATCAGGCGAATAGATTTTGGCTATCAGTTGTCCTTCTCTTACCGACTCGCCAGTAAAGGTTACGTAAAGATTTTCAATACGGCCATTGACATGCGATGTTTGGGATTGTTGTAAACGTTCGTCCACCTGAATAGTCCCATACAGTTGGACATCTTTAACAGCGTCTTGGTGGCCGACAATCGAAGTCTGGATATTCGCCAATGCTATGGCTTCTTCTGACATCTGGATGGCGTCATCGTCAATTACATCATCACCTCCCCCGGATGATTTCAAGGGAATTAGATCCATTGCACATATCGGGCATTTCCCCGGTTTATCCATTCTGATCTGGGGGTGCATGGAGCAAGTCCATACTGTTTCCCCGTCCTCGGTCACTTCCATTTCAAGGTCATGGCTGTGATCATGGGACGAATTCCCGCCAAATATCGCCCAGCCAAGCAGTAGTCCGGACAATAATATAACCCCGTAAGTTACCGCCTTATTTCTAAAAATATTTTTCAGTTTATTCATTGCTAAGAATTTCAAAATAATTGCATTATTTATGGTCTGCTAATAATTTTTTTATTGACACAACCATCGTATTATAGTTGGCAAGGGCCTCAGCTTTCCTAAGCTGATAATCCAATAATTGCCGCTGCACCTGAATAACGTTGGTCAAGTCACTTTTGCCTGTAACGAACTCTTTTACGATCAGGTTATATGTCGTTTGGGCGAGCGTAGTTTGTTTTTCGTACAGCTCGATGGCACGCTGAGCATCATCCAGTTGGCTTTTGAGACTGTAAAACTCGCTTTTCAAAGTGTTGAAGGTGTTTTTAAAGTTCTCTTCGCTTGATTTTCGCCATAGCCTGCTTTCGTTTTGCTGGGCATTGTATTTTTTACGGAAGAGTGGCAGGCTCACTGAAACCATAGGCATGACCATATCCTTACCGTTCATCCCGTCCATGGCCAGCATTGAATTATTCGTCCTTCCCACAACCATGTATTCCACACCGATACCAATCATGGGATAA
The DNA here is from genome assembly GCF_024261425.1 of Sphingobacterium sp. LZ11T8. Classification (NCBI taxonomy): domain Bacteria; kingdom Pseudomonadati; phylum Bacteroidota; class Sphingobacteriia; order Sphingobacteriales; family Sphingobacteriaceae; genus Sphingobacterium; species Sphingobacterium sp. LZ11T8. The sequence continues at coordinate 117,592 of NZ_JANBZY010000004.1, read as the reverse complement.
CTCATTTTCCGATCCATTTCCGCTTTTGCCTTAAATGCCAAGCCTTCTTCGGCAATCATTTCAAGCATGGGGTTGTTTGCCTCAATAACCCTTAGTGCCTCTTCCTCGCTATATAAAAAATTCAGCTTGTGGATCTCTTGTCCCAGCATGACCTTTTCAGTTGCTTCCCGATTCAACAATGCATTGAATTTTGCTTTTTCGGCTTTAATCTGAGCATGTAAACTTTCAATGTTATTTTCAATTTCGACAATTTCCAATTGGATACGAAGCACCTCTGACATACCCGATCCGGAGCCACCTTCCATTGCTCCCATGCCACCACCGGACGGCATACTCATATTCTGATTAGTAGCAGGAGCTGAATTGCCTCCTCCCATACTCATCCCTCCCATACCCGATGAAGCACTAGATCTGGTTGGTGAGGAAGGCGTATTACTGCTTACGACGGGTGCTACACTTGATTGTGAGGTGCTTGAGGGCGCAGAGAATTTCCGTATTGCCAATTGTTCCAATTGTTTTAGAAACACTTGGTTTTCCTGATTATTCTTGAGTTGCTCGTTCAATTTTTGCATCGTGTACCACTGTGTGCTGACCTGAAGGATCAGATTATTTATGGCTTCCCGATACTGTTGATCTTGCATATTGGCCATATGTGTAGCCTCTGTGCGAGCTGCTTTTCTCGTGCCGAACCATGGAAACATTTGCATCAAGCTCACATTTCCAATAGAACGCCCTCCTATAATTTCCATAGGCATCGTATATGCTTCCATGGACAATTCGGGGTCTTGGTATGCTCCGGCTTGCGGAATTTTTTCAAGGTATGCCTCATGCGCATACTTTTGTGATTTTACACCCGGATTATTTTCGATTGCGACTTGTATATAATAGGACAGCGAATCGGTGGGGTAGTCTTGGGCTAAAGCTTGCGAAAAAATGCTTAAGCTTGTTAATACAGCCACGGTTATATACCGATTTATCTTATTCGTTTTCATTCGCTATATTTTTATTATTTTTTCTATTTTCTTTTTTAGTGGCAGATTCCCTCCACCAGCACTGGAATACTGGAACCACAAACATGGTCATGGATTGGATCAGCATGCCGCCGAAAGTCGGGATGGCCATTGGTACCATGATTTCCGCACCTTTACCGGTAGAGGTCAGGACAGGCAGTAAGGCGATCAGTGCTGTAGCAGTGGTCATCGCTGCCGGTCTGACACGCTTTAAGCCTGCGTATATGACTGCTTCCCGTATTTCATCTTTTGTTCTGGGGTTCCGTGCTTCAAATGTATCGTGGATGTATGTTCCCATTAATACACCATCACTCGTCGCCAGTCCGAACAGGGCGATAAATCCTACCCAAACGGCAATGCTGAGATTGATGCTGTGCATCTGGAACAGATCCCTCATATTTGTCCCTCCGACAGAGAAATCCATAAACCAAGGCTGTCCGTAAAGCCACAACAAAATAAAACCTCCTGCAAGAGCTACAAAAACACCGGAAAAATGAATTAACGATGCTGTAACCGTTCGGAACTGAAAGTAGAGAATTACTAAAATGGCTAACAAACTCAGTGGTATAATAAGCATTAGCCTTTTTGCGGCACGTTCTTGCTGTTCATAATTTCCGGCAAACTTATACGTCACCCCGTTGGGTAAATCCAGTTCTCCAGACGCTATTTTTTCCTTTAGGAGTTGATCCGCTTCGTATACTACGTCGACTTCCGCTATGCCACTTTTTTTATCAAAGATTACATAACCCAACAAAAAGGTATTTTCACTTTGGATCATCTGAGCGCCCTTGGCATATTCAACATCCACCACATCCCCCAATGGAATCTGAGCTCCTGTAGCTGTCGGAATGATTATTTTTCGCAACGCATCCGGGTCATCCCGTAATTCTCGTGGGTAGCGCAGGCGAACGGGAAACCGTTCCCGGCCTTCGACTGTAGTGGTCAACGTCATACCGCCGACTGCCGCACTGATTACTTCCTGAAGCTCGGCAACGGTAATACCGTATCTGGCCATTCTATCCCGGTTCAGATGGATTTCGATATAGGGTGCGCCAACAGCCCTGTCGTAGAAAACGGTCGATGGCATAACAGATGGAACATCCTTTAAGGCTGCTTCCAAGGCCTTGCCACCGATTTCAATCGACTCCAGATCCGGACCCGAAACCTTTAGCCCCATCGGAGCCCTCATTCCCGTAGAAAGCATTACCATTCTCGCTTCTATCGGTTGCAACTTAGGAGCGGAAGTCAATCCGGGCAGATGGGAAACATTGACGATCTCTTGCCATATATCGTCGGCCTTTTTAATTTCAGGACGCCATCTGCGGAAAAATTTTCCGCTTTTATCTTCAATCAGACTGTCCCGTGGTATGGAACGGAAACCATCGGAAACAGCATAGGTCTTGTCACCTTTCAACACGAATTCTCCGGAACTGTTTACCTTGAACCTTTCACGATGCCCGTCTTCATCCAGATAAAATTCCGGGATATAATTGATCGTATTTTCAAACATCTGTGTAGGAGCCGGATCAAGTGCAGAATTCACACGGCCCCATTTTCCTACGATAAGTTCGACTTCCGGTATGTTTTGAATACGTTTATCAAGTGTTCTGATCAATTGCAGGTTTTGTTCAATCCCAGTATGCGGCATACTGGTGGGCATCAAAAGGAAAGAACCTTCATTGAGGCTTGGCATAAATTCCTCCCCGATACCGGGAAATGTTTCGGTGGATTTTTGCCAGAAGGCAGTCTCCCGAAATGATTTCCAACCTGTCTTTTCGAAGCCATTTGCAACAAAACCAAAACTCTTCTCTACGCCCATCCATGCTAACATTCCGAATAATAAAGTAATGATAGGGATGGCCATGAATTTCCACCGGTTGGAAAGTGACCATCGAAGAATCTGTTCATAATAGATCACCAATGCCCATAACATTCCCAGGATGGAACCAATGGCAAAGAATACGAACACAAAGTTAAGTGTGGTGCTTGCCTGCGTGCCGAGTGGCAGCCACTCAACCGTCAGGTAATACATCGCTACAAAAAGTGTGATAGCAACATTAACGTAGTTGGCAATTTTTTCTCCTTTCCATCTTGGTGTAAACAGGTTGTTGACTCCGATCAAAGTCAATGCGAACGCGACAAAAACACCTGTATAGATCCAAAGAGCGATACCGGCAACTACCAAAACGTAGTTGGCTATCCGGCGAACTTTACTCCCATTGATACGGATTGAAAATATATAATAAGCCAGTGTTGGCAAGATAATAATGCCTAACACAAAGGCTGAAACCAAAGCAAAGGTTTTGGTGTATGCCAAGGGACCGAACAACTTACCTTCTTGTGCTTCCATCATAAAAACAGGTAAAAAGCTGATGATCGTGGTGAGCATCGCCGTTGACAAAGCACCCGACACTTCCGCAACAGCGGTGGAAATCAAGTTTACAAAGGCTTTCCCCCGACTCTCAACACCCTTGGCTTTTTCTTCATCCATATGGCGTAGTATGCTTTCGATAAAGACAATCCCCACATCCACCATGACCCCAATGGCAATGGCGATTCCCGAAAGGGCAACGATATTCGCCTCGACCCCCATTTGTTTCATGATTATGAAGGTCGCCAGTACGCCAATGGGCAAGATACTGGATATAAGAATCGATGCTCGCAGGTTGATCACCAGCACGATCACAACGATAATACAGATCAGGATTTCGTGTGCTAAAGCATTTTCCAGCGTCCCGATGGTTTCCTGGATTAAACCCGAGCGGTCATAAAACGGAACGACGGTGACTTTTGAAATAGTCCCATCCTCTAATGTTTTTTGAGGGAAACCTGCCTCCATTTCTTTGATCTTCGCCTTGACATTATTGATGACTTCCATGGGGTTGGTTCCATGCCGGGCAACTACTACACCGCCAACTGCTTCCACGCCTTCCTTATCCAATCCACCGCGTCGTGTGGAGGGTCCCAAATTGACAAACCCAACGTCTTTTATCTTTACGGGAACATTATTGCGCACAGCCACTACGGCATCTTCAAGATCCTGGACACTTTTAAGGTAGCCCAATCCACGCACCAGATATTCCGCTTTGTTTATTTCGATCGTCTCTGCACCGATATCCAGGTTGCTGTTTTGGATAGCCGACATGATATCCATTACGGATACATTGTATGCGCGCATCGCATCTGGATTGATATCGACTTGGTATTCTTTTACGAAACCTCCGATGGAAGCCACTTCGGAAACCCCTTCCGATGCTGCCAAATTATATTTGGCATAGAAATCCTGAATCGTGCGCAGCTCATCGGGGTCCCAGCCTCCTGTAGGTTTTCCGGTTTCGGGATTGCGTCCCTCCAGTGTATACCAAAAGACCTGCCCCAAAGCAGTGGCATCCGGCCCGAGCGTGGGCGTTACATCGGATGGTAATGTGCCGGCAGGCAATGAATTCAGTTTTTCCAGAATACGGGAACGGCTCCAATAAAACTCAACATCCTCTTCAAAAATGACATAGAGGAAGGACATGCCGAACATCGAACTGCTCCGGATTGTTTTTACGCCGGGGATGCCCAGTAAGGAGGTCGTGAGTGGATAGGTAATCTGCTCCTGTATATCTTTGGGAGACCTCCCCATCCATTCGGTCGCAACAATTTGCTGGTTCTCCCCAATGTTCGGAATCGCATCGACCGGCACAGGATCGCTCGGCAACGCATTTTGATGCCAATTAAAGGGCGCTGTAATCAGCCCCCATATAAGGACAACCACAAGTAATAACAGTGTTATTACTCGGTTCTCCAAAAAATATTTGATAATTTTTTTAAGCATAACATATACATTGTTTACATTTTAATATCAGATACCAGGCTACAGAAATCGACCGGTACCTGATATTTGAATTTCAAATCTTAATCAGCGTTTTTACTTCAGTTCTTCCTGAACTTCACCACATGTTAGCATATCTTCACCATAGTAAGGGTTTTTGACCTCTTTGCTATCGCTTAACCAATATGCTCCTTTGTTGTCATCGTACATCGAGCAAAAAATCTTGTACATGGGCTTTTCGGTGCCGAATTCTTTTGTTATATCATAAAAATCCTTGCTCAAGATCACTAAATGTTCTCTTTGATGAGCGATATTGCCTATGTTATCACCTATGTGCTCCGAATGTTCCTGAATATCAGCAGCGATGTCATCGAAGGTGCTTTTCTGTTCTGCACTAAAGCCCTCGGTATTAATCTTGGGGAGTGCTTCCAGCATGCCTTTAGCTGCATTTGCGGCTTCTTTATCATTATCGGAAGACAAAGCAAAAGTCAGGTGCTGGTAATGGGAAAAAAGTTCCGAAAAAGTTCCCTGGTCGCTTGCAGCGTTGCTTTCGTTGGATACCGTTGTTTCAGTATGGACGTCGCTTTCTGATTTTTTTTCAGAAGCGCCATTGCATGCTGCCAAGGTCAATACGGATGAGGCTAGTAAGCCTACAAATAAATGTTTCATTGTCATGATTTCTGTTTTTAATAATTAAAATTGATTTATGTAATTTGTATATGTAGTATTATTTTCAAAATATGATACTTCCCCGTTGTTGCCGGTAATTGCTATTATAGCAGTCGCTTTATCTATCTGCTTTTTGGAAAATGGATCTATGGCAACGCGTGTAGAAGGATCTTTTGGAATACGTTCTTTACACATCTGGCAACATCCGTAATATATTTTTCCTTCAAAATTTACCTCAAATTGTTTTTTGCCCATGTATTCATTGTTGACCATGCATACCTCTTCCGACGGAACTACATCGCCCATTTCAAAGGCATTGTGGCCACGGGTATTTGTATTTGAGCTTTTTGAAGTATATGTATTGTCTTGCACCTTTAGTGTAGGGTTATTGTTGCATGAACTAAATATGACTACAATAGAAGTAACGATCCCAATCAATAGACATCTCATAATGGCTGACTAATTTAATTTTTCAATAGTACTACCGCAGGTCAGCATTTTTGAACCGTAATACGGGTTTTTGATATCCGTACTTTTACTTAACCAAGTTGCACCTTTGCCATCGTTGTACATCGGGCAGTTTTGGTAGTACATAGTTGTTTTTTGCTTTGATGCGTTTGCCAATTCATAGACATTCTTAGAAAGTAGGGCAAATGCCCTCCGTTGCTTTACGACGTCTTTCGATTTCGAGATGTTTTCTGTGTTTAAAGACAGTTCCTTCATGACCTTCATCCATACGGTATGCTCTTTGGGAGAAAGTTCACCCATATCCACTGTTTTAATAACTGTGGCTAATTCAGTAGCATTTGAAGATGCTATATTTACATCTGCGTTTACCAAAGCATCTTTTATGGAAAAATACTTGTCAAATACGGCATGTAATTGTGATAAATTTTGTGATGGAATATTCTTTGCTTGAGCTGTTCCACCATGGTTGTGATGTTGCTCGTTCTGGTTTTGCGCAAAGCTGTTTGCTGCGGATAGTAATACGGTGATTACCATCAATATTTTTGATATTGATTTCATTTGGAACCTTATTAAGTATTAAAAATGGTAAATAATCAAAAGCCAGATCTGGCTTTTAATAAAACATGTATTGCGGATAGGTGCAAAATCAACCGATTTCGCACACCTATGGCTATACAGTACTAATTTAACTTATTTTAGGCGGTTGCCAAATGGAAGATTCCCCTGTAGAATAAAAGGGTTCTTTGTATAAAGGGTATGATTTTTTACTTTTAGAAAAAACAGGATTTTGAGCGTTCCTAAAAAATGGGGGTGTTGCAGAAAAACTATTAGAAGAGCTGTGGCAGGACGTAGGTCCACAATTTCCAGAGCATTCATTGCTCGTGTCATCCTTAGACTTACAGCAGTCTTTCTCACATTGATCTTCTGAATGATGCTGCTTGTTGGCACTGCAACATGACTTCTCCTTGATAACAATTTCTTTGGAATGCGATTTACACGCATAGGATTGCATTGGGATTATAAAAAAGCCCAATAAGCATATAATCATTAATATGTTTATCCTTTTTAACATGTAAAAAACAAAAAAACTATTGCAAAGATAATGGTATTTTTCAAACCGGTTCGTTTTTTTTGAAATAAATGGCAGATAAGTTTCTCTTATCCGCCATTTATTTTTATTCCATGAGCATTATAGTGTCAGTTACATTTCCTGCTAGCGTTCTTTTAAATCTTTCACTCAATAATATCGAATCAGAAATTCATTATTAATTTAACACTGATATTTCGTCCCATATTGAATACACCCATACGCCCGGTTACGGGGTTTTCAGAAGCATACTTCAACCTACTTAAATGGTTCTTACATCAACAAGGTTGTCGTCACTGATGTCCAAAGACATTAAGTCGCTTCGGTTGAATACCTTTATATATTTCTTTTTGCGTATTTTCTGTTTTCTTTTCAATACTTATAAATTGACGTCCTTTAAAATTTCATCCGCTGTATTCGTACCGCATTAAGAATAGCCAATAACGCCACGCCCACATCAGCAAAAACGGCTTCCCACATTGTAGCCAATCCACCTGCACCAAGCACCAATACAATTCCTTTTACCACAAATGCCAATGTGATATTTTGCCAAACGATTTTCTTTGTCTTTTTTCCAATATTGATTGCCATTGGGATTTTGCTCGGCTTATCGTCTTGTATGACCACATCTGCCGTTTCAATAGTGGCATCGCTTCCCAAACCGCCCATTGCGATACCTACGTCGCTCAACGCCACAACGGGAGCATCGTTCACGCCGTCGCCGACGAAAGCAACGCTTTCGCCTTTGGCTTTAATTTCTTTAACCCTGTTTACTTTATCTTCGGGCAATAAATCCCCAAAAGCATTATCTATCCCCAACTGCTCCGCTACATACTTTACCACTGTACTTTTATCTCCGCTAAGCATAGTTGCTTTCACATTGAGTTTATGCAATAAACGGATGGTTTTCTCTGCATCTTCTTTGATACTGTCGGCAATCGTAATGTAACCGACAAATTTGTTATCGTAAGCAACGGCAATGGTCGTATAAACGATGCTGTTCGGATCTAAGTCGTATTGTATTCCAAACTTGTTCATCAGCTTGAAATTTCCAACCAACAAGTCTTTACCATTTACGGTTGATTTCAGCCCGTGTCCAGCAATTTCCTCTGTATTTTCTAAGCGGATTGTATTATCCAGTTCCCCCACGTATTCGTGAATAGCTGTCGCTACGGGGTGCGTACTGTGGCTTTCCAATACATTGACCAATTGCAAAATTTCATCTTGATTGAACGCTTTGTCAAATACCACTTCTTGAACCTTGAAAACACCCTCTGTCATTGTACCCGTTTTATCCATTACCACATTTTGGATATTGGAAAGGCTATCTAAAAAGTTACTTCCTTTGAACAGTATTCCGTTTTTGCTCGCTGCTCCAATGCCACCGAAATAACCCAATGGAATACTGATTACTAAGGCACAAGGACAAGAAATAACTAAGAATACCAAAGCCCTGTACAACCAATCCCTAAACTCATAATCAGCTACGAAAAAGTAAGGCAGCACACAGATAGCGACCGCTAACAGTACCACTATAGGGGTATATATTTTCGCAAACTTGCGGATAAATAATTCCGTTGGTGCTTTTTGTGAAGTAGCATTTTGTACCAATTCCAAAATTTTACTCAACTTACTATCCATATATGCGGTTGTGACCTGCACTTGTGCAACGGTATTAAGGTTTATCATACCTGCCAAAACCGTTTCGCCTTTGGCTTTGGTGTCGGGTTTGCTTTCGCCTGTGAGTGCTGAGGTGTTGAACGATGCCGTTTCAGACAATAATTCTCCGTCCAAACCTAATTTTTCTCCCGGTTTCAATTGTATTATTTCGCCGATATTCACGGTTTCCGCCTTTACAGTTAGGGGTTGGTCGTTTCTTAAAACCGTTACCTCATCAGGTCTTTGGTCGAGCAATGATTTGATATTTGCTTTGGCTCTGGAAACCGCCATTGTCTGAAAAACTTCTCCAACAGCATAAAACAACATCACGGCAACGCCCTCGGGATATTCGCCAATGGCAAATGCCCCGATGGTGGCAATGCCCATTAAAAAGAACTCTGAAAAGATTTCCCCTTTTCTGATGCTTTTCACGGCATCTGTCAATACAGGAAACCCAACGGGAGCATACGCAACCACATACCAAATAATCCTTACCCAACCCGTAAACCATTGCTGTGGAAGCCAATGATCAAATGCTATGGCAGCAAGCAACAATACCAATGATATTATACTCGGCAAAAACATTTTAATTGGACTACTCTCACTATGACTGTGGTCGTGTCCTTCATCATCGCCGTGGTCGTGTTGATGCTTTTCATTTACCAGCTCTTTTGCACCTGCTTCGGTGTAAATTTTTTCTTCCAGCGTGCAACAAGTCATTTTGCCTTGTGCATCATACGTATGCTTATGATTTTTGTCTGTATTTGTCATAGCCTTTAATTTTTTAGGTTCGTTACACTTTTATTTCTTATTATTTCTACGTTATTATTCATTATATACCTCACGATATACTGAAAAACAAATCGCTTTAACGCATTTAGCTTTTGCTGATGCTTAGAATAAAATTCATCGGGTGTATCAAAAACGCCAAAGTCCTGATTGATGCCCTTATCCTGAATAAACGTATTGTTGAGGTTCCATTCAATCGGTGGGTTCTCAAAATTATCGGTATAAACCCCGAAACCACAAAATGTGGTTTTGCAATCGCTGTTCTGCTCCTGCAATTTGGTGAGATAGGGTTTATCCAAAATCACACCTTCTAAAAAATACCACTGTTCATTTACCCATACTTCTACCCAGCTATGTAAGATGTTTTGAGGCGAAAGTTTGTACCAAATACCCGTAATAGCTCCTTTTTGCAAGGCTTTGTCAATGGTAAAACCGTGAATGCGGTTAGGTATTCCCGTTGCTCTTAATAACGTCATTAGCAAAGTCGCTTTGGTATTGCACTGTCCATAGCCATCCTGCAATATTTCTGATGCAGGTATATCGTCCGAAACATTGTAGCCAAATTTTATTTCATCCCTGACAAAATTGTAAATGGCTTTAACTCTTGAAACATTGCCCAAATCTTTCCACCCTCTTTGTTCCAATAGCTCTTGTATAGAAACGTTTGAGTAGTCAAGGATTTTTGTTTCTTTAAGATAGTTATCCATAACACATTTATATTTATGACAAAGATACACAGGAAGAGCCTGCAATGCTATTGCAAACTCTCCTTTAAACAGTTCTCGCAAATACCTTTACCAAATAGTTTTATTTCGTCAATACGGTAATTTTGGTTTCCATTCTGCGGTATTATAAAATCCTCCTTACAGGTTGTCTGTTTACAGATTTTACAATAGAAATGTAAGTGCCAATCTTTGTGTGTTTCTTCATCACACCCATCGTGACACAAAATATACTTAACGGTAGTGTTCTCCTGAATACTGTGTACAATGCCTTTTTCCTCGAAAGTTTTCAAAGTCCTGTAAATCGTAACCCTGTCTGCTTTATAGAAATGACTTTCGATTTCAGATAAGGACATCGCTGTCTGCTGTTGCTCCAAGAAATCATATACCAATATCCGCATACTGGTCGGATTGGTGTTCTTTGACAACAGCTTTTGTTCAATGCTTTTTTTCATTATATACCATTTTAGTGAGCGTGACCGTGTTCTCCGGTATCATTCATTTTTGCATTCACAAAAAACGCACCTTTTATCACGATATGTGTACCGTGTGGAATTTCATTTACAGGCGTTATCGCCGTGTAACCCAATTGAGAAGCACCTTTAACGACCTCCATTCTTGTAAATTGAGTTCCATTTTCCGAACCGTGGTCGTGAGCCTCATCTTCTTTATGGTCGTGCGGTTCTTCTTCCTGCTCCTTGACCAAAAAGATGTAATATTTCCCGTCTGCATTGACAACCGCTTCGTTGGGTACAGCCGTACTTAATACATCATCTAAACTTACATTTCCGGTTATGCTCATTCCGTCAATCAATCCTGTTTTATCTCCGGTAATTCTGCTGTGAACGGCAATGGTTTTGCTCTCTCCGCTAAAAGATGAACCTATACTATAAACTTCGGCAGAATGGGTCTTATTGGGGTTGTTGGTTACGACAAAATCTATTTTCTGACCTATTTTGATTAGGGGAATATCTTTTTCATAAACCTGTAAGTCCAAGTGCAATGCTGTGTTCTCTATTATTTCGGCAATAGGCGAAGACACATCTACATAGCTTCCGATTTTGGCAAAAACGTTACTTACCGTACCGCCTATCGGACTTGTAACGACCAACGAGGATTTAAGGCTGGAATTTGACAGGGAAGCCGGATTAATGCCCATCATTTGGATTTGTTGTTGTAACGATGCTTTTCGTGTTCTCAACGTGTTCAATTCAGATGTGGCACTTTGCAGGTTTTTCTTTGCACCTGCATTTCCCTCGTTCAGCTCTCTTTGTCTTGCAACTTCCTGCTCTGCAAATTCTATCCTGCTATTGATGCTTAGGTATTCTTCCTGTAATTGTATGAATTCCGGATTGGAAATAGTGGCGATGACCTGACCTTTTTTTACGAAATCGCCTATCTCCACATTGAGGGATTTGATAACGCCGCCAAACATTGAAGTTGCATTTGCCTTGTTGCTGTTGGGTACTCTCAATCCACCGTTGGCTTTCAATGTTGCGGACAATTGTTTCTGTTCAATCATCCCGATTTCGATACCTACAGCTTTTATCTGTTCATCGGTCAGTACCGCAACGTTTTCTTCTTCGTGTTCGTCCGTTGTTGCTGCTGCTTCGCTACCGTGATTATGTCCGTCGTCCTCCGTATGTTTATTTGTACAGGCGTTCAAAGCAAAGATTGCTACGAGGACAAAAACGCTGAAAACTATATTATTGATGATACGTTTCATATTTTGTATTATTTGCTGATTAATGAATGAATAAGCGTTACAGCCTCATTGATTTGCTGTATGCTCTTTAGATAATTAAGCTGAATATCGGTTGTTGTCTGCAAGGCAAAGAGGTACTCCACATAAGAAATATCTCCGGTACTGTACCCTAACTTTGCCGCATTGATGATTTCATCAGCATTCGGAAGTGCCTGCTCCTTGAAATAGGTAAACTGTGAAACATTCTGTTCATATTGTTTCAGGGCATTTGCCAACTCCGTTTTTAGCTGCTGTTGTTGCCATTGGGCATTCAGTTCCAATGATTGTTTTTGATAATCAAGGGAACGGATTTTCGCTCTGGTCGTAGTAAAGAGTGGAATGGTTATGCCTACATCAACAAAACTGAACCGCTGTCCTCTGCCGTAAAATTGTTCCACGCCGTTTCTACTGTGCATTCCTATCAGCGATATATTATTATAACCGAACGTAAAATCAGGCAGGCTGTTTGCCCGTTCCAACTTCTTGTTCTGTTCAGCGATTTTAGCCTCCTGATACAATAGCTGGATGCTTGGGTGGTTTTCAATAGCTGAACTGTCTATGAAAGAAGTCAAAAGTAATGGTTCATAGTCTGATTTGGGTTCAATGGCAAAATCTTCCTTTGTCTGCATCAGGTTTTTAAGATTCTGATAGGCATTTTGCCTGAAGACCTCATTTTGCTGGAGCAATATATTGATTTCCCCCTTTTTGGTAACAGCCGTACTGACTTCTATCCGCCCTATATCTCCTGTTTTATAACGCAGCTCCGCCACACGGATAAAGTCTGCATAAATACTATCCAAATACTTCAATACCGAAGCATTATGTTCCAGATACGCTAACTGATAATAATATGTTCTTACCTGCTTTCTTAGCTCATTTTCTGTCAGAGCCTTTGACCATTCTTGCCCTTTGACTTGCTCTTTGACAAGGTTTTTCTTTACCCCAAAAAGTGTTGGAAAGGGTATAGTCTGCGAAATTTGGAAACCGTCATTGTACTCAAATCCATCTGTATTCCCATATTGGAAATTTAAATCGGTTTTCGGTAGCTCATATGCTGTCTTACTCAAACTTTGGGTAGATTGAATCTCCAATTTTTTGGAACGGAGCTGAGGGTTATTTTCCATAGCTATTTCGATAGCTCTATCTACGTTTACAGGATTTTGTGCATTACTGGTTTGAGAAAAGCCTAAGAACGTAAACAGTAACAATATAGGTGTTATGGCTTTCATTTTATTATTTTTTGTAGGCTTATGATTTCTCATAAATACGAGGTATAGTAAAGGCAGTACGAATAACGTCAATGCCGTTGCTGACATCAATCCGCCGATAACGACCGTTGCCAACGGTTTTTGTACTTCTGCACCCGCACTTGTACTCAATGCCATCGGTAAGAAACCTAAACTTGCTACCGACGCTGTCATTAATACGGGTCTTAGTCTTGTTTTAGCCCCCTCGATAATTCTCGGGATAATCTCGTTCCAACCCTCTTTTTCCAATCTGTTGAATGTGGAAATCAGTACAATCCCGTTCAGAACAGCAACACCAAACAAAGCGATAAACCCTACACCTGCTGATATGCTGAATGGCATATCCCTCAACAATAGGGCAAACACACCTCCAATGGCACTCATCGGGATAGCTGTATAGACCAAAACGGCTTCCTTGAACGAATGAAACGTGAAGTACAATAAGATAAAAATCAAAAGCAGGGCGATAGGTACTGCAATCAGTAATCTGTCAGTAGCTTTTTGGAGGTTCTCAAACTGACCGCCATAGGTAAAATAATATCCTGTCGGTAGCTTAACCTGTTCAGCCAACTTATCCTGAATTTCTTCTACAACACTTGCTACATCCCGCCCTTGTACATTAAATCCGACATATATCCTTCGTTTTCCTCCTTCACGGCTGATTTGTGCAGGACCTAATTTATAGTCAATGTTGGCAACCTGCGAAAGTGGAACCTGCTCTCCGTTTGGAAGTGGAATAAACAGATTGCTCACATCCTCAATAGAACTGCGGTGTTCTTCATCAAGCCGTACCACCAAATCAAATCTACGCTCATTTTCATAAACCACGCCTGCTGATTTACCTGCAAACGCAGTACTGACAATATCGTTTATCTCCTGTACATTCAAGCCATAGTTGGCTATTCGGGTACGGTCGTATTCGATATTAATCTGTGGAAGACCTGCTATCCGTTCTACCTGCGGAGCGGTTGCACCCTCTACCGTTTGAATAATGGCATTGGCTTTATTGGCATAAATCAACAAACTGTCGAGGTTCTCTCCGAATATTTTCACAGCTACATCTTGCCTGATACCCGTCATCAGTTCATTAAACCTCATCTGTATCGGCTGGTTGGCTTCAAAGAATACACCGGGAATAACTTCGAGTTTCTCCATCATTTCATTGGAAAGTTCGTCATACGATTTCTTTGTTTTCCATTCGTCCTGTGGTTTAAGAATAATCATCAGGTCGGTCGCTTCGGGCGGCATCGGGTCTGTCGGTACTTCGGCAGCCCCCGTTTTTCCTACAACCATTTTTACTTCGTCAAACTCCTTGATTATCTTAGATGCCTGCATAGAGGTTTCCAGACTTTGGCTTAAGGATGTTCCTTGCGGCAAAATACAATGGAAAGCAAAATCGCCCTCGCCCAATGTTGGCAGGAACTCTCCGCCCATCCGTGAAAAAAGGAATATACTAATGGTAAAAAGTCCGACGGCAACCGCAATAATCACATATTTTATCCGAATGGCTTTTTCTAACAAAGGCTTATAAACCCCTTGAAGATAGTCCATCATTTTGTCTGAAAAATTCCTTTTGGTAATCGGTTTTTTAGACAGACACAAGGCACTCATCATCGGGATATAGGTAAAGGACAAAATCAAAGCTCCCAAAATGGCGAAACTTACGGTCTGCGCCATTGGCGTAAACATTTTTCCTTCTATGCCGACCAAAGTAAGGATAGGAATATAAACAATGAGGATAATGATTTCTCCAAATGCTGCACTCGTACGGATTTTTCTTGCAGATTCATACACCTCCTCGTCCATTTCTGCCTGCGTAAGTTTTTGAGTGGATTTCCGTAAGCCCAAATGGTGCATTGTGGCTTCAACAACGATCAGCGAACCGTCCACTATCAATCCGAAATCAATAGCTCCCAAACTCATCAGGTTGGCACTTACGCCAAATAACCTCATCATTCCCAATGCAAAAAGCATTGATAACGGTATAGCTGATGCGACGATTAAACCTGCCCTGAAATTCCCTAAGAAGATAATCAATACAAATATTACGATTAATGCACCTTCAATTAGGTTTTTTTCGACAGTACTTATCGCTCTATCTACCAGGTTCATTCTATCCAAATAAGGTTCTATGACCACATCATCGGGTAGAGATTGTTGGATAACCGGTATTTTTTCTTTGATGTTTTTTACGACCGTAGCAGTGTTTTCTCCCTTGAGCATCATTACAATACCTCCCACAGCATCTACTTCGCCGTTATAGGTCATTGCTCCGTATCGGGTAGCGTGACCAAATTGTACTTTTGCTACATCTTTGATGAATACCGGAACACTTTCCGTATTTTTAACAACAATATTACCTACATCTTCCAGTGAAGTGACTAAACCAATTCCCCGAATGAAGTATGCATTGGGTTTCTTATCAATATAAGCGCCTCCGGTATTTTGGTTGTTGTTTTCGAGTGCAGTAAAAATATCGGAGATACTGACGTCCATCGCTTTGATGCGGTTAGGGTCAACGGATACCTCGTATTGTTTGAGCAGACCGCCGAAACTATTAACTTCTGCAATTCCCGGAGTACCGTAAAGTTGTCTGGCGACAATCCAATCCTGCATTGTCCGTAAATCCATTGCAGAATATTTATCTTCGCTTCCTTGTTTGGGATGGAGAATGTATTGGTACACTTCGCCAAGACCTGTACTGACAGGAGCAAGTTCAGGCGTTCCAACTCCATCAGGTATCTGGTCTTGTGCTTCTTTCAGCTGTTGGCTTACCAACTGTCTTGCAAAATAAATATCGACATTGTCTTGAAACACTACGGTTACAACAGATAGTCCAAACCTCGAAACACTTCTTATTTCTTCTACTTTGGGAAGATTGACGATACTTTGCTCTACAGGAAATGTAACCAGTTGCTCCACCTCCTGTCCTGCTAATGTTGGTGACAGGGTAATAATCTGAACCTGATTGTTTGTAATGTCAGGTTGGGCATCAATGGGGATTTTCGTGGCACTCCATACCCCCCAAATGATGAGTAATAAGGTCATTAATCCTATAATGAACTTATTCTTTATAGAGAATTTTATAATGTTATTTAACACTTTTTGTGATGATTAATGATGGATAAATAATGATAAAATCATAATGATTATGTTTTTAGGGAATATAAATACCCTAAAAACCAAGCTAACGCTGTTAGCATTAAGCTGTAATCATTTAAACATTAAAAATTATGCATTAATCTTTGGCGGTTGCCAAATTTCTCCCAGATAGAGGGATATAAAGATAGATTTATAGTAAACTTTGGCCTTAGACAAGTCAAAGGTCTTCTTAACTAAGTTATATACATTCCATTGAAGCACTATGCCCGACACCATTCCACAACAACCGCATAAACAAAACGGACTGCACATATCAGGTTTTTCCTGATGGTCGTGGCTTGCTTTATGGGCTAATTCTTCTGAATGGTTATGGTTTTGAAAACTCTCCTTTTCATACATATCGGTACAAGGCATTAAAAATACCGCCATCATATAAATTGCCAATATGGAAAAAAAGACTTTCATATTCTTTTGCAAAGTTAGTAAAAAAGTAATGCAATGGCATTGCATTGTTTTGAATAATTACTATTTTATATAATATCCTTTTTCATTCTGAATATTTGTTTTACATACTGTTCAAAACAATATTGGCGACACTCCATACTAAATTTAAGAAGAAGTATCGCCAATATTTTTTAGTCTATACTAAAAATTTCCACTTGTACCTTTATTACTCTTGCTGTATCAAATGCTGTAAGTTCGGGTCATTCTTAATCCGTTCCATTTCACTTTCGACGATATGCAGAATATCTGATTTTATCTGACGGTAATTGCTTTCAATTTCCTGCTTCATTTTATCCTCGCCTTGCTCATCTACAAAGGATAGGATTTGCGGTATCTTTTGATAGGCTTTTGTTTCGGCGGCTACCTTTTCATTATCGACCACGATTTCTGCGTGAAATATCTTTTGTTCGATACGATCGTCAAAATTATCCGATACAGAACCGACAAACATACCCTGCGTTAAGGTTGAAATTTTGGAAGCCGGAATAAGGCTGTCTAATTGTGTAGAAATAGAAGTTGATTTATCATTACGGTTTATCGTCATACTTTGACGTTTCTGTAATACTTTTCCAAAACGTTCCGAAAGGCTTTTTGCCGTTTCTCCTACAACCTGTCCACTGAATACATTACCTACGGTGTTTTGAATAACTTTAGCTTCTTTATCGCCGTAATCACGTATCAACTGCGAAAAGTCCTGAAAGCCCAAGCACACAGCCACCTTATTACTTCTCGCCGTTGCGATAAGATTGTCCAACCCTCTAAAATAAATCGTGGGCAACTCATCTATAATAACCGAACTCTTTAATTGTCCTTTCTTATTGATGAGCTTGACAATTCGGGAGTTGTACAAGCCCAAAGCTGCGGAGTAGATATTTTGACGGTCGGGATTGTTACCCACGCACAAAATCTTCGGCTCGTTCGGGTTGTTGATGTCCAATGAAAAATCAGCGCCTGTCATAACCCAATACAACTGCGGTGATATCATTCGTGACAAAGGGATTTTAGCCGATGCAATTTGTCCCTGCAACTGGTCTTGTGCTCCGCCTTGCCAAGCATCCATAAATGGTGAAAGATAGTTTTCCAAATCAGGATACGAAGTTAAAATGGTAAATACATCCGAATACTTTTTATTCAGCAATTCAATGGCGTGTGGAAAGGTGCAATACTTACCATTCTCGTAAATTTTTAAAAACCAGATGATAGCCGCTAAAAGAATAATTGGAGATTCGACAAAGAAATCTCCTTGTTTTTGTATCCAGCTTCTGTTGAGGTTCAACATAATCGTGTAAGCGGCTTCGTAAGCATCGGATATGTCAGTCATAAAATCTGGATTGAGCGGATTGCAACGATGGCTCTTGCGTGGATCGTCAAAGTTGATGACGTAGAACTTTGGTTTTATTTCGTACTTATCCTGATGTTTCAATAAATGATTATAAGCAATAGTAGAAAGGTCGTCAAACTTGAAATCGTAGATATACATCGAAAAACCTTTTTCAATTTGTTGCTTGATATAATTGTTAACGACGGCATACGATTTACCAGAACCCGGAGTCCCCAAAACAATCGTTGCTCTGAAAGGATTTACTATATTGATCCAGCCCTTGTGTTCCTTTTTATTGTACCAAAATTTAGTAGGCAGGTTTACGGAATATTCATTTTCCATCAATTTGGTTTCCTGCATAAAACTTTCGTTCTCCATATTGAAAACATCATCCATCAGGTTGTTTTTCAATAACCTGCTTATCCAAACCCCAGCCATCAGCAAAGCAATATAACCTAGTCCGATAGTCAGTATATAAAAGAATGTGCCAATGATGGGCGACAACTTTAACAGTGGTGTATTCAGAAAGAACAGCAAAAAACCAATTCCCAAAGCCACGTAAATCTTTGACCAGGTTATCTTCTCGTTCTTCACGCCTTTGGTTCCCAAACAGCTTAAAGCCAATAACACGATTGCAAATACTTTGGTATATAAAGTATGCGAAAACAAACCGGCTGTTCGGTCAAAATTCCCTAATATTTTATTGATTACTTCTAGTGTCCAGCCACGTTCCATAAAGAAACCATAACAAAACCAATAAAGATGCATCAGTACTAATAGAATACTAACTGCTCTCATAAAAGCCATTATTTTGGCTAAACCTCTTAAATCGTCTTCTCCTTGCATTATTTTTAATTTTAATGTTCGGGCGTGAATTTAAAGACTATAAAGATTGGCTTTGGAAAAGTGGTAGTGGATGGCGGTGAGTGGCAGGGTTCGGCTGGGTCTAAGAGGTATAGCTTCTATACCCCTTTTATATAGTAATATTTATAGGTAGTAAAATAAAAATACTTTAGTTATATCGACCTTCTTTTGTTTTATACCCGTTAGCAACATTTTTTGTTTTGCTGAATAGGTGGACAAGGAACATTTCCATAACTACAATAAACACAACAGTCGCCTTGCTTTGGTTTAAGAACATGTTTGCACTTTTCACATTCGTAAAAATATTGGCAAGCATCTGTCGGCATTGTTTCTTCTTTCTTGTGTCCGCAGTTGGGGCAAGTGATTATTGATTGCAATTTGATTTCCATTTTAATTTTAATTTTTCGCGGTTACAGAATACCCTGTTGAGTTTATTGCTTTTTCAATTTCAGAAATATTTGTTTTCGAGTTGTCAAACTCTACGATTGTATTTCCATTTTCATAAGAAGCTTTTAGATTGACAATCCCTATCAATTTATTCACTTCGTGATTTATGTGTTCTTCACAACTTGCACAAGTCATTCCGCTAATCGTAAATTCTACTTTTTCAATATTGGATTTGTCCACTATTATGATTTGCTTTTCTGTCTTTGGGTAGAAAACACTTGAATAATATGGAAAAGCAAGCATTACTATTGCAAATGATGTTACAATTCCTAAAAACGTTTTCGACTGAATGAATTTTGGTTTTTCTGCTGTTTCACAATTGCAATCAATTTGCTTTTTAGGCTTTAACTTTTGATACCAAGCAAAACCAAGAACCAAAATTGTCAAACCGATAAAATACGGTCTGAAAGATTCAAGCCAAGAAAAAGTGGAGGCAAGTCCGCTTGTTCCTGCAATGAGAGCCAAAACTGGTGTAACGCAACAAAGTGAAGCTGCAATTGCAGTCAAAAGTCCTGCGCCGATAAGTTTGTTGTTTGTTTTCATATTGCTTCTATGACTTTGTTTTCATCAAGTATTTTAAAAAACGGTTTTAGCAATTTTTCATATTCCTTGGTCAATGAATAAAAAATAGTTTGGGCCTCCCTGTCTGTTTCTACTAGATTACGGTCTTTAAGTTTTCGTAAATGTTGTGAAACTGCCGAGATTGTCATTCCAAGAACGTCGCTTATATCGCAAACACAAAGTCGTTTTTCTTCGTAAAGTAGGAAGAGAATTTTAAGTCTTACGGTATTTCCTGCCAATTCAAGCCCATTCGATAAATAATCAAACGAATCGTTAAGCTCTAAAACCCGGTCTTTACAGCGGTTTATTTGTTCAATGTCTGCTTGTTGACGTATACAAGAATTATTACCCATAGTGCAAATATAGTTAATTCGTTTATTTAAGCAAATGCTAAAATACAATTTAACAAATCGTTTTAAAAGCAGATTTTAATTCCAAAAGATGACTTACTATAGTCTTCTTTTCTTTTTCTTCATCCTATTAGCAAAATCCTGTTCCTCGTAATCTTCCCCCTGTGCTTCAGGTATGAGCAAACCTCCAAAGGCTTCTATCAAACCGTCTTCGTGTTTTTCAGTATTTAAGAAGTCGAACAAATGATGTGGTTCTTCCGCAGGTAAATCCTCCGTATCAGTCGGTTTGGACAATTTTGGTAGGGGTGCAACTGGCTCTTTAATCTCCGCTTTGATATTATTGTTCCAATAATCATTAAAGGTATTGGCAGAAAGTTCTTTTGCCAATCGTGAACCGTTCCAAACGCTTTTAGAGTTGTGGTCAATGAACGACATACCGTAAATTCGTCCGGTATCGTTTCTGCGTATCACTACATTGATACCTTGCTCGCCTAACTGTTTTTTAAAGCTCAATTCGTCAACCGTTGATTGCAGGGCAATGGTAACGGCTGATTTTAAAGTCTGTTTGGTTGCGGTATCTTTCAGGGTTGTTTTGCATTTCGCAAAATGCAATTCCAAAGCCGGAAGCCCTGCGTTCTTTCCGAAAAACGAAGCCTTGAACGGATGTCCTGCTTTTTCGCCTTTCTCATTCAATGGAATGTACAATAAACCCTGCTGTGCCTTTCCGTGTAATTCTCCCTCCACTTTCTCGGTGGTAATATTGAACAGGGAAAGCAAAGCATTGTATTCTCCCAAAGTTTGGTATTGATAATAGTTCGGCAAGTGGCGAATGACCGAAGCAATCTGACTTTTTATATCACTTGCCCGATAATCCACCGGACGAAAAACCTTATCATTGTGATTACGTTCTTTGTCCGTTGCGGGTATCAGACCGTGTTTTCTTTCCAGTTCACGGCATACACTCATAGACCGCATTTTCTCAAAACTATCCGAAATTTTCACGCCCTGTTCGTCCACGCAGACCGATACGATATGGATATGACTACGGTCAATATCGGTATGTTTGAAGACCACAAAAGGCTGTTCGCCGTAACCCATTTCACGCATATATTCTTCCGCCATTTCCCTAAACTTATCATCATCTACATTATCCTTGGGATCAGGATTGAGCGAAATATGCAACGTATGTTTCTCGGTATTGCGGTTGGCGATGAGATAAGGAGCAAAAGATTGGGCTAATTGTGCTACGGAATAATGTCCGTTAGCAGTTTCAATTATCTTATTGGCGAACAAAATTTGTCCATTTTCGTTCTCCACTTTGAGCTGATTATATGCCAAGGCTCCGTATAAATTTGCGCTTCTACCAATTTTCGCAATCATTTCTGCTGTTATTTTTTCAGATATTTTACATCAAATTCTTCCGTTATCTGGACAATTTCTTTAAACAAGGCGGTCATTTCAGCCGTATGTTTTTCCAATTTATAGAGATATGCTGCTGCCTTTTTCTCCGAAAAGTTCTTATACAATAGCTTTACGACCTGATTATAATTCACGCCAATAGATCGAAATTGACTGTGAAACGAAGTCAATCGCATATAAAAATCAATTGTTCCTTTGTCTATTTTAACAGATTTTATCGTCTTATCGAAGATGCAAGAGGTTATAAAATGTGCCTTAACCTGCATACCGGACTTTTCAAATAAGTCAAGAAAACGGGCATGCTCTTCCTCATTAAAGGAAATCGTGTACCGGATTTTAGCGGGATCGTTTTTTAGAGGACGCCCGCCCTTTTTTAACTGCTTTCTGCTGTTTTCATTCATCACTAATCCATTTTTAATTCATACAAAACGCCGACTTCGGAGGACGTTTTCTGCCCCCGGCAGGGCAAGTTGTTTTGAGCATCGGAAATCTTTTCGAGATGCTCAAAACACAACTTGCCGTGTTCTGGTGAACACAAAAATCCGCCCTTCGGGACGGATTAAATGTAGCAGGGATAAACGGCTTGATGCCGTTCTGCTTTTGTCCAGTTCCTCAAGATGCCTTTGCATAAATCTGTTAATAAAATTCTATATACAAAGTAAGACACTACTTATGAGAGCATCACAATCAGACACATAGCCAAACACTGCCTTTGGGTGCCAAAGACTACCACCCATCAATAACGAGCCGATTCAATCGCTTTATTTGCCGTATAGTTTTAGTGCAGGTAATAAAAAATGTAATGAGGATAAAAAATAAATTGGGTTTTAGTACAGAAATTTTGGAATAAAAGCATAGGGTTTTAAAAACATAAAACTGTAAAAGCATAAAAGCGGTAAAGCAATTTACAAGTTGTAAGGTTTTCCAGTTGCTAAAAATGATTACCCACCAAGCGGTAATAAAAGCAAATAACAATCAAGAAAATTTCCAAAAGGGGAATACAGGCATATAGGAAATAGGTACTATTTAAATAAACCAATATTCAAACCTGCCAAACAAATAAAATGTGTAACAATAAATCTTTAAATAATGGAAACAAAAAAGAAAACTTTAAAAATTAGTTTTTCAACGCCTAAAGGCGGTGTTGGAAAATCTACTATGACCGCATTACTTTCAAGTGTATTGCATTATCGTTTAGCTTTTAATGTCCTTGTAATGGATTGTGATTTCCCACAACACAGCTTAGCCAATATGAGGGAAAGGGATTTGAAAACTATTATGCAGAATGATTACCACAAAAGAGCTGCAATGAAGTTGTATCAAAGTATCAATAAAAAAGCATATCCGATTATCAGTTGTAAACCGGAGGATGCCTTGTCAAAGGCTTTAGAATACGTAAATCAATCTGCAATAGAGCCTGATATAACTTTTTTTGATCTTCCCGGAACAGCTAATACAAAAGGTGTGCTCACGACCTTAAGAACAATGGATTTTATTTTTTCTCCAATTAGTGCTGACCGTCTAGTTATGGAAAGTACACTGAGCTTTACTAAAGCATTCCTTGGCTTGCCCGAAACGGAGGAGAGTAATGAAGATCAGAAAATGTGGATGTTTTGGAATCAGGTAGATGGTCGAGAGAAAACAGGAATATACGAGGCTTATCAAAGCGTTATTAACGAACTCGATTTATCTGTGATGAATTCTCGGATAATGGATAGTAAACGTTTCAGAAAAGAGACGGACGATACACCGAACAGTGTATTTCGGTCAAGTCTGTTACCTGCCGAACCTCAACTAATGAAAGTAACGAGACTGGATTTATTTATTGAAGAATTTTTAAAAATTGTTAATCTCTAAAATAGTTAAGTATGTCAACAGATAAGAGAAGAAAAGATTTTGATAAGCCCGATGTTGATGAAGAATTAATCATGAATATCATGAGTGGTAATCAATCTGTTACTATACCCGAAGTTATTCAACAACAGAAAATACAGAAGGAAACAAAACCAAAAGCCCGCAATAGCTCCCTAAAGAAGGTGGATTATGAGGAGACATTTCTGGTCAATCGTTTTCCTTCAGGTCGAAACGGAAAGGTCGTTTACATTCGTCCAGAATATCACGAAAGGTTGTTACGTATAGTACAATTAACAAGAGAAGAAAAGACTACACTCTATTCTTATATCGACAACATTCTTGAACACCATTTTAGAGAGTACGGGGACGATATTACAGATTATTTCAACGAACGTTTTAAACCAATTTTATAGTTATGGAAATTGTAATAGTAATATGCCTGCTGATCGTCATTGTCCTGCTTTTGCAGGATAAGATTATCATTAAGAAAAGGTCAAAACAAAAACCTCCGCAAAAGAAAGTCAATCCGGATCTGCCCGATATTATGGGACAGCCCAAACCCGTAGAACGCCTTTCAGTGCCAAACACTGCCAATGAACGCCAGATTGAGGAACCAGAGGTAAATCCCGATAATTTAGACATTGAATACGACGAAAATGAAAACAGGAGTATTCAGATTCCGCAGGAAGAGCTGGATGAAGTTTTTAGCAATCAACCTGATTTTGAAGAAGAGGAAGAAGAATGGAACAGGTACGGAATATCTGGTGGCGATAATGGTTTTGCCCAAGGGGTTACCTTTGAAGAACTAAGCTCCGTGGGGATGTTGCTTCAGCAAGAAAAACTGGAGTCATCTCAAAAGGAAACAGCGATAGCAATCGTTCAGAAAATACAGGGAACCGAATTATTTAGTCTGCTGGAAAATTCTATAGCGGGTGCATCCAGTAAAATTGCCAAGCTATTGGATAGCTCACTCTCATCTGAAACGGAAATCAGTTCTTCCACTTTGCGGAACAATGATTTAGATGATTTTGATATTGGGGAGTTTGTCTGAAACGGAATTATTTTAATTGAGCCTGAAAAACTAAATTTCAGGCTCAACTTATTTTTACATTTACTTTGCCAACTTCAATATTCTGTAAGCCCCTCTTGCTACAATTACAAATACAATAGCTCCAATAATCAAATCTGGATAACTTGAATTGAGCCAATTAACTAAAAGACCAGCAACAATAACTCCCGAATTGATAATGACATCATTTGATGTGAATATCATCGAAGCCTGCATATGCGCTTCTTTACTTTTGTTCTTTTGTAAAAGATAAAGGCAAAATACGTTTGCAATCAATGCTAAAACTGAAACGACAATCATTGTCTTGAAATCGGGCATAGCTTCAATTCCCATACAACGTCTGATTACTTCAACGAAACCTATAATAGCCAGTAAGACTTGGAAGTATCCTGCAAATCTGGCGATGTTGTTTTTTAAAGCGATTGTTCCACCCACGGCGATTAATGCCAATGCGTAAACGACACTGTCGGCAAGCATATCCAAACTATCGGCTACCAACCCCATTGAGCCTGAAAAAACACCGAATAACATTTCCAATCCAAAGAACAGGAAGTTGATAATCAATACGATCCAAAGTAATTTCCGTTGCTTGTTGCTTGTATCTGTTTCAACAACGAAATTACTTTTTTCGGTTGAAACCAATGTCGTATTTAGATTCAGTGTTCCCAGAGCCAAAAAAATTGGCTCTGGGTTTCCATCGTGATAAACGTCTAATTTTCTATTGGCTATATCGAATTCCAATCCTTTTACCGTATCAAAGTCTTGCAGTTTCATACGGATTAATTGCTCCTCGCTTGGGCAATCCATTTTAGTTATATTGAATATGGTTTTTTCCATTTATTTTAAAGCTTAAATTTTATTCCTCCGTTAATCACAAATCCGTCCAAAGGTGCATAATTGTCTTTAAAAACTGGATTGGTTATTGTTCCTGTATAAATGCTGTCAAAGCGTGTTTGTCGGGTGTCGAGGAAGTTTTCAAAGTTGATGTACAGAGAAAATCTTTCCCAAATCTTTTCAGCCATAAATCCAGTAATAAAGTAATCTTTGCCCGTAGTTCCATTATTCAGTTTTTGGCGACTGAAATAATAGGCTTCCAGACCAATTTTCCATTTGTCTTCTATTTCATACATCAGGATGGAATTAATGCGGTGTTTTGGTGTTAAAGGGCTTTCTACAGTCGTTCCATTATGGTGTAATCGGGCATCTGTATAGGTATAACCCAAAAACAATTTCAGGTCATCATAACCAATTTTAATATTGGTTTCTGTTCCTTTGGTATGGATGTAGCCAGGAGAATTAACAAACTGATACAGATTTGCCGAGGAGTTTTCAAGTAACAAGGGATTATCCAAATAGGTGTAAAAGAACAATTGATTTATGCTAAATGACCAATCTTCCCCAATGTAGGTGCGGTAATTGATGTCTGCATTTGCTCCATAACTTTTTTCCAATTTATTGGTCTTGTCGTCAATGGGCATTACATTTTGATATTGTAGGCGTTCGCTTTCTTCCGTAAAAATGGTAGGTGTTTTATAGCCAAATCCACCACCAACTCGTGAAGTTAAGCCCTCGGCAATGTGGAATAGAGCCGAAACTCTCGGTAAGAATACCACCCCATAATCCACAACATAATCCGTTCTAAAACCTGTTTCCAATTGAAACCAATCCGTAGCATTAAAAGAATTTTGTACAAAAGCACCGAATGTAGTCTGATTATAATCTCTCAACGGAGATGCCATAATCTGCTTTTCTTTGAAATTATCCGTCCAAATATTAATACCTGTGACCCATTCCGATTTTTCAGTACTGTTGGTGTAGTTGGCTTCGGTAAAACTTGCTGTTTGTGTTCCCTCAAACTTATAGTTTGGAATGGTAGTATTTCGGTTAAAATAACTTACACTATTTTTGACTTGAACAGTACTGTTTTCATTGATGATATGGTCGAAAATAAATTGTGTGGAATAGCGTTGTGTTTTATTTTCCTCAAAATATTGGTTTGTATTATCTCCATTTCCTTTGATGTAAAGCATATCACCTCCCAAACGGCTCTCGATCGTTGTGTTGATACCGAAGTTCAGTTTCGTCTTTTCATTGAAATAAACGAAGAGCTTCGGATTCAGTACATAGCGTTCGAATTGTGGAATAGCGGATAGTCCGTTCTTAGCAGGATCATAAGCTGCGTTACGGTTATGGGAAGCAAATATAGTTGTTCCAATTTTATTAAACCTTTGTCCATAAAAGCCGTTTATATCCAAACCCCTGCCGGATGTTCCATTGAGGTGAAAACCTAAATCTCTCTCATAGGTCGGCGTTTTGGAAATCAGATTGACCAGTCCAGCTATTGCTCCGCCTCCATATAGTGTAGATGTAGAGCCTTTGATGACTTCTACTTGTTTGAGGTCAAGTGGTGGTATCTGTAACAAACCCAATCCACTTGAAGCACCTGAATAAATGGGGAAACCGTCTTTCAGGATTTGTGTATATCTTCCATCAAGTCCCTGAATACGAATACTTGCATTGGCACTGGTAGGCGAAGTGGTTTGTACGTGAATACCTGTGCTTTCCGCTAAAAGCATACGAATATCTCCCGGTTTCATGTTCCCTTTTTCGCCCAGTTCTTCACTTCCAATAAATTCAATACGGGTAGGGATATTTTGTATACTCCTTGTGCTTCTTGTGGATGAAATGACAACTTCCTCTAACTCCTCTGAACTTTCTTTGAGTAAGATTTCAATAGGACTGTTGTCAGCTAATGGAAATTCCAATGTATCTATATAGTCGTTAAAACCGATATAGCTAAAATGTATTTCCTGTATCCCATCAGGAATATTTTCTATTATGATGAGACCGTTTTCGTTTGATGTAGCGGCAAGCGAGGTTCCTTTTATAGATGCTGTCACTCCAATCAAAAGATTTTTGTTTTCACTGTTTCTAATAACAGCATTTAAAATGTTTTGTGCAAATACACAGAGATTTAGTGTCATAAAAAATGACACAAAGACTATTTTTTTCATTGTATAAAAAAACATTAATGTTTGAAAAATGAGAATTGACGGTTTGTAGCACCGTAATCTGTTATTGTGCCGAAGACACTAAAAACATTAATTAATCTTAGGGGGTTGCCAAATGGAAGAGAGGAAGTCTGAAACAGCTGACGCTGTTATTACACCTAATTTCTTTTTAGGTTGTTGGACATAATTGGATGTTAAAGCATAAAAGGAAGTAATTACAAATCCAGTACAGGTATTGCATTTAGAAAAAGGCGAGCAACATTCCATACCGCAATCGTCGCTATCTTGTTCTTGACTATTTGTTGTTTGATTCACTAGGTCAAAACATTTATCTTCCATAAAGCTTGGCAAGGTCGATAAGACCAAAACCATTAATGCTAATATGTACGACAAGGATTTCATTTTACGAAGATAGTAAAAACCTCTCTCTTCCTGTCAACACCTCTCTATTTTCTTTAGCAATTCAGCCACCCACAGCCAAACAATTCCTCTCACTGCCACTTTGTTATCACGCCTTGATTTCTAAAACACCTTTGTCCCGAAAGTCCGCAAGGTGCGGGATAACAGTAACAAATTAATGTGTTTCAATTATGAAAAAACAAAGTAAAAAAGTTTTGCTGGCAGCCGTAGCAATGCTGTCAGGAATGGGTGCGTTCGCACAGGGAAACGGGTCGGCAGGTATCAACGAGGCTACCCAAATGGTAACGTCTTATTTCGACCCTGCCACCCAACTCATTTATGCGATTGGGGCGGTTGTCGGCTTAATCGGAGGTGTTAAGGTGTACAACAAATTCAGCTCGGGCGACCCCGACACATCGAAGACGGCGGCTTCGTGGTTCGGTGCGTGTATCTTCCTGATTGTTGCGGCTACTATCCTGCGTTCATTCTTCCTGTAAACCTCTGCCTTATGAACAGTTATAACATTAACAAAGGCATTGGCAGGACAGTGGAATTTAAAGGGCTGAAAGCCCAATACCTGTTCATATTCGCTGGTGGTCTGCTCGGTACGCTCATCTTCGTGATGATATTGTATATGGCTGGCGTAAGTAATTACGTCTGCCTGTTTCTCGGAGCTGGCGGTGCTTCGCTCATTGTATGGCAGACCTTTTCGCTGAACCGAAAGTACAGAGAACACGGACTAATGAAAGTAGGTGCGAGAAAACGACACCCTCGCTACATTATTTGTCGTAAGCCTGTACGCAGGTATTTAAAATTCACTCCTAAACCGAAAGCCGTATGAGAAATGTAGCCAAAACAACCACATTGGAACATAAGTTTCCACTCTTGGCAGTAGAAAACAACTGTATCCTGTCCAAAGATGCGGACATAACCGCCTGTTTTGAAGTACGATTGCCTGAGCTGTTTACGGTAGCATCGGCTGAATACGAAGCTATTCACTCCGCCTGGCATAAGGCGATTAAGACATTACCCGATTTTACAGTCATTCACAAGCAAGATTGGTATATCAAAGAAAGCTACACTCCCGATTTGGCACAGGAAGACCAGAGTTTTCTTTCCAAAAGCTATCAACGGCATTTCAACGAACGACCATTCCTGAACCATTATTGCTACCTGTTCCTGACAAAAACGACCAAGAACAGAATGCGTATGCAAAGCAATTTCAGTTCGCTTTGCAAGGGTACGCTTATTCCAAAGGAAATCAATAAGGAAACGATACATCAATTTATGGAAGCGGTCGCACAGTTTGAACGTATCGTGAATGATAGCGGTTTTGTAAACCTGCGACGTTTGACCGAAGACGACATCATCGGAACAGACGAAAAACAGGGATTGCTGGAACAATACCTTACACTTTCGAGAGAAGCCGGAACACCAATGCAGGACATCGCATTAGGAGCGGAAGAAGTGCGTATCGGCAACAAAAGGCTGTCTTTGCACACCTTGTCCGATACGGACGACCTGCCTGCAACTGTTTCGGCTGATACCCGCTTTGAAAAGCTATCTACCGACCGGAGCGACTGCCGTTTGTCGTTTGCTGCACCCGTAGGGTTGTTATTGAGCTGTAACCACATTTACAATCAGTACCTATTCTTGGATAACAGCGAGGACAACCTGCAAAAGTTTGAGAAATCTGCCCGTAATATGCACTCTTTAGCCCGTTATAGTCGGGCGAACCAAATCAATAAGGAGTGGATTGAGAAGTATCTGAACGAAGCACACAGCTTCGGGCTATCTTCTGTAAGAGCACACTTCAATATTATGGCTTGGTCGGAAGACCCTGCGGAACTCAAACAGCTAAAGAACGATTGCGGTAGTGCGTTGGCACTAATGGAGTGTAAGCCCCGCCACAACACGACAGACGTTGCCACATTGTATTGGGCTGCAATGCCAGGCAATGCTGGCGATTTTCCGAGTGAGGAAAGTTTCTATACGTTTATAGAACCTGCCTTGTGCTTCTTTGCAGAAGAAACGAATTACCACAATTCGCCCTCTCCGTTCGGTATCAAAATGGCGGACAGGCTTACAGGAAAACCAATCCATTTGGATATTTCCGATTTGCCGATGAAACGTGGGATTATCACGAACAGAAACAAGTTCATACTTGGTCCGTCAGGTTCGGGAAAATCTTTCTTCACTAACCATATGGTACGCCAATATCACGAACAGGGTGCTCACGTTCTACTCGTAGATACGGGTAACAGTTATCAGGGATTATGCGAACTCATCAAAGGAAAAACCAAAGGCGAAGACGGTGTTTACTTCACGTACACCGAAGATAACCCGATTGCGTTCAATCCCTTTTATACCGATGACGGCGTGTTCGACATCGAAAAGCGGGAAAGTATCAAAACTCTGATACTCACTCTTTGGAAACGGGACGATGAACCGCCGACAAGGTCGGAAGAAGTAGCATTGTCCAATGCTGTTTCCGGTTACATCGAACGTATCAAACAAGATGATACTTATCCGTCATTTAACGGCTTCTATGAGTATGTAAAAGACGACTACCGCAAAGTATTGGAGGAGAAACAAGTCAGGGAAAAAGATTTTGACATTGCCAATTTCCTGAATGTTCTCGAACCCTATTACAAAGGAGGAGAATACGATTATTTGCTCAACTCCGATAAGCAGTTAGACCTTCTTTCCAAACGCTTTATCGTGTTTGAAATTGATGCGATAAAAGACCACAAAATCCTCTTTCCCATAGTCACGATTATCATTATGGAGGTGTTCATTAACAAAATGCGCCGACTGAAAGGTATTCGCAAACTTATCCTGATTGAAGAGGCTTGGAAAGCGATTGCAAAAGAGGGAATGGCAGAATACATCAAGTATTTGTTCAAAACCGTGCGTAAGTTTTTCGGAGAAGCCATTGTCGTAACACAGGAGGTCGATGATATCATCCAGTCGCCCATTGTGAAAGAAAGTATCATCAATAACTCCGACTGTAAAATCCTTTTAGACCAACGCAAGTATATGAACAAGTTTGATGATATACAGGCAATGTTGGGGCTTACCGACAAAGAAAAAGGTCAGGTACTTTCCATCAATATGAACAACGATGCAAGCCGCTTGTACAAAGAGGTTTGGATTGGTTTAGGTGGTACGCACTCGGCAGTCTATGCCACCGAAGTTAGTTTGGAGGAATACCTCGCCTACACCACAGAGGAAACCGAAAAGATGGAAGTGATGCAGCTTGCTGCGGAACTCGATGGTAACGTAGAACTCGCTATTAAGCATATCGCAATGCAACGGCGGGACAATTCAAATCAATAGTCATTAACAATTTAAAAAATCAGAACAATGAAAAAAGTAATGTATCTGGTGTGTACGGCACTGATGCTCGCCGTAGCACCGTCAGCAAAAGCCCAATGGGTTGTAACCGACCCCGCTAATTTGGCTTCAGGGATTATCAACAGTGCGAATGAAATCATACAGACTTCTTCCACCGTGAGTAATGTGATAAAGAACTTCAACGAAGTAAAGAAAGTGTACGACCAGGGCAAGGAGTATTACGACAAGCTGAAAGCTATCAACAACCTTGTAAAAGATGCCCGTAAGGTGCAGCAAACCGTACTCTTGGTGGGCGATGTGTCCGAAATGTACGTGCAGAACTTCGGCAAGATGATGAACGACCCCAATTTTTCGCCACAGGAATTGGTCGCTATTGGCAACGGTTATTCGGCACTGCTCAATGAAAGTACCGAACTGCTGAAAGAACTAAAGCAGATTGTAACCTCTTCAAGCCTTTCGCTGAATGACAAAGAGCGTATGGACATTATTGACCGTGTGTACAAAGAGGTAAAGGATTACCACAGCCTTGTACGCTACTACACCACTAAGAACATTTCTGTGAGCTACCTAAGAGCGAAAAAGAAAAACGATGCCCAAAGAGTGCTTGAACTCTACGGAACTGCTAACCAAAAATACTGGTAAACTATGGAATGGGATAATCTTCACGAACTCCTGCGATCGCTTTATGACGATATGATGCCGCTTGCAGGCGATATGGCGGCAGTAGCTAAGGGTTTGGCGGGATTGGGAGCATTGTTCTATGTAGCATTAAAGGTTTGGCAGGCTTTAAGCCGTGCCGAACCTATTGATATGTTCCCTCTGCTGCGCCCGTTCGCTTTGGGGCTGTGCATTATGTTCTTCCCGACTATCGTACTGGGAACCATCAATGCAGTGTTAAGCCCGGTGGTTGTAGGAACCCACCAAATACTCGAAGACCAGGTGATTGACCTGAACAAGCTGCAACAGCAGAAAGACCAGTTGGAATATGAGGCAATGGTCAGAAATCCTGAAACTGCCTATATGGTATCAGACGAAGAGTTTGATAAGAAACTGGACGAACTGGGTTGGTCGCCGTCCGACATTGGTACAATGGCGGGTATGTATATGGACAGGCAAGCCTACAAGATTGAAAAGGCGATAAAGGACTGGTTTCGCAATCTATTGGAAATACTCTTTCAGGCGGCGGCTTTGGTCATTGATACCATACGAACGTTTTTCCTGATAGTCCTCTCCATACTCGGACCAATAGCCTTTGCTATTTCCGTATGGGACGGCTTTCAGTCCACGCTCACGCAATGGCTCACGAGGTATGTAAGCGTTTACCTGTGGCTTCCCGTTTCGGATTTGTTCAGCTCAATGTTGGCAAGAATACAATCCCTCATTTTAGAACGGGATATAGCAATGCTTGCCGACCCCACCTACATTCCTGATACGAGCAATACCGTGTACATCATTTTTATGATTATCGGCATCATCGGGTACTTCACTATACCGACAGTAACAGGTTGGGTAATCCAAGCCGGAGGCGCAGGGAACTTTACCCGCAATGTAAACTCCACGGCAATGAAAGCCGGAAATATCGCCGGAGCAGGCGCAGGTTCGACAGTTGGAAACATCGGCGGTAAACTGATGAATAAATAAACAATTAATCATTCTAAAAAATGGAATTTAAAACGCTAAGAAATATCGAAAACAGCTTTAGGCAGATAAGGTTATATGCCATTGTGTTTGCGGTTCTCTGCACCAGTGTGGTAGGATACGCCGTATGGCGTTCCTACCGCTTTGCAGAAGAACAACGCCAAAAAATCTATGTACTGGATAATGGTAAATCCCTGATGCTTGCCTTGTCGCAGGATGCAAGCATCAACCGCCCGGTTGAAGCAAGGGAACACGTCAGACGTTTCCACGAACTGTTCTTTACGCTTGCCCCCGACAAGAATGCTATTGAAAGCAATATGAGCAGGGCATTCAACCTTGCCGATAAAAGTGCTTTTGATTACTACAAAGACTTATCGGAAAAGGGCTATTACAGCAGGATTATTTCGGGGAACGTGCAACAACGCATAGAGGTAGATAGTGTCGTGTGCAACTTCGACAACTACCCGTATGCAGTGCGCACCTATGCCAAACAGTTCATCATCCGGTCAAGCAATGTAACCAGACGTAACCTGATTACTTCCTGCTATCTCGTTAACTCCGTTCGCTCTGACAACAACCCGCAAGGTTTCAATATTGAAAAATTTGCAGTCGTGGAAAACAGGGATATCGAAGTCATCGAACGCTAAAAACAATCTTATGGAAGCATTATCAGATTTAAAAACGTTCGCAAAAATCCTTACAGACAAAGGATATAACGGCTATTTCCATACGCAGGGTGCGTATGCCAGAAAGCTGAAAGACAGTATCAGCGAATTCCTCAAAAGCTGCCAAAAAGGTGCAGACAATTTACCTAAACAGGATTTATTTCTGACAGGCTACCTACAATGGTCGGGTGATGACAAGCCCCGTGTAGAATGCAGTATGTGGGTAAAATACCTGAATGGCAAATTTTCGCTTAGCCGTATGGAAATAGCCAAGAAAGACGGCTTCGGGCAGTTGCTTAAAAAATCAGAACTGGCAAACCTGTCCGTCATATCTGCACCCAAATTAACGGAAGCGGTCGCACTGGTCAACGATGAGCCAAAGCAACAGGCGGGTAAAAGTCCTAAGCGTTTCAAGCTGTAACAACAAATAGTAAGGCTATGAAAAAATTAAGAGCAAATATGGACAGGTACTTTGACCGGCTCGATGAACGTTGGCGGGCGTTGCCTTTGCGCAAACAGCGCCAATATACGCTGTACTTCTTTGTGGTTTACCTACTGCTCACCGTAGTGGTCATTGGCAAAGTGATGTACGACACCTCAAAGTCAGGTAACAATATGGTCATTAAACATATTGAGAACCCTGTCCTTAAAAATGGAAATCCTGCAAGGTTGCCGGATAGTGTATCAACAATTTTAAAAAATCAGATTTATGAAAGAAAATGAGAACAAAAAATCGGTTGTTCGGGTAACGGAGGGGAACCCGAATGAAACTGCTGATGTGTTGCAAGACGGCGCACAGAACAAAGCCGACAAACTCAAAAAGCCACTTATATTCCTTTTAATGGGAGTGGTATTTCTCGGCTGTATGTACCTGATATTTAAACCGTCGAAAGACAAAAAGGCGGTGGAGAACATCGGATTAAACGATGCCGTACCACAGGCTACCGGGGCAGGAATGCCTGCCGATAAAGGCAAGGCGTATGAACAGGAAATGCTCGAACGCAAAGAGCAGGAAAAGCGCAATGCACTGACCACGCTTTCTGATTATTGGAATACTGAAGACAGTGCATCTGCTGACAATGAAGAAGGTTTACCTGAACAAGATGAAGAAAGCAACGGCTTTGGCGGTGGCGGCAGAAATTCGGGAAGAAACGGTAATCATGGATTGAACAGCTACAGAAATATGCAAAGCACATTGGGTTCATTCTATCAGGATAATAATTCTGAAACAATGGAACTCCGCAGGCAACTGGACGAAATGAAAGAAAAGCTGGCCGAGAAAGATGTGCCACCTGTGGCCACCGTTGACGACCAACTCAAATTAATGGAGAAATCCTATGAAATGGCTGCAAAGTATCTTCCGCAAAATGCTAACACCGGAAATGCTGCTCCTGCCAACGGTGCAACTACTGGGGCTGCGGGTGCTAACCAAAAAGAGCAATTTGTATCGTTCACACCAACAAGAAAGAACATTGTATCAGCCTTGTACCGTGAACCGTCGGACAGTGCCTTTGCAGCCGATTGGAGCCAAACAAAAAGCCGCGGGTTCTATACCGCAGGTTCTACTGAAGAGGTAGTACAGCCTAAAAACAGCATCAAAGCCTGTGTAAACGAAGCCCAGACAGTAGTTGGCGAAACGGGTGTGCGCTTACGACTATTAGAGCCTGCTAAAACCCCGCAACGTACCATTCCCAAAGGAACAATTGTAACGGCTAATGCAAAATTTCAGAATGGCAGGCTACAATTAAAAGTTACCTCCGTAGAACTGGAGGGCAACATCATTCCGGTAGATATAATCATTTACGATTTGGACGGGCAGCAAGGCTTGTACGTTCCGTATTCGCCGGAAATGAATGCACTTACCGAAATGGCGGCCAATATGAGCCAGACAGGGGGAACAAGCGTAATGCTCACGCAGAATGCCGGACAGCAGGTAGCGGCTGATTTAAGCCGTGGCGTGGTACAGGGTATCTCAGGCTATTTCGCCAAGAAAGTAAGAACGCCAAAGGTTACACTGAAAGCGGGCTATCAGGTCTTTCTTGTATCTAAAAAATAATGTTGAACTCAAATAAATAAAACAATGAAAAATCATTTAAAAACCTTTTGGGCTTTTGCCCTGATACTCGGCTTTGCCGTAAACTCTTACGCACAGGACACCATCAGAACGCCGCTTGCCCTGGGCAAGATAGAACCGTACCGTATGGAAGTAACTTACGATAAAACTTCGCACTTGATTTTCCCGACCGCCATTCGTTATGTGGACTTGGGCAGCGAATACCTGATAGCAGGAAAAGCCGAAGATGCAGAAAACGTGTTGCGTGTGAAAGCATCTGTAAGGGACTTTGAGCCTGAAACCAATTTTTCCGTTATCACGAATGACGGTCGTTTTTACAACTTCAACGTGTATTACAGTTCCTACCCGGCGGCAATGAGCTATGACCTGCTCACGATGCAGAAAGCGGTAGATAAAGCCAATGGTAACGATGTGCTTTTTGAAGAATTGGGCAACAATTCGCCCTCGCTGGCAGGCTTGCTACTGGAAACCATTTACAAGAAAGACAAACGCATTGTAAAGCATATTGGAGCTAAGAGCTTCGGCATTCAGTTTATGCTCAAAGGCATTTACATCCACAACGGCAAATACTATTTGCATACGGAATTGAGAAACCGTACCAATGTGCCATTTCAGATTGATTTTGTGAATTTCAAGGTAGTGGATAAAAAGGTAGCCAAACGTACCGTAGTACAGGAACGTCCGATGATACCGCTACGCACTTACAAACCATTGGACGAGATCGGTGGAAAAACCATCGAGCAAAACGTGTTCATGTTAGACCAATTTACCATTGCTGATGACAAGGTATTACTGATTGAGATTTTCGAGAAAAACGGTGGCAGGCATCAAACACTTCAGATAGAAAACTCTGATTTAATCAAGGCTCGTTTGATTAACGATATGCACCTGAAATTTTAATAACCCTTTAAATAAGATAGCAATAAAATGAAAAAGTATATCTATACCGTGATGCTTGTTTTAATGGGCATCACAATGGCACAGGCACAACGAATGCTGCCTAAACAGAAAGGCTTGGAAATAAGCACAGGCGTATTATCCAATGATAAGATTGGCAATGATTATTACATCAGTGTAGCGATGACTGTAAATGGTAAAAACGGCAATTACCAGCTTTGGGCATTGGAATATACACACCAATACCACGACTATAAAGACCTGCGCATACCGCAGGAAAGTTATAGTGCCGAAGGCGGTTACAGTTTCTACTTGTTGGGCGATGCCCGAAAAAACATCACGCTGAATTTAGGAATAACAGGCGTAGTCGGTTATGAAAGCATTAACCGGGGCGAAGCTATGTTGTATGACGGATCGAAGATACTGAGCGAGGACAATTTTATCTACGGAGCTGGTGGACGGCTCACATTTGAAACGTACCTGTCCGACCGATTTGTATTAGTCCTGCAAGGGCGTACAAAAGTCCTTTGGGGTAAAGACTTAGAACAGTTCCGACCGTCCGTAGGTATGGGATTAAGGTTTAACTTTTAAAACAGAAAACAATGATAGCAATATTCAATAATTTCAGAATAGGATTACTGCCGATATATGTATTCCTGGCAATCCTCACAGCTTCGGTTACGTTGGTATCTTGTAGCAAAGATGATGAACTCGAAATACAAAAGGACTTTCCTTTTGAGGTCAAAGTGATGCCAGTGCCTAAATATGTTGCCAACGGCCAGACGGTAGAGATCCGCATTACAATACAGCGAACTGGAAATTATAGCAGCACGCAATATTTCCTTCGCTACTTCCAGTTTGACGGAAAGGGCACACTTAGGTATTACGATGAGCCGCCGTACCTACCTAATGATCTGTATGAGTTACCAACCGAGCAGTTCCGTTTGTACTATACTTCGGCATCTGCAGTATCTCAATCCTTTGAGGTTTGGATTTCGGATAACTTCGGGAACGAAAAGCAGATAACTTTTCAGTTTAACAGTAGTGATTAATACAGCATGTCAATTCATAAAAAACGGCTTATTGGATTGGTAAGCCGTTTTTGTATTGAATACGCATCGTTCAGGGGCTAAACAAATATTTTTTTGTAAATTCAAATAGTGGAAATAAACTATGGTTGCATCACTCGTTATAGGTATCATATTTTTGGTTGCAGGCTTGGTACTTCGTTACTGGATTAACCGTAGAAAGTTTTACAGGCGCAGCTCTATGGGAACTGAGGGGTTCTCATCTTATGAAAGTTCGATTTTCATTAAATTGATTGAAAAGGTTGGCAAATGGATAGCTTATGCGTTGATTATATTTGGGCTGTTGTCGTTATGGGTTTATTCCCTTGAAAAAAAGGAAAAACAGCAGCCTGACGTAACAACCGAACAACCTGCCCAACGCAGATAATTATTACAGAATTTTAAAAGCAAATCGGATAGCCCAAAAGGTTATCCGATTTTTTATGACTACAAATCCGTACAAATAAAAGAAGAGAGCCTTAACGGCAAATATATTTCATCTGGGCTATGTTTTATATAATCTTCTTTAACATCATC
The DNA here is from genome assembly GCF_024261425.1 of Sphingobacterium sp. LZ11T8. Taxonomy (NCBI): domain Bacteria; kingdom Pseudomonadati; phylum Bacteroidota; class Sphingobacteriia; order Sphingobacteriales; family Sphingobacteriaceae; genus Sphingobacterium; species Sphingobacterium sp. LZ11T8. The sequence continues at coordinate 79,244 of NZ_JANBZY010000004.1, read as the reverse complement.
CCACATAAAGCCTGGTCTAACTAGCGTAAAGTCATTTATTTTATTTACTGATTGAACATAGCTGTAACCCCACGGAGATTTGTAAATAATTTGACCTTGAACTGCCAGTGTATCGAAGTTTTTTTCTGCAAGTTGCTTCATAACTTTTTTAAATGCTGGACAAACTTTGTAATAAAACACCATCAGATTCTGTTCAAGTCCTTTGGTTCGCTGTTTTAGGTCAGAAATTCTAAGATTGATTTTAATTTGCAAATCATCAAAATTATTTTCAAAATCATCAATATTTTTCCACCCTAAATAATGAAGCGTGTTTAGAAGCATTGAAAAAAAGTAATGCATCTCGCCATCTTTCCAATAATTGTTTATCAGGCAAACAATCGTGTTTACAAGTGCATCGGCTTTTAATTCCTCAACTTTCTTTTTTGTATAATCAAATTCGTATTCTTTAAAGCCTGTTCTTGCTAACATTAAAAAGTCGCCTATTAAGTTTAAACAACAACCTTTCACATTATTGTTGTCATAATTGTTGCTAAACGGAAGATAGCTAAAGAAATGTTGCTTTTCTTGCTCGTCGTATTTTTCTGTTTTGCCTCCATATTCAAGTATCAGCTCAAGCGTTATCAAATATTTGGTTAAGTCTGTTAATGTGGGTTTATAGTTTTGGGGTCTATTGTTACCATAAAGAAGTTCTTGCTGATTATAATACAGATTATCAAAATAGCTTGTCAATTTTCTTTTTTCAGACTTTAGCAACGCAAAAGAAAGATTACGAACTATTTTTACTTCGTTTTTCTCATTGCCATCAATGTTACCTAAATTTTCTTCCTGTTCATCAATGCTAATATCAATCTGTCTGTTTATGGACAGAGATTTTGAGTGAATGAATTTTAAAACATCTAAAACCCGAAGCGAAAGAGAAGAAAGCAAAAGACTTTTCTCATACGCAGAATGCTCAATTGGTTTGTAAGAAGAAAGGTCATACAGCTTTTCGGGCTCGTTGTTTCCGTCTCTTTTTGCATCTGTAGTTTTACGGCTATTCAGAATACTTGCACTTTCTTCGTTTTCCGTTTCATCAATTATCGCATAATGCAACAAGTCGAGAACTTTGCTTAGTTCTCCATTTTGGATTTCGCTGTAAATCCTTTCTATGTCTTCAGTTTTAGGATTTGGATGGGTTTTGGCAAGATGAAAATAATCAGACACCAAAAGTTTGTTTGATACAAATTCATCCTCCATATTAGCCAATTGAACGTACTGAAAACTACCTAATTCTGCATTGAGTTTTACTTTTAGTTCTTGCTCAAACTTCGAGAATGTTTGGGAATGAAAATATCGGTTCTCTTTATCAAAAAGCATAAATTTAAACGGTTCTGAGAAATTGCCATTTAAGTGAATTGTAAGCTCATCATAAATCAATTCTGCGCTAAGAAGTTGAACCTGAAATTTATTATTCTTGATTATCGTTTCATAAATGGATTTATGAGCTGTAGAAGTAAAATCTGAAAGTTGTTTTTTGTTGCCAACTTTCAATTTTATGCCTAATTTATTAAGCAAGCCACCTTTTTCAGATCGTATAAGAAGTGAAACTTCTGCATTTGCATTTTTTCCTGCTAATGCCAAGCCCTCCGGTGTTATATTGGCACTTCCGAAAAGGCAAAATTCTTTACCATCTTTTGTTTTAATATGGATAATCTTTCCGTGAAGTTTAGAGTTTGAATTATCAGATTTCGAATATTGAACTCTACTGATACCAGCATTGCACCAGTCGTAAAATGAAAATGTTTTACTTAAATCCATTGCCGATGGAATAAAACCACTTTCTTCTAAAACCACATTAATATCTGCTTTTGGGAAAAGATTTTTAAGCTCTTGCAGTACCTTTCCTTTGCTATCATAAAATGGAGAAATGGTAGTAATTTCAACAATTTTTTCGTTGCTAATATGTTTTAATAGCTCATTCCAAATCGAAGAGGTTTCGGAATTGAATAAAAAAGCAACTTTCTCTTTTTGTGAAGTATTTAAAAATTCAAACGGTTTTACTGCTGGTAATTCATTAAGCCATTTTGAATGTTCAATTATCCACCTTGTGGTCTTTTCATTCATCTGACCTTTAACTGTTGATGAAAGCATCGATAAATAATTCCAAGCAGATGAAAATATTGGGGCGTTCTCGGTCGAACGAATATCAAAATGATATGCTCCCCAAATTTCATCGTTGTTTCCATTTCCCGAATTGGTAAGATTTCCTGAACCAACAATTAATAAACCCTCCTTATCGCCAAATAGCATCCAGATTTTTGGATGAAATACTGAATTTTGAAAAACAGGATAAAGTGAATAACCGGCAGTAAGTTGCATTTCTTCGCCAGTGGCTTGTCGCATCAACTCTGAATAATAGTAGCCGTCAATAAAAACATTAATGTTTCTCACACCACACGAACGCAACCATTTCATTGCTTTCATTTCAAAAAAGTAAAAGTCAAAGCTGAAAGTGGTAAGAATACAAGAATGGTATCTTCTGCTTCCAATTAAAGTCAAAATGTTTTCTCTTTCTAATGCCATTAGTCAACCAAAAGTTTTGTGTGAAGCGGAGACAAAACCTTTTCCTCGTCGATTACCTGCAAATCAAACATTATGTTTTGCAAAGCATTCATTCTCGGCGATGTATTTCTTGGTGGAAATATGTCGATGAAACGGATGTATTGTTCTTCTATAAAAAATTTATGCGTGGATTGTGAGCCATTACCCATTTTTCTAAGGGCAACCATTGTGTGTCTGTAAATTATTTTGCGTAAAATAAATTGTTCAACAAAATCTTTAAGAATTTCTTTCTCTGCTTTATGAACTGTAAGGATGCCATCAACCATATTTCCATCTCTTTCTGTTCTCTTTCTACTCATAAATTCTTTCAAAGGATGCAATTGTTCTCTATTATTTTTGAACAGCTGAAGTAAAAGCATGAAACCGTATTTACCAGCAAGAATTGGGTCGTTGGTTTGGTTGATTGCTCTTTTCGTTTCCTCTTCGTCGTTCGTATCTGGAATGAGTGATAAAATTTCTGAAACTAAAGATGTGGGCTGTATTGATTGGTTAAAATCTTTGCAAATTTCTTTTGAGATGCTATCCGAAAACTTCTCAACAAAAGACGGCAAATATTGGTCTTGTTGAAAATCGTAAAGATGTTGCAGCAATGCCCAAAATATTGTTCCGCAACTGTATTGCCAATATTCATTTAGTTGATAGCAATACCAACCGATGTTTGTTTCTGTTTCGGGTTGAGTGCTTGAACCTAATTTTTTATGATAGCTTTCGAGCAAAAATTTATACCAATTATAGTCATTATCGTTTTGAACCGCTGTTTTTATTAGCGATAAAATGGTTTCTCTTCTATGAAAAGTCACCAATTCTTCAACTTCTTGGCTTGGCTCATCTTTGTCAAGGAGCATTTCCATATACAATTGCCATTCACTGCTTTCAGTTTCTATAGTCTCAATCGCAAAATATTTGATTAGTTCTGGTATATCCGATTGGTAAAGCTTTCCTTTTTTTATGTTGCTGTAAAATAACTCTTTTATTTGGGGGGATAATGATATCTCAAAAGCATTAGCTAATTGTTTTCCTGAAACTTTTTGTCTGGGATGTGGTTGGCTTATATTGTAAACAACGTCTCCAAAATCATTTACCGCAGTAATAATTAATGAAAGAGCTTGCATCGCCCCATAATAATATTGCCCAAAAGCACCGGACGGATATTTCCAATACACATTTTTGTCTGTACCGTCTTTATCAGCCCCCTCAGCTAAATCAAAATAATCATTTTCAATCGTGTTGAGTAGGTTTGATGCGAAATTACTTCCTGTAATTTGCTGAACTGCTTTCCGCTGACTTTGCATTATGATAGCAATCATTAACTCAGCCCTGCGAATAAAGCGGTATTGCTCTTTTGAATTTCCCTTTTTCTCTGTTTTAAAGTAAAAATCTAATAACCAGCAATAAAAGCCATAGTACCGCAGTCGATTAGTCAAGTTAGAAATTCCGGGCAACATCGTTGCATAAGTTGCCTCTGAAGTTGTCTGAAGCCCTAATGGGTCAAGTCCTGTAATTAAATTTATTGATGCTCCCCAAAACGGATAGTTTGATTTGCCTTTTTGTAATAATGCCATTTAAAAATTCTTATTGAATTTGTTATTAACCTATAATTTTCAAATTTACAAAATAAACTATGCTGAAATTTATCGCGGAGCCAAACACTACCTTTCAGAGCCAAAGCCTGCAACATTTTCTAACGCTATCATAAGCATTTATAAATTCGACTTCCATAGTAAAATTGAGCAAACAATGGAAGTAATTGCAATACAAAAGTCGGCACTAGACGGAATGAAAAATGAGCTAAAAGCACTTTTGGAATTGACCGAAAATGCCACACAGAAATATACGCCCATTTTTAAAGCGGAACAATGGCTCGATAACCAGGAAGTATGTCTGATGATGAACATTACCAAGCGGACTTTACAGACCCACAAAAGCAAAGGACTATTACCGTATTCAAAACTGAACCGTAAAAATTATTATAAACGCTCAGATGTACAGGCTTTGCTCGAAGCCGGACAGCTGGACAATACTACTGAAAATGGATTTATTCACGAATGATAGTGACGATATCATCGCCCACAGGGAAATGATTACACAGCTACGAAATCGTATTGAACAGATATTAAAAAACTACCGTCCTGTAATGAACGGTGAAATATATCTTTCGGGCGAAGATGTGTGCAAGCTGTTACATATCAGCAGACGGACTTTACAGCAATATCGTGATGACCAAATACTCCCATACATCCAGATAGGCGGCAAAATCATTTTTAAGCAAACCGACCTTTTACGGATACTTGAACAAAACTATGTCTGCAATGGACAAAAGAACAAGTAACGGATTTCAAGCAATCATATTTCTATATCGAAACGAGTTTAGTATCTTTGCTATGTAAAATATAGAAATACTTAAAGTGTTTTTGCTTTAAGTCCCACATTGAAAACTGGTAATTTTTAGACAACGGGACGATAAGGAAGAACGCTCATGCCATAGGCGTGGGCGCTCGCTTATTCGTTGTCGGGTATACCAGTACCTCAATGTGCGGTAAGTGTAGTTGCCTGCGCTTTCTTTTTGTGCAGGAACTTCATCTAACTCAAAAAAAGGTAACGTATGAAAACTGGTACTGTACAAGAAACAATCTCCCTGTCTTTTATCAATGACAAAAGCCCTGTAACCGATAACATCTGCAAAGATCTCGCTGCATCTGGAATGGAAATACTATCTCGGTCAGAAAGCATTGAAAATGGGCTAACACAGTTGTCTTCATTGAATGAACTCCCCAAAGTCTGTATTATTGACTTGGATTTTTACGACCAAAATGTGCTTAAACAGCTTCAAGAATTAAGGAAAGAGTACCCTGCAATCAAACTGGTTGCCCATAGCGATATTGATGATGAGAAAGTTGGGAAATCTCTTTTAGAGATTGGGTTTTCAAGTTATCTACTACTTGGAAGCGATGTTGATGATTTTAAGAAAGCTATCTTCAGTGCTTAAGACTATATTTCATCATCATCGTCTCCATACCAACTTGAAGTATCCACATCGTAGTCATCGACCTCAAACTTAGAGGACGGAAAATCCTCTTCAATTTGATAGCGTATCTTCGTTTCAAAAGGGAATGTTTCTGGCAAGTCTAATCCATCACCTTCACGTCTTTCTTTATTAGACCCATATTCAAGAATCACATGTAAATCTCCAAAGACGTCCACTACAATTTCATATTCATTAATTTCTGAAATATGATATTCTGACACTTCACTATATTCCAGTGAATGGTGAGGTGCAAGTCGATCAACATTCTCAAAAAAATTAGTTACAACGGATGATACCATATGCTCTTCGATATGTCCATCAAGGAATTGTTTAAGATCTTCACGATAGTTCTCAATTGTTTCTACCAAACTAATAAAAGAGTTAAGTACATCTTGGCTCATACGCTCAATTTCAGAATCGCTAATATTAAACACCTCAGGATTAATATGGGTATACTTGCTTAAAGTATTGATTGTTTCTTTTACATCCTTTATCATGTCTTTGAGTTCGTCAACCTCAAATCCCCAACGATCTAAAAAAGTGTCGTCTATTCCACCTTGGACTGCGTATTTAATTCTTTGGTTTCTTGTAGGTTTTCCGTCTGCAGTTTCGGGGCTAAACCAAACACAATTTTTCACACGTTCTTCCGGAGCAAGGTTATATAAAAAATGTCGTGACAACTCCCTTATAGAGCATGCAAAATTATTAAAGCGAAGTTTGTTTGTTCGATCATTTAAGCTAGCAATTGAAGCTTCAAATAAATCCAACTCAAATTGGTTGGATAGTAATTGTTTTATTTTTTCGGCTTTCTCCATAGTCTCTACATATAAAAGCTGTATTTAAGCTGCATACTATCTTCTTGGTTCAAATATTTTAATATTTCTCCAACATTTCTCGCACATTCAATTGTAATAGGCATCTGCCTATCAAATTGTGTATTATTCCAATTCATTTTGGTTAATGCAAGGATTTCATCGCAAATGATGTTTGGAGATTCATCATGTTGTGCTAATTTTATTTCAATGGCTCGAGGGATATATCTACCTGGATACGTTTCGTAGTACGGCACAGATCCTCTTGTATATAGCAAGTGGTGTTTATAACTCATAGCGAAATGTGTTCCCCTCATCGGCGGATAATTGCCATTCCTGTATAATCTTAAATCAGATGTTTGTATAGAAACTAAGTCAACTTGATTTATATGCAAATCACGAGCTGCTTGGGTAAACCCGTAAACTTCATCTTCACTGAAGTTAGAGGTCTTATGGATTACTAGTCTTTTCGGAAAAATTTTTACGGCTTCATAATATTCAGTTAGGGACTGCTTTAGAAGATTGAATGCTTGTTCTTCACTTAGATGTGGTGTTCTATCGTTTTTTTTCAAAGTAATTTCCTCACCTCTTAAAATGACACCTTTCCCTAACTCATTAAATATTTGGGCAATACTTGTTTGTGTTGAGCTTCTATCTCTACTTTTAAAGAAGCTTATACCGGCATAACAAGTAGTTTCAGCAGTGTCTTTTCTGATCAATGCCCAAGGCGTTCCTGAAGCTTTATAGTATAATGCTGTAAAAAAATTCCAAGCAACCGTTGCAGGATCTTGCATCTCTTTGGTTGGTTTTGCAACTCTATCCCTAATGATTTGGATAGGCACATTATATTGCATTGCCTTTGCTTTAAGATTTCTCCTGAAATTCTGTTCTTTTGAAGAAACCTCATCTTCATCAAAATCACGTTCATGAACTTCAGTTTCTTCTTCATCTTCACCAGAAGCTTTTGCCTTAGCTTCGGTAATATGTTTCATTAAATTTTCAGGCAAAGCGCAAAGAATTACATCTGGTTTTTTGTTTTTAGATAAGAATTTGATTTCAGCTAAATAGAGTTCTGTAATTTCTGCAATTATCGTTTCCAGGGAGTTGCTTTTCTTGACGATTTTCTCTAAATCAGAGTTATTTAACTTTCTTAGGTATGTATCATCATAATTGATCTCGCACTTAAAGCCTATACTTTTATTGAAACCGCAAAAATTTAGAAAAAGGTTGGGATGTGGGGTTTTACTTTGTTTTCCATCAATATGGGTTTTGCATGATTCTATCCATTCTAAAACTGCATCAACACTGTCAGATTTTCCAACTACTCCAATGGTGATTTTTTCAGGTCTAACTTGATCAATATCAAATGGATTAAAATTGTAAATGCCACTTTTAGGACAAATCTGATGTCCTAAGCCAAATTGTAATGATGGTTCTTCTATATATCTTAATTTCATTGATCAGAAAAAATTGAGTTGGTTAATTCGTTATCAAGGCTTATTTCCGTTGGAGTAAACTCAGATGTTTCTTCAACGATTTTAACGGGTATCCATTTTTGTTCATCTAGGCTGGGAGATAAACTTAATGGCTCATTTTTCGAGGTCTGCAGGTATGGATATTCAGTAACAAACAGGTCCGTATAAGATAAGTAGTACGCAAAGAATCTAAAGTAATTGTAAACAGAATTGTTATTCTCAAGTCGTTTTATTCCTGCCATATATGCTGATTCAAATCGACTTTCCCTATATCCACCCGGATTTGTAAAGCTCCATGTTGGATTTATGACCAAATACCAATCTATTTCAAAATTTAAAAAAGATGCTTTGAATGCTAAGTGTCTATAACAGATTATGTGCCCCTCCTTCTTATTTGTCATTTCGAATATTACTGTCTTGGTAGACTCTTTTTTACCCTTCCATCTAATTTGCTTTGCTTTAGGAGGTCTTGAATTGGCAAATCTGAAAATTCCTCTTGGCGGGAAGAATTCTATTCCTTTATAATAGCAAAGTTGGATCAGAGATTTTCTTAAAAGGTTTTTGAATACTTTGTTACTCGCTTCATCTTGTTCGTAGAAGTCTTTACAATCCAAAGTAGTTATTGTGCCAGCATCTATAATTTTTCTCAATGGTTCGTTGTTTTTAGATAAATCCCGAAAAGTATAAATAAACTTTTCATGTAAAATCCAGTCTTCAAAATATACTTTATTTTGTTTTAAAGCCTTTTTGACCAGTGTGTTTGGCTTCAACTTTTTCACTTTCCTTTTTCCAATACTCTCCAAATAATCGTTTAGATTTTCGAGGATAGCTTCTTCATTAATAAACAATTCTGCCTTATACAAAACCTTCGGAAATGATATTTTAACCATGTTAGGCGAAATATCTTCTGGCTCGTTATTCAAGTATCCATTTTCGAACTTAAGCTGGCGCTGTTCAATCTGTATATCCGAAAACTCATGCTCGTATAATTTAGAAATCGCTTGAATTTTGGGCGTTGAGCTTATAGCATTTATTTTCTGAAGAATAACGTCCTTGTCTATAATATGGTCACTTGACTCAAACCCAAAACTATCGGGTATTACATCTTTCAGTTTTGCATCATTGTATTGCGGCTTCTTTTCTGTGAGAATATATAAGTAGAGTACATCAAACTCATTTTGTAGGTCATACTTTGAGAATGTTTCGAGCGTAGTCCTAATTTTATCAAGAGAAGATGTTGACGTAATTTGAAAAGCCACCCTATTCTTAAAGTCGGCCAGATCAATTGCTGGAAAATTTTTCTTTTTTGTAGAATTAAGATTTTCAAGTTCCAACCCGAAAACCTCATTTAATAACGGTACCAAAAAATTCTCTGCATGGATATTAATATGATAATTTCCTATTGCATTAAACCCTTCCACTTCGTGGACAAATCTCGCTGCACAAGTAGTGATCTTGTTGATGTATTCAATCCTGTTCAATTTTTGAAATATTTCGAGGTTTATTATTTAGTTTGTGACATATACTTTATCTTCTTTTCGGCAACTCTAAGAGTTTTATCCGCCAACGATTCGTCTTTTAGCTCAATTGCAATTTTCTCACTGAGGTATTGAATAAGTAATTCTTCTCGTTCTATGCCCAAAATATCTGCGAGTTTAAAAACCTGTTCCTTATTGATATTTCTTTGCCCTCTTTCAATTTTACTCAGAATTGCTGTATCCATTTCGAGCAAAGCAGCAACTTGCCTTAAGAGAAGCCCTTTCTCCTCTCGTTTAGCACGTAATATTTCTCCAACTGTTTTTTTATAATCCATTTTGTGTATTTGAAATATTCTACTTGACAAATAATGTCAAATATACGTTATTCCTTTAACTATTAATCGCATTGAGCAGGCAATATATTATTAACCAGTTATTGTGGCTCTTCAAGGTAATTATCTGATAAAATTAATAACTGTGTGGCGGTAAATAATGCGGCGTTCTTTTGCTTCTTTTCTTTGGTCGCCAATGTGGCAAGAAAAGAAGTTCCCTAAAACAACAAAAGGGATAATGAACATCCCTCAAATAATGTCGCAACCTGTTTGGTAAAATGTGCCGGAATGAATGGTGGGTAGGCATCCCATTTTGCCAAAGAGGTTGCTCCGATTTATGCAAAAAGACTGTCCCGACCATCGGGAGGGAGTGTCTTTTTGCCGCCCGATTTTCCAATCAGGCGACTTTTATAGGATGGGTTCGGAAATCTTTCAGGTTGTGAAAAAATCCCCTGTATGGTGTCAAACCATTTTTAAACATACCCCATAACAGTGAACAACCCATCTGAACCAATGAGGAATTGATATACAAGTCCTGCTTTTCCAACGCTTCGGCAAGGGAACAGCTCGGTGTATCGTCTTCCAGTTCGGATTGTTTAAGCAGTTCGCCAAATTCATCCGTAACCATTGGCAGGCTTGCCACCGTTTCATATTTCTCTGAATTGGGTTGGCGAATTTTTCCTATGGTAGATAGTAAAACTTGTCCTGTATGTTGACTGTTGCCGAAGTCCAACCAATAACGTGGGCGGTTGGAATAGGGTCTTCCATTGCTCAATTCACTTAATATTTCCGCAATTTCAAATCTTGCTTTTACGCTATCCACACAGGAAATATAAATACTTCCTCCTGCATTTTCGGGGAAACTGTCGCTATTGTCTTTTTCAAATTTCCTTGCTTCCGCTTTCCAGTTCGTACCTGAGAAGCGATTTATACGGTTAATGATAGCAACAGATTTGTACAAACCGACCTCACTTTCTGCAAAACGCTGTCTTCCTAAATTGGCTTGGGTAATTACATCATCATCCCAAAGACGAATAAACAACCCTGCGTGTCCTAACTCGTTTAGGCTGTGGTTCATCTCAAGCAAGGCAGTCATTACTTTTGAGCCTGTACCACCTGCACCGATTACGTTTACCGTTATGGGATTGGTAGGATTTATCAAATCGCTGTCCGTAAAATGGACTTTTAAAATTTCTTTGCTCATTACAATATCGTTTTTATGGTCTTGTTTGTCTTTTTCAATATATCTTTAGGAAAGGCTTTGTCTGTGCCGATGAGGTCTTTCCAAAGGCTTACACAATTTCCTTTTATGGGGTTGTGTTCGTTTACCAAGTGACTGAAATAGCTGTTAAAAAAGTAGCTTTCCCACGCTTGCATAAATTCTTCAACCGAAGCAGAATTTTTGATATTGATATCTACAGTTCCCATACATACGTGTCCGTCCTCGTAAATATTGAAAAATGGTGCGTGAAATAATACGGTATTCTCGGTAGGTCTTCGGTCTTTTTCTAGGGCGAAAACAATAAGGCTCTGTTTGCTTGCATACCAAAGCATTGCAGGTACTTTCGCCGTACCGTTTGGTATTTCAAGACTTTCAGTAAAGAACATTTTGACTTTTCGTGCTTTGGTGTACCAAAGTACCGTACCGTTTTCACTCGGATTAATGTGCAGGACGTTGGTAGGCAGAATGCCGTTAGATTTTAAAAATGCCTTGCTCTTTTCCTTTTCCGTATTGAGTGCTTTTGCCAATTCTTTAGCTTCTCTCTCGGTCAAAGGATGGGCGTTGATTGGATTACCGTTCCTATCCATATCAAAATGCTCTACATAGGTGGTTCTATTACTTCCTTTGGTTTGGTAAAAAACCAAAGCCGATAAAGGGTGGTAAAGCGTTCCAAAGTTTTGTGTTATATCTTTCATTTTAGAGTATCTAAAAGTTATTCAGTATGTATATCAATTCCTCAATTAAGGCAAAAACACGGTTTTCAAATTCAAGGGTATTTGCAGTAATATCACTACCATCAAACCTTTTCACAATGGTGGGTTCTTCCATTTGTCCGTATTCTTGCAACTCGGTGTTCACGCTCTCAAAAAGTGTTTGAAACAAAATACCTTTTGCATCGGCACAGAACGAAACGTACTTTTCCACACCTATACTATTTTCCATATCTTCTTCGCTTGCTTCTCCGCTTGGCAGGGCATTACGGTTTATGGTAGCATTCGGGTATTGTTCATACAAGGCAAAGGCTTCACTTGCCAGTTTGTAGCAATCTTGGTCAAAGCTGTCTTTGATTTTAAAGGAGTTTAAACGGACTGCAAATCGGCTCAAATTGTGCTTGTTGTAAATTTTCTGCTCCATACGTTCGCCTATCTGTTCTGATTGCCTAATCTCGCTTAAATACGTTGTCGTGTCCTCATTCTCGTCATCGCTTACAATCCACTCTGTTACCATTTCATACATCCAATACAGATAACTGTTTTCCTGTCGATAGTAAGGAACATTTGCAATGTGGTATAGGTACGCACACACGGATTGCAATAGCTGTACGGCTTGCTTGCGATTGGGATGCTTAGATAGTCGGTACAATGGCACTACGGGAATGTAATACAGGGTTGCACCTGTACTGTACCGTTCTTCACTTACGAAATACGTTTTCTTACTATCCTGTATCAAACGGAGTTCTTCCCAATCACGAAACTTCTTTCTTAACTGTTCCTCTGTGGAATCCAAAGCTAAAGCGATATTGTAGGGATAGCCGTACTGCCTGGACTGCATAGGTTGTATACCGTAATGCCCTGCCAATTTGGAAAGGGACTGATAAAAATCCCTTTCCGTCTTTTCCGATTTTCCACAAGCCTGTACGGTTTGTGCTTCTTGCAGTTTAGGCAGAAATGAGCATTTTAGAAAACCATTGGTAGTACCGTTATCGGTACCGATTTCATTTTGTCTTTTCTTATTTCGTCTGCGTTCTTTGGTCTTTGCATCCAATCTGCGAACTCGCCCAACTGTTTGTGCAAAGTCTTCTGTTTCGGTTGCTGTAGGGTTTTGATGATGCCCGATATGATATTGCGTTGCATAATTCATTTTTTTTGATTTTTGATTTAACCTTTCGTTCCCATTACACTCTCAAATCGGTACTGTATTGTATCGTCACGGATAACAGGGGCAGATACTTTGGCAGTGGTCAGTATCGGATAAGAATTTGCATAGAAATTCATTACGGCTTCCACGCTCCAACGTGGTTCGGGGTCAGTCAATGGAATATCCTGTCCTTTATCTTTGAGTATGAAAATTCTCGGTAATACTGTTGCTAATAACATAATGTTCGTTTTTAATTGTTAATATTCTACTTCTTCGTTTGTTGTATTTATTGGGCAATAGGTAGCAACCTCCTCCGTTTTTGGCGGTTCGGGTTGCTCCTCCGTTACTCCACCAAAAAGGCTCGGTGTCCCGAACTTGTCGGACAATGACGTTTTGCGTTTGCGTATCTCGTCCGCTTTTTCGGGAAACTCCGTAATGTCGGGTACTTTCATCCACGCTTCACGGAACTTGCCCTCTTTCTCCAACTCGTCCACCTTTGCCATACCGTCTTTGTACTTCTTGTCTTTGGTTTCTTTTTCCTTTTTGGCTTTCTCGGTTTTCTGCTTCTCCATTTCGGATTGCAGTTTGACGGTTTCCATTTGCTTCATAAAGGCTTCCATATCCACCATTAAACCCGATATGGCTTTAATTGGTGCGTTTATCTGCTCAAAAAATCCCTCGTCAAACTCCTGCGAAGTGGCGTTAAAAATCAATGGGGGAATGAGGTTTTTCGCACTATCTCCGCATTGCTCATTGTTGAGCAATACTGTTACGATTAGTTTGTTTTCTATCCCCTTAGAAATGTTCAGTTGCAATATTCCTGTAAAATCCAACTGCTGTACTTGATTGAAAAAATTTGTGTTCATTGCTGTGAGTTTTAATGTGTTGTTACTTGTTCTTTGATGGCTGTAAGTTTCTCGTACATATCCGCCCAATAGGCTTTTTGCCTCTTGTCGAACTCGGAAAAACGCTCGTCCTCGTGGCGGTATTCTTTGTACCGCCCTGCTATTTTTATGGCTTCCTTTAAATCCGTTACTTCGATTTGGCAACCGTTTAAATCTGTTACGTACATCATTAATCGTCTTTTAGGATTACCATCGTGTTATGATTAAAGGCATAGTCAAACGCACCGTTTGATACCCTATGCCTTCTTCGCAGTTCCACGCCCTCATCATCCCAACCAAAATCGGGAAGACCGTTTATCCTTGCCACAAGCTGTGCATTGGTCAAGTGCTTAAATCGCTCCCTGCAAAACTTTTCAAGGTCTGTTTCTTTGGTAATTCTATCTGTTGTTTCCATCTTTGATTGCTTTAAGTGTTAATGACTGATTTCTGCTATTTGGTCAATCCTGCCATAGATTATACTCCGTAGGCTCGTTTTGTCGGGTGCGCTGTATTCCTGCCAACTGTCGTACTGCTTCACTACATAGGTTTTTAGAATATCATCAAACCCAAACCGATAACCCATTAGGGGAACTGCCCCGTTAAAAAAGGCGTTTCGGTTTACCGCTTCCGCAATCCAATTTTTCTCGGCTCGGCTTAGCTTCTCGCCCTTGTTCAGTTTTTCCCTTAGCTGATAGACCTTTGAGGTTTTCAGCGTTTCCAATTCGGGTACTTCGTGGCTGACAAATTTTATCGCTATGGCGTTCGTTTCCATTGTAACTGCTTTTGAATGTTATGCGTTAATCTTCGGTGGCATAAACCCCATTTACATAGTAGCCGTGTAATTTTTCCCAAAGGCGTACTAAACCGTTCGTGTCTATATAGAAATGCTCTGTACGATTGCAGTAAATGATAAATACGCTTTCGCCTTTGTGCTTCTTTTCAAGGCTCTTGGCTCTCGCCAAATTTTTGGCTTCCTCTATTGTTATCGCTTTCATAAAACTTATTTTTAACAGGCTACCACCGATTGTGGCGGTAGCCTGTGATTATCTAATTGAGGTTTAGGATTTCCGCACCGTCTGTCGCAAAGGCTGTACATAGGTCAAATGCTTTTTGTCCTTTCATTTGAGCCGTTCCACCCAATACAATACTCTGTAACTTGGCTTCGTCATCCCTGTAATTGCGTACATTTTGGAAGTAGCCTGTAACAGCATTGTATGCTCCGAACAATGTGCCTTTTGTAGTGTCCATTTGTTGCGTATCACTCGTCATTGCATAGGCAAACGCATCGTTCACGGCATTTTTAAACATTGTTGATATTTCGTCTTCAGCACCTTTTTTGATGAGCTCAAGGGTTTCTTTGTTCGGGCATAGTGCCAATTGGATTAGCTTTCTGACCTCTTGGTCTGTTGCCCTTATCGTTGTCCAGTCATTGAAAATACCCTGTAGCTGGTCGCTCAATGTGTTGGCTAACCCCATTATCCTATGTGCATTCTCGATACGCTGTTTTGCTCCCGATGTGTGCTTGATACGGACTACATTGGTCATATTCCGCAATGAAGCGTTAAGGGTGTTTTGGCAAACGATACGGATAGGCGTAAACGCTGCGGTAATACTTCCGCTTCCGTCGTGGCTTGTGGTAAGGAAGATGTATTTTTCCGTAACATCATCGCCATTGCCTACACGGATATAGTCGGGCAATTTGGCTGTGATAAAAATGCGTTCGCCTTTGCCCAATGCCCCTGCGGTTTCGTACAGAATACCCTCGCCACCTCCTACGATAGCATCAAAGAAACTGAACGCTTCACGGTTTTGTACGATGTGGTAATCTTTACCCACTACGCCCAATACGGCATTGTTATCGGTGCGTATGTTGGCGAAACAGTTAGGTACTTCCAGTTCGTTACTGCCTATCTCGATACCGTCTGCGGTTTCGGTAATGCCCGAACCTTTGGTAAACAGAGGGGATTTGACTACCTCGTAATCTAACCCTGCGTGTCGGATAGCTTCCTCGCTTGTGGGGTACTGCTCTACGATTTGCCCCAGACCGTGCCACGCTTTTTGCTGAACGCTAAAGAATGAATAACGTCCTGTTTTCTCGTTGTAATTGATGTTATGTGCCATAATGCTAAAATTTTGATGTTGAAAAACGATTGAATATTCGTTGTTAAAATGGGAGGTCGTCCTCGGTTGATATTCCTGCAATGCTGTTGTTTTCTGCTTTTGCAGTAACCTGTACGGTTTCGGCTCTATTGCTACCTCCGTGCAATTTGATTTGTGAGGTATGGAAATTAAGTCCTGCTCTTGGTTCTCCGTCTTTGTTTACCCACGCTCTCGGACTTACACGCCCTGTGAGTTCTACCAAAGTGCCTTTTGTCAGTAGCCTTGCCACGTTTGGAGTTATCCAGTAGGCACAATCGAAGTAGGTGGTTTGCTCTACTCGTTCGCCCTGTTTGTTACGGTAGCTGTCGTTTACCGCTACTGAAAAGTTTACCACCTGTTTTTCGTTCGACAATGTGCGTACTTCCGCATTTCTTGTCAGTCTGCCTGTGATGTTCATTTTCGCTGATTTTTAGTGATTGATATTTGATTTAATTTTTCTGATTTATTCGGTAATGAGAGGAGGTGCTGTTTCGTTTCATTACCATTTTTAATGCTTATAATTTTCATAACTGACATTTTTTTTATTCGTCCAAAGAGCCGGAGTATGCTATGTTTCGTTTCACGAGCATAAAAGGTTCGTGTTTAGCCGACACAAGGTTTTGAAAAATAAATACTACCCAGCGGGTGGAGATTTTTTTTCAAACTTGCTTGACCTTTTGGCGGTGTTAAGAACACGGAAATACCTTTGCTCTTGAAATGGGACAATAGTGCATACAGGCTTCTTTGAATAAAAGAAATGTGGAAGCCGAGAAAATTGCATTAGAAAATGGTCTGTTTTGAATTGAAATAATACTTCCAATTCGTCGGATTGATAAATGTTTTCTTAAGGTGTGATTCTCAAAACCACAGAACAGGGATTTTAAAAATATCTGAAAATGGGAATAGCGGAGAGGTTTTTTTTAAAAATTTCTGTTTCAGAAATAGCCGGAAAGCTCTTTTACTGCGAGGATATTGCTATGGGAGGTAAATGTGCTTTGGCTGCAAAAAGTACCGGCAAAAAAAAAGCAGGATCGTCAAATCCTGCTTGATATCATTTATTTTTTAATATTTTAATCCCTAACTCCCATCAACACCATCCATTAGTTTCCGGATATCTTCATACCGATAATACATCAATCCACCGATTTTCGTGAACGGTAACGTTCCGTTTAGCCGAAGGTTTTGGAGTGTCCCCGCTGAAATCCCCAATAATTCTCGGATCTCGTAACTCTTGAGCCATTCCCGAGGCTCCTTTTCGGCTTTTCTCGGATGTGGTCTATTTCTCCTGATTTCTTCAAGAAGTTCCTTTTTAAAGCTATCTAAGTCTTCTTTAGTGATAAGTTCTACTTTCATTTGCGCTGCTTTTTAATGTTTCTAAATTCTCTCCTCTAGAACAGAATTGATTTATGGTCTTTTCTGTCTTTACGGATACAAATGAACCAAAAGTATCTACGAATTTGATCAACATGGCAGTCAGTGGTTGCATTTGGCGTCCAAAGGCACACATATAGTATTGCATCCATTAAAATTACAACCTTACCTCGTTTCATTTCAATAATGATCTAGAAGTATCTAATCCTGGGAAGCCATTCTAACCTCTAACTTGTGCATATCCTCACTTAGCTTATGTTCCAACACCTTAGCATAAATTTGGGTGGTACGTATAGATGCATGGCCAAGCATTTTACTCACCGATTCAATTGGCACACCATTGCTTAATGTCACCGTTGTAGCAAAAGTATGCCTTGCGAGATGGAACGTTAAATTTTTATTGATGCCGCAAATTTCTGCGATCTCTTTTAAATAACCGTTCATTCGCTGGTTGGATATGACAGGGAAGATCGTTCCATTCGCCTCAGCTACCGGATGCCCTCTGTACTTCTTAAGAAGATCTGAAGCCTCGGGCAGCAAAGGAACTCGAACCGTTGTATCGGTCTTTTGTCTTTTTGTCGTCAACCAATCTTTTCCGTCGATTCCTTTTGAAATATTTTCGGGGGTCAGGTTAAAAATGTCGATGTAAGCAAGACCTGTATAGCAACTAAAAATGAACATGTCCGACACGGATTGCAGACGCTCTATTGAAAAGGATTTATTAAGCAAAACAGTTAGCTCCTCTTTTGACAAATGGCCTCTTTCTACCTTTTCAAACCGAAGTTTGTATTTGGCAAATGGATCCCTAACCAGCCAATCCATCGTAACAGCCAAATTGACCATCTTCCGCAAACGTTCCATATGTTTCATCACCCCATTATTATTTATGGGCTTATGATGATCTTTAGGTTTGTAGTCATTAAGGAAGTTTTCAAAATCCAAAATGAACCGATAGTTCAGTTCATCCAACGGTATGTCTTTTTTTCCATATTTTTGTTTTATAAATTTTTGAATATAGGTTTCGGTGGTATAATAATTTTTCATGGTACCGGGGGCAAGTTTACTTACTGCCACTTGTTTATGGTATTCCACTAGCTTTAGAAGAGTCATTGTTTCCTCTATGTCCTCGCCTAGGTAGACAGATTTAACCGCTTCAATGGTAACGGTTTTATTTTGCTGCACCAACTGGTGATAACAATCGAAAATAAGGGAGCGTACCTGCTCCATGTGGCTGTTCAGCTTTACGATTTCTTGGCGTTTTCCTTTTGCTCTTCCTTTTACTTCGTCCCAATTGTTGATCGATACTTTGCTTTTTAGGGAAATTTCAGTTCTACGGCCGTTTACTGTAATCCTTGCATAAACAGTGGCCATTTCGTCTTTCTTGTTCTTGGGCAACCGTAACAGGAATTGAATCCCAAAAGTGTTTTTACTCTTCATATCCATTTATTTTATGTTCAACTGATACACTTTAGTGCAGTTCTCTCAATCCAACTATTGGATATGATGCAGTAAAGAAGTCAAACAATAATAAATAGCATCAAAATAAATGTTGTAAATAAATGATTTACAATTATTTATAAGCTATCCGGTGAGTAAATATAAAACTTAAAAAGACTCACCGTTTAACTCACATTTAGATTGATATTTATTGGGGTTTCCTGATATAATATAAAACAAAAAACCCTCAAATTCATAGAATTTGAGGGTTTTTGACCTTACTTAGTGTAAGTGTTGTCGGGGTGGCAGGATTCGAACCTACGACCTCCACATCCCAAATGTGGCGCGATACCGGGCTACGCTACACCCCGAGAAGGTATCACCTTTTTTCTTGTGTGGCACAAATATACAATCTTTCCCCACAATCTTCCAAATGATAAAAGCAACATTAAATTAACCAATTGATTATTATGCCAATAAAATAAAAATTCCTCGACACATTATCCCCCATTTGAACGTTTATACTTATAAATAGGATTTAAATACGATATTTGGGGTGGAATTCATCTTCCATCACACATAATTATCAAAAAAATTATGACAAAAATTTTTAGAAATTGCTTGATCTTCTCCCTATGCTTGACGGCCTGTGTCTCCAACAATAAGGAACAACAAAACTCCGACAGTACCACGGTGGAGAATCCCGAAGAATACAACCTGACCAAAGCGGAGGCCCTGGAGGATTATATCTTGGCTCTCGACTCCACAGACATTGAAAGCGTGGGAAAAGCAACCTCTAAATTCAAGGAACTTTTTGAAAAGAAGGAAAGCCCAGAAAATGATAAAGGGGTAGCCCTGATCATGGACTATATCGACAAGGTATCCATGTATGCGCACCGCTCGGCTTTTGATGATGAAACAAACTACCGCCCATTGGTCAACATTGAATTCGATGGCGGCAAAGCGGCCGTTCCAAGTGATCTGGAACAAGCGTACGACAAGATCAACCGCAACGGTTTCCGTGTCCGCGAAACAGAAGGGATGTTCGACCTAGAAGCTAACCCGATCTATTTCCAGGAAAACTTCTACCCTTATATCACTTCAGACCTGGAAATCTTATTGCAACAGATCGGCCGAGATAATATGGAAGGCTATGCAGACGATGCGGCCATTGCGATCCCTTTCCAGTCATTGGTACAACGAACCGTTTGGTATGAAGACTTCGCCAATAAAACTAAGGGTTCCATTGCAGGCGAAAAAGCACAGAAAGAATACGAGAAATACTTCACGACGCTAACCATCGGTATGGACAATACCCCGGCCATCGAAAGTCAGCAGATCTCCCCCTACTTCCAGGAAGCATACAGCTACCTCAAGGATTTTTCACCCAACTCTGCCACCTACAAAAAACTGGAACCTTACATTGCCCTTCTTCAGGAACAAAAAATCGACGAAGCCAAAGCCATGTTACCAAGTTTAATCGGCAGATCCATCAATTAATCCTTAACTTTGCCCCATAAGAAATAAGAGATAAGAAATAAGTGATAAGTATTAAAACGGTCAACTCTAATTAGGGATGGACATATCTCATATCTCATATCTCATGTCTAAATACTAAATACTAAATACTCTTTAATGTCCCTATCCAAGCCCCCCAAAACTGTCGACCTGCATGCCGAAGCATTCTTGGCCGATTTGGACAGTTATGAACTGGATGAACTATTGGCTGAAACGATAGATTACCTTAGGGAACAGCTGGACGCTGCGATTTATTGGGGCTATCCGGAAATCAAGTTTATCCATGGAAAAGGCAAAGGAGCCCTTAAAAACGCGGTCTACGAGGAATTAAAGATCTACAAGCAATCCAATGCCATCAGTCATTTCCATCCCTCCTATGCCAATGAAGATATTGTAGTGGTGGTAATCGGGCTATAAGACCTTCACCCGATAGACCTCATAAGGATATTGTACCAAATCCTTCCCTCCATTCCATTGCGGCAACAACTGCATTTGCGCACATGAGAAATACAGGTAGCCATCCGACCCAACTCCTAAGGAATCTGGCCAAAGCAGGCGCGGATCCTGAACCACGATTTCCAATTTACCTTCTGGAGTCAACCGACGAATCGAATAATCAAGGGAAGTCGTCAGATAGATGTTTCCTTCCTGATCAGCGACAAGACCATGCGTAATCCCGACTTCACCCATATCTTCCACCTTGGATTTTAGGGCTTCATCAGTCAGATTTGCATCCGCCAGGTACTTGGTTTCAATCCTATACAGGTTCATCGCATTGATCGGTTTAAAATAAAACCACTTATTGTCCTTGGTCAGTGCAATACCATTGACATTTGATCTGAATGGATTACCATCCTTATCCCGCATCTCCTTTCCATGATAAGCTAGAACCACATCTGGTTTTGCCAAGGTAAAGCTACTATTGCTCAAGAGCTTTCTACTTTTCCCGGTCTGGAGATCTAGAACGATTACAGATGCCTGACCAGGGTCGGATAGGTAAGCCAATTTTTTATCTGTATCAACACGAACATCATTTAAGCCCGATTTGCTCTTGTCCAAATCTTCAAACGTAAATACTTGCTTTACCTGATTGCTCTTCAAATCTATCTGAACCAGCTTAAACTGTCCTTCTTTCTTATCGCTTCCCCCCTCTTTTCCAAAGATGGAACCTGAAGGAGCAGGTTTGGAATCTAAAACCCACAATTGATCATCGGTATCCACATAGATATCCTGCACATTGACAAAATGCTCCTTATAGTCGCCTTCCACAGCATTCCATTCTGCATTTGGAAAGGCTTTGCGTTCGCCATTGACGATCTCGGTCAATCCAAATAGATAGGGATCCTTATGTGGAAAGGAAACAAATACTCGGTTATCAGAAGAAACAGAGACACCGATGGGTTGCGACTTCCCAAAGGAAGCTACCACCTGCAGATTAGGATCTTGTTTTTGGGCCATAGCATTGAAAATAAAGGAAATAGCTAATAGGATATATAAGGGTAAAGTTTTCATCATCATTCAAATTTGTTGCAAGATTTACCAGCACCTAACTAAACAACAAAAGATACAAAATACTGTTTGGACAAATCAATTTGGAAGTGAATAATTCTATCCAACAAAACCGATAATTTCCAAGTATATTAATGGACTTCATTCGAGGCATCTTCGAGAATGGTTCGAGGATCATTCGAATATGACCTGAATAAAATTTTAGCCAGGCTGGAATTTTCCGAATATGCCTCGAATGAGTCTCGAATAAGACCCCATAAATAATCCCGAAATCTCCCCGATTTCAAAGATTTTTCAGCCAAAATTCTATCCAAGAACCATAAAGCAAAAAAGGAGCCTGCCATTGCTAGCAAGCTCCTTCATTATTAATTTTTCAGACCATGTAAGAGACATAGGTCTAAATACCATTTTTCTTTAGCACTTAATATAGACCCAACAAGTCTAACTACTAAATACTTAATACTAAATACTATTTAACCCCTTCCGTAATCGTAATTTTTCTAAATTCAATCGGACCATGGTCACCTTGTATATAAAGTGGTCCTGGTTCGCCTTCTTTTGAATCAAGTGCACCACCGGTAATTCCAGGGATTTCCTGTTTGTCGATCACCGTTTTACCGTTGATAGCAACAGATACCACACGACCAACTAGCGTGATCTCCATATTGTTCCATTCATTAGGACCATTGGTAACCATTGCATTCGGCGTCAAGAATCCGTAGATAGCACCGAAATAAAGGTTGCCGGGATGTCTATCTTTTGGAGAGTCTTCGATCTGAACCTCGTAACGACCTCTAAGGTAAACACCAGAGTTACTGCCTTCAGGATACTTGAACTCCAGGTTCAATTTAAAGTCCTCGAAAGCTTTTTCAGTGATCAGGTTTGCACCAGCATCTTCATTGGTCAGGATGCCATCCTTAACTACCCATTTGTTCTTATCGTTTGATGGTTTCCAACCGGTCAGATCTTTTCCATTGAACAATTCCACCGGCTTGCCCCATGTTGGTTCAGCAGTACGGTTCAGGTAAGGTGCTTTTGTACCAGTGAAAGTATATTTTTCACCATTATTGTTGGTTATGGTACCTATGATTTCAGCACCTGCCAATTCACCTTCAATCGTGATATCCCCAGTGCCACCTTCCCATTGTGGTGGGATAGCGAAAGAGAACTTTCCGTCTTGAAGCTTGATATGGGAGATGGGTCTGCTACTGCCGCTATCTCCTACCCAGTACCCTACCAAAGTAGTGAATCCAGATAATTTGATTTCAATCCAGGAAGGCACCTGTGTACCATTCTTGTCAACGTTCAAATCCCAACGACCCAATAGGTCCTTTGATTCTTCTGGGATAGTTTGAGATGCAGGGTTGTGTTCCACTTCTTCTTTTTTGTCTTGATTGTCTGCTTTATCCTGGGTACCGTTTTGGCACGAAGTCAAGCCTAATCCAAGCATACTGGTGAAAGCTAAACCGTAAGCAAATTGTTTGATCATCTTTAATGTATTTGATTGATTATTATTTTAAACTTTATAGTATTGTTCGAACCCGGTCCTAGGCGGAGGTCCGATCAAGAGTGCATTTGCAAATTTATCATTTGTAATCTCTTTTTTGACAGGATCGAACTTAAATTTTCCGTTCAAGCGCTGCGCGATCACGCCAAGGCAGAAAACTTGGCTCAACGGCCCTGCGATTTCAAACGGTGAACGCGTCTTCTCCTCTCCTTTACAGGCCTTCAGGAAGTTTGCAAAGTGATTGGAAGGTGATGCCGGAACTTCTGGAAGTTTATTCGCGATATTCTTTGCCTTCTGTTCAGGAATGATAGATAGTGTACTGCCATGTGAACCGCCCTTAAAGGTTAGGTCTTTGCCATAAATGATCTTACCCGGGTTTAATTTAGCTGGCTCTAGGTTACCGGTGCTTGGCGGCGGAATATTCGGATCCAGTCCCGATACGCCATATCCTTCTGGAATTGGAGGCAGGTTATTGATACCATCATACCACATGATATCCAAGGCTGGCATGCCCTTGCGCTTAGGGAAGCTGAATTTCAAGGTGGATGACATCGGGAAGAAGAAGGAATTATGTCCTTCCAGCATCTCTGCCCCTACCTCGGTCGGTAAGCCCAATTTCAGGAATTCATGGGAAGTATCGAGGATATGTGCACCCCAATCGCCTAAAGCTCCCATTCCGAAATCGAACCAGCAACGCCATTGCCCATTGATAAAGTCTTTGTTGTAATTATGACCGATGGTCTGCATCTGCCAAAGATCCCAATCGATTGTGCTAGGAATGGGTTCTGCAGCTGGGAAATTCTTGATATTGACATCCCATCCATGCCATCTGCGCGGCATATTCATATGACCGACGATCTGGGTCACATCTTTGATGATCCCCGCCTCGGTCCATGCCTTATACTGGAAGTAATTGGCATCGGAATGGCCTTGGTTACCCATCTGGGTCGCCAATTTTGGGTTCTTCTTAGCTTTTTCCATCATCAGCTCTACCTCTAAAAAGGTGCGCGCCATAGGTTTCTCTACATAGACATGTTTCCCCAGGTCAAGCGCCATCATG
Source organism: Sphingobacterium sp. LZ11T8 (assembly GCF_024261425.1). Lineage (NCBI taxonomy): Bacteria > Pseudomonadati > Bacteroidota > Sphingobacteriia > Sphingobacteriales > Sphingobacteriaceae > Sphingobacterium > Sphingobacterium sp. LZ11T8. Next base: position 55,017 of record NZ_JANBZY010000004.1, on the reverse strand, counting down.
GTAATCGGGAAATGGGAAAAATCTGGAACTCCGACCGTCACCGCATCGATCTGATTACCCATCTTATCGAACATCTGGCGGAAGTCCTGAAAACGTGGAACATCTGGAAATTGCTTGATGGCAGCTTCCGTATGCTTAGCCCCCATATCCACATCACATAGCGCAACAATATTACATAAACCCGTTTTATATAGATCCATCAGGATTTCTCCACCTCTATTCCCAATCCCAATCGCCGCTAGGTTGACCCTTTCATTTGGCTTGGCCATCAAGATATTTCCCAATGGACTGCTTGCCATCGTCAAGGCTCCACCCGCAATAATGGATTTCTTTAAAAAACTTCTTCTCGAAAAATAATGATTCATCTGTAATATGTTTAGGTTTACGAATGTTACATGTATGATTAGCTTAAAATTAAAAAAAATTCCTAATTTCAGTCACCTTATTGGACATTAATCCATAAACCTGTTACAATAAAGACATATTATGATGAGAAATACCTATTTGAAATCTGTTTTTAAAGGCACATTCGGACTTCTTCTATTGAGTTCATTGACTATTTCCTGCCAACAAGCAAATAAAAGTGCGGATGGATGGGAAAACCTGTTCAATGGCAAGGATCTGACTGGCTGGAAACCTTTGGCTGGAAAGGCAGATTATCATGTTGAAGATGATGCGATCGTTGGAGTAATGACGAAAGGTTTGCCAAATTCCTTTTTGGTAACGGATAAGGAATATGGCGATTTTATATTGGAGTTGGAGGTTAAACTGGAAGGCAGCACAACCAACTCAGGTGTGCAGACCCGGAGCCATTTTGATTCAACCGCCAATAATGGTACTGGAAAGGTCTATGGCCGCCAGATGGACATCGACCCTACCGACAGAGGTTGGACCGGAGGAATCTACGATGAAGGCCGGAGGGAATGGCTTTACCCATTGGACCTAAACCCGAATGCGAAAACGGCATTTAAGCCAAATGAATTCAACCACTACCGGATCGAGGCCATCGGCAATGAAACCAGAACTTGGGTGAACGGTGTGCCAGCAGCTTTTGTGGTAGATAGCTTGGATGATGCTGGATTTATAGCACTGCAGGTCCATGCGATCCCAGATTCATTGGATGGTAAGAAGGTTTATTTTAAGAATATCCGTATTCAGACCAAAGACCTGAAGCCCCAAGAATTCCCTAAGGATGTTTATGTGGTTAACACCCGTGCCAATGATCTTTCGGAAGCCGAAAAGGCAGCCGGATATAGCTTGCTCTTCAATGGCAAGGACAGCCAAGGCTGGCATAGCGCTCGTGGCGATAAGTTTCCAGAAAAAGGTTGGAAGATCGAAAACGGCTTGATTGAAGTAATGAAATCGGATGGTGCGGAATCGACCAACGGTGGCGACATCGTTACTGATAAACAGTACAAGGCTTTTGACCTTTCCTTTGATTTTAAACTGACTCCCGGAGCTAATTCGGGTGTGAAATACTTTGTGACCCTGGATGAAAAAACAGCTGGATCTGCTATCGGTCCAGAATATCAGATCTTGGATGATGAACTTCACCCCGATGCTAAATTAGGAAAAGATGGCAATCGTACCTTGGCTTCCTTGTATGACTTGATCACTTCGGATCGCAATCCAAGACCTAGAAAACCAATTGGGGAATGGAACCGCGGCAGAATCGTGGTTACGCCGGATAATCATGTCACCTATTACCTAAATGGCTTCAAGATGTTGGAATTTGTAAGAGGCTCAGAAGATTTCAGGAAACTGGTGGCTGGAAGTAAGTACAAGGACTGGGAAAAATTTGGCGAGGCGGAACAAGGCCATATCCTACTGCAAGACCATGGGGACGCCGTAGCATTCAGGAGCATCAAGATTAAAGAATTATAGAAAATAATATAGAAAAGGGAAAGGACCGAAATAAATTCGGTCCTTTCCCTTTTTATGCTTTATGCTAAAATTGTGCTTTAAATTCTTGGACTTTGTTTTGGAAACCCTCGAATTCGGCACTTTGCTGATTGATAAAACTATTGTCTTCCAATCGACCGACCACCTCATTCATCTCATCTTCATTTTCATAGACCATCAAGCGGAAAGGATTGTGGTAATCCTTGCTTCTGGAATTATAGATTTCATCACAGATCCATTTCTTGGTTTCCAAGGCCTCATCAAATAGCTTGTTCCAGAAATCAGCGTTCCATTCAGCTGTATCTGCTTCGGTAACCTCTTGTAAGGAAGCTAAACTATGCTTTAATTTATCTTGGATATAAGCATCACTCAAGTGATGGTAGTTTTTATGCATTTCATCCCAAGAGTTGATTTTCTTGTCTTTTAAGTCCTGTAGCAGCTGGTCCAATTTACTTACTGGAACCAATTGGCTACCGACGTTCTCAAATTCCTCTCTTTTCAATCCTGCGTTGACCAAGGCTTGGATAGTTTTGTTGAAATCCATCGGGTCAACATGCTCCAAAACCTGGCAGACCGCATAATAACGAGCTAATTTCTTGAATAATTGATAGGCTTCCTTTGGTTTCAGCAACACAACCTTGCGCTTAGAGAATTCCGCATTGTCTAGGAAGATTTCATCGACAGCCTTTTCATTATTGTTCAACCATGCTTCAGGATTATCGGTATTCAAGGATTTACTGACAGCTTGTTCAATTTCCTTGATTCCTGTAAATATCTCATTCACCGTATCTGGCGCCAAGATATCATATTCGAAATATTGGTTCTTGAAGGAACGTTTATCTCTACTGATGAATTTATTGGTGTTACGCATCAATGCATACATATTGTACATAAACCAATAGCCCGGAACGATGATCAAGCGGTCATGGGTAACATCATTGCTCACTAAAGAAAACGGGAATTTGATATCCAGTTCATGCAAGAAATCGCCTTTTACGATCAGGGTATAGGATGCAAACCTGGAATTGTGCTTTAAGCTCACACACAGCCCAGGCCAAAAGCCACGACCTGCGATAATCTCGCCATCCGCACCTCTTGAATTATGGTTGGACCCTACAGTTGCTCCCGCAGCCATATTGCTCTGACCTTTGATCAAGGCTGCACACAAGAATGAATTGTTATGGTGCTGCTCATGCGCAGGGAAAATAAGCGAATTAAGGACCTCACAGCAGGAAATGGTAGAATTATCTCCCAAGAAAGAGTTGATCAATCTGGCACCATATTTCAGCTGCGAATAGGATGATAGGATAAAACGAACTGCCTTCACCCCATAGAATACCCTACAGCCATAGCCAATGATCCCGTTGACCAGCTCACAACCCTCACCAATCTGAGTATAGGCCTCAGCGGTGGAATTGATCGTTACGTTTTTCAGTTTAGAGATACCCTTGATATAGGCATCTGAACCGATCTTAACGTTTTTGAAGGTATGGGAATTCTTGATTACGGTACGATCACCGATTTCACTATAGTAGCCTCTGATATCATTGAATTTTTCATTGGTGATATCAAAAAAGCGTTGCTGTAATTCTTTATCTTGTCTGTTGCGTGTCCATAGATAGACATCGGCAGCTTGCATGCCATCAAATGGAAGAACCGAACGGCCACCATTCTCATTGCAAAGCTCCAAAAAGATCCTGCTCTTGTCCGGGTCACCGACCTTTAAGATTCCATTCCCGAATTTTGCATTCGAGCTGGTCTCCATTTCATTTACATTGAGCAAGATAACCTCGTTCCCAACGATGAAATGGGCAATATAACGGACCTGATGCAGGGCCACGCAGTCCCCTAGATCACATGAAATGATCTGGGAATTATAGATCCCGACCGGCAAGCGGATATCGCGATATTCAAGGTAGACCTCTTCCATATCGCCGATCCTGACCAAACCAAAGAACTTGGATCTTTTGATCTGTTTCGGAAGAAATTTATCCGTAACGAGCACATCATTCCAATCGGTAGATTCATTATGATTGAGCTCGAGGATGCGGATCTCTTCCTCGGTCAGATTTCTATATTGCTTGTTGGATTTGTTTTGTTCAAAACGAAGGTAGTACTCGTCTTTTCCCTTTGGTAGATAATCGGCGGGTATGAAATCATACCCAATCCGATTTAATGGTATCTTTATTATGTATCCCATGATATTATTCCACAGTTACTGATTTAGCTAAGTTCCTTGGTTTATCAACATCTAAACCACGGTACACTCCGATATAGTACGACAATAGTTGCAATGGAACCACCGTCAATAAAGGAGCAATAACTTCATCAGCCTCTGGAACAACCATGACATCATTTGAAATGGTCGGAGTAACTTCATCTCCTTCCGTCATTACGGAGATCACCATCCCTTTTCTAGCTTTAATTTCTTGGATATTACTTACGATCTTCTCATGGTAAGCATCCTTACTTGCAATGAAAACTACTGGTAATTCCTCATCAACCAAGGCAATTGGACCATGTTTCATCTCCGCAGCTGGATAACCTTCAGCGTGGATATAGGAAATCTCCTTCAACTTTAATGCACCTTCTAGAGCCGTTGGGAAATTATATCCACGTCCTAAATAAAGTACATCGCGAGCATCTTTGTATTTGTATGCGATAGCTTTGATATTGTCAACCTCATTTTCCAATACCCATTGAACTTTCTCTGGAACATCGTGCAATTCTTGACAAAGCTCATCAAAACGCTCGTCCGAGATAGTTCCCCTTGCTTTTGCCAATTTCAATGCAAACAACATCAACACGGCAAGCTGTGCAGTATAGGCCTTTGTACTGGCGACACCGATCTCTGGACCTGCATGGGTATAACAACCAGCATGGGAAATGCGAGCAATGGAAGAACCTACTACGTTAACAATACCGAAGATGGTTGCTCCTTGTTCTTTAGCACGTTCTAGGGCTACCAAGGTATCAGCCGTTTCACCACTTTGCGAGATTGCGATGATTACATCATCTGAATTGATCACCGGGTTACGGTATCTAAATTCCGAAGCGTATTCCACCTCCACGTTCACACGACATAATTCCTCGATTACATACTCTGCAACCAGACCGGCATGCCAGCTGGTACCACAGGCCACAATAATAATCCTGCGGGCATTCGCCAACTTATCTTGGATGGCATCTACTCCACTCAGGATAATCCTATGTTCGTTCAAGATCAATCGACCTCTTAATGAATCAGCAATGGTAGTAGGTTGTTCAAAGATCTCTTTCAACATGAAGTGATCATAACCACCTTTTTCAATAGCCGCCAATTCAAGATCCAGCTTCTGAACAAATGGAGTGATGATTTCATTACCAAGATTTTTCAAGATCAGTTCATCAGGCTTTACGATGGCCAACTCATAATCATTGATATAGACCACCTCTTTGGTATAAGCCAACATAGGTGATGCATCAGAACCCAAGAAATGTTCATTCTTCCCTATACCGATTACCAATGGGCTTCCCTTACGGGCAGCAATGATGGTATCAGGTTGGTCAGCAGCGATCAACAAAATCACATAAGCCCCGGTCACCCTTTTTAGGGCAATGCGGATTGCCTCCTCAAGACCACATTCATTCTTTTCTTGTATGTCTTCAATGAAGTTAAGTAGGACCTCGGAATCCGTATCGGATTTAAATTCGTATCCTTCTTTAGTAAGTTCGTTTTTTAGTTGGGCATAGTTCTCGATGATTCCGTTATGGATCATGGCAAGTTTTCCAGATTTGGAAACATGGGGGTGAGCATTTCGGTCTGAGGGTTCGCCGTGGGTAGCCCAACGGGTATGACCAATTCCTGTAGTGCCAGCTGTGGATTGGTCTCCAACAAATTCTTCTAACGCTGCAACTTTACCTGCTTTCTTGTAAACCTTTAAGGAATCTCCTTGTTGAAGTGCTATACCAGCACTATCGTATCCTCTGTATTCTAATTTCTTTAAGCCGTCTATCACAATGGGATAAGCTTGGCGCGTTCCAGTATAACCGACAATTCCACACATATGTTTTTCTCGTTTTAATTTAAGTTTTAAAATATTGAGTAAATATATAAAATTTATTAGTGCAAACGATTGCGTGCTCTTAAAAACAAAAACCGAACCAATCTGGTCCGGTTTGTAATTAAAATTTCTTTATTCTAGTTCAAACTTGTAGCCAACCCCCTTGACTGTAGTGACATAGCTGTCTCCAATCTTTTCTCGGAGTTTTCGGATATGCACGTCGATCGTCCTATTGGTCACGACTACGGAATCCTCCCAGATCGCTTTCAGGATCTGCTCCCTTGTGAATACTTTGTTGGGTTTTGAAGCTAACAGGTATAGCAGTTCAAATTCTTTTTTCGCCAGTACAAATTTCTCATCCCCACGGAATACCAAGAAAGAATCCCTATCAATTACGAGGTCAGAGATCTCAAGTTTATCAGTTACCTGATCATCAATAACCTCTGTAGTATTTCTTCTTAAGATTGCATTGATACGGCTCATTAAAGCCCTTGGCTTAATTGGCTTGGCAATATAATCGTCAGCTCCTACATGGAAACCTGCGATTTCGGAATACTCCTCACTCCTAGCTGTCAAGAATACCATGAAGATCTGTTTGAACTCAGGCATCGAACGCATCAAACGACAGGCTTCAATACCATCCATCTCCGGCATCATGACATCAAGGATAATAAGGTCTGGAAAAACCTCTTTGGCAACTTTAATAGCTTCTTTCCCATTAGAAGCGGTATATACTTGGTAACCTTCCTTAGTTAAATTGTATGAAATGAGTTCAACAATGTCGGACTCATCATCAACCACAAGAATCTTTTGATTATTGGCCATATAAGCTGTTTTTTTGCTAAGGTATATACTTAATTATAAAATAAAGTTACCCAAAAGTTATGAAATTGTTAAGCCTTAAAATAGACTTAACAATTGATTCTTATTTTTTTAAGGTTTTCGTTAAAAAATCTTCTAATTGCTTTCCCCTCAAATTCTTAGCAATGATAACGCCCTGCTCATCTAAGAGGTAAGATGCTGGGATACCTTTGATGGAATAATCAATAATCAATGGAGAGCTCCATGCCTGAAGGTCTGAGATATTCGTCCATTCTAACTTATCGTCCTGTATAGCACGCATCCAAGAGCCTGGATTGTTATCCAAGGACACGCCTAAAACAGTAAAATTATGGTCTTTGAAGTTATTGTATTGTTTGACGATGTTAGGGTTCTCCTCACGGCAAGGCATGCACCATGACGCCCAGAAGTCTACCAAAACATATTTGCCTTTATAGTCTGAAAGCTTTACGGTTTTATTATCCGGTGTATAAGCCAAGATTTCGGGAGCGGCTTGACCTACAGCCAGCTTCCTAAGTTTATCAACCTCAGTCTTGAACTCATTCACATAACGATTGTTTGGGAACTCTGCTTTGATTTGATCGGCATAGGCAATCAATTCTGGTTCGGCCATTTCGGGATCCAATGTGCTCATTACATAAAAACCGGCCAAGTCATTGTTCTTTTGGGCAAATGAAACCGCCTCAGCGATGTAGTTCTTAAAGAAAGGTTCGAACTTCATCAACATCTCAGAACGTAGATTTTGGATACCATTGGCATCTAAATCATTGGTAGCACTTGAAAAAGCCTGTTGCAAGGAGTCCCGAACGAAATCAATCCTAGACTTCTGTACGGCAAAGTCTTTCAACTTCTGAGAAAGCTCCGAACCCTTCACTTCGTACTGGTCAGGATTCTGCAAATTGACATTGAATTCCACTGCCTTACCAGGTTCCAGGATAATTGGATACCTATTATTGCCCACGGCCAAGGTCAATAACCTCTCTTGAGTAGCCGGTCTTTCAAACTTGAAACGGTTGCCATCCGCAATAAATGTTGAATCTAATTTCTGTTCACCTTCATAGAAGCTGACCACTTTCACATTCCCTGGATTCTCGATCACACCGCCAACCTGAATGGTATCAGAATTTGAACATGAAGACAAACCAGCGGATAACATCCCCACCAATCCAATATAAACTGCAAACTTTTTCATTTTTCTTATTTAATAAACTCTCTTGATTTTGAAATCGCTCTCTCCAATCCAGAAGCATCCTTACCCCCTGCTGTCGCAAAGAAAGGCTGGCCACCGCCACCACCTTGGATTTCCTTAGCCAAATCGCGAACGATGTTACCTGCATGCAATCCCTTTTCTTTTGCCAAGTCATCAGAGATCATCACCGTGATGCTTGGTTTTCCATCAATCACTGCACCCAATACGGCATAAAGGTTATTGATTGCTCCCTTCAGGGTATAAGCCAAAGTCTTCACCGCATCCACACTTGGAAGGTCTACGATGGTTGCGACATAGTTGATATCGCCAACTTTTTCCAATTTCTTCTCGATATCATTTTTCAGTCCTTGGGACTTTTCTTTCACGTAGTTCTCAATCTCCTTTTTCAAGGCATTGTTCTCATCCAATGTTTTTGAAAGAGCAGAAACAAAGTCCTTAGGGTTGTTCAATAGCTCCTTAAGGTTATCAAGCAATTCAAAGTGCTCACGGATCACTTGCTCCGAACGGGTACCGGTAATGGCTTCAATCCTTCTCACTCCTGCCGCAACCGCAGATTCCGAAAGGATCTTGAAGAAACCGATCTGTCCAGTTGCCGCAACGTGCGTACCACCACACAGCTCCTTAGAATAGGAATCATCAAAGGTGATCACACGCACATGATCTCCATACTTCTCTCCGAATAGGGCTGTAACACCCGAATCGATCGCTTTTTGAAAAGGAACATTACGCTCTTCCTTCAAAGGTACATCTTGGCGGATCTTCGCATTCACGATGTCCTCAATCTGTTTGATCTCCTCGTAGGTCAACTTCGCGAAGTGCGAGAAGTCAAAACGTAGCACATCTGGAGAAACCAACGAACCTTTTTGGTTCACATGTTCACCCAATACCTGTTTCAAAGCAGCATGCAACAAGTGCGTAGCAGAGTGATTAGCTTCAGTATCCTTTCTTTTCTTCACATCCACAACCGCTTCAAACTCTCCGCTCAGGACAGCTGGAAGTTGGTTGACGAAGTGTATGAAAAGTCCATTCTCTTTCTTCGTATCCAGGATGCTAACCTTTTCATTGTTATCCAAAGAACGTAAATAGCCTTTATCACCGACCTGACCACCACCTTCTGCATAGAATGGCGTTTCAGAAAGCACCAATTGAAATTGATCTTTACCCTTGCTAGAAACCTTTCTATATTTCAGGATCTCTGTGGTTGCCGTTAAGTTATCATAACCCACAAATTCACTCTCCGCTTCATCATTTACAAGGACCCAATCTCCAGTATCCACAGCCGTTGCAGCTCTAGATCTTTCCTTTTGGGCCAATAATGCCTGTTGAAACCCGTGCATATCCACGGTCATGCCCTTTTCCCTAGCCAATAGTTCGGTCAGGTCAATTGGGAAGCCGAAGGTATCGAACAGTTCGAATGCGAATTCCCCGTCTATGGCCTCATGGTCTGCTGAATAGGTTTCAAAGCGTTGGATCCCTTGGGTCAGGGTCCTCAAGAAGGAAACCTCTTCCTCCAAGATCACCTTTTCTACAAAATCCTGCTGTTGGTACAGTTCATCGAACACTCCTTTGAACTGCTCCGCCAATACAGGAACAAGCTCATGGATAAAAGGAGTCTTGAAATGCAAGAAAGTATAGGCATAACGTACAGCACGTCTCAAAATCCTGCGGATCACATAACCCGCTTTATTATTTGACGGCAACTGCCCATCAGCGATGGCAAAACTTACAGCCCTGATATGATCAGACAGCACGCGCATGGCGATATCCGTCTTCTCATCGGCTCCGTAAGCAATACCCGATTTATTTGCGATAAATTGAATCAATGGCTGGAATACATCCGTATCATAGTTGGATGATTTACCTTGGATGGCACGCACCAAACGTTCAAAGCCCATCCCTGTATCGACATGTTTTGCCGGCAGGGAAACCAAGCTTCCATCTTTTAACCTGTTGAACTGCATAAATACCAGGTTCCAGATCTCGATAACCTGTGGATCATCCATGTTGACCAAGTCCTGACCCTTCACCTGAGCACGCTCTTCATCCGAACGCATATCGTAATGGATTTCAGAACAAGGACCACAAGGACCTGTATCACCCATTTCCCAGAAATTATCCTTCTTGTTACCCAATAGGATACGATCTTCCGGAATCAATGCCTTCCAAAGGTTAAAGGCTTCTTCATCCTGTTGCAAGCCTTCAGTAACATCACCCTCAAAAATCGTCACGTAAAGACGATCCTTGTCTAATTTCAACACCTCAGTCAATAGCTCCCAAGCCCATTCGATTGCTTCTTTCTTAAAGTAATCACCAAAAGACCAGTTACCAAGCATCTCAAAAAGGGTATGGTGATAGGTATCAATCCCTACCTCTTCAAGGTCATTATGTTTTCCGGAAACACGTAGACAACGCTGTGTATCGGCCACTCTTGGGAATTTGGCGACAGCTTCTCCTAAAAACAATTCTTTGAATTGGTTCATCCCCGCATTGGTAAACATCAGTGTAGGGTCGTTCTTCACTACAACTGGTGCCGAAGGAACAATTTGATGTCCTTTACTCTTGAAAAAATCTAAAAAGGCTTGACGTATATCTCTACTAGTCATTTAATTCGTGTCTAATTTTAGCTGCAAACTTACTCAAATTTGACGAGTAAACTCGCCATTCAAGCCAATTTTTATTAATATGACGCATATTTTTCCTAAATTTATCTCTGTAAAAACACACAACAAAATAATTCATGAAGATGACAATTATTGTCCCTACTGATTTTTCTGAAAATGCTGGCTTTGCGGCAGATTATGCCTGCCAACTTGCACAGGAAAAAGAACACAACATCCACCTATTACATTGCTACACGTCTAGCTCAGTAGGAGAAAATGCTTCTGAAGAAACCAATGGCACAGGTCTTTTGGCGGATGAGAAGATACAAGAATTGCAGACAAAGCTGCTCAGGAAATATCCTTCATTGCATATTAGCATTGAATGCTCCAGAGGTTTGATCATAGACAAACTGACTGAGCTTTCTCAATCTGGAAAATATGCCATGATCGTGATGGGTGCATCAGGCGAAAGCCAGTTGAAATCCATTTACTACGGAAGTACAACTGTGGCTGTGGCTTCAAAATCAGAGGTCCCCGTGGTTGTTATCCCGAACCAAGCATTCCAATTCGGAATAAATCATGTTTCCTTATTGACTAACTTTAAAGCTGCTGAATTGGATACTCTAAAGGAATTCCAGGATATTATCGGGGTACCTCAAGACTTGACCTTGATCCATGTGTTCAAGGAAAGCCAAAAACCCGAAAACATCAAGGACGACCTAGACTCCTGGGCCTTCAATATCCGCGAGATGGGTTCCATTCAACAGGTAAATACCATTGCTGAACCTATCAATAAAGATGATATCGAATTGGATTCAGTACCTGAGGTAGTCAGCAAAGTTATTGCCGAGGTAAATCCACAGATAATATTGATCACACCTAGTAGAAAAACATTCTTTGAAAGGTTATTTAAAAGTTCTGTTTCTAAAGCCTTAGCTTTGGAACTTGATAAACCAGCTTTTTTCGACAAAATATAAATAAAACTATACAGCATGAGCAAACTACTTATACCTATTGACTTCTCAGAGAATTCTGACAATGCCATCCATTACGCTTGTCAAGTCGCTCAACAAGGTGGACAAGAAATTGATCTGATCCACGTGTTCTCTTCACATTCTAACACCTATGCCAATGTGAAAGGAGAAACTCCATTGAACGACCCTAGGGTTCCTGAGGCTGAACAAAACATGGTAGATACCCTTGCCAAGTATCAGCAAGAATTCCCTAATGTGAAGCTGAATAGCATATTTAAGGATGGAAATCTTTACGATGAAATCAAAGCCGTAACTAACGCTACTGCCTATGATGCCGTTGTCATGGGAACTCAAGGTGCTTCTGGGTTAGATGCTGTATTTATCGGCAGCAACACCTATGATACCATATTAAACACCACTACACCGGTATTGGCGGTTCCAGAAACCTCTACCGTCTTTAAAAAGGACAGTATAGCCTTGCTTTGTAATTTCAAGGAAGCTGAACTTACTGCTTTACAACAGGCAGCTCCTTTGTTCAAGGCTGATTACAGACTGATATTGATCCACGTGAACACCAACGACAGGCCTATTAAAGATATTGATGCTGATTTTAAGGTTTGGATCGACAGAATCGAAACCGAACTAGGCATTTCTGACATCTCCTATATCATCAAACCGCAGACCTTGTTCATGCGCCAGAAGGAAACTGTTGCACAGGCAATCACTTCCGTCCTATTGGATGAACAGGCAGACATCCTGATCTTGACAAAAAGCAAGAAAAGTGTGTTCAGGCAATTGACGGAGTCCAATGTCATCAAGAAAATGGCTTTTAACATCCAGATCCCAACGTTCTTTGCAAGGGTTTTGAAGGCATAATTATAGGTTTTTCACTACAAAATCATGATATTTTAGGCTGAGTTGCCAAAACAAGTTGTTTTGGCAACAAATTTGCCATGCCTTTGGCATAAAAGCATATAATATTATGAAAACACTTTACTTTAAAAAAGTTAGCGCATTAGCTGCTGCTGTTTTAATCTCTTCTGCTACTTTCGCTCAAACCAACACAGCTACCGTTGAAGGCACGACTACTTTAGGTCCAACTACCCAGTACAGAACTTGGTCCATCGGAGTAAATGCAGGGGTCCTTAATCAATCAAACATTTTCGGCTTCAACAGAGCTGGATTCGATAAATTAAACCACAACGTAGGTTACTCTGCGTATGTTAAGAACCAAATCTCCCCATCTTTCGGAATTAAAGCTCAATACATGGGCGGTAAAGTTGGCGGTGTCAATGAAACTGCTGGCGCAGCAATTTCCGAGTTTGAAACTAAAATGCCTTGGTCAGCAGCCCTATCTGGTGAGTTCACTATGGCAAATACAAACTGGAGGTTCTTCAACAGTATCATCAAACCTTACTTCGCTGTCGGTGTAGGTGCAATGAGTTTCGAAACCACTACGAAAATCGGTGAAACTTCAACTACTGCAGAATCTCAAACAAAACTTTTCGTTCCAGTTGACGCTGGTTTCAAATTCGCAGTGGCGAAAGGAATCAACATCGACTTGGGTTACCAGTTGAACTGGGCAAACCAAAACTTTGATGGAGTTCGTGGTGATCAATACAAAAACGACCTGTTCTCCTATGCACATGCTGGTCTAGAGGTTGCATTGGGTGACGGAAGCAAACCTTACCTTGGAAACTCAAACCCTGTGGCAACAATGGCTGCAAGATATGATGAGTTAAAAGCAGAGCGTGATGCTTTGGTTGCTGCAAATGAAAAATTACAGTCCAACATGGATGAAATCAATGCTGGCTTAGAAGATAGTGATGGCGACGGTGTTGCTAACAAATTTGACAAATGTCCAGATACTCCTGCAGGAACTAAAGTTGACGGTTCAGGATGTCCACTTCCAGAAGCTAAACACGAGACCAAAGTGATTGAGAAAATCGTAGTGACTGAAGAAGATAGAAAAGTTGTTGATGAAGCTATCAAAAACTTGGAATTTGACTTGAGCAAAGCTACTATCCGCCCTTCATCTTACGAATCATTGAATAGAGTTGCAGCTTTATTGATCGAGAAAAACTTCAGCTTAAAACTTGCCGGTCACACCGATAACACAGGTTCACTTCAATTGAACTTACGTTTGTCAAAAGAACGTGCAGAATCAGTTAAAGCTTACTTAGTATCTAAAGGTGCCAATGCATCACGTATCGAAGCTACAGGTTATGGTCCTAACCAACCTATCGCTACCAACAGTACGCCAGAAGGACGTCAGTTGAACAGACGTGTTGAATTTACCTTATTCTAGGAACAACTTGCATTAAGCTAAACAACATACAATCAAGAAGGACCTGCATCTGCAGGTCCTTCTTATTTTTAGCCCTATCTAGGCCTTTTCTTTCCTACAGGAAATTAGCCTTCCAACAATTTGACTACATTTTTCAATAGTGTCTTAAAGCGTACTCCTGAATCCTGTTCCACCGTAAGGGTTTGATGTCCGGTCTTGCTTACATGCAGATCATTCACCCTACCCGATTTCCCTTTATGGGTCCCTGCGATTACTTGACAAAAATCCCCATTATTTATCGTGTCCATAAGTTAATGTATGGTTAAAATAAAAAGGGGTAGAAAGCCTGTGCCCTACCCCAATGATTAAATATGATTATCCTTACTCAGAAGTTCCAGAAGCTTCTGCTTCTTTCTCTTTCCTGATCTTGGAATGTTTATGTCCGTACAAGAAATAGAATGCAACACCGATTGCCATCCAGATTCCTAAACGCTCCCAGCTCTCGATCGGAAGACCCGCCATCATCAGCACACACACCAAGATACCTAATATTGGCACCAAAGGCACCAAAGGTGTCCTAAACGGACGCTCAAGCTTCGGATTGGTCTTACGCAACACCAACACTCCGATACACACTAATGTAAAGGCAAATAATGTTCCGATACTTACCATGTGCCCTAGATCTGAAACCGGCACAAATCCAGCAAACAAACTTACGAAGATCATAAAGATCAAGTTTGTTTTCCAAGGCGTCTGACGTTTAGAAAGGTCCGAGAACAATTTAGGCAACAGACCATCCTTACTCATCGAATAGAATACGCGGCTCTGACCCAACAACATCACCAGGATCACCGATGTATATCCAGCAATGATTGTCACGATCATCGCCGTATTCAAGAAATGATAGCCAGTTTTTTCAAATGCCGTCGCTACGGGTTTTGCATCACCACTGAACACAGTGTAAGGTGCCAAACCTGTCATAACATAAGCAAACAGCACATATAATATAGTACAAACGATCAATGAACCGATAATCCCGATAGGCATGCCTTTCTTAGGATCTTTCGCTTCCTGCGCAGCAGTACTTACCGCATCAAAACCAATAAATGCAAAGAACACAACCCCTGCAGCCTGTAGAATCCCTGTCCAGCCATAGTGTCCCCGATAATCACTATTCCAGAACTCCCAGAATCCCATTTGCCCAGTCTTCACCATTTCCTCACCTTCGTTTGTAGGGATCAATGGCGTATGGTTTGCAGGATCGATAAATTGCCAGCCCAATACGATAAACAAGATCACCACAGCCACCTTCAAAACAACCAAGATGTTATTGACAAAGGAAGACTCCTGCGTTCCGCGCATCAGCAGCAGCGACAAGAGACAAACGATGATAATGGCAGGCAAGTTGATTACCCCGCCTTCAAATGGTCCTGCTAGCACCTCCTGGGGGAGATGGACCCCTATCAATAAGAACAGCTCATTGACATATTGCGACCAGCTCACCGCAACGGTAGCAGCAGCCAAAGCATATTCAAGTACAAGGTCCCAACCGATGATCCAAGCCATAAACTCGCCCATGGTCGCATAGGAATAGGTGTAGGCACTTCCTGCAACAGGAATCATGGAAGCAAACTCCGCATAACATAGCCCAGCAAATGCACAGCCTACCGCAGCAATAACAAAAGATATCATTACCGCGGGACCAGCATGGTCAGCAGCAGCAATCCCTGTCAAAGAGAATAGTCCCGCACCGATAATGGCTCCAATCCCCAAAGCAATCAGGCCAGAACTGGACAAGGTCCGTTTCAGGGTACCTTCGCCGCTCTGTTCAGCTTCAGAAATTAATTTTGTAATAGATTTTTTATACCACATAAATTTAGATGAATAATTAAAGAATCAAACCTACAAAAAAATTAAAATAGATTACAATTCATTAACAATTCATTAGCAAGGACGCTAATAAATTAAAAACTACAATGATTTAACCTTATTTCTTTGCAATCATTCGTTCTAGACAAGAACTATCAGAATAATTATTGGCAGGATTCAATCAATACAGAATAATTAAACCCAATACATTTATCACTTTTTTGCTACATCCAGCAAAATCCTCAAATTTCTTTTATAAGTATCGATAATTAAACCAAAACCTTAATAAAAAACCATTGTTTAATAGGTAGATAAAGAAATTACAGCAAATCTATTTGTGGACCTATTCCGAAAATCGGAAATAAAACATTTTTTAATCCACAAAGTATTGAAAATTAGGATTTATCAATTATTGTAATTACCTTTGCACCGCCTTAGGCAATAGTGCCTATTGTATATTTTATTTCATGAACCCATTTTTAGAACTGGGAATCCGTGAAGAGATTGTTAATGCCATCACTGAGTTAGGTTTCGAGAAACCTTCTCCCATCCAGGAAAAAGCCATTCCTGTATTACTGACTGGTAACGACGATTTTGTCGGATTAGCCCAAACAGGTACAGGGAAGACAGCGGCATTTGGTCTTCCACTTTTAGAACAACTAGACTTTTCATCAAAACAACCTCAAGCATTGGTTCTATGTCCAACGCGTGAGCTATGTTTGCAAATCGCAAGAGACCTAGAAAAATTTGCCAAGTACATCGATAACGTACATGTGGTTGCCGTTTATGGCGGTGCCAATATCGGTGATCAATTACGCCAGATTCGTCGTGGTGTTCAAATCGTTGTTGCCACTCCAGGAAGGATGTTGGATATCATTGGCCGTAATGCCATTGACTTCTCCAATGTTCGCTATGTAGTGCTTGACGAAGCTGACGAAATGTTGAACATGGGATTCCAAGAGGACATTAACAATATCCTTTCTGAAACTCCTGACGACAAAAAAACTTGGTTGTTTTCCGCAACCATGCCTAAAGAAGTGCGCCGTATCGCGCAGAACTACATGAACGACCCGAAAGAGTTGACTGTAGGAACCAAGAATACGGGTAACGAGAATATCGAGCACCAATACTTCATGATCAAGGCGAAAGACAAATACGCTGCTTTTAAACGTATCGTCGACTATTACCCTGAAATCTTTGGTATCGTATTCTGCCGTACTAAAATTGAAACGCAAGAAATCGCTGAAGCATTGATCAAAGACGGCTACAACGCCGACTCCCTGCACGGTGATCTTTCGCAACAGCAACGTGATAAAGTAATGAAACGCTATCGCGAACGCAACTTGCAATTATTGATTGCTACTGACGTTGCAGCTCGTGGTATCGACGTGAACGACGTAACACACGTAATCAACTATTCATTACCAGACGAAACTGAAAACTATACGCACCGTTCTGGTCGTACCGCTCGTGCCGGTAAAACTGGTATTTCGATCTCATTGATCAATGTGAAAGAAATGAGCAAAATCCGTCATATCGAAAAGATTATCGGAAAAGAATTTATCCGCAAACAAGTTCCTCAGGGTACTGAAGTATGTGAAAAACAATTGCTCTCTCTTGTTGACAAAGTACACAACGTAGAAGTACATGAAGATCAGATCACTGCTTTCTTACCTCAGATCATGGAAAGTTTGCAAGATCTTTCTAAAGAAGAAGTAATCAAAAAATTCGCTTCTTTGGAATTCAACAGATTCTTGAACTACTACCAAGATGCTCCTGACTTGAACATGGAAGCCCGCGAAGCAAGAGGCGAACGTGGTGAAAGAGGTGAGCGTCGTACTGGATCCAAAGGTTATACCCGTTTGTTTATCAACTTGGGATCGGTGGATGAGTTCAGCCGTGGAGACATGCTTTCTTACATCTGTAACAAAGGTAAGATCTCAGGTAAATCAGTTGGTAAAATAGACCTTAAAGGTGTATTCACTTTCTTCGAAGTACTTGATGCTGACGTAGACAGTGTATTCCAAGGATTCAAAGGTGTAGACTTTAACGGTAGAGACGTTAGAATCGAAGTTTCTGGCGACAGACCTTCATCAGACAGAGGCGGAAGACGTCGTTCTGGTGGTTTCGGCGGTGGTGACCGTAGAGACAGAGGTGATAGAGGTGGAGACAGAGGCGGATATCGCGGAGGTGGTTCTGGTCGTAGAGACAGGGGCGACAGAGGCGGATCTGGCGGTGGTTTCCGTGATTTCTCCGGAAAACGCAAAGACAGAGAGTCTAGAAACAGATATTAGAAAATAAAAAAATAAGCTCCAAATTTGGAGCTTATTTTTTTATTACTTGATCCTGATCTCTTCAGCATGTCCTTTCATCTTGCTATTGCCCTCTGAAAAGTTACGCATCAACTCATAGGTATTTGGTATAACGTTCCTAAACCTCTCCAAGGTCATGTCCGATATATTTCCTCGATCAAAAGGCACAACCTTCACATACTCCTGAATCTCATTTTCCTTCCTCCCATATTTATAGTCGTAGGTAAACCTAGCTTCTCCCCCCTCCAATTGAACCGATTTATTATCTTGGTTTGGAACGGAGATATAAAACTCCGAATTATTCAACATATCCCCCTTGGAATTAAACAGCTCCTGCTCTTCCAAGGCATCATATAATTCACGGGCAACAAAAACAGATGGGTCAATGATATGGACTTCATTATCGATCAAAGCCTTGTATTTATACGCTCCATCATTCCCTTTATATTCCTTCAACTCGCCTAACACCTGATTAATTTCCTTGACCAGATAAGGATAATGCGTACAACCTAAAACCATCGCTTTCAATGGCTTAGCACCTTCCGTCTTACGCATCTGTTCCAGCAAACTCACCAAATGATAACGGATATAGTTTTCCGAAGAATTGATCTGCATCATCGTGCAATCTTCTGTATCCTTGCTATCACAGAGCATCTGGTTTTTATCAAAATTAAAATTATAGATATCCATGAGCGTACGGTCGATCTTATAGTCCTTGTTATCTAAGGAAGGTCCTCTATAATCGGCCCGCGGTGCATTGGCACTGGTCTTTATGAAATCTGGTTCTTCATCCACGGCCTCAGCTACGCCATGCCCACCTTGATTAAAGATCTGCAAGTCCCCAGTATGGCCAGCAAGAGCGATCTGCTCTTTTATCGTTCGTTCATATCCGCCAGATGCAATGGTCCCCACGGTAGCAAATACCGCTATAGAGCCCGACTCATCTTTATCAAACAGTGCCAACGTTCCTCGTGCAGCTGCATTGATGACACCGATCACAGGAATATCAAGATTGGTCTTTTTCATAAAGGCTTCAGCATCCTTATACCCATATGCTGTTGCTGTATTGCAGGCAATCACTATTGCCTTCACCTTTTCCTTATCACTGTTGAATTTTGAAGCCTGATAGTTAGGATAATATTTGTTCGAAAGCAAGAACTGAAAATCCTTGATGATATGTTCAACCAGAAGATCATCCTTTTCAGCGGAATGGTAATTTCCATAAGGCATATTCGCCTGGTCCGCCAAATAGATAAAATTCTCCTGCTTGAAATCAAGCACGCCATCCTTTTCCTTCGATCTCGAGCGATTGTTATGTTCATCGAAATTTACGAGTGCATCCAACACGGTCAAACCACCCGTACCGGAATCAAAAACACCGATCGGAAGATTGTTCAACGACTTAGGATATTTCTTGAAATCAACATAGTAAAAGTTTTTCTGATCCTTTAAGATGGCTTCCTCGATCTTTAAAGGGCTTTGCGCCTGCACATAACATGTACTGCCAAGCGAAAGCGCAAAAATGGCCAGGCCATTTAGGATAGTTAGGTGTTTCATTGGACATTCGGTAGATTGCCGTAAAGTTATTCGTTTATTCTGATATTCAAAATAAAAAACGCATAAACATGCAATTATCGCAAATAAAAAAGACCAATATTCAAATATTGGCCTTAAATCTTTCAAATCGTTGCTTCAATTGCTTTCGTCTTGATCTCCTCAATCGGGAATATCGGACTGGATAATGTCTTTTCTTGGTGATATTGTTAAATATCAATGCCACCAACAGCAAGATCAATGTCCCCAACAGGACTGGCGCTAAGACATAGAGATAGCCTAATTCCGTGATTTTGGCTCCCCCACTAACTGCAATCAATGCCGTTGCTCCACCGGGCGGGTGCAAGGTCCTGCTGAACTGCATCGCAACAATAGAGCTAGCTACAGCTAAAGGAGCTGTCAACCAGATCACATCCGGCAGTACCTTTGCTATGGTCACCCCAACGATGGCCGAAACTACATGTCCACCAACCAAGTTCCTAGGCTGCGCCAAGGGACTCTGGATAGCGCCATAAACTAAAACAGCAGAGGCTCCAAAGGAGCCTATTAAGAATACATTTTCTAAAGGAGGAAAGTGAAGCGACTGTATAAAAGCAATCAGCCCGATGCCAATAAAGGCACCCAGAAAGGACCAGAAATGTTCCCTGAAATCCACCAAGGTCTCACGGTACATCACATACCGATATACCCTAAAATGCCTAGCTACAGATTTTTTAAGTCTATCCACCAAGGTTAGGAGATATTGCGCTGTCTAACCGCTTCATAAATTACAACGGCAGCTGAAACCGAAACATTCAGGGATTCAATCTCGCCGAACATTGGGATCTTAGCTAATTTATCCGATATACGGATCAAATCATCCGATACACCAACATCCTCTGCACCCATGATGATACAGCTTGGCGTGGTATAATCCACATCGTAGATCGATTCCTTGGTTTTTTCTGTACTCACGACCAATTGAACTCCTGAATCAATCAAGAATTTTGCAACACGGCCTAGCGAATCCTGTCTACACACCGGAATCTTATAAAGAGCACCGGCTGAAGTTTTGATCGCATCAGGGTTGATTTCCGCAGAACCCTTTTTAGGAACAATGATCGCATGCACACCAGCACATTCCGCTGTACGTGCTATCGCTCCCATATTCCTGACATCGGTAACCCCATCCAACATCAACAACAAAGGAGTCTCCCCTTTTTCATAGATCGTTGGCAATAGGTCTTCAATGTCCTGATACGTAATCGGAGAGATCACGGCGATGACACCTTGATGGTTCTTGCGCGTAATTCTATTTAATTTTTCAATAGGTACCTGTTGGAATGCAACATTCTGCTCTTTTACTAAAGCTTTGAATTCAGCAAACAAAGGTCCCGACAGACCACGTTGAACAAATAAGGATTCAATTTCTTTTCCACTATCAATGGCTTCCATGACAGCACGGATCCCAAATACCATCTGATTTGTCTCACGCTTTTCGGACCTGTCCCTACGTTGAAAATTTTGCATGTGTTTTTATTATGGATAAAGGCCTTAACAGCCTGAAAAATAATTCGTACAAAGGTAGAAAAGAAAATGATTAGCTTAAACCCAAATCAAATGTTTTTCTCAACTCATCAAGCATCGGGTTTTTGGCAACCATGGCCTGATATTTTTCCTGTGAAGTATAAGGTTTGCGCTCTTTGGACTTCTCTACCATCACCCCGTCAATATCCAGGGAGAAGTTTCGCAATTGCACCCTTAGGTAATTCAGCATGTCGATCTTACCTAACTTAAGCTCTTCCATCTGCACCATGTTCTCAACCTCCACCTTGATGGTCGTCCCTTCCAGGACTGGCGCATTCGAGGTCATAATGGTGTACAGGGTAATCTTGCTCTCGTTACGAAGGATTTCAGCAAATTCGTTCCACTTGCTCAAAAATCCATTCTGGGTAACTTCATAGAATTCATTACCTTCTACCAATTCATTTTCATCGTCACCTTCTGCCTTTTTATCGTCAAAGATCGTATTCAGGTTAGGTACGGAAATAGAAGTCTTGATATTGCCCCAGCCTTTAGCGGCCGGTTTAGGAGTATCAGTTGCTGGAACAGGATTTGAACTTGCAGCTGCCGGCTTGGATACCGGAGTACTTGGCGCAGGCTTTGGCATTGCCGCAGGTTGAGCAGCGGTTTGAGCAGCCTGAGAAGCAGTTTTCTCCATTGCAGCTGGCCCAGAGCCATTTGCAACAGCAGGGCTTACACCTGGGTTAGGGAGTTTTTTTTTTAATTCAGCTAATGCTGGTAGACCTTCTGCTCCTAGTTGAATTGCACTCGCAATATGGCACATTTTCAGCAAGGAAAGCTCCACCTGCAATCTTTGGTTCTTACTGCTGCGATAATTGACCTCACATTGGTTTGCGATATTCAAGGCAGATAACAACAGACCGCTGGAAAGCGATTGTGATTGTTCCAGATATCTTTTCTTCACGTTTTCACTGACTTCCAATAACTTCAAGGTACTTGGCTCCTTGCTCACCAATAGATTACGGATGTGCGAAGATAAACCTGCGATAAAATGACCGCCATCAAAACCGTTGTTCAACACCTTATCAAAAATCAATAAAGTATTGGCAGCATCCTGTCTGGCGATGGCATCCATCAATTGGAAGTAGTAATCATAATCCAAGATATTTAGATTGTTGATTACCGCTTGGTAGGTCAGGTTCTTATTGGAAAAACTAACGATCTGGTCAAACATCGAAAGTGCATCACGTAGACCGCCATCAGCTTTCTGCGCAATGACATGCAGGCCATCCATCTCATAGGTCACCGCTTCTTTTTCCGCAATGCCAGCAAGATGGTTCGCCATATCCTCCACTTTGATCCTGTTGAAATCAAAGATTTGACAACGGGAAAGAATGGTAGGAAGGATTTTATGTTTTTCCGTGGTAGCTAAGATAAAGATCGCATAGGAAGGTGGCTCTTCCAAGGTTTTCAAAAAAGCATTGAAAGCCTGTTGCGAAAGCATGTGAACCTCATCAATGATATAGATCTTGTATTTACCTGTTTGAGGTGGGATCCTCACCTGATCGATCAAGGAACGGATATCGTCAACCGAGTTGTTGGATGCCGCATCCAGCTCATGGATACTGAAGGAATTCCCATTCTGGAAAGACTTACAGCTATCACATTGCCCACAGGCCTCATTCGATTCCGTGATATGCTCACAGTTAATTGTCTTTGCCAAAATACGGGCACAGGTAGTTTTACCAACACCACGAGGTCCACAGAACAGAAATGCCTGAGCTAACTGGTTGTTATGTATTGCATTCTTAAGTGTTCCGGTAATGTGTTGCTGCCCTACCACCGAGTCAAATGTGACCGGCCTATATTTCCGCGCAGAGACAATGAAATTATCCATGCACGAAGATAATCATTTTCAAAGTTTGGCACAAGCAAAAACCGTTTTGGAAACATTTCTCTTGATAAGCGAATGAAGAGCGAACAGCGATGATGGGGGATTGTACGATGAAAGGAGATTAAACTCAGAAAAGCTTGTATTGCTGTACAACATAGTTGGGGGATTTTACAATGAAGGTGATCAAATCCATAAAAGCTTGTATTGCCGAACAGTTCCTGCACCTTCGCTGCAGGATGACAGGACATGTTGAAGGAAAACCGTACAGATTCCTCACTGATCGTTCAGAATCAAAAACAAAAAAACATTTCCCTTAACCTCCAAGGAGCCTTGAGTTACGATCATGGCCCATCCTCTCATCCTTTTAATCCTGGTACACTCCCAGATCTTGGCCCATCCTCTAATCCCTTTCATCCTGGTTCAAATCCCCTACCCATTCCCCTACCCACAAAAAAGAGTTGCCCAATGGAGCAACTCTTTCATTTAAATTAATCAAAATAATATTTTCAATTACGCACTTTTCGGTTCGTTCTGCACCAATCTCCACAGTACGGCACCGATTACTGCACCAACAAACGGAGCGACCAAGAACAACCAAACTTGAGAAATTGCATTTCCACCTGCAAAGATCGCAGGTCCAAGGCTTCTAGCAGGATTCACTGAAGTCCCTGTGATAGGAATAGCAACCATGTGGATCAAAACCAAGGAAAAACCGATAGCCAAACCAGCCATCGTTCCATTTCCAAGTTTTGATGTGGTGCCCAGAATAACGAACAGGAACAGGGCTGTCAATACCGTTTCGGTAATAAATGCTGCCATCATTCCATACTCATTCTGATAACCTGCGCCCCAGCCATTCGACCCATACGCCCATTCGCCAGCGCTGAAACCAGCAATCTGACCCGACAAAATGGTCTTCAACACAAAGGCTCCTAAGATACCACCCAATACCTGGGCAGCAATATAAACTATAGCATCCTTTCCAGACATCCTTCCCGAGACCAGGACACCCAAGGTAACCGCCGGATTGATATGACAACCCGATACGCCGCCAATTGCATAGGCGAAAACTACCACGGATAAACCGAAAGCCAAGGAAATCCCCAATAACCCTAGGCCAGATGTATGCGCTAGCGTATCACCTCCGGCAACAGCTGCAGCACCACAGCCAAACAATACCAAACCGAATGTTCCAATCAGTTCAGCAATGAATTTAGATAATGTTTTTGTTTCCATAATTTATTATTTGGACACAAATTAACAATTAATATCAATAATTACCTCATAAAATAATGGTAGGATTATCGCCACAAAAATGGAAGTCATCCTTTTTTCCAAAAGGGAACAGAGCATCTTTTTAGTTTACAGGGGATTAATCGAGATTCAATAAATAAAAAAAAAGGACCGATATCACATCGACCCTTTTTCTTAATTGTTTTACCTAATAACCTTTAAATCACCAAACAATTTATTGAAACAAATTACTTGACTCAAAAGTAGGGCTATTGGTTAAAGTTACTGTTAAGAGAAAATTAAATAATAAATTTCCTTTTATCTCGCCTTTGCCGTCGCCAACATCCTTACCACCTCATCGATCGTGGTACGGCCCGCTTCGACCATTTTGTCTGGCCCCGGATAATCCGGATCAAAGGTTACAGTCTTCGTTTTTTCTTTATAGGCGAAGGTCAGCTTGTACCTTGGCTTGCGCTCGCCAGCCGGTCTCTTGCTGAGGTCCACCGTCATATCGTCCGGTAAATTCCAGAAGCCCAACTCCTGCGCTTTCCTGTGCAGATACAACAGGTCATTGTCACGAAGTTTCAAGCTATCCTTTACCAACTTGTTGTCTTTTGTAAGGTAATCATATTCCTGTGTCTTGGAATTGAAATGGTTCAGCATGGAATCTGGAAATCCATAGGTAATTTCGATATGATCGAAATCTGAATAACGGTATGGTGCGTTTTTCACCATTGCCGAATAGTAATAAACACAGTAAATTAAGAATGGAACTACTACACATAGCCCTAAGAAAATCTTTTTAGTTTTTTCTGACATGATATGCTATAAAATGTGCACAAAAATAGGGATTTGTACAGATTTTAACAGGCTAATTTGAGAATAAAGCCGAATATCGGACATAATACTGTCATAAAACAGCAGCCACTAACTCTTTGGCGTTCCGCTGCGCTTGAAATATTTATAATACCAACTATCGTTCAGGTTGGAGATGATAACACCTTTGCGCGTGGATACATGCACAAACTTGCCATTGTGCAGGTAAATACCCACATGGTCGATATTCCGACCGCCAAAGGAAAAGAACACCAGATCCCCCTCCTTCAATTGCTTCTCATACTTCCGCTTCACATTGTCAGCCATGTCCCTTGAAGTTCGTGGCAGCTCCTTGCCATAGATCCTATCGTACATCAGGGTCACAAAACCCGAACAGTCCACCCCGCGTTTATCCATACCCCCCATTCGGTGCGGCGTGCCCATCCATTCATCGATCATTAGGTATAGGTTCTTGTTATCGAGATCCTTGGTCTTCACGCCCAACAACTCGGCATAGTTTTCCAGCTTGTTCCCAGAATACTCCACCCCTCTGGCATCACTGGCATCCGAAATTGGAGCTCCCTTCTTGGGCTTTACATTTCCATAAGAACCTCCTCCGGCAGTTTTTCGCTTCGCCCCACAGGAACTCAACAAGACCGCCGCCAAAAGAAAAAGTAATAAGCTGTAATTAATCTTCATCCAAAACCTCCAAACCAAAAATATCAAGCTATTCCATCAAAGCCCACCTGTTTTTTTCCACAAATGTGACTTACTTTATTGCCAAAGCCATACAATATAGGTTATTAATCCTTAAAAACAGGATTTGAACGGAAATTATTTGTCACGACAACCAAATTTTATGCGCGCTAATTTTTACCTGTACGAATGGATTTGTCTTTTCTGTGTCATCAACTGTTTTTATCCTTAGCGCATAGTACTTATTTAATTTACTTTTGCGCCATGAATAAAACAAAAGGCGCAATAGCCGTATTCCTTGGAGCCGCGAGCTTCGGAATTCTATCCACCTTTGTTAAAAAAGCCTATGCACAAGGTTATAACCTTGGCGAAGTCACAGGGATTCAAGCACTATTAGGGGTTGTCTTTCTTTGGCTAGCTTGGCTCCTCATAAAAAACTCCCAACAACAAAAGAAATCCCAGACCCCATTAAGCCCTAAATGGAAAATTTACCTGAGTGGGGTAAGTACGGGCATGGTCAGCATATTGTACTATAAATGTGTAGAACTGGTCCCAGCTTCCTTGGCCATCGTCCTCCTGATGCAATACATCTGGATCGGACAGATTATCGAACTGATTTTCTTCAAGGTAAAACCTCAGCTTAGCCAAATCATCGTTATCATTGCCATCCTTGCCGGTACGGTCTTCGCTACTGGCATGATCGAGGAACCTTTGGAATCCTTTTCTTTACTGGGGATCGGGTACGGCATGCTTGCTGCAACCGCCTACTCTGTCTTTATGATTGTCAACGGCCGTGTGGGCAATGATTACCATCCGATCCATAAAAGCGCCATGATGATCAGTGGTGCCTTATTCCTGATTATGGTCACCTTACAACCCTTCAGTTTGTTCGGCAGCGAAACGTTCATGGGAATTTTACCTTATGGCATGTTGCTGTCCATCTTCGGAACGGTCATTCCACCGTTGCTCTTTGCTTACGGCATGCCTAAAGTGGGGTATTCCCTTGGCGCCGTACTAAGTGCCGTAGAGCTCCCGGTAGCCGTCTGTATGTCTTACCTGGTCCTGCAAGAGTCGGTCAGCTGGGTCAAATGGATAGGCGTTATTTTTATTCTTTTAACGATATTCTGGAAGAATAATTTGAAAACAAATAGCTAAATTTTAAGGTTTTTACCCTATACTTGCAGTTTTAGAAATTATATTTCAGTTTTAGTCTGATCACCCATAACAATCTAGATTGAAAACATATACATTATGGAGAACTACCTTTATCTCGTACTCATCACGCTTGCTGTCCTGGCAATCATAGACCTGATGGTCGGTGTTAGTAACGATGCTGTAAACTTCCTGAATTCAGCCATTGGATCAAAAGCCATCCCTTTCAAAAGCATCATGATCATTGCCAGTTTGGGGATCCTTTTTGGATCGGTCTTTTCGAGCGGTATGATGGAAATCGCCAGGAGCGGGATCTATGTCCCCAGTAAATTCTCTTTTGATGATGTAATAACCATATTCCTCGCCGTCATGATTACGGATATCATTCTATTGGATGTCTTTAACTATTTCGGCCTGCCAACTTCAACCACGGTATCCATCGTGTTCGAGCTCTTAGGTGCTGCGATCTGTTTGGCTATCTATAATATCGCTATTAAGAACGGAGATTGGTCTACCCTTTCTACCTATATCAATACAGAAAAAGCCTCTGAGATTGTCTACAGTATCTTACTCTCCGTCGTCATTTCCTTTACGGTCGGTATGGCTGTACAGTATATTTCCAGGGTCCTGTTCACTTTCCAGTTTGAAAAGAAACTAAAGACCATTGGGGTTTTCTTTGGGGGAATTGCCATGGCTTCTATCTCTTATTTTATCCTGATCAAAGGGATGAAAGGTGTATCGTTCATTGGTTCAGATGTCAAAGACTGGGTTCAGACGCATGAATTGCTCCTATTGGGTGGATCATTTGTAGTCTTCACCATCCTAAGCTACATCATTAACCTGTTGGGATATAATATCCTGAAGGTGATCATTGGAATTGGAACCTTTGCGTTAGCGCTTTCATTCGCGGGGAACGACTTGGTAAACTTTATCGGTGTACCAGTAGCCGCAGCTCAATCGGTAGAGTTCTTCCAATCGATCCCTGGCGCCGACCCGGACAACTATATGATGGATGCATTGGCATCCAGTGATATAGTTGCCCCTACCTGGATCTTATTAACCGCAGGTATCGTAATGGTCATTACCTTATGGACCTCCAAAAAGGCCAAAACCGTTATTGAGACGGAAATGAGCCTTTCCAATCAAGGTGATGGTAACGAGAAATTTAAATCCAATATGCTATCCCGTAGCATTGTAAGAGGATTTATCAAACTTGGTTCAGGTTTGACTTACCTGATGCCGAGGACCTTGCAGGCAAGTTTGGACAAAAAATTTGAAAACCCACTGTTAACTGCCCATAGAAAGAAAAAGAAGTCAAAAGATGAACCAATGTTTGATATGATCCGCGCTTCGGTCAACCTGATGGTTGCTTCCAGCCTGATCGCCCTAGGTACATCCATGAAACTTCCCCTTTCGACCACCTATGTAACCTTTATGGTGGCCATGGGTACTGCCTTTGCAGACCGTGCATGGGGCCGTGAGAGTGCAGTTTATAGGGTTTCGGGAGTATTCCACGTTATCGGCGGTTGGTTTGTGACTGCGGGTTGTGCATTCGCGGGAGCGGTAATCTTCGCGTTCTTCCTAAAGATTGGCGGAATCGTCACTTTTGTGATCTCCCTGATCGTACTTGCCCTATTGCTTTATAGAAATGCAAAGAGCCATGACCGCAAGATCAAGGCAAAGGCATTACAGGAACTGAACCTGGAAAAAGGCGATATCATCGGTCTACAGCAGGTAATTGAAACCTCTGCCCAACAGATCAGTGAAACGTTCTCCAAGACCAACCTATTCTTCAAGGAAGCCATAGACTCCCTGATCAAGGAAGACCTGGATGCCCTGACAAGCAATAAAAAGTTGATCAAGAAACTGCAGAACGACCTGAACTCAACCAACAACGCGATGTATGATTATATCCGTAGTTTGGATGATAATTCCGTGAAGGGAAGCCGTTATTATATCATATCCTTAGGTTATCAACAGGATATGGTAGAAAACGTAGCGGTCATCAACTCCAATGCCATGTCGCATGTGGACAATAACCACAAACCGCTGAAGATCAGTCAGGCAAAAGACTTAAAATATGTGGTGGAAAGAATCGCTGAATGGTTCTCAAAAATCAACATGACCTATAAACGACTGGATTTCAGTAAGATTGATGAGATCATTAAAGAAAGAGAAGATATCCAAGAATACATCAACAATCTATTGGACAAACAGATAGACCGTATCAGGACTTCTGAAAACAGTCCTAAGAACAGTAGACTGTATTTCTCCATTCTTCTCGAAACCAATGAGCTGATCAGTTCAACCTTCAAGTTGATGCGACTTCACAAAGAGTTTGACAGCTTCAGAAGAAGAAATGCTTAGCAGCTCAAATTCAACTCAGGCAAGTAATTATTCCCCATAAAAAAGGACCCAAAAACAGCTAAAGAAAAGGCAGGATTTAGACCAAAAGGAAAGGTCTAAATCTTGACCTTATTCGAGATTGCTTCGAGACACATTCGGGAAATGGTTAGAAATAATTCTATCCAATCCGAACGTTTCCGAATATGTCTCGAATGAGACTCGAACAAAGTCAGAATAAAACCAAAAAAAATTGGGGTATACTATCCGATTAATGCGCTAATACCTCTGGCAATTCCTCGATATCCACATCCCCATTTTCAGAAATGGAAATGAACTTAACGGGAACAACCTCGTTTACCAACAAAGGATCATAAGGCGTACGCACTTTCACATAGTTCTTGGAGAAGCCATGCATATAACCATCTTTGATATCACCTTCAAACAGAACCTCATCGATAGAGCCTAACTGCGATTCGTAGAAGGCTCTACGTTTCTTTTCTGAAAGGATATGCAACATCTTGCTTCTATCGCTTCGCTGGGCACCCGGTACGGCACCTTCCATTTGAGCGGCAATGGTATTTTCACGTTCTGAATAGGTGAATACATGCAGGTAAGAGGTATCCATCTCATTCAAGAAGTTGTATGTATCTATAAAATCCTCACGGGTCTCTCCTGGGAAACCGACGATAACATCCACCCCGATACAGCAGTTAGGCATCAGAGATTTGATCTTAGCAACGCGTTCGCTATACAGTTCACGTTTGTATCGGCGTCTCATTTGTGCTAGGACCTTATTGTTACCTGACTGTAGGGGCATG
This sequence comes from Sphingobacterium sp. LZ11T8, assembly GCF_024261425.1. NCBI lineage: Bacteria > Pseudomonadati > Bacteroidota > Sphingobacteriia > Sphingobacteriales > Sphingobacteriaceae > Sphingobacterium > Sphingobacterium sp. LZ11T8. Next base: position 24,968 of record NZ_JANBZY010000004.1, on the reverse strand, counting down.
TGGAAATGTGGCACAAACCTTTTGGACTGTGCTACAAATTCGATGATCTCATTGGTCAATAGGTTGGGTTCAATGCTAGAAATACGGATCCTATCGATTCCTTCCACCTCATCCAATGCTTTCACCAGATCCACGAAGCGATCTTGGCGCTTGCCGTCACGGATGCCGTAGTCACCGATATTCACGCCAGTCAGCACGATTTCTTTGACGCCGGAAGCGGCAATCTCTTCAGCCTGACGCACAATGTCCTCAATCTTGCCCGAACGGCTGGCGCCACGTGCCAAAGGAATCGTACAGAAGGTACAGGAATAATCACAACCATCCTGAACTTTCAAAAAGGTCCTGGTACGGTCGCCGATGGAGAATGCAGAAACAAACTGATTGGTTTCGTCGATAGGGGCATTATGGACCACTGCTTTTTCGTTCTTGGTCAGGTCATCGATATGTTCAATGATGTTGAATTTTTCGGCAGCACCTAATACCATGTCCACACCCGGGATTTCAGAAATCTCCTTAGGTTTGAGCTGCGCATAACAGCCAACAATGGTAATATAGGCATTTGGGGAATGCTTCAGGGCTTCCTTTACGACCTTTCGGCACTTGCGGTCAGCATGATCGGTCACCGAACATGTATTGATCACATAAACATCTGCCGCGCTGTTGAAAGGCGTAGTTTCATAACCCGCATCCTTAAAGATACGACCTATAGAGGAGGTTTCTGAAAAATTCAGCTTACAACCTAACGTATAGAAAGCAACTTTTTTTCCCATAATATTTTGCAAAAATACACAAAATGATGCAAAATGTTAAGTATTGATGAATTGTGATATTTTAATGATTAACCTGGGATTGTAAAAAAACGGGAAACTTCCGCAAAGGCCCCAAAAAGCAAAATGCAATTTCAAAAAAAAGGGTATCTTCGTAGGAGAAAAAAATCAAGGGAAATCAATGAAACAATATTTAGACTTACTTGAACACGTATACACGACTGGTGTTGAAAAAACGGACAGAACTGGAACAGGAACAAAAAGTGTATTTGGGTATCAAATGCGTTTCAATCTAAAAGAAGGATTCCCCCTTGTAACGACCAAAAAGTTACATTTACGCTCCATTATCCATGAGTTGATCTGGTTCCTGAAAGGTGAGACCAACATCCAATATCTCAAGGAAAACGGTGTAAGCATTTGGGACGAATGGGCGGATGAAAACGGCAATTTAGGTCCAGTTTATGGTTCACAATGGCGTTCATGGCCTACTCCTGATGGCCGTCATATCGACCAGATCAGCCAAGTGATCAATCAGTTGAAAAAATCACCGGACTCCCGTAGGATCATTGTTTCGGCATGGAACGTAGCGGAAATCGAAAATATGGCTTTGCCTCCATGTCATGCCTTTTTTCAGTTCTATGTAGCGCCGGCGCAACCTGAGAAAGGGATCTTAAAACCGCAGCTATCCTGCCAATTATACCAACGCAGTGCAGATATTTTCTTGGGAGTACCGTTCAACATTGCTTCCTATGCCCTATTGACCATGATGGTGGCGCAGGTATGCGATATGGAAGCGGCAGATTTTGTCCATACCCTTGGTGATGCGCATATCTACAGCAACCATTTTGAGCAGACCGAACTGCAATTGTCACGCGATCCGAAACCACTTCCGCAAATGAAGATCAACCCTGATGTGAAAGACATCTTTGATTTCAAGTTTGAGGATTTTGAATTGGTCAATTACGAACATCACCCGCATATCAAAGCTCCAGTAGCTGTATAATAAAAACTAAAACATTTAAATGAGTTATCCTAAAGTTACATTTATTGTGGCGGCAGCCGAGAATAATGCAATTGGAAAAGGTAACCAAATGCCTTGGCATTTACCCAATGATTTCAAATACTTCAAGGCCAAGACCATGGATCATTCCATTGTCATGGGTCGGAAGACCTTTGAGTCCATTGGTAAAGCCTTGCCAGGCAGAAGGAATATCGTCATCAGCAGACAGCCTCAATTTAGGGCAGAGGAAGTTGATGTCGCAAACAGCATCCAAGCGGTAATTAATTATTGCAGGGATGAACAGGAAATATTTATCATCGGTGGAGCAGAGATCTACAAGCAATCCTTGCCCATTGCAGATGAAGTCCTATTGACCAGGGTGCACACCAATATTCCAGATGCGGACGCCTATTTTCCGGAACTGCCAGAGAATGAATGGGAGTTGGTCAGTCAAGATGCCCATCAGAAGGATGAAAAGCATAAGTTCGACTATACTTTTGAAGTTTATAAAAGAAAATAAGGGATGCCAAACAAGGTTTCCCTTTTTACGTTTAAGAATTATGAGTAATAGCAGTATACAGTTCCAATTATCTTTTATTGAGCCTCAGGCACATTATGTGGAGGTCCGAATGATCCTTGAAGGATTTGACCAAGATTACCTTGACCTCAAAATGCCGGTCTGGACACCTGGTTCCTACCTCATCCGTGAATTTGCAAAAAACGTGGAGCAGATGAAGATGGAAGATACGAATGGTAACCTCCTTGAATTTGACAAGATCAACAAGAATACCTGGAGAGTTCATTCCAAGGGTTCGCAGGTAAAGGTATCCTATCGTGTTTATAGCTTTGAACGCTCCGTGCGTACCAATTTTGTGGATGACCAACATGCCTTTATCAGCCCAGCAGGGACTTTCCTGTTCGTGGACGGCTATTTGGACCATGCTTCCACGGTTCAGGTTGATCTGCCAAGTTTCTGGAAAAAGATATCTACAGGTTTGGAATTGGTAGAGGGCAAACTCAATCTCTTCTTTGCAGAGAATTTCGATATCCTTTTTGATTCTCCGCTGGAGATCGGTAATCAGGATAGCTGGACGTTCAATGCTGCGGGTATACCCCATGAATTTGCGATGGTGGGAACGGCCAATTACGATAAAGATCGCTTGTCAGAAGATATCACAAAGATTGTGGAAGTAGAAACGGCGATCTGGGGATCGAATCCGAATGACCGATATGTATTTATTACCCATAATTATCAAAGTTCACACGGTGGATTGGAACACTTGAACTCGACGGTCTTGGCAGCATCCAGGTCCGCTTATTCCAATAACATCACCTATAATAATTTCTTGAGCTTGGTAGCCCATGAGTATTTCCACTTATGGAATGTCAAGCGTTTGAGACCCGCGAACTTGGGTCCATTCAACTATGATGAGGAAAACTACACCCCATTATTATGGATCTTTGAAGGTTTTACCGCCTATTACGACAACCTAATTACGCGTAGATGCGGATTTAGGAATGAACAGGAGTATCTAAATGAATTGGTTTCGGAATTCAATCTGGTATTGAACCGCCCTGGACACAAGGTTCAATCGGTGGGTCTTTCCAGTTTTGATACCTGGATCAAACAATACCGCCCTGATGAAAACTCATCCAATGTCAGCATCTCCTATTACAACAAAGGAGCTATGTTGGCCACGATGATTGACATCAGCATCATTGCGAAGACCAATGGCAGCAAACGTTTGGACAATGTCCTGAAAGCGGCCTATGAAAAATATTACCTGATTGAGAACAGGGGAATCAGCGAAAAGGAATTCCAAGACTTGGCAGAAGAGGTTTCCGGAATCTCCCTGAAGGAGATTTTTGACGCAGTCTATACCACAGAAGAAATTGACTATAATGCTTATTTCAACGCGATAGGTTATCAGTTCATTGACATCAATAGGGAAAACCAGACACCTAGCATAGGGATCAAGGTTTCGCATCAGGATGGACGTACCATCATCAAGAATGTTGACCGCAATTCCGCTGCTTGGCTGGATGGATTGAATGTAGATGATGAAATCGTGGCAGTCAACGGAAATCGCTTGGATCCGATGGGTAGAGAACTGGACCAGGCTGTGATCAACAGCAAGATTGGTGATCCTTTGCAGATCCTGGTCGCTAGAGATGGCCTGATGCGTGAAATCACGATCCAGTTGAAAGCTAGTGAAAAAGTTTCCTACGTTATTGAAAGAAAAGAAGACAGCACAGAAGAACAAAGAAGGTTAGGTAATATCTGGCTTTCTTTATAATCTTGAAAAGTAGAAATACCCAGCAATCGAATCCCTTTCGTTGCTGGGTATTTTGTTTTCGCTCGTCCAAAGCAATTAACCACTCATTATCAATAATTTATTTGAATTTTTTCTTTATTTTTAATGGCACACAATTAACAGAATCGAACCTAAGACCAATTTCAGGTTCCGTACCGTTTAACCAATTACGGCCATGCAAATAAAACCCATTCAAAACCACAACCTATATGCCTATCGGCGTCTCCGAAGGGCAATTGGTTATCTAGGGATTTTTCTCCCAACCATTTTAGTCCTGCTATCTTTAATCAAATTCTTTGCGACCAAAATACAGCCCTCCATCAGCCATTATTACTATACCAACCTTCGGGAAATCTTTACGGGTACATTATGTGCTGTAGGCTTGTTTTTGATCTGCTATAAAGGAAATGGGAACAGGTCAATTCTCAAGAACGACAATTTACTTACGAATGTTGCCGGGATCATGGCTTTCGGGGTTGCTTTTATCCCAACAGATCCTATTTCGGACTCCTGCCTGAAATGTACCTTGATCAACTTTAGCTTAACTTGGTTACACTATGCCTTTGCGGCAGTGTTGTTTTCCATTTTTGCCCTATTATCCATCAATGTCTTTACCATCGGGCAACAGAAAAACTCCGATATTCCGGTCAGTATGTTCAATGAAAACCGCATCTACAGATTCTGTGGCTATGGCATAATACTTTGCGTAGTTATGGTCCCTCTAAAGCTGTTCCCCTATTCTACCCTCGTTTTTGAAGCCTTAGCCCTTTGGATGTTCGGGATATCCTGGCTGATCAAAGGCAGGGCACTCGGGGACGAAGGCGTAATTGGCGAAAAAGTATACCGGGAGCATAATGCGGTGGATACGGAGAAGGCAGTTGAGTAGATATGAGATGTGAGTATTGAGATGTGGGATAGAAAATTGGATAGGAATGGGATAGATATGAGTATTGAGATGTGAGATATGAGACAGTATAATTGACAGCCTTTCTATCTCACATCTGATATCTCACATCTCAATACTGTAACAACGAACAAGGCCTTGCTTTTTGATGCAAGGCCTTGTTCGTTGTTAAAACGTGTATCTTATTGAGAATCCCACTCCATCCCAAATCCTGAATCCGCTTTCTTGAAGGAAGTCGAAATAAGGTTTGATATCTAGTGACAATGCTAGTGGAGCTTGCGGAATTTTGTATTCCACCCCTACGATACCATCAACACTCAGGGCCATTTCGGAATGTTTGTCAAAACGTTGCCCTTCTTTGTTGGTAAATGCTTTACTGGTATATGAACCTACGGAACCACCGAATCCCCAGAACCAAGAGAAATCATTGTACAATGGCAAGTGGTTTTCATAGAGACCTACCAAGCGGAACCTGCTGTATTCCGAGTTGCCCTGTATACTCAGGATTCCTTCCAAAGCCTTGTTAGGATTCATTGTATAACGATATGTTAATCCAGTAGCCGAACCAAATCTGGCACCGATGGCATGTTGAGATTGCAGCTGCGCGTTGGCAAGGTTAGTTGATGCAATAAAAGCGATAAAAACTAGTGTTAGTTGTAAGATTTTTTTCATTGAAAACAAATTTCTATTCCTCAAAAGTACTATTAATTTTTTAAACGCTTAAAACCGATTTTCGGTATAAGTAAAGTCAAAAATTATTCTGCAAGCATAGTTTTTCTTTAAAAAATTATATATTAGTCATTACCTAGATATGTATAACCAATTTTGTATTTTTAAGGGGAGATAAACATTATGAGCAATAATAAAAGATTATTTGATTTAATCAGTAACTATCAGAAGGAATTTTCCAAAGAGATCATGGTTGCTGGCCGCTCAAAGAATGGTTGGAAGACCTATTCCACCCAAGAGTTTGTAGAAATCATCGATAATATTAGTAAGGGATTATTGGCAAAAGGGATTCAGAAAGGCGATCGTATTGCCTTGATGTCCGGTAATAGACCGGAATGGAATTTCATTGACTTTGCCTGTAACCAATTGGGTGTGGCGACAGTGCCCTTATACCCTACCCTTTCCAATCAGGACCTCATCTATATCCTGAATGATGCTGGCGCAAAGCTTTTGTTTGTAAGCAATGAAGAGCTTGCGAAGAAAGCTGACCTAGCATTAAAGGAAAACAACCAAGAGTTAGAGGTTTTTACGTTTGATGATATCCAAGACCGCAAGAACTATCTTGAGGTTCTGGGACTTGGTAAACAAAACGACCAGGACCTGCAAGCCCATAGAGATGCAGTTCAACCTGAGGATCTATTGACCTTGATCTATACTTCAGGCACAACGGGTAAACCCAAAGGCGTTTTCCTATCCCATAACAATATCATTTCCAATGTGGAGGCATGTAACCATTTGGTGACCGATGAATACAAGAAAGCATTGAGCTTCTTGCCTTTATGCCACATCTTTGAGCGAATGGTAGTGTACCTGTACCTTTCCAAAGGGGTACAGATCTATTATGCGGAAAACCTAGATAATATCGTGGTCGACATCAATGATGTAAAACCAGATCTATTTACGACGGTCCCACGTGTATTGGAAAAAGTATATGATAAGGTCGTTGAGAAAGGCAAGAACCTTACCGGCATCAAGAAATCATTGTTCTTCTGGGCATTGAACTTGGGCTTACGTTATCAAGAACCTAAAAAGAACTCCGGATTCTACAACTTCCAATTGGGCATTGCCAGAAAATTGATCTTTTCAAAATGGAAGGATGCATTAGGTGGAAACATCAAATTGATTATTTCTGGTGGTGCAGCATTGCAGGAACGTTTGGCAAGAGTGTTCTGGGCGGCAGGTATCAAGGTTTTGGAAGGTTACGGATTGACCGAAACTTCCCCGGTAATTGCTGTGAACTCCTGGAAGGAAGAAGATGTGAAGTTTGGAACAGTTGGACGCGTATTGGACAACCTAGATGTTAAGATCGCTCAGGATGGAGAGATCCTGGTAAAAGGACCAAGTGTGACCAGTGGCTACTACCATAACGATGAGGCGACCAAAGAAGCCTTTACCGAAGATGGATATTTGCATACCGGCGATATTGGTGAACTGACTCCAGATGGTTTCTTGAGAATCACCGATCGTAAAAAAGAGATGTTCAAAACCGCGGGAGGTAAATATGTTGCCCCTCAAGTTTTAGAAAACAAATTGATGGAATCTACCCTGATTGCCCAGGTGATGGTCATTGGTGAGAACCAACGTTTCCCAGCGGCATTGATCGTTCCGGCATATGAAGAGCTTGAAAAATATGCCAATCACAAAGGGATCAGCTTCAGTTCAAAAGAGGACTTGATCAAGAATACCGACATTTTATCTAAATACGAACAGGTTATATCACAGGCAATGGCTAACTTTGGGCATTGGGAGCAGGTGAAGAAGTTTAAGTTGTTGCCGAAAGAGTGGACCATCGACGCTGGTGAGTTGACTCCGAAGTTAAGCCTTAAACGAAAAGTTATCCTGCAAAAGAATGAAGAGGTAATAAAATCAATCTATTCTGAACAGGGATAATCTATGCTAAAAACAATTTGGACCAAGATAAAGGAATTCTGGCAACTACTATTGAATGCAGGTAATGCATTTGCTGATGACAACTGCATGAAGCTAGCCGCTTCACTTGCCTATTACACCGTATTCTCTATTGGTCCACTTCTGTTGATTTTAACATGGACACTGGGATTTTTCTATGGCAGTGCCCTAGATGGTAGCGAGGGTGCGCGTGAGCAGGTCATTGATGAGCTGAATCAATTGTTTGGAAAAGAAATAGCCACCTTGCTGGAATCTACCGTACATAATCTATCCCTTTCTAGCCGCTCCAATATTGGAATCATCGTCGGTGCAGGCACCTTGATGTTCACTTCGACCACTATTTTTGTGGATATCCAAAATTCAATCAATTCCATCTGGAAAGTAAAGCCTAAACCCAAGAAAGGTTGGTTGAAATTGATCATCAACAGGTTGATTTCATTCTCCATGATCCTAGGTCTGGTTTTCCTTCTATTGGCATCGTTGATTATCTCCAGTTTGATTGGCGTGATGACGAGCTATTTCAATCAGTTTATGGAGAATTGGGATATCAGTTTGATCGATTGGGTGAATACGGCCATTACCTTTTTGGTGATCTCGTCTTTATTTGGAATTATCTACGCCTTCCTTCCAGATGCGAAGGTTCGATTTAAGGATATATTGGGCGGAGCCCTTTTTACCGCATTGTTATTTATGTTCGGTAAGTTCCTGATCTCCTTATACCTTTCACAGAACATCACTGCCAGCTCGTATGGAGCCGCAGGATCCATTATTATCTTATTGGCCTGGGTTTATTACTCTGCTGCCATTCTGTACTTTGGAGCCGAGTTTACGAAAGAATACGCCATCAAATATGGCAAAGGAATTCAACCAGCTTCATTTGCTGTGTTGGTAAAACAGACGGAATTGGAAATTGACCCTGAAACTGGAATTAGGGAAGTAGTAAAAAAACATAGCGACCCAGTTCAGTAGTGGAAGATCAAAAAAGCATCCAATACATGTTATTGGCGGGCTTTTTCTTCGCCCTGATGAATATTAGTGTCAAGTTGGTTTCGCATCTTCCAACCATGGAAGTGGTACTTTTCCGTTCGGTCATCAGTTTGCTGGCCTCCTATGCCATCCTGAGAAAACAAAACATCCCTGTATTTGGAAATAACAAGAAATTGCTGATTGCAAGAGGAATTGCTGGCTGTTTAGGGCTGGTAGGTTCTTTTTACACCTTGCAGAATATTCCATTGGCCTCTGCAGTGACCATCAATTATACAGCTCCCCTATTTACGACCATTCTAGGGATCTTCATGGTCAAACAGTATGTGAAGCCTATTCAGTTTCTGTTCTTTGGAATGGCGATCGCAGGTGTTTTGATGATGAAAGGTTTTGACTCCAGGATATCCAATTTTGATTTAGCGGTGGGCTTGATGTCTGCACTGTTTGCAGCCATTGCCTATAATATCATTGCGAAGATCAAAACCAGTGAGCATCCCTTGGTTATCATTTTTTACTTTCCATTGATCACGATTCCATTTGTCGGAATCTATAGTATTTTCGATTGGAAAACACCACAGGGCATTGATTGGTTTTATCTGTTATTAGTGGGTATCTTAACCCAACTGGCCCAATATTACATGACGCTTTCGTATCAGACCGCTAATCTTTCAAAGGTATCGAGTTTAACTTACCTAGGTGTGGTTTACGCACTGGGCATTGGATTCTTCTTTTTCGAAGAAACATACAGTTTATATTCCCTATTGGGAATTGGATTGATTATCCTGGCCATTCTATTCAACATGCGGGTAAAGACTAGCAAATAACTTTTGTATAACAACAACAAGGGCAGCAATTAAGATTGCTGCCCTTGCTGTTTATAAGAATTTTATTTATTTCACATTGTAATAGTAAATCTGTCTACCGACATTTCCCTGAAGGTCATTACCTTCCACGACTACCTTGTATTTACCGGTTCCATCAGCATTGAAGAATTCCAGGTTAACTTCACCTTTCGAATCTACGCGTACATCTGGGTTCCAATAAACTGTTGTTCTGTAGTCATTGGTATTTTTAGACTCTGCTGTTGTATACTTCGGCTCGTAGAATTTACGTTCCTTCACATATCCTAGCGGATAGAAGTCGATTACGTTTGATTTAGGCAACATGGCTTCAATCTGCGCCATGGTCATACGCGGTTGTTTTTTCTCTTTCTTGGTGATGATCGAAACTACACCATCATTGTTGTACAGGTTTCTTACGGTACCCAGGTCATCACGCATAAAGATCTCGATAGCCTCGATATCAGCTACCTGAATCGAGTTGATGGAAGGCTCGTCTATTGGCATACCATTCAGGAAGAACTGTACGGGTACACGGCTGCCTTGGTTGAAATTTCTGGTGATATAATATTTCTGGGTATTGACATCATAGGTAATCCCTGTCAACATCGTATTTAAACACATGCTCAAGACATTACAGCCATTGAAACGGCTTCCTTCGATACGGTGTTCAGGCATGGAAAGCCCCGTCAATGCCGAGAAGTCCTTACTGGTCTGCTTTTTCTCTTGGGTTGCTGTTACCACGACTTCCTCGATCAGGTTATGCGTCCTGAATTCCTTTTTGCTATTGTCAAGGTATGCTTTTAGGTTCTCATCGATATTCTGGATGTTTGCAGCCTTATTAGGATTAGCTTGATCAATCTCTGGGAATAGCGTTGGATCCAAGGTGATTACCAGACTTCTGAAGTTGTCATTACCTCGAGCATTCAAGGTAGCTTTCAGGGAATCCGAAAAGACTAGGTTTTCGAATGTATATCTACCTGAATTATCAGTATAAGCATCTTTTTTAATTGCAGCTCCTGGGATATTCAACAATAAACCACCATTAGGCTGGACACGTCCGGTATTTTGGCGAAGGACCCCAGTGATCGTAATTCCTTGTTCAGGCATGAACTTCACTTGCGGTAGTCTTCCACTCACCAGATCCTTATATTCAAACCTTCTAAATCCTTGGGTCAACATTAAGGCATCCAAGGCTTCCAATCTGTTTTCGTTTTTAGGATTGAAGTAATAGTTTGGCTTTTCGATATAACCCTTTAAATCCGAGGCAACCAACATATTGCTGACAATACCTTTATCATTATCATCATTGTAAGGTACCTTGCTTTCATCGATGACAGAAACAGAGAAGTTCCCAGGCAGGCTATCCACTTTGGTATCCAGGTTCAGTTTCATTTTCACCAGATCCTTTCTTGCATAGTCCGTTTTATCAGTAGACACTTGGATTCCGATCAGTTCCTGCGGTTGGATAAACACCAAACGCTCGGATACAGGTTGTCCATCAGGGGTCATCAATGTAATCTGTACGACACCGTTCGGTAATTCCTTTAAAGGAATTCTAACCGATACTGCCGGACTTTTAATGGAAGCTTGGGCAGCATAGATCAAATGTCCATTCAGTTGACCAAAAACATAGTAAGGTTTGTTTTGGATGGAGCTGAAATATTGATCATTGGTAACTAGTCCTAGGTTGATAAATTCATTATCCTGAGAAACAGCCACGACGTTGATCTTATCGTCTACAACGGCCGGAAGGTCCACAGTTTTCTCGATTCCATTACCTAAGGTCACGACAGCTTTGTAGGTTTCTCCGGAAACAGGAATCATTGTAAATGACCCCATACCCATGCCTAGATCTTCAAAGCTGGCAATCTCTTTCTTTTTGCTATCGATTATTTTCCCTTTAACCGGAACGGATGAGCCACCCGATTCCATGGCCTTAAAGGCAACCTTTTTGGAAACTCCAGAGATAAGGTCCCCACCTTCTGGGAAAAACTGAATATCTACATCTTGATAGGCATTCGCCAAAGAATATTGACCTGTTTGTCCTTCATCCAATTGAACAACCAATCGGCCAGTCTTGAATTTGTCTTTTTCCTTATGGGATAGGTTGATCGTGATCCGACCAAGGTCATCCGTTTCAGCCTTTCCTTTATCAAAGGCATCCCAACCATCATTGGCTTCCCAATTCAATTTTTTACGACCTAGGGCCTGTCCATCTGGACCTCTGAATTGAATGGTAGCTTTGGTTCGGTTTCCTTCCTGTTGATAGGTGATATTGGCACCCATCTTTTTGTTGATTGCATCACCAATTGGAACTACCTTATTGAAAAAGTAGCCCATATCAAAGTTCATCATCCACTTGCTATATGCCCTGAACCTATAGTTGTCCTGAGACCAAAACTGAGGATCAAGGACCAAATGTCCCTTTCCCGCACCTTCCTGCATGGGGATCCTTAGGGTCTGCATCAGAGAGTCCCTGCTGTTGATGACATCGACATAAACGATCTTGCTCGGGTCGTAATTAAATAGATTGGTATTTAGATAGGTTTTGAACCACAATGTATCTCCCACGGCATAATATGGCTTATCAAAGTGTAAATGCACTTTTTCTACTGGGTAAACCGAGAAATATTTTTGAACATTTTCTACTGCAGTATTGATTGGAATTGCAGGTTTTTCTTGGCCCTTAGCTGTGGTAAATAATGAGGTAAAAATTACGACTGCTAAAAGTAAACGATTAGTTAACTTCATCAATATTTAATTTTGAAAAAGCTAAATATATTGAATTTTTAGGGAACGAGGGAAGCCTTAAGGAAATTTAACAGATACCTACAGCAATGGCGCAAGCAATCGGCAAAGGGAATCCACTCCTCTCTTCCAAGCTTTTCTTTTTTTCCAATCCTTAATGGTAATCAGCACACAATTTTCACGGTCAATATCATACTGCTTTTCCATTTCTCTACAGAAATCTCGATTGGAGATAACAGCAGCAACTTCATAATTGATATAAAAACTTCGGAAATCAAGGTTGACAGTTCCTACATAGGCAATTTTGCCATCAATAATCGAGGTTTTCGCATGTAAGAAACCTTTTTCATATTGGTAGACCTTTACTCCTCTTTCCAGAAGTGGTTTGAGGTAGGAAAAGGTTGCATGTTGAACAAACCAGGAATCACCTTCAGCAGGGATCATCAATTCGACATCTACGCCGGCTGCTGCTGCCGTTTTAAGTGCGGTAGATAATTCTTCTGAAGGAATAAAGTATGGGGTACATAATTTTATGCTTTCACTTGCCTCTCCTATACTGATGAGCAATGCTTCCATATTAAATGGACCGATAGAACCAGGGTCACTGGAAGACAATGCCACTGCACTCAACTGATCGGTTACTACAGGAGTTTCACGAAGATATCCATCATCCAACTTAAAGGGTTTGCCGTCGGTCTGGTTCCATTGGTTCCAGAAGCTGATCTGGAACATAGCCCCCACATTCCCAACGATCTTCACCGAGGTATCTCGCCAATACAGACCAAATTCATTCGGGTTGGCATAGCGATCTGAAATATTGATACCTCCAGTATAGCATACAAAGCCATCGATCACCGCAATTTTCCGGTGATTACGGAAGTTGGAGTTTGCCAACGAAGTAAAGGTCACAGGTAAGAAAGCCTGGAATTCTATTTTGCTATCTTTCTTTTTCCGCATGTATCGAACGACCTTTGGCGAGCCGAAGCTGTCCACGATCAGCCGGACAATTATCCCTTCATTGGCTTTCTTTTCCAGTAAGTCCAGGACTTGGGTACCAATATTGTCCAAATCAAAGATATAGAACTCCATATGGATGGAATGCTTGGCTGCTGCCAGGGATTCCAAAAGTGCAGGAAACATCTGTTCACCATTGACCAGGAGCGTTACTTCATTATTTAAGGTCGGTGTGGAGAGTTTTTCATTCTTGAGATAAGAATACACTCGGGATAGATCGCCGATCTTGCTCTGTATATTCCGAATGGACCATTGTATCAATGGCTCCAACCGCTGGAATTCCTTTTTCAACCGCAGGGTCTGTTCCTGGTTGATCCGTTTCATTTTCTTGACCTTTGAAAACTTCTGTCCAAAAAGATAATAAAGGATTAGCCCCACAAAAGGGATAAAAACGATGACCAGTACCCAAGAAATGGTTTTGGTAGGATTTCGGTTTTCAATTAAGATGGTTATGATTACTCCAACATACATTATCGTTAATGGGATCCAGCCCCATATTTCCAGAAAATGTAAAACGGTCTTTAAGTGCTCCTGCATAGATAGAAATTATCTCTAATAACCAACTTAGCCTGTATTTGTTTTGAGACAAAAAACAAGGCTTCCATACAAGATAGGAAAGAAAATCAATTATGCACAATTCATTGCACCATCTATGTGCAATAAGGGGCTCAAATATGGGATATCTAGGTTAGCTCCCCTCAAGATGAACCAAGCACCCATAATCAGGAACAAAATAGGCAATACCGTAGAAAAACTGGTCTTGAAGATACGTTTCGGGAAGTTGCCGGCAAAAGAAAACACCAGCAATAAAGGTAGGGTACCTAGGCCGAACAGTAACATAAAAAGAAAGCTATTGGTCAAGGAGTCTGCATTTACGGCAGATGCCAAGGCCATATAGACCATTCCACAAGGCAGGATACCATTCAGTATACCGGCTATAAAACTTCCTCCAGGCCTATACAGCCATTTGCTCATAAACTTTGCAAAGGGTTGGATGGCTTTGGTCTGAATGGATGCGAGTTTCGATGAACTCTTGCCAAACATATAGAAAAGACCAATGGCAAAAAGGATAATACCGGTAACCAGGCTAAAACCCTGCTGCCAACCTTGGATAGTGGCTGCATTTCCAAGTACACCTAACAGCAGGCCTAATAATCCATAGGTCAGGATGCGGCCAGATTGATAGAGTAATTTATTAAAAGTCGTTTTCCAGGAGATCTTCTGCCCTGCCTGAACGGCAAGCAGCAGCGGACCGCACATGACCGCACAGTGGATACTGCCCAAAAGGCCCATAAAAAACGCCAGATAATGATAAGTCATTTTATTGAATAAACACGGCGTGATCGGAAATGTAAGATTTATCCGAATGCACCCAGTCAATTTCTAATTTCCAATTCCCTTTCTTGAAACTACCTACAGGCAGTTTAAACTGATTGTTTGCTGTATTGAAAGGTAATACTTGATCGAGGTTTTTGTCATCCAAGCGGGTAAACCTCAGGGTTCCTTTATTTCCAGCAGATGAAAACTCAATCAGTAAGCTGTCTTTGAGCAATTGAAGTCTTGGTTTAGCATGATCTGCGAGCAGGTTTTCTTTTTTATGGAAAGTTTCATCATAGTTCAGCCCTTTTTCGTAGTAGTCTGACTCGACCAAGGTATCTGAATCATGACTGACCATATAGATCCCTGCACCAACAATAAATAGCATAAATGCCCCTAAACCAAATACTATCTTATATCCCCAGTTCATTTTATTTTTTTGCTGGAGGCGCAATAAATGTCGTCTCCATGGTTTCTAAAACTTTATCGCCAACCATGATATCCACCTTCACGTCAGTTTTATATTGTTTGATGGATTGCTGGTCTGCTATCAAAAATAAGCTTAATTTCGCACTTCCTTCACGGTTCAAATGGGAAATAGGATTCACCACCTGAATTTTGACCCCTTCCGTGGCACTAACCAAGTCGAAGTCTAGGTCCTTACTCGTTTTATTGATCACTTCCAAGGTGTACAAATTGGTCACCGTTCCATCGTCACGTTTTTGGTAGGTACTCCCTTTTGCACGCAATAGACGACCATCCACATCAGAACGGCTGAAGATCATAAAACCAAAGATCCCCATCAATACCACCAGAATTCCGGTATATATGACTGCTCTGGTATTCTTCCTCTTACCTGCATCCTCCGTTTCCGTGCCTTCTGCTTCTGCCAAAGTATAGAATCCGATCAGACGTCTTGGCTTGTCAATCTTATCCATAACGGCATCACAAGCATCGATACAGGCTGTACAGGAAACACATTCCAATTGAGGCCCCTTACGGATATCAATCCCAGTAGGACATACATTCACACAGAGGTTACAGTCGATACAATCGCCTTTCTCTTCAGAAGAATCTTTTCTGATTTTTCCTCTTGGCTCTCCCCTTTTCACATTATAGGCAACTGTAACAGAGTTGTCATCCAAAAGCACCCCTTGCAATCTACCATATGGACAGATACGTGTACAAACGATCTCTCTGACAAATGCGAACACGAAATAGAACACCAAGGTGAAAACAATAATAGATAGGAAACCTACAATATGGTTTTCAACAGGATCTGTGACGATCTTGTAAAGTGCATCCACCCCAATAATATAGGAAAGGAACAGATTGGAAATGATAAAGGATATCAGCAGAAAAACAGTGTGCTTCAGAAACTTCTTCCAAGCCTTGACATCGGTATCAGGACCTTCATTCAATTTTTTCTGTTGGGTCCAGTCCCCTTCGATCAGGTATTCGATCCTTCGGAATATGAGCTCCATAAATATGGTCTGCGGACAAGTCCAACCACACCATACACGGCCATAGACAGCAGTAAACAGGACGATACAGACCAATACGATCAGCATCCCAAACAGGAAGATATGAAAGTCTTGTGGGTAAAAGATGTTACCAAAGATGGAGAACTTCCTTTCAATGATGTTGAACATCAAGAAAGGGTTTCCGTTTATTTTTAGGATGGGACCTAAAAAGAAGAACAGTAGTAATCCGTAGCCAACAACCTGTCGATAGTTAAAGAATTGCCCGCTAGGTTTCTTAGCGTATATCCATTTTCTTTTCGATTTATCTATTTGGTTTTGTTGATTGGATTCATTTACTACTGTTCCCATGATTTTTTAATATTTATTATTTTGTTGCTGTACTATCTGCTAGAGCTTCGCCTTCAGCAGCTGGAGCAGCACCTCCTTCACTTTCGTATGCAGTGACTTCAACGCCTTCTGCACCTTTTGGATTTGCAGGTTTGGTATCTCTCAAAGTGAGGATAAAATTACTTACCTCTGCAATTTGCGCTGGTGTCAAGGTTTGTTCCCAAGGCACCATTCCTTTTTCCGGAACACCATATTTTACGGTTTTAAAGATGTCCTTGATCTCGCCACCGTGCAACCAGAACCTATCGGTCAAGTTAGGACCAATGGTACCTTCCCCATTTGCACCGTGACAGGCAGCACAGTTCGTTGTGAACAATGCCTTACCATTTGCTGCCAGCGTTCCAGTTTCATCCACCTCGATGGTGTTTTCATCAAAGGAGTTGGCAGACTGTGCCAAGAACTCTTGTTTTTCAATCTCTGCTTTTGCCATCTCGCGCTCGTATTCTTGGTCTTGGTTCAATCCCCAACCGAATACCTGGTAAATCAATAGGTATACCACCGCAAAGACTACAGAAGAATAGAACAAGGCGTTGAACCATACCGGAATAGGATTGTTCAATTCCTCAATTCCATCGTATTCATGGTTTTTGATCACCATGTCTTTTTCTTCCTCCAGAGGTTTCAAGCCCATGATATAGTTCCATGTGCTCTTCCAGTAATTCTTTCTGGACAGTTTCCTTTCCGCTTTTTGGCGTTCTTCTTCTTTGACAACCTCTGGCATGGTCACCTTCAACATAGACCTCAAGGCCTTGTTGATGGTGATGGCAGCAGCCAATACAGCGATCAATACGAAGAATACGGCTAGATAGAAAATATCGTTATATAAGTTGCCTGTACCAATCGCAATCAGCGTTCCTGATACACTGCTCAGTATTAATATTAGATTCATATACGTTCAGATTCAGGTAAGTTATCATTCTGTTTATCGGATTCATCAAATGGTAATCCTTTCATGTAATCCACAAAGCTTTTCTTCATGGTAAACAGCATAATGGCTACCAGGATAAAAAAAGTCAAGAAGATTAACAGCGAGATGATCAAGTAAATCTCATCTCCATGTAAGTTTGTGATTTGACTCCACATAGCTCTTTCTTTTTTTGTGTTACATTAATTGTTTTCTGCTACTTTATTCGCGTCATCTGCTTTCTTAGGCTCAGCCTTGATGTCTGTACCCAAGCGTTGTAGATAGGCGATCATCGCAACGATCTCTTTATTTGGTTCAACCTGAACATCGTTTGCAGCTAAATCTTTCACGATGGCTTGTGCTTGCTTTTCTGCGTGTTCAACAGCATTGTTGATTTCATCATCCGAATAAGGCACCCCTAGTTTCTTCATCACCTTCATCTTACCGGTTAGGTATTTGTAGTTGATATCTTGTTCGATCAACCATGGATATGGAGGCATGATACTTCCTGGTGAGGTGATGGTTGGATCCAACATATGGTCATAGTGCCATTTGTGCGGATATTTACCACCGATACGGTGAAGATCTGGTCCGGTACGTTTCGAACCCCATAGGAATGGATGGTCATAAACGAACTCTCCAGCCTTACTGTACTCACCATAACGTGCAGTTTCCGAACGGAATGGACGAATGGTCTGCGAGTGACAGTTCACACATCCCTCACGGATATAGAGGTCACGTCCGGTCAATTCCAAAGCGGTATACGGTTTCACCGAAGCAATTTTAGGAACGTTGTTGGCCACTGTAAAGGTTGGGATCATCTCCACGATACCCCCGATAAGGATAGCGATCAATGACAACACCATAAACAGGATAGGCTTACGTTCTAAACGACGGTGAGCAGATTTTTCTGTTTTTTGGATTGGCTCTAATGCCGGTGCTTCTGCTGGCTCATTGGCAACCAAAGAACCTGTTTTGATGGTCTTAACCAAGTTATAGGTCATCATGATTACCCCTGTAAGGTAAAGGATACCACCTACAGCACGCATCATGTGCATTGGAAGGATCTCCAAGGTAGTAGCCAAGAAGTTAGGGTATTTCAATACACCTTCTGGCGTAAAGTCTTTCCACATCAAACCTTGTACTACTGCTGCCCAATATAAAGGAATAGCATAGAACAAAATACCTAATGTACCGATCCAGAAGTGGGCATTCGCCAATTTCTTAGAGTACAGTTGCGTTTTATAGATCCTAGGGATCAACCAATATAGGATAGCGAAGGTCATGAAACCGTTCCATCCTAGGGCACCGATATGCACGTGTGCAACGATCCAGTCCGTAAAGTGGGCAATAGCGTTAACTTGTTTCAAGGATAACATAGGTCCTTCAAAGGTTGCCATACCATAACAGGTCAGTGCTACAACCATGAATTTCAAGATAGGCTCAGTCCTAACTTTATCCCATGCACCACGTAAGGTCAATAGACCGTTGATCATACCACCCCAACTTGGAGCGATCAACATAATGGAGAATACAACACCTAAAGACTGTACCCAGCTTGGTAAAGAGGTATACAATAAGTGGTGCGGTCCGGCCCAGATATAGATAAAGATCAAGGACCAGAAGTGTAGAATACTTAATTTATAGGAATATACAGGGCGGTTAGCCATCTTAGGCAAGAAGTAGTACATCAGTCCTAAGAACGGAGTCGTAAGGAAGAATGCAACCGCATTATGCCCGTACCACCATTGTACCAATGCATCTTGAACACCTGAATAAACGTAATAACTTTTCCACATACCCACTGGCATCTGAATGGAGTTCACGATGTGAAGAACGGCAACCGTAACGAAGGTCGCAATGTAGAACCAAACGGCCACATACATATGTCTTTCTCTACGTCTGATGATCGTTCCGAACATGTTGATACCAAACACTACCCAGATAATGGTAATGGCAAGGTCAATTGGCCATTCCATTTCTGCATATTCATGCGAACTGGTCAAGCCTAACGGAAGGGTAATTGCTGAGGCTACAATGATCAATTGCCAACCCCAAAAGTGGATCTTACTAAGTAAATCGCTAAACATCCTGGCCTTTAAAACCCGCTGCATGGAATAATAAGCCCCCATAAAAATGGCGTTTCCTACAAAGGCAAAGATTACTGCGTTGGTGTGTAAAGGTCGAATACGCCCGAATGTGGAATATTGGAGTCCAAAGTTTACCTCTGGCCATACCAACTGCAAGGCTGCGATTAGCCCGACAGTCATCCCGACGATCCCCCAGATTACAGTTGCGATTCCAAAATCTCTGACAATCTTGTTGTCATAATTAAATTGCTCTACCTGCATTATTCTTATATATTAAGTTAACGATTCAAAATTACCAGTCTGCCCATGACATTCTAATGATAATGAGAAGCAAGAAAATGTGATTTCAATCACTTTTTTATTTAGGAAAGTGGCAATCGCAAAAACGGATAACCAAAAAGAAGGTGTAATAGGTAATTTAGGTCTTCATAATCTTATTGAGGACCAGGTTCAATTCCTGATCTTTTCGAAAAATTGGGATACGGCAAATAGCTTCTCTTTAGTTTTCCTCCAATCCACTCAATACGCTTTTCATTAGGTCAACAAAAAATCCCCGAAAGGGATTTCATTATTTTAAATTTAGGTAAATTCTACTAAACATAGGATGATTAGGCATATTAATTTTCAAGTATTTGTTTAGTGATAATATACCTATTAAATAAGGCACAAAAAAAGGAAACCTCTGGGTTTCCTGATTTGGTATTGTTCATAAAATTAGGCTTTCGCGCTTTATGTCGTTTCCAAGATTGCTTTCATGGAAATGATCTTATAGACGTAGGCTGCAGTTTCCGAATTCAATTTCAAGTCATAATAATTGTCTTTCTTTTGTCTTCTTAGGGAAGCTCTCAAACTTCCGCCACCAACGTTATAAGCTGCTGCCGCTAATGTCCAATCACCGAACTCTTTGTGCAATGATTTCAGATATTTTGCTGCCGCATGTGTAGACTTAATCAAGTCTAAGCGCTCATCCACACTACCATTCACTTTCAATCCATATAAACGGGCAGTTGCCGGCATAAATTGCCAATAGCCACCAGCTCCTTTATGAGAAGTTGTTTTCGGGTTCAAGCTACTTTCAACCACAGCAATGTACTTGAAGTCTTCAGGAACACCATAACTTTTCAGGATTTTTGCAATGCGGGGAAGTAATTGATCCGCTTTTTTGTGAATGTGATGTGAGGGCTTTTTTAGATAAGCAAACCTACTCAGGTACTTGTCTAGTTTTTTCTGTACAGTAACTTCTTCCAATGGAATATCAGTTTCTGCAAAAGAGAGCTGACTATAGGGGTCGTTTTCTGCCTCTTTTTTAGCCAATGTTTCCGAAATATTGGCTTTCATCGAGTGGTCCAATGCCTTTCTAAAAGGATCGGCCATCTCTGGTTGGGGTTTGGAGTACAAGTTTGACATTAACATTAACATCAAAAGCGCACTACTACATAATACTCTTTTTTTAACCATTCATTCCCTTACTGCTACCCTATTCACGGAACTTGTTTAAACCGATCAAAAAGTAGCTTGGTGAAAAATCAAGCTCCAAAAGTACAGCTTATTACTTTAACGCACAAACAATAGTATTAATAAAGAAAGTTAATTAAAGTTAAAACCAAGTAAAACCTACGTTAAAACCACTTTAAACTACTTTTTCAAGAAATCCTCAAATTGTAACATTTTTGGGCTATTTTTTATTCTTCAAAAGCTCATATAAACATATATTGACCTACATTGAGGTTTTAAAACGAAGAAACAAACAATCCTAGCAACTAAGAAGCTGCACTTTCCCTAGGTTTTTCCTTACAATCCCTAAATCGCTATAAATTAGATTATTAGGCCTCCATGGAGCTTAAAGCGAGTTTTAAACAATGTTATTGTATAAGGAATCTAATATTTAACAAAGTATTGTGTTTAAATGCTGAATGAGTGAAAAAATTGCCTATCTTTGTGGCTCATTTTTTCGAATTATGCCATTCAATAGCAAAAGGAACAGTCGAGACGACAACTCCAGAAAATCAAGAAGCAGTTCAGACGGCTTCAGAAACAACAAAAAGGACGATAAATCATCCTTCGATTCATCGAGAAGTTACAAATCCGACAAATTTAATCGTGACTCAAATTCTGACAAAAGCAGATTTGACAAAGACTCCAAGTTTGGAAGAGATTCCAAATTCAACAAGGATTCTAAATTTGCCAGAGACTCCAAATTCAATAAAGACGGAAGACCTGACAGAGACTCCAAGTTCGGAAGAGACAATAAATTCAACAAAGATTCTAGACCTGACAGAGATTCCAAATTCGGAAGAGACGCCAAATTTGACAGAAGCTCCAAATTCGGAGCTGATGCTAGACCTGACAGAGATGCTAGACCAGATAGAGATTCAAAATTCAATAGAGAGGAAAGACCGGAAAGAAAATCAAGGTACGGCGATGAAGCTACACCTAAAAGAGGTTCTAAATTCGGAAAGGACTCAAAATTCAATAGAGATGGTAAGTTTGAAAAACCTTTCAACTCAGACCGTCCATATAAAAAGTTTGATGGAAAAGGAAAGGACTTTGGAAACAAACGTTTTTCCCGTGACAATGATGAAAGATCAGATCGCGACTTCCGCAAAGACAACTTCAGAAAACCTAAGCAAGAGAAAAACTTCAACGCTGAGGATGATGGTTTGATCCGTTTGAACCGTTACATCTCTAACTCAGGTATCTGTTCACGTAGAAAGGCTGATGAGCTGATCGAAGCTGGAGTTATTTCAGTAAACGGTGTTGTGGTTACTGAATTAGGAACCAAGGTTGATCCTGCCAAAGATGAAATCAGATATAACGACGAACGTCTGAAACGTGAGAAAATGGTGTATGTCCTTTTGAACAAACCAAAAGATTATATCACCACCACGGATGATCCTCAAGAGCGCAAAACCGTTATGCAACTGGTTTCTAAAGCGACTAAAGAGCGTATCTATCCAGTAGGACGTTTGGACAGAAACACCACCGGTCTTCTTCTGTTGACCAACGATGGCAACCTAGCTGAGAAATTATCCCATCCAAGAAATAACATCAGCAAAATCTACAATGTGGAGTTGAGCAGGAGCCTTAGCCAAGGAGATTTCAACAAGATCGAATTCGGTATTGAACTGGAGGATGGCTTTATCAAACCAGACGACCTTAGCTTCGTTGTAGGAGGCTCAAAAAAGGAAGTTGGCATTCAGATCCACAGCGGTAAAAATAGGGTCGTAAGACGCATATTTGAGTCCCTAGGTTACGAAGTTGAAAAACTTGACCGTGTGGTTTATGCAAACCTGACCAAAAAAGATCTTCCTCGCGGACGTTGGAGGTACCTTGAAGAGAAGGAAATCATCCAATTAAAGCATTTAATGAAATAGCATACAAGGCGCAATTGGATTGCGCCTTTTTTATTTGAGCCCACTTTCGTATTTTTAACAAAATTAGATTTGATATGACAGACCCTAAATGTTTAACGTCGGTGGCTGAATTCCATAAAACATTTCAGCACCCGATTTTAGATCAACCTACAATCCCTTCAGAAACTCGTTGCAAATTGAGAGTATCCTTGATCGCTGAGGAATTGAAAGAACTTGAAGAAGCTATTCAGGACAAAGATCTAGTAGAGATCGCCGATGCCCTTTGTGATATTCAATATGTACTTTCTGGAGCCATCTTGGAATTTGGATTAAAGGATAAATTCAATGACCTGTTCAATGAAGTTCAGCGCTCTAACATGAGCAAAGCCTGCAAAACGGAACAGGAAGCCATAGAAACCCAAGAACATTACCTAGCCAAAGGCGTCGAATCTTATTATAAGGAAATCGATGGCAAATACTTGGTGTTCAGAAAAGGCGATGACAAGACCTTAAAATCAATTTATTACTCTCCAGCTGATCTAAAGACCATCGTTGAGAAATAAAAAACATATGCTTAAAAGAAAAAGGATGCCAATTGGCATCCTTTTTCTTTATATCGTCAGGTCAGCTTCTCTATAGGCCGAACCTTGTTTCACTCCTCTTTCTTCCAATCCCTTATCAATCTTGGTCTGAATACCCGATTTAGGAAATCCCCAATTAGGTGCAATCAGCAATTCCTTATCTGCAATACCAAATATCCGTTGGATAATGATATCAGGTCTCAATAATGGAATAAACTTGGCCAAGAAATCGGTATACTCTTCTATGCTGAACAAATGGAATGGTTCACGCTTATATTTTACACCCATGATAGAACCCTCCACGATATGTAGGTGGTGCAATTTCACAAACTTGATCTTGGGATGCTTATTGATTTCATCGGCATACTTCAGCATCATTTCCTCCGTTTCCCAAGGAAAGCCAAAGATCGTATGAACACAGAGTTCCAAGGAGGTATTTTCCAACATCTTCATCGTTGAAATAAACTCATCGTGCGAACATCCCCTGTTGATGCGTTCCAAGGTATCATTATAGATCGATTCCATGCCCATTTCAAGGTCCACATCATACCGATCGGTATAACTTTCCAATAATGCTATCTTCTCAAAATCCAAACAATCCGGACGCGTACCGACCGAAAGACCTAAGGTGTGTTCCGGACAGATACTCAAGGCCTCATCATACATCATCTTTAGGAGATGTGTCGGTGCATAGGTATTGGTATTTGGCTGGAAATAGATAATGAACTTCTCAGCTCCATAGCTATTTCTCGCGCGTTCGATACCATTTTCTACCTGCTCCCTGATCGATGGGATCTTACGGGCCGTATCAGGCGTAAAAGAATCTACATTGCAGTAGGTACATCCACCATAACCCTTGCTACCATCACGGTTCGGACAGGTAAAATTACCATCTACGATAACCTTAAACACCCGTTGTCCGTCGTATTTTTCTTTCAGATAAGCCCCATAGTGGTTATAAGGCTTAATACCATTATCTAATTGTGTACCCATTGAAATGCAAAGATAAGGAATTTTGAAAGAAATAAATGATTTGAGTTTAAGGGAGTTGTGGGAAATTGGGTTTGAACCAGGATGGAAAGGATGGGTTTGAACCAGGATTAAATGGATGAGAGGATGAACCAAGATCATCGGAAAGAACCAGGATTAATGGGATGGGAGGATATTCCAGGATCGTGATGGACAATATGGCTCCCGAACGGCCCCGGTACCGTATTGGCGTATGGCATACCCGCCGGCATGTCCTTCCCTGCTGCACGGATATATAAATATAGATTGCCCCGTAAAAACAGAAAGCCCGCTGTCTGTTGACAGCGGGCTCCCGTATAAAATTAGGCACCGACCTACTCTCCCACCTGTTACGGCAATACCATCGGCTCTGGCGGGCTTAACTTCTCTGTTCGGAATGGGAAGAGGTGGACACCGCCGATATAGGCACCTGAATACCTTTTTGTGACCATCGGCAGATGCATAAAGTCTCGATACTCGATACTAAATACTAACTGCTCAACAGCACATTGACATGTTATTGGAAGAAAAGATCAGAAAAAGAGAGAGGACAACAGGTCTATCCGCATTGGAAAGCTTCGGGCTATTAGTACCACTCGGCTTTGGTCTCTCAACCTTTACACCTGTGGCCTA
>NZ_JANBZY010000003.1:0-531962 GCF_024261425.1 Sphingobacterium sp. LZ11T8 | reverse complement strand
CTTGACTTCCGAGTTCCAGAAGTGGCGTGCATATAGATAGTCCAGTGCGATATTGGCGGATGCCTTTTCCCTGGTTATGCTGCTGTCCTGGTCCAGGTAGGTAGCCAGGCGTCTCATGCTGCCGTTTATCTGCGGGTTCACTAGGCTGTGGTCCAGGTAGAACACCTTGCCTACGACCTCCAGTATCCTCATGGAGATATGTGTATCGGACTTTCCGCCTTCGAACCAAGGGAAGGACCCATTGTCCAATTGTCCACGGAGCAGTTTCTGCTCGATGCCCTTGAGTTCGGTCTCGATATTGGAATTGAACAGTTCGGCCAAAGCCTCCAGGCGCTTGCTGTCACGCTGTATGTCGCGTAGCCAAGGCATTTCCTGCAGCTTCAGCTCGTTGAGCTGGGCATTCTCCTCCAGTCTGCTCTTGGTATCCTTTACCTTGATGGACCTGAAATAATCGGAGATGGCAGGGTAATGCTTGTCTATGTACTGTACCATCTTCAGACCGAACCATTTACTGGTTGACTGTTCGGTACATTCATATGGGTAGTTCTTGAGGTAGTCGATGGCTGATATGATCTCCAGGATCGGGTTGCTCTGTACCTGTACCTTGGCCTGCAGGTTGTCCTTGCCGGCAGAAGGGATACTGAAGTCCTGTTTTTGGCCAGCCTTTAGGGCGATCTTCTCGGTCTGGGAAACCAGCACCTTGTTGGACAGTACCGGCAGCTCCACGATCTCGCCATCGGAATGTTCCGCGCTTGCCGCAACGATCTTGACCTGCACGCTTGGGTACCCTTCAGGTACCTTGAGCTTCCAGGACACCGTTTGGTTGTTGTCCTTTTCTACGCTGAAGTCGGTCGTGATGTCGCCCAGCACGAACCGTTCGCTGATGTCGGCATTGTCGACCGGGTTGATGATCTCGATCTTGGCCTTGCCCTGCTGCGCCTTGCCGCTGAGGTTCTGTACCTGGGCGATGATCTCGATCTGGTCGGATTCGCGGAAGTACCTAGGCAGGTTGGGACGTACCATCAGCTGCTTCTGGGTCTGTGTATAGAACTGTTCGGAGCCCACCTCGAGGTTCTTGCCATGGGCGAAGAGCATGAGCTTCCACTTGGTCAGGGCCTCGGGACTGTCGAACTCGAAACTGATGTTGCCCTCCTTGTCGGTGTACAGGTTCGGGTAGAAGAAGGCCGTTTCCTGAAGGTTCTTGCGCGCTTGGACCTGGGAGAGGTCTACTCCTTGGCCCTTATTCTTTAATTCTTCAACTTGTGCCCTAAGATTAGGGTCTTTTAGTTCATCATATAAGGATACAGTTTCTTCCGTTACTTCACGTACATCGGCTACTGCTTCAATATTGACAGCAGATACTTTGCCTCGAAGAACTCTTTGCATACCATTTGCTGCAGGGGCTGATCCAGCTGCATATTGAACTTGATCATCATAATAATTATGCAGACTATTGATGCCGCGATTTAACCAATAGGCATCCCACAGGCCATAATTGTTTACTATAGGTAATTCATTGCCAACTGCATTGATAATTTTTTCATTGAATCCAAAGGGACTTGAGGCTGATGAAGCATAGAATAAATTGGTAAAATTATATCGCCTGTAATAGGATGGGCTATACCTGTCAAAAAAGGTAGGGAAGTAATTGGCTCCAAAAACGTCTAATGACATGTCATACATGGTAGCCAATACCTCGGATGGAATGACCTTGTCCTTTTGCAAGATGCTAAAGCTCCATTTCTCTTTTGTTCCCGGCGTAATTTTGTCTCTAAAGCTGCTGATTTTAATTTTTAAATCTTGATCATCAGTTCGCTTAGGAGCGCTGATGAATTTATTTTCAATCTGGTTGTCTACAATTAATATAGCGTCTAATTGATAACCTCGTGCAAACTTTTCCTTATCAAATTTGAATTCATAGGTTGCTCGGCCATTCTTTACAGGAATGGTAAAGGTCTCTTGTTTACCAAAGGAGTTACTTGGAAAAAGAAAAATCTCCTTTGCATTAGGGACATCTGTATAGAAATTTAATTTGACCTGTTCATCCAGACCATAATTTGGTTTATCAAAACTGTATGTGAGAAAGTCATGATCACTGCTCTTTTTGGTTACAGGGTCGAAAATGCTCACATCTGCTTGACTTCTTATGGTATCTTTTCCTTGGATTGAAATGACCTCAACGTAATACTTTCCTTTTGGAAACAGGTTGGAATCTATTTTCACAAGGCTCGTATCCCTTGTGTCAAAGGAATAGGTTTTTACCAATTCTGTTGGTTTCTTGATGATTAAAGACTCATCAAATGAGGTTGGGAAAAGTTTTTTGTACTCTGCATTACTGAAAATATGGTAATCCACATTTTTAAATATATTGTCATATTGATCCGGTAAAGCAATATTAGGCTCAGGATACTTATAGATTTTTATCTCACCGGTCAAGGGCAAGGGCTGGTTGTTTTTATTCACGGTACTGATGAATAATTTATTCCATTTACCTGCTTCTTCTATTCTTGGACCTTGAATATTGATTACCCAAGGCTTATCCGAATAGGTGTAAAAAACAGATGCTTGCTGCATTTCTCCGGTCTGATTCACGACCTCAGCAGTTACACTGATGTTGAAATCTTCCAATTTATTTAATGCGGTATCTTCCAGTGGAACCCTGATGGTAAATTTTCCTTGCTCATCAGCGATTATTGAACTGTCGGCTAATGTGAAATTGGTATAATTACGACCATAGGAGTTTATTCGAACTTTGTAATTCACCGAAGCACCTACAAGTGGCACACCGGAATAGGATTCTACTTTTCCTATGAATTCGGCTATATCTGAGCGTTTATAGGTTTCCTTATTGGGTTCAAATTTAACACTAAAGGTTGGACGCTTATACTCTTCCACATTTAGGTAGTGATAGCCAATTTGGTTTTCTTTATCCATAATCAGGATATTGAACCCACCCGCCAAGGTATTGGCTGGGATTTGAAGGTCTCCATTTACAGAACCAAATGCATTGCTGGTCAATGACAAGGAGTCTACCTTCTGACCGTTGGCATCCTGAAGTATCACATCTAGTTTTTTACCTTCTATTACTTTTCCACTTAATGAGCTGTTGTTATAAACAATTCCTTTGAAGTAAAGCTTTTGACCGGGTCTATAAATCCTTCTATCGGTTAGGATCTTGGTATTGAACCTAACCCTATCCTCTTCTTTCTCGATCTGCGAAAAGCTATAATTTAAAGGAGCAGCCATGTCGATGATCTGCTTTTCCTCGGCAAGGTAAAGCATCGCCCCAGATTGATAGCGATAATATGAATCCTTATTGATATCTACTGAAAACTCTCCATTCTGATTAGTTTTCATTTTATGAACCAGCTTTGGTGCTTTTCCTGAATTTACATCATAGATCTCCAACGATTTATCAGCATAAGGCAAACCCGTCTTTCGATTGATCAGCAAACCTTTGAAAAGATATTCTGTATTCTTCCCTTTCTCCAGTTCTGTGTAGTTAAATAAATCCGAAACAATAAAACTTGATGAGGACACGGTATTGAATAGACCATCAGCTTTGAATTCAGGATTGTTTGAAATAAGGGCTACATAATTGCCAAAAGGAAGAGCATTTATCTTGTAAATGGTAGAATGTCGTTTATAATCATCAAATGATTTTATTGGAATTTCCTCTTCATACACCTCCGTCGCATTTACCCCTACTTTTTTCGTTATGCTATCTAATTTTACTTCAAATTTCTTATAGTTTGTTGGGGTATTGGTCACATTGAAAACTTTCAAGTAGAGCTTTTCCGCATTTTTAAAGGAGAGCTGGACCGGACTGTTGACATTGGAAGGATTAATCTGCTTATTATAAAACTGTATTTCCACACTTTTAAATCGTTGATCCATGAGCTCAACATCCTTGATCCAAGGTGATTTTGGATACTCTTGTTTTGCTTTGGCTAGATATTCAACTGCGTTTTTTGTATCATTATTGTTGTGCAATGTTTCTGCAATGATGGTATAGATGAACGCGTTATAATCGCTTTTGTTTTGAGCGATTACGTTTTTTAAAGCATCAACATAGCCATCTTTTTTTTGATAGCTAGGGGAAATATTGTTCACCATTAGATAGGAGGTCGCATCAGCGTATCCTGCTTTCTTATTGATGCTGAGCAAATCCTCTGATATATTTTTGATTTTTACTGCATTTTTTACCCTGTTCCCTCGCAAGAAAGCGAGGTATGCATTACTATTGAAGTGGTAAAGCGTAGGACTGAGGCTAAAATTTTTGCTGCTGGAAAAGAGAGATTTCCAATCTTCAATAGGTTGTTTCAAGAGAAGGTCTTTGTTCTCCAAGGATTTATTGAACAGGGAGTCCAAGATTTTATACTTGGTTTCTTCATCTGCCTCTAAAAATTTATTCTTGCTTTCGCTGTAGTAATCGGTATTGCTTCCTAAATACTGGGCATAAAAACTATAGAGTAGACTTCTTTGAACCCCCTCTGCTTGGTTGATGTTGTTTTGGAAGTGTTTGTCTACTTTATCGAAAAGATCTTCTTGTGTCGTATTGACTTGAAGCAATTGGCTCTCTGCAATAATCGCTCGAAGCTCCATTGGGCCATTTTTTGATTTTTTGGCGTAAGTTTTTATTTCATTCAGAAGAGGGGCTGTCTGTTCATAATTCCCAATGGAAATTAGTCTGTCTACCTCTTTCCATTTTTCTTCTATCATGTTTGTCGTTTTAGATTCTTGACTGAATAGCAGGATGGGTGAAAGTGCGAATAATAGGATGAATAATTGTTTCATATAACATAAACCTTAATGTTCATAACCTTGTTTTTGCAATGGATGCAGAAATGGAGCTGATTCCATAATGCTCCTGAAAATATTGTTAATGGACTGAATTTCTTACTTACCAGTAATCTCTTGATTGGTACTAAATTTAGGAAAAAACTATTGTTTTCTTTTTAACCCCGCAACAATATCCAATAGCAGTGGAATACCTGGGTTTCTGTTCTTTTTGCTCCAGATAAGAGATAGGGTAGTGCGTTGTGGCAGATGGTTCAACTCTAAGAAATCCACATGGGTATGATAACCTTTTTTTAAGGAAGTAGGCACAATGGCTACACCTAAGCCTTGACTCACCAGGTTAAAAATACTTAGTGCATTGACTGTACGCAGCGCTACGTGCGGGTCAAAATCATGATCTTCAAAAATACTCATCACCAGTTCATAATAGGAATTGCTGTATTCCTTGGAAAAGAGAATAAAGGATTCGTCCTTAAAATCATGGAGATTGACCTTTCCCTTTGGCCTAGCCGTGGAGTTTTTAGGAACCACCAATGAGAAATGTTCCGTTAAGATGGGAATTGATTTTAAGCCTATAGGAGTGTCCTTGACCCTTACAAAACCAAAGTCGAGTTCTTGTTTGTTGATCATGTCGATCTGAATCTCATTGGCGAGTTCATTGAGCGTAATATCGATCAATGGTTGTTTCTGCTTCAGTTCCACCAGTAATTGGGGCAACATGGCTTGAACGGCAGATCCGATAAACCCAAGCTTCAGCGAAGTAATCTTTCCTTCTGATATTTTTTCAATATGGTCTTTGATATTGTCCAATTCATTGAAAATCAAATCCACCTCTTTTTTAAGGTAAATGCCTGACTCTGTCAATTCTACATTTCGCTTGTCACGGCGGAAAAGTTGAGTGCCATAATGCTCCTCCAATTGCTTGATCTGCCTAGACAGTCCTGGCTGAGCAATAAATAGCCTTTCAGCGGCCCTTCTGAAGTGTAATTCCTCGGCTACTACCTTGAAATATAAGAGATGTCGGAGTTCTATTTGATAATTCATGGTTATCAGTTGTTGCTAAAATTGATATTGCCAATTATCAAATATAGCAGGTAAATTTGGGTTACACAGGGAAATATTATGAAAACATTTAAATACGGAGAAGATTATTTGAATAGTTCAATAGCCATAGCTATTGCGAAATCTGATTGCCAAGGGCTATTGACTGAGGAAACGATCAGTAAAATAAACCAAAGCGCCCAGTATGTCCAAGAGATTGTAGATGCTGGAAAAGTGGTGTATGGAATCAACACTGGTTTCGGGCCACTGTGTACTACTTTGATCAGCCCTCAAGATACCAAGAAATTACAGGAAAATATATTAAAGAGCCATGCCGTTGGGGTAGGCGAGCCTATTGATAAGGAATTGAGCAAGCTCATGCTTATCTTAAAGGTGCATGCCCTGGCAAAGGGGTTTTCGGGGGTTCAATTGAGTACGGTAGAACGTATTATCTGGCATATTCAGAATGATGTGATTCCAGTTGTACCTAAGCAAGGTTCGGTTGGTGCATCTGGTGATTTGGCTCCTTTATCCCATCTGTTTTTACCGCTGATTGGGTTAGGTAAGGTCTGGAAGGATGGAAAGTCAGTTGATTCGGCTTCTGTGCTTCAGGAATTTGGAATGGAACCCATTCAACTTGGTGCCAAGGAAGGTTTGGCCCTGATCAATGGAACGCAATTCATGGCTGCCCATGGTGTAAAAGCTGTAGTGGAAATGAATAGATTGATGAACAATGCCGACCTGATCGCCACACTGATGATTGAAGGGTTGAACGGCTCTATCAAACCATTCTATGCTGAATTGCATCAACTGAGGCCTTACAAAGGAAATACTTTTGTGGCCTCGACTATTTTCAATCTTTTGAAAGATTCGGAAATATTGGAGTCGCATAAAAATTGCTCACGGGTACAGGATCCTTATTCTTTACGCTGTATCCCACAAGTGCACGGGGCGTCAAGAAATGCTTGGTTGCACTTTAAGGAAATCATCGAAACGGAAATCAATTCGGTAACCGATAACCCGATCATCATCAATAGTGAACTGACCATCAGCGGTGGATCTTTCCATGGGCAGCCGATTGCTTTGCCTTTGGACTATGCTACACTTGCAGTTTCTGAATTGGGGAATATTTCCGACAGGAGGGTTTATTTATCCCTTGAAGGGGAAACTAATGGGGTTCCTAAATTGTTGATGAAAGCAACAGGTTTAAACTCTGGATTTATGATCCTTCAATATAGTACCGCTGCCATCGCTAGTGAAAATAAAGGACTTTGCTTCCCAGCAAGTGCGGATAGCATTCCGACTTCTTTAGGTCAGGAAGACCATGTGAGCATGGGGTCTATCTCTGGCAGAAAACTGCTGCAGGTACTGGATAACGTTGATAAAATATTGAGCATTGAGATGCTTTGTGCGGCTCAAGCTAAGGATTTTCATAATCCTAAACAGTCAACAGCGGTGATTGAGGCCATCCATAAACATATCAGGACAAGGATTCCACATATCGAAGAGGATCAACCTATGCAGGAAATCTTGGACAATGCTTTGGCTATCATTAAATCTGGAGAATTGATCGAGGTAGCAAGAAAAGCTGCCAAAGATAGTGATAAGCCGTATTTTGGTAAGGATGTCGAATATTTTGAAAACTATTGATCATGAATGAGAACGGAAAATTAATAGGGCCATTCAAACAGGTGCTGACTATGCAGCATTTGCCGCTGAAAGGTGCTTTAAAGGACGAGCAACTGGAAATCATAGAACAAGCGGGTATTTATATTGTTGATGGCAAAATAAGCGTGGTAGGCGATTTTGAGGGATTGAAGGAGGCTTTGCCCGATGATATTGAGATCGTTGAACTGAAAGGAGATTTCGTTGCTCTACCAGGATATATTGATTGCCATACCCATATCGCCTTCGGTGGAAACCGAGCGAATGACTTTGCCATGCGTAATGCCGGGAGTTCATACCTAGAAATTGCAGAAGCTGGTGGCGGTATCTGGAGTACTGTAAAACATACCCGTGCTTGTAGCCAAGAAGAATTAAAAGCTTTGACCCTGAAACGTGCTGATGCCCTGTTGAGACAAGGTATAACAACCGTAGAGGTCAAAAGTGGTTATGGACTTCAAGTGGAGGAGGAATTGAAAACCCTTCGCGCCATCAAAGAAGCAAACCAATCCTTTTATGTAGACTTGGTTTCGACCTGTCTTGCTGCCCATATGCATCCTAAGGACTATGAGGGGAATGCAGAAGATTACCTTTTTGAAATGGGGGAAAAGCTCTTTCCTATCCTTAGATCAGAGAATTTAACCAATCGGATCGATGCCTTTGTTGAGAAGAGTGCATTCTCTGCTGAACAAATCTTACCATATTATCTAAAAGCCAAAGAAATGGGCTTTGACCTGACGGTACATGCGGATCAGTTCAGCACTTCCGGTTCAAAATTGGCAGTTGAATTGGCGGCAGTTTCGGCAGATCACCTAGAAGCTTCAACTGAAAATGAGATCAGTTTGTTGGCAGGTTCTGACGTGATTCCAGTGGCCTTGCCGGCTGCATCATTAGGTATTGGCTGTGGATTTACTCCTGCACGGAGGCTGTTGGATGCTGGTGCCAGTTTAGCTATTGCCACAGACTGGAACCCTGGTTCTGCTCCAATGGGAAAACTGATCGAAAGCGCAAGTATTTTGGCAACCATGGAGAAACTTAGCAATGCTGAGCTCTTGGCCGGGATTACCTATAGGGCTGCCAAAGCCTTGAACTTGGATGATAGAGGTCGTTTGATGGAAGGGATGTTGGCAGACTTAGTCATCTATGATACGGATAACTACCAGAACATTACCTACCTGCAAGGCGGATTACAGCCAAAGGCAGTCTGGAAAAATGGAATCGAAGTGTTTGTTAGAAATGATTAATAACATGATTGAAAAAGATTTTAAGGAAGCAATTATGCAAGGGATTCCTTCAGAATTACCTGCAAAAGCCAATCTCGATAATAAAGTAAGCCATGCTCCAAAACGCAAGGCTATACTAAGCCCTGAAGAAGAAAAGTTAGCCATCCGAAATGCATTGCGTTATTTTCCTAAAGTGTGGCATAATGAATTGGCCGCTGAGTTTTTAGAGGAACTGAGAACATACGGACGTATCTATATGTACCGTTTCAGGCCTCATTATGAAATGTATGCAAGGCCAATTTCTGCCTACCCAGCAAAAAGTCAGCAAGCTGCAGCGATTATGCTGATGATCCAGAACAATTTGGATCCTGCTGTAGCGCAGCATCCCCACGAACTGATTACTTATGGTGGTAATGGTGCGGTTTTCCAAAACTGGGCTCAATACCTGTTGACCATGAAATATCTGTCCCAGATGACTGAGCAGCAAACCCTGCACATGTATTCAGGACATCCTATGGGACTTTTTCCATCGTCCGAAAATGCCCCACGGGTGGTCGTGACGAACGGTATGATGATCCCGAACTATTCGAAACCTGATGATTGGGAAAGATTCAATGCGCTAGGGGTAACCCAATATGGACAAATGACTGCAGGTTCATATATGTATATCGGACCACAGGGGATAGTTCATGGAACCACAATTACAGTGATGAATGCCTTCAGAAAGCATCTTCCTGAAGGAGAAACGATACAAGGGAAAGTTTTTGTCACATCTGGATTGGGCGGAATGAGTGGTGCTCAACCCAAAGCAGGAAACATTGCAGGCTGTATCACCGTATGTGCTGAGGTCAACCCTGCAGCAGCAAGGAAGAGGCATGCACAAGGTTGGGTGGATTTATTGGTAGAAGATATGGACGGTCTTATCCTGGCGGTAAAAGCTGCAATGGCCCAAAAGGAAGTGGTATCAATCGCCTATATCGGAAACATCGTTGATGTATGGGAACAATTTGATAAGCAGAATATCCCAGTTACCGTTGGCTCTGACCAAACCTCTTTGCACAATCCTTGGTCGGGAGGATACTATCCTGTTGATCTGAGTTTCGAAGAATCAAATGATCTCATCGCAAATAACCCTGAACAATTTAAAAAGGAAGTCCAACGGACTTTAGTTCGGCATGCAGACGCAATCAATAGACATGCGGCAAAAGGAACCTATTTCTTTGATTATGGAAATGCTTTCCTTTTGGAGGCAAGTCGTGCCGGTGCAGAGGTAATGGCTTCAAACGGAATTGATTTTAGATATCCATCCTATGTTCAGGATATCCTTGGTCCAATGTGTTTTGACTATGGGTTTGGACCTTTCAGATGGGTTTGTACATCAGGTAAACCTGAAGATCTCCGATTGACCGATCAGTTAGCTTTGGAAGTTATGAAAGAACTTCAAAAAGCGGCTTCATCTGAGATTTACCAGCAGATGGAAGATAACATAAAATGGATATCTGAAGCTGAAAACAATAAATTGGTTGTGGGCTCCCAAGCTCGTATCCTCTATGCTGATGCCTTGGGAAGAATGAAGATTGCTGAAGCCTTCAATCAGGCGGTTGCAGATGGTCGATTGTCGGCTCCTGTTGTTTTAGGTCGTGACCATCATGATGTAAGCGGAACTGATTCGCCTTATCGTGAAACCAGTAATATCTATGACGGCAGTAAATTTACTGCAGATATGGCCATCCATAACGTAATAGGAGATAGTTTCCGTGGTGCCACATGGGTTTCCATCCACAACGGTGGCGGTGTAGGCTGGGGAGAAGTAATCAATGGTGGTTTTGGAATGGTCTTGGACGGTTCGGAAGCCAGTGATCGCAAATTGAAACAAATGCTTTTCTTTGATGTCAATAATGGAATTGCAAGGAGAGCCTGGGCAAGAAACAAGGAAGCGATTAGTGCCATTGAAACGGAATTAGAAAGGACATCTACCTTGAAAGTCACCAAGGCCGAACTCGTGGATGACCAATTAATTGATAACCTTTTTGAGTAAACCTTTTATGGAAGCATTTGGGAATGTATGCTATAAACCCGCTGAACAACAAAATTGGTCAGGAAGAATCGATGGTGATACAGCGGAAAACCTTCGTTGGCACCAGTTGATCACTTGTGTCGATCTGAATGCAGTGACCCTATCACTTGACAAACATATTGTTTTCTTAGGTTTCTGCTGTGATGAAGGTGTAAGAAGGAACCAAGGACGAATAGGAGCAAAGGATGCTCCTGCAGCCTTAAGAAAGGTTCTTGCTAGACTTCCTAGCCATATGCAGGCTGCCATTAAAATAGCTGATGCAGGCGATGTATTCTGTTCAGCAGAAGATTTAGAAGCAGCGCAAAATGAACTTGCAAAAAGAGTAGCGCAGATTTTAGATAAGGGAGGTTTCCCTGTGGTACTGGGCGGAGGACATGAAGTGACCTATGGACATTTTAATGGACTGAAAAGCCATAGTAAAACCAAAAGGATTGGTGTAATCAATCTGGATGCGCATTTCGATATCCGACCTTTAGTAAATGATCAAGGAAACTCAGGGACTGGATTCTATCAGATTTTTAAGGATGCCGAACAGGAAGGCTTTGAAGCTCGTTATTTAGCTCTTGGGATCCAAGATATCAGTAATACCCAGGCCCTGTTCAATTTTGCGAAGGATAAGGGTGTACAGGTCATCAAAAGAGAAGAAATCTTTCCTGAAAATATCGATAGGTTGATTTCCCAAATCCAAGGGTTTGCGAATGACTCCGATGACATCTACCTTACGGTGGATATGGATGTATTCGCTGCTGCATATGCCCCAGGGGTAAGCGCACCAGCTTTCCATGGCATTGTTCCAGACCATAACTTCCACAAAATATTCCAATCCCTTTTGCAGCTCCCAAATCTAAAGTCCATTGACTTTGCTGAAATAAATCCCCTTTATGATATTGACAATAGGACGACAAAATTGGCTGCTGATCTGATTTTTCGCCTAGTGAATAATAAACGATAATATGTAACTTTAAAGAAACATAAAAAAAGGAAACATATGTCGAATATAGATTTCATTAGAGAAGAGACAGCAGCGAACATCGGCAACTTTATGGTAGGTAGGTTACTGCCTTTCCGTCAAAAACGTTCTATAGGACCCTTTGTTTTTATTGACCATATGGGGCCAGCCTGTTTGGCAGACCATGAGAACTTAGATGTCGGTCCACACCCGCATATTGGTTTATCCACTTTGACTTATTTGTTCGAAGGCTCTATTTTCCATCGGGACAGCCTTGGTACAGCCATGGAGATCAAACCAGGGGCTGTTAATTGGATGACCGCCGGAAAAGGGGTAGTCCACTCAGAAAGGACTCCCGAATACCTACGACAAAAGGACAAGTTCCTCCATGGTCTTCAGATTTGGGTAGCCCTTCCAAAGGACCTCGAATTTATGGACCCTGAATTCCACCATACCGAAGCTAGTGATATTCCTACTTGGAAAGATGCAGATGTTTCCTACAAACTGATAGCTGGTGAAGCATTCGGAAAGAAATCACCCGTTCCTGTCTATAGCAAACTCTATATGATTGAGGTCAAGGCTGAGAAAGATTCCTTAATTGATATAAGAGGGGAGCTGTATGGTGAGAGCGGACTGTATATCCTAGAAGGGGAGGTCGATAGCAATGGCTTTACATATGGACCTAAACAGATCCTGATCACCCTAGATGCACATCTATGTACCTTTGAAATGAAAGCCGGATCTACCGTCTATATCTTCGGAGGCGACCCATTCCCTGAAGAACGCTTTATCTCCTGGAATTTTGTAGCCAGTGATAAATCCACGATCGATGAAGCCAAAGAAAAATGGATCAACCATGAATTCCCTAAAGTACCTGGTGATGATGGTTATGTGCCACTACCTGTTAGGTAGTATTTAGTATTAAGTATTTAGTATTTAGACCTATTTCGCCGAACCTATCTAAATACTAAATATTACTTTTAAATTCTTGAAATGTAATTCTTCAAAATCCTAGGCGACAATACAGGAAAGTCTAAATACTAAATACTATATACTAAATACTATATACTAACCAATGTATTCTCATCAGCGCCCCATTCGCTCCAGGACCCATCAAAAATAGTTACATAGTCATTTCCTAGTTCATAGGCAGCCAAAGCAATGATTGCTGCCGATACGCCTGAGCCGCAGGTAAAGATATTTTGCTTAGCGGAATCGATCTTCCCTTCAAACAGTCGCTGTAGTTCTTCCTTCTCCTGATATTTTATGCCATCGAGTACCAGGTCAAAGGGTAGGTTCTTTGATCCGGGGATATGCCCTGAACGCAATCCAGGTCTCGGTTCTGGAGCAGTTCCATGGAACCTTCCAGAAGATCTCGCGTCGGTAATGCTGATATCATCATCGCCTAAGCGCTCCACCAGTTCATCTTTCGAGATGAACCATTCATAATTTGGCTTCGCTTTAAAGTTGCCTAAGACCATAGCTTCAGTATATTGATGTTCGATGGGCAATCCTGCCGCTTTCCAGGCCGGCAGTCCACCGTTCAGCACATAAACCTTATCCAAGCCCATATACCTCAACATCCACCAAGCACGCGGACTTGAATAGACTCCCCAGCGATCATAGATGATCAATGTCGAATCCTGATTGATGCCTAACTTCTGTACTTCCTTGCTGAATAGCTGTGCCGAAAGCATCGTATGTGGAAATGGACTATGATGATCTGAAAACGCACCTTCGATATCCAAAAACAAACTGTTGGGCAACAGTTCCAGATTATCGTTGTCCATCTTCTGGTTGACCTTATCGATGGTCGCATCCAAGACTATGGCATTCTCCTCATTGATCAATTTGAGGGCCTCATCGGTACTGATTAATGCTGCTGTTCTCATGGGTATATAGATATGAGATATGAGTATTGAGATATTAAACTTCTTAAGTTAAAGATATGCAAAATGTAATAAGTCTTGGAACATCTACATCTAATCTTTTACATTCACTAATCTCACAACCTAAATCCCTTAAGCTACATTCAAGAAATAAATATTCTCCAATATCTCACATCTCATATCTCCCATCTCAAATCTATAAACAAAAAAAGCCCCGATTGTAAAATCGGGGCTTCGAAGTATTTAGAGTAATCTAAAATTATTTAGATTTTTTCTCGTCGTCTTCCATTTGCTCTTTCAATTGAGCTAATACGTCAAGATCACCTAGAGTTGATTTCTCAACTGAATCTTTAACTTTTTTCACTGCTGCGTTAGCAGTTTTAGCTTCTTTTTTACGAGCGTTGAACTCTTCGATACGAGCTTCAGCTTTAGCATCTTCCCAAATACGAGAGTGAGAAATCACTAGACGTTTGTTTTCTTTGTTGAATTCAATGATTTTGAATTCAGCAACTTCGTCAACTTTCAATGCTGAACCGTCTTCTTTTACAGAGTGTTTGTTAGGGCAGAATCCTTCAACACCATATTGTAAAGCTACGATATCACCTTTGTCACCAACTTTGATTACAGTACCTTCGTGAACTGAACCTTCAGTGAAGATTGTTTCGAAAGTATCCCAAGGGTTTTCCTCTAATTGTTTGTGACCTAAAGAAAGCTTACGGTTTTCTTCGTCTAATTCTAATACCACAACCTCTAATCTTTCACCAACTTTAGTGAATTCGTTAGGGTGGTTAACTTTCTTAGACCATGAAAGGTCAGAAATGTGAATTAAACCATCGATTCCGTCTTCTAACTCAACGAATACACCGAAGTTAGTCATGTTCTTAACAACTGCTGATTGTTTTGAACCAACTGGGTAACGTTCAGTGATGTTCTGCCAAGGATCTGGAGTCAATTGTTTGATACCTAAGCTCATTTTGCGCTCTTCACGGTCCAAAGTCAAGATTTCAGCTTCGATTTCGTCACCTACTTTCAAGAATTCTTGTGGAGAACGTAAGTTTTGAGACCAAGACATTTCAGAAACGTGGATTAATCCTTCTACTCCTGGGATGATTTCTAAGAAAGCACCGTAGTCAGCTACAGTAACGATCTTACCTTTTACTTTAGAACCGATTTCTAAGTTCTTGTCTAAAGATTCCCAAGGGTGCTCTGAAAGTTGTTTCAAACCTAATGCAATACGTTTTTTCTCGTCATCAAAGTCAAGAACTACAACGTTGATAGTTTGGTCTAAAGCCAACACCTCTTTTGGATGCTCGATACGGCCCCAAGAGATGTCTGTAATGTGAAGTAATCCGTCAACACCACCCAAGTCGATGAACACACCGAAGTCAGTGATATTTTTAACAGTACCTTCCAATACTTGTCCTTTTTCCAATTTCGCAACGATCTCTGATTTTTGGTTTTCCAAATCGTCTTCGATCAATACTTTGTGTGATACAACTACGTTTTTGAACTCATGGTTGATCTTAACAACTTTGAACTCCATAGTTTTACCTACGTAAACATCATAGTCACGGATAGGTTTGATATCAATTTGAGATCCTGGTAAGAATGCCTCAACACCTTTGATGTCTACAATTAAACCACCTTTTGTACGTGATTTAACAAAACCATCGATAACTTTGTCGTTCTCCAAAGCCTCGTTGATCTCTTCCCAAGATTTTTGTGTTTTAGCACGTTTGCGTGATAATACTAATTGACCATTTGCATCCTCTTGCGATTCAACAAATACATCAACCGTATCACCGATTTTTAAGTCAGGTAAGTCACGGAACTCAGATAATGCTACTAGACCGTCTGATTTGAAACCGATGTTTAAAACAACATCTTTGTTATTGATAGATACAACGATACCTTCAATAATCTCACCTTGATTGATTTGGTTGAATGTGCCAGCGTACTGCTCTTCTAGTTTAGTACGTTCCGCATCACTGTAGTTACCAAAAGCTTTTTCATCAAGATCCCAGTCGAAGTCTCCTGATGGAGTACTCCAAGTGTTTGATTTAATCTCATCGATTAAATTTGAATCTGCCTCAGACTCAATCTTTTCAGTGTCCTTCACAACTTTTGTGTCAGCACCTTGTAGCTCTGCATTTTTTGCCGCTAACTCTTTTTCTGCTTCTTGTTTTTTTGCCATTAATTAATAATCTCCTTTTCCCTACAATGTAGGGATTGCAAAGATACGAAAAACTTTTATTTACAAGAGTTTAGATGTAAAAAAGTTTAAAAAGATTGAAAAGTTTAGGATTCTTGACGTAACTCGTCGCTGTCCTCAAAGATAGGATAGATCGTTTTTACAATCACTTCGGTCAGTTTCCGCTCGTTAAATGGCTTGATCAAAATTCCGTCAAATAAGACCTGTCTCTCCTTCTCCAGCTTCTTAACCTGCTCATTATCAGAAGATGTGGCTATTATTTTAACCGAGTTGTAGGCAGGGTTCGCCCTTACGGTAGCCAATAATTCGTCACCGGTCATCACCGGCATGTTGATATCGGTAACAACAACGTCAATCGGAAACCTGCTCAATATCTCTAAGGCCTCTTTTCCGTTGGTTGCTGTCTTAACATGGGTATGTAACGAGAAGAACTGCTTTAAATACAGTAAATTCAAGGCGTTATCATCCACGATTAGCCAACTTAGATCCTTGGAAAAATCGCTGATTTTCTCAATGTTCAACGAGGTCTTCCGACGGAATTTCGGTTTAGGAATAGGGATCTCTACCTTAAAGGTGGTGCCTTGACCGGCATTCGTTTTAAAGTTTATCTTTCCTTTTAATGTGCTGACAATATTTTTGGTGATATATAGCCCTAATCCAACGCCACCTTCTACCTTATTGGACTTATTGACCGTATAGTATTTCTTGAAGATGTTCTTCTTCAGGGCATCAGGGATTCCCTGGCCTTGATCCGATACCTTAAAGATCAGGTTGCTCTGGTCATCTACGATCGCGCTAGCCACCACCTTTCCGCCATTCGAGTATTTGATCGCGTTGCTCACCAGGTTGCTCATGATCTGGCGGACCTTAAATTCATCCGAGAAAATCACCGTTGGCTGATTTTTGTCCAGCTCATACGCCAATTCTATCCCTTTCATTTCGGCATGGTTGCGATGGGTTTCTACCACATCGATCAGCAGGTCAACGAAATCAAAGTGAATGGCCTCAATGCTGTTCTGTTGGTCTATTTTGCTCAGGTTCAGGATATCATTGATGGTTTTGGAGGTCGCCGTAATATTCGTATAGGCCGATTCCAACAAGTGGATGTCGTTGGCCTGATAAAGGTCCTTGCGGCTCTTCAATAGATCCACGATGCCGATCAGCGAATTGATAGGGGTCCGGATTTCATGGGTAATCTCCGCCAGGATATCTGTTTTCTGTTCTGCCAATTTGGAGGCGTAAACGCGTTCATCCAATAATTTACGCTCATAGTAGTTGGTAAAGAATTGGTAATAAACCAAGATACAGATCACGATAAAGACAAAGGTCAGGGATATAATGATCTGCCATTTGAAGGTATCGGTCCTAGCGATTAAGATGCTCAACTCATGGTCGGTCTTGTCTCTTTGGATCTGTATGCGCTCTTCATGGATGATCCGGATCAGCTGATTGGCAGAGTGCAATAGGGTAAAGTTATCTGCCAAAAGTGACCTTTCGTTTTTCCGGATATCGGTCAGGGTTTGTTTCAGTTCT
This sequence comes from Sphingobacterium sp. LZ11T8, assembly GCF_024261425.1. Taxonomy (NCBI): domain Bacteria; kingdom Pseudomonadati; phylum Bacteroidota; class Sphingobacteriia; order Sphingobacteriales; family Sphingobacteriaceae; genus Sphingobacterium; species Sphingobacterium sp. LZ11T8. The sequence continues at coordinate 514,576 of NZ_JANBZY010000003.1, read as the reverse complement.
TTAAGCCTGTTCTCAGCTTGCGTATTGCCTTGCTTGATGATGTTTTTCAGGTTCGCGTTCTGCTCAGTTACCTGTTGGGTATGCGTAGGCGTACCTGTTTCCACCGTAATGGTATCATCCCCTTTTTGGAAGATCCGCTTTAACAATGATTTCTTCTTGACTACGACTTTCTTCGGCTCATTGGCAACGATCGGTGCAGGTTCCTTAGGACGTGGGATGCTGATGTTCGTTTCATTGTTCGCTTGGATATTAAAGGTCTTCAGGGTCTCTGAAGCGACCAAGATAGAATCCAATTTGCTGTTCAACTGACTGTATTTAGGCAGGAGGTCTTCCAGCTTGCGACCATGGTAATTTTTATCACTAAACGTTTTGGACTCCTCACTTCGTACTTTGATCAATGAATCGACCGCCGACTTTAAGGTTATCAGTTTAGAACGGTAGGAATTATAGTCATTGATATTATAGGTAATGGAGAATAACCTGAAATGGTCTTCTGCCTCGCTGAATATGGTCAGTAATTCTGTAAAGTTATTTTGGTCACTGTTTACAGAAGTGTAAATGTTCTGGATTTTGTTCTGTATGCTCTTGTACTGTATATAGGAGAAGATAAAAAAGACAACAAAAGTGATGAACAATATAATTATTGAACTCAACAGGATATTTCTGACGTTCTGGTTCCGCTTGTTCCGCTTTTGTAAATCCTTGTCTTCCATCGGTAAGTTTTTCCGGTCTAATCGTTGATCTGAGCTAACAAAATACTCAATACGATTACAATAATAATAAATTTATAATAAATTAAATTTTGTTTGGTTTAAATGAGTTGTATACTCGCGGCTTAACAATTTTAATGCTTTGCTTTGAAAGCGCAATACTGGCATTTAATTCGAAACCTATGATCAAGATCAGGGCGTTGATGTACATCCAGATCATCACGACGATCAATGTTCCGATAGAACCGTATAATTTGTTGTACGCACCGAAGTTATTGATATAGAAGGTAAAAAATGAAAAAGACAACATGGCCAATATCGTAGCCAAGGTTGCACCGGGCGTAAATAGCTTCCATTTTTTTGTCGAACTTGGTCCAAACTTATAAATAAGGCTCACTGTAAAAAAATAGATACCAAATAAAATAATCCATTGAGCAACTTTAATGGCAAATGCCCAAAACCATTTCAGGTCATAATCGATATGGGTTTTCAGGTAATTGATCAAGTAGTTTGAACCGGCATAAAGTGCAATTCCTACGGCAAGGGCCAATACGATGGCAAGGGATAGGGCTAGGGCTACAATTCGTCTTTGAAACCAAGTTCTGGACTCTTTGGATAAGGATGCTTTATTAAAGCTCATCATCAGGGTCGTCATACCATTGGTCGCAAAAAATGTACAGAGTACAAAACCGGCAGATAACAAGCCACTGTTCTGTCTCTTGATGATATCTTCTAAGGTAGTTTCCAGGATTTCGTATGCATTGTTTGGCAGAGCCAACTGGATCAGTTCCATCAATTGTTCCTGAAAATTGTCTACAGGAATGTAAGGGATCAGCGTAAAAAGGAAAATAATTCCAGGAAATACCGCCAACATAAAGTTGTAGGCTAGGGAAGAGGCTTTATTGATGATGGATTCCCGAGCGATCTCCTGAAAGAAAAATACCATGACAGTATAGAGCGGTAATTTTCCAAATCCCGGTAAGGTGGCTGATTTGGTCCACTCGATAAATCTGTCATACGGCTTAACGTACAGAAGATGTTGGTGAATTTTTTTCATTATTCTCCAAAAAATGGAGCCATCTTATCCATGAAAATCTGTGGAGGTTTGCAAGGCCTGTTTCGTTCCATATCAACAAATACCAGTTGGGTAGAACCTGTATTCAACAGCTCTCCAGATTCATTAAACAGCTCATATTCAAATTTAATCCTTATTCCTGGTTTTTCTCTAATATAAATATTTATGGTTACTAAATCATCATATTTCGCTGCTTTGTTGAATTTGCAGCTCAATTCGATCACAGGCAACATCACGCCCATTTCCTCGAGCTGTTTATAGGAAATCCCCGTGCTCCTTAACATTTCGGTACGGGCAACTTCATAATAGGTCGCATAGTTTCCATAATAGACATAACCCATATTGTCTGTCTCTGCGTAACGAACCCTGATCTGATGCTGATAATGAAACATACTATTTCTTGATATTTCTGGCGTCTAAAGCTTTTTGGAATTTACGCGCATTGATCAAATGTTCAGCAACTGTTTCCGCATATAAATGGTATCCTGAAAAATCATCCTTCGCACACATATAGATATAGGGGTGATGGTCATAATTCAATACCGCATCGATAGAGGCGATACTTGGCATCATGATCGGTCCCGGAGGAAGGCCTTTGAAACGATAAGTGTTATATGGATTGTCAATGGTCAGGTGCCTGTTCAATACCCTACGGATAGTAAAGTCATTATTGGCAAAGATCACCGTAGGATCCGCCTGCAATAGCATCCCTTTCTTCAATCTATTGATATAAAGACCTGCAATTTTTGGCATTTCATCCACATGCAGGGCTTCACCTTTTACAATAGAAGCTAAGGTGCTCACCTCTTGTATGGTCATTCCCAAAGAATCTGCCTTTGCTTTCCGCTCTGCATTCCAGAATTTCTCATATTCCTTTGAAAAACGATCGATGATCTCCTCAGGCTTGGTATTCCAATAGATTTCATAGGTATTTGGAATGAACATGCTGAAGAAATTCTCTTTATTGAAACCATATTTCTCTGCTAACTTCTCATCATTCAACAGATTGATGAAAGTCAGGGAATCCGCTTCAAAATCTCTACCCAGCAATCCTGCAAAATCCTGTCTCAATCGTATATTTTGGAACCTGAACTTTACAGCATCCTGATAACCGCCACGCAAGTTCCCGATCAATCGGCGATTGCTCATATCTTTCGATATTTTGTAGCGGCCTGCCTTAATGCCGGTGCTTTCCAGATCCATAGCTTTCGCCGCATACTTGAAATAGGTTGGGTTTTTTACTATACCTTCCGACTCGATCCTGGAGATCACACTCGCATAAGGTTCATCGGTTTTTACGTAGAAGTAATCCTCATCGCTGGCAATACTTGGTGCCATAAACGCCTGATATCCTATCCATCCAGCTACCAACACTATCAATAAGATAATGATAAGTACAATCCCTAATCCTTTTCTTTTATTTCTGTTCTCAGCCATGTTATGGGTTTTGTGGAATAGTAGGTGTTGGAGTTGGTTCTGCCGGTTTACCTAGGGTAACATGGATGGCATTGCCTATGGAAATAATCTTCGCACTCGTATCTGGGTTTTGTTTTACGACCACTGATCCTAAAGTATCATTTGAGTTCCCGTCAAAAGAAACAGAACCCAAGGTCAAGCCTTTTCCTGCCAGTGCAAATTTGGCCTCAGTCAGGTTCAATCCAATCAATACAGGGATTTCAACCTCATCGTCTCCGCGACCATTACCTAAGATCAAGCTGATTTTGGATCCTTTAGGAACCATACGTCCCGGACGGATCGGTTGGCCGGCAAATTTTACATCCAATACCACATCTCTAGCGATGTCATTCCTATAGACGGTATCCGCAATCTTTAAAGAATGGTTCTTTAAGATAGCAGATGCCTCGATAAATGTTTTATCAATAACTTCTGGGAAGGCAATTTCAGGTGCAGACTGGGTAATGATGGTCAAATAAATCGTACGACCACCTTTTACATGCGTCTTAGGGTCAGGATCCTGGTCGATCACCAATCCTGGTTTCGCATCCATTTGGTAGATGGAATCGATTTCCACCTCTAATCCTGCCTTGTCCAATACGTTCAAAGCTTCACTGATGTTCAAGCCTTTCAATAGAGGAACCTCTTGAGAATCACCATGCTTAGTGTAGATCTTTAATCCGAAATAAACTAAAATAAAAAGAATGACAATGAAAATGAGCCCTGCAATTAAGTTTTTCCTGAAAGCACTCGTTCTCAAGTATAAAAAGAACTTCGACATCTATTAATGTGTTTTTTTTGAATATCCTATTAACAATATTAATTCCAATTTTACAAATTCCCGCAAATACTGCTAATATAAAGGCAAAAATATTCGTTTTTCCTCGTATCTCAAATTATATTTGCTTCTCGATTATTACATATGAAAACTAAAGTAGCATTAATTACGGGTGGTTATACTGGAGAGGCTGAAATTTCCTATAAAAGTTCAGCGTTTGTTTATTCCCAAATCGATAAAGAAAAATACGATGTGTATCTTATTGATATTACATTGCATAGCTGGGCCTATACGGATGAGAACGGCCAAAAACACGAAATTGATCGTCAAGATTTCTCTTTGAACATAAATAACGAAAAGCTACGTTTTGACGTGGCCTTTATCATTTTGCACGGTAGCCCGGGCGAGGATGGAAGGTTACAAGGTTATTTAGATATGGTTGGATTGCCTTATACTTCTTGTGGCGCTTTGACCTCATCCTTGACAATGAACAAGGGTTATACCAAGGCTATTATCCAGGACATTGCAGAATTGAACGTCGCAAAATCGGTTCTTTTATTTGATATCGACAGACCAAAGGCATTCGACCTGGTCAAAGAAAAATTAACTCTTCCCTTATTTGTAAAACCAAATGCTGGAGGTAGCAGTATCGGAATGAACAAGGTCAATACCTGGGAGGAACTTCCTAAGGCCTTAGATGAAGCATACGATGCAGAAGGAACCGGTATGCAAGTATTGGTCGAAGAGTTTGTAAAAGGTAGAGAATTCTCCCAAGGGATCTTTAGGGACTCCAAAGGAGAGCTTCAGGTGCTTCCGGCAACAGAGGTGATCACGACCAGGGAATTCTTTGACTTTGAAGCCAAATACACTCCAGGGTTGACCCAAGAGATCACACCTGCCGACCTTAACCAAGAACAAAAGGATAGGGCGGATGCCATTATCCGTGAAGTTTATGTTCGATTGAATTGTAAAGGTATGGTCCGTGTGGATTTCTTTATCCAAAATGACACCGATAAATTCTATTTTATTGAGATCAATACCATTCCTGGTCAAACTGCACAAAGCTTTATTCCGCAACAGGTCCGAGCAGATGGCCGTACAGAAACCGCTTTCTATTCCGAATTGATCGAGGCAGCGAAAAACGATATTTAAAAGATAATTAACATAAGAAAGGCAATGAACTAATATTCTTTGCCTTTCTTTATGGTTTACCACCAATATTATTCCTGGCCTAAAAAATCCCTCCTGCTTACTTCCGTTTCCTCTATTTCTTCTTGTCACTTTCTCTTGGTCTCATTCGGGTCTCATTCGAGAATGATTCGGGAATGATTCGAGTAAATAAGGTATACTGGTTTAGACATTTTGCGAAAATTCCGAATATGTCTCGAATAAGGTCAATTGCAACCCCGCATAAAAAATGGATTTTGAACAGCAGCCTATGTTACTAATAAAAAGAAAAGGCCATATCTGTGGAGATATGACCTTAAAATTTATGTTGATTTAATTTACTGCAGCTGGTTGAACAATAGCTTGAAAGTTCCATGGGTTTGCGCGCGGAAATTAATGTCATTTCCAAAAGATACCAGTTTACCTTTGCCTACTGGCGCTTCAAATGCAATAACTCCATCCTTCAAATATTTCTGTCCCCATGACCACCCACTCTTTAGGACCTTCTCCGAATCAAACCACATCAATGGTTTGATATTGGTATTTTTGATCTTATACAAGTTGTCGTTGCTGTAATATATATCTATTTCATCATTATAGCCCCAAGTGCTGGCAGATCCTTTTGCAACTTTTGCTGTCAAAACAGATCCAGGGGTATAAAACTCAGTTCTCTTTAAAGCCTTGTGTTGGGCATCTACCAAATGGTTTTCTACACCTAATTCCAGATGTTCGGCCAAATCAGAACTGCTTCCGATCGTTACGATTTTACCTCCGTTTTCCAAGAATGATTTCAATACAGGTATTGATTTCTGTTCGGTCAAGCGACCCCATCTTTCTTTAAATGGAGAAGGGATATTTTCTGGAGCCTCTGCTGGCATACGTCCATAGTAGGAAGATGCATTTGGATTGCTATTGAACCTAGGAATAGAATTTCCAGGGAAGATAATGACATCATATTTTGCATTCAGGTTACCCTTGTCGATATCTGGTGCATAGATGACCTCAAAATTATAGTGATATTTTTCCATCAGGAACCTCAACCATCCGGAAGGCATGCTCCCGCCATAAGTATCCCATAGCGCTATTCGTAGAAGTTTGATCTTCTTGTTTTGTTTTGGTAAGCTATTGCTGGCCTCCGCAGGGAAGATCAATTTCACGTTCGCATTGTTTTCAACATAGATATCCCCATTTGATTCATCTCGCCAAACATTCTTTCCTTGTTTAAGCAAGTCATTGCTTACGCGGAAGGATTCGTTGATTGTTGCGGGAAGTCTTAGGTATTTACCTTTAGGTTTAGCAAGTTCTGCCAATTGGATGACCTTTCCATTCGTCAAATTTTGGAATGGACCATTGAAGTCCTCCAGGATACGGTCGAATTTTACATCCATCAGGTAAGCCAATGTCCAGCCTGCAGCATCATAAGGCGGAATTGGAGGGCCTCCTGGATATTGAAAGTCATCAGGGTGATCTTGCGGCTCGAACATATCTAAGATATGTGGACGGAAAGCTTGGTCAGTCTTGATGATATAGGAATCCTTCGCATATTTCTTGCCGTTTACCGTGAAGTCCGCTGTTGCCTGTTGGATATCGATACCATTTTGGATCAATGCATTCACGAAATCAGTAGCTTTTACAAAATCAGCCTGATCCGCAGGGATAATAAATCCGCGAGGGTCACGAAGGGATTTGTTCTCGAAGAGGCTGCCCAATAATTTTCTTTCTGCTTCGCGGTTGTTCTCGATTTTAGGGTCCTTTCTCTTGGCTTGTTGAAAGGCTGTATCGATTACAGCTACCTTGCTAGGTGAAAGTGGCCAGAAGTCTTTAGAACCTCGCTCTATGGAGTTCTTGCCCATCCTGAACATGTTGTACAGGACTTCATCCTTATAGCGGCTGGCATAGTTCAAGACTGCGTAGTTCAAGGATACGGAATAATCAATTGATTGTTGGAAATGCCATACCTGCGGAATCACTGGGTTTTGGGTGTCATTATTCGGAATCAAGCGGTTTGGAACAAGTGGGATCTCGAATGGAGTTGGGTTGCCGATCATTTCGGTCAACAGTCCCATCATGTTGTGGAAATAGGTGGTCGTTCTCAGGCCACCATTATACCAGGTCGAGAATACCGAACCGTCTTTTGCCGTATATCCGGGTTTGCCTTCGGCATTCAACCTAGAAGACATTGCGGCTCCCAAGGCATCGATTCCAGACATTAAGATTGGGTCAAATACATAATTGAACGGATCTCTATAGGGTGCGCCTGCTACCACGGCACCTGCTGGTGCAGTTTGGTGGTGGTTGTACATAATCTGAGGGATCCATTCAACAAACAGCTGTCTAGCCATGTTTTGGGATTCCTTGAGGTTCAGCATAAAAAAGTCGCGGTTATTATCATGTCCTGCATATTTCTGGTAAAGGACAGGGACATAGTTGCCCGATCTTTTTTCAGGAGTTTTTTCACGCATGTACCAGTTAGAGATCAACTCTTGCCCATCTGGATTGGCATGCACCATGAGGACAATGCTGTTCTCCAGGATGTTCTTCGTTTCAAGGTCGTTGGATGAAGCCAGCAGGTAGGCAGTTTGGATAAGCTGGTGCGTTCCTACCACTTCATTGGAGTGAAGGCCACCATCGATCCAAACGATGCTCTTGCCTTTTTGGGCCAGTGCACGAGCTTCCTCTTCAGACAGTTCAGCATGGGCAAGTTTTGTCGAGATGTTCTTGAATTCTTCCAGATTTTTTAAGTTTTCCGGAGAACTAATGATCAGCATACATTGGTCACGGCCTTCTTCGGTCTTGCCGATGACCGTGTATAACAATCGATCAGATTGTTGGTCCAATTTTTTGAAATACTGTTCAGTTTCAGTAAATGTTGCCAATTGGTAGTCATCACCAATCTGGAATCCAAAGTGCTCTTTCGGACTGGTTATTTGTTGGGCAAATACCATCTGAATAAAAGCAAAGGAAAACATCAGTAACCGGATGAGGTTCATTGAGTTCTTCATAATTTTATTAGGTAATAATTTATAGGTTAAAGATAAGAATCGCTTGCAGATTCATTGGAGAAAGATCGATCTAATGCAGGACCTTCACAATAATATTACAGTCTAGAGCTTTTGCAATCTTATCCGGTTGGTCCTGTCAAAGGGGTGTATTTTAATGTCGAATACTCGTTTTTGTTTAAATCGAGAAAACGATTTTTATTCTCTTGGAATTTGTATATTTGAGATGATGACATTTAGTAGCATATGATTTTAGTTGCAGATAGCGGATCCTCACGATCAGATTGGATGCTCCATCTTCCAGATAGCAAACCATTACGTTTCAGTACCAAAGGTTTAAATCCTTTCTTCGTAAGCGAGAAGGAGATTGCGGCAATTTTGACTGAGGTTCCCGAAATTATCCCATATATAAAAGAAGTTCATGAGGTCTATTTTTTCGGAGCAGGTTGTTCTACTCCTGACCGCCGTGAATTAGTATCCAATGCCCTGACCCAAATTTTTCCATCCTCCTTTATTTCTGTTGAAAGCGACCTGTTAGGGTCTGCCTATGCAACCTTTGGAGCTGGAAAAGGATTGATTTCCAATCTGGGAACTGGTTCTGATATCAGTTTCTATGATGGGGAGAAACTGTCGGCAAGTTTGCATGGTAATGGCTATGTGCTTGGGGATGAGGGTTCTGGTGCCTGGTTTGGAAAACAGTTGATTACTGCCTATCTCTATGAGACCATGCCAAGGGATTTGGCAAGGATCTTTAAGGAGACGCATCACATCACAAAAGATATCATCATCAAGAATGTGTATCAAAGGGATAGACCCAATGCCTATTTGGCATCTTTTGCCGAATTTATGGGACAGAATAGACAACATCCCTATATCGATAATCTCCTGAGAAATGGTTTTGACGAATTTGTAAGGACCAATATCATGACATACCCGAACTTTTGGGAATTTGAATGTCATTTTGTTGGGAGAATTGCCTATTATTTTGATATTCACTTAAGAGAGGTATGTTCTTTGCATGGTGTTCGTGTGGGCAAGATATTGAGTAGCCCAATTGAAGAGCTGTTCCATTATGTAGTGGACAGAGAGCTGAATGTTCAACTTTAAAAATATATAGATTATGATCATGGCCATGATAATGTTTTATACTATGCTGTTCCAACAGCCTACCGTATATGACTTTTCTTTCACATCCATTGATGGAAAGAAAGTAGATCTCGCTGATTTCAAAGGAAAACAACTTTTGATAGTCAACACCGCTTCTAAATGTGGTTTCACCAAGCAGTATAAAGAGCTTCAGGAGCTACATGAACAATATGGAGATAAACTGGTGGTTATCGGGTTCCCTTCTGATAATTTTGGAAACCAGGAATACGGAGACAATAAAAAGATCGCTGAGTTCTGTGAAAAGAATTTTGGGGTGAACTTCATCCTTTCTGAAAAGGTAGATGTAAAAGGTGATAAGCAAACTGCCTTGTTCAAATACCTAACAGAAACCGAAAATCCAGACTTCAAAGGTGATATCAATTGGAACTTCGAGAAATTTCTGATCGGAAAAGATGGTAAACTAGCACACCGATACCGCTCGAAAGTTACACCACTTGATAAGGTGATAACATCACAAATCTTATAAAAACAAAAAGACGCTCCAAGGCGTCTTTTTTGTTTTTATAAGATTTAGACACAAGACATTAGACATCAGACAAAAGAACTTTCTGACGGGTTATCTTGGCTCAACCTATGGCAGAGATGGAGAATATTTGATGAAAATGAGAAAAGTATAAAAACGGTCAACCCTATTTAGGGATGGACAATTGTCTTATGTCTTATGTCTATTGTCTTATGTCTAATTCCTATCTAATCCAAAATAGCAAGACCTACATCTAGGTTCATAGCTTTCTTTTTCACCGAGAAGGACACGGGATTCATTTTGTTGGAGACGGTAGGAATAGTTAGCCGGAGCGCCGCATTTAACACAGACAGCATGGACTTTGGTTACATCTTCGGCAATGGCCATCAGGCTAGGGATGGGTCCGAAGGGTTTTCCTAGATAATCCATATCCAGCCCTGCCACGATCACTCGGATACCACGGTTTGCTAATTCTACACAGACGTTAGGGAGTTCCTCATCAAAGAATTGGGCTTCATCGATTCCTACTACCTTGGTATCGGCACTTAAGAGCAGGATGGCTGAAGAATGCGATACTGGCGTGGATGGAATGGAGTTGCTATCATGGGAAACGACTTCATTTATGCCATAACGCACATCGATTTCAGGTTTGAAAATTTCTACTGGAAGTTTAGCAAATTGAGCCCTTTTCATCCGACGGATCAGTTCCTCCGTTTTGCCAGAAAACATAGACCCACAGATCACTTCGATACTACCAATGGGACCTCTTCTGTTGGGGAAATTATGTTCAGAAAACAACATCATTTTGATAAAACTTTATACTAAAAACCTGATTTCAGAAGTTTCATATAATATGAAATTCTTAGCTAATATAGCTTACGAATATCGAAATTTAATCTTATTTTTGGTTTAAGGAGATAGGATAAAAGCGTAAACGAGGTGTCAATCAGTTTGTTTATTTTTTTATATCACATTTAATAATAGAATTAATTTCAATCTATACACATAAAACATGGCTTATTCAGATCAGGATATTTTAGGGAAAATTGGGGATCTTTTGGTAGAAATCAATGAGCATTATGCAGGGCTAGACAAGAAGAATCTAGCAAGCAAAAAAGCAGATATATTGTTGTTGGCTGCTCAGGCGAAATACTTGGCAGCACATATCGAAGCCTTAGCATCGCTACAGACTCAACCGACTCATTTATTGGCTTCTGCGAGTGCAGGGGTAGTGCAGGAAGAGGAAAAAACCTTTACGCCAGCGATCGAACACGATGAGCATGAGGCTGATGAGCAACCGGTGGAAGAAGAGATCCAAGAAGTTGAAGCCGTAGAACCTGAAACTGAAAGGAAACCTTTTGTCGAGGAATATGATGAAGAGGAACCTGAATCGACCACTTATGCAGAGAAATCGAACGAGGAAAACCGGGAAATAATAGAAGATGAGAAAGAGGAATTGGTAGAAGATCCAAAAGAGGCTGAGGCTAGGGAAGAAGAGAAGGAAGAAGCTGAACCCGTTGAAGAAGTATCTGATTTCAAAAATTTCAATATATCATCCAATCCTGTCCATACCGCCTCTTCAGGTTATACTTCAGTAGCATCTGCAGATGAAGCTGAAGAAGATAAAAAGAATGTCGAGGAGCAAAACAGGGAGGAAGTGAAAGCTGATGCTGAACCTACCGTTAACGAGGTCGTAATTGAAGAGAAGGAAATCGAGATTGAGGAAGATAAACCGGAAGAGGTCGTTTCCTTGAATGATTTGGCAAAACAGGCGGAAGTTAAACCTAGCCGTCCATTGACATTGAACGAATTGATCCAGCAACAAAAAAAGGCTGGATTGACCAATGCAAATCAGTTCAATACTTCCCAAGATAAAAGTAGTGACCGCATTGCAGACCTTAAGGTTGCAGTGAGCCTAAATGATAAACTCCTGTTTATTAAAGACCTGTTCAATGGCTATAGCTTAGCTTATTCTGAAGCGATTGAACTCCTGAACAGATTTGATAATTTTGCAGAAGCAGATGCCTTTTTGCAGTCTAACTATTCGCTGAAGAATAACTGGGCTTCAAAACCACAGACTGTGGATAAGCTATATGCTATCTTAAGAAAGAAATATATATAATTTCAGTTCGAATAAAAAAAGGTCGCTTCTAATTCAAGAAGCGACCTTTTTTATGGAGTTTCAGGATTAAAGATCAAATTTGATCCAATGGTTTCCTTCATGTCCATATACAAAATATTTTGATTGGATAATTTCAGCGAAAATTTCTGTATCCAATAAAAAGTCTCCTTTGCGTTTTCCAAAATCAGGCTTTTGAATAATAAAGACATTGTTGTTTTTAACGGCTTTATAGTCGCTGTATTGCTCGTTCAATAAATCTGGCAGTGTTCCTAGGAAAGCAGGATTGTCGTTGATAAAGATCAGGATTTCGGTGTTTTCAGGCTCTTTTACCAAGGGGTTGTTCTGAGCTCCAGCGATTTCGCTCAGTTCTTCGATATAAGTTGGGTCTGTGGTAGGTTTTGAAAGGTCCACAATTTCGACCATCGGTCGGTTTTCAATATGGATGAACTTTAATTTATGGATAATGATATTGATTTCTTCCTCAAGTTGCTCGAATTTTTCGGGCTCAGACTCTTGTAATTCGTTTGCTATTGCGGTATAGTGTTTTAGTTGAATCATTATGATAGACAATTATCCTACAAAGGTAAACAAGCTGCTCAAAAGAGCCAAGCAATTGTCGAGATTCATAAATAATTTGTAATTTGGGGTTTAAAATTTAAGGAGTATTTATGTTTGATAAGTTATTTGAAGCACAGCAAAAGGCACAGGAGATCAAGGCAAGATTGGATCATATTTCCGTATCGGGAGAAGCAGAGGGCGGCAAGGTCCGTGTAATATCCACGGCCAATAAGGAGATCAAAGAAATTCAGATCGACCCTGAATTCTTTAAGGATGCAGATAAAGAGGAAATTGAAGAGCTATTGGTTGTTGCCTTGAATAAGGCTTTGGTTCAGGCTGAAAGTATCAGTCAAACTGAAATGCAAGCAGCCTCACAGGACCTATTAGGTGGATTAGGAGGTTTAGGCAACTTATTTGGTAAATAATAAAAGAGAAATGAAAGCAACATATTACGGACAGTCATGTGTGGAGTTTGATTTTGATGGGACCAAGGTTTTGATGGATCCATTCATCAGTTATAATCCTTTGGCGAAGGCTGTGGATATCAGTAAGATCAATCCTGATTACATTTTCCTGAGCCATGGCCATCAAGACCATGTGGCCGACATGTTCAGTATCCAACAACAAAGTGGGGCCACTGTTGCAACCATTGTAGAAACAGCTGCATGGGTGAGAAAACAAGGTGTACCCGATGATAAAGTAATCGAATATAATCTGGGTGGAACCTTGAACCTTCCTTTTGGGAAGGTGAAGATGGTTTATGCCGCACATAGCAATAGCACTCCAGATGGTGCTTATGCAGGTTTTCCGGTAGGTTATGTGTTCTTTTTGAAAGACAAAACCATTTATTTTGCTGGAGATACCGCATTGACCATGGAAATGAAGTTATTGGAACGCCATAAGATTGATTGGGCCTTGTTGCCTATTGGTGGCCATTATACCATGGATGTGGATGATGCCGTGATTGCAGCTGAATTTGTGAACTGCAATAATGTGATCGGAATGCATTATGATTCTTTTCCTCCAATTACGATTAATCATGAGGAAGCAAAGAAGAAGTTTAACGAGTCAGAGGTGTACTTGGCCTTGCCAAAGATCGGTGAGTCGGTAGAGCTCTAAAAGAGATATATCAAAAGAAAAGCCCAATTGCTAGCAATTGGGCTTTTTTATGTTCAGGCTGCTATAGGTTAAGCAACGCTTTTTGATCTGTTGATGTGGAACTGTACCAAATCGTCAATAGGAGAACGCAAGATTTTTCCAACTTTCATTCCATATTGAGTAGCTTTTTCTTCCAGTACGTTTCTGAAGTTGTAACCTACAGAACCGATACAGTTGAAAGTGTAAGATTGGTAATCAGGGTATTTGCTCACAAGGTTATTGAAGAAAGCTTCGAATGCATCGTCAACGATTTTGCGAGTGTATTCGATATTTACGTTATTGTCGTATACAAATTTACTGAAGCTAGCGCAGAAACGGTTAGCTAAAGGTTTTGTGTATACGTTGTCCATGATTTCATCAGGAGTAAGTTTGTAAGCATTAAAGAATGCCTCAGCAACATCCTTAGGCATTAGACCTCTGATAAAATCTACCAAAAGCTTCTTACCGATGAAACTACCAGAACCTTCGTCACCTAGGATGTAGGCAGCTGAATCAATATTGTGAGTTATGTCTTTTCCGTCGTATATACAAGTGTTAGTACCCGTTCCAAGGATTGCAGCAAAACCAGGGTTAGTACCTAATAAAGCGCGTGCAGCAGCTAATAGGTCGTGACCAACTTCAACTTTAGAATTTGGGAACACTGCCTGGATCGCATCTTCGACAATTTTTGCCTTCTCTTCATTGTGTACACCAGCACCATAATAATTTACCTCGCTGATTTTTTCAAATGGAATATCTTGAGGTAGTCCTTTTTTAAGGGATGCAATAATGTATTCGCTATCTACAAAATATGGGTTATAACCCTCGGTGTTGAAGTAAATCTTCTTGTTGTTATCATCTAGCAAACACCAGTTTGTTTTTGTAGACCCTCCATCTGCAATTATTATCATTATTTATAAATTTAGTTTTAAAGTAACTTGTTTTTTCGTTTTACAATGGTATTGTTCTAAGTTTAAATCCCAAAATACGGTATTTATTAATAAAAATAAGAATTTTTATTTGATATATTGAAATAATTTAGGAAGGTTAGGGCCTTGATTAAAAATAAAAACCTTATAACTCATTGGTTATAAGGTTTTTAAAATTATTTTAACGCGAAAAATACTTAGTGTATTTTTTACAATTAGTTTAGCATTAGTGAGCTCCTTCGGCTTCAATTTCGTCAATTGCAATTCCTTGTTTAGACAAGAATTTGCGAACCAGTACCGCAAAGACGATGATGTAGATAAAACCAACCGCTGGAACAATGTAAGAGTTGTGAATACCAATGATATCCGAAAGCTTTCCTTGGATAGGAGGGATGATACCACCACCTAAAATCATCATCACCAAGAATGCCGAACCTTGTTCGGTGTATTTTCCTAATCCTACGATCGAAAGACTAAAGATGGAACCCCACATGATAGAACAAGCTAAACCTCCAGCTAGGAAGGAGTAGATTGCTACCGTGCCTGATGTCATCAAACCAACGATCATGGCCAATAGCCCGAAAGTTCCGAAAATGATCAAGGTACGGACAGGTTTTTCTTTACTCAAGAAGAATGCAGCGATCTGTAATGCCACACAGATAATGAAATAGTATAGAACGGACATGTCGAATCCAGCAAGTGAATTCACCCCGATAATAATGGTGAAAGCTATGACAGGAACGATGATAGTCAGTAATTTTTTCTTAGATTTTGTCAAGTTGAACGCTGTAATCGCGCCTGCCCATCGACCGATCATCATACCGCCCCAGTACATGGAAACGTATGGAGTAATCTGCGAAGATTGCAGGTTGCCGAATTCTTCCAAAGTCAAAAGTTCACCTAGGTTACTACCGATAGCAACTTCAATCCCTACATAGATAAATAAGGCCAACATACCCAAAACCAATTGTGGATATTTCATGGCTCCCCAACCTTCAGGATTTTTCTTGGCACTATTATAAGAGAACAAAAGACCGAAAACAATTACGGCCAAAGCACCCAGTAACCATAGCATACGTTTGATTTCCAAACCATGTGAAAGGTCTTTAATCTGTGCTAAAAGCTCTTGGTTATTGTTGTTAGCCGCTTGTTCCTTTAGGTCTAGGATATGAAGGGCAGTGTCAGATTTGTAACTGGTAAATACAGGGATAAAAGCACATAGCAACAAAATGGTCATAATGATCAATGTTGTCCTCGCCTTGTTAGCGGGTTCCATCTGTTCCAGGTTGAAACCTGCCGGAACTTTCTTAGAGAAATGGAATAAACCAGCTGCCAATACGAAAAGAAGACCCACACCTATATAAAGGTATACGACTTTGTTTAGGGGAAGGTTAGCGATTTCAGCATCGGAAATGGTTTCGAAGGTACCAAATAGTGCAAATCCAACGATCAATGGTCCGATAGTGGTACCGAAAGAGTTGATACCGCCCCCCAGGTTCACCCGAGATGCCCCAGTTTTAGGGTCGCCCAATAGCACTGCAAATGGGTTTGCTGCGGTTTGCTGCAAGGAGAAACCTAATGCAACAATAAATAGACCTATTAACATTCCCGTGTACACATTGACTTCTACAGCGACGATCATTGCTGCGGCACCTAATGCCGAGAACAAAAGGCCATAGACTATACTTCGCTTGTAGCCCCATTTTCCTACGAGGTCTTTTCCAGAAATGGTTCCGAAAATAAAGAGAAGAAGAGCGCCAATGTAGTAGGCCGAGTAAAAAGCAAAATCAATAAGTTGAGATTGAAATTGATCTAAGTGAAAGTAATTTTTACAGAACGGAATAAATACACTGTTTCCAGCTGCGATAAATCCCCAGAAAAAAAACACCACGATTAAGGTGTAAAGAGCTGGGTAATTGGTGTTTGTTTGTTGGTTATTCATAAAAAAAATGTCTAACTTTATGATTTAATCGTACAAATAAAGAACTTTTTTTTGATTTCTAAAGTTTTTCGGCAGTTGCTAAAACATTTTACTGCTACTTAACGTTATATAATAAACTATAAATAAAAAAAAGTGCTGATTTTCTTTTGAAATTACAATAGTTCTTTTTTTCTTTGTGGCGGTTCTTAATTTATCTTTCGGGACGCTAGTATAAAATCTCTATAAAAGATTTAGTTACCCAATAAGACATATGAAATTTATGTATTAGCTGAGAGATATATTTCAAAAAAAGTAAAAATCCTTAAAAATCATATTTTAATATTAATGGATATTAATGAATTGAATACGAAGCTCGTGTCTGAATTGCGCGAGATTGCGAAAGTTCTAGGCATTGTTGATGCTGAAAAGCTTAGAAAACAAGAGTTAATTGATCGTATTTCTGAAATAGCCAAAGAGTCTCAGCAAGAGCAAACTGTAGAAGTTTCTGATGCTGATTCGGATAAAGCCAATGCAGAGCGAACAAGAAAAAGAGTGCGTACAGTGAAAGCTGCAGAACCTGTAGCAGTAGGTAGAAACAGAGTGGCAGCCGATGATGAGGAAACGAAAATGGATTTTGTTAGCAAACCAGCAGCAGAATCTACTCCCACAGAATCCACAACTACTCCTTCTCCTGAACCTTCTTCTAAAGCTTCCACTCCAACAGATTTTGACAACGTAATTATTAATGAAGGTGTATTGGAAATTATGGCCGATGGTTATGGTTTCTTAAGGTCTTCAGACTATAATTATTTGACATCTCCGGATGATATCTATGTTTCTCAATCACAGATCAAGTTATTTGGATTGAAAACTGGAGATAATGTAAGAGGATGTATCCGTCCTCCGAAAGAAGGCGAGAAATATTTTCCTTTGGTGAGAGTTGAGGCCATCAATGGTCAAGACCCAGCTGAAGTAAGAGACCGTGTTCCTTTTGATTATTTGACACCATTGTTCCCTGATGAGAAATTGAATTTGGATCTAGGTCCGAGCAACTACTCGACAAGGATTATGGATCTTTTCACTCCAATCGGTAAAGGACAACGTGGATTGATCGTTGCACAGCCTAAAACTGGTAAGACCAATTTATTGAAAGAGGTTGCCAATGCAATCGCCAAAAACCATCCTGAAGTTTACTTGATCATTTTATTGATCGATGAACGTCCAGAGGAGGTTACAGACATGGCAAGAAGCGTACGTGCAGAAGTTGTTTCATCGACTTTTGATGAGCCTGCTGACCGTCACGTGAAAATTGCCAACATCGTATTGGAAAAAGCAAAACGTATGGTAGAGTGTGGCCATGATGTGGTTATCTTATTGGATTCCATTACCAGGTTAGCACGTGCTTATAACACTGTTGCTCCAGCATCAGGAAAAATCCTTTCCGGTGGTGTGGATGCCAATGCACTTCATAAACCAAAACGTTTCTTCGGTGCAGCTAGAAATATCGAGAACGGTGGTTCATTGACGATTTTAGCTACAGCATTGACAGAGACAGGTTCTAAAATGGATGAGGTAATCTTTGAAGAATTCAAGGGTACAGGTAATATGGAGCTACAATTAGACCGTAAATTGTCTAACAAACGTATCTTCCCTGCCATCGATCTTACTGCATCTAGCACAAGACGTGATGACCTATTGGTTGACCGTGATGAATTGCAACGCCTATGGGTATTGAGAAACCACCTTGCCGACATGAACTCGCAAGAAGCAATGGAATTTTTGTTGACCCAAATGCGTGGAACTAAATCCAACGGAGAATTTTTAATTAGCATGAATGGCTAAAAAGCCATCATAAATTGATATTTTTAAGCCATCTTTGCGAAAAGATGGCTTTTTTTATGAAGAAATACATTCCAAATACGATCACTTCCCTAAACCTCTTTTCAGGTTGCATCGGTACTGTCATGGTCCTGAACCAAGAGTATATGTTGGCTTTTTACTGTGTATTAGCTTCGGGTATTTTTGACTTTTTCGATGGTATGTCAGCTAGAGCATTGCATGTCAAATCGTTGATTGGAAAGGAATTGGACTCCTTGGCTGATGTGATTAGTTTTGGGTTTTTACCGGGAGCCATAATCTTTACACTACTAAAAGATACCAGTTCGAACGAATACCTTCCTTATCTAGGTTTTATCATTACCGTATTTTCGGCTTTAAGATTGGCAAAATTCAATATTGATACGAGACAGAGCACGGATTTCATCGGTGTGAATACGCCAATGAATACCTTTTTTATTGTTTCCTTGCCTTTTATCCTCCAAGATTATCCTGCCTTAAAGAACACTTGGCTTTTATTGGGCATAGCTATCCTGACCAGTTTGCTATTGGTGTCGGAAATAAAGTTGTTCTCTATGAAACTGAGCAGTTTGAGTTGGGTTGTCAATAAATACAAATACCTTTTCCTGATTATCAGCGTCGTGTTATTGGTAATCCTGAAGTTTTTAGCTTTGCCAATTATCTTGGTTCTTTATATTGTTTTCTCAAAAATACATTTTGCCTCCGAGAAAGAAATTAGTGAAGTTTAGTTTGATAATCTTCCAGTTCAGCCATGGCTAAATGGAAATCCTTTTTGATATTTTCAAATAGATCCAGGATGTCTGCCATCGGTTCTTCGCCGGCAGCTTTGTCCTCAAGATCCTGGAACTTCATCCTTAAATCTGTAGCACCTAGGTATTGCATGGTCGGCTTGATATGATGTGCTTTTGATTTGATGTCTGAATGGTCCTGAGATTCAATCGCGACTTCTAAAGCCTTAAAATCTTCTACTCCCTGACCAAGATATAAAGGGATCATCTGTTTGATGACCTCGATGTTATTCATCATGTTCTCTTGGATAGAGGCGGGGTTAATAATGGAATAATGGTTCATGTTAGATTGTTTTTACATTCAGTTGATCGGTTGATTCTTCCAGCAATTCCTTGTTAGATTTCTTAAAAATAGGGTGGGAGTAGTCGGCAGCTATTTCTACGAGGGGTATCAGGGTAAAGTTTCTTTCTTGAATATATGGATGAGGGACTTGAAGGTCTTCGGTATGTATAATGTCTTCGTTATAGTATAGAATGTCAATATCGATGATCCTTGATCCCCAGCGTTGTCCACGGATCCTGCCCAAAAGAATTTCAATCTTCAAGATTTCATTCAAGACTTTATTTGCGGAGAAATCAGTCTCCAACAAGATCACCTGGTTCAAAAATACCGGTTGGTTTTCTACGCCCCAAGCTTCGGATTCATAAATTTTGGATTGCCGTGTGATTTTTCCAATTCTGTCTTCAATTTCAACCTTTGCGTCTTCTAGTTGTTTGTTGGGATTACCAATATTTGCCCCTAAAAGTAGGTAAACTTTATTCATGAGTTTAATATATGAATTGTTTTATGATAATCGGAATAATAGCTTAAATTTACGGACACTACTTAAATAAATTATATGAGATCATTTTTTAAATACGTACTTGCGACCATTACAGGTATTATTATCAGTAGTATATTAATGTTTTTTATCCTGATGGGAATCATTGGGATGATGATCAGTTCGGTGGGCAGTAAGAGTGAAACTGTAACAGCTAGCAACTCTGTTCTGTTAATCGACCTAAATCATGCAATCACAGAAAAAACAGAAGCAAATCCATTTGAAGGTCTGGATATCCCGGGCTATTCGGGGTCTAAATCCATTGGATTGAATGATATCGTTTCAAAGATAAAAGCAGCAAAAACAGACAATAACATCAAGGGAATCTATCTTAATGTGACAAGTGTGGGGACTGGCTTCGCAACGATGAAAGCCATTCGTGAGGCACTTTTGGACTTTAAGACTTCGGATAAGTTTATTGTAGCCTATAGTGACGTGATGAGCCAAAAAGGCTATTACCTGAACTCTGTGGCTAATGAGGTTTATTTGCATCCACAAGGGAACCTTGATTTCAGAGGGTTGGCTACTTCGGTCATGTTTTATAAAGAGGCATTGGATAAATTGGGAATCGATATGCAAGTCCTCAAAGTTGGAACTTATAAAAGTGCGGTTGAACCTTTTATCCTCAATAGTATGAGCGAGGCGAATAAGGAGCAGGTGAATTCTTATCTAAGCAGTATTTATGGTACTTTCCTGAACGATATTTCGGCTGTTAAAAAGATATCTACAGATAGCTTAAAAAGCATTGCAAACGGTTATTTGATCCGTGAAGCGGAAGATGCCAAGAAATATGGATTTGTTACCGATCTGTTGTACAAAGATCAAGTGATTTCTAAAATCAAGGACAAGTTGGGTATTGATGCGAAAAAAAATATTCCAGTAGTTTCCTTATTAGATTATAATAACAAAGCAAGTGCTGGCGAAGCAGGTGGCGACCGTATAGCTGTATTATATGCCTATGGAGAGATCATTGATGGTGAAGGGATAGAAGGACAGATTGGTGGAGATAAATTGTCTAGGGAATTACGGGAATTGAGACAGGATGATAAGGTTAAGGCTATTGTGATGCGCGTAAATTCTCCGGGAGGTTCTGCCTTGGCTTCGGAATCCATCTGGAGAGAGGTCGATCTAACAAAGAAAGTGAAACCTGTAGTAGTATCCATGGGTGATTATGCTGCTTCTGGAGGTTATTATATCTCGGCTGCAGCGGATTCTATCTTTGCCGATCCAACAACCCTAACAGGTTCAATTGGTGTATTCGGATTGATTCCTAGTTTCCAAAAATTATTCAATGATAAATTAGGCATCCATTTCGATGCGGTGAAGACTTCTAAGTTTGCTGATATGGATGTGGATATGGACAGACCATTGTCGGAAGAGGAAAAAGGAATCATTCAGGGTGGCGTTAATAAGATTTACCAAGTATTCCTGAAGCGAGTGGCTGATGGAAGGAAAATGCAAGTAGCAGATGTTGACAGCATTGGTCAAGGCCGAGTGTGGACCGGTGAACAAGCTGTGAAATTGAAATTGGTGGACCGTTTAGCGACCTTGGACCAAGCCATTGTTGCGGCTGCTAAGAAAGCAAAAATCGAGAATTATAGAGTTTCGGAGTATCCAAGAGCGAAAGATCCTTTTGCTTCGATATGGTCTACTTCGAGGGATAAAATAAAAATGTGGATGCTAGAAGATGAGATGGGGGACTACGTAAAATATTTGACTGAACTGAAAAGGATCAGTCAGCAATCGGGTGTGCAGGCTAGGATTCCATATCTGGTAGAGATATATTAATAAAAAGCGCTGATTGAGAAATCAGCGCTTTTTTTGAATCATGGCAGTTCTTGCCAGCACTCAGCCTTTTCATAAAAATAGAAATGGGCTTTTATAGGAACTGCATAAGGTATTACTACATAGATTTAGAATTATTGTAGAGATTTACAGATTGAAAAGAAAAATGAAAGTTTTTTATATCTTTAAACTCTAAAATCAACCGGAAATAAAAATAAAATGAAAACTATCGACGATTTAAATTTCAACGGGAAGAAAGCTTTAATAAGAGTTGATTTCAATGTTCCTTTAGATGAGAACTTCAACATTACTGATGACAACCGTATTCAAGGTGCGCTGCCTACTATTAAAAAGATCTTAAAAGACGGAGGTTCCGTTATTTTGATGTCCCACTTAGGAAGACCAAAAGAAGGACCTACCGACAAATATTCACTTAAACATATTGTAAAGCACTTATCTGAGGTATTAGGTGTTGATGTACAATTTGCAGATGACTGTATTGGTTCTGATGCTGTGGAGAAGGCAAAGAATTTGCAGGCAGGTCAAGTTTTATTGTTAGAGAACCTAAGGTTCTACAAAGAAGAAGAAAAAGGAGACCGTGATTTTGCTAAGAAATTAGCTGAATTGGGTGATGTCTATGTTAATGATGCATTTGGTACTGCGCACAGAGCTCATGCTTCTACGGCTATTATTGCTGAATTTTTCCCTAACAACAAGTACTTTGGTTACTTAATGGCGAAGGAAATTGAAAATGCGGAGAAAGTATTGAATAAACCTGAACGTCCATTTACAGCTATTATGGGTGGAGCTAAGGTTTCTGATAAATTGGAATTGATTGAGGCCTTATTGGACAAAGTTGACAATTTGATCATTGGTGGTGGTATGGCTTATACGTTTGTAAAGGCGCGCGGTGGTGAAATTGGTCAATCTTTGGTTGAGCTAGATAAATTGGATTTGGCAAATGAATTAGTGAAAAAAGCGGATGAAAAAGGCGTGAACTTGGTTCTTCCAACTGATGCTCAGATTGCTGACCGTTTTGCAAATGATGCCAATGTTTATGATGGTCCTAATGATGAGATTCCTGCTGATAAGCAAGGTTTGGATATAGGTCCTGAGTCCTCTGAGCATTTTAAAGATGTGATCATGGCTTCAAATACCTTGTTGTGGAATGGTCCAATGGGTGTATTTGAGATGGATACTTTTGCTAAAGGTACTCGTGCGGTTGCAAATGCAGTTGTTGCAGCAACAGAGCGCGGTGCATTCTCATTGATCGGTGGTGGTGACTCAGCTGCTGCGGTATCTAAATTTGGAATGACAGAACATGTTAGCTATGTTAGTACTGGTGGTGGTGCTTTGTTAGAATACATGGAAGGTAAGACACTTCCAGGTGTTAAAGCTATTTTAGACTAATATTATCTATAAAATAAAGGAAGGGGAACCATTTGGTTCCCCTTCCTTGTTTAATAGCTGTAGCTCAAGCTGAAGCTTGGCACAAACCGCTGCTTGGCACTAGCCTGATTGATATAGCTGAGTTTAGCTCCCACTCCAAAGTCTGGAAGTACATATTTGAACATATTGAAGTCTGCTGATAGGCCTATTCCGAATGAGGTAGGTTCGGCCTTGCTGTCCTGGAGATTTTGATAGTCGGCAAAGAAATAACCATGGAAACGTTTGATATAAGCCAATTGCCCAATTGCCCAGTCGGGATAAGCGATCGGGAACCTGTAGTTCATCAAAAGGGTGTTTTCTACTTTCGGCGAATCGAAATGAGCATAGCCAGATACCATTGGAATATCATAGGTATCATTGTATCTTCCATCAGTTTTTTGGTAGGATAGCCTAGCCTGGAAGCCATGGTTCCTGAAGAAACCAGGGAAATAGAAATTGGTCCTGATGGCAAATAATGAGCCTTCTAACGTGTTTTCGAATGGTACATGACGGTATAGAACATTGATATTCTGTCCCCATTTAGGGATCAGGTCCATTTGACTTCTTCTTTGATTACGGTTGAAATATGCCTGATAATTGAGAGGGAAGGCAATTTCATCATGAAATCCCCGCAGTGTATTTAAGCTTAAATCATATCGTTTTTGATAGGACGTACCAAGGTTAAAGCCGTAGTTATAGGTGGTTTTTCCTCTGTAAATGCTCAAGGGAATCTGCATGTCCAAGCTATAAACATGTTCCCTGAAGTCAAATCTTGTGTACTCATTTTCCGTGTTTTGCTTCTTAGCATAGCCGATTTGGCCCCTGTTTTTATAGGAAAAACTGAATTTCGGATAGTATTTCTGGTAGGTTAGCTCTGCTGAATAGACGCTTTTTTCCATGTCCAAGTCGTATTCATAACCTAATTTTAGCTGAGAAGTATTGAGTAGATCATTGGCAATCCAGAAGATTCCAGGTCTATAATTGTCGAAACTTTCGAAGTTATTGCTGCTTATGCTTAGGCTGTGAAAGTTAAATAAATGACTAAGGCTATTGTATTTTTCTACTTGATAAGGCTGTGTTTCCTCGGGTTGTGGTCCTGCAAAACTAGCTTTTATCCTGTGGTCTGTCTGGGCCGGAACCTCAAAATTCGCTGTGATTTCCTGTCCTATCAGTTGTGTGGAGTCAAGGAAAGCTGCTTTATATCCGTTGAATTGATACTCGTTATAAAGTACGGAATGGTTGTTCCCGGGGCTTGGATGAAAGGCTCCGAATGGCGAATCTGAGATAATATATAGCTTCTTATCGTTGCTGGAATAGCGGTAAAGATTGTCGATTTTTTGAAATTGAGCTTTAAAAATAAGGTCATTTTCCAGGTAAATGGGACGTTGGAATTCTTGGTTTGACCAAGGAAACAGCTCCTTAAATTGGGAGGTTTCGAGGTCTATCTCAATGATATTTGTCCCTTTTGGACTGATGGCAATCGCTGAAATCTTTGTTTCATCTGCATTCAAACTGGGCTGTTGGATAAGAAATCCTGCAGGAAAATCCATGATTTTTGAGGATTTCTTTGAAATTCGGTCGATATAGAAGAGGCTAGATAAGTTGTTTTGGTCCACTTGGACTGTATATACCTTTTGGGAATTATCGCTCAATATAGGGCTGTAAAATCGAGAATTTTTAGAAAGGTCCTCAATTTTTCCAGTTTTGAGTTCCAAAATCCTAATAATATTATAGGTCTGTTTACCAAATCTAGCATCCTTTCTGAGTTCATCCCATACCAGAAATTGGTCGTTCACATGAAAATATGGAGTGAGTTGGTATCCAATTTTGGTTATGATTTCTTCTTTATCTGCAGTTCTTTTTCTGATTTCTGGGATGAAAGCGGGTGATTGAACAAGGGTAAAAATTGCTTTTGAGAAGTTGGTTTGAGGAAGGAAATAGTGCGTGGGGTAGCGATTGTTTTCCTCAAAAATAAGGTTAAAATTTCCTTCATTTTTTGAAGATTCCCATTCCTCTTTGAGTTCAGAAATTGTGGCGTCATAGAGTTTTTTGCTGTTCTGATTGCTGTACTTTTTTAGTGCTAAATTGAAGTTAAAAGGTCGCCATAAATTAGCTCTCATGTTGTCCATGATTTCTTCCTTTACCCCATAGCCAAAATGGTTGGTCAAGTAGCTGTTCATGCTGTACCCGGTGAGGTAGTAGGAGGGGGTCAGATCTCGGAAAGACCCGAGTATATTTTTACTAAAAGAGTAGTCTTTTCCGGAGAGCAAATTGGTCCGAAGGGGCATGAACCAGGAGCTACTTCTGCCTCTACCTCCGGCAGAAAATTGAGTTTCTATGGAGACCGCGTCTCCCTCAAAGTACCAAGCCGGTAGGTGAAGACCATACAATGCGAAGGCCAATTGTTGGAAAAATGGACCTTGAATACTACCTGTCAACTTGTCAAATTGTGCTACATGTCTTAACTCATGTTGGATCAGATTTGGAAGCCATTCAGTATTATCGCTTGCAGGTCCAGGGGTTGAAAATGCTTCGACTTTTCGAGGGGCAAGTTGTGCATAGCCGTTCTGTTCAATATGATTTTCGTGAAGAATTATTGAAATTTTCTTTGGAGCGCGCTTTAAATCCCGACTGGAATAATCAATCATGCTGTCGATTTGTTGGGAGAGGAGCAAGGCTGATTTTTCGAACTCCATCGGGAATATGAGTTGAAATTTTTCAGTATTTATCTGTCTCCACTTAACCTTAGAAGAGGCTTGTTCATTGTCAATTATTTGAGATTTTACAATATGTGTATTTAAACTTATTATAAGAATAGTTAAAATACTGATAAAAAGCTTTTTATAATTTATAGAATATGGTGATATTAGCATATACTAAATATATTAGTAAAAATTTAAGTGGTTATATTAATTGATTGTTTTTATAGAAGATATAAGTGGTTGATTAATAGTGTTTAATATTCATATTGATTTTTCCATAATTTACACTGTTTTACGTGTATTTTTGTCTTTAAATCACTGAGTTGCGATTAATAATTCAGTTAACTTTTTGCTTTGTAAATGTAGGTTAAATTTTAATAAATTCAAATGTTTGACGCTTCCTAAGGCTTTTTTTAAAATAGGATTGACGTTAGCTGGTGGGTGGATTTTTGATTTGGAAAATTTCTAGATCCAGGTGCTGGGATTCCAACTTGGTTTTCGTCCCTGTTTTATTTTCAAAAATTTGAAACCCCGGATTTTCCTGATTTTTATGAACTGGAATTTACCCATTGATTTGATCTCGATTTATTGGGTTGGTCTAGTAAATTTTTCTAGTGACATTATGGCATGTTGCGGGTGTGGGTGTTGCATGCTTATTGAGTTGTCCGGGTTGTCGGATTTATTGATTAAAAATTAATTATATTATTATGCCAAAAAAAACGACTTTTGCACAAACGATTTTTGGACCAATGTAGGATAATAAAATAAAGGAGGCGTATGGAAGAATTAGCAATGCTTGTAGCACATGTTGAGCAATTGATTGAACGTGGAGATCATACTGAGCTTGCGGATTATTTGAACGAACTAAATATTTCGGATGTTGAAGAATTGATTGATGAGCTTCCTGAATATGGCCCCCTGTTTTTAGAAACTTTAAGTCTTAAAAGAGCGGTCAATGTGTTCCGTATTTTAGACTTCCCCACCCAAGAAAGAATTCTCAAAAAATTACCGGCTTCCAAGATCCGAGAGCTCTTAAACGAGATGCCTCCGGATGACCGTACTTCCTTCTTTTCGGAACTGAAAGGTGATGTTGTAAAAAGGCTCATTATTCTGTTGACTCCCGAAGAGAGAAAGGAAGCACTGTCCTTGCTTGGCTACCCTGAAGATTCGGTAGGACGTTTGATGACTCCGGACTACATAACAGTCAAGGAACATTGGACCATGCCTCGCGTGTTGGATCACATCCGTCGATACGGTTCGGCTTCTGAAACGATTGATGTCTTGTATGTGATCGACTCGGATGGGAAGCTGATCGATGACGTTCGGATCAAGGACATTCTTCTGGCGGAGCCAGATAAGGTAATTGCAGACTTGATCGACAACCGCTTGATCTCTTTGCATGCCGATGACCCGCAAGAAGAGGCCGTGACTATTTTCCGTATGAACAATCGAGTGGCCCTTCCGGTGGTGGATGAACAGGATATCATGTTGGGTATTGTGACGATCGATGATATCTTATGGGTGGCCAATGAAGAGTATACCGAAGACATGCAGCGTATCGGGGGTACCGAGGCCTTAGATGAGCCTTATTTGGATGTTTCGATCTTTCACCTAGTGAAGAAAAGAGCAGGATGGCTTATCGTGCTGTTTTTAGGCCAGCTGTTGACTTTTAATGTCCTTCAGCACTACGAGGCCAAGTTCACTACCGTTCTTGTCTTGTTGATGCCTGTAATCATGTCTAGCGGGGGGAACTCCGGTTCTCAAGCATCCACCCTGATCATTCAAGCGATGGCGATGGGTGAAGTGACCCTTCGGGATTGGTGGATGGTTATGAAGCGTGAAATCCTTTCGGGTTTGCTGCTTGGGATAATCTTAGGTGTTTTAGGTTTCATGAGAATTGGGGTTGAGGAAGTGTTCAAGGATACCTATGGTGATGCATGGTACCTGTATGGCGCGGCAATCGGGAGTTCTTTGGTCGGTGTGGTTCTTTGGGGATCATTGGTCGGGGCGATGTTGCCATTCATACTTCGTAGGTTTGGAGCGGATCCAGCGAGTTCATCAGCTCCCTTTGTGTCGACTATTGTCGATGTAACGGGCTTAGTGATCTACTTTAGCTTCGCGACGTATATCCTGCGAGATGTTCTGTTTAATTAATTCTAATTGGTTTTGAATAACTTGCGATAAATCGCCAAAAAATATTTGCACTTGTCGGAGAAACTTCCGATAATTGCATCACCGAAAACGAAAGGGACGGTTTAAACTCCTGAATAGCTCAGTTGGTTAGAGCATCTGACTGTTAATCAGAGGGTCGCTGGTTCGAGCCCAGCTTCAGGAGCCAAAAAAAAGATCTGCAAATATTTTGCAGATCTTTTTTTTTAAGTATTTAGTAGAAAGTATTTAGTATTTAGACCTAGGTTGGCTAATCTATCCAAGTATTAAAAATTATTACTAAATATTTGAAAAGTAACTCTTCTAGACCTTTGTCCAAAATAAAGGAAAGTCTAAATACTCAAAAAGTAACTCTTCTAGACCTTTGTCCACAATACGGGAAAGTCTAAATACTCAAAAAGTAATTCTTCTAAACCTTTGTCCACAATACAGGAAAGTCTAAATACTCAAAAAGTAATTCTTCTAAACCTTTGTCTACAATACAGGAAAGTCTAAATACTTAAAAAGTAACTCTTCTAAACTCTTGTCCGCAATAAAGGAAAGTCTAAATACTAAATACTTTATACTAAATACTATTTGGTAAATACTACACCTTGTAATACTCTTCCCATCCTCTTGCTGGAGGAGGTCCATAAAGCATTTCATTGGCGAACTTGTCGTTGGTAATCTGTTTGGTTTTTGGGTCGAACTCAATTCTGTTGTTCATTTTCTGAGTGATGACTCCAAGACAGAAGACTTGGCTGAGCGGTCCTGCGATTTCAAAGGATGACCTGGTCTTTTCCGTTCCTTTGCAGGCATTCAGGAAATTTGCAAAGTGGTTTGAAGGACTAGCGGGAACTTCAGGAAGTTTTGACGCCATATCCTTGGCTTTGGTTTCTGGAATGATGGACAAGGTATTGGCATGTGATCCGCCTTTGAAAATTAAGTCTTTGGAATAGATTATTTTTCCAGGATTTAGTTTCGCGGGTTCAATTTTTCCTGTACTTGGCGGTGGAATGTTAGGGTCCAATCCTGAGACACCATAACCTTCCGGAATCTGTGGCAGGTTTGTAAGTCCATCATACCAGTTGATGTCCACTGCAGGCATATTCTTTCTTTTCGGGAAATGGAAGTTCAAGGTCGAGGACATGGGGAAGAAATAGGAATTATGTCCCTCTAGGGATTTTGCCTCAACCACGGTCGGTAATCCCAACTCGAGGAATTCATGGGAGGTATCTAAGATATGGGCTCCCCAATCTCCTAATGCACCCATTCCAAAGTCAAACCAGCAACGCCATTGACCATTTACAAAGTCTTTGTTGTAATGGTGGCCAAGCGTCTGCATTTGCCAGATTTCCCAATCTAGGGTCTCCGGAATTCTTTCTGGGTATGGGAATCCTGTGATGTTTGGATCCCAGCCATGCCATCTTCTTGGGCTATTCATATGGGCATCGATGCGGGTGACATCTTTGATGATCCCGGCATCTTTCCAAGCCTTAAACTGAAAGTAATTGGCTTCAGAGTGACCCTGGTTACCCATTTGAGTGGCAAGCTTCGGGTTTTTCCTAGCTTTTTGCATCATCAGCTCCACCTCATTGAAGGTTCTTGCCATAGGTTTTTCCACGTAGACGTGTTTTCCTTGGTCCAGGGCCTGCATGGTAATGGCAAAATGGGCAAAGTCAGGCGTTCCAATGGCAACAGCATCAAACTGATTGGCCATTTCATCAAACATTTTTCTGAAATCCTGATATCTTGGCGCATTTGGGAACATCTTGATGATTTCCTGGGTTTGTTTTGCGCCCATGTCCACATCGCAAAGTGCGACAATGTTACATTGTCCGGTTTTGTAAAGTTCCTTGATGATTTCGTTCGCTCTATTTCCTATTCCTACGCAGGCTAGATTAACTCTTTCATTGGCACTGGCAAGTTTTACTTTCCCCAGTACACTGTTGGAAAGTAAAACTGCACCTCCTGCCATTATAGACTTGCTGATGAAGCTCCTGCGTGATAAATAA
Organism: Sphingobacterium sp. LZ11T8; assembly: GCF_024261425.1. Classification (NCBI taxonomy): domain Bacteria; kingdom Pseudomonadati; phylum Bacteroidota; class Sphingobacteriia; order Sphingobacteriales; family Sphingobacteriaceae; genus Sphingobacterium; species Sphingobacterium sp. LZ11T8. Next base: position 484,551 of record NZ_JANBZY010000003.1, on the reverse strand, counting down.
TGATTCATATTTATTGACAGCTAATGGTTATTTTATTTTGTTGATTTTTATTGATCGGAACGATACTTCGTCGCCATGGTCCTGAAGCAGGATATGTCCTTCCGAAGCTTCTCCAAATTTATCCCAGTCCTTGTATTTACTGATTGCTACCAAATCCTTGAATTCCTTAGATCCTCGCACATAGGATAAAACTTTGACACCGTTGAGGTAGTAGGTCACCTTGTTGTCCTTGTCCACCAATACGCGGCCTCTGTTCCATTCACCAATAGGTCTTGTGGCACCTCTACCCTTATCGGAAGTGATTAGATCATACAGGGAAGCAATGGTGCGGTTTCCATCTCTTCCTAATTTTGCATCAGGATGCTTCGCGTCATCCAAGATCTGATATTCCAATCCAATGGCAGATCCTGATGTTTTTTCCGCCAAGGTGACAAAGTATTTTACACCGCTGTTAGCACCCGGTGTAAGTTTAAATTCAAAGGACAGGTCAAACACGCTGAACTTATCCTTGGTAATGATATCGCCACCATTGGTAGATTCGCCGCCATCGGATTTCTGCACTTTGATGATGCCATCCTTGATTGACCAACCTTTTTCCGGAAAACTTTCTCCCTTTACACTTCGCCAACCATCGGAGTTCTTGCCGTTGAATAGCAATTTGCTGCCGTTCTTTTGCTCTGTCGCACTTAATGCATTGGGAGTAAGGTTTACTATGTATTGGCCTTTTGGATATGGGCTAGGTTTAAGGTTTTCAGTCTTGATCTTTATGTTTTTGAAATATACCTTTTTGCCATCCAATTCAGCAGGGATGCTGTGGACCTGTAAACCAATGAAGCCAGATGCATCGACGGTATCCACAACATAAGCTGCAGGCACGCCATTAACCCAAGAACGAAGTTCATTTCCGATGGCCTCAATACGGATATGGTTGAATTCATCCTTTTTGTATGCCGATTTTGAAGGTTCATTTAGGTCCAATGGATAGATCCATCCTCTTCTTCCTTCATCATAGACACCGCCTGCCCAAGCGCGTGGAGAAGGGTCGATCTCAATCTGACGGCCATAGACCCTTCCTTTTCCATTGTTGGCATTGGGGTCGATATGGCTTCTGGTCTGGATTCCCGAATTGGTTTTATCTCCTTCCAGTTTGATATCGAGTTCAAGGATGAAGTCGCCATACTCTTTTTCCGTGATCAGAAAGGAATTTGGGGTTCCTTTGGTCATTCTTCCAACTATTGCTCCGTCTTCAACGGTATATGGCGCTGCACCACCTGCGGATTTCCAACCAGCCAGAGTTTTTCCGTCAAACAGAGGTTTAAAACCTTTGCTATCGCTGGATTGTGCATTTGCCTGGGCGGATAGTAGTAGGGCGAGCCCTACTGAGGAGATGGATCTGATAATTGTTCTTCTTTTCATTGCTTGCTATTTTATGGTATTCAACATGTAATTTTCTCTTATTCTGCTTTAGGACCCAATACTGTTCCTTCATCAGGCACGATTAATGGTTTTTCATTTCTTTCCGCGCCAGGGTAACCAATGTTCTGGTTGATAATTCCCTTTAGGTTAGTGTTGATCGCTCCAGCTGGAACCGGCCAAAGGATATGGTGAACGGATATTTTGTATTCTGCCCATTTATGTTTTACGCCTTTGTTGTAGAAATTGCTTTTTGCTACCACACGGTCATACCAGAAATTCACCCCATTTTGTTTGATGTTGGAATTGGTGCCTCCTGGTCCGCTGATGTTTTCAAGGCTGTAGACCCTTCCTCCAAAAATTTCACAAGGCTTTCTGGTCTTAGCATAGGTATATGACATCCGGACTAATTCTACGTGCCTGTTTTCTTCGTAGTAAAGCTCTCTTGCGCGTTCATCTAGGATTTCCCCGATATTGACATCTCCTGCCTGTATAGGTGTTGCGCCGGCTCTTGTCCTAACTTCATTAAGCGCATTTGCAGCCATTCCAGGTTGGTTCTTCCAGTAATATGATTCCGCTAAAAGCAAATAAACTTCTGCCGAACGATATACATACCAAGGGGTTTCCCCGCCTGTCCAAGTGGAGCTCAAAGGATCTGGTACAAAAACCTTGTAATGTGGCCATGAGAACCAAAGACGGATGGTGTCTTCTGGGCTCATACTAGGGCTTTTGACGAAGTTTTTTCCATACCATTGACTTCCCTTAGCTTTTAGGTCTGGGCTGTTATATTTCAAGTCTTCCATGCGTTTCCAGCTGTTCATATTGTGGATGCCGCGTAGGTCGTTCTTTTCTTTGTCGGCTCTCCAGATCGAGTTGCTGAAATACCATGTAGGTCTCAACCTTCCAATTCCTCTTCCATAGGATTTGTTGAGGTCCATGGATGGGTCGGTTTCGCCAGGGGCCAAGTTTACATTGGTTCCTGTTTGGCCATCTGGTGTTTTGATATTTCCATTATTCCAGAATGGAACGGCATTACGCATGGTTTCGATTCTTGCTGAACCCTCTGCTTCTGGATAGGCAACTACATACATTAGACCTTCGGTATTGCTCATGTCCAGCTTTGCTTCAACACTGTGGAGATCAAACATCAAGTTTGTATTAGGTCGGTTCTGGTTGACGGTAAACCTGTTCTTCATCAAAGGATGTTTGGCTACTACTTCGTTTCCAACTTTGATGGCCAGATCAAAATCCTCAAGTGCCATAGCTACTTTCATCAATAGGATTCCGCAAGCTGCTTTCGAGGTCCTTCCACGATCAACTATTTCCGGTACCCATTGGTATGCAAATTCTAGATCTTTTTTCAGTCTTTTTAAGATGCTCCAGCGATCGTAAGAATAGAAGTCGTATTTAGGCTCGTTGATTTCCCAGTCCAGAAAAGGGACATCTCCAAATTGATGAACCAATTTGTAATAGCGATAAGCACGTTGGAAATAGGCTGCACCCAGGATAGCGTTCTTTTCAGCGTCATCCTTAAAGGTTGCATTGTCTATCCTGGCGATCACCGTATTGGCATATTTGATCCCTTTGTAGGCTTCATACCAATACCAACCCACACGCGTATTGTTTTCATGGTTAAGCTGTGCATCAGGTAGGAGTGCGATGTCCATGTTCATTTGAGGACCGGCTTTGTCCGTAGTCCCTTCAACAGCCACATCCGATTGGATGATTTCGGTCAGGATAGGTGCGCCATCTCCAAAAAATTCATGTCGCATATTCCGCTCACAGGCGGTCAGTGCCGAGTAGAGTCCTTCAGGTGTAGATAGGGCTACTTCAGGGGCATAGAAGGATAGGGGTTGAGGTTTTAGCCAATCTTTGCTACAGCTTTCCATCAAGGTGATGGAAGCAGTTCCAAATAAGCCGATATATAATAGTTTCTTATAAGTTTTCATGATCAATAGGTTATAGTGAGAAATTAAGGCTTAGGTTGTAGGTTCTAGGAACAGGAAATCCTTCTGGGTCACCAAATTCCCAATGTGGAGCCCACATGGCGGCATTTCTTACAGAAGCGGAAATCCTCAGGTTTCGGATGCTTGCTTTTTCCAAGATGTTGGAAGGCACCAAGTATGAAAGAGAAATATTCTCTAACCTAACAAAGGACTTATTGATGTAATTTGATCCGATATTCTTTGAACCGATTCTCGCATAATCATCGATTGGGTTTTCAGGAGTCCAACGAGGCATCACATAATCAGTGGTTCGGTCTGCGAAGTTACTGTTGTTTGCTGCACGGTTGAATCCATCAGTTTGTCCCCAATTGGAGTAAATGAACACAGAAAGGTTGAAGTTTTTATAGTTGAAGTCGTTTCTCCAAGACCAACGGAATCGCGGTGTTTTGTACCTTTGGAAGATACGGTCAGCATCAGTCATCACGCCATCGCCATTCTGGTCAATATATTTGAAATCTCCAGGTTGTAATCCGAATTTTTCAGCTTCATCAATTTCATTTTGTTGCCAGATTCCTTGTCTTTCGTAATCCCAGATACGGTCAGGGTCTTGTCCGATAAACCATCTGTTCTTGATGTCATCAGCTTCTTTCTGGCCAATAACATTGCCGGCATCATCTTTAATGTCCACCATGTCGCCATAAAGGGTTACGATCTTTCTGCGATTTAGCATGAAAATGAAGTTAGAAGACCAGTTAAAGGTTTCTTTTTGGATAATGTTTCCAGTTAAGCTCACGTCGATACCATGGCTTTTAAGTTCTCCTAAATTGGCTGCAACGCTGCTGAAACCAATGATTTCAGGTAGTTCGCGGTCAACTAATAGGTCATGGGTTGTTGCGGTGTACAGGTCAATTGCACCAGATAGGCGGCTCTTGAACATCGCGAAATCCAAACCTAAGTTATAAGAGGCTTTGTTTTCCCATTTTAGCCCCAGGTTGGCCATGCGGTTCACATACAATTGTGAGCCTAGGTAAACATTTCCTTTGGAGTCGATATATGGATGTAAGCCTGAGGTCATATCAGAAAGTGCGTCATACTGTGGGATATCGCGGTTACCATTTCTTCCCCAAGTCAATCTTAGTTTTCCGTAGTCTAACCAAGATTTAGTTCCTTCCATAAACTTCTCATTCGTGAAATTCCATGCGAAGGCCAGTGCAGGGAAGGTTGCACGAGGGTTTTGAGAACCGAATGCAGAATAACCGTCACGACGTACCGATGCGGTGAAAAGGTAGGTGTCTTTGAAAGAGTAGAATAAACGACCCATTAAGGCATCTCCAGTGCGGTAAGTGTCATCACTTTCATTCAAAGGAACCGTTCCGGCCTGTATTCTATGCCAGCCTAAGATATCGCTAGGAACGAAGTTGGAAGCTGTAGCTTTGGTTCTCCAATATTGACCTTTTTCAGCATTTTGAAGTAAAGTAACCTCAAAGTTGTGATCTCCAAAGGCTTTTTTCCAACGCAGGACGTTGTCAATCTGCCAGTTGTAGGTCCTGAAGAAGGAACGTTCCGCCGTTCCGCCCTTAGCTGCCCATTCTGGGTTCAGGGAAGAATCGTGATTGTAGTATTCTCTCCAGATGAATGATGGCGTAAAGTTGGATTGGATTTCAAATCCATAAGGTAATGTGATAACGCCGTATAGAGTTGCATTTAAAGTGTTATAGCGATCCACACGGTCTCTAAACATATTATCGAAGAATGGGTTTACTGGAGTAACATCGCCAGTAGGCAATCTTCTATAAAGGCTGTTTGGATCATCGATATTGTTAGACCCATATGGAGGAATAATTGCTGATTGCCCCCAATCTGCCTGTAGGAAACCTTCGTTTCTGGCAGCAAAGTTGGCGTTGGTTCCAACTTTTAAGAAGTTGGTGATCTTGGATTCCAAGTTGATCCTGGTCCTGAAGTTCTTGAACCGGTTTCCAACGATAAAGCCTTCGCGATCTACATGGTTAAGGGAGAAATAGTAGTTTAGGTTATCCGTTTTATTGGAAATACTTGCTGTATAATCTTGCTGGATTCCTTTGTGAAAAACTTGATCTTGCCAGTTTGTTTCTTTCCCAATCAGGTAATTTTCAATTTCTGGAGATCTCATTTCTAACCTTGCTAACCAAGAGCGGATCAATTGTTCTTCCGTTACGGTTGTTGCAGGGTCTTTTTGGTCATAGTTATACCATGCCAATTGATCCACATTTGTCAATTTTCTTGGATCCACAAACATTTCAGGATATTTGTCGTGGTAATCTTGGGCTCTTTTACCCATTTCATAATCATAACGATAGGCTAGGAATTCCTGTCCATTCATGACCCTTGGCATGTAGGAGTTTTCTACGAAGCCAAAATTGCCATTCAACGTAATGGTTGGTTTACCGGAAGCACCGCGTTTGGTAGTGATCAATACGACGCCATTTGCTGCTCTAGCACCATAAACTGCAGTTGCACTTGCATCTTTTAGGATATCGATGGAAGCAATGTCATTTGGGTTGATATCAGCAAATGTTCCATCAAAGATAACCCCATCTACTACATTGAGTGGGCTAGCGCCAGCTTTTAGGGTTCCTCTTCCTCTTACTAGAAGATCCGCGTCGCCCTTCGCTGTATTTCCTTGGCTGATTACAATACCTGCAGCATTTCCTCTCAATAGATCTTGGACCGACCTAGGGGCTTCTTTTTCAAGCTTTTCGGCTTGTACAGAAGCAACGGCACCAGTAAGGTCCTTTCGTTTTTGAGTACCATAACCTACTACAACGACTTCATCTAAGTCTTCTGCTTTAGGATGCAAAGAAATCTGTAAATCTTGACTGTTGATTGAAACGGTCTGTGTATTGAAGCCCGTGTGGGTAATTGTCAGGGATCCTCTAGTACCGTTTGTTAATTCCAGTTCAAATTTTCCGTCTCCATCAGATAAGGTTCCATTTTTTGTACCTGTCTGCATGATGCTGGCTCCTTCAACAGGAGTGCCATCCGTGGATTTGACGGTCCCTCGTATGAGGTTTTGGTTTTGCTGTGAAAAACAGGGGTCTGCAGAGAGCAGAATCATCCAAAACGAGAATAGGATGAGTAAAACATACTGTTTTGTCATAATTTAAAGAGTTTAAGGTTTACAATTCATTTTCCATTTCGAAAGCTTGGTAAATAGGCTTAGGAAGCGGAAAATGGAGTTAGATAATGAATGATCTGTAATGGTTTATATCACAATAATAACCAATAAAGTAACTGACTTAGCTAAACCGTTATATCTTTATTTACGAAAACGTTATAGTTGAAAAGAGTGAATGAATGAGGTGTTTTTTGGTTGATTATCAGGGTTTTGTATGTTTTTAGCTATAGGTTTGGAAGGGCGTTGATAAAACTGTGCTTTTCATGATTTCATAATAGAGTATAGGTCTTATTTTAAAAATAATTATATTGTGGAATCAACTTATCCATTATAAACAATTTATGCTATTACTAGGGATTGACTTAGGGACCTCTTTTATTAAAGTTTCCGTGTTGGATGCACAGACCGGGAAACGAATTGTTTCTGCCCAATATCCAGAGACGGAATCTGAAATCATTTCGCAGCAAAAAGGTTGGGCTGAACAAGACCCTGAACTTTGGTGGCAAAATACCAAGAAAGCCATATTGAAAGCCAATGCTAGTGGTCAATATGATCCGAAGGATATCGCTGCCATTGGAATTGCCTATCAAATGCATGGCCTAGTGCTGGTTGATAAGGACCAGAAAGTACTGCGCAATTCCATTATTTGGTGTGACAGTAGGGCAGTGGAAATTGGAAACGAGGCTTTCCAATCCTTGGAACCTAAAGGTTTTCTAAGATCGCATCTTAACTCTCCTGGTAATTTTACGGCATCAAAACTGTCCTGGGTAAAGAACAATGAGCCTGAATTGTATGAAAGGGTTCATAAGTTTATGCTTCCAGGCGATTTTCTATGTATGTGCCTGACTAAGCAGATCAATTCTAATCCGAGTTCCATTTCTGAAGGCATTCTTTGGGATTTCGAAAAAGACACCTTATCAGATACTTTATTGGATTATTATGGTATAGATCAGTCTTTAGTTCCTGAGGTGCAAGCAATCTTTTCAAACTATGGTTCCATCGATAAGGCTGTAGCCACTGAATTAGGGCTATCGGAGAAGGCTATAGTAAGCTATAAAGCGGGGGATCAACCTAATAATGCATTGTCACTAGGTGTAATTGATGCTGGGGAAGTCGCAGCAACGGCCGGCACCTCCGGTGTGATCTATGCTGTTGCGGACCATTTGATTTTTGATAAGCAATCAAGGGTGAACAGTTTTGCCCATGTCAACCATAGTAAAGAACAAAGTAATATCGGTGTGCTATTATGTATTAATGGAACCGGTATCCAAAATAGTTGGATCAAAAAGCTGACAGCTCAAGGCCTGGATTACGATCAGATAAACCAAAAAGCTGCTGAAGTTGCTATTGGTTCTGAAGGGATTGTTGTATTGCCATTTGGAAATGGTGCTGAACGCATGCTGAACAATAAAACTGTCAATGGGCATGTTGAGAATCTCGACTTTGTGCGACATGACGCTTCCCATATTTGGCGTGCCGTCCAAGAAGGGATAGCCCATTCGTTTCGTTATGGCTTAGATATCATTAAGGAAAATGAAATCCGTCCTACGGTTATTAAGGCCGGTTATGCCAATATGTTCCTGAGCCCTGTGTTTCAGCAATCCTTTGCTGGTGTAACCAATGTACCAGTCGAACTTTATGAGAATGACGGAAGCGTTGGAGCGGCATTAGGAGCGGGAATTGGAGCACAGCTGTATAAAGATAAAAAAGAGGCCTTCTCGGGCTTGAAAAAGATAAAGACCATCGAACCTCAGCATAAGGATATCTATAATGACCTCTATGCAAATTGGAAGAAAAGTTTATTACAGAAATTATAATCAACTATAAATATGAAAGTTTTAATTGGAGAAAAAGAGTATTTCAAGAATATCGGGCAAATTAAGTACGAAGGCTTAGATTCCGATAATCCACTGGCATTTCGCTGGTATGACGCTAAAAAAGTAATCGGCGGAAAGACTATGGAGGAGCATTTTAAATTTGCATGTGCCTATTGGCATTCATTCAATGGAAACGGAGCGGATCCTTTTGGTGGGCAGACCCATTTCTTTCCTTGGGATGAAAAATCGAAAACACTAGATCGCGCAAAAGATAAGATGGATGCCGCTTTTGAGTTTATGACGAAATTGCAATTGCCATATTACTGTTTCCATGATGTAGATTTGGTGGACTATGGTAATGATGTCAATGAAAATGATTCCAATCTGGCGGCAATCGTCGAATATGCGAAGGAAAAACAAAAAGAAAGTGGAATTAAGTTGTTATGGGGTACAGCCAATCTTTTCAGTCACCATCGTTATATGAATGGGGCTTCCACCAATCCTGATTTCCATGTTTTGGCGCATGCTGGGGCTCAAGTGAAAGCAGCTTTAGATGCAACAATAGCCCTAAAAGGTGAAAACTATGTGTTCTGGGGTGGTAGAGAGGGGTATATGTCCTTGTTGAATACCAACATGAAACGCGAACAGGAGCATTTGGCAAAATTCCTACATATGTCAAAAGATTATGCCCGTAAAAATGGTTTCAAAGGAACATTCTTTATTGAGCCGAAGCCATGTGAGCCAACAAAACATCAATATGATTATGACTCCGCGACGGTTATCAGCTTCTTAAGGCAATATGATCTTTTGGATGATTTTAAATTGAACATTGAGGTTAACCATGCAACATTAGCCGGTCATACTTTCCAACATGAATTACAGGTTGCAGCGGATGCAGGAATGTTAGGTTCAATCGATGCCAACCGTGGGGATTACCAAAACGGATGGGATACCGATCAATTCCCAAATGATCTGAATGAATTGACAGAAGCGATGTTGATTATTTTGGAAGCAGGAGGCTTACAAGGCGGTGGAGTGAACTTCGACGCGAAGATCAGAAGAAATTCAACTGATCCAGAAGATTTGTTCTATGCTCATATTGGCGGGATGGATGCCTTTGCCAGAGCATTGGTTACAGCAGATAATATCCTTCAGAAATCTGAGTTCAAAAAAATCCGTAAGGATCGTTATGCAAGTTTTGACAAAGGAAAAGGAGCGGAGTATGAACAAGGCAAATTGACTTTAGAGGATCTGAGAAGCTATGCGGTAGAGAACGGTGAGCCAGAAATGAGAAGTGGAAAACAAGAATTCCTAGAGAATTTAGTCAATCGTTATATTTAGTCGATCGAATTGATAAGATAATTTTCGTTGGATATGAGTGGATTACGTATTGAAAGGCTTTTTATTAATAAATTTTCAATTTTTTGTTTGTGTATTAATTATTAAAAACCTATTTTTGTACCACTTTGAAGATGAGGGCAACCTTATCAATTCGAATTCCTGAATAGCTCAGTTGGTTAGAGCATCTGACTGTTAATCAGAGGGTCGCTGGTTCGAGCCCAGCTTCAGGAGCAAGATAAAACAGCCGGCCAATCGCCGGCATTTTTTTTATAACATAATTTATATCCATGAGTTTAGTAATCGTTGGAACAGTTGCTTTTGATGCCATTGAAACCCCATTTGGTAAAACAGATAAAATCGTAGGTGGAGCAGCAACATTTGCTGGATTAGCAGCATCTTATCTATTCCCAGATGTTAAATTAATTTCTGTAATTGGTGAAGACTTTGGAGATGATAACTTAAACATCATCAAATCAAGAGGGATCAATGTTGAAGGTATTGAGGTTATTCCTGGAGGAAAATCTTTCTTCTGGTCTGGAAAATACCATAATGATATGAACAGCCGTGATACATTGATCACTGAACTGAACGTATTGGCTGATTTTGACCCTAAAATCCCTGCTTCTTATCAAGACTGTGAATATCTGTTGTTGGGAAACTTGACCCCAGCGGTACAGATGGCAACTTTGAAACGTTTGGATAAGAAACCGAAGTTAGTGGTATTGGATACCATGAACTTCTGGATGGATGTGGCATTAGATGAGTTGAAAGAGGTGTTGAAGAAAGTTGATGTGTTGACAATTAACGATGCGGAAGCAAGACAATTGTCTGGAGAGTACTCATTGGTGAAAGCAGCAGAGAAGATCCTTCAGATGGGACCTCAGTACCTGATCATTAAAAAAGGTGAGCACGGAGCTTTGTTGTTTGGGGAAGACCAAATCTTTTCAGCGCCTGCATTACCATTAGCAGATGTATTTGATCCAACAGGAGCTGGAGATTCTTTTGCAGGTGGTTTTATCGGATATTTAGCAAAGTTACAGTCCGTTAATTTTACCAATATGAAGAACGCGATTATTTTTGGATCTGCTTTGGCTTCCTTCTGTGTGGAGAAATTCGGAACAGAAAGATTGCAGAATCTGAGCAGTGAAGAAATTTCGGAGCGTATTCAGGAGTTTGTAAAACTTTCAAAATTCGAGATAAGCGAATAAGCTTATCTCGAATTTCTTTTTAGGCTTCCCTTAAATTAGCGTAAAAGTTTTAAGGGAATATGGCTTAATCTACCTAAACCTTTAATAATATTTTTTTTCGGATGCTTAAAGAGAATTAATTCTCTTTGAATTTATATGCAGTAAGTGTCTTTTTCATGGACTTTCTTGCTACATGTATCCTTGTTTTTACTGTTCCTATTGGAATCTGCAAATGGTCAGATATTTCATGGTATTTATAACCTTCGAAATACATGGTGAAAGGAACATAATATTCATCGGATAACTTGGAAAGAGCATAGTTGATGTCTTCCATGATGAATTTGTTTTCACCATTGTTTTTTGCTGCAGATACAACTAGGTTAATTTGTGAAATTTCTTCCTCCTTTGTGATAAAGGAATTCGTTTTTACTATGCGACGGTAATTATTGATAAAGGTGTTCTTCATAATGGTGTAAAGCCAACCTTTCAAATTGGTTCCGTCCCTGAAGTTCTTGAAGTACGTGACGGCCTTTAGTAAGGTGTCCTGTACTAAGTCGTTAGCATCTTCATGATCACGGGTGAAGTTTCTGGCATAACTTCGAAGTGATTCAGAGTGCTTAACAACTAGTGAGTTAAATTCGATCTTGTTCATACAATTAGCGATTATAGTATAGTTAAATGATGCGATGTGTTTCAGGCAAGAGCCTGATTTAAGCTGAACAACCGAAAAAATTATTAAGCCATAATATTTCTACGCTACTATGTACAATTCTTGTGCAGTAAATTAATAAAATTGTGGATATCGATATTTTAGTAGAAGGAATTTTCGCAATACGAAAGTAGATTAAAAACCTGTATCGCCTTTTATTGTATTATAATCAATGATTATTGTTTTATAATAAAAAAAATATCGGAGTCACGAAAATGTGGAAAACTTTTATAGTATGTTTACTTCACGTTCTAAAAGTACACCAAACTGTGTATTGACATCGTCCACAATAGTAGACGATACTTCAAATATTTCATTACCCGATGCTTTTCCGATGTTTGTGAGGACTAAAGCCTGATTTTTCCACACGGCAACCTGTCCAACCGATTTTCCCTTCCAGCCACATTGCTCTATCAGCCAACCTGCCGCAAGCTTTTCATGGTCGGGGTCCATGGTATAATGTACGATATCGGGAAATTGTTTTTGAAGTTCTGAAAATTGTGCTTTCGCGACAATTGGATTTTTAAAAAAACTGCCTGCATTGCCTATAGTGGAAGGATCAGGAAGTTTTTCAACACGGATATAGGATACCACCTCTGCGACATCTTTGATGCTTGGAGCACGAATTCCCCTTTTCTCCAATTCGCTTTCAATGGCTCCATAGCTCGTGTTGATCTTTCCAAACAGTTCAAGCTTGTAGGTCACACTGCAGATAATGAATCTACCCTTATAATCCCTTTTGAAGATACTGTCACGATAGGAGAATCGGCAATCTTCATTGTTGAAAGTGATAAACTCCCCAGTTTTACAATCAAATGCACGGCATGAATAGAAGATATGCATCAATTCCTGTCCATAGGCGCCGATGTTCTGGATAGGGGATGCGCCAACTGTTCCTGGAATCAGGGCCATGTTTTCCAAACCTGGGAAATCATGGTCTATACAGTACCAAACGAGGTCGTTCCAAACTTCTCCGCCAGCAGCAGTGACGAATACTTGGTTTCCTTCAATGAAATGTTGTATCCCTTTATTGGCCACATGGACGATGAGTCCTGGATAGTCTTTGGTGAAAAGTACATTGCTTCCACCGCCTAAGATGAAAAATTCGTTTTCAAAAGCTCCTGCAGAAAATAAGTCTTTTAAAACCTGCTCATCTTCTACTTTAATATATTGATTTGCCATGGCCTCAATACCAAAAGTATTTAGGTTTTTTAGGGATTTATTCTCTTGAGTCGCGTTTTTCATTTTTTTGACCGAATCCTTTAAAAGTTCGAAAAATTAATCTATCTTAGTTTACAAGGCTGTAAAGATAGGTAAACGGCAAATTATAAACTAATTTTATTGTGTATGGCAAAAAATGCAGATGCGAAAAGGGTGAAGATATTGGAGGCGGCAAAGCGTAGATTTGCACATTATGGATTAGCAAAAACGACCATGGCAGAGATTGCCCAAGATCTATCATTTTCTAAAGCCTTACTTTACTATTACTTTCCGGATAAAAACAGATTATACGCCGCAGTATTTGAAATGGCGGTTGATGAGATCGTGAATGAAACCACGGAAAAAATCTCCCAATCCAAAAGTGTCAATGAAGCTATGGATGCTTTCCTCTGTACCAGATTACGCATTATCAAAGACAACTTTAATCTGTTCGAATTCAGTTATTCGCTAAGAAATGAGATGCCACCAGATATCGAAGCGATTTTACCTTCTCTGTTCGAAAAGGAAATCAAACAGGTCTGCCTCGTTTTGAGAAAAGGTTTGGAGACCAAAGAGATCGAAGTCGAAGAAATTGAAATAACCGCCAAGATCTTGTTGATTTCTTTATTGGGGATGCGTATAGGTATCCTTCAGGAATTTAAGAATCTTTTCCTGCCACCATCCAAAGAAGAGTTTGATTATATCCTGAACCTTCAGAAAAAATTGGCAAAAATCTTTATCAATGGCCTAAGAGTTTAGGTTCTTTTCCACAATATTTTTCACGATGAGGTGAGCATGGATCCTAGAGTTTTCTATGAACCATAGGTGCGTGTTCAATCCTCCGCAAACGACTCCAGCCAGATAGAGGTTTTCTACGTTTGTTTCCATCGTTTCGGGATTATGGGCGGGAATACAAGGTGCCGTTGTAGGAACATCGATACCGACCTTTTCAAGGAATTCAAAGTTTGGTCGATAGCCTGTCAGAGCCAAAACAAAATCATTTTCGATACTGATCAGTCCTTTCGGAGTCGAGACCTGAACTTCTCTTTCCCCGATACTTACAATATTTGATCGGTAATGGACCTTAACCTCTCCATTTGCAATGCGGTTCTCGATATCTGGGCGGACCCAATATTTTACCCTTGGACTTACTTCCTTGCTTCTGATGATCAATGTAACATCTGCACCTTTTCTATAGGTTTCAAGTGCTGCATCAATGGAAGAATTGCTGGCTCCAACGACAATAACTTTTTGGTTAGCATAATAATGAGGGTCATCATAATAGTGCCTTACCTTATCCAAACCTTCACCCGGTACTCCGAGGTACATTGGGATATCATAAAAACCTGTAGCTACGATTACATTTTTGGCTCTATAGATCGATTTGGTGGTAGTGACCTGAAAAGTGCCATCAATTTTGTTGATGGTCAATACCTCTTCAAATAGATGGGTTTTTAAATTGAACTTCTTTTCTACCCGACGATAATATTCCAAAGCTTCTGCACGTCTGGGCTTGGGGTTTGTTGTGACAAAAGGCGTGTCGCCGATCTCCAATCGCTCCGAGGTGGAGAAAAAAGTCATGTTGATCGGATAATTGTATAGGGAGTTTGTCAAACAGCCCTTTTCAATGATTACATGGCTTAAGTTGTTTTTCTTTGCTTCAATTCCACAGGCGATCCCAATCGGACCTCCGCCTACTATCAATACATCAATTAAGTTGTCCATTAGCCATTTCTATTTGTCCAGGATGGATAGCGCTTTCTTTCTCCATCACATCCAAGGTAGATTTGTATAAATCTGAGGAAATTTTATTTAAAAATTGCAATTGTTCTGTAATTAATTTGGTTTCCACGGGGTTCAACGTTTCAGGCGTAATCTCGGGAAAATCACTTACAGGAATAAATTCATCTGCACCTTTAATGGGAACAGCCTCGATAGATTTGCTGACATTCTGAAGCACCTTTTTCAAGAGTGTCAAGTGTTCCTTGGTGTAGTTAGTATCTGTAGCTTCCGTTAATTGCGTTAGCAAGGTGGCTCCATAGGAGGAAAGGATATGGTTTAAGATAACCAATCTATTGACCTCTTTGGTGCTCTTTTGCCTCCATTTAGGTTCAGAGAGCATTCTCTGGAATGTAGAACCCATATTGGCAGAAGCAATGTAGAGTTCCTTCCGCGAAAGCTTATAGCTGGTCACCGTGATCTCCTCGCCTGATAAAATCCTAACCGCCTGAGCGAGGTATTTATAATTGGCAATCAACAATTGCCTGATATTGTTCTTGACCTGGAAACTTTCCCAATTTGGAAAAATAATATAACTCGATAAGAAGGCGATCATACCACCCAGGAAAGTGTCGAAAATCCTTTCCTTAGCAACCTCAAAAGTGTTGAGTCCTGAAAAGCTCAGCATAATCAAGACGTATGGCGTCATGAACATGACTGCCATAATATAATTTACTCGGAATAGGCTATAGGCAATCAAGAAAAAGAATATCAAAATAACAAACCTGGCCACCTCCGAATGTACGGTCATCAAGATTATTGCGCCTATGATTCCCCCTATGATAGTCCCCAAGAGGCGTTGGAAGTTCCTTTCTTTGGTCAATCCGAACCCTGGTTTCAAGATCACCATAATGGTCAGTAATATCCAATAACTTCCCATAGTGCCGATATTGAAAAAATCCAGATTGAAAACGACATAGGTAATGGCCATTACGATAGCCATCCGTAGAGCGTGTCGGAAAATACTTGAATTGAAGGAAAGGTTATCCTTCAATTTTCTCAAGTCAATATGTTCGGTTTGGATAAACTTAGATGCTTCCTCGATTTCCTGTTTCTTGATGTTGTTCGGTCTTACAACCGCATAATTATAGATATTATGGATAAAAATGCTGATGTTCCTCACGCTGATCAAGATCTTTTTCAGCGGGATACTATTGATATTTTCTTTTTTCTCGAGCGCATCGATGGAGCGCATGATGTTTTCAATATCCTCCTTAAAATTGTACAGCGGCTTTGGGACACGATTGGCATTCAATTGATAGGCAAGGTGGTCCAATTCGTTTGCTGTCTTAAGCAACAGGTGCTTAAAATCCTTTAAGATACCCGTATGACCATATTCCTTTCTGATCAATTCATAATCATAATGCGTGGTCATGGACTGTTCAAATAGATCTACTACATCATTAAAGGTCAAGGTCAGGTACCGGCCAATTTTGGTGGTGTCCTTAATGGACCTTTTGCTTTGGAAAAGGAGATCCCGCACATTTTCTTGATGCTCATGTACTTCAATCTGTTTGTCGATGAGTTTAGTATAGTTCTCATCAATAGATTTATTTATATCATAGAAATTTGCGCGAAGTCTAATGAAATCACCTACGTGCCTAATGGTTTCTGAAAGCTCCTGTTGGGCCAATCGATAGGGTCTAGCCTGGGTAATCGAGAAACTGATGAGCATATACCAAATAGCACCTAGGGAGAAATAGAAGAGGAGCATGATTTCCTCTTGGAAGCTGTTCACATCATCGACATAGATCAGCATGATCAGGATCCCCATCGATCCAACGGTGGCTGCTCGTGCATTGAAGACGGCAAACATGGAATAGGTAAAACAAAGAAAGCCCAATACGACAGCCATGATCCAAATATTCCCATTGGCTAAAAAGGTGATGAACTGGGTCAGGATACATACGATTAAGCAAGCGATCATCCCCGTTCTGCGATGCGATGGAGCTCCAGGTGTGTCGGAAAGTCCCACTAATAATGCCCCCAAAGAAATATAGGTTCCCAAGAGGAATTTGCCCAAAGAGGCACAGATCAAAATGGGAACAACACAACCAATGGTAATGCGAAGACCGTCAGCAAAATACTGACTGTAGAAGAAATTGCTTAATTCTTTGGTTTTTTTCATGTTTTGTCGAAACAAAGATACGTAAGCAGTGGTTAAATAATGGAGTAAAATGCATGAAATTCAATAAAATCTTTAATTATCCAAGCGATTGAACCCATGTCGTGAAAATATTAATGATCCGTTCCTTAAACTGAGGAAATATGAGATTGATTTTAAAGTTTCCATATTTAAACACATAGCCTGCATTATCAAAATAGCAATATTTTTGTTTAGTTAGTGTAAATAATACAATTAGTTACTTAAAAAGATATTAAAATGATATATTTGTGTTTGTTCACAAATCAACTATCAAAAATCAAGATACGTTACTTACTATGAGATTAAGCCAAAAGACAATAGCTTTTCAGAATGAAGTCCTCACGAGGTTCGATTTATATAAAAGTTTGTTCTTGACTTTGCCCTTTCAAAGGGTAAAGCATACGGGGACTATCCTACCATTTTTTACGACCCATTGTGAAAAAGGAGTGGAGGAGCATTTATCGCCTGAGGTTATCATCGATAGTTTCTTCGGTCAATATGAGCAGTACGTTCAGGAAGATGACCGTCTAGACTTGTTATTTCGCATTGTTCAATATATAGAACGTCAGGTTGTTTTATTTGATGCGGTGGAAGATTCTGCCTTCAAGGCCGTTGGAAAAAGCGATGAAACCGGCGGATTGGAATCCATTTTCAATCTGGCCCAGACAAATCCCCAATTAAAGAAACAGGTCGTTTCCAGATTAAAGGATATGTCCGTTAGGTTAGTTTTGACCGCACACCCGACCCAGTTCTATCCTGGTCCAGTGCTGTCCATCATCAATGACCTGATTGATGAACTCAAGAAAAACGATATTCCAACCATACACCTGTTGCTTCAGCAATTAGGGAAAACACCATTTATCAATAAGCAAAGTCCGACTCCGGTGGATGAGGCCATCAGTTTGGCTTGGTTCCTTGAAAACGTCTTTTATAGTGTTGCATCGGGAATCGAAGCTAAAATAGAAGATGAGCTGGAAATCAATCCTAAGGATGTCAATCACCTTATCGAGTTAGGATTTTGGCCAGGTGGCGACCGTGACGGGAATCCAAATGTGACCTGGGAAAGCACGAAAAAGGTGGCAAATCTGTTGAGAACCATTCTCTTTAGATGTTATTATCGTGATTTCAGGATCGTAAAAAGAAGGATTACCTTCCGTGGGGTGGAACAGTACATGGAAGAGCTACAAGAGCTGTTCTATGAAAACAGTTTCAACCCAAGTGATAAACCTGTTGATGAAACAGAAAGGATCTTGCACAACCTGACCGAGATCATTCGCGTTCTGAAAGAAAACCATGACGGACTGTTTGTAGAGATCGTGGAAGATTTGAGACGAAAAGTCCAAACTTTCGGCTGCTATTTCACGACTTTAGATATCCGCCAAGACAGCAGTGCCTTGCGTAGTACCTTTGATTGGTTGGTAAAAACCTATCCAAAAGAGACGGGAATTAAACTAAAAGAGATTGAAGGCTCGGAAGAAGAGAAGGAAAAACACATCAAATTCACCGAAGCAAACCTAGAATTGCAAGATGGCATAGATCCACTTGTCGAAGATACCATTAAGGTTATCCGATTGATAAAGGAAATCCAATCCACAGGAAGTGAAAGAGCTGTTCAACGCTTTATAATTTCCAATTGCCAACAGGCATCCGATATCTTGGGCTTGATGCAGCTATTCCTATGGGAGGGCTGGACCAAGAAAGATCTAACCATGGATTTTGTTCCTCTATTCGAAACCGTTGATGATCTGAAGCATGCAGCCGACGTAATGCGCAGCTTATATTCAAATCCCGTGTATGCTGCTCACCTGAAGAAAAGAGGAAACAAACAGACCATTATGCTGGGTTTCTCTGATAGCACCAAGGATGGCGGTTACCTGATGGCCAACTGGTCGATCTATAAAGCTAAGATCGAATTGACAGCCATTTCAAGGGAGTATGATGTGGATCTGATATTCTTCGACGGTCGTGGTGGCCCTCCAGCGCGTGGCGGTGGTAAAACCCAGCGTTTCTATGCTTCCATGGGTAAGGAGATCGAAAACAACCACATTCAATTGACGATCCAAGGTCAGACCATCAGTAGTCAGTATGGCTCGTTGGATTCTGCAAAATATAATATTGAACAATTGCTACATGCAGGTTTGATCTCTGATCTGCAGCAAAGGGTAGGCGATACATTGACAGCAAAGCAGAAAGATGTAATCGATCGCATGGCAGCAGAGAGCCATCAGAAATTCTTGGAATTAAGGCATCATCCTTTGTTCCTGAAATATCTGGAAACCTTAAGTCCATTGAAATCACTATCCAGCATGAATATCTCCAGCAGGCCGATGAAGAGAAATTCGGGTAGGGAATTGAGGTTGGAAGACCTTCGTGCCATCAGTTTTGTGACTTCATGGAGCCAGTTGAAACAGAATATCCCTGGATTCTTTGGTGTAGGTTCGGCTTTGCAATGGGCAGAGGACAATAACCTTTGGTCATATGTGAAGAACCTGTACGAAACTTCAGGTATGTTCAATACGGTAATCGACAACTGTATGATGTCCATGACAAAGTCCAATTTTGATATCACGTCCTATATGAAAGACGATGCAAGATTTGGTGAATTCTGGACAATGTTGAAAGATGAGTTCGATTTAACCAAGAAATATCTGTTAAAACTGACCGGCATGAAAGAATTAATGGAAAATTATCCAGTGGAAAGAGCTTCTATTTTAGAAAGAGAAAAAATTATCCTTCCATTGTTGATTATCCAGCATTATGCCATCCGTTTGCTTGAAAAGCAGAAAATGGAAGAGTCTAAAGCAGAAACATACCGCAAATTAATTGGCCGTACCATTTATGGAGTGGTGAATGCAGGAAGAAATTTAGCTTAGATTGATTTTGAATTAGATAGAAATAGGCATTAATAGGGATATTTTTTTATTTTTGTGTGTTTTTAAAATAATAAAGCGATGAAATTAAATACATTATTAGTTGCAGCAGTTCTTGCAAGTACTTCTTTATCTTCTTGTGTTTTCAAAACGGCTGATGAAAACCAATTGAAATACACACATACGACATTGGTTGATGGTGATGCGTATGCTTTCTTCAGACAAGTAGGGTCCATCGCACCTTATGAGGTATCCTACGCAGAGCATGTAGCTACAGTGGGTAATGCACAGGCGAAAGATGCTGCCGCAAAAGCTGCTAAATTTTTCTCTGATATCCTTCCTCAAATGGATTCATTGGCGACTAAATACCATGTTGATTTCCCAATCCTAGGAACGGAGAAATTCACAGGTGAAGGCCAAGAAAATATTGCCGTTGAACCGAATGAAGCTCCAGTTGTTGTTAATGATTCTACTATCGCAGATTCTGCAGCTCCTTTGGCTTTACAACATGCTAAAGTTTATTCTGACCAGGAGTACTTAAGCCATATCCAACATCAAGTTGCTTTGGTAAAAGAACAATTCAGAAGACTTTCTCGTAATACCAATAAAGATTTGCGTGATTTTGCACAATCCCAAACAGAAACTGTTGCTCAGTTGTTTACTGCCGTAGGTGGTAAAGCAGATGCCCATGCGCATCACTAAGCAAAGATAAATGACAGAAAACAAAATAGTTACAGGTATATTGTCGTATGGAATGTCCGGAAGGGTATTCCATGCGCCATTTATAGAGGTTAACCCAAACTTCGAATTAAGAGGAATTGTAGAGCGATCCAAGAAATTGGCGCAGGATAGATACCCAAATATCATCAGCTATGATTCAGTAGACGACTTGATCAACGATCCTGAGATTGAATTGGTCATTGTCAACACTCCCAACGATACCCATGTTGAGTTCGCGTTAAAAGCTCTGAAGGCCGGCAAACATGTGCTGATCGAAAAGCCTTTTGCACCAACTGCACCGGAAGCAAATGTGCTCTTTAAGGTGGCAAATGATATGGGAAAACATATCTTACCTTTCCATAACCGCCGTTTTGATACCGATTTCCTGGCACTGAAGAAGGTCATAGAGAACAATGAGGTTGGGCGTCCTATCGAATTGCACATTCGCTTTGATCGCTTTAAACCAGAGTTGGGTCCAAAGCTGTTTAAAGAAACTAAAATCCCAGCATCAGGGGTCATTTACGACCTCGGTTCACACTTACTTGACCAGGCTATTTCCTTATTTGGCAAGCCTAAAGCGATGACCAAGGTTCGGGGCGTTTATAGGCCAGGTTCCATTGTGGATGACTATGGTTGTATTATCCTGAATTATACCTCTGGCTTGAATGTGTATATCACAGCTAGTCTTTTAGTGGCCAATCCTCAAGCTAGTTTTGTGCTCCATGGCACCAAGGGTAGTTTCATCAAAAATAGAACCGACGTGCAAGAAGCACAATTGATCGATGGGATGCTCCCTAACAATCCTGCCTATGGAATCGAGCCTGAAGGAATGGAAGGGGTCTTGACCAGTCCGGATGAAGAAGGTAATTTGGTTTCTAGGTTTGTTCCTGCTGAATTAGGGAATTACATGGAATTATTCGATGAAGTCTATCGCACAATTCGGGAAGATGAACCTTACTTTGTCACTAAAGACCAAATTCTTTGGCAGTTAGAGATTCTAGGACCAAATAAATAAAACTTCTATTTAATATAAAGTTTACATTTAGTTAATTTAGGATTTTTAACATTGTTAAACTTTTCAAATCTAATATAACGTGAGATATGCCGCTATTGATATCGGTTCAAATGCAGTCCGCCTGTTGATTGCCGATATTATTGTAAGAGAGAACGAAATCACATTTAACAAAAACACTTTACTTCGGGTTCCCCTTCGATTGGGAGACGACGCCTTTATACATCAACATATTTCTGAAGGAAAATTTGAGAGCATGATCAAGACCATGAGTGCTTTCAGGAACCTCATGGATGTCTATAAGGTTTCCGATTATATGGCTTGCGCTACATCTGCCATGCGTGATGCAGACAATGGAAAGGATGTTGTCAAGGCATGTAAGGAAGCAGGCGTGGACATTGATATCATTGATGGGGCAATAGAGGCCCAGATCATATACAATGTGCATAGCCATACCAGCATGGACAGAAATAAGGTTTATCTATATATCGATGTAGGTGGCGGTAGTACCGAGATATCATTGTTCGCCAATGGTGACTTGGTGGCTTCTAGATCCTTTAACCTAGGTACTATCCGTATCTTGGATAATCAAGATAGTCCGGAGACATGGGATGATATGAAGTTATGGGTGAAGAACATTACCAAAGGGTATAAGAATATTTATGGTATAGGAAGTGGAGGTAACATCAACAAGCTATCTCGTTTAGCTAATGAAAAAGCTGATAAGCCAATTTCATATGCGAAACTGAAAGCTTTATATGTATACCTGAACTCTTATTCATTGAAAGATAGGATCAATGTGCTTGAATTAAAGCAAGATAGGGCTGACGTTATTATTCCGGCCTCCGAGATCTTTTTGACCATAATGAAAGTAGGGCACCTGAAGAATATCATGGCGCCACGTATCGGTCTGGCTGATGGAATAATCCAAACATTGATCAATAAAAATCTGAAGAAGGAAAAGGTCTAAATTCGTTGCAAAAATCAAAATAAAGAGTATTTTTGCGATGTCTAAGCCCAGGTGGCGAAATTGGTAGACGCACCATCTTGAGGGGGTGGCGCCCTATTGGGTGTGGCAGTTCGAATCTGCTCCTGGGCACCCTGAAAATGATAGAAGAAGTTATCTTGCTTAGATAGCTTCTTTTTTTTGTTCCCCTAAATTAAACCCAACAAAAAATCCCCTTTGATTATCAACAAAGGGGATTTTTTAGGCCTTACTACTGGCCCATTATGTTTCCCTACAGGTTATTGGCTTTTGCCGTAATCTCCGCAATATCCAGCACCTTGATTTCCTGTTCTTTTTCTTTTACTTTGACACCATCGCTCAACATGGTCATGCAGAATGGGCATGCGGCAGCAACGATGCTCGCTTTGGATTCAATGACGTCTTCAATTCGCTCTACATTGATATCCTTGTTACCCTTTTCAGGTTCCTTGAACATCTGGGCGCCACCAGCACCACAGCACAAACCGTTCGATTTACAGCGTTTTAGTTCCACAAGGTCAGCATCCAGTACCTCTAGTGCTTTGCGAGGGGCCTCATATACCCCGTTCCCACGTCCTAGATAACAAGGGTCATGGAAGGTGATCTTCTTCCCTTTAAATTCATGGCCATCGGCAGGTCTCAGTTTACCCTCGTCGATTAAGGATTGGATCAACTGCGAATGGTGGATCACTTCGTAATGGCCACCTAGGCTTGGATATTCATTCTTGATGGTATTGAAACAATGCGGACAGGCCGTAACGATCTTTTTGATTTCATAACCATCCAGTACCTGGATGTTCATCATTGCCTGCATCTGAAATAAAAACTCATTTCCTGCACGCTTTGCCGGATCGCCGGTACAGCTTTCTTCGGTCCCTAAAATGGCATATTTGATGCCTACATGTTGGAGGATCTTGCAGATGTCCCTGGTAATACGCTGCGCACGTTCGTCAAAACTTCCTGCACAGCCAACCCAGAACAACAGGTCTGGGCTTTCGCCCTTGGCAACTAACTCTGCAACGGTAGGTATATGTAATTGATTTTCCATGATTTTAAATATTATTGATTTGCCCAATTCGCACGGTCTGCCTGTGCATATTTCCACGGCGCACCGTTATTCTCTAAGTTAGAGAACATGTTATTGATGCTGGATGGGGCCTGAGATTCTTCCATCACGGCATACTGCCTTAGTCCTATGATAATCTCCAATGGATTGATGTTGACTGGACATTGCTCCACACAGGCATTACAGCTCGTACAGGCCCAAATCTCCTCTCTACTGATATAAGTGTCCAATAAAGCCTTTCCATCCTCTACAAAGCTTCCATTCTTGTCTATATTCTTTCCAACCTCTTCTATACGGTCACGGGTATCCATCATGATCTTACGAGGTGACAGCAATTTCCCGGTCATATTTGCAGGACATGCCGATGTACAACGGCCACATTCCGTACAGGTATAGGCATCCAAAAGATTCTTCCAGGTCAGGTCCTGAACATCCTTGACCCCAAATCGGCTTGGTTCGCCAGTAGGGGGCGGGAGACTAGGATCCAACATCACTTTCACCTCTTCGGTCACAGATGGCATGTTGTTGAACTCGCCTTTTGGTTCCAATCTGCTGAAATAGGTATTGGGGAATGCCAATAGGATATGTAAATGTTTGGAGATCGGTAAGTAATTCAGGAAAGCCAAGACCCCAATGATATGGAACCACCAGCAGAATCTTTCAATCCCAATCAATACCTCCGGCGAATCCGGAAGGATGCCAACTAAATAGGAGCTGATTGGAAAGGAACCCACTGCATGATAGCCATCAACTGCAAGGACCTGTAATTTTAGGTCTGCAGCATTCATCGTTAAAAAGGCAGCCATCAATAAGATCTCTGCTGTAAGGATCAGGTTGGCATCCGTTTTTGGCCAATTGTTCAGTTCGCTTTGATTCAGGCGCTTGACCTTCAGCACATTTCTGCGGATCATAAAGACCACACATCCCATCAAAACCAAGAATGCCAAGATCTCAAACGAGAAAATCAGGAAATCATATAGTCCGCCCAATGCTTCTGAAAATACACGATGGGTGCCAAATAACCCATCAATCACGATTTCCAGCATCTCGATATTGATGATGACAAAACCTACATACACAAATAAATGGAGCAAAGCTGGAATGGGGCGCTTGAACATCTTCTTCTGTCCAAAAGCTACCAACAGCATGATCTTGATGCGTTCTCCAGGCTGGTCAAAGCGATCAACCGATTTACCTAGCTTTATATTTCTATAGATTTTACTCGCATTCCTGTAAAATAAGACCAAGGCCGCCAGTAAGATAATACCAAAAATGAGTTGACTTATCATAGTTTAATACTTAGGTTAACAAATATAATTAATCAGATTATACTATGCATGCATAATAAATTATTTAGAAAGATTAAAAATAATTGACAGGATTCAATAATGATTAAGAGCCTGAAAATCAAGTTAAGTATAATAATTGATACAACAAATAGCCCTGATAATTAAGCCCCATTTTGTATATTGCAAGCTATTATCAACCTTAAAAAACAAGCTTCCTGTGTCAAATATGGTGAATATCTGATCATTCAGGCTATTTTGGGTACAGGCTAAAATCTTACAAACAATCAAGAGATGGCAAATAGTAACGACAACTTTGATGTTATCGTCATTGGATCGGGGATCTCCGGAGGATGGGCAGCAAAAGAATTCTGTGAAAAAGGCTTCAAGACCTTAGTCTTGGAACGTGGTTTTGATGTGCAGCATGTCAAGGACTATCCAACTGCTTATATGGATCCTTGGCAATTTGATCATCATAATCGGGTGCCACTTAAAATTAAACAGGAGAATCCTATTGCCTCCAGATGCTATGCCTTCAATGAGGATGCCATGCATTTCTTTACCAAGGACAAGGATCAGGAATATGTGCAGGAAAAACCCTTTGATTGGATCAGGGGGTATCATGTAGGCGGTAAGTCGCTGTTATGGGCAAGACAGGTACAGCGATGGAGCGATCATGATTTTGAAGGGCCTGCCAGGGATGGATTTGCCGTAGATTGGCCTATCCGATATGCCGATATTGCCCCTTGGTATAGTCACGTAGAAAAATTCATTGGAGTTTCAGGAAATCGAGATGGCAATGCAGCCATGCCCGATGGTGAATTTCTTCCTCCATTTGACCTGAATGCGGTGGAACAGATGATCCAAAAGAAATTACCGAGCAAGTATAAGGATCGGCAGGTCATTGCTGGGCGCTGTGCCCATATTACAGACCCTCAGCCAATCCATATCGCACAGGGAAGGACCAAGTGCCAGAACAGGACCATGTGTCAACGGGGATGTCCCTTTGGCGGTTATTTCAGTTCCAATTCATCTACCTTGCCATGGGCCGCTAAAACAGGAAATTTAACCATCAGGCCTAATTCCATCGTGGAATCTATTATCTATAGTGAGGACCAAAAGAAAGCCACAGGAGTGAGGATAATTGATGCCGAAACCCAGAAAACTTCCGAATATTTCGCGAAGGTGATTTTTGTGAATGCTTCTACCATCGCAAGTAACCAGATTTTATTGAACTCGACCTCCAAGCGGTTTCCAAATGGTTTAGGTAATGACTCGGGTCTACTTGGTAAATATATCGCTTTCCATAATTACCTGGGTTCAATTTCTGCGAACATTGATGGTTTTGAGGATATGTATTATTACGGTCGCAGACCTACACAACCAATTATTCCCAACTTCAGGAATGTGAAGAAACAGGAAATGGACTTCCTTCGCGGTTATGCCTCTTTCTTTGGTGCATATCGTGGCCGTGGAGGAAGTAGTGAGATGCAAGTAGGGGCGGACTTTAAAGATAGCCTGTCTGAAGTAGGTGGATGGGGGATCAGTATGATGATGCAAGGTGAAACCATTCCAAAAGCGGAAAACCATGTTCGTTTAAGTACTGACCTTAAAGATAAATACGGTATGGCGCAGCTCATCTTTAATGTTGGCTATGACGATAATGACCAAAAGAGCATGCAAGACTTCCTGGATCAAGGAGCGGAGATGTTAGATTATATAGGTGCGAAGAATATCAGTCAGCACAACAGTCAGCAGAACCCAGGATTAGATATCCATGAAATGGGAGGAGCGAGGATGGGGAACGACCCTAAAACTTCCATTCTGAACAAATGGAATCAGGTACATGACTGTAAGAATGTTTTTGTCACGGATGGAGCCAGCATGACTTCGACCGGCACACAAAACCCTTCCCTGACCTTTATGGCCTTGACAGCTCGTGCAGCCAATTTTGCCATGGATGAAATGAAAAAAGGAAATCTATAAGATGATCATTCCCGATCCAATCGGATGGAAATAAAAAAAGATCAACCCAGGGGTTGATCTTTTTTTTATCCTTTAGCTTTCGGAATTATTTCTTTGGAGCAGCAGCTGGTGCAGCAGTAGCAGAAACACCTAATTTAGTTTTGATGTCTGCAGTCAAGTCGTCACCACCTTGGAAGTAAGGAACACTACCAGAAGAGATGTCAAAAACATATGCATAGCCTTTTTCTTTAGCTACAGCATTGATAGCAGTCATTACTTTTTGCTCGATAGGAGCGTATAATTCTTGTTGTTTTTTGCCAATTTCTTCTTGTGCAGCTTGTTGAACACTTTGGATACGAGTTTCCATTTCACGCATAGTGTTAGCGATAGTTTGAACCTCTGCATCTACAGTTTCTTTGTTCGCTTCACTACGGTTTCTCAATTTCTCGTTCGCATTGTTTTGTTGCTTTTGGTACTCACTGATCATACCTTGAATTTCCTTTTGCTTAGTCTCTTGTAAGGTTTGCATTTGACCTTCAGCAGCTTTGAACTCATTGGTAGACTGAACAATTTCAGCTGTGTTGATATGTCCAATTTTTTGTTGTGCATTTACTGCGTTACCCGCCAATAAAATTCCTGTTGCTAATACTACACTTTTCAATAAATTTTTCATGCTTTTTTTGTTAGTCTTATATTTTCGGATATAAGGATATTCTTGTTTTGTTTTATGTTAAATAATAAATTAGTTCGCAATTATAATAAAAATTATTAGTTCGCTAAATAAGGATTAGGTTTCAACCCTAATTTCGTGATAACATCGTTACTTTTATCCAAATTTGGATTGGCATAAAGGAACGCATTTTCACTTCTTTTATCCATAATGAAATCAAATTGACCTGCAGCTGCTACATCTTGGATAGCTTTGCTAACACGAGCCTGTATAGGTTTCATCAAGTTTTCACGTTGTTTGAAAAGTTCTCCTTCGAAACCAAATTTGCTGCGTTGGAATTCCTTTACGGCCTTTTCTTTATTTACGATCTCGTCCTCGCGGCGTCTGCGCATATCTGGATTTAAGTTCGCCTGATCCTTTTGATAGGATTGATACATACGTTCTATTTCTGCGTATTGCTTATCAACCTCAGCTTGCCATACCTTAGATTGATCATCTAATTGCTTCTGAGCTGAATTATATTCAGGGATATGTTTCATGACATATTCTGAATCTACATATGCTAATTTCTGGGCAAACGAAACTGAACCCAACATGGTTAACATCACGATTAATATTCCTATTCTTTTCATCGACATATTATTTTTTAAATTCTATGTTTAAGACAATTTAATTATTAAAAAGTTTAATTAGAACCCACCCATATTTTGGATTATACTGAATGTGAAGTTTTGTTTCCAGCGATCCGTAGTCAATCCAGGGATTGGATCCAATGCATGACCGTAGTCAATACCCAACATACCGAAGATCGGTAAGAAGATACGTGCACCAACACCTACTGAACGACGAACCTTGAATGGATTTACTTCATCAAATTTGTTCCAAGTGTTACCTGCTTCAGCAAATGCCAAGGCAAATACCGTTGCTTGGTCATTTAACATGATCGGGTGACGTAATTCAATCTGGTACTTCGCATAAATCGGGCTACCAGACTGGATGGCGATACCTTGTTGGTTGCTTCCTGTAGATGCTGGAATCAATGCGCCGTTCGCGTATCCACGCATCGCAATGATCTCAGATCCTTGTAAGAAGTCAAACCCTTGCATACCATCACCACCTAATTTAAAACGCTCAAATGGGGAAATTGGTGCCTGTGAGCTGTAATTTCCTAAGTAACCAAACTGCGCCTGTGCTTTCAATACCAATTTACCAGCGATCTTGGTATACCATTGGGAATCAAATTTCCATTTATGGTATTCCGTGAATTTATACTTTTCATTGTCTGGAGCAGTTTCATAGTTCATGTTGTTCCACATTGAATATGGAGGCGTCAATTGAACCGAGAACTTGATATGTGAACCAGAAGTAGGATAGATCGGCGCATCGATAGAGTTACGGCTGATCTCTTGGGTAAAGTTGATGTTGTATGCTGTACCATCCGAGAAAACGAAGATACCACCATAGTTATCCAAGAAGTAACGTTGGTAAGACAATGAACTGTTGATCTGGAAATAGTTGTCTGGCCATTGAAGACGTTTACCCAATGTCGCAGTCACACCGTGCATCTGGATTTTAGGGATACCCTCATAATCCTCATAACGGTTTTCCAAATAGTTATAACGTTGTAATTGTGAATTCGAGATATAGGCACTCAAACCAAAGTAAATAGGTTTCTTACCACCTAACCATGGCTCTGAGAAGGAGAAGCTATAGGATTGATAGCGTTTTCCTGAAGTCTGTCCACGGATGCTCAATTTCTGTCCGTCTCCTCTTGGAAGTGGTTTCCATGATTCTTTCTTGAAGAAATTGCTGGTAGAGAAGTTGTTAAAGGTCAGACCCAATGTACCGATTACCTGACCAGCACCATAACCTCCGGATAGCTCAACCTGATCGGATGGTTTTTCAGCCACCGAGAATTCAATGTCTGTCGTACCTTCTTCGTAGTTTAGGTTGGTCGGCATAGGTTGAACCTTCTGCTCATCAAACATCCCTAATTGGGAAATCTCACGAACACTTCTTACCAATAGCTCACGCGAATATTTTTGACCCGGCTTGGTATAGATAGAACGTAGGACAACACGGTCGTTCGTCACATCATTACCTTTCAGGATTACATTGTTGATCGTATATTGCTTACCCTCAAACATCTGGATTTCCAGATCGATGGTATCTTGGTAGATACGTTTGATCACCGGTTGAACACTGAATGTTAAGTAACCGTCGTTTTGGTAAATCGCAGCGATATCATCCGAGTTCCTGGTCGGACCACTCAATTTGGAGTTTAATTTTTCCTCACTGTAAACATCACCGTGTTGGATACCCAATAGGATATTTAAGGTAGAGTCTTTGAATTTTGAGTTTCCTGACCATGAGATATTACCTACGTAATATTTAGGACCTTCATATACATCGATGTCGATGGCAACTTCGTTGTTGTCATGACGTCTTACGGTATCTTTTAAGATTTGAGCATCACGGAAACCTTTGTCTTGCATTTTGGCAACCAGGTTTGTTTTTGCTTCCTCATATTTATCATCCTTGAACTTCCCAGGTCCGAATACTCTGAACCATGCTCTAGGACGTACACCTTTCATGAATTTAGTCAACTGCTTATTGCTGAATTCTTCATTTCCAGTGAAATTGATGCTGTTGACTTTAATCTTTTTATTTCTTTCCACATCCACCACGACAATTTCGTTGTTTGCTTGAGCAGAGTCAGGTTTCGTCGTAATCTTGATATCAGGATAAAGGAAGGATTTTTCCCTTAAGAATTTCTCGATAGTGGCTTTGGTCGTTAATAGGAGGTTGTCATTGACAATTTTACCGGCATTGGTATTTAACCGCTTGCGGACTTCCTCTGTTTGCGATTTGCTCAGTCCATTGATGTCGATCCTGGTCAATCGTGGTCTTTCCACCACCCTGATTTCAAGGAAGATCGTTTCTTCTTGGATTTTGGTAGCATATAATTGAACGTCTTCAAATAGGTTTTGCGCCATCAAATCCTTGATTACATTTGATGTTTGTTCGCTAGGAACCTCGATGTATTGCCCAACTGATAATTTGGAGATGGTGACGAGGACTTCGGAGTCTAGGTACTGTGCTCCAGTAACGGTTACTCCACCGATAACATAGTTTTTAGGGTCCAAATAAGTAATGTCATCTGGATTGTTCAAATTCAAAGGCCTATTTCCTGTTATCTGAGCCTGCGCGAAATTGCAAATTAAGAAGGTGAGTAAAATAGAAAGTTTAATTATACGCTTCATCTACTTTTTATTATGTCTGCTAAAGTACAGCAAAGTCTTGTTAATTTTTGTTAAAAGAAATATTACGAATTTCTGACAGTAAGCCTGTCGAAATTAAAATGTTGCAAAAGTAATGATTTCTTATAATTGTTCACTAGTTTTCCCAAATCTTCTTTCTCTATTTTGATATAGGTAAATACATTCAAATAGAGTTTCCCTAGAAAACTCAGGCCACATGATAGGGAGGAAAAACAGCTCAGAGTAGGCTATTTGCCACAACATATAGTTGCTAATGCGCTCTTCACCGCTGGTTCTGATCAATAGGTCAGGGTCGGGGATGCCATGTGTATAAAGATTGTTGCTAAACATTTCTTCATTGATGTCATCTACGGAAATTTCACCTTTTTTAACTTTTTCAGCGATCGTTTTTGTCGCATCCAGGATCTCTTGGCGGGATCCATAGCTCAAGGCAAGGGTCAATGTACAGCCAGTATTGTTCTTGGTTTGTTCAATGGTAGATTGAAGCGTCACCTGACAATGGGCAGGTAAGTCGGACATGCGGCCAATACTGTTGACACGGATATTGTTTTCTTGGAAAGTGGGTAGTTCTTGGTTCAATGAGTTTACTAAGAGTTCCATCAAGGCATCTACCTCAAATTGCGGTCTGTTCCAGTTCTCGGTGGAAAAGGCATATAAGGTCAAATAGTTGAGGCCTATTTCAACAGATGCCTCCAATGCTTCACGGACTGCAGTAACGCCGTTTTTATGGCCAAAGACACGAAGCTCGCCCTTTTCCTTTGCCCAACGGCCATTGCCGTCCATGATGATGGCAATATGCTGAGGTAATCTGTTTTTATCTATCTTATCTTTAAAACTCATTAGATAATTTCATTTATGCTTGAATAGTTTTGTGTCGACCCTAATCCAGACCATGCCACTCGACTTTCTGGAAATCCAGAATCGCCAATCAAGCATCGTAAATCTAGAAGGAGTTGATGATGTAGGTTAAGTAATCCAATCAGGAGGCCAAGCAGTTTTTGTCCTAAATTTTTTATGATAGGAATGATTGCAAATGAATTAAAAAATAAAATTGATTCGCTTTTCATCTCGAATGTTGGTCCCAATAGTTTCAGATTTTATCGTAAAGATACAGGTTTTAAGATTATCCCTGTAAAAATTTTATTGAATTAAAGTGAATAGAAGCTCCTATTAATAATTTCGGACATCGATACCCCAGAGCAATTTTTCACGCAAGATGCCAAAATATTGGTCATTTGCCAATCGGATAAGGTTTATACTAAAAGGTGCCTTTGTGATCAATAAGCTGGTTTTGGTACTCAAGGTATGGCTTTTTGAATCACAGCTCAAAATATATTTCTCTGTCCTGCTCTCTATCTCAAGACGCAATTGCATATTCTCGTTCACCACGATAGGACGTACGTTTAAATTGTGTGGAGAAATAGGGGTAATCACAAAATTCCCACTGCCAGGCATTATGATGGGGCCGCCGCAGCTTAAGGAATAAGCTGTAGAACCCGTTGGGGTCGCGATGATCAGACCATCAGCCCAGTAAGAGTTCAACAGTTCATTGTCCAAAACTGCATGTACCGTAATCATGGCGGAAGAGTCCGACCTAAAGACCGTAATATCGTTCAGTGCAAAATCCTCCCCCTTTATAAAGGTACCATCCGAACTTTCTACCTGTAACAAGGCACGTTTTTGGATCTGATAATTGTTGGAAAGGATTTGGTCCAATGCTTCCTCCATGTGGTTTTTGGAGATATTCGCCAAAAATCCCAAACGGCCGAAATTGATCCCCGCCAATGGAATACCTGAATCTTTGATCAACGTTGCGGCAGAGAGCATGGTACCATCGCCCCCTAGGCTGAGCATAAAGGCAATGTCGGCAGGAAGATCTTTATGGGACTTGAATTTCTTAAAGGTAAAATCTAGCTTGCATAAGCGCTTAAGGAAACTGTGGAAATCCTGATGGATGTAAACTTGCACATTCTTTTCACGCAGGTAGGTAAATAGTTCAATGACATATCCAATCACGGATTGGTTAAACTCTCGACCGTATACTGCTATGGACAGCTCTTTCATGCTTTTGATAATATTTTGCGCAAAGTTGAAAAATTCTAAGAATTAAATGTTCAAATAGTTCATTAAAAGATTATATCTTTCTTGGATATCATTCTGATCAGAGCCATCGTTGAAGGTCGCTTTTACCACATAGTCATGTCTCCATAAAGAGGCCAAGACTGAGGAAATATTGTTTTTGTTGACCTTGATGGTGAGTTCAACCTTGCTGGAATTCTCAATCGGTCTGATTCCCGTATTCAAAATCTTGCTGTTCTCAGATTCTATGATATGGGCCACATGGGTCAAACTATTGTCCCGATCTTCCATCTCTAGGACGATGATCGCGCCCTTATCCTGGTTGGAGATCGTTTGGTTGACCGATCTCAATAGATCTTTCTGGGTAATGACCCCAACATATTCCTTTTGCTTGTTGACAATAGGCAAGAGGTCAAACTGATAGGTCTCCAGATATTGTAGGGCATCATAGATGTGCTGATAATCGTATAGATAGATAAATGGAAAGGTAAGTTTCAGTTCCTTGATCAAAGTTTCCTCATCTTCAGCCGATAGCAGGTCCTCCTCGGTAATAAGCCCGAGGTATTCTTTGCCCTTAACTACAGGAAGTTGATGGAAATGCAGCTCATTGACTTTATCTAACGAAAAAGCAACCGTATCGTTCGGGTGAACTTCGGTATAGAGCGTTGATATGTTTTCACCGATATACATGAAACCTTTTATTTATTAAACTACAATAAACGCAAAACGTTTAATTTTAGTTTAAATATGCGATTATCGCTAAGGTAGTGAAAATATTATTTTGATATAAAATAAAAAGATGTTTTAGTCATCTTAAAACTAATTATGTAATTTTACAAAACTTTTATAAAAGTGTATTATAGAATATGAGCTTACAAAAGCAAGAGAAGTTTATTGAAATCAGGGAAGTAATACGAAAGAAAAGTCCAGGTTTAGCCAAA
Organism: Sphingobacterium sp. LZ11T8; assembly: GCF_024261425.1. Lineage (NCBI taxonomy): Bacteria > Pseudomonadati > Bacteroidota > Sphingobacteriia > Sphingobacteriales > Sphingobacteriaceae > Sphingobacterium > Sphingobacterium sp. LZ11T8. Next base: position 450,984 of record NZ_JANBZY010000003.1, on the reverse strand, counting down.
TGGATACCCAAGCCATTATTGAGTTATTTAACAAAGACAATCCACGAAGATGAGATAAACTACATCATGAGAACGTATCATGATGACATGGGATTAGATTTTGTAGACTCATTATTAAAAGAGCTGAAGGTTAACGTACATTTGGAAGGCGCTGAGCATATTCCTTTAGATGAAAGTGTCATCTTTGCTTCCAATCACCCCTTAGGTGGTTTAGATGGGGTAGCTTTTATGCAGGCCATCGGGAAGTATAGAAAAGATGTGAAATTTTTGGTCAATGACATTCTGATGAATGTCCGCAACCTCGAACCCTTATTCGTTCCTGTAAATAAAGTCGGTAGTCAAAGTAAAACAGCTATTGCTGCAATTGAGAATGCCTATGCATCGGACCATGCTTTGCTTGTTTTCCCTGCTGGACTTGTCTCAAGGAAGATTAAAGGGGAGATCGTAGACCTCGAGTGGAAAAAAAGCTTTATATCGAAAGCCAAAAAATATAAAAAAGATATCGTTCCTGTCTATATTGAAGGACGTAACTCGAATTTCTTTTACAACCTATCAAGAATAAGACACAAAATAGGATTAAAAGCAAATATTGAAATGTTATATTTACCTGATGAGATGTTCTCCCAAAGAGGAAAGGACATAACTATCAGGATTGGGGAGAAGATTCCCTATACCCATTTTGACACCAGTAAGAATGAACGTCAATGGGCAGCTGAAGTAAAAGAAATGGTTTATGCCATGGCTCATGGTAAAAAATAATTTATGCAAGAAATAATTCAACCGGTAGATAGAGATCTAATCAAGAAAGAACTTACTAAGGAAGCCTTTGTCCGTTATACCAATAACGGCAGTAATGAGGTCTATCTAGTGAACTATCATACCGCACCTCATATAATGCGCGAGATTGGTAGATTGAGAGAGCTGACCTTTAGGGGAGCTGGCGGCGGTACAGGTCTACCTCTTGATATTGACGAAAACGATACTTCTAAACATAATTACGATCAACTGATCGCATGGAATCCAGAAGATGAAGAAATCATTGCTGGGTACCGCGTGATAAAATGTGATCAAGCAACGGCTGAGGATGGTGAAATTCACCTTTCAACAGCACATTATTTTGACTTTTCCGAAAAATTCAAAAAAGATTTCCTGCCTTATACCATTGAATTGGGACGTTCTTGGGTTCAACCCAAATACCAACCGGCAATCGACAATAGAAAGGGAATTTTCTCCTTGGATAACCTTTGGGATGGTCTTGGGGCATTGGTCCTGATCAATCCGGACGTGAAATACCTGTTCGGAAAGGTGACCATGTATCCGCATTATAATCAGGAAGCTAGGGATTTGCTGATCTATTTCATGAATCATTATTTTCCAGATCCTGACAATTTGGTAGAACCTGTAAAGGATCTTTATTTAGGTTATAAAACTGATATCACCAAACATGAAGGCATTTTTGACGGTCTGGACTATAAGGAAGGTTATAAAGTGCTGAATGCCAAAGTTAGGGAACTGGATGAGAATATTCCTCCATTGATCAATACCTATATGAATCTTTCACCGACCATGCGTGTTTTTGGAACAGCTAGGAACAATGAGTTTGGAGAAGTTGAAGAAACTGGTATTATGATTACCTTGGATGATATCTATCCTGCAAAAAAAGAAAGGCATATGTCGACCTTTGAAAGAGATAGGCATTTTGGCCAACGTCCCGTAAAAGCAAGATAATCTGATGGATAAAAAAAGCCTTTTTTTTGGCTATTTTTATTGACCTCAGTTTAGTTTTATTCGAGACATATTTTGAAAATTCCGAATATGCCTCGAACAAGGGTAATGCCAAAGCAGAAGGTAATACCGGAACAAATTGGATAAAATTTTATCATTAATATAGAAAGCCCTCGATGATTAACATCGAGGGCTTTTTTATGAACTGCAATGCATCAAGTCTTATGGATATAAAGCCATCTCTAAATGGGGGATATTGTCCTCCAGATAGACATCGCTCTCAATCTGGAATCCTAGACCGGTATAGAATCGTTTCAGGTATTCCTGTGCACTTATTCGGATAGGGAGGTCTGGATAGTCCATTTTGATCTGTTCAATGGCTCTGTTCATCAGGAGCTGACCGTATTGATGCTTCCGATAGTCTGCATGGACCACCACTCTTCCAATGGAACTGCATTTCGGATAGGAGACATCAGGGGGCAATAACCTGGCATAAGCAATGCAGGTATCTTGGTCCATCGCAAAGAGATGTTTCCCTTTGAGGTCCTTATCATCACATTCGGGATAAAGACAATCTTGTTCCAGCATAAAGACATTGATCCGGAGCTGCAAAATCTTGTAGAGTTCCAGGGAGTCTAATTCTGAAAAGGACTTTATTCTCCAGTCCATATATGGATTAGCTTAATAGTGATTTTACGACTTCAGAAATCGTTCTGCCATCAGCTTGACCAGCAAGTTTCTGGTTTGCCGCGCCCATGACCTTACCCATATCCTTGATCGATGAAGCACCTGTTTCAGCAATAATGCCTTTCACAACGTTTTCTATTGCCTCACGGTCCAATTGTTTTGGAAGGAACTCTTCGATAACTTCCAATTCTTCGATTTCGATGGTGTATAGGTCTTTACGGTCCTGTTGCTGATAGATTTCGGCAGACTCCTTGCGTTGTTTTGCTAATTTCTGTAAGACCTTGATTTCGGCGTCTTCGGACAATGTTTCGCTATGGCCTTTTTCAGTGTTAGCCAATAGGATTGCCGCTTTGATGGCACGCAGTCCACGTAATCTAACATTGTCCTTTGCGATCATGGCCGCTTTGATATCTTGGGTTATTTTTGCTTCTAATGACATATATGATTTGTTTATTTTCTAATAACTAGTGTTCCGTTTGCCTGAGCCGTTGGCATAACCAACAGGTCGTTGATATTGACATGTTTGGGTCTGGAAAGGATAAAAGAGACGATTTCTGCAATGTCCTGTCCCGATAGTGGAGTCAATCCTTTGTAAACTGATTTTGCGCGGTCCTTGTCGCCATGGAACCTCACCTCAGAGAATTCGGTTTCAACCATGCCTGGGTCAATACTGCTGACCTTGATCCCTTTGGCTAGGAGGTCAATGCGCATCGCTTTGGTCAAAGCGTCTACGGCATGTTTCGTTGCGCAATAGACATTCCCATTGGGGTAGACCTCTTTGCCGGCAATGGATCCCATGTTGATGATATGAGCCTGTTCGCTGCCTTCCATCAAAGGAATGACAAATTTGCTGACATATAGTAAGCCTTTGACATTGGTGTCGATCATGCGGTCCCAATCGCCAATCTGTCCATCTTGGATGGAATCCAAACCTTGGCTGAGTCCTGCATTGTTGATCAAGATGTCGACTTTTTTCCATGCTGCTGGAAGGTTGGATAGGGTGGTTTCTACCTCTTCCGCATTGCGGACATCCAATTTAAAGCTATGGGTTTCGGTATTAGGGTTGATGGTTTTGATTTTTTGGATCAATTCTTCCAGTTTTTCAACTCTTCTGGCACATAAAAGAAACCTGTATTTATTTTCTTTTGCCAATTCCAGGGCGCAAGCTTCTCCGATTCCAGAGCTGGCTCCAGTGATTAAAACTGTCCTCATTTTATTGAAATTTATTTTACTTGGCTTCATACTTTTTTCCAGAATTGAGGTCTGGATTTTCCGTAGATGCGTTATTTGATACACAACAAATATACAACAAAAGACCAAAAATTACGGATACCCGGAATGCTTTCATAAACTTAAAGACTACCTGAAGGAGCTTAACTCGCTGACTATGAATTGAAGAGGGTAAAAGGCCTTAAAATAACTGTTTGAATGACCCTTTCGTGTAGGTTATTCACAACGGTCTATCTTATCCACATTCGGGTAAAGGCTTGATTTTTAATGCGTATATTTAGTTATTAACAGGTTCTTCACATTTGATGTTAATTATTAGTCCCTGTTTTACAACTGCTATTGCATGATTGTTGAAGCACCTAAATTTTACTGTTCAAAACTTGATGGTAGGGCGACTTTTATTTTTCTTACATTTGTTACCCTATCCTTGAAAACAGGGTGAATCAAGCCGAGAAATATTTTTTAGTATGTCTTTAGAAAACGAATTTAACAACAGTACGTCAGGACAACCTAGTCGTGCAAATTTCAACAAGAAAAGAACGAGCTTAAATAACTTAGTCTCCGGATTAGGCAAGCTCCCTCCACAAGCATTGGACTTAGAGGAGGCAGTGTTGGGTGCCCTGATGTTGGAGAAAAATGCACTAAGTGAAGTCATCGATATCCTGAAGCCAGAATCGTTCTATAAAGAGTCGCATCAGAAGATATTTCAGGCTATCTATAACCTCTTCCAGAAGACTTCCCCGATCGATATCTTGACCGTAGTGGCAGAACTTCGCCAAATGGGAGCGTTGGAAATGGTAGGTGGTGCCTATTATATCACGCAGTTGACAGACCGTGTGGTATCAGCGGCCAATATTGAATACCATGCCCGTATTATTTCACAAAAATATATTCAGCGTGAATTGATCAAGGTCTCTACGGAAATCATCAATTCATCCTATGATGAAACATCGGATATCTTCGACCTATTGGACCATGCGGAGAAATCACTTTTTGATATTGCCCAAAACAACCTGCGAAGAGATTCCAGAAAGATGGACGATATCATGCGTGAAGCAATTTCCTCACTGGAATCCCTGCGTGAGAAGACAGATGGCTTGACCGGTATTCCTTCTGGTCTGACTGCATTGGACCGAATGACCTCCGGATGGCAACCTTCTGACTTGGTTATTATTGCGGCTCGTCCTGCAATGGGTAAGACGGCATTCGTATTATCCGTAGCGCGAAATGCAGCAGTTGACCATAATAAAGCGGTAGCCGTATTCTCCTTGGAGATGTCATCCGTACAGTTGGTGAATCGTTTGATCGCTGGTGAAACGGAGATTGAACAGGAGAAACTGAAAAAAGGAAATCTCGCCGACCATGAATGGCAGCAATTGCACTCTAGGATCGGTCGTTTGACTGAAGCCCCTTTGATTATTGATGATACACCGGCACTGAACGTGTTTGAATTCCGCGCTAAGTGTAGACGTCTGAAGGCTCAGTATGATATACAGATGGTAATCGTCGATTACTTGCAGCTGATGCATGGTAAAGCCGATGGTAAAGGTGGCGGAAACCGTGAACAGGAGATCGGTAGTATATCACGTGCCCTAAAATCAGTAGCGAAAGAATTGAACATTCCAGTTTTGGCCTTATCGCAGTTAAGTCGTGCGGTAGAGTCTAGACCAGGAAACAGTAAGCGTCCGATGCTATCCGACTTACGTGAGTCTGGATCAATTGAGCAGGATGCCGATATGGTACTGTTCCTTTACCGTCCAGAGTACTATGGATTGTTGGAAGATGAGGAAGGCCGTTCCACTGTCGGGGTGGGAGAGGTAATTATCTCCAAACACCGTAACGGTGAAACGGGTATTGTACCATTACGCTTCGTAGGTAAATATGTGAAGTTCGTCGATCTTGAGGATGATTTCTCCGGAATGGGTCCTGAAGGCGGAAGCTTCAATGATTTCGGCGGTGGAATGGGCAATGCAATCCAACCATCAGGTAATTTCGGCGACTTCGGCGGAGGTATAACCATGCCATCCAGAATGAATGATATGCCAGATGATGCGCCGTTTTAGAACTCGAAAAACAGTGTAGTGGCGTATTGCATACACCCGCATCATGAAAAGAAAATATAAAGGCACCCAAAAGGGTGCTTTTTTTTGAAAAATTGAATATGAGCTTACCCCAAAATGGGTGTTTATTGATGGTTTGTATATGGCGGGCGTATGCAATACGTCCCTACAGTATGCTGGACTTTCCAACTATATTTTGATCATAATCTTGGTTCAAACCATGATCTTGGTCCATCCTCACATCCCATTAATCCTGGTTCAAACCAGATCTTGGTCTATCCTCTTATCCCTTTAATCCTGGTTCAAAAACAAGCTCAAACCTACCTTACCTTAAAATCAAAATACTGATCCTTGAAGGGCTCATTTTTCAGGGTATAATGCCACCATTCTTCTTCAATGGATTTGAATCCATGTTTTTCCATGATGTCCTTAAGTAGTTTTCGGTTTGCTTTTTGTTGAGGACTGAGGTTGCTGTAATCATGGTGAGAGGGTTCGCCGAAATAGTCGAAGCCGGTTCCCATGTCCAGTTCTTTTTTGTCTTTCAGGTTAATGATGGTTAGATCGATGGTACTGCCGCGGCTATGGCCAGATTTTTCGGCGATGTAACCCAATTTAAACAGGTTCCGTTTGTCCACATCGGGATAGAATTCTTTTTTTGCTGCCGTGTCGGCAATATCCAAAGCCCATTCCTTAAAGTTATTTACTGCCTGTTGCGGTCTATAGGCATCAAAAACCTTGATACCTAAACCTTGTGCATTCAGTTCTTTTTGGATCTGGACCAATGCACTGGCGGCTTCTTTGCTGATAAATACCTTGTTGGCTTCATAGCCTTTTACCGGTCTTCCCAGGAAGTTATGGCTTCCATAATACCTTAAGTCGATTTCAAGATTTGGAATCTGTTCTTTCAGGTTGACAAATGAATTGGGGATCTCCCGTTGTGTAGCACAGGAAAAAAGTAAGCTGAGTGCCAAAAGTGGTATGAGGAAAGCATATCTATTATTCATGATCTATGGTTATGATGATTATAGGACAAATGTAAAAAACCTTTAGTAGTTTGAAACCTTCTATGGAGGTTTTGGTTTTTGTTAGGGAATTATCCACAATCGTTTTTCGGAAAAAAGAGTAATGATTAGTTTTGTCGCAATATGAGAAAGAAATTTGATGTAGAAAATTGGGCACGAAGAGAGCACTTTGAATTCTTTTCGCAGTTTCCCGAACCGTTCCATGGGATTACGGCCGAGTTGGACCTAAGTATTGCCTACCAACAGGCCAAGCAGAAATCACAGTCTTTCTTTATGTACTATCTGTACCGAGCGTTGAAGGCCATGAATGAAATTGATAATTTCAGGCTTAGGATCGATGCTGGAGAACTCTATCTCTATGATCAGGTCCATATCTCCAGCACGGTGTTAAGGTCAGATAACACCTTTGGTTTTTCGTATATCGATTTTCATGAAGATGAGGCTAAGTTTTTGGAAGGAGCAGATATCGCTGTTGAAAAAGTGAAGGCTTCTTCTGGCTTAGATCTGAGTGGGGCCAGGATCAATGAGGTGCATTGTTCTGCATTGCCTTGGGTAGACTTTAGCTCGCTTTCTCATGCTAGGAATTTCAATTATCCGGATTCCTGTCCGAAGATATCCTTTGCCAAGTTAATGGATCGTGACGGAAAAAAAACGATGGCGATTTCGTTACATGCGCACCATGCCTTGGTCGATGGATACCATGTGGGACTGTTTATGCAACGATTTCAGCAATTGCTCGATCAAATCGATTAGGTTTTTGCTATCTTCTTGTCCCTGTGGATAATTTTCTAAAATAGTATGCCTATTTTTATTAAATTTGAGTCCCCATTTTTGAGGCATTACATAAGATAAATTTAGGAGAGTATTTTGGATTTTTTAGCAGGACTGAACCCCTCACAACGAGCCGCAGTTGAACAAACAGAAGGTCCAGTAATGATTGTTGCTGGAGCGGGATCTGGAAAAACGCGTGTAATTACCTATAGAGTAGCCCATTTGATACAAAAAGGAGTAGATCCTTTCAATGTCCTTGTGCTGACCTTTACCAATAAGGCTGCCAAGGAAATGCGTGAGCGTATCATGAAAGTGGTCGGCTCTGAAGCCAAAAATATATGGATGGGTACATTCCACTCAGTGTTTGCGCGAATCTTGCGGGTCGAAGCAGAACTTTTGGGATATCCCAAGAACTTTACCATCTATGATACAGATGACACGAAGAGTTTGTTGAGGACCATTTTGAAAGAAATGAACCTAGATGACAAGCTCTATAACGTAAACCATGTATATGGAAGGATTTCATCAGCGAAGAATAATTTAATATCCCCACAGGAATATAATAAGAATGAGGCAATCCTTGCCGAAGACCAGTCTAACGGAAGAGGGCAATTGGGCCAGATCTATATGGCCTATGCGCAACGCTGTTACCGTGCTGGAGCGATGGATTTTGATGATTTACTTTTCAAGACCAATGTGCTGCTCAATAAATATCCGGACGTACTGCATAAATACCAGCATCAGTTCAAATACCTGATGGTGGATGAGTACCAGGATACCAACTTTTCGCAGTACCTGATCGTGAAGAGATTGGCTGCGGTCAATGAAAATATCTGTGTGGTAGGGGATGATGCCCAGAGTATCTATGCCTTCCGGGGTGCCAATATCCAGAACATCCTGAATTTCCAGAAGGATTATCCGGATGTGAAGGTCTTCAAATTAGAACAGAACTACCGTTCGACCAAGATGATCGTGAATGCTGCCAACAGCATTATTGCGAACAATAAGAATCAATTGGAAAAGAACGTGTTCTCGGATAATGAGGATGGGGAGAAAATCAAGGTTAGCCGCGCCTTTTCAGACAATGAGGAAGGGAAGATCGTGGCAGAGGCCATCTCTCAGGAAAAATCCCTGAAAGGATTGCACTATAAAGATTTCGCTATTCTCTATCGTACAAATGCCCAATCCAGATCGCTGGAGGAGGCTTTGCGCAAATTGAATATCCCCTATAAATTGTATGGTGGAACTTCCTTCTACCAACGTAAGGAAATTAAGGATTTAATTGCTTATTTTAGGCTGACCTTCAACCCGAACGATGAGGAAGCCCTGAAACGTGTGATCAACTATCCACGTCGGGGGATCGGCGATACAACGGTTGAAAAGATCATGGTTGCTGCCGATCAACAGCAATTGCGTTTGTGGGATGTAGTGGCGAATTCCCAAATGTTCCTGGACGGTAGAAGCGCTGCCTCGGTTTCCAATTTTGGATTGATGATCCAGAGTTTCCAGGCGACTGCAAAAACCAATACCGCATTTGATACTGCGATGCATATCGCGCAGCATTCTGGAATACTGAAGGATCTCTATGAGGATAAATCTGTTGAGGGACTTGCAAGATATGAGAATATCCAGGAGTTACTGAACGGTATCAAGGAGTTTTCGGAAAGAGAAGATCTGGAAGAAAAAGGTTTGGATGTCTTTATGCAGGACATTGCCCTATTGACCAATGATGACAAGGATAAGGATCCGAATGCGGACACGGTTTCATTGATGACCATCCATGCTTCTAAAGGGCTGGAGTTTCCAGTGGTTCACATCGTGGGGCTGGAAGAAAACCTGTTTCCATCGCAACTTTCCCTGAATTCGAGATCGGAACTGGAAGAAGAGCGGAGGTTGTTTTATGTTGCCGTTACAAGAGCAGAGAAGAAATTGCACATTTCCTATGCGACATCGAGGTACCGTTGGGGAACCTTGAACAATTGTGAGCCGAGCAGGTTCTTGGATGAACTGAATCCAAGTTGCCTAGACCTTGACTTCAAACCACGTGGAGGCGGGATGATGGACGATGATTTTGGTTCGGAAAGAGTGCAATGGCAGCGTAAGGAAGGCAATTCCGGCGGTGATGTGTTCTCGAAGCCTAAGCCAAAAGTGATAAAGACCACATCGATTTTGCCGAAGGCCCATAAGCCGAGTGCAGACTTTGCACCATCGGATACTTCAGGTTTGCAGGTCGGTATGGAAGTGGAACATGAACGCTTCGGTTTTGGTAAGGTAATTAACCTTGAGGGAAACAAACCGGACATAAAAGCAACTATTTTCTTCAAAGAGTTGGGACAGAAGCAATTGTTGCTTAAATTTGCCAAGCTTAGAATAGTAAATTGATACCCAATTTAGAATTACATATTTAACGCCTTTATAGGGTTAAAGCAAAATAAACATATGATTTTTGATTATAACAGCACTAGACCAAAATTAATTTTGGCAGAATATGGCAGAAATGTACAGAATATGGTCGACTATATCTGTACGCTGTCAGATAGGGAAGAAAGAAACCGCTTAGCCCAGGTTGTCATCGATATGATGGGGGTATTGAACCCACATCTACGTGATGTATCTGATTTTAAGCATAAACTTTGGGATCATCTCTATATTATTTCGGACTTTAAGATCGATGTGGATTCCCCATATCCCATTCCTACCAAGGAGAATATCCACCATAAACCGGAGCCTCTAAAATACCCGAACCATAATATCAGGTTCAAACATTATGGTCATACGGTGGAGGACATGATCAATAAAACATTGAACATCAGCAATCCAGAAGCTAGATTGAAAATGACCCTGAGCATTGCCAATTTCATGAAAATGGCATACCTGACTTGGAATAAAGATTCTGTATCGGATGATCAAATCCTTCAGGACCTGAAGACTTTGTCGCATGGAGAATTGGTTCTTCCGGGCGATACAGTCCTGACCAAGCTAGACTTCAAAACTCCGCCTCCAGGGAACCGTGTTAAATCCTCAGGCAGCAGCACTGGCCATCAGCAGCAGAACAAGCCGCAAAACAGCTATAACAACAAGAGGAGCAACAATAACAACAACAATAACAATAAGAGGCCCTCGAACAACAATAACAACAACAATAACAGACAGAAAAAAAGTTATAAATAAGACCGGATGAAGAAAGCAATTGAATCGCAACGGGACAATTGCTTTTTTCATGTGGGCTTGATATGAATTGAACAGACCTTTGGGCATTATCATTCCTGAGGTATGGTTGATATGAAAAAACTATGAATGCATTTGAAATTTACGGTGGCAAACCATTAAAAGGAGAAATCGTTCCGCAAGGAGCAAAAAACGAAGCATTACAAATTATCTCTGCAGTACTATTGACTGCTGAGAAAATGACCATTAGCAATATCCCCGACATTAAGGATGTCAATAAACTGATCGATCTTTTGGCAGCAATGGGTGTCGAAGTAAACAGAATCAGTGACGATACCTATGAGTTTGAGGCTAAGAATATCAATATAGATTATTTTCAATCGGAGGAGTTCAAGAAAAAAGGGGGAAGCCTACGCGGATCGATCATGATCGTTGGGCCATTGTTGGCAAGATTTGGAAAGGCTGCTATCCCTAAACCTGGAGGTGACAAGATCGGTAGACGCCGTCTGGATACCCACTTTTTAGGTTTTGAAAAGTTAGGGGCTAAATTTGTCTATGATGCAGAGAACCATTTCTTCAATGTGGATGCAACCCAGTTGAAGGGGACCTATATCCTATTGGATGAGGCTTCAGTTACGGGTACGGCCAATATCGTGATGGCTGCCGTTCTTGCAAAAGGGGTAACCACGATCTATAATGCTGCATGTGAGCCTTATCTTCAACAGTTATGTAAGATGTTGAACAGGATGGGAGCTAAGATCTCTGGGATCGGTTCAAACCTCTTGACAATTGAAGGTGTTGAGCAATTAGGTGGCACAAGCCATAAAATGCTTCCAGATATGATCGAAATCGGTTCTTTCATTGGTTTAGCTGCCATGACTGGGTCTGAGATCACCATCAAGGATGTATGTTTCCAGGAATTGGGGATTATTCCATCGGTATTTTCCCGTTTAGGAATCAAGTTTGAGTTGAGAGGTGATGATATCTTTATCCCTGCTCAAGAGAATTATGAAATCGACACCTTTATCGATGGTTCGATATTGACCATTTCTGATGCTCCATGGCCAGGTTTTACACCGGATCTTTTGAGTATCGTTTTGGTGACAGCGATCCAGGCCAAAGGAAATGTATTGATCCACCAGAAGATGTTTGAAAGCAGGTTGTTCTTCGTCGATAAATTGATCGATATGGGAGCACAGATTATTCTTTGTGACCCTCACCGTGCGACGGTTATCGGCTTGAACAAGCAAAATAAACTTCGTGGAATTGAGATGACCTCTCCAGATATCCGTGCTGGTGTATCATTATTAATTGCTGCATTATCGGCACAAGGTAAGTCCGTAATCTATAATATCGAGCAGATAGAAAGAGGTTATCAGCATATCGAGGAACGCTTAAAAGCATTAGGTGCAGACATCAGAAGGGTTGAGGCACAGCCAGCTGGGCATTAAACCTGAATTGTCTGCCTATTGTTAAAAAAGGAATCAGAATTGGATAATCTACTAAGTCTATATAATTTTGTACTCAAATTAATTGTTCAAACACACAGATGAAAAAAATCACATTATTATCAGCAGTTGCGGCATTAGTATTGGCTTCATGCGCTGGAAACCCAGAAGGTAAAAAAGCTGAAACCAAGGATTCAGTTTCGATCACACAAACTGAAGTAACAGGAGATGCCTATACAGTTGATACAGCTGCATCCAAAGTAGTATGGACGGGTACAAAGGTTACCGGTAAACATACAGGTACAGTAACTGTTAAATCTGGTACAGTAAACGTTGATAACGGTAAATTAACTGGTGCTAATGTAGTATTGGATATGACTACAATTGGATCGACTGACCTAGAAGGTGAGTTCAAAGGAAAATTGGATGGACACTTGAAGTCTGATGATTTCTTTGCAACAGAAAAATTCCCTGAAGCTTCTTTCACGATAACTGAGGTTAAACCAGGTGCGACAGATGCAGACCTGAACATTTCTGGTAACTTGGTTATCAAAGGTGTTAGCAAGAACATTACATTTGATGCAAAAGTTGTTGAATCTACTGAAACTGCAGTGAAAGCTACTGCTAATTTCAACATCACTAGAGCTGATTGGGGTGTAACTTATGAAGGAAAATCTGATGATTTGATCTCTAAAGAAATCAACTTCGACATTACCTTAGTTGCAAATAAATAATTTTATTTAATTCTATAATAAGAGCCTTTGGTCATGGATCAAAGGCTTTTTTTGTGAGCTTCTCCCTCGGGAACAGACTTAATATCTTATTTTTGTAATTCAATTAATTCATTGCCAATGAAAATTACGCTGATCTGTATCGGGAAGACAGATGACCAACATATTGTGAAGGGGATTGAGATCTATACAAAAAGGTTGAAACATTATGTGAACTTTCAGATTGTGACCATCCCTGATATCAAAAACTCCAAGAACTTAAGTGAAAGCCAGCAGAAAGAGAAAGAAGCTCAGCTATTGCTTAAGAATTGCAGTAACCAGGATTTTATCATCCTACTGGACGAACGAGGAAAGGAATATACCTCCGTTGAGTTTTCTGCGTTTTTAGAGAAGCAAATGGTATCCAGTGTGACACATTTGGTTTTTATGATCGGTGGCCCTTATGGCTTTGATGAGTCAGTCTATCAGCGCGCCAATGCGAAGATATCGCTGTCTAGGATGACTTTCTCCCATCAGATGGTCCGATTGTTCTTTGTGGAGCAGATCTATCGCGCCTATACGATAATGAGAGGTGAACCCTATCATCACGAATAATTTTATGTAAATTGAATATTAAAAGCATCATATATTAAAAGTAAAGGAAAACATGGACGATAATAAATTTAAAAGGGACTATAAATTTAAGAGCCAAGAGGGTGCTCATGGTGGTGGGATCAATAAATGGATCATTATCATCGGCGGAGCAATAGTGATATTATTGGCTTATCTGTTGAGATAGGAGGGCAGATTATTCTGTTTTGCAAGAATTTGAAGAGTTGACAAGGGATAGATTTGAAGAATTTATTGCCCAGAATAGTTATTGGATATAAGACTGTTCAAGTCAAGGTATGTTTATAAATAATTACTTCAACGGTCAGTAGAAAAACGGAGATAATTGATTGGATTAGCAGGTATAAATTAAAACCGGAGGAAGTCTTGATCCTTGATGATGATAAATCCCTGAATGATCTACCATTGAACTTCAAGGAGCGCTTAGTTTTGACTAATCCTTATGTTGGATTAAATAACCAAAATGAATTAAAAAGTGTTCTAAAAAGGAAAGTAAAAAAGACAGTTTCGGGTTAAAAAACTTTAAAGGTTTTCAAAAAGCTTTATCATTTAATGGATAAGGCTTTTTTTGTGTCCCCAGAGGCTTATTTGGGTTCTTGTAACAAGGTTTAATGATTCTAGGGGAGACGTAGCTCAGTAAAGGATGTGCGGGGGGTATAAATAAATAAGGCGATACGGGGAGTATCGCCTTAAAATCACACTAACTATTAATAAAACCCTATAGAACTAGGTGTTTTCAAAACATAGATCTTAGACTAGACTTCAGTCTATCTCCAAGACCCACTGTAAAAGTAAAAACCTTTTATTATAAAATCAAATAAAAGTTGCAACATTTATATTATAATTGAATTTTATCTGTACTTTTTAAAAATTCAACCCACGCAACCTGGTCAGTTTTAAATGTTAAGTCATTTTCTTGCAGTTCGTTTAAAGGAATTAACCTAAACGCTTGTAGTTTTCCTTCTAGGGATTTTTCGGTAAAGTCGAAAGATTTTGTCCTAATGTTTAATTCTACGCTGTTTTTTTGCTCTACTTGATAGTATATGGAAATAATTTGACTATCATTAAAACTTGATTTTTCATAGAAGTCTGTGGTGTAAATATGCTTGATGACCTCAACTTCCATCCCGGTTTCTTCCAGATATTCTCTTTTTAATGCATCGATCAATCCTTCTCCATATTCCAACCCGCCACCAGGGAATTTAGTGAAGGATACATTCTCCGTTCGTTCATCGCTAATCAAAACTTCATTACGTTCGTTGATCATTATGCCATAAACCCTAACATTAAATAAAAACATAGTTAAAAATATTGGATCTTGCCTTGGAAGGGGCAAAATCTAGATGTAGTAATTTGTAAATTCTGAGTCTGGTAAAAGGTGAAGGTAGGGTATCCCTGCCTTCACCATCAATATTATAATGGTTGGAAACCAGAATCCACGGATTCTGTTTCTAAGCCAACCAAGGAGTAGTGTTTTGGTAAAAACCAAGAAATGGTATTCATCGCTTGTTTGTACTCTTTTTCGTTCGAAAAGTTTTTTGGAGTGATGTTGAATACAAGATCTTGTGTGACCTTCTCTTCATCCGTATAATTTCTAGCGATCAACATGACCATCGGGTTCTTCACTCCTGAATACTGTAGGAATTCGCGGATCTGACGACGTGCATAATCAGGTAAAATCTCTTGGGCTGGTTGTCCGACCAAAAGCTCTTCATCACTGCCGATTACAAAATCTTGGTTGTTTATCGAGAAATGGTGCTCGTCGGTATAAAACTCATGGCGCAAGGCATAGTTCAATAAATCTCCATAGCTGAACATCCAGTCAGGATTTTCTTTCCTGGTATTCAATGCCACCCCAAAACCATTCTGTAAAAGGTTGCCTAATTTATTCTTAATGACATAGGCTTGGAAGTTCTCTCCCGGTTCTACCGAACGAAGGTTGAAATAGGGAAAGCCCTCCGTACTCATGATGATCTCTGGTTCGGATACCGCTAGGTTTGCTTCAGCAATATTATCGATAAACTCCGCTACCCAATCATTGTTCCTCTTTTCTAAAGGGATTGTTAGCAGGTTGTTAATGACTAGTGTTTTTTCAAGATCTCCTAAATTCCCGGATCCCGCATTAGCATCAAAAAAATGTATGTTACTCATAAGTCCTTTGAAAATACGGCTAAAAGTAAGGATTATTGTCTTAATGTAAAGTGTTTTATTCAAAAATGATGGGATTTAAAGGACAATTAGGGTAAGATAAACTCGTTTATTTTCTTATTTTTGTTAAAAAAGGAACCACTTTAATGTCAGAATTAAATACGACACGATCAGTGCAATATAATACATCAAAAATAAGCTACGAGGAATTCCGCCAGGTACTCATAGAAGATTATAAACTAGCCACGCAAAGCCGATTTGTCAGTCTATTGGGAAGAAAGGAAGTGCTTACAGGCAAAGCTAAATTTGGAATTTTCGGAGATGGTAAGGAATTGGCTCAGATTGCTCTATCCAAGGTTTTTAAACCTGGGGATTGGCGATCAGGGTATTATAGGGACCAAACTTTGGCTTTCGCCCTAGGGATCAGCAATGTCTATAATTTCTTTTCGCAATTGTATGCTAATCCTGATGTAGAAGCGGATCCATCTTCTGCGGGAAGACAAATGGTGGCCCACTTCGCCACGCCTCTTCTGAATGAGGACGGTGAGTGGATCGACCAAACCAAGCAGGTTAACTGCTTTTCTGATATTTCCACCACCGGTGGACAGATGTCAAGGATCCTTGGTTTAGGATTGGCATCGAAACTTTATAAAAACAATCCTAATCTCTCCCATAAAGATAAGTTTAGCAATGATGGACAAGAGGTGGTTTTCTGTACGATAGGAAACGCCGCGACCTCGGAAGGGGTGTTCTGGGAAACGGTGAATGCTGCCGGTGTGAAGCAACTGCCTGTCGTGATCTCCATTTGGGATGACGGTTATGGAATCTCCGTTCCTAATGAAATCCAAACCACCAAAGGTGATATCTCTGCTCTGCTGAGAGGTTTTCAGGAGGATGAAGCTGGTCCTGGATTTGAAATATTTCGCGTGAAAGGCTGGGATTATGCCGGTCTCTGCGAGGTATATGAGAAAGCTGCGGATTTTGCCAGAAACAACAGTAAACCTTGCCTGGTGCATGTTGTCGAAATGACCCAACCGCAAGGTCACTCCACCTCCGGATCGCATGAACGCTATAAAAGCCATGAACGATTGGAATGGGAAACCGAGTTTGATTGCAATAAGAAAATGCGGGATTGGTTGATAGATTCTGGAATGGCTACCGAGGAAGAATTGGCAGCTCTCGATTCGGAAGCAAAGGATTTCGTGAGGAAAGAACAGAAACGTGCCTGGGCAGATTATAGAAAAACGCTTCAGGTGGACCTACAGGAAGCTATTGCTAAGTTGGAAGGGATCAATCATCATGCTGCTGAGATACCTTTAAAAACCTTGTTGTCGACTACAGAGCCTTCTCTTAAGGAGGTTTATGTAAATGTCAGACGCGTCATTAGGGAGCTTCGTGGAGTGGATGTTTTAGGGAAAGAAGAGTTGATATCCTGGTTCCGCGAAAAACAGAAAATTAACCATGATCGATTTAACGATAAGCTATTCGTTGATACTAAATATTCTCCACTGTTAGTGGAAACCGTTCCTGCTGAATTTGATCAGGATTCTCCTATAGTGGATGGTCGTGAGGTACTGAATGCTTGCTTCAAAGCTAATTTTGATAAAGATGCGCGACTGTTGGCATTCGGAGAAGATGTTGGTAAGATTGGTGATGTAAATCAAGGATTCGCAGGCTTGCAAGAAGAATTTGGGAGCCAGAGGATCTTCGATACCGGAATTCGGGAGTCTGCAATAATTGGAAAGGGGATAGGCTTAGCTGTTCGTGGCTTTAGGCCTATTGCTGAAATTCAATATTTGGATTATCTGATTTACGCAATGCCTGTTCTCAGCGATGATTTAGCGAGTTTGAGTTATAGAACAAAAGGAAGGCAAAGAGCTCCTTTGATCGTAAGGACCCGTGGTCATCGATTGGAAGGTATTTGGCATTCTGGATCACCGATGTCAGTGCTTTTGGGCGGTTTGAGAGGAATGCATATCTGTGTGCCAAGGAACATGACCCAAGCTGCTGGAATGTATAATACGCTTCTTAGATCCGATGAACCTGCAGTAGTGGTAGAATGTCTGAATGGCTATAGATTGAAAGAGAAAATGCCGGTCAATATCAGTGAATTTACCGTTCCGATTGGGAAAGCTGAAAAGATAAGGGAAGGTGCTGATATTACGGTAGTGTCTTATGGATCAACACTTAGGATTGTGCAAGAAGCTGCTTTGGAATTGGATAAATTGGGTGTTTCCATAGAAATCATTGATGCTCAATGTTTGCAACCGTTCGATAGAGACAAGATTTCCGTTGAATCCTTAAAGAAAACAAATAGATTATTAGTGGTGGATGAAGATTTCCCTGGAGGAGCCTCTTCTTATATCACCCATGAAATATTGGAAAAACAAGGTGGTTATTACCATTTGGATGGACAACCTAAAACCTTGACTGCAAAAGCTCATCGTCCGCCTTACGGTTCTGATGGTGACTATTTTACTAAACCAGCTGTTGATGATGTCGTGGAAACGGCTTATCAAATGATGTCTGACAGTAATCCAACAACATTTCCTCCTATCTTCTAGGAGGAAATGTTCCTGAATATTATATACCGTTTGAGAATAGGGATGCCGCTCCGATAATCGCTGCATGCTCTTGGTATTGACCAATCTGAACCTCAAATCCTTCCAGTACAGATTTGTCTGGGAAAATACGGTCCCAAGCCTTTACAATGTTCCCGCCAATTACAAAGGACTTGCAATCATGCTTTTGGCTAAAAAACTCCATAAAACGCAGTAAGTGTTCCTGATATTCTGAAAGCAATTGAGTTACTTCTTTGGTTTCAGCATGTTTTTCAAGGATCTCCCTTAATCCGCTTTCCTTAAATCCTGCTAATTCCTCAAATCGCTTTACAAACCATCTTGTTACCAGGTATTCTTCAAAGATAGAGTCCTTATAGACCGTATCCCAAAGATCAGCATCGAATGCTTTCTCTCCCTGACTCCAAACTGCGCTCCCTAAACCTGTTCCCAAAGTAATTCCTAAAATTCTTTCTTTATGGTCTAATCCACATCCAAAGACCTCGCCTTGTAGAAAGGCAGCAGCGTCATTGATGTATAGAATTTTGAAATCTTGTTGACCAAGTCCTTCTAAAATAGGCTCAGTAACTTTGATATTATAAATACTATCGTATTTTGATTGACCCTTCATGAGGGCAATTCCCTTATCGTAATCAAAGGGGCCTGGAGCAGCAATTCCAATGTTAACTACTTCTAAATCAGTTTTTTCTAGGCAGGATTTCATGTTAGTGGTCCAGTCAAGAAAAATCGATTTAGCATTTTCCAATGAATTTACATGCGAACGGGTAATGGTTTCGTTAAGAATTCTCCAAGAATCCTTCTCAACGATCGCTGAAGTGATATGTGTCCCGCCAATATCACATGAAAGAATATAATTGCTATTCTGCATTCTTTAAATAGGCCTTATATTTTAATAAATGGTCAGCTATTACAAGGGCAGCCATGGCTTCCACGATAATAACTGCACGAGGTACAACACAAGGGTCATGGCGTCCCTTTCCTGAAATGGTTGTTTCGTTTCCTTCTTCATTTATTGTGTTCTGATCACGCATGATCGTAGCAACAGGTTTAAATGCAGTGCGGAAAGTAATATCCATTCCATTAGAAATGCCTCCTTGAATACCTCCTGAAAAATTGGTTAATGTTTTTACTTGATTATCTTCCTTTACAAAGATGTCGTTGTGCTCTGAGCCTAACATTTTTGAACCTTCAAATCCCGATCCGTATTCAAAGCCATGAACAGCATTAATACTCATCATTGCCTTGGCTAGGTCTGCATGAAGTTTGTCGAATACTGGCTCTCCAAGTCCGACTGGAACCTTTCTGATGACAGTGGAAATAACACCCCCAACTGTGTCTCCATTTTTACGGACTTGATTGATGAATTCTTCCATTTCGGAAGCACTGGCAGGGTCAGCACATCTTACGATATTGCTCTCCCTGGTTTCCAACAATCCATTTAAATCATTTAGCTCCAGATTAGGAGCTTGGATATTCCCTACGGCAGAAACATGGGCAAATATTTCGATTCCGTATTGTTTCAAGAATAATTTTGCAATTGCTCCTGCTGCTACACGAGCTGCAGTTTCTCTTGCTGATGACCGACCACCACCACGGTAATCGCGGATGCCGTATTTCATTTGATAGGTGAAATCTGCGTGAGAGGGTCTGAATTTATCTTGAATGTGAGAATAGTCCTTAGAGCGTTGGTCTTCATTTGGAATTACGATGGCAATGGGCGTGCCTGTAGATTTTCCCTCAAAAGTACCGGATAGAATTTGTGCAGTATCGCTTTCTTTTCTTTGGGTTGTGATCTTGGATTGGCCAGGGCGGCGTTTGTCCAATTCTGATTGAATGAATTCTTCATCAATTTCAACCAGCGCTGGGCATCCATCCACTATCACCCCAATTGCCTTTCCATGTGATTCCCCGAAAGTGCTTATCTTAAATAAATCTCCAAAAGTATTTCCTGCCATAATTCGATAATGCCCGTAAATATATAAAAATAGATATGAAAATTGCTTAGCTTATAATAATATTATTTTTCAGTGATTTGGAAGCCATGTTCTTCTAGATGCTGCCAAAACATAGGATATGATTTTTCAACCACGATAGGTTCTTCAATGGTAACTTGATTGAATACTAATGCTAGTGGAGCAAAAGCCATTGCCATGCGGTGGTCTTCATAGGTTGCTATTGTAAGGTTTCCTGGATCTTGTACATCAGCGGTCTTCAAGTGATAAGTTTCACCATCTGCGATCAGTTTTGCTCCGAACTTACCGATTTCAGTCTGTAAGGCAAGGATTCTATCTGTTTCCTTGATTTTCAAGGTTTCTAACCCTGTAAATGAAACGTCCTTTTTTAAAGCTGAAGCAATAACGACAACTGTTTGAGCTAGATCAGGACATTCTTTAAAGTCGAATAAAGGTTTTTCAGACTTGCTGTCCACTTTTTTCAAATGGAGACCATCTTTTTCAAAGCTTGACTCCACTCCAAAATGCGTCATGATTTCAATGATTGCCATGTCGCCTTGCAAACTATGTTCTTTTAATCCAGGCAATACAATTTCCCCGTTTTGGGAAAGAGCAACGATAGAGTACCAATATGAAGCTGCGCTCCAATCTGGTTCAACATAGATCACTGACTCAGAAAAATCCTGTTTAGCAATTTGGATTTTATTATCTTCAAAATTGTATTGGATTCCACATTCCTTCAGCATTTCCAAAGTCATGGTTACATACGGCCTAGAAGTCAATTCGCCTATAATATCAATGATCAAACCTTTCTTTAAGGAAGGAGCGATCAGCAATAGCGAAGAAATATACTGGCTACTGATATTACCTTGAATTGAAATTTGTTCTTTGCCTTGAATCATTCCACCTTCAATTTTTAATGGTGGATAACCCGCCTTGTTTTCATAATGGATATCAGCACCCAGGTCCTTTAGGGCATCCACGAGAATCCCGATAGGTCTCAGTTGCATCCTTTCAGTTCCCGTTAAGATAAAGTTTCCTTTGATCAAGTTCAGGTAAGAAGTCAAGAACCTCATTGCGGTACCTGCAGGACCGATATCGATGCTGTTGATTCCAGGATTGGGATTAGAAGCTTGGTTCAGGGCAGCATTTAAAGTTACGGTATCAGCTGCTTCAGAAAGATTTTCAACGCGTACAGCACCTTTACTTAATGCTCTGATAATAAGAGCACGGTTGCTCTCTGATTTTGAACCAGTAAGTTGAACCGTGCCTTTAATTTCTTGCGAAGGGTGGGTTAAAATTAAGCTTTTCGCCGTCATTCTTAAGCCTCCGCAACCGGTTTAGTGTTCATAACCTCGTTTTGCTTACGAATCGATTCGTTATGCAACAACTCTAAATATTTTGAAGTAAACTCTTCGCTTAGGTTAAGGGCCTTCGCTAATTGAATACGTTTCTGAACGATTTCATCCCAACGGTTGATCTGAAGGATCGTTACATTGTTATCTCTTTTGAACTCTCCGATTTTCTCAGCAATTTTCATACGGTCAGCGATCTGTTTGATGATTTGGTCATCCAACTTATCGATCTGTCCACGCAATTCAGCTAATTTATCTTCGAATGCAGGATTGTTAGATTCAGGCTTACGTACAGCTACATTATCCAATAATTCAGACAAAGCTGCAGGGGTAACCTGTTGTTTAGCATCTGTCCAAGCAACTGAAGGATCGATATGCGACTCGATGATCAAACCTTGCATATCCATATCCATTGCTTTTTGCGTAACGTAAGGGATTAATTCACGGTTACCGCAGATATGGCTAGGGTCATTGATGATAGGCAATTCAGGAGCGATCGCTTTCAATTGGATAGCGATATCCCACATTGGTTCATTACGGAAAGCTGTCTTTTCGAAAGAAGAGAATCCACGGTGGATAGCAGCTAATTTCTTGATTCCAGCTCTATTTACGCGTTCCAATGCACCAATCCATAGAGAAAGGTCTGGATTCACTGGGTTTTTAATCAATACAGGAACATCAACACCTTGCAATGCATCTGCAATCTCTTGAACTGTAAATGGGTTCGCAGTAGAACGAGCACCAATCCACAAAATATCAATTCCAGCGGCCAATGCTTCCTCAACATGTTTTGCCGTAGCTACTTCTGTTGCGGTCAACAAGCCGGTTTCTTCTTTAGCTCTCTTCATCCATTCCAAACCGATGCTGCCAATTCCTTCGAATTCTCCTGGCCTAGTACGAGGTTTCCAGATACCTGCACGCAAAACATTCACTTTTCCAGTGTTGGCTAATAAATGTGCTGTAGATACCACTTGCTCTTCTGTCTCAGCACTACATGGTCCGGCAATGATTAAAGGTTTATCCCCTGTATCCAACCAAGATTTTAAAGGGAGAATGTCTAATGAATGTTTCATTGTATTTTAGTTTGATTATTTACTTGTTAAATTATTTTTTGATTTAGATCTTTTCGTTTTTCAGGTATTCACCCATGATGCTGAAGTTCACGGTGTGCTTCAGGACCTTACGGATGGCAGCATCATAGTCAGCTTGTTTTTTCCATTCCACATCCACATAGAAATCATATTCATTTCTTCTGCCGACAACGGGCATGGATTGTATTTTGCTCAGGTTGACATTTTGTTCAGCAAAGCATTGTAAGACCATCGCTAATGCACCAATAGCATGGGAAGTCTGGAAAGATAATGAAGCTTTGTTAGCATTTTTCTGCTCTTCTAATTCGTTTGAAAGGATCAGGAAGCGAGTAGAATTCTTTTTATTGGTTTCAATTCTCTTTTCCAAGATCTCTAAACCATACAGTTTTGCGGCGGCTTCGCTTGCGATAGCGGCGGTATGGGTCAATTTCTCATCCAAGATCTTTTTGGCGCAAGCTGCCGTATCCATTCCTTCCTTGATGGTCCACTCAGGGTGATCACTTAGGAACTCATCACACTGCCTAATGGCAATAGGGTGGGACTCGACAAATTGTACATCTGAAATTTTAACTCCAGGCAATGCCAAAAGATGCTGTTGGATATTAAGATGAACTTCGCCGATGATATGAAAGCGGTAGTCCCTTAAAAGATTGTAATTAGGTAGAATGCTTCCCGCAATTGAATTTTCAATCGCCATCACGACATAGTCTGCTTTTCCTTGCTTCAGGAGGTCACATGTTTTCTTAAATGATGAACATTCAAGCGTTTCTATGTCCTTGCCGAAATATTTATAGGCAGCTTCCTCATGAAATGAAGCTTTTACTCCTTGGATGGCAATCTTTATTTTCTCACTCATTATCTTTATTATGCTTTACTTTTTTGTCAAAAAAAAGGTCCCAAACTTTTCAGCTGGGACCCTTCAATATTTTCTAAATACCATATACTAGTCCCAGCTCTTATCTTTAAAATAAAAGAACCAAAAGTTGGTATATGTATATTGTATGTTCATTTCCCGTTTATTTGTTTTCAAATATAGAGCTTCTTTATTTAAGTGCAAAATATTTTTTAAAAAATATTGTTTTATGCTATAAAAACTAATCAAAAATAGCGTAAAAATACATTAAAATTTACGATAAAAATAGCCTAAAAAATAGTCGTAAATTATGAGTAATATGTCTATATATATATTAAAATATGCCTTTAAAACAAATTAATGTGGTTTTGTTAAAATTTTGACTTATAAAATTCGTATAAAAAATAGCCTAAAAAACGCCAAAAAATAGCGCTAAAAAATGGTGAAAAAATATTTAAAAATTTAACAAAAATCAGCTCATTTCTCAGTCAAAAAAATGATGTTTTGAAGCAATTTCTGATTTCTCAATGCTTGATTGATCCTTTTCCTACTCTATTTGCTATCTAGAAAAGGATATATTTGTAGCATTTCGAAGAATAGTACAAAAATGCATTATATCCTCATTTCGGTTCTCTGTTCAGTGACTGTTGCCATCATTATCAAATTGGCCAGACAGCGTGGAGTGAACTACTTACAACTCCTGGTCTGGAATTATCCCATTGCACTTTTCCTAACCTATCTGGTGCTGAAACCCCAAATTGTTCCTTGGACTTCCAACCTTCCTTGGGCTATCTATGTTCCTTTGGGGTTCCTTTTACCCTTTATATTCATATGTCTGGCCCTTTCAATCCGTTATGGAGGAATTGTCAAAACGGAGGTTGCTCAGCGATTATCCCTATTTATTCCATTGTTAGCAGCCTATTTCTGGATGAATGAAGAATTTGCAGCCAATAAGTTTATTGGTATCGCAGTAGGATTGCTTGCTATCGTGTTTTCTATAGGTTGGAATAAGAATGATCGAGTTCAGGGAAAGCAAATTTGGATATACCCTTTGTTGGTGTTCTTCGGGATGGGTATCATTGATATTCTTTTCAAGCAGATAGCCTTAAACAGCCAGATAACCTACATGTCCTCCCTTTGGATAGTATTTACCCTGGCTTTAGGATTTGCATTGCTCTTTCTAGTTTACCTCCTATTTGTCAAAAAACAGGACTTTGACAAAAAATCCCTCCTTTACGGCGCTATATTAGGCGTTTTTAATTTTGGAAACATAGTCTTTTACATGAAAGCGCACAAAGCACTGCCTGATAGTCCATCCCTAGTTTTCACAGGGATGAATATTGGCGTGATTGCGGTGGGAGCGATGGCAGGAGTGATACTATTTCAGGAGAAACTTAGCGTTTACAATAAAATTGGGCTATTTTTGGCCATTATTTCAGTTTTATTAATTGCATTGCTGTGAGTTTATTCGAAGATACATACCAAACTATTGAAGCACCTTCAGAAGGAATTTTTAGGGACAAGGGAAGCAAGTTTATCGCCTATGCCTATCCCCTCAAGGACGAAAGTAAGCTTAAGGATATTATCGCTGAATTGAAATCCATGCACCCCAAAGCCCGCCACCATTGTTATGCCTATCGGCTTAGCCCAGACCGTGCAGTGTTCCGGGTAAATGACGATGGAGAACCCTCAGGGACTGCAGGGAGACCTATATTGAATGTTTTGCTCTCCATGGATGTCACAAATATCCTGGTGGTGGTCGTTCGTTATTTTGGAGGAACCTTATTGGGAGTACCAGGCTTGATCAATGCCTATAAGACAGCAACCCAAGAAGCCCTTGCAGAAGCAGAAGTCGTGGAAAAGACCGTAAATGATGTCTACGAATTGAAGTTCGATTACCTACAGATGAATGATGTCATGCGGATTGTTAAGGAAACAGATCTAGTCGTTTTGAGTCAAGATTTTGATACAAATTGTAAAATTACCTTCGAAATCCGTAAATTACAGGTAAATGAAGTGATCGGGAGAATGGAAAAGATTGAGGGGGTAGAGATCAATTACTTGCGAACCATATGATTAACGATTCTGAACTAATTATTAATTCCGATGGAAGTATTTACCATTTGAATTTATTGCCATCTGATATTGCTGATACTGTAATTTTCGTCGGAGATCCTGACCGTGTTCCCGAAGTTTCCAAATACTTCGATGATATCGAGATCAAAAAAGGAAGACGAGAATTTATTACCCATACTGGTTCCGTCAATGGAAAAAGGATCACCGTTATTTCTACAGGGATTGGAACAGATAACATTGATATCGTCCTGAATGAATTGGATGCTTTGGTCAATGTCGATTTCCAGACCAAAACCCTAAAGCCTGAAATCAAATCCTTAGATATTATCCGAATTGGAACCTCCGGGTCTATTCAAGGGAATATTTCCATGGGTACCGTATTAGCTTCCGAATTTGCAATAGGATTCGATACCTTAATGCAATACTATAGAAAACCTTATACCGAGCCCGAAGTCCAATTGCAGGATGCCGTAGTCAAGCACTTTGATAGCCTAACATTCAAACCCTATGTAGGCCGGGCGTCCCAAAAGCTTTTGGATCAATTTGCATTCGACCTTCCAAAGGGAATAACCATGACAGCCCCAGGTTTCTATGGCCCCCAGGGCAGGAATGTAAGGTCCAACAATATCTATCCGGACCTCATCAAGAATGCCAACAGTTTTGAAATCTCAGGAAGAAACATCACCAATCTAGAAATGGAAACTGCGGGGATCTATGCGCTCAGTAATATGTTTGGTCACCATGCCATTTCCATCAACGCAATACTTGCCAGTCGAGTGAGTGAATCTTTTAGTAACAATCCCCAAGAAATTGTTGATAAGGCAATAAGATTGGTGTTAGAGAGAATATAAGCTACCCCGTCCCTTTCCTTGTCGAATCAAACTTCAACAGAATAAACAACAATATGGTAAAGGACCATAATGAGGATCCTCCATAACTAATAAAAGGCAATGGGATACCAATTACAGGGACGATTCCGATGGTCATTCCGATATTGATAAAGAAGTGGAAGAATAGGATAGAAGCTACCCCGTATGCATAGATCCTGGCGAAGGCGGTACGTTGTCTTTCCGCAATATTCACAAGTCTTACCAGCAAGGCAACATAGATCGAAATCAGTACCACAGAACCTACAAAACCCCATTCTTCACCCACCGTACAGAAAATAAAGTCGGTACTTTGTTCCGGCACAAAGTTATATTTGGTTTGGGTACCTTGGAGATAGCCCTTTCCAAAAAGCTGACCGGAACCAATGGCAATCATCGATTGGTTCAAGTTATAACCTTGACCTTTGGGGTCATCCATTTTGCCCAAGATAATGTCGATACGGTTTCTTTGGTGCGGTTGTAGGATTTGCTCATAAGCGAAGTCCACGCAGAGCACATACACACTGGAAACCACAAATAGGATCGCCATATTGATCAGGTTCTTTCGTTTTTTGCGCATCATAAAGGCGAAAAATCCGCAGACCAAGGCCAATATACCGATCAGGATCCATTGATTGACCAATAATGCCAAGACGAACAAGAAAATCGCCAATCCACCAATGATCAATAATCCAGTGCTCACATAACCTTCCCTGTAGAACACAAAGATCAAGGCAAAGAAAGCCAAGGCAGAACCCGTATCAGGTTGCAACATAACCAAAGCAACAGGAAACAATACAATACATGCACCTATGAACAAGGTCTTCATATTGGGGTTTTTGTTCGTCTGGTTACTGAGGTAATAGGCCAACAATAGACAGGTTGCCAACTTTCCAAACTCAGAAGGTTGCAACCTAAAACTACCTAAAGGTATCCATGCCTGGTTACCCCCAACATTTCGACCAACCACCAATACAGCCACCAAAAGCAGAATGACGATGATATAGATAATAGGGGCCGAGGATATGAAAAATCGGGAATCAATGATCAGGATACAGATACCAATGATCAGTGCCGTAAAGATATAAATGGATTGCTTTCCGTAGTTGGTCGCCAGATTAAATAAACCTGGATTCTCAGCATCGTATACTGCAGCGTGGATATTGAACCAACCGATCAAACATAAAGCCAACCACAATCCAATGGTCAACCAATCAATTCTACCGAAAAAACTTTTCTTATGTAGGTTATTCATGGTTTCTCCTCACTTGGCTATGGTGCACTAATACCGCAGATTCCGTTTTTTTCTTTGGGTCTACTGCTGCGGTACGTACCGTTTGTGGTTTATTGTTATTCTTAGTACTGTCCTTTTTGATGCTTTCCTCTTTCTTCACTTTTGGCTTCGGCATTAAGTTACCATTATAGATCCTGTCCTGAATATATTTAGGCAAGGAGATGGTATCCTTCAGGTATTTTTCAACCATCATACTCGCGATCGGAGCCGCCCATGTACCTCCATAACCAGCATTCTCTACGAAAACCGCAATGGCGATTTTAGGATTATCCCTTGGTGCAAAAGCAAAGAATACGGCGTGGTTTTCACCATGTGGGTTCTGAACGGTACCCGTTTTTCCGCACATCTCAATTCCAGCTATTCTTGAGGCCGCGCCGGTACCACCCTGGTTCACTGCTTGGCTCATTCCCTCAATGACAGGCTCATAGTGTCTGGCATCAACACCAGCAGAGATCTTCTCTGTAAATTCTTCCTTCACGATCTGCTTTTCGCCAATTCCCTTAATGAGGTGGGGGCGGTAATAGAATCCTCGATTTGCCACAATGGCCATGATGTTGGCCATTTGCAATGGGGTGATCCCTAGTTCACCTTGACCGATAGATAAGGAGATATTAAAACTAGATCTCCAATTTCCGCTCCCATATCTTTTGGTATAAAAGTCTGATGTAGGTACAAGTCCCGGTTTTTCGCCTGGAAGGTCTATCCCCAATTTATGGCCGAGACCAAATTTTCCCAATGCTTCCTTCCAGAGGTCATAGGCTTTCGGACCGCTCATACCTCTGCTGTCGATCATTTTGGCATATACATACCCATAATAGGTATTACAGGACATCTTGATGGATTTTACCAGTCCGGTTGCTCCATCAACGTGAGTACAGCGCATTATCGCACGTCCACCACCATAGCGATATCCACCTGGACAATAAAACACAGTCTGATCATTGATCACACCAGCTTGCTGGGCTGTTAATGCGGAGACAACCTTAAAAACGGAACCCGGAGGATAAGAAGCTTGAATGGGACGGATAAACATAGGTTTGGTTTCATCATTCAACAATTTCATGTAATTGTTTCCTAATTCACGTCCAACCATCATATTTGGATTGTAAGATGGACTACTTACAAAACTCAAGATTTCACCCGTGGAAGGCTCGATGGCAACCACAGAACCTAGTTTGTTTTTCATCAGCTTTTCAGCCAATATCTGAAGGTCTTTGTCCAAGGAAGAAACAAGTCCATCCCCTGTAACAGCAAGGGTGTCATATTTACCATCCATAAAACTACCCTGAGGTCTGTTCAGGGCATCAACCATTTGGTTTTCCACCCCACGTTTACCCCTCAAAAGTTCTTCATAGGCACGTTCTACTCCAGATGCTCCAATATAATCTCCAGGGCGATAAAAGCCATTCGATTTTTCAATATCTCTTTCATTCACCTCCTGGATATAACCCAAAAACTGCGCGGCAATACTATCAGGATAACTACGAACGGTACGGTTCAGAGGGTAGAAACCCCTGAACTTATACAGGTGTTCCTGAAATTTGGCATAGACAGTCGATGAAACCTGCTTCATAAATTGTGATGCCCGATAGGGTGAATGTGCTTTCGCCTTTCTCATCCGTACATTGAAATCAACCGTGTCGATCCCTAATAGGTCACATAGCAACAGGGTGTCCAGATCCTTGACTTCCCTAGGGGTAACCATGATATCATAAACAGGTTCATTCTGGACCAAGACTTTACCATTCCGGTCTAAAATAACACCTCGTGCGGGATAGATGATCTTTTTCCGCATGACGTTGTTGTTGGCTGAAAGAAGGTATTTGTCGTCGATGACCTGTATATAGAAGAGTCTTGCTACAATAACGAGTGCAATAGCAATGAAGATTCCTTGGATAACGAATTTACGGTTGAAATAACTATTGTTCATGAGAATAAGACCGTAATTATTAATTACTTAATAAGCGAGATTTTCTTTTGTAAATAAGTATACTAATCAATATGATTAACAAGATAGTAAAAATACTGCTTAGTAATATGCTCAGTAGCGTGCTTAAATAGTTTGAGAAACTAAAATATTCTACATGCAGAAGAACGAAATGGTGGATCAACGTTCCGATAGAAATATAGGAAAGGAACCATTTGGCGCCCATATTGCCTAATGAAGGAGTTTCAAAGGAATCCTGAACATCAACGTCCAAGGTAATTCTATGGAAAAATATCCTATACCAGGTCAGGGCTACGCAGGCTGCAGCATGCACACCTATCGAATCATAAAAGGCATCTACGGTTAGTCCTGTTAGGAAGGCCAATACATACAATACAAAGTTTGGTGTACCGATGGGTAACAAAAAGATGATCAGGATATACGGAAAAGGAGTCGCTAAGTTATAATATCCAATATTCTTGAACAATACAACTTGCATCGCGATCAATACAATAAATCGAATAATATTGAAAATTATCACCTTACCCATCATTATCCTCCGTTACGGCTTCCAATTCATTTTTTTCATTCTCCAGCAGATCCTTCACCACATACACATGGTTTAGATTGCTGAAATTCGTCCTCAATTTAATCTTGATGTCCAGGAAGGAGCCTCCTGAACTTATACCAGTTTCCTCCACCGATCCAATTTCAATACCTTTCGGAAACAGGGAAAACCCTGACGTGTAGATCTTTTGTCCTTTTTGGACTTTAAGATGGTTTGGGATATCCTTGACTATGGCAAACTGCGGGTCGGTTGTATTTCCCCAGACCAAAGATCCAAAGACATTTGTGGTATCCATGGTCACTGAAACCCGGGTATCTGGATGCAATAAAGATTGAATGGTACTAAAATGTGCTGATACATTCAGGACAATACCGACAACACCATTGGAAGTGATGACACCTAATCCTTTCTGAATGCCTGCCAATGAGCCTTTATTGATCGTAATGAAATTACTTTTCTGGTGTACACTGTTGTTAACGACCTCTGCCATCGTGAACTGGTACCTGTTCATATCGATGGAATCATTGATCTGTACAGAATCCAAGGTGTCGGTCAAAAGATAATGTTGAAGTTGTTTCCTGAGCTCTGAATTTTCCAGCGCCAGGTTTTTATTGGTTTCTTCAAGCGCCAAATAGCTTTTCCAAGAATTCAACTTATCGTAAAATGATCCTACGACTACATTGGAAGAATTGATAAAGGCTGAGCGTTGGTACCTGTTGTTTTGGACAACCAATAGGAGAGAAGCAACAAAAAAGAGAATAAACCAAAAAAAGGCATTATATCTAACCAAGAAAAGCCAAAGGTTCTTCATTATTGTTCTCTTTTAATAGTTACGCGATATAACATTATAGGAACGTTATATCGCGTAATCATAAATTTTTTTAATTATTTGTTATTGCATTAAGAACTTAAAACGTCCAATGTTTTTAAGTGCAATCCCAGTTCCTCTAACTACTGCACGAAGTGGGTCTTCCGCAACGTGAACAGGAAGTTTTGTTTTCGCTTGAATACGTTTGTCCAATCCACGAAGTAAGGCGCCACCGCCTGTCAGATAGATACCTGTTTGATAGATATCAGCAGATAGTTCTGGAGGAGTGATCTCCAATGCTTTTAAGATAGCTTCCTCAATTTTAGAAATTGACTTGTCTAAACAGTGCGCAATTTCCGTATAGGATACAGTGATCTGTTTAGGGATACCAGTCATTAGGTCACGACCTTGAACCGCGAAATCCTCAGGTGGATCTGTTAATTCTGGTAATGCTGCGCCAACTTCAATCTTGATTTTCTCCGCTGTACGGTCTCCAATCATAATATTATGCTGACGACGAATATATTGAACAATGTCTGAATCGAAGTTATCTCCCGCAACACGGATAGATTGGTCACAAACAATTCCTGAAAGGGCAATCACGGCAATTTCAGTGGTACCACCACCGATATCGATGATCATGTTTCCTACAGGTTCTTCCACATCGATACCGATACCCACAGCAGCTGCCATAGGTTCATGGATCAAGTAAACCTCTTTCGCTCCAGCAATCTCTGCCGAATCACGAACAGCACGTTTCTCGACCTCTGTTATGCCCGAGGGAATACATACCACCATACGTAAGGATGGGAAAAACCAGCTCTTACCTTTGTTGATAAGCTTAACCATACCGCGGATTAAATGCTCAGCAGCTGTGAAATCTGCTATCACACCATCACGCAATGGTCTTACCGTTTTTATATTGTCGTGAGTTTTACCCTCCATTTGCATTGCCTGACGACCGATTGCGATCACCTTATTTGTTGTGCGGTCAAATGCTACAATTGAGGGTTCATCTACTACTACTTTATCATTGTGAATGATTAGGGTGTTAGCTGTTCCCAAGTCTATTGCAACTTCTTGCGTAAACCAATTAAAAAGCCCCATTTAGATGTGTAAGTATTATTTGTAATTTAATTGCAAACCTAATGAAAAAAAATGGTTTTTTATGAAAGCATTACTTATAAAAAAACATCTTTTGTCGATGAAAATATTCAAATTTTTAAATATGATATTGTGAACGAAATTAGGCTTATTTTATTGTATTGTAGTACCAATATAATAATTATAAGTATCCACCTTAAAGTTCTCCTTCGTTAATCCATCCAACCTCATCACCTTAAATTTGTCTGTTGGGTCTATTCTCAATCTTTTTCCGTCCTTATCAAAGATATGGACCGGCATTTGAAAATCTTTTACTTCTGATATCCAACGGATCATAAAGACACCTGGACTATTCTCTATGACCTCTAAAGTCGGGATGCTTTTCGTCTGTACAAACTGTTCAAAGGTTTTATCGAGGTTGATGCCAGACTCTTTGCTCATATAATTTACGATATCGCCATAATCAACCGTCTGATGGTAAAATTTCTTGTTTAATCCGCGTAGGATATTACGCCATTTGTCATCATCATCAATCATGGTCCGTATCATGTTGTGCAAAACACCACCCTTGTTGTACATATCCCCTGAACCTTCTTTATTTACGTTGTATGGTCCTTGGATAGGACTATCGTTTTGGATCCCGCGACGGTTGCCATTAACATAGGCTTGGCTGGCTTCCTTTCCATAAAAGAAATCAATGAATAGGGCTTCTGAATAATTGGTGAAACTTTCATGGATCCACATATCAGCAAGGTCATTCGAAGTAATATTGTTGCCAAACCACTCATGCCCCGATTCATGGACCACAATAAAGTCCCATTTCAAGCCCCAACCGGTTCTCGATCCGTCTCTACCTAAATATCCGTTTTGGTATTTATTGCCATAGGCAACTGCACTCTGATGCTCCATGCCTAAATGCGCCGTTTCCACAAGCTTGTACCCATCCTCATAAAAAGGGTAAGGTCCAAACCAATGCTCGAAAGCCTTTAGTGTCTCATTCGCATTCTTTTTTAAGTGATCGATCTTGCCTGCGTTTTCTTTTAAGACATAGTAATCAACAGATAGTGGACCTTTTTCTCCAGCATAGGTTTCTTTGAAATGCGTATAATCCCCAATATTAAGGGCCACATTGTAATTGTTGATCGGGTTCTCTACTTTCCAATGATATTTGGTATATCCATTTTTCAGTTTTTCTGTCTTGACCAATCTTCCATTAGATACATTCATGACCCCATTTGGTACAGCCACCGATATCAACATGCTCTTTACCTCATCCGATTGATGGTCTTTATTTGGCCACCAAACGCTGGCACCCAAGCCTTGACAAGCCGTAGCAACCCATGGTTTTCCATTACTGTCCTTTTTCCAGTCAAAGCCGCCGTCCCAAGGAGCTCTAGTCGCCTGAATAGGATTTCCAGAATAATGAACCGTAAAAGAATCGACCTTTCCTTTTTCTATATATTCTGGGAAATCAACAAAGACGGCATTGTATTCCCTTGTAAAGGGAAGACTCTTGCCTTTGTATTCTACCTTGTCTACGGAAAGGTTATCAAATAGGTCAAACTGTAATTTGTTGAAACGTTCAACAGCTTCAAACTTAAATAGGTTACTCCCTGAAATAAACTTATTGTCGATATCCACTTTAACGTCCAAATGGTAGTATTGGATATCATAGCAGGTGCGCAATGCAGTCAATTCTCCACGTAATGAATCGGCTTTGCTATATAATTCTTTGGCCTTCATCAATTGTGCTTCTGCTGAATAGCTTGCAGCACATAATAACATGCCGAGGAAAATTGATTTTGTTCTTATCATAACGGTCTTATAAAGTAGGTTTTAATGTTTCTTTCTGTTTTTAAAATATTCTTCGATTTTTTGAAGATCAAAGGCATTTAAGCACATCTCTTTGGACAAACCGCCTTTTCGTCCAACATAAACTCCATATTCCATATCCAAAAAGCCTTCTTTTCTGTGGGCATCTGGATTGATAGATAGAAGCACGCCTTTTTCTAACGCATATTGATGCCATCTCCAGTCAAGGTCCAGTCGCAATGGATTGGCGTTTATTTCAATAACGACCTTATTGGCAGCACAGGCATCGATTACCTTTTTGAAGTCCAAAGGATAACCCGCTCTAGATAATAATAATCGTCCTGTTGGGTGACCTAAAATTGTGGTATATGGATTTTCAATGGCCTTGATAATACGATCAGTTGCTTTGTCTTGGTCCATTTTTAAATTACTATGGATGGAGGCCACCACAAAATCAAACTTAGCTAAGACTTCGTCTGGATAATCCAAAGATCCATCTGAAAGGATATCCGATTCTATTCCTTTAAAGATTTTGAAGGGAGCTAATTTTTTATTCAATTCATCAATTTCAACCCATTGCTGTTCCAGTCTTTCCAGACTCAAGCCATTGGCATAAACTGCTGTCTTGGAGTGATCACAAATCCCTAAATATTCCAATCCTAATTCTTCCTTGCAATACAAAGCCATATCTTTCAAAGAATGTACACCATCACTATAGGTCGAGTGGTTGTGCAATGATCCTTGAAGGTCTGCGTAAGTGATCAGGTTGGGTAGTTTATTGGCCTTTGCCAGTTCGATCACATTTCCACTTTCCCTCAATTCAGGTTCTATATAGGCTAATCCTAAAGATTTATAGATCTCATTTTCCGATTCCAAATTCTGGATCTCGCCGATTTCTTCCAATTGTTTGATGTGTTCCTCCGAACCAGTGCTTATCAAAAGGTTCTTGGCAAATTGCTCTGCTTCACAGGACAATACTTCAAATGGAATTCCATTTTGGTCCTTGAAACTGATCCTTTGGTTTTCTTTATTGATGTCAAACTCATATGCTAAACTTTTGATCGCTTGATGAATTGCCGCTGGTTCTGCTGCGATCAATATTTGCACATGTTGCAAAACTTCTGATTTCCTGCGGTAGTCTCCAGTAAAACTGATGGGAGCCAGTGCTAAAGCTTTCTCAAAATGTTGTATGACTTCGAGCGCCGACGGCATAACCTTGGCAAATAAGAACCAACCTTGATTGGCGATCGAAAATTCAATGGCTTTTTTAATGTCCTCCTGAGTTTTCAGACCGAAACCTTTGGCTTCAATCAGCCGGTTTTCATTACATGCATAGTATAGCTCTCCGACCGATTCAATTTCCAGGTCATTCCAGATAACCTGGATTTTCTTAGGTCCCAAGCCTTTGATTTTAAGCATCTCCAAAATGCCCTCTGGAGTTTTTGCAAGGAGTTTGTCCAAGTCTGGAAAAGTACCCGTAGTAATGACTTGCATGATCTTTTCAGCAGTACTCTTACCGATATTAGGTTGTTCACTTAGGGTTTCAAGATCAGATTGGCTCGCCGCAAAAGGTAATTTATCGATCCGAAAAGATGCCGAGGCCATTGCTTTTGTCCTAAATGGATTCTCGTTGTACAATTCCATCAATTGCGAACACAATTTAAAAACCTTAGCTATCTCTTTATTTGTCATGATTTCCTTCTTTCTTTTATGGGGATATCAAAAATAGGAAATTGAATCGAACATCAGACCATATTCAGGTGACTTAAAAGCCATTTCAATAAAAAATCCTGAGCTGGGGAAGCTTAGGATTTTTACCAAACCAATTATTAACCTAAATTATGAAATTATATACTCTTTTACTCTTTTGCTTTTCTTTAATACTATAACGCAGTCGGATTTTATTTCGTACACAAAGAAGGATTTGTTAACATTTTTTAACGAAAGGAAGGGGGTAGTTTTTTGAACCAGGATGCCCTTCGTCTCCACTCAGAGGACGAGGATGAGAGGATAGACCAAGATCTGGATTTGAACCAGGATTGGGTTCGGCTCCGCTCACCCGACGAGGATGGGAGGATGGACCAAGATCATTTTGGCAATATAACACTGGAAATTCCCCAGGACTGTAGGGGTTTATTGCATAAGCCCGCATTTTGTTTTGAATAAATAAAATAAATAATAGGTTTGTATTGGCATAATTTCCTGCATCTTCGCTTTCCCTCTAGCTGTCGTCCTGACGAAGGAAGGATCTCGGAACTATACTAACAATGATTGTATTGGCATAATTTCCTGCATCTTCGCTTTCCCTCTAGCTGTCGTCCTGACGAAAGAAGGATCTCGGAACTATACAAACAATGATTGTATTGGCATAATTTCCTGCACCTTCGCTTCCCTCTAGCTGTCTTCCTGACGAAGGAAGGATCTCGGAACTATACAAACAATGATTGTATTGGCATAATTTCCTGCATCTTCGCTTTCCCTCTAGCTGTCTTCCTGACGAAGGAATGATCTCGGAACTATACTATCAGTACTTGCTTTGACGTACAGGTCCTTTACCTTCGGTAAAGAATGACAGCCATTTTTTATAGAGTACCGTACAGATTCCTCACTGATCGTTCAGAATAAAAATGCGCTAAAGAGGGATTCAGAGTGAAACGAAGAATCTATTTTTTTTTATTTTATTTGGAGTTGTTTGTCATTCCGCTATCGTAAGATGAGGAAACCATTTTTTCTCCTGAGAAAGATATATTGAAAAATATTTCACACACGCTGTGGGTTGGCTATACAAAACATCTAAATTCTACAAAGCTGTCCCCCTAGGAGTTTCTTAACCCTAAATACATTCATTTTCTACAAAGATTTCGCAACTTCTGGGGTTGTCATTAAGTTAATGAAAAAACAAAGCGGAACTACCCCAAGGAGCAAGAATACGAATTTGTGTAATTTTGATTCTGAACATTTCGTGAGGGATCTGTACGGTTCTTCTCCCTAAAGTTTTGTCATTCTTAACCGAAGGTTAAGATACTGTACGCCAATAAAACCCATGATATTTTTGGACTTGATGGTTTGCTTTTTTTCTACCTTCCTTCGGGCTGAACATCGAGTACCTAGTCAAAGACATCCGTCATAATCCTAAATAACAATAAATATTTCCCATCCAATAACTAAATTTCTCAATAAACATTCTATTGTTTATTAATAATTAATATATTAGCCTATCGATTCTTTTCGATTAACTTAAATTATCAATCCTTTGATAGCCAAATCAATATTATGTTTAAAAGAAATCAAATAATCTATCCATTACTTTGCATGCTCCTGCTGTTGTTTTCCTGTAGGCGCGACGATGGAATAGCCATTCCATCCGAGGGCAAAGAACTTAAACTGGTCCTGGCAAAACCGAACAGTATCACGGCGATGAACGTTGCTACACCTGTCGAGGGACAGGAATTTGGGGTCTATGTCCTCCCGACCGGATCAAGGGACCTGAATAGTGCGCTGGTGAACAACCGGAAGTATATATATGAATCAGGAGAGCTGCTTCCAGCTGATGGAGGTGCGCCGATAACCTACCCCCAAGATGGTAGCGCTATAGATGTCTTCCTGTACAGTCCCTATCAGCAGGTTTCTAATGGCGAACTTATGATGGACTTTACCGATCAGCTCGATCAGGCCAAACTGGACCTTATCGATTTCAGAATGGTCAATGTCGACAAGAACAATCCTATTGGTCCAATAAGTTTACGGCATAGGAACAGTAAGCTAAAATTCACGCTATTGCCTGGCCAAGGTTTGAGCGCTGAGGATTTAGGAGACGTCGAAATAAGCCTTGTGGGATTCTCCAGTGGTTGGAGATACAAACTTTACTTAAATTCAATTTTTTTGTTAAACAGCTCCGATATTAGCCTTGGGACTCAGCGGGAAGCTATCATGTATGAGTCGTTTAATGTTGGTCAAGAGCAATTTCGGTTCAAGGTCGGGGAAAAGGTTTTGGAATATGACCTGCCTTTATACGAATATTTTGTTTCCGGTAAGCAATATGAATACCAGGTCACGATCAACCTAGGTTCGGTCGAGGTCAAAAGGGTCTCAGCGATGGATTGGCAGGTTGATGCGGGTGAAATTGTGGCATATCAAGCCCCAGAAATAGAGTTCGTCCCTATCCCTGCCGGTACATTTACCATGGGTTCGGGAGCTACCGAACCTGGAACTGCAACAAGCACTTACCCTGCCCATCAGGTAACCCTGACCAGAGATTTCCTGATGAGCAAATATGAGATTACTCTTGCACAATACCTTGAATTCCTAAAAGATGTAAATGCCGACCTAAACGAATCGGTCGTCCAGGATCCCAATAATCCAAGCATTTTTTGGATTTATAACAATAACTTTTTTATAAAAAACAATGGTGAATGGAAGGTTGTCCCAGGGAATGAAAACAAACCTGTCTATGATGTGACTTGGGCCGGAGCTAGGGCATATGCCCAGTGGGCAGGTGGAGATCTCCCAACCGAAGCGCAATGGGAATATGCTGCAAGGGCAGGCTCCAAAGCTGATTATTTCTTTCTGGAAGATCATGAAACCTTAACCGGCCATGAAAGTGAACTTGCGGAATACGCATGGTATGATGAAAGTTCTGGTTATGAAATAAAAGATGTAGGCTTGTTGAAACCAAATCCATGGGGGCTGTACGATATCTATGGAAATGTAATAGAATATTGCTTAGACGAAATAAGGACCTATAGTATAAACGCTGTCGTTGATCCTGGTCAAGTTGCTGTGTCAAATCCTGCTATTAAAGGAGGTTCATTTTTAAATCAAGACCATGTGGCGAACAGTAAATTCAGGGATTTATTTTACTTGGGTTATAATGGAAGTAACCTTGGCTTTCGAATAATAAAATATCCAAGTAATTAAGATGGCCTTGGGATTTTGGGAAGCAATGGGATTAGGGGGGTTGGGGTTTTTGAACCAGGATGGATGGGATGAGAGGATAGACCAAGATCTGGATTTGAACCAGGATTCATGGGATGAGAGGATGGACCAAGATCATTTTGGTAATGTGGCGCTGGAAATTCCCCAGAACTTTAGGGGCTTATTGCGTAAGCCCGCATCATGTTTTGAATAAATAATAGTCGTATTGCTGTGTTTTCTTGCACCTTCGGTTACCGCTTTTTTGTCATGTTGAGGAACGAAACATCTCGGATTATTACAGAACAAATCGAGAAATTGGTTGAGGAATACGTTGATGTAATTTCCTGCACCTTCTTTCCTCCTTTGTTGGCGACCTGACGAAGGAAGGATTTCGGAGTTTTACAGACATAATTAATTACGGATTGCAATGCTGTACAGGTCCTCAATCTTCGATTGAGAATGACAGGGTCATGAGGGGGAGAACCGTACAGATTCTTCAGTGATCGTTCAGAATCGCAATTACGTTAAAGATGGATTCAGAGTGAAGCGAAGAATCTATTGTTGTTTTTTTATGGGAATGATGTCATACCGAATCGTAAGATGAGGGAACTATTTTTTATTGTTATTA
Organism: Sphingobacterium sp. LZ11T8; assembly: GCF_024261425.1. Lineage (NCBI taxonomy): Bacteria > Pseudomonadati > Bacteroidota > Sphingobacteriia > Sphingobacteriales > Sphingobacteriaceae > Sphingobacterium > Sphingobacterium sp. LZ11T8. The sequence continues at coordinate 411,558 of NZ_JANBZY010000003.1, read as the reverse complement.
TGCCAATAAAGGGAAATTACAGAAAAACATTTCACCCACGCTGTGGGTTGGCCATTTCAAACATCTAGGTTCTACAAAGATTTCACCCTTTCCAGGAGTTTTAAAATTCTTAAAGTATTCATCCATCCTTCCGAAGGAAGCTCTTTAGCCCCCCGGCTCATTTCCAGTGGCGGAAAGATGGAAAGAATGCCGATGCCTCGCGCGATGGGAATGGCCTTGGAATGCTTTCAAAAAATTCTCCATCAAAAAGGAGAATTTTGAAGGAAGATATTCCCGACATCAAGGCATTCTATCCATGTGCGAAGGACAGTGCGAAAAGCCACCTTAAATGAGCCGAAGCGTTTTGGTTACTTTTGCGCTTCAAAAGTAACGAAGAGAGCTGGTGTCCGTGAGCTCCTTTGTCGGTTTTGGTTACTTTTGCGCTTCAAAAGTAACGAAGAGAGCTGGTGTCCGTGAGCTCCTTCGTCGGTTTTGGTTACTTTTGGGCTTCAAAAGTAACGAAGAGAGCTGGTGTCCGTGAGCTCCTTTGTCGGTTTGGTTAATTTGGGCTTCAAAAGAAACGAAGAGAATTCGAGGAAACCATCAGTTTGGCACAAATTATTAAGGTTTGTATTTGGCGGGTGTATCCTATACGACCTACAGCAACGTAGACTTTCCAGCGACAAATTGATCAAAATCATGGTCTATCCGGAGGCTGAGCGGAGTCGAACCCCTTGTCCTGTACCCTGAGCGGAATCTCGACTTCGCTCGATGAACTGTCGAAGGGCATCCTGGTTCAAACGATACTCTTTCACAAAAAAAGGTTGACTTTTGATCAACCTTTCTCTAAAATATTATAGTTTGTTTTATTGCTGAGCTACCTCTTCACCCTTTACGGTTGGTTCAGATTGAGGTCGGATATACTTATGGATAATCAGACGGATGCCTGAGTTTTTGGTCAGGAACTTAATAGACCAGTTGACGAATGTAACCAAACGGTTCCTGAATCCAAAGATCGATACCAAGTGCACAAACATCCAGGTCATCCATGCGATAAAGCCTTTTAAGTGCAGGTTTCCCATGTCCACCACCGCTCTGTTTCTACCAACAGTGGCCATGGAACCTTTATCAAAGTACTTGAAGTTTTCTGTTTCTTGGTTGTTCAGTTTGTTTAGGATATGTTTTGCAACATATTTTCCTTGCTGTTGAGCTACTGGAGCAACACCAGGTAAACCTCTAGGGTTTTCTTCAGAGATCATGGCAGAAACGTCTCCAATGGCATATACCACATCTTCGCCATCCACGATACATTGTTCGTTGGTTTTGATTCGGTTACCACGTTGGATAATCTCTGGGTTGATACCTTCCGGCATTTGTCCCATCACGCCAGCTCCCCAGATAACCGTTTTGGTAGGGATCTGTTCTCCTGAAGAAAGGGTAACGGTGTTACCGTCATAATCCGTTACGACCGTGTTCAATATGGTTTTTACACCTAGCTCATGCAGGTATCTCTCTGCATCGCGGGATGATTTTTCAGAAAGTGCACCCAAGATTTTTCCAGTTCCTTCTACCAAGAAGACTTTCATCTCATAGGTCGATAGTTCTGGATAATCCTTTTTCAACATATGCTGTTGATATTCGGCAATGGCACCAGAAAGTTCAACTCCCGTCGGACCTCCACCCACAACAACGAAATTTAGATATCGCTCTCTATCAGAGGCGTTCTTTCTCAAGACCGCTTCCTCAAGGTTCTGTAGGAGATAGCTACGGATATTTAATGCTTCGATGATGTTCTTCATCGGTAATGCATATTTCTCCACCTGTTTGTTGCCAAAGAAGTTGGAAGTAGCTCCCGTTGCGATCACGAGATAATCATAATCATAGTCGGCAACCGATGTGTGGACCATTTTATTTTTGCTGTCAATGCTCAATACCTCCGCCAATCTGAAACGAAAGTTCTTTTGGTTCTTGAACATCTTGCGCAATGGAAATGAAATAGAATCAGACGCTAAGGTACCGGTCGCTACCTGGTACATCAGGGGTTGAAAGGTGTGGTAGTTGTTACGGTCTATCAACAGAACTTCCACCTCTTTGTTTTTCAGCTGTCGAGCTAGTTCCACACCTCCGAATCCAGCTCCAATTATGATAACTCGGGGAAAGTTTCTTTCAGAACGATTTAGTAACATAATACTTCCTTGTTATAAGAATTTTAAAATAAGGCACAAATATCTGACATTTTCCTGCATATTTTATCAATAATTTGCATTTAATTTAGATAAAACATGAAATTGATGTTTAAACTCGTGCTATTCTCTTTGTTTTCAATAAGTTAAATATAGCGAACTAAGTGTAGTAAGTACACTATATTGAAGCTTATTGTAAACTTCCCTTAATCTTTATGGTCAAACCATTATTCGATTCGGTCAACCTCAGCTGACAAGCTAACCTGCTCTTGTCATCCGAATCAGGTAAGGTGTCTAGCATATCTAGCTCTTGATCTTCCGCTTCTGGCAGATTTTCTGCCCCCTCAAGAACTTCTACATGACAGGTAGCACAGAGTGCCATACCGCCGCAGGTTGCCAAGATATCGTATTCTGATGCTTTCAGGATTTCCATCAAGCTCAGGTTTACATCTGTAGGGACCATGACTTCCTGCCTTGTCCCGTCTCGATCCTCTACATTAATAGTGATGATATTCTCCATAATTAGAACGCATTGATACCGTTTACTGTCGTGTATTTAAAACTTAGTTTTTGCTCCGGATAGACATACTTAAAGGCACTCTGAACCATTAATGCTGCTTCATGGTAACCACATAAGATCAGCTTTAATTTTCCCGGATAGGTGTTGATATCACCGATGGCATAAATCCGCTCCACATTGGTCGAATAATCAAATGTATCCACCTCAATGGCATTTTTATCAATGTTTAATCCCCAATCTGCAATCGGCCCTAACTTAGGGCTCAATCCATAAAGTGGGATGAAATGATCTGTTTGAACAACAATCTCTTCCTTGCTTTTGTTTGTCATAAGTACAGATTCTAAATGGCCATTGCCATTGAGGCTCTGTAAGTTATGTGATAGCAAAAGATTGATCTTACCGGTTTGTGCCAAATTGAAGACCTTCTCCGCTGAATCTGGTGCTCCGCGGAAATTGTCACTGCGGTGCACCAATGTCACCTCTTTTGCGACATCGCTCAGAAAGATGGTCCAGTCCAATGCAGAATCACCACCTCCAGCGATAACGATGCGTTGGTCCCGGAATTTTTCTGGATTTTTGACCATGTAATGCACATTCTTGCCCTCAAAATTGCTCAGGTTTTGCAGTTCCGGTTTTCGAGGTTCAAAACAACCTAGTCCACCTGCAATAACCACAACTTGGCAATGGATCTGAGTACCTTCCGAACCGACTACCATATAAGATCCATCCTCTTGCTTCTGCAAGCCATCAACCCGCTCACCCAAGGTAAATGTGGGTTGGAATGGTTCATTCTGCTTCATCTGATTGTTGATCAATTCCTGTGCGGTAATACTGGGATAGCCCGGGATATCATAGATTGGTTTGTGTGGATAGATTTCCGATAGCTGGCCCCCAACCTGTGGCAATACATCAATCAAATGACAGCGCATTTTTAAAAGACCAGCTTCAAATACAGCGAATAGACCCACGGGTCCAGCTCCAATTATGCAAATATCTGTCGTAATCATATCTTTTTATTTTGTTTCTAGATTATTATAAATTGTGTTTAATATTCTCGTGAAATTTTCGAAATCTTCTTCTGTCAAATTCTCCCATGCCTTCATCCTAAAATCCTTTACCAGTGGAGTTAAACTTTTCGCTTGCGCCTGTCCAGCCTCAGTCAATTGAATATGCAGGCTCCTACGATCATTAGGATGCACAATGCGATGTACATAACCTTTCTTCAATAATAGATCGACGATCCTGGTCATCGTGGGTTGGTCTTTCCCACATTTCTCTGACAGATCTTTATGGGTCAAGTCCTCCTGCTCATATAGCGTTTTTATCACCGACCATTGGTCTACAGTAAGGTCAATCCCATGTGCCGAAAAGGAAGACTGGGCAAACTGCTTTACCCTTCTAGCCGTACGGTCTAGAATAAAGGAATATTGATTGAATTTTTCTTTTAGCATAACAACTATTAGTACAACAAGTAAATTTACTCAATATTTAACATTTCAAAGAATTTGGACTGAAATATTACATGATTATTATGATTGATAAAATTCCAAAATTCGATTTTCATTGACTCCTCCAGGTCAATAATCTTCGGACCTCAGTTTGACCTCATTCGAGACATGTTCGGAAAATTCGGAATGTGTCTCGAATGAGGTCGGAGCTTGGTGGTATACTTACATCAAATTTTAAATGAAATGGTTGAGCCAGAGTTTAATGAATATTTTATTGAACTCAAATTTTTGGTTTTTTTGGAATGGCTTTTTTTTGTTAATATCTATTTATTTAAAGATAATATCGATCAAAAATCCTTTCTCAAACATAATTAATTTTATGAAATCTAAATCCTAAATCTATGCAAATCTTAGCATGTAAAAAACCTGGAGAATTGGAATATAAAGAAGAGGTCTGTAATCGGATCAAACCTGGACATTCCCTGTTAAAGGTCAAGGCAATCGGCATCTGTGGGACTGACTTGCATGCCTTTGAAGGAACGCAGCCTTATTTTACCTATCCTAGGGTGCTAGGTCATGAAATTGCAGCCGAAATCGTAGAAACAATGGACCCTAATTTCCAAAAGGGACAATCAGTGACGGTATTGCCCTATTTTAATTGTGGGGAATGTGTGGCTTGCCAAAAGGGGAAAGGGAATTGCTGTGTTTCTTTGCAGGTGTTCGGCGTACATATTGATGGTGGAATGAAAGAGTTGATCCAAGTTCCTGATAGTTCCTTGATTGCTGGAGAAGGCTTAAGAACTGAAGAATTAGCTCTGGTAGAACCCTTTTCTATTGCATTGCATGCTGTCAAAAGGGCAAAATTGGAGCCTAGAGAATTCGTGCTCATTGTTGGTGCGGGGCCCATAGGGATTGCGACCTCAATTTTTGCTACAGAGAGAGGGGCTAAGGTCCTTTTGTTGGATGTACATGAGGATAGATTGGCTGCAGCTAAAAAAATGGTAGAAGAACTAGAAACCTACAATGTGAGGTCGGGTTCTGCAGTGGAGAAGTTGCAAGAGTTCAGTAAGGGAACTATGGCACATGTAGTATTCGATGCTAGTGGTAATTTGGAGGCCATTAATTCCAGTTTTCAGTACCTTGCCCATACGGGTAGGTATGTTTTGATAGGATTGCAAGCAGGGACTATTCAATTCAGTCATCCGGAATTTCATAAACGTGAAGCCACCTTAATGAGCAGTAGAAATGCTGATCGAAGTGATTTTGAAGAGGTCATTTCATTTTTGAAAAATAGAAAGATCAATCTAGCACATTTTATTACGCATAAAATTGGTTTTGAAGAACTTGGGTATAAATTTCAAGGCCTTTTGGATCCGAATTCAATGGTAATAAAGGCACTTGTGGAGTTCTGATTACGGGAAATTAAGCTTCCAGCCTTCCCATTAACCGATCCTTATACTGTCGGGGCGTAACACCCTTGATCGATTTGAATATCTTGTTGAAGTTGGATAGGCTTGAAAAACCGCAATCATAGGCAATATTGCTGATCAGGCTATCGGTTTTTAAAATCTCTTGACAAGCGATGCTGATTCGGGTTTCGTTGACGAATTGTATAAAGCTTTTTTGGGTCCTAGCTTTGAAAAAACGGCAAAAGGCCTGTTTAGTCATGCTCGCCATCTCCGCTGCCTCATCCAGTTTAATCTCCTTATTGTAGTTCTCTAGTACAAAACGGATAATGTGATCTACCTGATTGCCCTTAAATTCTTGGGTTGAATACCGGTTCCTATAGGATGAGCTCGATATATATCGGAAGTCCTCCGCCTTGATCAAGCGTTCCAACAGCTGCAGGAAATAGATGGTCCTCTGCAGATCTTCTGCTTCATTGATGGCAAAAAGTAGCTTGGTCAGTTCTTTTTTTGTTTTACCCAGAAACATTACGCCCCGATCCATCTTATCAAAGAAATTCCGCAGGGAGTGGGTTTCTTGCAGGGGATCCAATAGGGATAAACATTTGTCCACATCAATGAACAAGGTGATGGATATTGCCTTTTTATCATCTGGATGGCTGGATGGATTGGAGTACCATACATGTGGTAGATTGGACCCCAAAAGCGTAAGTTCATCCTTTTCAAAATTGGAGATATTGTCCCCAACCACACGTTGCCCAGAACCCTCTTGTATATAGTTAATTTGGATCTCTTTATGAAAATGGAAGTTCGTTGAAAACAATTGATCGCTAAAGTGTCGGAATTTGTACACTTCATTGTCAAGTTGACTTAATATGCGGTCAAATTTGGGTTTCATGTATTGATGTTATGTGATTCCAGGTAATGTGCCTTGAAATTACGGATTTGCGAAAGGGAATTCAAATAAACTCTGTAATAAATAAGATAGAAGGGGGGTATTCGTTACTTTTTCGCGGAAAAGTAACCAAACCGACGGAGGAGCTCACGGATACCAATTCTCTTCGTTACTTTTGAGGCGCAAAAGTAACCAAAACGCTTCGGCTCATTTAAGATGGCTTTTCGCACCATCCACTTCACATGAAAAGAATGCCTTGATGTCAGGAATATCTTCCTCAATATCCTCCCTTTTGATGGGATGATCTTGAGGAAGCATTCCAAGGCCAATCCCATCGCACCGGGCAACGGCATTCATTCCATTTTTCCGCCATTGGAAATGAGCCGGGGGGCTAAAGGGCTTCCTTTGGAAGGATGGATGCTTTTAGAATTTTAAAACCCCCAGAGGGGGTGAAATCTTTGTAGAAGGGTGGTTTGTTTTTGGGCCAACCCAAAGCGTGGGTGAAATGTTTTTCAATAAATCTTTTGTGTCACCCTGAGGGCTTTCCCCGAAGGGTCTAGGACCTATCCATTCTTTATTTGAAATGGTTTCCTCATCTTACGATTTCGGAATGACAACCATCTCAAAAAAATTAAAACAATAGATTCTTCGTTTCACTCTGAATCCCTCTTTAGCGCATTTTGATTCTGAACGATCAGTGAGGAATCTGTACGGTTCTCCTCCCAAAATTGCCTGTCATTCTCGATCGAAGATTGAGGACCTGTACGCCATTGTAATACTTAATGATTTCAAAATTGGATTTTTATATAGTTCCGAGATCCTTCCTTCGCCAGAATGACATCGTGGCGGAAACCAAATGTGCAGATATGTACGCAAATAAAAACCTATTGTTTATTCAAAATATGAAGCGGGCAAATGCGATTCGCCCCGACGGAATTGAGGCACAAAATAGGCTAGGAAGCCATATTCATACCATGATCTTGGTCCATCCTCCCATCCCTTTGATCCTGGTTCAAATAAATATCTCAAAACCCAAAAGAGACCGCAATCTGCGGTCTCTTTTGGGTTTTGAATCAAGGGATTAATAGATCCACTTGAAGTTATATTGTTTCTCTGGGACTTTCATGCGGTCGGCCAGGCGCAATAAGCGATCTGGTAGGCGCATGAGATAGTCGCGAGCTTTCTCACCTTGTTCATTCAATCCGGAAACTTGGTCGATTTTCCAATCATTGATCAATTCTTTTAGGATATCTACATAGTCAACGGCCGTATACACGCCTAATCGTTGAGCAGCATCCGAGAAATGGGCGAACGCTCCACCTTGAGGTTCTCCAGATTCTCTCAGGAAGTGCGCCGGCATGACGATCTTTTTCTTCATCATGTCTTCAAATGCAATCATGACCTCACTAGGGTCTACTGCCATGGCATGAGAGATAAAGGACATATATGCTTTTGCGTGTCTCGCTTCATCCGAAGCAATAACACCACACATTTTTGCCAGCAATTTATCACCGCTTTTCTTAGAAAGGGCAGCAACACGTCTATGGGAAACATTCGTTGCTAATTCCTGAAATGAAGTATAGATAAAGTTTCTATAAGGATCGGCACCTGTACCGATGTCGAAACCATCCTTGATCAGATATTGAACGGAGATCTCAAACTGTTTCATGTCAATCCTGCCCGACAGGTAAAGGTATTTGTTCAGCAAATCCCCGTGTCTGTTTTCTTCCGCAGTCCATGCACGAACCCATTTCATCCAGCCACCTTGTTCGTTTTTGTTTACATCGTCCACCATGGTCAACCAAGACTCATAAGTAGGTAGGGCTTCTTCGGTCACGGTGTCGCCAATCAGCACTGCTACTAAGTCGTAAGGTAATTCCTTCGCGCTTTCCTGTAAATCACGGACTTCCTCAAAAAAAGTGTCTCTTGCAGAATCAGGCAGAAAATCTGCTGGTTGCCACATATCCTCAACAGGTTTTAGGTACTCGGCCATTTCATTGAGCATGAAGGGTTCCAAGTAGGTCATTACCTCTTTTCTTGAGCCTTCTGGTATGTTTAAAGGTAGTTCTTGCATAATTATAACAAAGGTAGTCAATCTGCTCTTAATAATAATTTAATATTTTATTATTTCAAACCGCAATATGGATTATTACTTATAAATAACTTTATTGATGCCCGATATGTTTTATTATATCTTAACTTTGTGTGTTAATTAAAAAGAGTTAGAATTGAATACATTAGACATCAAAGCGATTAGAGAAGATTTTCCGATTTTGAAACGTGAGGTAAACGGGAAGCCTTTGGTCTATTTAGATAATGGTGCAACAACACAGAAGCCTAAAGCGGTGATTGATGCCATCCTAAACTATTATACCGATATGAACAGCAATGTTCATCGTGGGGTTCATTACCTAAGTCAGATTTCCACGGATGCCTTTGAGGTAACCCGTAGAAAGGTTCAGGAGTTCATTCATGCAAAGCATGACTATGAAATCATTATTACCAAAGGAACAACAGATAGCATCAATTTAGTGGCGACCTGTTTTGGACAGGAGTTTATTTCGGCAGGGGATGAGGTCCTAATTTCGGCCATGGAGCACCATTCTAATATAGTTCCTTGGCAGATGATCTGCGAAGCGAAGGGTGCTTCCTTGAAGGTAATCCCGATGACAGAAGCTGGTGAATTGGATATGGATGCTTATAAATCTTTATTAAGCCCCAAAACCAAGATTGTTTCTGTGAATTATGTCTCGAATGCATTGGGCACGATCAATCCAATCAAGGAAATTATTGATTTGGCGCATGCTCAAAATACACCGGTGCTGATTGATGCGGCGCAGGCTGTTCAACATATAAAAATTGATGTTCAGGAACTGGACGTTGATTTCTTGGTGTTCTCAGGACATAAGATGTACGGCCCAACAGGTGTTGGAGTATTGTACGGTAAGGAAGAATGGTTGAATAAGATGCCTCCATATCAAGGCGGCGGTGATATGATCAAAGATGTGACCTTTGAGAAAACCACGTACAATGAACTTCCCTTTAAGTTTGAAGCCGGTACCCCTAATATTGAAGCCGGAATTGCCTTAAATGCTGCGATTGATTATATCAACCATTTGGGATTGGATAATATCAAGAAGTATGAGGATGAATTGTTGGCCTACGCTACGGAAAGATTGAGTGAAGTAGAAGGAATCCGTTTTATCGGAACAGCAAAAGAGAAATCTTCCGTGATTTCCTTTGTTGTTGATGGTACCCACCCTTATGACATCGGCGTGCTGTTGGATAAATTGGGAATTGCGGTTCGTACGGGACATCACTGTGCTCAACCCGTGATGGAGCAGTTCCATATTCCGGGAACAGTAAGGGCAAGCTTAGCAGTTTATAACACAAAAGAAGAAATCGACGCATTGGTGACAGGAGTGAAACGTGCCGTTGCCATGTTAGTATAAAAGATTATGACAATTAATGCAATACAGGATGAATTGATTGAGGATTTTTCCTTTTATCAAGATTGGATGGAGAAATATGAACTCATCATCCAATTAGGGAAGGAATTACCATTGATTGATGAATCGAATAGACAAGATCAATATATCATCAAAGGATGCCAATCTAAAGTTTGGTTGGTCCCTGAGTTGAAAGATGATGGAAAATTATATTTTACGGCTGATTCTGATGCGGTCATCACTAAAGGTTTGGTAAGTCTCATGGTAAAAGTACTATCTGGGCATAGTCCAAAGGAAATTGCGGATGCCGACCTTTATTTTATCGATCAGATAGGTTTAAAGGAGCATCTTTCGCCGACGCGGGCAAATGGATTGCTTTCCATGGTCAAACAGATGAAATTATATGGTTTGGCTCTACAGGCTAAAGCATCATAAAGATTAGAAGCTACCCAAGGGTAGCTTTTTCATTTTTAGTTTGATGGTTTATATTCTTCGAAGCGGTTTTTGATATAGGTACGGAGTTCGTAATCTGACATTTTAGAAAACTCTTCATAGCTTGGTCTATAGGTGTTTTGGAAGATAGTAGCCTGATCGCCTTTCAGACCGGTCATTTCTTCGATCAATTCCTTCGAGAATGTCATGTCGATATATTGTATGCTATACTCATCGGCTTCCAATTGTTCTTCTAAAGGGATTTTGACTTTGCTCTTAAATAGCATTCTCTTGACCGCAAGTAAATCTACGGTAAACAATCTTGCGGTACTTCCATTTGCCAAGAATCCTCTTGGATTGCCCGACATATCTGCTCTACCTAGGACAACCTGTCGATATTTTGGCGTTTTTGGGATGCCCAGGTCGATTTTGATTTGAGTGGAATCGTTTTTCTCTGTTTTTCCTTCAACCTTTACTTCTTCAATGGCAATATAACTCGGTTTTAAGGTAATGATGGATAAATCTTTTTGGGGTTGATCCAAATAGAGGTTTATCTTCAGTACCTGATAACCTTGCTGATAGAAAAACAGGCTATCCTGCTTCATAACCTTTATGGAGAACTTTCCTTGCAGATCGCTAAAAGTTTCTGCAATACTGCTTTTTACTTTGGCCTTGACCAATATTCTTCCGGTCTCCGAATCTCGAAGGATACCAGAAACGGTCTGAGCTTGGGAAAGTGTTCCTGAAATGATCAAGAGAAAAAGTAAAAGGATTCTCATCTAGGTATGTTTTATACCTAAAAATAAAGAGTAAAACGGTAGTTTTTAGATTATTAACTTAATTTAACTCAAACTGAATTTTATACCTTGATAAACTTTGAACTGATCTTTTTGCCAAAGAAAATTTCCGCCTTCTGATTGAAATCATTGGGGTCATCCGTGGTAAAGAACTGCAAGGATTGGGATTTTGAGCAAATCTCTTCTACTTCAGGATGTCTCTTTAAGTAATCAACCAAGCTTTCTGCGACCAATTTACCTTGCGAAATAATATTGATGCCTTTTGGTGTGTATTTTTCGATCAAGGGTAATAGCAATGGGTAGTGTGTACAGGCTAATAAGATGGTGTCCATCTCCGGTGACGTGGCAAGCAATTGTTGGATATCTTGTTGGACAAAGAAATTTGCGCCCTCACTTTCTAGCTCATTGTTTTCCACCAAAGGGACCCAAAAAGGACAGGCATGCTGGAATACTTCAATCTGCGGATGGAATTTATTGATCTCAAGGACATAGGAGTTGGAGTTTACCGTTCCTTGGGTCGCCAAAATTCCAACTTTATTGCTTTTTGTAAATTGGTCGACGACTTCGGAGGTCGGACGGATCACACCCAATACCTTTTTGCCTTCGGGGAGGTCATGCTGTTGAATGGTCCTTAGGGCCTTGGCGGATGCGGTATTGCAAGCCAAGATTACCAGATTGCAGCCTAGTTCAAATAATTTGAAAACACATTCTTTGGTATATTCATATACAGTCTCAAACGATCGGGTGCCATAGGGAACTCGAGCATTATCTCCTAAATAAATGTAATCGTAATCTGGAAGATGCTTATGGATCTCTTTGAAAACCGTAAGACCACCATATCCAGAATCAAATATGCCAATAGGACCGGGACTGTTTTTTGCAGACATGAACAATGTGCTTTCTTAAAAATTGATACAAAGGTTGCAGATTCTGTTTTCAAATGCAAATGATTGCAAAAATTGTTTCGTATAAAGTTATGTGTGGGTGCAGTGAATCTGAAAAAAAAACACATCTCAGTTTTAGTTTTTTCGTTAATCCTACAGAGGGTTCCTGCTAATGTTAACTCAATATTAAATTTTCAGATTTATTTAAACCAATCGAAATAAATTTGGTCATTTTGTTAGTGAGATACATTATTAATAATATCGGTATTTGACTGTATAAGTACTTTTTAACTATTCCATTTATTTGTTATGAAAAAAATCACATTGGCCTTAATTGCCGTAGTAGCTTTGTTAGCTGCATGTACAAAGAGTGAGATTACACCTGATCCGAAGCCAGAGCCAGAGCCAGATCCAAAACCAGCGGTAGAATATCCGAAAATTACTATTAATGCAAATAAGTCGGATCTGAGTCTTTTCGAAAACGTGGATGCTTTTTTGGGATTAGAAGGAGAAAAAGCTGATCCTTTTGATATTGGTATTACATATATGGGAGTATTTGATTCTGTTCATTGGGAAATTCCTAAGATGTATTTTGAATCAAAAACTAAATCTTCAGTTACTGTAAAGGTTGGCTTTGCATTCTCCATACCAGGGACCTATACCCTTTATTTATCAGCTTTTAAGGACAATGCTGTTGTAAGAAGGGATTCGGTAGAATTTCATGTCAAAAACACAAAAGACTTCTTGGGAATAAACTGGAAGGATGGCAAGGATACAGAGTTTTACAGTTCAAACAATACTTTTAGTAAAGAGTATTTTAATCTAAAAAGTAACATTACTGGAGATAAACCATTTGCTAGACTAGAATTTGGTTTGGGCAGAGGCACACTGGGAAATGAATATTCAGAAATATCATTCAATGCATTAACAAGATGTATCAATACGAATTTTGGTGAAAGTCAATTTAGTTATACCGGAGATGTTAAAAAAACTAATCTCTTTGGAAAATACAAGGAGCTTTTTAAAAATCCATTGGATGAAAAATATTATCCAATAAAAATCTGGCAAACGGCAAAAAATAACATCGTTTTATTGGCCCAACCAGCACAGGATCCAATAAATTCTTCAGAAACGTATTATCTTGTCATGGCCGAGCCTAGAAATTAATAAACATGATAGAAATAAAAAAGCCCTCATAACTTCATTGGTTTGAGGGCTTTTATGTTGTTAAGCTTTTAATAGCTCTGGTTTTTCTTTATAAAGTTTCCACATCAATTCTCCGAATAAGGTATTGGTCCATGCGAACCAGTGACGGGTGAATTTTTTTGGATCATCCTTATGGAAAGATTCATGCATAAAGCCTGTTCCGCCATGTGTTTTCTTTAAGGTTTGTACACACTGTCTGATTTCCTCATCATTGGTAGAGGTATTTGCGCGCATAATGATTGACATCGGCCAAATCATATCGCGGCCGATATGTGGACCACCGATGCCTTCTGCAAATTTTCCCTTAAAGAAGAATGGGTTTTTATCCGAAAGGATAAAGTTTCTTGTTCTCTGGTAAACCTCGTCATTGACATCCACCGCACCTAGATATGGAAGGGCTAATAGGCTAGGTACATTGGCATCGTCCATCATCAGGTAACTTCCAAATCCATCCACCTCAAATGCATAAACTCGGCCATGTGTTGGATGGTCAATGATACCATATTGGTTGACAGCTGTTTCAACCTCATTGGCAAGTGCTTCCATTTCTGAAGCGAGCGCCGTATTGTTTTTAACTTTTCTAAGGATTTCTGCAGATTGACGAAGGCTGACAATGGCAAAAAGATTTGATGGGATCAAGAATCCAAAAATGCTACAGTCATCGGAAGGACGGAAACTGGAAACGATCAATCCCACTGGATTCACAGGGTATCCATATCCATCTACCTGTAGGGTATCTGAACCTCTAGATGTTGTTCTTTCAAACTTATAGGGTCCTACACCATTTTTACGTTGTTGCTCTTTGAAGGTCCTCACGGTAGCTTCTTGCGCTTTTACCCAAGTGTCATCAAATGGCGTGTTATCATTTGTTTCTTTCCAATAGCGGTAAGCCAGGCGGATAGGATAACAAAGGGAGTCAATTTCCCATTTACGCTCATGCATTCCCGGTTTCATGTCGGTGTGATCCGTAAACCATTCTCCTTTTTTGGTCGGATCATTGTAAAATGCATTGGCATAAGGATCAATATTGATACATTCAGATTGTTTGTTGATCAATCCAAGGATCATGTTTTTGAGGTCTTTGTCCTTGTTGACATACTGAATGTACGGCCAAACCTGTGCACTACTGTCGCGAAGCCACATGGCATCGATGTCGCCCGTAATGACATAGGTTAATTTTCTATCGCCTTTGGATTCATCATATACAGTGGTATCCAAGGTATTTGGAAGGCAGTTGTTGAACATCCAACCAAGTTCTTTATCGGCTACATTTTTCTGGAATTCCTTGATCATGCCTTCCACCAACTTACTGCTGAAATGACGTTTGTCTACCGGCGTACGGACTACTGGGAAATCATTGATCCCCTCGGCAAAAGAGAACTTGCTAGCGAGCATTCCGGCGCCCAATAAGGCAGAATTTTGAAGAAAAGTTCTACGTTTCATATTTTTAATAGAATAGTTTTACAATTAATTAGGTAGCAATATACAAATTGTACTTGATTTTACCTTGGATAGACTAAACGTTTTAGCGTTTAATATGAGCAAAAATAAGTTTAGCTCAATTAATAAAAGTACCTTTGGGAGTTTTTAGGAATAAAATTTGATAGTATAGCCCAAACATCTCGACTAATAATTTATGAAACATACTTTATCTTATGCGATAGCCGGACTGCTCAGCCTAAGTGCCTTTGGCCAATTGCATGCGCAAGTCAAAAATCAGCCTTACTCTTACCAGCATTATCAAAAGTATGATGAGGAGTTGTATTCTCCGAATACGCGTTATCATACTTCTTCAAAACCCTATTTGTTTAAAGGGCGATTGTTAGAGAAGATGGATTCCATTCAATCATTGAATCCGGTGGATTCAGATAACTGGTTTATGCGCAAGATCTTCAATGAACACCTTGTTCAGGTTGAAAAAGAAGACCATTCCTTTTATTTGGATGTTTTACCAGACTTTGTCATCGGTACAGAAATGATTGATCCTGATAAAAGGACCACTTGGCTAAATACCCGTGGGGTTCAAGCGGGTGTTACCATAAAGGATAAATTTACTTTCTACGGTAACTTCTTCGAGAATCAAGGTGTATTCCCAAGATATATCGATGAGTATATCATGCAATCGAAGGTTGTTCCTGGACAGGCAATGGCCAAGAGACCTTTCAACAAGACCAAGGACTGGATGTATGCTACAGCGAACCTAACTTACGATTTCAGTGACTATTTCCAAGCGACCTTGGCCTATGATAAGAATTTTATAGGTGATGGGTATAGATCTGTTCTATTGTCAGATTTTTCAGCGAATATGGCGCATTTGAAACTGACCGGTAAGGTTGGTAATGTGCAATATACTTCCATTTGGGCATATATGACCGATCCAAATAATCCAAGGATTGACTCCCTGAATTCAGGTGGTCGTTTTGGTGATGGTATCAAATGGGGTGCATTCCAGTATTTAGATTGGAATGTGACCAATAGATTGTCCTTAGGATTCTTCCAATCCGTTATTTGGGCCAACCGTAATCAAGCTGGACATAGAGGGTTCGATTTCAATTACCTAAATCCTGTATTGTTCCTGAGACCGGTGGAAAATAATAATATTTCTTCCCCAGATAAGATGTTCTTGGGATTGAATGCAAAATATAAGATCCTTGATAACTTGACTGCTTACGGTCAGTTTCTCTTAGGTGAATTTACTGCGAAGGAATTCTTCTCAAACAACGGATATAAACACAATAAATGGGGGATGCAATTGGGAGCAAAAGCCTTTAATATTTTTGGTGTAAGAAACTTAAATATTTTGGCAGAATATAATGCGGTTCGTCCATATACCTATCAGCACTTTGTTTCGATCTCTAACTATAGTAACCGTGGGGAACCTTTGGCGCATCCTAGAGGAGCGAACTTTAGGGAGTTGATCGGTATTGCAAACTATTCTTGGAATCGTTTTGATTTTTCTGTTCAAGGGATGTACAGTCGTTATGGGACCGATCCGATGGGACAATTGGGACAGTTTATCAACTATGGTGGAGATATCTTCCAATCGTACAATACTGCACCTATTACCTATGGCAACAAAATCGGCCAAGGTGTTCAAAACGATCTTTACTACGCGGATTTAAAAGCTGCCTATGTCTTGAACCCGAAATATAATTTGAGGTTTGAAGTGGGCTATACGCAGCGTTATAATAAGATCGAAAAAGCTCCGACCCAGAAATCTGGTGTAATTACAGTGGGATTACGTTCAAGTTTCCGTAATCTTTATGGAGATCTTTAGGATTATAGTATATTTATCGAATAAACGCAAATAATGAAGAAGATATTAATCCTAAATGGGCCTAATTTGAATCTACTTGGTGTTCGAGAGAAGGGGATCTATGGAGACCAATCCTTTGAAACCTATTTTGAACAACTGAAAGATAAATATGCGGTTTTGGACCTGCATTATTTTCAGAGTAATTCTGAGGGAGCAATTATCGATAAACTCCATGAAGTTGGCTTTTCATTTGATGGGGTAATATTGAATGCCGGTGCTTATACCCATACTTCAGTAGCCATAGCAGATGCAATCGCTGCGATCAATACGCCTGTTGTGGAGGTTCATATCTCCAATGTTCACCAACGTGAGAAATTCAGACATCATTCTTACCTGTCCAAAAATTGCAAAGGTGTAATATTAGGCTTCGGATTGGATAGTTATCGATTGGGATTAGAAAGCTTTTTGAACGGATAAGTTCATGAACATAAAACAAATAGCGGGGAACCATAAGTTCCCCGCTATTTGTTTTATGTTATTTTTTTGATTAAGATTCTGTTGTTGGAACCCTTTTTTTGACGATAAGGTGTAGTATCAGGGACAAAATTCCTCCAGAGCACATCACCATTAGCATCGGCCATGCCGTTCCATTATGGAAGAAGCTGACCAAGGCTGAAGCAAAGGCTCCAATGGCCATCTGGATACAGCCCAATAGGGCAGATGCACTGCCGGCTAGGCTTTTAAAAGGTGTCAAAGCTACTGCTGAGGTATTCGGGAAAATAAAACCATGACCGAAAAGGAAGCAAAAAATTAAGATCAATAATACCGGAAAACTCAGGCTATTGGTCATTAATGCTATTATCATCAGTATTCCTATGAAGGCCTGCCAAGTATTCGCCATCCGGCTAATGTATTCGCTACTGTGTTTTTTCAAGAAGTAACGGTTCAATTGGGTTGCAATGACCATCGCAGATGCTATAAAGGCAAAGGCTATCCCGTATTCTGCTTTTGTTAGCCCAAAGAATTGCTGCATCACAAAGGAGGAACCCGCTAAATAGGCATAAGTTCCGGCCGAAGCAATAGAGCCGATCAGACAATAGGAAATAAAGACCTTATTGGAAAGGACCTGCCAGAAGTTTCCCAAGATAGATTTTGGCGCTAAGGACAAACTTCGGTTTCCAGCAAAGCTTTCAGGCAACAAGAAAGCCGTAGCAACCAAAATAAATAAGGATAGCACAGCCAAGAATAAAAAGATATAATGCCAGTCAAAATGGGCCAGCATAAAGGCGCCGATGCTCGGGGCAAGGATAGGCGAGACCCCAATGACCAACATCAATAAACTGAAGACCTTGGCTGCCTCACGATTGCTGTAATAATCGGTGACCATAGCTCTTGCGCCAACCATGCCACCACAGCTTCCCAAAGCTTGTAGGAATCGAAGAATAATGAGATGATTGATGTCCTTGGTCAAGATACACAGAAGGGAAGCAAAGAAATATATAGCTAACCCGACCAATAGCGGCTTTTTGCGGCCATATTTGTCCAATATCGGTCCGTAGATCATTTGACCGAAGGCAATGCCGATAAAATAACTGGTAAGCGTCAGTTGAACTTTATCCACGGAAGTATTGAAGTCTTCAGCTATGACATCAAAAGCAGGTAAATAAAGATCAATGGAGAAAGGTCCGATTGCAGATAGTAAACCTAAAATTAGCAGCGTGACTTTTCTGTTATTTTTTAGCGCAGATGACATTCAATAAGGATAAAAAAAGCCCTGTTCTAATGCAGGGCTATATGTTGTTAAGCTTTTTTAGTTTCTTTAGGTTTTCTGACCAACAGAAAGATTCCCAGTAAGATGAATGGAATACTTAAGATCTGCCCCATGTTCAATAACATTCCAGCTTCGAAAGCTACTTGATCGATTTTTACATATTCAATTACGAAACGTGCTCCAAAAAGAAGGATCAAGAATATTCCAAATAATTTCCCTGGTTTTGGGTCTTTGTTTTTCTGGTACATTGCCCAAAGGATAAAAAAGATAATGACGTATGCAATGGCTTCATACATTTGTGCAGGGTGACGAGGGATCTGGTCAATGTGGGTAAATGCGACCGCCCATGGCAGGTCTGTAGGATTCCCGATCATTTCTGAATTGAAGAAGTTCCCTAGACGAATAAAAGCTCCTGCAATAGGTACTACAAGGACCAAACGGTCTGTAATCCACATGAAATTAGTCTTTGTATTTCTGGAAAACAACCATAAGGCTATCAGTATACCAATGGCTCCACCATGGCTCGCCAATCCGGTAAAACCAGTTAATTCCCAACTTCCATTGATTTTCTGAAAGGGGATGAATATTTCCAGGAAATGTTCTTTGTAGTATGCCCAGTCGTAGAAGAAACAGTGACCAAGTCGAGCACCAACTAAGGTTCCAACAAAGATATAGATGGTTAATTTATCCAATAACTCTTGCGATTTTCCTTCTCTCTTAAAGATCTTGAGCATCAAGAAGTAAGATACTACAAAGGCTAACAACCAACATAGCGAATACCAGCGTACGCCAAATGATCCAATTTTAAAGATTTCTGGTTCAGGTCCCCAGGTAATAAAACTTAAAATATCTAACATATTGCAATAATGTGTCCGGTAAAGATAAGCTTTCGGATTTTATTTTTGCGAAAATTAAGGAAATACTTATTTTGCGAGAATTAATACTTCACTATGGCAAAAAAATCAGCAAAAGTAGAAGAAAGAGCATCGGTAGTGACGGATGCTTCCTTGTCTTTTTTTGAAAAATATATCAATAATCCTTCTCCAACAGGTTTTGAATGGGGGGGACAGCGAATGTGGTTGGACTATATCAAGCCCTATGTCGATGAGACCTATATTGATAACTACGGAACTGCGGTTGGGATCATAAATCCGAAAGCAGAATACAAAGTGGTAATTGAGGCTCATGCGGATGAGATCTCTTGGTTTGTGAACTATATCTCTAAAGACGGTTTGATCTATGTCATCCGTAATGGCGGTTCTGACCATCAGATCGCTCCGTCAAAACGTGTCAATATCCATACGGACAAGGGTATTGTGAAAGCGGTTTTTGGCTGGCCAGCCATCCATACCCGTTCTGGTGAAAAAGAAGAGAGCCCGAACCTGAAGAATATTTTCTTGGACTGTGGCTGTACTTCCAAAGAGGAGGTCGAAGAACTGGGCATCCACGTTGGATGTGTGATCACCTATGAGGATGAGTTCATGATCTTGAACAACCGCTATTATGTAGGTAGGGCATTGGATAACAGAGCTGGTGGGTTTATGATTGCCGAGGTTGCCAGATTGTTGAAGGAAAACAAGAAAAAACTTCCTTTTGGATTATATGTAGTCAATTCGGTTCAGGAAGAGATTGGTCTTCGCGGAGCAGAAATGATTGCCAATTATATCAAGCCAAATGTGGCGATCGTCACGGATGTTACCCATGATACCAATACACCGATGATCAATAAGATCACCCAAGGAGATCTGGCCTGTGGGAAAGGACCTGTGGTTTCTTATGCCCCTGCAGTTCAGATTAACTTGAACAGACAGTTGATCGAGGTGGCCCAAAAGAATAATATTCCAATTCAAAGACAGGCGTCATCACGATTTACGGGAACCGATACCGATGCATTTGCATATTCAAATGGAGGTGTTCCATCTGCGTTGATTTCCTTACCTTTGCGTTATATGCACACAACTGTTGAAATGGTTCACAGAGAAGATGTGGATAATGTGATCCGATTGATCTACGAAATGGTCCTCACCATCCAAAAAGATCAGGATTTCAGAACATTTAGTAAATAAAATAAATTAGAGAAGAGAACAGACATGGAAAACCCTAATCCAAATCCGGAAGGACAAGAATTAAGCATAGAACTAACCGAAGAGATTGCAGAAGGAGTGTATTCAAATCTTGCAATTATCACCCATTCTAATACAGAGTTTGTGGTGGATTTTGTTAGGATTATGCCTGGTGTGCCTAAGGCTAAAGTTAAGTCTAGGGTTATTTTGACACCTGAACATGCAAAACAATTAATGAAAGCTTTGCAGGAGAACATCAGCCGTTTTGAAGGGCAAAATGGAACAATCCAACCAAAGGATATGCCATACCCCCTTAACTTCGGAACTCCAAAAGGCGAAGCTTAAATTTATTTCATAAAGCTTTAAAATAGCTGCCATTGGCAGCTATTTTTGTTTGATGTTTCCTGAGAAGGTATAAAATCATGAAATGATTCCAGCCTGTTAAAATCAGTTTCTTGAAAATATTGCTGAATGTTTTGTTTTTTAATGTATTTTACTGAAATAAAAACCTGTTTTTAATCCTACACGGTTTCACGGAAATGGAGATTGCTCTTAAATAGCTAAGATGTTCATTACGAATGGATAGTGATTTTTAGTTAAAATTTGGAATGGGTTTTGTTTTATGGATAACTTTGCCGCTTCTGGCAATTCAATCATATTAAAATGGATATTAAAGTTAGAAACCTTAGTAAAAAAGATTATAAGGATTTAAAGAATTCTATGGAAGAAGCTTACCATGGTTTGGTAGGGGATCCATGGACCAAAGAGAATATTGTTGACCTTATCGATATTTTTCCTGAAGGACAGATCGCTGTTGAGGTGGATGGGAAAGTTGTGGCATGTGCATTATCCATTATCCTGAATTCACGCAAGACCAATATTTACGATAAATATTACAGCATCATTGATGATGGTAAGTTTGATAAACACGATACAGATGGGGATACCCTATACGGTATCGAGGTATTTGTGCATCCGGATTTCCGCTCCTTGCGATTAGGAAGAAGGTTGTATGATCAGCGAAAGGAGTTATGTGAGCAGAGGAACCTGCAAAGGATCATCGCCGGTGGACGTATTCCGAATTACCATAACTATTCGGACAGTATGACCCCAAGGACCTACATTGAAAAGGTGAAAAGAAAAGAGATCTATGATCCTACTCTGACCTTCCAGCTTTCGAATGATTTCCACGTTAAGAAGATCTTAAAGAATTACCTTCCTGAAGATGCGGAATCGATGGAGGTAGCGACCTTATTGGAGTGGAACAATATTTATTATGAACCGGACGCTCCTTCGAACTCGGCAACCAAGCAAACCATCCGTTTGGGCTTGGTGCAATGGCAGATGCGCCAGTTTAAGGATATTCAGGAA
The DNA here is from genome assembly GCF_024261425.1 of Sphingobacterium sp. LZ11T8. Lineage (NCBI taxonomy): Bacteria > Pseudomonadati > Bacteroidota > Sphingobacteriia > Sphingobacteriales > Sphingobacteriaceae > Sphingobacterium > Sphingobacterium sp. LZ11T8. The sequence goes on along the minus strand of NZ_JANBZY010000003.1, from coordinate 389,898 downwards.
TTTTATGATCAGATTGAATTCTTCGTGGATACGGTGAGTGACTACAATACCGACTTCATCATGTTCCCTGAGTTTTTCAATACGCCATTGATGAGCCCTTATAATGAGCTTCCAGAGCGTCTGGCCATGGAGAAGTTAGCGGAACATACCAAGGAGATCGTTGAGCGAACCCAGCAGTTTGCCGTTTCTTATAACGTGAATATTATTTCCGGATCTATGCCAATCATGGAGCGTGGTAAGTTGTATAACATCAGTTACCTGTGTCATCGTAACGGTAGTTTGGACCATTATAAGAAAATACATATTACACCGAATGAAATGAAGTATTATGGTTTAGTGGGCGGTTCGGAAGTGAAGGTGTTTGATACCGATTGCGGTAAAGTGGGGCTTTTGATCTGTTATGATGTTGAATTCCCGGAATTGAGCAGGATCTTGGCGGATCAAGGAATGCAGATCTTATTTGTGCCTTTTATGACAGATACACAGAATGGTTATATCCGTGTCCGTGCATGTGCACAAGCTAGGGCTATCGAAAATGAATGTTATGTAGCGATCGCAGGGTCGGTAGGTAACTTGCCTCGTGTAAACAACATGGATATTCAGTATTCACAATCTGCGGTATTCACTCCATCAGATTTTGCCTTTCCAAACAATGCAATCAAGGCAGAAGCCACGCCAAATACCGAAATGGTCCTGATCGCTGACGTTGATCTTTACGCTCTGCGTGATCTGCATGAGTATGGAACTGTCAAGATCTTGAAGGATAGAAGAAAAGACTTATATGAAGTGAAGCTTCTAAAATAGGCTATCAACATTTAAATAGCAAAGGGGCAATTTTTTGATTGCCCCTTTGCTATTTAATATTCTTAATTTCTTATAGTTCCCTGATCCAAATATTTCGGAAAGAAACTAGATCGCCATGATCTTGTAATGCAATCGGACCAGCGCCATGTGCCTGCATTTTTGGTAATCCAATGTATTCTGTCGTACCTTGGATTTCGGTGTTGTTCTGAACAACTACGCCATTATGTAGGACGGTAACCGTTCCTCTTTTGATCAAATGACCGTCCTTGTTGAATTTAGGAGCTGAATAGATCACATCATAGGTATGCCATCCACTTTCAGGTTTTCTCACTTCTGCAAGAGGAGGGCTTTGTTTGTATATACTTCCCGCTTGTCCGTTGGTGTACGTTTTGTTGTTGTCGTTATCCAATACCTGAAGTTCATATTTTCCTTGTAGGAATATGCCGGAGTTTCCACGTCCTTGACCTTCACCTTTGATGGTTTCAGGGCTTTTCCATTCGATATGTAATTGGAAATCTTCAAAGGTCTTTTTGGTATGGATACCACCAGTACCGGGCTTAACCGTTAGTACGCCATCTTTGATGGTCCATTGCGGAGCACTTTCATCTTTGTCGCTTACCCATTCCGATAGATTCTTTCCATCGAACAAGACAATGGCATCCGAAGGGGCTGCATTAGCTTTGGTATTAACGACGCGAGGAACTGGTTCATAAAATTCAGTGTCTTCAGGTTTAAACTTTGTTTGTGCGCTTGCATAGGATACTCCAGCAAGCAATGCTATTAATAAAGAATGTTTTAACATCGGTTTAAGTATTTTGTTATGGTTAATATAAGAAAAAACATTATTTTTAATAAGCAAAATCAAAAACTTTATTCATAATGGCCCAGATTACCCAAAAAATTGCACTAGAAGATGTTCGTTTTTATTCACCGATTGGTTACTATGAAGAAGAGCAGGTTTTAGGGAATGAGTTTATGGTTAGTGTTTCAGTAAGTTTCCCCTTCAAAAATCCAGACGCTGAAGAAATTGAAAATACAGTAAATTACGAAGAGCTTTATGCTATCTTGGTAGAGGTGATGAGCCCTCGCAGAAAGTTACTGGAGTCTGCAGCAGAAGATATCCTAAACAGAATTGTTGAAGAATATTCGCATATCCAACAGATCGAGATATCCATTCGAAAGATTAATCCTCCATTTGGAGGTGATGTTGCTAATTCTGTAGTATCTCTTTATTACACAAAGGATTAACTGTCTAAAAATCATGTTGAATTTTTCTTAACCGGTCATTTTGGCTGTGTTTTTTACTTGATACAGGACAAATTGTCTTGTAAATAAGTTTGTATGCCCTTGGTACGTTAGTTGATTATAGGATGTTATAAAACAGAAATTAAAGAACTAAAAAAATAAGGAGGAATTAAACATGGCATTAATAAAATTACCAGGAAAATCTTACAACACAGATGCAGTGAATCCATTTGTAAACAATGTATTTGACAATTTATTCAATGATTCTTTTTTAACAGACCGCTTGGTAACACGCGTACCTGCAGTTAACATTACGGAATCCGCAGAAGCTTTCCATATTGAAGTTGCTGCACCAGGTTTGCAGAAATCAGATTTCAAGATCAATGTGGATAAGAATGTAATCAATATCTCTGTTGAAAAACAAGAAGAAAAAGTAGAAGAGGGTAAAGTATATAGCAAAAAAGAATTTAGCTACACTTCGTTCTCCAGATCTTTCACACTACCTGAAGTAGTTGATTATTCTAATATCGATGCTGCCTATGAAAATGGAGTATTGAATATTAAGATCGGTAAAAAAGAAGAAGCAATCGTAGCAAAGAGACTAATTGAAGTGAAGTAAGTTTAATTGTGGTTAGTTGAATGAGGAGCTGTCCGTTTGGACAGCTCCTTTTTTATTGGATTGTCATACAAATGTCTTTTTAGAAAAATTAAACAAAACTACTTAACACTGTTAAGTAGTTTTGTTTTTGAAAACAATATCAAGTGGAAAAGAAAATAAAACAAAAAGAAGACCTACGTACCGTGATTTTAGAAGCAGCAAAAAAGCTGTTTGTCCAGGAAGGGTATGAGGCGACTTCAATAAGAAAGATCGCAAAGGAAATTGGATTCAGTCCTACAACGATCTATCTATACTATAAGGATAAGAATGATATCGTTTATGCCTTACATCAAGTAGGGTTCGGGATGCTTAAGGATCAGTTCCTTCCATTGATGACCGTGGAAGATCCCTTTGAACGTTTAAAAGCAGTCGGACGGATATATATTCATTTTGCTTTTACACACCCTGAATACTACCAGGTTATGTTTATGATGAAGGAGCCATTGTCTTTCTTGAATTCGCAGATAGAGGATAGTTCTTGGGTTGAGGGTGAATTGGTGATCGAATTATTAAAGAAGACCATTGTTGATTGTCAACAGGTGGGTTATTTCAAAGGTATGGATCCTGTATTTGTGACCATTCAAGCTTGGAGTTCTGTGCATGGATTGGTTTCATTACATATCACAAAGCATTTAGATTGTTTACATGAGCTGTTTGGAAAAACAGGTGATCTGGAAGACCATGTTTATTCTTCCTACCTCATCCTGGTTGGATTGATCCAAGCAACAAAATAGTTTTTTTTGAATATATAGTTAACACTGTTAATAATGAGCTTATACAAATCACTAACTAAGCTGATAATCCTTTTTACCGGAATAAGTGGAATCAGTTACGCGCAAGACCATCAATTAGAACAGTATGTACAACAGGGCCTGGATAGCAATTTGGTGTTGATCCAGAAAGACCTATCCATGAAAAAGGCAATGAATGGACTAGAGGTGGCAAGGAGCATGTACCTTCCTAATATTACTTTCGACTTGACCTATTCTCATGCAGATGGCGGCCGATCCATCGACCTTCCAATTGGCGATATGTTGAATCCAGTCTACACTACGTTGAATCAATTGACTCAAAGCAGCAATTTCCCCCAGATTGAGAATGAACAGATAACCTTCCTTCCAAAGAACTATTACGATGCCAAGGTGAGGACATCCGTGCCAATCATCAATACTGATATCAAACACAATAAGGTCGTCCGTGAAAAAATGGTCGAGCTGAGCAAGACCGAAACAGAAACCTACAAAAGGGAATTAGTTAAGGATATTAAAATAGCCTATTTCAATTATTTAAGTGCGGTCCAAGCCAAAGAAATTTATTTGAACGCTTTGACTTTAGCCAAAGAGGGCAGGCGGGTGAACGAAAAATTACTGGAAGCAGGAAAAGGACTGCCAGCATACGTGATCAGGTCAGATGCCGAAATCGCGCAACAGGAATCAAAAATCGCAGAAGCAGAACAGCAGATCAAGAATGCCAAGTATTATTTCAATTCACTATTGAACCGAGATGCGAATGCAGAAATCTATTTTGATCCTGCACAAAACAGGACCAATGATCTCCATGCAACCGAACTATCGGTAAATATCGATGGACGTGAAGAATTGAAGTCGCTTGAAGGCAATATTTCCATCCAAGAGTCTTTGGTAGAGATGAGCAAGCAAGCCTTTGTTCCAAAGCTCAGTGCCTTTTTGGATTTAGGATCACAGGCTGAGGGTTTGCGCGTAAGCCGTCAATCGCAATATTTCATGGTGGGTGCTCAATTGAGTTTCCCCATATTTCAGGGAAACAGAAACCGACTGAAGATCCAGGAAAACCAGATTGCTGTCGCCGAAGCTCAAAACAAATTGGATCAAGCCAAACAGCAATTGGAACTTTCCGCTGAGGTAGCAAAAAATGAATTGATAGCTATGCAAAAGAACTACGAAAGTTCAAAAATCCAGATGGAAGCAGCTTCAACCTATCAGCGGTTGATATTAAGAGGCTTCAATGAAGGTGTCAACACCTATATCGAAACCATCGACGCCAGGTCACAGTACACCAATTCGCAAATGGCTAATAATATTGCAGCCTTCAAATTATTGTCTGCCATAGCAAAATTAGAACGAGAAAACGCATCATACCAACTAAAATAAGACCCATGAAATTAGGATATACAACCCTATTGTTTGCAGGAATAGCAATCTCTATTTCTAGCTGTAAACAAGCCGAACGAAAATCAGAAATATCCGTACAGGATACCATTCCCGTTAAATTGATGCCTATCAATATTGGTGCAGGAGATTCTGGAATAGAGGCAACAGGCGTCTTTACCACAGATGATGAAACTGTATTAAGCTTTAAGAATGGCGGTGTAATTTCTAAGATCACGGTCAAAGAAGGCGATGCGGTCCGCAAGGGTCAGCTTTTAGCTTCTGTACTCAGTTCTGAGGTAGATGCAAAAGCTGGACAAGCTAAACTTGCTGTTGAAAAGGCTAGAAGGGATTTCGAGCGTGCAAGTAAGCTGTACCGGGACAGTGTAGCCACGCTGGAGCAAATGCAGAATGCAAAAACAGCGCTTGATGTTGCCCAGCAAGATCTGAAGTCTGTAAGTTTCAATCAACAATATTCCAATATATTTTCTCCGGTTTCTGGATTTGTGCTCGCGAAAATGGCCAATGAAGGTCAAGTTGTAGGTCCTGGAACACCGATCCTACAAGTCAATGGTGCAAGCAATGCCGATTGGAAGCTCAAGGTTGGTGTTGGAGACCAGCAATGGAGCCAGATCAAGGTTGGTGACCCGGCCAAGATCAGCACAGATGCTATGCCTACCGATACTTTGGATGCAGTGGTTTCTAAGAAGTCGGAAGGATTGGATCCGCAGACAGGTACATTTACCATCTTTTTGGAACTAAAGGAAAAACCTAGCTATAAACTGGCTACAGGGATTTTTGGAAAATCCATTATCATGAATTCTGGAATGAAAGCAGGCAACCAATGGCGCATCCCATTCTCCGCCTTGCTGGACGGAAATGGGCGTGAAGGCTATGTTTTCATCACAGAAGATGGCAAAACGGCTAAAAAGCAAAAGATCAAGGTCGCCAAAATTGAAAATGATGATGTACTTGTTGCAGCTGGTCTCGAGCAAGCGCAATCCATCATTGTTTCCGGAAGCCCGTATTTGGTCGATGGATCAGCAATTGTTGTTAAAAAATAATACCTAACACCCGAAATCATGAGCTTAATTAAATACCCAATTAAGAACTACCAATTTACCATGATCATGGTATTGATGATTCTGGTGGTTGCTATTACATCCATGTTGACCATGCCAAGGGCAGAAGATCCTGATATGAAGGGGGTCACTTTCCCAGTTTTGGTGGTGCATCCTGGAACCAGCCCAAAGGATATGGAACAATTGGTGGTGAAACCATTGGAAGCCAGGTTCTATGCCTTGGACCATATCAAAACCATTAAAACCACCATCAATAACAGCGTAGCATTTTTCTTGGTGGAATTCGATTATGGAGAAGATTACGATGATAAATACCAAGAATTAGTACGTGAATTGAATGCTGCCAACTCGGAGCTACCCGATAATATATACAGCATGGAGGTCCTCAAGATCGACCCAACCAATGTCAGTGTTATCCAAGCGGCTCTGATCTCTGAGAATGCTTCAGCAAGCAGCATGAAGAAATATAGCGACAAACTGAAGGAGGAGCTTGAAAAAGTGAAAGCTTTAAAATCAGTTGAGATTTCAGGTCTTCCTGACCAACAGGTCCGTATCGACCTGAACCAGGCCAAGCTTGCGGAATTAAATATCCCGATGAGCAGGATTATCCAAGCGGTCCAAAGTGAAAATCAAAACATCCCTGCAGGAAGTATCAATGCCGGAAGCCAGTCTTTTAGCGTCAAGAGTTCAGGAAATTATCAGAGCATCAGCGATATACAGCATACCATCATTTCGAGTGCCCAAGGGCGCAATATTCTATTGAAGGATGTGGCGGATGTCTATCCTACATTTGGTATAAATAACCATATGACCCGTTTGAATGGTTATAAATGCATCCTTATCAATGCTGCCCAGAAGGAAGGGATGAATATTTCCGATACGCAAGAAGAGTATAAAAAGATCTTGGAAGAATTTAAGGCAGGATTGCCAGACAATATAGACTTGGTGCTCAATTTTGATCAGGCAGAAAATGTAAACAATCGCCTAGGAGGGCTGGCCATTGATTTTGGAATAGCTATTTTCTTGGTACTCTTCACCTTATTGCCTTTGGGAACCCGGGCATCCCTGGTGGTTATGATCGCCATCCCCTTATCCCTTGGAATTGGACTTATCGCAATGAATTCCTTTGGTTATTCATTGAATCAGTTAAGTATAGTTGGCTTTGTGGTGGCATTGGGCTTAGTGGTTGATGATAGTATCGTTGTTGTGGAAAATATCGAACGCTGGATGCGTGAAGGATATAGCAAGATGGAAGCCGCTATAAAAGGAACAGAACAGATAGCATTAGCGGTATTGGGCTGTACGGTCACCTTGGTGATTGCCTTTATGCCGCTGGTATTTATGCCTGAAATGGCGGGTGAATTCATCCGCAGTATGCCAATTGCGGTTATTTCTTCCGTGATTGGATCCATGTTTATTGCCATATTGGTTGTTCCTTTTCTTTCCAGTAAGATCCTGAAGCCGCATGAAGAAGAAGGTGGAAATGCCATCCTTCGAGGCATGCAGAAAATTATCCATAAATCATATGGCGTTTTCTTGGACAAAGCCTTGAAGCATCCTGGTCGCACCGCCATTATTGCCTTGGCTATTTTCTTGGGCTCATTGGCCCTGATACCTATCGTAGGTTTCAGTTTATTCCCAGCTTCGGAGAAACCGCAGTTCATGGTCCACATCAAGACCGCCTTGCAATCGAATATACAGACAACCGATAGCATCACAAAGGCCATTGAGCATGATCTAAAACAGATTCCTGAAGTAAAGTATTATACCTCAAACATCGGAAAAGGAAACCCCAGGGTCTATTATAATATGCAACAGGCTCGGGAAGACGTTTCTTATGCGGATATCTTTGTACAGCTTCACGGTGACGTGAATTCAAAGGAAAAGGTCGCCTTAATTGAAGAATTGAGAGCCAAATGGACGCCCTATCTTGGTGCAAAAGTAGAAGTGCGAGATTTCGAACAGGGCGTTCCGATCATTTCACCAGTAGAAGTCAGGGTATTTGGCGAGAACCTCGATACCCTTCAGGCCTTATCCTATAAAGTAGAGGAGCTGTTGAAAAATACAGAAGGTTCGGAGTATGTCAATAACCCTATAAAAAACAATAAAACGGACATCAAGGTCAACATCAATCGCGAGAAAGCCATGGCCCTTGGTGTGCCGACCTCATCTATTGACCAAACTATCCGAGTAGCCTTGTCAGGATATAGCGTAGGTACCTATTCAGACCCGAATTCCGATGATAATGACTATGATATCATGGTCAGTGTCCCGCGAGATGGCGAAGCAACCATAGAAACCTTAGAAGGTATCTTTATCGACAATGTTGCAGGTACTTCCATTCCATTGACCCAATTGGCTACACTCGAGTTTGAAGAGTCGCCTTCCAATATCTATCACCAGAATAAGATCAGGACCGTTGCGGTCAATTCCTTTGTGAAAAAGGGATATGGAAACGATGAGGTTATCAATTCGGTAATCGAGCAGATGGATAAATTCCCTTTCCCTACCGGTTATTTCTATGAGATGGGCGGCGAGGTGGAAAGCCGTGAGATGGCATTTGGAGGTTTTGGAACCATTATTCTGATTACCATTTTTATGTTTATCGCGGTGCTGATCTTGGAATTCAAGACCTTCAAGAGTACATTGATTGTATTGTCTGTAATTCCTTTAGGTGTTGTTGGAGCTGTGCTGGCCTTGCTCGTAACTGGAAATACTCTGTCCTTTGTGGCCACCATTGGTATTGTTGCCCTTGCAGGTATTGAAGTCAAGAATACCATCCTTTTGGTGGACTTCACCAACCAGTTGAGAAGGGAAGGGATGGCGCTGAATGAAGCCATTGAAAAAGCAGGCGAGATTCGGTTCCTGCCGATCATCCTGACAACATTAACTGCCATTGGTGGATTATTGCCGATCGCTTGGTCGTCCAATCCCCTGATTTCGCCATTGGCAACGGTGATGATCGGTGGATTGATCAGTTCGACCTTATTGTCAAGGATAGTAACTCCGGTAATCTATAAATTGATTCCGCCAAAGATAGAAGTAGAAGAACAAAAAGAACAACATTCATAAAAACCGAAAGGCTGGCCAATATCTAATATCGACCAGCCTTTACTTTTGCTAATTGTAATTTAGTTATTCGATTTATATCGATGGTATTCTTCTTTCAGTTCTTCATATCTTCTTTTCCAATCCTCTGGAGTTCTTTCCGAAATGTTTTTCAGTTTTTTCAATTGAAAGGATAGGATACAGGAAGCCAATCCGGCAGAGATTATAGCCATACCTGTCCAGATGACGATGGTCAGTCCTGCAAATACAGGATTCCACAACAGGATAAAGCTGAAAATCATACCTAGTACGGAAAAAAATAAGATCCATCCCCAATTCTTGATCCCATATTGTTTTAGGTCCAAAGCAAATGAAAGGTATTGAACCGATTTAAACATCACAAAGAATCCGATTACAAAGGGTAATGTTGCCAATGATATGGCAGGATTGCTCAACAATAACAACCCGAATAAGGTGTTCAGGATCCCACCTGCTAAATACCAACCCCAGCCTTCGATTTCATTCTTGTTGTTTAAGGCGAATATGATTTCCATCACCCCAGAAAATAAAAATGAAATACTAAAAACGAACGATAGGGCCAGATAAGAAGTCAAAGGGGTGGCTAGTACGTAAAAACCTAAAATAACAAGTAGGATACCCACGATCAACGGCAGATACCATTGTTTTACGGCTGTTCTAATGGTTTTAAGAAAGTTTTCCATGATTTATGAGTTATGTAGCATGATATCTAGATTATATGTTATAACCTAATACAACTCAAATTTCATTAAGTTTTCTATAATTATAAACATTAATGACGAATGTCATTTATTAGCTAAAGTTAACCAAAAAGAAGGTTAATGAATTTTCTTTACAAACAAATATTAGTTGTAGCTGTTTATGTTTAAAAGGAGTAAACATGAAAAAACTATTGATATTAGGATCGGCCTTATTAATGTTGGCCTGCAATAACCAGAATAAACAGAACAATAACAATGCGGACAGTGCGGTTTCGGATGGTTCCACCCAAGGTCCCATTCCGGCAAATAATCCAGCGGATGTTTTGCCGCATGCTGCAAAAAAGTTTATAGAAGACCATTTCCCGAATGCAACAATCCAACATGTTGAAAATAAACAAAGCCCAGTGACGGATGGGACTGTTTTCGATGTGGACCTTTCTGATAATACGGAAATTGATTTTGATAAAGATGGCGAATGGAGAGAAATCAGTACCAAAGGGGATGTAGTTGTACCGATGGCGGTATTACCTTCTTCGGTTCAGGAATATATCAATGCCAATTATGCCGGTCAGACCATTCAATCAATCGATAAGGATATCGATGTGATGGCTGTAGAACTGAAAAATGATACTGATCTAGTATTTGACCTCGATGGAAAATTCCTGAGAGTCGATAAATAGAAGTTTTAGTCTAATAATAAAGCCCCCGTACAAGTTGTGCGAGGGCTTCTTTTTTATTTTTCAGGTATTAACCTAAGCTCTGTAAGCTTTCTTCTAATATCTGGATCTTGGCTTCTGCATCCGCCTTTTTATTCTTCTCGTTTTCTACGATTTCAGGTTTTGCATTTTGCACAAATCTCTCATTTGATAACTTCTTGTCAACAGAGATCAAGAATCCTTTCAGGTATTCAATCTCTTTGCTGATTCTTTCCTTTTCCGCATCAACATCGATGTTGTTTTCCAGGGCAACATAACATTCGTCCTTTCCAGCAAGGAAACTTACCGCTCCACTTACTTTTTCTTTTACAAAGGATAAGTCTTCAATGTTCGCCAGCTTCTTGATGCTATCTTGGTATTGACTGTAATCAATATTCGTTGCATTGATAGCTAAAGGAAGAGCAATCTTTGGAGACAGACCTTTAGAATTTCTGATATTACGTACCTCAGAGATGATCTGTTGAACGATAGCAAATTCTTTGATGATGTTCTCATCGAATGCCTCAACCTTAGGGAAATCAGCTACAATGATGCAGTCTTCGGTGCTGCGGGTTCCAAAAATCTCATCATGCCATAACTCTTCCGTAATGAAAGGCATAAATGGATGAGCTAACTTCAGTACCTTTCGGAATAGACCTTTAACAGTTTCATAGGTTTCTTTTTCAATTGGCGCTTGGTATGCTGGTTTTACCAGTTCAAGGTACCATGAACAGAAATCATCCCAGATTAATTTATAGGTTGCCATTAAGGCATCTGAAAGCCTGTAATTGGCAAAATGCTCTTCAATTTCAACCAAGGCTTGGTTAAAACGGGATTCAAACCATTTTGCAGACATTTTTTGCGACGCTGTAGCCTCTTGCTCTACTACTTCCCAACCTTTAACCAAACGGAATGCATTCCAGATCTTATTGGCGAAGTTTCTTCCCTGTTCACAGTATGAAACATCAAACATCAGGTCATTTCCAGCAGGAGAGGATAGAAGCATCCCCACGCGAACTCCATCTGTACCATATTGCTCCATCAATTCAATCGGATCAGGAGAGTTTCCTAATGATTTGGACATCTTGCGACCCAATTTATCCCTAACGATACCTGTCAGATATACATTGCGGAATGGAGGTTTCTGTGTATAGTCATGACCCATGATAATCATACGGGCAACCCAGAAAAACAAGATTTCTGGTGCTGTCACTAGATCATTTGTAGGGTAATAATATTGGAAGTCTGGGTTCTCTGGATTCCTTACACCATCAAAAACCGACATTGGCCATAGACCCGATGAAAACCATGTATCCAATACATCATCTTCCTGACGGATACCTGATGCGGATTTTCCGGTATTTTCAAATTCTGCAATGGCTTCGGCCTCAGTTTTCGCAATTACCCACTCATTCTTCTCGTTGTACCATGCTGGAATCCGTTGTCCCCACCATAATTGACGGGAAATACACCAATCCTTCACATTTTCCATCCAATGCTTATAGGAAGCAAAGAACTTTTCAGGAATCAGCTTAATGGTGCCATCTTCCACATATTCCAATGCTGGTTTCGCAAGTTTGTCCATCTTTAAGAACCATTGCATCGATAGCTTTGGCTCAATGGCAGCGTTAGTACGTTCCGAGAAACCTACTTGCGATTTATAGTCCTCGATCTTCTCGATCTGGCCTGCTTCTTCTAGTAATGTTGCTACCTTCTTACGGGCAATAAAACGATCCTCACCAACCAAGATCTGTGCTTTCTCATTTAAAGTACCGTTATCATTCAAGATATCAATAACCTCTAAATTATGCTTTTGACCCAATTCATAGTCATTCAGATCATGGGCAGGTGTTACCTTCAGACAACCTGTACCAAATTCCATCTCCACGTATTCATCTTGGATGATCGGGATTTCACGGTTGATCAATGGAACCAATACCGTTTTGCCTTGAAGATGTTTATAGCGTTCATCCAAAGGATTGATACAGATTGCTGTATCAGCCATGATAGTCTCCGGACGTGTCGTAGCAATGATCACATATTCATCCGAATCTTTGATCTTATAGCGTACGTAGTATAACTTTTGATTGACTTCTTTGCGGATAACCTCTTCATCAGAAAGAGCTGTTTTACCTTCTGGATCCCAGTTTACCATGCGGATGCCGCGATAGATATAACCTTCTTTATAAAATTTGATGAATGTATCGATCACCGCTTCAGAAAGGTCAGGGTCCATGGTGAACTTGGTTCTTTCCCAGTCACATGAAGCTCCTAGTTTTTCCAATTGCTTCAAGATAATACCACCGTATTTTTCCTTCCATTCCCATGCGTATTTCAAGAATTCATCACGGCTGATGGAAGTTTTCTCGATGCCTTTTTCTTTTAACATAGCAACGACTTTCGCCTCGGTAGCAATGGATGCATGATCTGTTCCCGGAACCCAACATGCATTTTTGCCCTGCATACGTGCACGACGAATCAACACATCTTGAATGGTGTTGTTCAACATATGGCCCATATGTAAGACCCCAGTGACGTTTGGAGGTGGCATGACAATGGTATATGGTTCGCGCTCATCTGGTACCGAACGGAAAAATCCATTTGACATCCAGTAGGAATACCACTTCTCTTCAGCTTCTTTTGGATTGTACGTTTTTGCTATGCTCATTATATTCTTAATGTTCTAAAAGGTTACAAAAATACGCATTTAATGCCTTATTTCCCACTTGCTAACCGTAAATAAATCCGCTGTATTTACTAAATGAAAAATTAATGTTAATTAACTGTTACTATCTGTAATTAAATGTAAATTTGGCGATTGAATTTTTTATGACATGAAAAATGTTATTAAGGATTTAAGGGGTTTCTTCTTCTATTTTGGCTACTGGCTATTGATGAGCTTCTTAGATCGATTGATATTCCTAATTTCGTTTTACGATAAAGTCAATTTTTCCAACTTTAAGGATGTATTGAGGATTTACTACCACGGATTGCCACTTGACTTTTCCGTGGTCTCTTATATATGTGCCCTTCCTTTTCTGGGCTACCTCGTTCTGAACCATTATTCTAACGAGATCCTTAAGCGAAAACTGCTCAATGCCTATACTTTTCTGATACTTATCCTATTTCAGATTGTCACTTTTGCCAATGTCAATATTTATAGGGAATGGGGGGATAAAATTTCAAAACGCGCCATTGATGCCATCGCTGAAGATGCTGCCGGAGCAGCGGCCTCAGCTGAATCGACCCCAATCTTGATTCCTGTCCTGGGCATCGTCCTGTTGACTTCTGGAGGATATTGGTTATTTCTAAGGCTATTTAGAGAAGTGAGGTTCCCTAAGAAATTAGCATGGTGGAAATTGGGGATACAGTTCTTCATTGGTGGACTTATTCTCTTCGGATTTATCCGTGGTGGATTTGGAAGGGCCCCTTTGAATCCTAGTAAAGCCTATTTTTCAGCCAATACCTTTTATAATCATGCAGCGGTCAATACCCATTACGCCCTGTTGCGCGAGTATTTTACGAGAAACCAGCGCATGCGCTCTCCATATAAATACTTTTCCTCCGACGAAGAGGCCAAAACAGTATTGAAACCTGCTTTCACAGAAATACCGGACTCCACCTTCAATATCCTGAATGCCAAAAAGCCTAATGTCGTGGTTATTGTTCTGGAAAGTTTCGTTGCTGATCTGATACATTCCATGGGCGGAGAGAAGGGAATAACACCGCATTTTGAAGAATTGATCGCACAAGGTCTGTTTTTTGACCAGATTTATGCAGCGTCTGATCGTTCTGATAAAGGCATCGTCGGTATTTTCAGCGGATTTCCTGCACAAGGTCCTGAAAGCATCATAAAATATATCGATAAACATGAAAATATGCCTGCAATAGGGCAGGAGTTCCATGATGCTGGGTATAAAACCTCATTCTATCATGGTGGGCAGAGTGAATTTTACAACTTTAAGTCTTATATGTTGTCCCATGGTATTGAAAAAGTAGTTGATATCATGAACTTCAACCCGCTGTTGCCGCGAACCTCTTGGGGAGTGTATGATCATGTCGTGTTTGAAAGAATGATCGAGGACTTGGATGAAGAAGATCAACCCTTCTTTTCCAGTATTTTTACCTTGGTCAATCATGAACCTTTTGAACTTTACGATGGCTATAAATTTGGTAAGGACAATAATGTAAACAAGTTCAAGAGTACGGCATTTTATACCGATCAGGCAGTCCATGAATTCTTGGAGCAGGCAAAAACCAAAGATTGGTATAAAAATACTTTGTTTGTGCTTGTGGCAGACCATGGTCACCGATTGCCTTCGGAGAAATGGGACATCACTATGCCCCAACGTTTTCATATTCCGCTTTTGTTCTTTGGTGAACCTATAAAAGCTGAATACAGAGGGAAAAAGATGAACATGATCGGAAATCAAACAGATCTTGCCAAATCCCTGTTAAATCAATTAAAACTACCTACTGATCGCTATCATTGGAGCCGTGATCTATTCAACCATAGCTTCCCTCAGGTCGCCTTCTATAATTCTAAGGATGCTTTTGGAGTAATAACCAAAGAGGAAGTGGTTTCATACGATCGTGTAGGGAATCGAGTGAACTTTAATGCCAACGAGCAGTACCCTAAGGAAAAAGCAGATAGCCTTATGAATATGGCAAAAGCTTATTACCAAGAGGTATATGAAGATTTTATGAAATATTAATATGATTAAGTTAAGAGGATGGTTTGGACCTTATTTGGCAATGGCAATTCGCCTTGGATTGATGCTATTGCTCTATGGAATCCTTAGGCTCGGGTTCTATGGATTCAATATGTCCCAATTTCCCCAGGTAACTTTTTCTGAACTGATGCTCATGATGGCCGGTGGAGTGAAGTTTGATATCGTAGCTTTGCTGTACATCAATATCCTATATATCCTGCTTGTTTCCTTTCCAGTTCCTTTTAAATATAACCCTGTTTTTTCCAAAATAAGCAAATGGGTCTTTGTCGTATCCAATAGTATTGGTATAGCCCTTAACCTCGTTGATTTCGCCTATTACCCTTTTACCTTAAAGCGAACTACCGGAACCGTGTTTGGGCAGTTTGCCAATGAAGAGAATCTTGGAAATTTGTTCTTGGACTTTGGTTTGGAATATTGGTACCTGCTACTGTTTTTTATCCTGATCGTATGGGGCTTGATTAAGCTCTATGACCTGATCCAAGTTGAAAAACCGGTGGCATTCAATTGGAAATTCTATTCCGTGCAGCTAGTACTTTTGTTGACCGTGGCTTTTCTCTTTGTTGGAGGTGTACGTGGTGGCTGGGCCCATAGCACTCGACCGATCACATTGAGCAATGCCGGAGATTATGTGAAATCCCCAGAGGAAATGAACATCGTGCTCAATACGCCCTTTTCGATCTTGAAGACCTTAAAGGCTGTAAGCCTCAAAGAAGAACATTTCTTTTCAGAACAAGAACTTAATGCCATGTACCCGGTTGTCCATCAACCTAAGGACTCTGCACAGTTTAAGAAATTGAACGTTGTCGTTTTGATAATGGAGAGTTTTGGTAAAGAGCATATTGGATTCTTTAACAAAGATCTGGACAATGGAACTTACAAAGGATATACTCCCTTCCTAGACTCCTTGATCCAGCAATCATATACTTTCACCAGATCGTATGCAAATGGCCGTAAATCCATCGATGCATTGCCCTCTGTGATTACAGGGATACCTTCGATTGGAGAACCCTTTGTACTTTCGATCTATTCAGGAAACAAAACAACAAGTTTGGCAAAGCTGCTTTCGGATGAAGGCTATGAAACTTCCTTTTTCCATGGAGCCCCGAATGGTAGCATGGGTTTTTCGGCCTATATGCAGTTAGCGGGAATCAAGCATTATTATGGTAAAAATGAATACAATAATGATGCTGATTTTGACGGTATCTGGGGAATCTGGGATGAGCCCTTTATGCAATACATGGCAAAAGAAATGGATCAAATGCAAGAACCTTTTTTCAGTAGCTTTTTTTCCTTGTCTTCACACCATCCTTTCAAGGTTCCAGAGAAATATGCCGGTAGGTTTCCGAAGGGAACCCTTCCGTTGCACGAGCCTTTAGGCTATGCTGACCATGCACTAAAGGAATTTTTCGAAACGGCTTCAAAAAGTTCCTGGTACAAGAATACCTTATTTGTGATCTGTGCCGACCATGCCAGTATGAGCCATTTTAAAGAGTACAATACCATGCCCAATTCCTTTGCCATCCCAATTGTGTTCTACTATCCTGGCGGGGATTTAAAAGGTGTTTCAGATAAGCTTGTTCAACAGATAGACATCATGCCTACGGTATTGAACTATTTGGAATATGATAAACCTTATTTCTCTTTTGGATTTGATGCTTTAGCTCCCGACCGAAATAACTTCGTGGTCAGCAATATTGGGAATATCTACAACTTTTTTATGGGTGATTATTTCATGACCTATGGAGATAAGGAAGTGAAGTCTGTCTATAACCTCAAAACCGATAAGCTATTAGAGCATGACCTGAAAGGAAAGGGACCTCAGGTTCAGGACTCCCTGATGAGACATCTGCAATCTTTTATGCAACAATACAACAATCGGATGATCCACAATAAATTAGTGGCCGATTAATTTACAATGGTTTTTCCAAATTTATATCGAAGGGTGAACATCTGCTGATTGTCCACTTTTCCAGGGGAGAAATGGAATGATGCGGTAAACTTTCCTTCTATTTTGTCTGATTTGAAGGGCATCCAACCTAAGTCTAAACGATCATAGGTCCTACGGTGGTAAAACGAGTCGCCATTAGGTAGGTTCAATGGTTCACCTAGGTACAATGTATTAGCAAGAAAGAACCTTTTATAGCCCAGATGTATATTGGAGATAAATCCATTTGCTTTTTGCATGTCATAGACCGATCTGACGCGATCGAATCCCATAGCTGCACCAGCATCAATGGTCAGTGAGTCAAAGACAGTCTTATGGCTTAGATCTACACCCAGCCTTAGCATTACTACCGCATTATCTTGTATATGTTCGTCGATGCTATCATTGCTAGTTAGCGCATTATGGTACATCATCCCATCATTGCGGATAAAGAAGTTTCCAATGCTATATTTTCCAGATATTCCAGCGACAAATTGTTCCCTATTCTGATAACCTTGTTTGCTCATCCAGTCAATGAAAACGGATTGTTGGAAATTGCCGTTCTTGTAATTGAAGTACATCCCTTCAATATTTGGTCGGTCATACATCAAGGTGTCAGCCAAAACCATGCGAGGAATGTCTTTCAAGCGTTCATACCTAGGCATAAACCCCAAAGCAAAATCAATTTTTTCCGTCTTGTAGTTATAGTATGCGATGGGGTTCCATCGACTTTTGTTTTCTGAATTGATTCCAAACTCCTGATTAAAATGCGCTCCGCCATAAAGCCTATGGTTCTTCTCTATCTCGAAGTATAGGTTAGGGGAGATGGTCGCTCCAAAGAAGGTTTTTGGGATGGTATATTGGGCTCCATACTCCCTGTTGTCTGCATATCCGAAAAAATCTATCCCAAGGCCTATCTTTTGTGCAAATGTGCTGAAGCTTATCAATAAAAGTAAAGCTGTTAGGACTGGTCTTGACATGGATAATAGGTAATGCTGCATAAAATAATTTGGAGCTCAACTTATAAAGAATCTCTCAAAAATACAAAAGGTCGCTTAATTATTTTAAGCGACCTTTTGAGAATTATGTGTTTTGGAATTAAACTTCCAATAATAATCTAGCTGGATCTTCAAGTAATTGCTTAACGCGTACCAAGAAGCTCACTGATTCACGACCGTCGATAATACGGTGGTCATAAGAAAGAGCGATGTACATCATTGGACGGATAACCACTTGGCCATTTTCAGCGATTGGTCTTTGGATAATGTTGTGCATACCTAAGATTGCCGATTGAGGGGCATTGATAATAGGCGTAGACATCATTGAACCAAATACACCACCATTGGTAATGGTAAATGTACCACCAGTCATTTCATCGATCGTCAATTTGTTGTCGCGAGCTTTTGTAGCCAATTCAGCAATTGCTTTTTCGATTTGGTATAGGGCCATAGACTCTGCATTTCTGATTACTGGAACTACTAATCCTTTTGGAGCAGAAACTGCAATTGAAATGTCAGCAAAGTCAGAATATACAAGTTCATTCTCTTCGATACGAGCATTGACTGCAGGCCATTCTTTCAAGGCAGTAGTCACTGCTTTGGTGAAGAATGACATAAAGCCTAGACCGATACCATGTTTCTCTTTGAAAGTATCTTTGTACTTAGCACGAAGATCCATGATAGGTTGCATGTTTACTTCATTGAATGTAGTTAACATGGCTGTATCATTTTTAACAGCAACCAAACGCTTAGCGATTGTTTTACGCAATGAGCTCATTTTCTCACGACGTTCTACACGCTCACCTGCACTCACTGGAGCAGATGGAGTTACCGCTGCAGCAGGAGCCGCTGGTTTAGATTCCGCTTTCGCTGGAGCTGCTTGAGCTTTCTCAGCATCCTCTTTGGTGATTCTTCCGTCTTTACCTGTTCCTTTGATCGTAGATGGGTCGATTCCTTTTTCTCTTAAGATTTTAGCGGCAGCAGGTGATGCTGTGCCAGCAGCATAAGTTTCAGGACTTTCGTCAGCTTCAGCTTGAGCAGGTTTTGACTCCGCCTGTGCAGCTGGAGCTTCCTCTTTTTTCGCTGGAGCATCGCCAGATCCTGCAGGAGCGTCTCCGTCTTCAATGGTACATACTACCGCACCGATTTCCAGTGTATCACCTTCTTGTGCAATAATACGTAGGATACCAGCTTTTTCAGCAGGTAGTTCAAACGTTGCTTTATCAGATTCTAATTCGGCAATGTTCTCGTCCATTTCGACGTAATCACCATCTTGTTTTAGCCATTGGGCCAAGGTTACTTCGGTAATTGATTCACCAACCGAAGGGACTTTGATTTCTAAGCTCATATTTACTTCTTTTAAACCTCCATTAAATATACTATAATATTACAACGGACGGTTAAACATTTTGTTTATTCGAATGATTTATTAATTATTGCTTCTTGTTGCGCCACATGTTTTTTCATGTAACCTGTAGCAGGGCTTCCGCTCTCCGTACGTGCAATATAATCCGTGAAATCAAGGTCAGTCTTGCGGAATATACGGCAGTAATATGGCCATGCACCCATGTTTTCGTTTTCTTCCTGAACCCAGATGAATTCAGTCGCTTTCTTGTATTTCGCACGGATCGCCTTGAATTGATCTACCGGTGCAGGATACAATTGCTCAACCCTAACGATGGCTACATCGGTACGTTTGTCTGCTTGTTGTTTCTCCAATAAATCGTAGTAGATTTTTCCTGAACAGAATAATACACGTTTTACGGTCGTTGCTTTTGCGTAGCTATCATCGATTACTTCTTGGAAGTTCTCTTTGGTAAAGTTATCCAGTTTAGAAACCACTTTTGGATGGCGCAATAAACTTTTTGGCGTAAAGACTACCAATGGTTTACGGAAATCTCTTACCAATTGACGGCGCAATAAGTGGAAGTAGTTCGCTGGAGTGGTACAGTTTGCAATGATCAGGTTGTCGTTCGCACATAATTCCAAGAAACGTTCGATACGTCCCGAAGAGTGCTCTGGACCTTGACCTTCCATACCGTGAGGTAACATCATGACCAAACCGTTCGATCTTTTCCATTTGGTTTCAGCACTTGACAAATATTGGTCAACGATAATCTGAGCACCATTGTAGAAGTCACCAAACTGTGCTTCCCAAACTGTCAATGCTTGAGGATTCGCCAATGCATATCCATATTCAAAACCTAGGACTGCATACTCAGAAAGTAAGGAGTTATAGATGTTGAAACGCTCACCACCATTAACATTTGCCAATGGAATGTATTTCTCCTCCGAGTCTTCCAAAGTCAAAACTGCATGTCTGTGAGAGAATGTACCTCGTTGAACATCCTGTCCTGAAATACGAACGCGTTTGCCATCATCCAATAGGGTAGCATAAGCCATCAATTCACCCATCGCCCAATCGTAGTTGTCATTTTTAACCATGGCAGCACGATCTTCGAACAATTTTGAGATCTTACGGAAGAACTTCTTGTCTTTTGGTAGGGTCGTGATTTCCGTAGCCAATTTCAAGAATTCCTTTGCAGGAACCTTCGTGTCTACCTCTTCATAGTTATCAGCCTTTTTAGCGGCATGTAAACCTTTCCACGCTCCACCGAACATTGGAACTTCTTCATCCAATTTATCCGTTTTCTTGGCGATGTCCAATTGCTCTTGAAGATAATCCTTAAATTCCTTCTCTGTGTTTTTCACATAGGTCTGGTCAATGGATTTCTCATCCACCAATTTCTTGGCATATACATCTTTTGGATTCGGATGTTTTTCAATAGCCTTGTATAATAATGGTTGAGTAAACTTAGGTTCATCAGCCTCGTTATGCCCGTAACGACGGTAACATAATAGGTCGATATAAACATCAGTTTTATATTTCTGACGGTATTCTACCGCTAAATTAATCGCATAAACTACTGCTTCAGCATCATCTCCATTGACATGGAAAACTGGTGAAGAAGAGATCTTGGCAACGTCCGTACAGTAAGTTCCTGAACGGGCATCTTTATAGTTGGTCGTAAAACCAACTTGGTTGTTGATGACAATGTGAATGGTACCACCAGTACGGTATCCTTCAAGTTTTGACATCTGAGTTACCTCATATACCACACCTTGACCTGCAATTGCCGCATCTCCATGAATCAATATCGGCGCAATCTTCGATGAATCGCCATTGTATTTCATGTCGATTTTAGAGCGCGTGATACCTTCAACGATAGGATCTACAGTTTCTAGGTGCGAAGGGTTTGGAGCCAGAGATAGGTGGATAGATTTACCGTCTTCTGTAGTCACGTCCGATGAATACCCTAAGTGGTATTTTACGTCACCACCAAATTGTAATTCCGGATCCTCTTCGGCATACATTTTACCTTCGAATTCAGAGAAGATAGTTTTGTAAGGTTTACCCATGATGTTTGCCAATACGTTCAAACGACCACGGTGAGCCATACCGATCATAAATTCTTGGATTCCTAAACTAGCACCTTTTTCAATGATGGAATCCAATGCTGGAATTAAGCTTTCAGCACCCTCAAGGGAGAAACGTTTTTGTCCCAAGAATTTGGTTCCCAAGAAACTTTCGAAGATCACCGCACGGTTCAGTTTCCTGAAAATGCGTTTCTTCTGATCTACATCGTAGTGAGGTTGGTTTCTGTCCGCTTCCATATGGTCTTGCAACCATTTGATTTTCTCAGGATTACGGATGTATTTGAATTCAGCACCAATAGAACGACAGTAAGTGTCTTCAATCAGCTGACGGATATCTCTTAATTTGGCAGGGCCTAAACCAACTTCCACACCAGCATTGAAAACCGTGTCCATATCAGATTCTGATAGGCCAAATGTCTCTAACTCTTTGCCTGGGTAGTATTTGCGACGCTCGCGAACAGGGTTGGTTTGGGTAAATAGGTGACCACGGTCTCTATAACCATGGATCATGTTTAGTACGTTGATTTCTTTTAATGCGTGATCAGATACACCTTCAACTGATTCAACCGAACCACCTTCTGATGTTTGACCAAAGTCAAATCCTTCAAAAAACTTTTGCCAACCAAAATCTACTGAATTTGGGTCAGCTTTGTATGCTTGATATAAACCGTCGATGTAACTCGAATCAGCATTACTCAAAAATGTCAATTTGTCCATGTGGATTGGGGTGATAAAATTTTGCCAAATTTATAAATAATAAACATACTTTTCCGCATTTAATCGATATAAAATACAATGTTTTAGCATGTTTTTTCGTGTATTCTGTTTAAGAAATAAATAATAGTCAATTTTTGATAAACTTTGGGTTTATTATTGTTTTCTCCATAATATTTTAACGTTGAGAAAATGAATTTGTTTATTTCGAAACATATAATTTCTTGGCAAGATCTTGCCAGTCAGCACAGCTGTTTTCCTTAGGACTGGTCCCCACAGAAGCCATGTGCGACCAAAAGCCATAGGTGGTTGCTGGCGCATAATCTAATAGGTGCTCCTCAAAAAAGCTAGCACCGGCAAGCCAGTTGGAGTCTAGCTCTTGGGTAAAATATTTGGAAATCAACCTTCGCTCCGCATAGGTGATGTTTCCTGTGCTCAATAGAGTTTGGATGCTATCATCAACTGTTTCCTGACCCGTATTGGCCGTTTTCCAGTTCAGGACCAATTCCTCATTGATGCTTTCTATATTATTTTGCTCTGTTTCCATTCCATTTAGCTTAAAAAATACATTGGGATATTTTTTGAGCATAAAGCGGAAATAGTCTCTCCACAATAGCATGGTCATCAGGCGATCGTATCTTTTTTTATTTTGGACCAACGCTGAATCCTGCATCTCATGGTACACGTAAATCGGCGATAGGGCTCCAATAGCGATATATGGGGAGATCAATGAGAAATTGTTCAGCCCTTCGTAATTGGGGTCCAAAAGGTTGTTAAGTTTTTCTATACCAAAATCTTCGCCCCCTTCAAAGCTTTTCCCAGCGAGGGGTTCTATTTCCTCTTCCGTATAGCCTAACTCCTTTAAGCTAGGGATATTCGTTTCTTCCAAGTGTTGCGGGCTAGGAATATTCTGAGGCGCTGCAAGGGGAAGGCGAACCGAACTTTCTCGTTCGATCTTTTTTCTGAAAATATTGAATTTATCAGGAATATCCTTGATTGGAAAGGGTAAGTCCTCTTTGTGAAAAAGGGTATGGCCGATAAAATGCCTCAGGTTGATTTTGTTCTCCCAAAGCTCGGCTTCCACGATCTCGGAAATCTGGGTCTCCCTCGAGGCTACCTCCCGATGGTGGAATACTTCTCCAACCTCATATTTAGCACATAAAACAGGAAGGATTTCCTCAGGTTTTCCAACAAATGTCATCAGGTCACTGCCCATTTTTTGGAGTTTCGCCTTTAATTTCGCAACCGATTCCAAAAGAAATTGTGCCCTTTTGATGCCGGTATTGTTTTGTTGGAATTTGTTTTTGTGGAAATAACGAGGATCGAAACAGTAAACGGGAATGATTAAGTCTGATTTGTTTATAGCTTCAATTAATACTTCATTGTCATGCAGTCTTAAATCATTCCTAAACCAAACAAGAACTACTCTTTTACTCATATTATACCCCGAAATGCGTTACTTAACAAATATAGTCTATTCTAAGTGACTGGGGGCATCCCCAACCCGAATTTTTACATGTCAAAGACAATGTGATTAATTGTTAAAATTTATTTGATTTGTAAAATTTTTAGAAACTTTAAACTTTCGCAGTTTAATTCTGTTAGCATTAAATAAATATTATAACAAATAAGAGGAGGGAAGATGGAAGTGTTATTATCAGGTTTGAATTCTTATTTGGGAAAACGAGCCATGAGTAACCTGAGCAGGGAGGATTTTAATGTACATGGGATTGTTAGGGACTTGGATTTGTTTAAATCCAGAGTGTTTGAGACATTGACGGCAACTCTTGATAAGGTCGATTTATTGCGGAGAGGCAGAGAATTTGAAGCCTTTAAAATCGAGTCTGGAGTGGGCCTTTCCATTTATATTACCCATGTTCCTACATTAGGTGAACTCGTTAACCTTAATTTAGAACTTATAACATTGAAAAACTTCATTGAACTGACCAAGTTAAATGGAGGTAAACGAATCGTCTACATAGCAAGGCTAATGGATAAGCCTTTTATTAAGGATATTGAAGCGCTCTTGAAAGCTTCCAATATCACTTATACCATCGTGCTCAAAAACTTGGCTATAGGGAAGGGCAGTGTCCTGGATAAATATATGCATCTCCTGATCAATGGACGTTATCTGCCCTATGATAATGCCATTGCCAAAGTTAAGTTCAATCCTATCTCATCACTGGACCTCTTACGCTGGGTCTATAATGTTGATTGGGACAAATGTTTCCTGAATGAAACCATTGAGATTGGAGGGCCAAGAACCATCACCGTTCAAGAAATTTATCGCTTGTACAAGAAAACTTTGTACCCTAATGCCGAAGTGAAAAGCATATTGGTCCCACATTTTATTATGAGTTTGGTTTTCAAAAAAGCCTACCATATCCATAAAGAGGACCTTATTGAATTCAAGCGCCTCATGGAGCGTGAATACCCTATTGACAATACATCTTGGAAAAACAAAATCTTATTCTCCTTTACCCCGCTAGATCAGGTCATCAAGCTCGACCAATAAATTCTTAAACCTTCTTATATTCCCGCTATTAGCTTACATTTGTAGCTAAGCGAGCTATTAAATATGGGATACAAAAGTTTACAAGAATGTGTTGCCGACCTAGAAAAACATGGTCATCTTATCCGAATCAAAGAAGAAGTCGATCCTTACCTGGAAATGGCCTCTATTCAGATGCGGGTATATGATGCCCAGGGTCCGGCCTTATATTTTGAGAATGTCAAAGGATCAAAATTTCCGGCAGTATCAAACCTCTTTGGAACCCTTGAGCGATCGAAATTCATGTTCCGGGACACCTTGGATCACGTCAAGAAATTGGTTGACGTCAAAATGAACCCGATGTCCGTTTTGAAAAAACCATTTTCCTATGCGGGCTCTTCCATGGTGGCCTTGGGTGCTTTGCCTTGGAAAAAGAAATCTGCAGCTCCCATTTTGTATGGGCAAACCAAGATCTCCGAACTTCCTCAGATCGTAAACTGGCCTATGGATGGTGGCCCTTTTGTGACCATGCCGCAGGTATATACAGAAGATATCAGCAAACCGGGCATCATGAATGCCAACCTTGGTATGTATCGGATACAGCTAGGGGGCAATGAATATGTCCAAGATCAAGAGATCGGTTTGCACTACCAGTTGCATCGTGGTATAGGTATACATCAGACCAAAGCAAATGCCTTAGGGAAACCGCTGAAGGTCAGTGTTTTCGTCGGTGGTCCGCCTTCACATCCGCTTTCGGCTGTGATGCCTCTTCCAGAGGGGCTCTCCGAAATGATCTTTGCTGGCGCCCTAGGGAACCGTCGCTTCCGTTATTTCTATGATGAGGAAGGCTTCTGTATCTCTGCAGATGCTGATTTTGTCATTACAGGTACCGTTTATCCAAATGACAACAAACCTGAAGGCCCATTCGGGGACCATATCGGTTATTATTCATTGGTACACCCTTTCCCATTGATGAAGGTACATAAGGTTTACCATAGAAAGGACCCCATCTGGTCCTTTACCGTCGTGGGTAGGCCTCCACAAGAAGATACCAGCTTTGGTGCATTGATCCATGAAATTACTGGTAATGCGATCCCTCAGCAGATCGGCGGTCTACATGCTGTACATGCCGTTGATCCAGCTGGAGTGCATCCCCTGTTGTTTGCCATAGGTAGCGAACGATATACGCCATATCAAAAGGTCGATAGACCTCAGGAAGTATTGACCATTGCAAACCAGATTTTAGGTACCAACCAACTCAGTCTTGCGAAATATCTATTTATTTCAGCCTTTGAGGATAACCCTCAATTGGATATCCATAGTATCAAGGATTTCTTTACCCATATCTTCGAAAGGATTGACCTTAGCAGGGATCTGCACTTCCAAACCAACACGACAATCGATACCCTGGATTATACAGGGGATGGATTGAATGCAGGATCAAAGGTCACTTTTGCAGCTGTAGGGGAAGTAAAAAGACAATTGATTAGCGAATATCCTGTGGGATTAGATTTACCAAGACCTTTCAACCATGGAAAAGTGGCCTTACCTGGGATCATCGTACTAGATGGTCAAGCCTTTACGAGCTATGAAGAAGAAGCCAAGCTGCTGGGAGAATGGTGCGCGGCAGCAAAGGATAGAAATTGGGAAGGCATACAGCTTATCGTATTAGCAGATGATGCAGCCTTTACCGCAGAAAATGAAAACAATTTTGTGTGGGTGACCTTTACAAAGTCCAATCCTGCCTTTGATATTTATGGTATCGATAGTTTCACGAGCCATAAACACTGGGGCTGCCATGGTCCTGTGATCATCGATGCGAGAAGTAAACCTCATCATGCTCCTGATCTGATCAAAGATCCGGCAGTGGAGAAGCGAGTTGATCAACTTGCCGCTAAAGGTGGATCCCTGCACGGTATATATTAGAACAAATTCCAAAAAATAATAGACGAGGTTGCCTTTTTTGGCAACCTCGTTTTGTATGCCATGCTCAGTCATTATTCTGGCCATCCCTAAAAATTTACAATCTTTTTTTTCCTCCATTTAAACTTGGTCTCATTCGGGACACATTCCGAATTTTCCGAATGTGTCCCGAATGAGACTAAAGGAATTCTCGAAGCCGGTTGGTAGGGACGCTCGAATGAATTGTTAAAATAATTTGAGCCAATAATCCAGCATGGTTAAAATTTTTACCCTGATGTGTTTTTTAATAAAAACCAATAATAGGTATGAATAAATCAACAAAACTTTAAAATATTTATTAAATATTCAATAAAAATTAAAAAAGATTATGAAAATTGTTTTTTAATACTTTACTTTGTGTCATTAATTCATGAAAACAAGTAAATAATTAACAAAACAACAATCGTATGTGCGGAATTGTCGGAGCATTTGAATTGAAACAACCCCTAGAGTCCTTAAGGCCGCAGGTCTTGGAAATGTCGAAAAGAATTCGTCATAGAGGACCAGATTGGTCGGGGATCTATAGCTCATCGAAAGCATTGTTAGCTCATGAGCGTTTGGCCATTGTTGACCCTAAATCCGGAAGTCAACCTTTATACAGTCCTGATGGACAGGTAGTCCTTGCTGTAAATGGTGAAATCTACAATCATAAGGAGTTACGAAATTCTCTGCCAAATTATCAATTCTCGACTTTGTCCGATTCCGAGGTTGTTTTGGCTCTTTACTTGGAAAAAGGACCTGCTTTTGTTGAGGAACTTAACGGGATCTTTGGATTTGCCCTATATGATTCTCGCGAAGATTCATTCTTTATTGCTAGGGACCACATGGGTATTATCCCGCTATACTATGGGAAAGATCAGTACGGACAGTTGTTTGTCGCATCAGAACTAAAATCCTTGGAAGGTTTCTGTACAGAGATCGAACAGTTTCCTCCGGGGCATTATTTATATAGTAAAGAAGGTTTGGAGCCTAAGCGTTGGTATAAAAGGGATTGGGAGTCTTACGAGACTGTACAGGACAATGAAACGGATATCGCCAAATTGAGAAAAGGTTTGGAAGATGCGGTCCATCATCAATTGATGTCCGATGTTCCATATGGCGTATTGCTGTCTGGTGGATTAGATTCCTCGGTCATCGCTGCCATAACCAAAAAGTTTGCTTCCAGAAGGATTGAGAGCAATGATGAGGAAGAAGCTTGGTACCCACAGTTGCATTCATTTGCGGTAGGCCTTCAGGGTTCACCGGATCTAATTGCCGCTCAAAAGGCTGCAGATCATATTGGTACCATCCATCATGAGGTAAACTTTACCATACAGGAGGGTCTTGATGCAATCAGGGATGTGATCTACCATCTGGAGACCTATGATGTGACGACCATCCGTGCTTCAACACCTATGTATCTATTGGCTAGGGTAATCAAATCAATGGGAATAAAGATGGTGCTTTCAGGAGAAGGGTCGGATGAATTATTTGGTGGTTATCTGTATTTCCATAAAGCCCCAAATGCAAAAGAATTCCATGAGGAAACTGTGAGAAAGCTGAAAAAGCTCTATCTATATGATTGCTTGAGGGCGAATAAATCATTAGCTGCTTGGGGAGTCGAAGGAAGGGTTCCGTTTTTGGACAAAGAGTTTATGGATATTGCCATGAGCATCAACCCTGAAGATAAGATGATCAGGGATGGCAGAATGGAAAAGTGGGTGGTCAGGAAGGCCTTTGAAGATTATTTGCCAGAGTCGATTGCTTGGAGACAAAAGGAGCAATTCTCGGATGGGGTAGGATATTCTTGGATCGATACCTTAAAGGCGCAAGCGGAAGAAAAAGTTTCAGATACAGAATTCGAAGCAGCGGCGCATCGGTTTCCGATCAATACGCCAAAGAACAAGGAGGAGTATCTGTACAGAAGTATCTTTGAAACACATTTCCCTTCGGATGCTGCCGCGAAAACAGTTCCTTCAGTGAAGTCTGTTGCATGCAGTACGCCTGAAGCATTGGCTTGGGATGCTTCCTTCCAGAACCTAAACGATCCTTCGGGTAGGGCGGTTGCCAATGTGCATAATGAAAGTTATGGAAAAAAGGCACAAGAAGAATTACTGACATAGTTTAAATCATATCATATCAACTTGTATTAATGCCGGGCTGTAATTATTTACGGCCTGGTTTTTTTGTCTAATATGATTCCGAGGGTAATAAAATATTGGGCGAGGATATAGCTGGACATAATGTATAGACCAGAATTGGCCAGGTAGGCCACAAACTTATTAATTGCTAAAATAGAATCTGAAAAGATAAATAAAAGGGCGCCGACCAAAGAGATGATAAAACTTAAGGAATTGGTCTGATACCTCCTGGTATAGGCAAAAAAGGCCATAGCTGCAATGACGAGAATGTATAGGATCACTGGAACCTTTAATGGTCCTAAACTAGGCTGGAGAATGCCATAGAGATAATAGGAATAGCTGGCCAATATTCCGGCGATGAGAATATAGCTTTTATGTTTGCTCAGGGCCTTGGCATTCGTCTGTTTGCTAAAGGCTATGACATAGAGGATGTGTCCGATCAGGAAAGAGGCCAATCCAGCCACAAACATGTCATGCAACATCAAGAATATATCGCCCAGACAGCCAAAAAATAGACCTACCGCGGTCAACTTTTCAATGTTCTTTTTTAAGCCGGTTTCCTTATAGAGGATAAAGATTAGGGAGAGGCAGATCAGTGGTTTTGTAAAGAACCTCAGATTGGGAAGGTTGGCATAAACGGCATATAAATGAAGCAGTGCAAGGAGCAAAAATGCGATATGTAATTTGTACTGCTTCATTTTATTGGATTTAGATATCCTTATTTTTCAGCTGTTTTTCTTTGTTCCGTTTTACCAAGATATAACTGATCCATAGGAGCAAGACCCAGATAGGGATAAGCTCCACAGAGATCTTTAATCCGGTAAACCACATCATCAACAATACGCCCAATAAGAACAATAAGCTGAAATAGTTGCTGATCGGGTACAGAATGGTTGGGAATTTAGTCTTGATCCCTTGTTTATCCTTCTGTTTCCTGAAAAACATGTGGGTCAGTGTAATCATGATCCAGTTGATGATCAAAGCGGATACCACTAGGGACATTAGGATTCCTAATGCCTCTTTTGGGATTACTTTATTGATCAAAACCGTAATGGCTACAATTCCAGCAGATACCAGGATCGCATTTACAGGTGAATGGTTTGAATTTAATTTCTTAAGGAACTTAGGTGCATTTCCCTGTTCCGCCAAGCCATAAAGCATTCTTGAATTACTATACACACAGCTGTTGTAAACAGATAGGGCAGCAGTAAGAACGATGATGTTCAGGGCATTTGCAATGATGCTCGTAAAGAAGAATGTCTTGCCGAACAGTTCAAATTGGAAGCCTTTTAAGGTTGCAAATACTTCAACGAAAGGACTTGTGTCGGCAGTAATGGTTCGCCAAGGCATTAGGGAAAATAGGATGAATAAGGCGCCCACATAGAATACCAAGATTCTCCATAAAACTTGATTGGTCGCTTTAGGGATATTTTTCTCTGGGTTTTCAGCTTCTGCAGCAGTGATCCCCACCAATTCCAGTCCTCCGAAGGAGAACATGATAATGACGAGCGCGGCGAGTAATCCCGAATATCCTATATCACCATTGCCGTTGAGCCAGCCATGGGGGAAGAATCCGCCATCATTATAGAGATTGGCTACGGTTGCTCTTTCGCCTCCATTCCCCGAAACTAAGAGATAGATCCCGAAGATGATCATCGCGATGATAGCCACGACCTTGATGATGGAAAACCAGAATTCGGTTTCTCCATATACCTTTACGGATGCGAGATTGATGACATTGATGACCAAAAAGAAGAATAGGGAAGAAGCCCAGAGCGGTATCTCAGGCCACCAGAACTGTACATATTTTCCGATTGCTGTCAATTCGGCCATACTGACCAAGATGTACAGTAGCCAATAGTTCCAGCCGGAAGCATAGCCTGCAAAGGGTCCCCAATATTTATTGGCAAAGGAGCTAAAGCTGCCCGAGATCGGTTCTTCAACGACCATTTCACCCAGTTGCCGCATGATGAAGAAGGCGACAAGCCCTGCGATGGCATATCCCAATATAACAGAAGGGCCGGCTAAAATTGCTGCCTGTCCAACCCCTAAAAATAAACCTGTACCGATGGCTCCACCTAAGGCAATTAACTGAATATGTCTATTGCTAAGGCCTCTTTTTAGTTCTTTTTCGTTGTTTTCTTGCACTCTGAAGAAGGTTAATTCCTGATTATGTTCCTAGTTAATATTCTCCATCGGCCTGAGGACCGATAAAAGGCACAAGATAAATTTTTCATTTTAATTTTTGTGCATCAAATAAAATAAAGAGTGTTTTAATCGGAATATTATGGAAAATAATTTTTTTTATGTTAAGTAGGATTAGGGCGGATGTGGGTTTTTTAGGGTGGGGAGGAATTGGAACCTAAGCTAGAATAAAATTAGGATTGCTGGGCAGTTCCTTAAATTTTGGAGAACCACACCTTGTCACCCTGATGCAGGAAGGGTCTCGGAATGCAGCAAACCAACCCTTAATAAAAAATGCATTGGCGTACAGTTCCTTGACCTTCGGTCAAGGATGACAGGGTCGGTGGGAGGAAAACCGTACAGATTCCTCACTGATCGTTCAGAATCAAAATGCGCTAAAGAGGGATTCAGAGTGAAACGAAGAATCAATTTTTTGTTTTTTTAGAATAGCTGTCATCGTGAGCACAGCGAACGAACTGTTTTCTTTAACAAGAACTATTGAAAAACATTTCACCCCCTCTGGGGGTTGGCCGATGCAAACATTCAATTTCTATAAAGATGTCACCCCCGCTGGGGGTTCTCAGAATTCCAACTTGAATATGGATGGTGTATCCTAAAAGTCTTTAAAAAAGAAAACCTTCAAGATTAAAAACATCTGGATTTTATTGGCGTATAGTCCCTTTAACCGAAGGTTAACCCCACACAGGCACCCTGATGCAGGAAGGGTCTCGGAATGCAGCAAACCAACCTTTAATAAAAAATGCATTGGCGTACAGTTCCTTGACCTTCGGTCAAGGATGACAGGGTCGGTGGGAGGAAAACCGTACAGATTCCTCACTGATCGTTCAGAATCAAAATGCGCTAAAGAGGGATTCAGAGTGAAACGAAGAATCTATTTTTTGTTTTTTAGGATAGCTGTCATCGTGAGCACAGCGAACGAACTGTTTTCTTTCTTTAACATGAACTATTGAAAAACATTTCACCCCGCTAGGGGTTAGCGGTTGCAAACATTCAATTTCTATAAAGATGTCACGCCCTCTGGGGGTTCTTACCCTAGATACAACGGGCTAACACAATTCATCCCAACCTAGCGAGATAGCTTTACAGCTAGATGTTAATTATGATCTTGGTCCATCCTCTCATCCTTAACATCCTGGTTCAAATACATGGGCGGGCGAATGCAATTCACCTCTACAAACAGGGAAGGCTCTCTCGCCAAAGAAAAAAGGCATCCTTTTTCGGGATGCCTTTCTATTTTATTTAAGATTTTTTATTAGCTTTTTGGCTTTACTTCTACCGTACAACAACCTTTGCTACATCCTGAGTTTCCTTTTTTCTTGCTGAAAAAGGGTTTAAAGATCACGTACAATGCGTAGATGAAAAGGATAAAGATGATGATGTATTGTATAATTATGCTCATTACTTTAAGATTTGATAGGCAATCAGCGCCGCAACATAGGCTAAGCCAGTCATGAACAACGTTTGGATCATGGTCCATTTCCATGAACCTGTTTCTTTACGAACTACACCAATGGTTGCCATACATTGCATTGCAAATGCGTAAAATAATAATAACGAAATTCCTGATGCAAAATTGTATGCAGGTTTTCCGGTGTTGCTATTGATCTCCGAACGCATTCGGGTCAATAGGGAACCCTTTTGGGCTTCATCTTCGATGTCTACATCGGGTCCCATGCTGTACACTACGGCCATCGTTCCGACAAAGACCTCGCGTGCCGCGAAGGATGAAATCAGACCGATTCCCATCTTCCAGTCATAGCCTAAGGGTCTTACGATCGGTTCGATTCCCATTCCGATGTAACCTAAGAAAGAGTGTTCCAATTTATATGAACCAACTTCTTGTTCCAGCTCAGCACCTGTAAGGTTAGGGTTGTTCTGTTGCACGATTTCTTCCGCATTGTAGAATTTTTGGTTCGGTCCGAAGTTTCCGAATACCCATAATACGATGGAAATCATCAAGATGATCTTACCTGCTTCGATTAAGAAACCAGAGGCCTTATCCCATACATTGGTTAGAACATTTTTCCAATCTGGTAGTTTGTATGTCGGTAATTCAAAGATCAGGAAGGAAGAACGTACGCTCTTGATCACTTTGTTTAAGATCCATGCAGAACCTAATGCGCCAACAATCCCCAAGATATACATGAAAAATAGGGTGATTCCCTGCACGTTAAAGCCCAAATAGGTAGTCTCAGGAATGATCAGCCCGATGATAACGATATAGATCGGTAGACGTGCCGAACAGGTCATAAATGGAGTTACCAAGATGGTCAACAGCCTTTCTTTGGGGTTTTCGATGTTACGGGCAGACATAACGGCCGGAATGGCACATGCCGCTCCAGACATTAATGGAATGACCGATTTACCGTTCAACCCGAATGGTCTTAACCAACGGTCCATAATGAATACGACACGGCTCATATAGCCTGATTCTTCCATTAAGGAAAGGAAAAGGAATAGAATGACAATCTGTGGGAGAAAAATTACGATACCACCAATACCAGCTACGATCCCTTCAATAAACAGGGAAGATAATGGACCCTCTGGAAGGACCGTGGATAGGTAGGCCGTTAGATCTCCGAAGCTGCCGTCAATCCAGTCCATTAACGGTCCGGACCAACTGAATATGGCCTGGAAAATCAACAACAAAAGACCAAAAAAGATAATATAGCCAAGTACAGGGTGCAATAAGATCCTGTCGATCTTGGATGTAGTATCCAAGGTTTGGTTTTTGGATTTGATCAAGATCTTATCGAGTTCCAGGCTGATTTGGTCCTGTCTGAAAAGCGACTCTGTCTTCTGCATCTCGTGCGGATCCAATTGGTGTTTAGCACGGATTGCTGCCAATTCTTCTTGTTGGTCTACAGGTAGGTAACTTACGTTTTCCTGAGCTAGATATTGCCAAGTAAGATATTCTGTTGCTAAAGGGAAAAGTTTCTTGGCTTCGTTGAGTGCCTTGCTGTATTTTTCCGGAATCTGGAAGGTGCCTTGGTAGAAGGATGGTTTTTCATCCAGGGAACTGATCAGTTTTTCCAGTCCTTTACCGGTACGGGCATTCGTTTGATAGATTTTGGTTTTCAGATAGGCTTCCAATTTATGGAAGTCGATGGTTACACCCTTACTTTCCACTTCATCGATCATATTGATTACGAAGATGGCTGGAAGTCCCAGTTCACGCGCTTGTTGGTACAGGATGATCCCTCTTTTTAGTGTTGAGGGTTCTGCCACCACCACGGTAAGGTCAGGACTGAGTTTATTTTCTCGCTGGCTTAGGATTTTGAAAACAATTTCCTCATCCAAAGAGTTAGGAAATAGGGTATAAGTACCAGGGAGGTCAATGATATGATAAGTCTTGCTATTTGCTTTTAATGTTCCTTCTCGTTTTTCTACGGTAATCCCTGGATAGTTACCAACCTTTTGGTTAAGTTTAGTAAGTCTATTGAACAGAGAGGTTTTACCAACATTGGGGTTTCCCAGAAGGACAATATTCGGGTCTTTCATTAGATTAATTCTGCAGTGATAAGTTTGGCTTCGGATTTACGGATGGCGATAAGGGCATTGTTTTCAATGACGTTGACACAGATAGGTCCACTAAGCGGAGCTTTATGTTTTATTTCAACAATGGAACCAGGGTAAAAGCCTAATTCATAGAATTTTGCAGGAATTTCTGTGGACTGTATGGTATTAATCTTGGCAAGGTCTCCGATTTTTAATTTATCAAGGCTAATTTTTTGCGGCATTCGACGACAATTTTTTATGTTTTTTGAATAAAAATCAACAATAGCAAAGATAAATAATTAAAATCTTTTAAATTGCGAATTAAGTCACACTAATGTATTATTAAATATGCCGAAGATCGAAGAATTGGTTAAAGTAAAGCAATTCGCAAGTCCTTGGCATCGCGCTACGATCAATATTATTTACACAAACAACTGGTTGAACGTGATGCTGGAGAAGAGAGCGAATGCCAAACAAATCACCTTGCAACAGTTTAACGTGTTGCGCGTCTTACGCGGTCAGTATCCCAATCCTGTTACCAATAATTTGTTGAAGGAGAGGTTGCTAACCAAAACGCCTGATATCAGTAGGTTAGTTGATCGCATCGTAAGTAAGGGCCTAGTTTCTAGGGAAAAGAACAGCGTAGACAAGCGCGCAGTCGATCTATTGATCACCGACAAAGGCTTGGAGCTGCTAGAAGAAATCGAGACTGACATGATGCTGGATGATGTACTTCCAGAAAACATTACAGCCGAAGATTGCTTTAAGCTCAGTGAATTATTGGATAAGTTCAGAGGCCTGATGAATGAGGTCGAGTACTAACTAATGTTCATGATCTGAATGGTCATGGTCATGATGATCATGATCGTGGGATTCTTCAGTTTGATCTGTAGTACCATGGTTATGATGAGAGTGGTCATGACCTTCAAATAAGAAGTTGGCCATGGAAACCAAAACACCTAATAACACTGCCAACATCTTTTTCTTGTTGAAGGTATGATGATCTGCCGATCCTGATTCGAACAGGATAGTGGTCGAGATGTGCAAGAAAATACCGATCACAACCGCCATAATCTTGTCGAAATACTGTGCTATGTTTCCGATTTCACCAGCACTGATCCCTTTGCTCGTTACGAATCCCAGTGGGGTCATAGCTGCAAAGATGGCGATAAATACGATGATGGTGGCTTTCTTTAGCCTTGTTCCGATCAATAAGCTTCCCAATGCGAAGGCAGCTGGGATATGGTGGATAGCGATACCAAAGACCAGTTCATTTCGGTGTCCTGAAGCCAATGGGAATCCCTCTAGGAAGGCATGCAGACATAGACTGATCAGGATAGCAATGGGAAATGCCTGATGGTTATGCCCATCGTTGCTATGGTGGATATGACCGTGCTCAATACCCTGTGAAAAATGCTCCAGAACTAACTGAAATAGGAATCCCCCTAAGATATACAGTCCAATGATTTCCCCAGGAGTCTGATTGCTGTGGTACACTTCAGGTATCAAGTGCAATACGGTTATGGCAAATAAATATGCACCACTGAAGGAAAGGACCAGTTTCAATAACTGGGTATTGTCTCTTTTGACAAAAAATACAGCAATACCACTTAGTAATGCGGAGAAAAATAGGATGGATACGATCAAGAAACTACTCATGCAGCTGTTGTTGTTGGAATGGGTTTGGGTTCAAAAAACTGAGGATAAAACCTTTTGAATAAATAGCCAGTCCCTAAACCTATGAGTGTCCCCAGGATGGCCCCGCAGAGGATATCCAAGGGGTAGTGAACTCCGACATAGATCTGAGAAAAGGATATGGAAGCCGCCCAAAGGATACATAGCCATAAGGTATGTTTCCATTTGCGACGAAATAATACAATCCAGAAGAACGCCATCGCGAAGTGGTTTGTGGCATGGGAAGAGGTGAAGCTAAACCCAGAGCCACAGCGAGCGCGCAAATTAACCTGGTTTTTGAATACTACATCATTACAGGGCCTAACTCGTTTAACCGATTTTTTGATCAAATGCGAAGAGGCACCATCTGAAATCCCAAAAGTTGCCAATGTACAGGCAACGATCAAAATTCCGGTCTTGCCGTAATGTTTGATGAAAAAGATGATTAAAAATAAATAAAGTGGGGACCAAGTGTAAGGATTACGTAAGATAGGCAGTAACCAGTCGAAAACAATGTTGCTCAAGCCCTGGTTGATTAATAGAAATAAATCTTGATCGAAATGGATTATTTTCTCTAACATATTTTTGTTGTAGAATGGTCAATTTTCATTAATTAAACCAAATCTAAAAAAATAAGATGTAATACCTTACTTATTATAGTAAACGAAACTAAGTTGCAACAAAGATATGCATAAGAAGGAAAAAAAGAATAAAAAACATTAATAATTATTTTATTCCGTTATTTTTACGAGCATTAATAACATTTATACTTATGGCTTTAATAAAATCTATTTCAGGAATTAGGGGAACAATAGGCGGAAGACCTGGAGATAACCTAACACCTGTTGATATTGTGAAATTTACTGCTGCTTACGGAAAGATCATTACAGAAAATGCAGAGAACAAGACTATTGTCGTAGGCCGAGATGCCCGTATCTCTGGAGAGATGGTTTCTAATCTAGTGATTGGGACCTTGCAGAGTATTGGGGTTAATGTAATCGACCTAGGCTTGTCAACTACACCAACAGTTGAGATTGCAGTGCCTAAGTTAAAGGCTGCTGGTGGGATTATCCTAACGGCTTCCCATAACCCTGGACAATGGAATGCACTGAAACTGTTGAACGAGAAGGGTGAATTTATTGATGATGCCAAAGGTAAAGAGGTTTTGGAGTTGGGAGAGAGCCTGAATTTTGATTTTGCTGAGGTAGACCAGTTGGGCTCTGTTACTAAAGACGATTCGTTTTTACAGAAACATATAGAAGATGTATTGGCGTTGGAATTCGTGGATGTGGAAGCGATCAAAAAAGCCAACTTTAAAGTTGCAGTTGATGCAGTGAACAGTACAGGAGGTACCTTTATCCCTGAGCTGTTCAAAGCTTTAGGTGTGGAGACGGTTTATAAGATTCACTGTGAGCCTAATGGGCAATTCCCGCATAACCCTGAACCTTTGAAAGAGCATTTAACTGATCTTTCCCAAGCTGTGCTTGACAACAAGGCTGATCTGGGTATTGCTGTTGACCCTGATGTGGACCGCTTGGTTTTCATGATGGAAAACGGTGAGCTTTTCGGTGAGGAATATACCCTGGTGGCTGTTTCAGATTTTATCTTGGGACAGAAAAAAGGAAATACAGTCTCTAACCTTTCATCTACCCGTGCATTGAGAGATGTTACGGAGAAACATGGAGGACAATATTTTGCGGCTGCAGTAGGTGAAGTGAATGTGGTGACCAAGATGAAGGAAGTAGATGCGGTAATCGGTGGCGAGGGTAATGGTGGTGTGATCTATCCGGCATCTCACTATGGTCGTGATTCATTGGTTGGGGTTGCATTGTTCTTGACGCATTTAGCAAAATTGGGTAAGAAGGTAACGGAATACCGTGCTGAGCTTCCGCAGTACTATATGTCAAAAAATAAGATTACGCTTACTCCTGATTTGGATATCGATAATCTGTTGGCGAAAATGCAAGCAAAATATGCCCACGAACAACATTCTACAATTGATGGACTGAAGATAGATTTCCCGAATGAGTGGGTTCACCTTCGTAAATCCAATACCGAGCCTATCATTCGTATCTATTCGGAAGGCCCAACGGCAGAA
Organism: Sphingobacterium sp. LZ11T8; assembly: GCF_024261425.1. NCBI lineage: Bacteria > Pseudomonadati > Bacteroidota > Sphingobacteriia > Sphingobacteriales > Sphingobacteriaceae > Sphingobacterium > Sphingobacterium sp. LZ11T8. The sequence continues at coordinate 351,645 of NZ_JANBZY010000003.1, read as the reverse complement.
GCTGCCGAGGCAATCGCTCAAAAAATAATGAACGAGATCCAAGAGATCGTAGGATAAGGTCTGTAGGGACGAAATAAAAATCCCCCAAAACAGTTATTTATTGTTCTGGGGGATTTCTGTTTATTTGCACTATGAAAAACATCAAGCTGATCCTTCTTTGTCTATTTTCTTTGAGCTATTTGAGCTTACAGGCTCAAGAGTCTGTAAATATCAAGATCAAGCAGGATTATCAAACATTGACTGCCAAGGATGGGGTGTTCAATATCCAGAGAAAACCTTTCAAGTTGGTTTTTCATGTAAGGAATACAGATGGTTTTTGTGTTGGGATCACCCAAGATGAAGATATTTACCGTTCTGCAATAGGAGAGGCCGATATGGAAGTCATGTGGTTTGAGAATACGGGCATGGCTGAAGGTCGATTCAATGAAGACCTGACGACCACGATTTCGGATGAAGCGCCAAGTTATTGGTACTTTACAGCTATCGATGACCATCGTTTTGATAAGGACCCTTATGGAACCCCGCAGGAATGGCTGGCAGAACGCACTGTAAATTCTTTTTATCTGGCTGAGTTCAGTGAATCCTTCAAGTTGGAAGATATGGTGAGACCAGTTTATGTCGTTGTCTATGAGCCAGTTTATGATGAGGACTATAATTTGATCGATAAAAAGGTGTTTTATCATGCCAAAATCAATATGTAGTATTTATTTTCGGTATTTTTTTTATTTTTATAGCTATTTGTCTACAACATATTATACTATTTAATAAATTTGGCGATATATTATAACAATTTTCGCCAGTGAAGACCCCATTTCGCTTTTTAAGCACACTATTGTTGATGTCTGTTTTGTGTCTTTCATCTTGCGAGAAAGCACCAGATTTCCAGAAGCCACTCGTAAAGGAGGAAAAGGCTAATATCCAGACCAATACCGGTTTTGTTGATAAAGAAGTTCCTATGGCCTCCGACAACTGGGAGGTGGTTCATGTCAGGAATATTAATCCAACTAAGTATCTATTAGATTCCCGTTTGCAAATCATGCGATTAGGAGGGGTAGGTCGCGTGGAAAATTCACAAGGTTTCATTACTTTGGAGAAAAAAGGAAATGACCCTAGAAAGTTATTTATTTCCATGACCGAAAACTTCAGCGCAGAACCGAGAAGGTTGTTGATTGGAATTAAGGACCAAGAGTCTACCAAGGAAATTGAGATCATCCAAGAGAGAGGTGGCGACTATGAATTGGTTGATAAGATCATTACCGAAAAGACTGATGCACGTAAGGTAACTGTTCTTAAGCTGAACAGTACTATCATTGATAACAAAGCAAGCAATCCCATGACCATTAAAACTCCTATTAAGGAGTATTATAAGAGTGTGAATGTTGTTTCAGAATTCAGCGCGAATTTTTTCAGTGTTTTCGATTGGACTCCAGCACCTGATAGTTTGATCAGTATGATCGCATTGGAGCATCAAGGGGCGAAGGTCTGGGACGAAAAGGTCAAATATGTCAGAGGAGTACAATCTACCCCTTATATGGCAAATGCAACTCAACCTGTAGATATCATTGTACCTGCGAATTCAATGAAAACGGTATATGCTGAAGTTACAGTGATAAACCGTGAATGCGAATTTACTTTTAAGATCAAGAACAAACAAACCGGATATCTGAGCACCTTGAAAGGCCGTTGGAAACAACAGGTGCCTATTAAAGGTGAAATCAAGGTCATCTAACCTAACCTTTCCCAATTTTTTTATTTTTTCTGTAACGTATTGCCATAATCTATACTAACTTATGGAATTGGTAAACTATTGGCTTTGAAAATTAAAGAAAAGGAATTTTTATTAGTTATTGAACAGCACAAAGGCATCCTATATAAACTCTCTAAGATTTATATGGACGATGAATTTGATAGGGAGGACCTCTATCAGGAAATGCTGTATCAGCTATGGAAATCCTATGAAAACTTTAAAGGACAGAGCAAATTTTCTACATGGATGTACCGTGTGGCCTTAAATACGGCATTGGTCTTTGTGAAGAAGGACAAAAAGTCCCCAAAGACGGAAAGTCTGATCGAGGATCTTGATGTTGTGGATCATTCTGATCATTCAGTGAAAGAAGAGCGCTTAACTTATTTCTATAGAGCGGTCAAAGAGCTCAATGAAGTGGAAAAGGCCTTGATCTTTCTTTTCTTGGAAGGGTTTTCCCATCGCGAAATTGGGGGTCAGTTGGGGATCTCAGAGGGAAATGCACGGGTGAAGCTGAATAGGACCAAAGATAAATTACAGGAAATCATTAAAAAACAAGGATATGAATTTTGACGATTTAAAGAAGGCATGGGAAGAGGAAGGAGAAGGGAAAGATTTGAAAGAAGTTCAACTGTCCGTCGAACATGCGAATAATGCCATTGATAAGGTGCGCGCAAATATGAGGCTGGATTTTTACGGGCTGCTCGTGTTAGGGGTATTGGCAATTGTCGGGCTCAGTTATGTAGGTCTGAAGGTTGATATTCAACCGGTCGTCTTTTTTACAATAGTCAGCTTTGCATTCCTGTTCTTCAGTCTGATGTTTTTCTTCTGTTTCAAATTTTTCAAGTTTTATAAACATTCCTATAACCTGAGCTATGATAGCCGGGATAACCTGATGTGGTTTTACTATGAACTGCGGTATTTCATTGAATTCTATCATACCTTTTTCTTTGTGGGATTTGTCATGAGTTTGGCTTTCGGTCTATCAATAGGGTTGATGACCGCGACCTTGGAAATGGATCAGGGCAGTAAAGATGCAATCGGTAGAGCGCTTACATTTGGGTTCACAGGCAAGCTGATTTATTTTGGGAGTATGGGCACCATAATTGTTGGAGGAACTTTTCTGTTCCGTTGGGTGATCCAAAAGATGTATGGACGTTATTTGAAGCAAATAAAGCAGACCTTGGATCTACTGAAACCAGAGGAATAGGTTGCTTGAGGTATGTTAACAAAACAGTATTAAAATAGATGAAATAGTTTTGTTGAAATGAAAAATATATTCTATCTTTGCGACTCATTAAATATTAACAATTTTAATAAATAACAATGTACGCAATAGTAAATATAGCAGGACAGCAATTTAAGGTTGCAAAAGACCAGTACCTTTTTGTACACCGTTTACAAGGAGACGAGGGCGCTAGTATTGAATTTGACAATGTATTGTTAGCAGAAGACGGTGGTAAGTTTACTGTAGGTACGCCAAGTATCTCAGGTGCTAAAGTTTCAGCTACTATTTTGTCACATTTGAAGGGTGAAAAAGTTATCGTTTTCAAGAAAAAACGTCGTAAAGGCTACAAAAAGAAAAACGGTCACCGTCAACACTTCACTAAAATCCAGATCACTGGTATCAGTTTATAATCGAATTTTTAATCTGACGCAAGTCATAAATTAGAATAAAGAAATGGCACACAAAAAAGGTGCGGGTAGTTCCAAGAACGGCCGTGAGTCACACAGTAAGAGATTAGGTATCAAAATTTTCGGTGGTCAACAAGCTATCGCTGGTAACATCATCGTACGTCAACGTGGTACTCAGCACAATCCTGATGCTAACGTTGGTATCGGTAAAGATCATACCTTATACGCTTTAATCGACGGTACAGTAGTTTTCCGTAAAAAAGCAAACAACAAATCTTACGTTTCAGTTCTTCCAGTAGAAGAAAACAACTAAGGTTAGTTTAAAAAAACAAGAAAAGGTCTGTTTGGAATTCCAAATAGACCTTTTCTTGTTTTAGACATCAGACATCAGACTGGGCATGGCCACTAAGAAAGTTCTATTGTTTTTTCTTTGTCTATTTTTTTATTAGATATAGCTTAATGAAGTAGTGTTCTAAGATCGCGAATGGAAAGGTCTGATGTCTTGTGTCTATTGTCTTATGTCTAACGCAAGAGGCAGGATCATGCTTGATCCTGCCTCTTGCGTTATATTGTGGAGAATACCGGATTCGAACCGGTGGCCTCTTGCCTGCCAGGCAAGCGCTCTAGCCAGCTGAGCTAATCCCCCTTAGCGCAGCAAATATACTGGAATTTCCGATATTTCCTATTTCAATGCTAAATTATATTTTGTGCCGTCCGTGATGGATACATCCAACATGAACTTGCTGAAATCCGCATAGCTCGATACAGGGTATTCACCTTCACGGAGTTGCAGCTTTCTATAGCATATCATCTTGCCGTCCTTGATATCCACACGAAACTCATAAGTACCCATGGGGACTTCTAACTTTTTGTTGATCGGGATAATATTGTTTGAAAGATTCTCCGGTAATTCGATTTCTGTCTCGTCGATATCGGTATAGCCCCTTGAGATCCGAACGACGTTCATCCTGTTTCGAATGTCAGGGATCGAAGCGCTACGGTTCAGGAAGTTCGGAAATACCGTGACGTTGTCATTGTTCTTGATAGCAAAGTTCTCAGCTTCAATATTTAGGTCCTCAGTAAGCGAAAGCTTGCCATTGTTGTTAATACTATACTTAATGTCCTTGAATTGGATACGGTTGATGTCATATTGCCTAGCTAGCGATTTGATCTGCTCATCCTTGATCTTCTTTACGTTAGGGAAGTGATTTTCAAACTGGAAGCCTGAAAATTCAGTTTTGATCATTCCGCTTATCTTTCCATCGGTATTCAGCTTAAAGATACTTTTTCTATGTTGTAGGCTCTCATCATAGGGATAGCTGTCAGTCCTTAAGATCTTACCACCATTTTCGGTCATGGCCAATACCAGCCTGTCATCGGTAAAATCGCCTAGGTAGCCAAATGGAAGATCTTGGTTCGTGCATTCCAGCCAGGTGGTATCATTTTGAAACGGTAGACAAAGGATTACATGGTTTCCATCGATGAGGTTTGCAAATTCAGGTTCGATATTCATCTTTCGATTGCCCGCTTCCACGATGCAATAGTAGGAGGGGATATTGACTACATCCAATAATGATTGCATATAGTTTACCAAAGCCTTACAATCGCCATAGCCTAAGCGGTCTACATCAGATGCCGGAAAAGGTTCCTGTCCACCGATACCAACCTGAACGGAAATATACCTTGTCTTTTTCTGTAGATATTCGTAGAGAGCCTTGGCTTTTTCCTGATCGGTCTTTAGGTCCTTGCAGATCTCCTTAACCTTTGCTGCGGTTGCTGCAGGCAAGTCTCTTTTGTCCTTTAGCAAGGCGCTGTTCAGCCAGTCTCCATAAGATTTCCAGTCATTGGCTTTTCCGGCATGTTTGTAGTATTCAAAAGATTCAGGAACTACAAAAACGCGCATGCCAGTCTCATGTCTATTTGGGCTATAGGGTTCGGAACGAACCGCATTGATATTCTCGATGTCCCAATAGTAAGATTTCTGTTTCCCTTTAATGGTTTCTTTGCCCTCTTTTTTGAGGTTCTTTTTCAAGATCCTCAAGGTGTAGTTGGGATCCGCCAAGATCTCATAACTGCTCTTTTGAACGGAGATGTCAACAGCAAAGTCAGGGCGCCAAGAATTGATGGCCAGTGTTTGGTTATGACGAACCTCATACTCTGTTGCTACTGTATAGGGAAAAGAAGGCAGTGAAGGGGATAAGTGCTTTATTCTGGTGTTAGTGAACATAGTTCCCTCATCAGAAGCGCTATAGTCCTTAAAATCCTTCATGGAATATTTCTTTACAGTCTTGCCATCCGAATCTAGGACCTCTACCTTGATGTTCTTGATCTGTTTGGACTTGTCATAAGACATCGTGATACTGTTGTAGTCTTCTCCAGCGCTGTTATGGATGGTAATCACGCGTCGTCCTGTTTCGATCATCTCGCTAGGGCTCTTGATATCGTAAGTGGTATGTTCCTCACGGACTGTTGCCGACGCACGGCTCAGCAATTCCTTCGGTATGTTGGAAACCTCGTATTGGCCAAATGAATCATATTGGCTCAACAGGAGGAAAGTAAGTATAAATCCTATTTTTCTGATCATATCTTCTTGAATTGAAAATCAGTCATTTGTTGTTGGATGATCCTAGAGAAGAATTCTTTCAGGTGAAAATATTCCTCGGGAGTGAAAATGGCCTTGTTCAACATGGTTGTTTGCTGCAACATCAAAATGTTGTTGTCATACAAGGACCTGAAGGTGTATTTAGCTGTGCTTTCCGGTAAGGACATGGCAGAATCCTTAGGTTTGTTTGAAATGGTATAACCAGTTGGAATGCTGATATTGATATTGTAAGTCTCGCTTCTTGGCGCGCCAAAATCCACGTGGTAATTTCTTTCCTCCAGTTTGAACGGGTTTTTGCTCATTCTCTCGTAGATTATCGGATTCAAGAGGATCGCATCAGGTCTAAAGTTTTCCCTTAGGTCCATTTCAAATTCCAACTGTTCAACAAGAGGTTTTTCCATGTCATCAATATTTTCCACTTTGGAGCTCAATAGCCTTAGGGAGGTAACTTTTTCCATCTGTTTTTCCTCATATTCTTCAAAGCTATTATAACTGTCTATCTCATTTCTCTTATAAAGAGCGTCCAATCCTGAGTACTGAATACGGATAGTTCCTGTAATCTTGCCCGTACTGTCCAATTTTCCAAGAATATTATACTGTTTCCTCGAGGATATTTCATTCTTTAACGGAACCCAATCCGAATTGCTTCTCGAAAATATAACCCTACCGCGGTCATTGATGGAGCTCATGGGCAGTTCACCGAACGGAAGGAACTTTTCAGAGGCATCCAAAAGGTAATCCTTTCCATCAATCTTAGCCATGCAGATAACTGCGTTGAAATCCGTCATCGCAGGGAACAGAAAGTTTGGGATACCATTGTTACGGGTAGAGATTATGACAGGGTAAGCCTCAATATCAGCAGCATTCAATCCCGCTACCAAGCCGAGGTTAATATCAGCAATATTGCCTTTTTTAGTTTCTAAGGCTTTTTTTATTCCTTGTTCAGCAAATTTTCCCAAGACATTATTGAACGTAATGTTTTTCTGGATATAATAGTAAATGGCCTTAGCCTTGTCCAATTTGTTTTCTTTGCTTGCCAATATCCCAGGCATTATATCCTTAAAAGCCCCTTTATTTTTAATCTGTCCACCAAATTCTTTTTCCAACATCAGGTCTTGGTCGATATCGGACCAGTTTTTTGCATAATTGGTATGCGGTCCAGTTGGGTCGAGGTAAGTCCTGAGCTCATAGTTGATCGACGAAATATAGTTGATAGGAGCCAACATATAATCTTCTTCCTTGAAAGCTGGAACATCCTTCATGATATATGTCATTTTCGAACAATCCTGTCTATCACCACCCAAAAGGAAATGCTTGTTCAAAACCGTAGATTTCTGGTCCGATAACGGCAAATAGCCTTTCAAGTTAGTGTTATAGACAAATGTTGCGGGAATAACTGCAACATATTCACTATGCAGCTTTGGCAGATCCGATTGGAAGTACCAAGTCCTGAAGGTTCTTACACCTGGAGATGATAGTCTGTAAGAATATTCAATAATGGAGTTGTCTTTAATATTGGGAAGGGTGAATTTTAATTCATGTCTATATTGGGAGGCTTTATCGGTGAAGATGGCTTCTTTCTTCAGGTCATCTGTTACGAGTTTGCCGTTTTCAAAATTATGGGTTCTACCTTTGAGGTCCCGCACATATTCCATATCAGACCCATACTTATAGAGTGGGATATTGATATTGGCTGAACTAGCACCCTCTTTGTCCAAGATCTTGATCCGAACATGCACGTTGTGGACCACCATCAAGGCTCGGTCGCTTTCGCTGTACTCCAGTTCAGTTCTCCCATGTTCAAATAATACAATTGCATGTGCCGAAGTATCGTTCTGCTTGTGGTCAGTAGAGAATAATGCCAAGTCCAATTTTGGTAAAGGATTGTCTTGAGCTTTCCCCAATAGGCATACACATACCATGCAGAGGCCTAACAACATAGATTTCATAATGATTTGGTAATAATTATAGTCAAATGTAAATATTTTACATCTGATTTAACAGGAGGGGAAACGAATTATTTGAAAATATTTTCTGAGGATAATTTTTAAGCCTCCAACAATTGTTTTTCGTAGAGGGAGGCGTATTCACCATCCATATTCAGGAGCTGTTCGTGGGTACCTTCTTCGATGATTTTACCGTCTTCCAGGACGATGATATGGTCCGCGTTTTTAATGGTGGAGATACGGTGGGCGATGATGATGGAGGTTCTGCCATCCATGATTTTGCCGAGATTATGAAGGATTTCTTCTTCGGTCTTGGTGTCCACGGCCGATAGACAGTCGTCAAACATCAAGATCCTAGGGTCTTTTACCAGTGCCCTTGCAATGGAAACCCTTTGCTTCTGTCCTCCAGAAAGGGTGATTCCACGTTCACCTATATGGGTTTCAAAGCCTTCGTCAAAACCGACGATATTGTCATACACCACGGCATCTTTAGCTGCCTGCTCCACTTTTGGAGTATCAACTTGGTCCAGACCAAATGCAATGTTACGGGCAATGGTATCCGAGAAAAGGAAAACCTGTTGCGGTACAAAGCCGATTTGCTCTCGCACCGATTTTAGTTCATATTCCTTGATGTTATGCCTGTCATAAAGGATTTCACCCTGGTCTGCATCAAACATGCGCATCAATAGGTTGGCCAAGGTGGATTTACCTGAACCTGTTCTTCCAATGATGGCCATGGTTTTACCAGCAGGGATATGGAAACTGACATTGTCTATGGCCTTGATGCCTGTCTCCGGATAGGTGAAAGAGACGTTCTTCAACTCAATATCACCGTGCAGTTCATGCGTCAGTTGGCCGGTAGCAATATCAGATTTGGTGTCCAGGAATTCATTGATCCGCTTCTGGGATGCTGCAGCACGTTGAATAAGCGAAGTCACCCAAGCCAAGGACATCGCCGGGAAGGTCAATTGATTGACATAGATAATAAACTCCGCGATATTTCCCGCAGTGATGTTACCAGCGTTCACTTCAAGGCCACCGATATATACCGTAATGATGGTACTGAAGCCGATCAAGAAAATAATCAAAGGGAAAAAGACAGCCTGGACCTTAACCAAGTTCAGATTGATGTCCTTATAGCGGTCACTTTCCACCTTGAATTTGTCCATCTTGTCCTGTTCGCGGGTGTAGGTCTTGATAACGCGGATACCAGAAAAAGTCTCTTGCACAAATGAAGAAAGTTGCGACAATTGACGCTGGATCCGTTCACTCCGTCTATTGATCACCTTGTTTACAAACAGGATTATCACCGAAATGATCGGGATAGGCAGTAGGGCATAAGTAGCCAATGTCGCATTGACATTGTACATGGCATAGATGATCATGATGGACAATACAACCGTATTGATCGCGTACATGATTGCTGGACCTAGGTAGTTACGGACCTGATTGACATCTTCCGTCGCTCGGTTCATCAGGTCACCCGTATTATTCCTACGGTAGAAGGCGAAATCTAGCTGCTGATAATGCTGGTAGATTTCATTTTTAATATCATATTCAATATGTCTTGAGGTCAGGATCAGGGTCTGGCGCATCATGAAGAGGAATATCCCGCGCAACAGGGCCAAGACCAGGACGACGATACCAAAAAACAGAAGGGATTTACTGAATACCTCATAGATGATGGATTGCCTATCAAAACCATCGTACAACCGGTACAGGTCGATGTTCTCTTTGACCAAGTCAAAAGCTTCACGGATGACCTGTGCAGGCAGAATTCCGAAGTAATTGGATATAATTACGAATATCACACCTGGGATTACGCGCCAACGATATTTATAGAAAAATTTATTGAGGTATGATAGTTCCTTCATTTGAACAAAAATAATGGATAATTTTCAATAAACTATGCAGTAAAGTTGTGATAATGTCAATAGTTTGCCTTAAATCGAATATTTTAAGGCTTTTGGCTAAAGAACTAAATAATTTGCTAATTTTGTACCTGTTAATTTTGTTTGTTTATGCAAAAAGATTCTACCTCGCTATTTGATTTGATGCGTGTTTCAGACCATCAAAATATTTTCATTTGTAATGATAAGGAAGTTGGTTTGAAAGCTATTGTAGCTATTCATGACACCACTTTAGGACCTGCTATCGGTGGCGTTCGTATGTTGCCTTATGCAACCGAAGCTGAAGCTATCGAAGATGCCTTGCGTTTATCTAAAGCGATCACCTACAAAGCTTCCCTTGCCGGTCTTAACCTAGGTGGAGGTAGTGCCATTATCATTGGCAACAACAGAACCGAAAAATCAGAAGTCTTGATGCGTCGTTTTGGAAGGTTTATCAACGGATTGAATGGAAACTTTATCGCTTCCATCGATGTTGGTACCACCCAAAAAGACTTAGAATACATTCACGCAGAAACTAATTATGTTGCTGGCTTGCCAACTTCATTGAATGGTTCTGGTGATACAACCGTATTTGCCGCCAAAGGTGTTTATTACGGAATCAAAGCTGCTATCAAAGAGCTTTATGGCGATGATAACCTTGCCGGAAGAAAGATCGCAGTTCAAGGGGTAGGTAGTGTAGGAGAGCATCTGGTTTCTCTATTACGTGCTGAGAATGCTAGGGTATATGTTTCCGACATGACCGAAGAGCGTAAGATGAAGATCGCAGCCAAATACAAAGCTGAACCTATTACGTACTCTACAAGTTTTGAATTGGATGCTGATGTTTATGCTCCATGTGCTTTAGGAGGAACCGTTAATCCGGATACAGTTCCACGTATGCGCTGTAAAATCATTGCTGGTTCTGCAAACAACCAATTGTTGGAAGAGGAAAAAACCGTTGAATTACTGAAGGAAAACAACATCCTATACACACCAGATTTCTTAATCAATGCAGGTGCATTGATCAGCTGTTTCTCGGAATTAGAAGGTTATGGTGCTGATCGCACTGATCACCTGATCCGTTACATTTACACAGCAACAAGACACGTTATCCAAAAATCAAAAGAAGAAAATATCTCAACTCATCAGGCCGCTAAAGAATTAGCTGAAAAGCGTATTCAGGACATGAGAAAATTAAAATAATATAGTATAATATCGTTCTTTATTAAATATTCGTTCTTTCAATAAATTATGCTAAATAGAAGACACCTTAGGGTAAAGGTCATGCAGACATTGTATGCCTACAGCTTGTCGGAAGACAAGAACATCGTCAATTTTGAGAAAAGTCTGCTCAAAAGTGTGGAGGAAGTCGATGAAATGTACATCTGGACGCTGAATCTCCTAGATGAAGTGGCTGAGTATGTCCTAGTCGATGTGGAAGGAATCGCAAATAAGTGGATCCCAAGCGATAAAGATAAGACCTTTACTTCTACAAAATTAAATAGCAATACCTTCATTGATTCCTTGCGCCAAAACCGTGAGTACCTTGAAAAGGTAAAGCGCTATAAAGTTGATTGGAATTACGATCCAGAAATTGTTCGTTCTATCTTTTCCCAACTCAAGGACTCAGAGGCCTATCTGGAATACCTAAATCTTGAAGACCGTTCCATCTCAGCTGAAAAAGATATCATTAAGTACATCTTCAAAAAGATTATCCTTAAGTCTCCAGATATCGAGCAAGCCTTAGATGAACGTTTCATCAATTGGCAAGTGGACAAAGAGGTTCTTCAAGCTATGATTGCCAAGACCTTCAAGAATTTTAGTTCCGAAGTTCCTGCAAAAAACAAATTGGCTGATCTGACACCAAGTTGGTTAGAGGACAAAGACTTTATCATCGATCTATTGAAGTTGACCATCAAATATACAGATGAATACCAAGATATGGTGGCTGCGAAAACCAAGAACTGGGAGTCAGACCGTATCGCTTTGGTAGATAATCTATTGATGCGTATGGCGATCACTGAATTGATCAATTTCCCGACAATTCCTGTAAAAGTTACCATCAACGAATACATCGAACTTTCTAAATCATTCAGTACCTTGAAAAGTAGTACCTTTATCAATGGTATCTTAGATAAAATCCTTGCTGATTTGAACGCGCAAAGACGAATCAAAAAAGAAGGTAGGGGATTGATCGCTTAAATCATATTAACATGAAAAAACTTATTTTATCATTTGTTGCAGCAACAGTTCTGTTTGCTTCTTGTAACCAAGAAGGCAAGAAAGCAGATGCTGATGCGCAAAATACTACCGAAACAGTAGCAACTAAAGGAAACGATGGAATCGGAAAGATGCAATTCGAGGAAACCGTTTATGATTTCGGAAAGATTAAAGAAGGCGAAGTGGTTAAGCATGTTTTCAAATTCGAAAACACCGGAACTAGCCCAGTAATCCTTTCCCAAGTTTCTGCGAGCTGTGGCTGTACCACACCTACCTTTACCACGACTCCGGTATTGCCAGGGAAAGTTGGTGAAATCGCTGTGGAATTCAATAGCAGTGGTCAGGTAGGACAACAACAAAAAATTATCACCATTGCTTCCAACGCTGAGGCAAACATCAGCACCGTTCAACTGAAAGGTGAAGTAGAAGCAATCTAATAAGTAACTATAAACTATAATATACAAATGATTTCAACAATTTTATTACAAGTAGGAGGAAGTGGCTTTACACAGTTAATTCCTATGGTATTAATCATTGTGGTTTTCTATTTCTTTATGATTAGACCACAAATGAAAAAGCAAAAAGAACACAAAAAATATATCGAAGAAATTGGTGTAAACTCTAGAGTAGTGACTACTGCTGGAATCCATGGCCGTATCGTTGAAGTAAGTGACAAAACTTTCTTGGTAGACGTAGGTAATGGCGTGAAAATCCGCTTTGACAAAACTGCTATCTCGCTAGAGGCTTCTAAGGCTTTGAATACTGAAGCTAAATAGTAATTAGTAGAAAGTATTTAGTATTTAGACTTTACTACATAGTTTAATCGGTTAATTTAGGTCTTGATTTATTTCAATCGGTGTCTAAATACTAATTACTAAATACTTTAAAAAAATCTCGCTGCATTTCAAAAGATGCAGCGAGATTTTTTTTGGTTTCATTCAAGACATTTTCAGGAATGCTTCGGGATTTCTTTTAGATTTTTCTAGCGCATTTTGCGAGTTTTAGCAATGTGTCTCCAATGAGGTCAAACTGAAAAAATAATTCCTAAAAAGGAATGATTAAAAAAAACCTGATTGCTTTTTCTGTAAACAGAATCAGCAACCAGGTTTTCACTAACGTATTAAATTCTAATGTGGAATTTCTAGTGAGGGAATTCGAGGATACGGACTTCCGAAATCTGGAAGTTGCTTCCTCCATTCAATTCAGTCATGGAGAATTTGTAATAGTTATAGGCCGTGGTATTGGTGAATCTAAAGGTTCTAGACTGCCTTCTTTCCGTGAAGTATTCTGGACCTCTTTCATCAACCACTACCCAAGTCTTACCATCAATGGAGCCTTCCACTTTCCAACGTCTTGGGTCACGGTCTGGCGAGTCATTACCTGAGGTCATGCTATAGCCATTCACGACTTGCGGCGAGTCAAATAGGAACTGCCAGCTCATATTTGGTCCCACACCACCCACAAATATTTTGGTAGTGATATCACCGTCGATCATTTTCTTGGATCCTTCTCCACCATCCGGGCCACCATTGTTCTCATGGGATACCGAGAACATGTTCTCAAAGGTAGTCACATCTTTGATCAGTCCCAATTCGGACACAAAAAGATTCATGAGTGCAACCGATCCTTTAGCCGTCGTCAGCTTAAGCTGGATTTCCTTGAAGGTTCCCGGGTCAAAGGTCAGGTCAATAGTTTTGTCGGTACTCAGGATCGCTCCAGAGGATTTATATCCATCACGCCATTCCGTTTTGCTCACCGCCATACTGGTAGTGAAGGAAAGGTTCAGTTTGCCTGCTCCAAGGGTCTTGGTATTTACCTTGATCAGGTTGGCTGCAGAGATCCGGATCGTCTCCTCGCGTTGTGCCCAATATCCTTCTCCATTTAGGGCTACCATTTTCACGACATATGTCCCCGTATTCAAAAAGGTATGTGATGGTGCAGCCACAGAGGATGTACTGTCATCCCCGAAGGACCAACGTGTTTCCATGAAATTGGTACCCTTGTTGTCGAATTTATAGGTAAAGGGGTCATTGGCATTTGCCAAAGCATAGGTAAAAGCAGCAGTTGGCTTCGGCTCTTTCTCTATGATTTCAGGAACCCCCTGTTCATCCTTTGTACATGCGCTGCTGATCGAAGCCAAGATCAAGCAGAAAAATGCATATTTCATTATTTTCATCGTTCTGATCATTGTAATTGTTAAGGAATTCTAACCATTCTCCATTCCGCCATTTGGAATAAACTACTGCTTCTAGTTCTTTCAATATGTAGCTTGAACTGTTTGTATGCTTTAGGGAATTCAATGTTAAAGCGTTTGGTTTCTGTACGGTTATTGAAAACTTCCGTTCTGCGTGTATCCAAAGCTTCCCAAGTAGTTCCATCATTGGATCCATAAAGTACCCATTCTGCTGGATCTCTTTCTTGAGCATCATTTCCTGAAGTGAAGGTATAAGCCCCAATCTTCTGCGGCTCATTATAAACAAGCTTTAATTCGAGGTCTACGAAATCAAACAATAGGAATTTGCTGTTGTAATTGTTGTCAATCAATTTGACAGCATTTTCATTTTGATTATCATTATTTCTGCTGTAAGAATATTCAGCATCATTGGTCACATCTACTTCCACCACATTTTCTGAATCGATCAGAATGATACTATAGTTTTTCTGAGGATTAAGCACATGTAGGGTAGGAGCGCTCAGTTCTACAAGAACCGCTAATTTTTTGTCCAGATTAGCATTGACCACCGACCAAGGAACGTTGATTTCAAGACCTGCAGATTTCGCATTGCTCGCTACCTGTACTTTAGAAGGTATGGTATATTGCTCAGGTGTAAGACCAACCGTATTTGCTGGTAGCTTACCGTCCTTGATCAATTGAGCAATGGTATCAGTCGAGGTTACCACATCCACGGTAAAGGCAGATCCAGGGAAACTGGCCAAGCTAATACCCAATGGCATGGTCAATCCCGAGGAGGAGCTGACATAATTTACTTGGTTTTTAGCTTCTAAGATCGCTCCTGCGCCATTTGTTAGGGAAATGAAATGTATGTCTGATTCCGTGATCAGATCATTGACTTTCAGTATAAGAACACCTGTTGCATTGTTTTTATCAATATTGTTTCCTTTCCCGGCATTGGTAATGCTGTATCCAATGACAATGTTCTTTCCGAAATATTTTTCCACCTCGGTACGGGTGACGGTCACATTGAACACGGCAGAATCAGCTCCGAAATTTACCTTGGTACTGTTTGGTAAAAAGATTGATTCTGGTTTTACAGCAATGTAATTGCTGCCCAGGTTCTTGCTTTTGATATGGTCAGCCGCTGCTTTTTGATTCACCGCTAGGTTGACATCAAAAGCCTTTGAAGCAGGACTGCTCAATTTGATACTTACCGGAACGGTGATCTGTTCATTGGTTTTGGTAATCCCTCCGGCAATGTCCCCAGAACCTACCGTCGTAGCGGAGCCCGGTTTGATGGAGAAATCCTCCAGAGCCGTATCCTTACATCCAAAAAGGACTGAAAAACAAAGGATGGGCAAGTATATATTTTTGAATAATTTCAATATGGTTTTCATAATCTATAGGTTTATTTATCAATCCAAACACGACCATCAAGACCCCAGCTCAATTGTCTTGGTACTTTCAACCAACTGATAATTTGCGTAGAGATATCGATATTTCTAGGTACCATTGAACTCAATGTCGACGAAGTCGGTGCACAAATGAAATCGTTCAATGTGGTAATCGGGTAAGTTCCGTTTGTTTTTAGGTTTGCACCTAAAGGACCTTCATCCACGATGGTTGTAGCATCCTTCGAGTTCATTGGCCAATAGGCAGCCAAGAAATTGATATTCGGATGGTTTGATACAATACCTACATCACAACTGTATTGTCTGATCGTTTCCGGAGAAAGAGCTTCTTTCCAGAATTTTACATCGGCTATATAGGCATCAGAACGCCAGCCTTCACGTGTTTCTAGGAAACCGATACGGAATTTGGCATCCGATGTAATGGAACCCCAACCTGTAATGTCAGCTTCCTTGGTTTGCTCGCCATTGGTGAACAACCTTACGGTTCTCTTGCCATCTACCATCTGTCCGGTGATAGCGATCGAGTTCCAGGTACCACGGTTCATGTTTCGGTCAGCTTTTACCTCACCCGTTCCTTTATCACCACGGGCATTGAAAATCCAGGACTCGCCATCTAGGTGGATTACCCATCCGATGCCTGTTGGATCTTCACCCCAGCCTCCTTGCCAATGTTGTCTCTTGCCAATAATGGAAGGATACCAGAATGCATAGTTATTGTCACGGCCTTTGTTCTTTTTGATTTTTAGCTCGATTGTGAAATCGTCGTTGTCCAGATTGAAAACACTGTTGTCACCAACATCCAATTGGGCATAGTTTTCAGCATTGAAACGCATAAAATCACCGATGAATTTATTCCCAATAAATGGTTTACCGATAAATTTGGTTGCATATTTTGGTGAATAGATTATGGTAAATGTGTTCAATGCCGCATTACTAAAGATGGTATTGTCATTTTGCGCTGGTGGGATTTCATAATCGCCACCTTGGCTTGAAGTAATGATCACCATCCAATTTTCCTTGGCATAATTAGGTCTTGCTTCCAAGGCTTTGATGATCTGACCTACCTGTCCATCAAACTTCTCGATTGCAGCCTTGTATGCAGGTTTAGAAACATCATAGCCAGCTGTTTTACCAACGGCATCGATGGCTGTGAAATGACCTGTAATGAAAGATAGCTTCTCGTCCTTTAAGTCATTGATTACTTTCGTGGTTACATCATCATCATTTTGGGCAGCCTGCGCTTTGGTATTGGCCCCAAAATATTTGAGGAAGGTAGCATTCGGGCTGATGGTGCTCATCTTAATGGAATCACCGGACGATTCTTTGATCCTGGCAGCCAATAGTGGATATGCATCAAATTTATTGGCTTCCAGATCATTTTCCCTTACCCCATGTTTGCTGTAGTTTACACCAGTGAACAAATTTGCCCAGTTGGAATATATACCTGCTGCGTTTTCTTCACTCAGGGAAACCCAAGAGTAAATGGAGTGGGGCAGAAGGGCATTGATCGTTGTGACATTGGAGGTGCGTACGGATTCGCCGCGGGCACCATCTGCTATCAACAACAATACCTTTGGCGTACCGTAGATTACATCTACGGTATCCGTATTGTTTTCTGGAATAACCTTAGAGAATTCCTCCTGACAGGAAGTGATATTAAGGCCCAGAATTATCAGCATGAAGGCTGAAATGGAGTTTAAAATACGTTTCTTCATAATTAGGAGTTTATTCAATGGTTATTCTAGTTATACCTCTAGTGTCTATGTTGTCGAATTTGTAGAAATCACCCAACAACAAGAGCGCTCGCTTACCATCATCAGAACGCGTTTCATACATTCTCGAGATCAAACCGCCAACCATACCGGTATTGTTCATGCCACTTACTAGATCGCCTTTCGCATCGATAATCATGAAGTTGGTCCTTGAAATACCATTGTAAGTAAGGAAGTTACCTGAAACGGCAATCAATCCATCTTCTAGCTGTAAGGCAAATTTGCTGGTACCACCTTCATTAAATGCTTTTACTTTAAAGTTGGTATCAATCGATCCATTCGCATTTAGCATCACTAATTTTGGCGTACTTACGCCGTTGAAGGTGTTGAATTCCCCACTCACCATATATTTTCCGGTTTTTTCATTGTAGGTCACACTTTCCACTTTATAATTGGCGCCTTTTCCGACATTGAAGGTTTTGTCCACAGTTCCATCCGCATTCAGGCGAACGATATAACCATGAGGTTCAGAGTCGAAACTGGTAAAAGAACCAAAAACAACCATTTTGCCTTTTAAGCTTCCGGTTTTGTGGTAGAAGCCCTTGGTCTGTCCATTAGCACCTGCAAATGCTTTGTTTCCAGAGAAACGGAAAGTCTTGTCAAGCGTACCGTCCAGGTTCAATAAAGCAACAGAACGGATCTCGGTACTATCTAGGATTACAGAGTCTCTGGTCTCTAGATAGTTTGGTTTACCGTAAGTTCTATGGATATGATATCTAAAGTCACCAACTGCCAATATTTTGCCATTATGTTCATTGATATTGTTCACCATAGCATTGAAACCACCATTGAATTTAGCGTAGTATTTGATGGTATCAGGTAGGTGAGGTGGACGATAAGGTTTTACAGCCATGGTATCGATCTGTCCTACTAAGTTGATACGGGTCAAATTGGAGATATTGTCGGTCCGCTGATCATAACCAGAGAAATTTCCGGCGATGTAATAAGCATTTTGGATCTGTATGATACTGCTCAAGAATCCTTGTACTCCATTTCCAGGACGGAAACTCGCATCAAACTGTCCATTTTTAAAGGTTCTGACAATTCTATTGATCGGTTTGATATTTCCTTTGTTTTCATAGTTGTTAAAGGAACCGATCAGGATATTTTTCTCTTCTACGGTTTGTAAGTAATCGTATACACCACCGCCAGAGGCACCATATGTTGCTTGCCAAGAAGGGTCTATCTTAACCTTTCCTTGAACCGAGAAATTGGGACCATAAAATATGATATCATCAATAAGGATACTGGTAATACCTGTGCTGGCGAATTCCGGCACCTTAACGGTAATTTCAGAATCGGTGATGGATACAATCTCTGCCTTCTGACCGTTGAAGTTAAATACGGCTTTATCTTTATGGGCAGCCAGACCCGACACTTTGATTTTCACTTGGGTTCCAGGTCCACCTGTTTCAGGGGATGGTTTTTGCGTACGTTCCATCACGATGCCCAAAGCTTGTTTACCTTCCTGATAAGGTTCAGCATGGTAATCCACTTCTTTGGAGCATGAGAACAATCCGAAGACCGCAAATATGAATATATAATATTTAGCTAACTTGTTCATAATTTTATCGTTTACTTTGAGCAACATCTTCTATCATTTCTTGCGATCCAGGATACAATCCAAAAAAGCTTTTATTATAATCCAAGACGTGGATTATGCCATTGTTGGGCTGTATGTCTGAGGTCGCCACGGGATACGTCACATAAACATCAGGGTTTGAAGGATCTGGGAAATACGAGAGGTGCAGTTGTCTGTAGCCTTTATATTTCAATCTGGATACTTCCGTAGTTCCACTCATCTGAATAATATCATTGAATACCACTCCAATATTGGATACATTACCCGATTGCGAAATATAGTTTTGACCTGGATATGTACCCATCAGCGAATAATCGATCTGTGGGTAGTCCGCCAGTTTGTTCTTTCCGTTGAACATATAGCGCAGCAAGTTTTTTCTCCAGATAGCAGAATCAATATCACTCAACTTTTGGATGGTATCCAGACCCATATTAAATAGGTAGGTATTGAGTGAACCACCGGTTCTAATAGTTCCGATCAATTGCTTGATATCCGGATCTGAGGGAGCAAAAAAGGTAAACTCTTTGGTCTTGAATTCATTTTCCAGTCCGGCAAGTTTGATTACTTGGACTAGGGAATCAAATAATACCGGTTTAGATTCCAGGTATTCCAATATGGTTCCATTAAATTCAGCCTTTGCCAATCCACCATCCTCGTAATAATCGTCTTTACTACAGGCGCTTATAAACAGGATTCCGAAAAGGAAAAGAGCGATGTGTAGGGGTTTAAATATCTTTTTCATCTTATCGTCCAATTGTAGTCCAGTATTCATTTAATTTCATGTACGGGTTGTTGTTCAGGGCCGATGGGTCGATAGGCCAAGTCCAACCACCGCGGTTGTATTGATCCAGTGTAAGCGGGGACATGGTCCACTCAGAGCTTAAGATCCTTCGGGTACGGATAAGGTCAAAATAACGAATGCCTTCACCGATCAATTCCCTTTCTCTTTCTAGGAATATGAAGTTCTTCAGGTCAGCACCACCGCCACCGCCGTAGCGGGCAGCTTGAGCACGATCGCGAACCATGTTCACTGCTGCTATTGCATCTGCATCTTTGCCTAATTCAGCAGAAGCCTCTGCATAAAGTAAGATCGCATCTGCATAACGGAAAATACTAAAGGTATTGTCTGGGTTTTTATCTTCGTTTCCAGAAGCATACACGTTGGTTCCGAATTTCCTTAACACAAATCTTCCATTGTCTGAAGTAATATCCTCAAACCACATTTCTCTTCTCTTATCGGCATCGCCTTCCGGGAAGATCTGGTTCATGTAAGAGGAAATAAAATAACAGTGACTCAACTGGTTGTCAAAGCGAGGGAATTTATATGGCCAACGCAAGAAGTGGTCCCAGAAAGGTGCTAATGCTTCCACATTGTCGCCGTAGTTGATACTCTTGTAGAACTCAAAAAGAGATTCTTCACTTCTTCCTTTAGTAACCACTGCCCAGTTCTGATCGGTGAATGGAGCAACCAATTTATGTTGTTTGCTGTCGATCAATTGCTTTCCTAAAGCAGCAGCCTCTGTTAGGTATTTTTGTTTGTTGCCTGGATCAAAGCTAGAATTCCACATGTTCATGTGCATCAATAATGCGATAATGGCACCTTTTGCTGGTCTGGCTCCCCTAAGTCCTGGATCATTCAATGACCAAGGCATTAGATCTTTATGCGGTGTTAAGTCAGCGATACACTTATTCAATACAGATACCATATTTTCACGAGGAAGTGGTTCCGTATGGTAAGCATCGGTATAATATGGAACATCACCATATAACCTGACCATCCAGAAGTAGGTGAATGAGCGGATGAACTTTGCTTCAGCAATGTATCTGCTCTGGTCTGATCCGGTAACTCCAGGGATACCTTCTTCTAATTTTTCAATTAAAATATTGGCACTTTGGATCACTTGATAATACTTTTTCCAATCGGTGATCACATATAATTTATACCAATCGAACTGTGTGGAATACATAGCTGTTGGTAACTGATTTTTGCCTAATGCCTCTACGACCTTTCGTTGACTGAAGTTATTGGCACCGTCGGAAACAAATATTTCTCCAGACCTTGCTTCTCCAATGGCACCCATTACCCATGTTTCATTGATCTTTTCAAAGAACTTTGCGTACATAAAGGCCATATTAGCTTCCACATCCTGTTGAGATAGGTAATAATTGTTACCTGTCAATCGGTCTATGGGTTCTACGGTTAGATATTTATTACAGCTGGAATTACTGAACCCTAAGGCAATCCCAAGTCCAATTACAGCTAATTTATTTTTTATCAATTTTTTCATAGTCATTAGAATGAAAGGTTGAAGCCTAGGGTGTAAGTTCTTGGTACTGGATATCCGTTTGATGCATCGCGGCCTAAGCTCGTTACGTTTTCAGGGTTTGGCCCAGAATACGAAGAGAAGGTGTACACATTGTCCATAGAAGCATAGATACGGAAACGGTCTAGTTTAAATCTCCTCAACAGATCACGATCGAATACATAAGCGAAGATGATGTTGTTGATCTTGAAATAGCTACCGTTTTCTTCCCATAGAGTTTGATCATAACGGAAAGGTTGAACGCTGGCATTTCTAGAGAAGTCGTATGGGTAAGGATACTTGGCAATATCACCGTCCTTCAACCAGATATCTAGGTTTTCAATAGGGACGATGGAATTGGCTCCATTACTTTGACCACCTACCAAATTACCTCCGTAAGGATTATTGTATAGGCTTAGGCGTTGTGCTAAAGCATAGTTCAAAATGGTTCTCTTTGCTGTGTATGAAGCATAGACAGATAACTGGAAGTTTTTGTAATTCAAGGTGTTTTGCATACCACCAGTCCATAATGGTTGTGTATTGCCAGCACGTGCATAGTCACGGTTGTCTAAGATATAATCTCCGTTCCTATCTACATACATTGGGTCTCCAGCTTGGAAGAATGTTCCATCAGCAGTACGATAGCGAAGGCCAGTAGCAGGATCAACTGGTACATCAGCATCTGTCGCATATACACCGATATTTTCTAACAAGTAATTTGATAGGGCTGAGGTACCTACGCGGTTTACCATGTGCAATTTATCAGATTGAGTATCCCATTTGATGGCTTGTCCTCTAAAGGTTGAAGGCAACTGCAACAAGATGTCTTGGTTGTAAGCACCATTGAAGGACAGGGTCCAGTTGAAAGGACTGTTTACAGAAAGAGGACGGAAGTTTAAGGCAATCTCATGTCCATAGTTTGCTAGTCCAGCATCATTGGAATTAAGCTTGTCAAATCCAGAAGTATTGTTCAAGAAAGACTCAAACAAAAGGTTGTCCACTTTCTTGTAATAAGTATCGTAAATAATCTCAATTTTGTTGTTCAGGAAGGTAAGGTCTACCCCTAAGTTATACTGCATGGAGGTAACTGGTAACAAGTTTGGATTTGGAATAAATTCGTAGTTGATACCGATACCATTGATCTGATTGTAAAGACCTGAAATATCATATTTACCATAGATACGTTCCAATGTACTGGTTGGCATTACGTTTACACCCCATGTAAAGCGAAGGGATGCAAGATTGATCCATGGAAGGGATTTGATCCATTCTTCATGGTGCGCATTCCAACGAACTCCGACTGCTGGGTTCTTGGTATATAGGTTCTTGAAACCATTGGCAGAGGAACCATCCAAACGATAGGATAGGTCTAGGATATATTTGCTTTTGTAACTATAGGTAGTCGCAAGGGCAAATGATAGCGCTTTCTCATTTCTGAAGTTGGACAGTACACCACCACCTCTAGAGAAATAACCATCGAAACCTAAAGGACCTTCGAATTGATCATTAGGAGTTCTAGCCTGTTTAGTGATGGTATTTTGACGTTGGTTATGTCTTACCTCATTGAACAAGTTGATAAAGATGTTGTGGTCCTCATTGATATCCTTGGTATAGTTCAGGATATTTCTGTTGTATAGGTTTGATTCGCGACCTGCGAATGAATACACTTCTGAGAACTGGCCTGCAGCTGCAGCTGGAGTGAATTTGTCTTCATTGTTAGAGGCGAATTCATAACTCATGGCCGATTGTAATCTCAGTCCAGGAAGGATCTCAAATTTACCTTCCACATATGGACGGATCAATTTGGAACTGTTATCATTTTTGGTTCTAATGGCCGCGATATAATCATTGTCTGCCGAGAAGAATCCTGGAGGAGGCAATAGGGTAGAGTTCATACCACCTGTTGACACCCCCGTTTGAAGGATACCTGTACCATCACCTTTATTCTGTTTACCTAACTGAGCAAATACCTGTCCTGTAAACTCAAAGCGTTTTGTAGGACGGTAATCCATTCTCAAGTTAGCTGAATAGCGGTTGAAGCCTGTATTCTTGATTACCCCGGTTTCACCATAATAACCCAAGTTGGATTTATAGGAAAGGATTTCATTACCACCATCCAAACTCAAGTTGTGGTTTTGGTTGAATGTATTCTGGTAATAAAGGGATTGCCAGTTAGTCGAGTTATTGAAGAATGCATTCAAACTATCTGCAAGCATTGGGGTTTGCATGATCCTGTCAATTTCGGCTTGTGTTCTCGCGTTATTGATAATTTGCCAGATTTTGATTTGGCGTTCTAGATTACCTCCTAAGGTCTCTCTCAATTTTGGTGGAGTCTTCAAGAAGGTACTGTGTGTATAGTTGATTCTAGGCACGGGAGAATTACCACGTTTTGTGGTGATAATGATTACCCCGTAGGCACCTTGAGAACCATAAAGTGACGTTGCTTGGGCATCTTTCAAGATTTCGATGCTTTGTACATCCTCAGGTGGGATCAAGGACAGCGGCGAGATACCCGGCCCTTGTTGTTGTAGACCGAATTCTGAAGCTCTATCGGCATCCATCGGAACCCCATCGATTACATATAGGGGAGATGTAGGCATCAAGATGGACTCGCTACCAGAACCTGTTGTGGAAAGAGTCGATAGACCACGGATTTGGGTAGAGCCCCTAAATCCTGGAGCACCTGTATTTACCTGTACGTTCAGTCCCGGAACCTTACCTTGCATCAATTGCTCAAGGTTGGCAGTAGGGACGTCACGGATGTCCTTTTCTCCAAGGGTGAAAGAAGATCCTGTGGTATTTTCCTTTTTTCGGGCCACATATCCACGGACCACGACTTCTTCTACCTGGTCCTGTGTAGAGCTCATCTGAACGGTTAGAGTCGTTTGGTTGGCTCTTACTGTTACTCTTCTTTGATTAAAACCTACAGCTTTAAAAATTAAAGCCGTGTTCGGGGCTACACTCACGCCAAAGTTACCGTTGTCGTCTGTTGCCGTAATAGCCCTATTGGTCGCCGCATTCACTACTGTTACGCCGGCAATACCGTTATTAGACTCATCAACCACTCGACCACGCAGGTTTTGGTTTTGAGCATAAGCAAATTGTAGGCTAAAAATGCTTAAGATTAATATGATTAGTTTCTGTAATTTCATAAGGCTAAGGTTTATTCATCCTCGAATTTTGGGTTCTGATTACGGAAATGGAAAACAATTTCCCAATCTCCCTTTTTATAGATCGCGAAGTTCAGTCCAAATTGACCCACGGTGCGCCCGCCTCCAAATCCCAATCGAGAATAAGAGAATGACACATGTGCCCCGCCCGCATCTGAAAAGTCTGTGCGGTAAGGCGTCAATGGAATCGGATAAGCCACATCATATTGCACATATTCGGGGGTCATCACTTTATTGAATCCATGAACTAAGAAGTCCCATCTGGTTTCATTGAATTTCACGGGATTGATAAACTTACCGTCAGCACCCATGAACTTGAAACGTAAGCTGTTGCCTTTGCCGCCAGAAAATGGACGGATGTAAACTACCACATCTTTTTGGATGTTATTGTTGACCAAAGGCAATTGGGTCCTTTCGCCAATTACATTGTTTAAGAAACTTGGGATGATATAATCCTGTCTAGTGGTATCCTTAGGCCGTAGTGGATCTGGAGCTTTTCCTCCTGTATAGGGATTGATGTCCGTCGATGGAAAATAAGGGATCTCACGCCAAGGGATAAATTGGAAATCCTTGATGATCTGTGTACCGCCTGAGTTCTGAACCTTCAGGTCAAAGAAACGGATATCTTGTGTTTTCAAGACCGTATCGACAGGTCTTGGTTTGATGATCGCATTTGTTGCCCCTGCCCATAAAATCATTCGGCCATTGCTGTCTACTTCGAATGCTGGTTTTTCAACCAATCTTCTCTTCGCCTCAATTTCAGCTAGGGATTTTTCCTTGCCATCATATTCCTGGATCCATTCATAGGTTTGGACTTTGGTAAATAGGTCTGTCACTGGACGACCGTCTCCATACCTAGCATTGACAATTTCAAACTTCATCGGTAGGGTAGAGTTGTCCTCAGATAGGGAGGTAAAGACATTGTTCCTGCCTAGGGTAGGCTCAATGATCTTGATGATATAATTGATGTTTTCGCTTATAAAATCCCTGTCTTCAGGAAGGTCGTACATTTTCGAACATGCAGTAAATAATCCATAACTCCCTATAAAGAGACAGAGCAATCGGATACTATTTTTGATTTTCATTTTTCTTCAATTAAGGTTAATAGATTATTTAGTTCCTTTATTTACGCTCCAGTCGGCCAATTGGAATAGATCTCCAGAACGAACGCGTTGTACATTTAACCTGTAAAACTTGTATGCTTTGGTGTTATTGATCCAGAAGACCCTTTGTTGGAACCTCGATGTAAATTCTTCGCCTGATTTAGAATCCAGTGTTACCCAGTTTTCTCCATCATCAGATGCTGTCAAGGTCCAGTCAATTGGATCCCTTTCAACCGCATCGTTGGCTGAGGTTAGGGTATAGGAGTTAGCTGCAGTTGCTGTGTTTAGTTCTACTTGCATCCAGTTTCCACCGAAACTACCTAACAGGTACTTGGTTTCTGGGTTGCCATCAAACACATATTTTGATGCTTCAACGGCATTGACACCACCATCGTTCTCGCGTGATACCGAGAATTTACCTCCGACGGTTACAAATAAGTTTGGTGGAGGTGGGATGTAGGTCAATCGGGTCACAAAGTCGTTAAAACCGAAAACATGGTTCGGAGAAACAACGTGGATCATCCCGTTCTTTGCTTCGATGTTGATGGAAGCAGTGGTTGCGGTAATCCAGTTTCTGGTGAACTGACTGTTCTTTGTGTCCGAGTATTCAATGACCTTAGGGCCGCCGCTTTCAAATCCTGATGAGGTCGCTGTGGTTAATTTAGCGTTCATCGTTCTTTTGAATTTGTAGTCATGCAGTTGGATTCCATCTTTCATCATCATGGAATCACTAGGGTAGAAGCCTTTGATCAGGTATTGAGCCATCATGGTATCCAATTGTAGGAGGTCCACATTGGATAAATATTCCAAAGGTTTATCCGATTCTTTGCGGGTATTGTTGAGGTTTTCGATTGCTAATTGAAAGCTCTGGTTGGTTGGTGCAAAGAAGGTGTATTTATCATTAGAAGCGAGCACTGCTTGCATTTTTGTGCGATCCAATACTTTAAGTAGGGAGTCAAAAACGCCGGGCTTACTTTGAAGGTACTCCAAAATAGTACCATCATAAGTCACCTTATTTACCGTCTCGTTGTAATATCCATTGTCTTTGGTGCATCCGCTAACCAAAATCAAGGAGAGTAAACTATAAAATAGATTGTTGACTTTCATGGTTATACGGTTTATTTCCAATATTCATTTTGGGTTAATAATTTGTTCTGGGTCAAGACTTGGGCAGAGATCGGCCAATATTGTCCTTTGGAACGGATCAGATTGCTCAGATCTGAATTGTCATTCTTGATCTTGTACTGTCTGACCATATCGTACCAACGATGCCCTTCACCCATCAGCTCCCGGTTTCTTTCTTGGAAGATCGCATCGATCAAGTCTCCATTTTTCGCTGCTGAATAGTTCGTAAGCCCTCTTCTTTCGCGGATGGTATTCAATAGGTCGATTGCTCCTGCTTGCTCACCAATTACCGCCAATGATTCTGCACGCAATAGGTACATGTCTTCAAGACGGGTGATAATGGTGGCACTGGAATAGAACCTGAACGTTGGGTCTGTTACTCCACCCATGATACATTTCACTTTGCTGAAGATAGGATACTGTCCATTGAAGTTTTTGAAATAAACCTCGGTTACAGGATTTCCTAGGGTATCAGCAGAGAAGCGTTCATCGGTAGATTCATTGAAGATGGAAAGGATCTTGTCTTTGGACATGTACATATCCGGGATACTTTTGTTTACCACGGGCGATGCCAAGGTTAACTCTTCAATGTGCCCTGTAAAGGAACCTTCCACATGGTTGTAGATATGTCCGAAACCTAATAACTGATTCCGGTTTTTATCGTAGAAGAATCCATTTGGATCTGTTAGGTTATTGGTAGGGAGTAAAGTCAAGCTACCTTTCTGTTGATTGTCGATAACAAATTTAGCGTATGCTGCAGCATCAGGGTAATTACTCTGCCAGGCTGCAACATGGGCTAAAATGGCATAAGCTGTAGTTTTACGAGCTAAGGCGCCGTCCCATCTGCTGTTGGATTCGTTGTAGTAATTTCCTTGTTGCTGCGGGTCATTGGAGCTAAAAAGGAACGGAAGATCATCTGCTGCCTTTTGCAATTCCTGTTCTACAAAGGCCAATATCTTGCTCTGATCTTCGCGAGGTTGATCATCAAAAGTACCTTCTTTAGAAGAGACGATCAATGGAACGTCTCCCCAAATGCGTACCATATAGAAATAGGCAAAGGCACGTAGGAAACGGGCTTGCGCGATATCCACCACCATATTGTTGTTGGTATAGCGTTGGTCATTGTCCTTTACCTCCTGGATACGTTCTAGGAAGATATTGGCAGCATTCACTACTGCGTACCAACGTCTCCAGCTCTTTAGGTCGTTCATTACGCCGAAGGAAGCATTCAGGTCGTTTTTGGCGATAGCTTTCAAGTCTTGGCGGATAGGCACGGAGAACTCTCCGGAACGTACATCGCCATAGATCCAATGTGCATTGTTATCATTCAGTGCGGATTTGGTCAATCCGTAAACTCCCATTAAGGCCGCTCTGGAATCCTCCATGCTAAGCCACATATTTTCTTCTGAAACCAATCGAGTGGAATTGATGTCCAGCATTTTCTTGCAGGACACGAAAACTTGGCTCAATACGATTAAAATGATTAATATTCTTTTCATGATCGGTTACAGTTTAAGTTTGAATCCTAAGGCAAATGTTCTTGGAATCGGAAGGGAATAACCTTGGTCGTAACCCATGTAATTCACCAGTTCTGGATCCCTTCCAGAATATTTGCTGACAGTAAATAAATTGTTGGCAGATAAATAGACATATAGATCTCCCTTTTGGCCTAAACGGTTTCCAACGATATCCCTGAAATTATAGCCTAAGGTTACTGTTCTAAGTTTCAAGAAAGAACCATCCTCAAGGAATAGGGATTGATTGGTTTGGAATGGCGCAACGGATGACCAAGGGTTGTAAAGTGGATATTGATCATAATCCCCTCTTTTCTCCCAGTAGGTGATCTCTTTGATGGAATTTATGCTGCTGGCATTCTCATTTTCAATAAAGTTGAAACGGTTTGACATCTCTTGGTTGACAATCTTTCTTCCAAGGTTGAAGTAGAAGTTCAGGTTCAAGTCAAAGTTTTTGTAAGCAACCATATTGTTCCATGAACCGCTAAGCTTAGGGATGATGTTGCCTTGTAGGACTTTATCCTCTTTGCTGATCTGGTTATCCCCATTGGTATCAGACCAGATTGGATCACCAGCTTTCAAGATGATACCATTGTAGGTCATTCGTTGACCCCCTGATTGCGGAACTTCTTGGTCTGTTTGGTACATTCCGTTGTTTTCATATAACCAGAAGGCATCGATTCTCTCACCAACTTTCAATAATCGGTCGTTCACTTCGATTTCATCCAGGTTATTTGGCAATGCCAATAGCTTATTTGTGTTTACGCCTAATACTAACCCGGTGTTCCAGGTGATCTTGTCATTTTGTACTACATTTCCTGAAGCAGTAAGGTCGATACCCATATTGCGGACATCCATTCCAGCTTCATATTGATAGTCATAACCGAAGTCTTTCTTACCTGGCAACATGATCAACTGATCTTTGCTATCGCGAACGTAAGCATCAAGGGAAACTTGGATATCGCGGTTCTTGAAACCTAGGTCAAAACCTAAGTTCAGGTTATCCGAATAGCTCCAAGGAAGGTCATATCCCACCCAGCCTATATTATATGGACGAACCAATGCCGCAAAACCATTGTATCCCGGAACGATTGCATTACCGGTATAGCCAATTTCTGAAGTATAGCTAGGTCCTTGTCCGTAATTATCATACAGATTATAGTGACCCATCCTGCCTACGCTGGCTCTGATATTAAATAGGCTAACGGATTCGTTGTCCTTCATGAAGTCATTCTTCGCATTCCATCCTAAGGCTAGGATAGGAGAGAAGAACCATCTTGTAGTCGGTTGTGCATTTGATGATGCATCGTAACGAAGTGTCAATGCAGCGGTATAGGATTCATTATAGGTATAAGATGCTTTACCGTATAGATTGACCATGTTGTGTTTGGTTCTGTCCAAGAACTTATAGACCAATTGTCTAGGGAAAGCAGTAGGATTTAGATAGTTCCCGTTGTTTGGGTCAGACTCCAATAGGTTAAGTTTGATGAAGTCATTGACACCTTTGTATGCATAGGCATAGTTGTATTTATAGGTATCCCACATCAAGGTGTTCCCAGCTTCGAAATAGAAATAGTTTGCATCGTTTTCTATATCGTAAGAAACTTGGTTATCCACCAATAAGCGTTGGTTGTAACCATAGTAGTTAGAAGCGAAATTACTTTTCTCTAAGATGGTGCTTGGGTAGAAAAGGTCGCGGTAGCCTTCGTTATAATCAACGGCGAACTTGCTACGGATCTTTAAAGCTCCAACATTTACCTGTAAACGGAAGAATCCTTCCAGGATATTGCTGAAGTTATTGTCAAAGCTCTTGTCGAATTCCTTTAGATAGGAATCATAAACTTCCTTGTTAGGAGCAAGTGGAGCACCTAGGTCAGGAAGATAACCCATCATGGCAAATCTGTTGCGCAAGTTTCTGTTGCGGTCCCTGTTCAATCGCGAAGCATTGAAAAGGGTTTCAAAGTTTAGCCATTTGAAAGGTCTCAGGTTCAAGAAGAAACGAGCATTGTACTTGTCAAATTTAGTGTCATCCGCTACTCCTGAGGTTTTTACATTTCCCAGAGAGAACTGGAAGGTAGCACGAGGCTGACCACCCGAGATATTGGCATTGACACCATGGTTGAGTCCATTGGAATAATAGCTATCAGACCAGTTTGATGGTCCATAGTAATCGTTATTTAAGGAGTCACTTAAATAGATTGGATAGACATCGTCCTGGTTGTATTTACCATTGGTGGTGTAGAGGTCATAAAATTGCTTCCTAAATGAATTTTCATAGGCACCGTTTATGGTAGTGACGCGAGGGCGTTGAGACATTCCGATATAACTGTTTACCGTTATTCTTTTGTCGCCATCACCTTCAGTCTTCCTCGACGTGATCTCAATGACTCCGTTAGCCCCAAGCGGACCATAGGTTGCAACTGCCGAAAGGTCTTTTAATACCTTGATGCTTTGGATGTTGTCGAAATCAATGTTGCCCAGGAGGTTGTTTTCGGTTCCGATACGTTCGATGTCATAGTTTTGCACATCAAACGCAAAAGGATGTTCTCCGATTAAGGGAACACCATCTAGAACGACCAAGGGTTGGGTATTGTAAATATCCCTATTGCTCAGGATAGGTTTACTGATACCGCGCACGAACATCTGGATATTACTTCCAGGCTCACCGCTTGATTCAGAAACATAGACGCCTGGTAATTCACCTTTGATATACTGCTGCAAACTATTGGCAGTAATCAGCGAATTGGCTTTCATGTTCCGAAGGTTGTTGAACTTAGGTAGGTCCAGTTCATAAAGTGGCTTTAACTCCGCCAAGGTATCGACTGTAGGAATAGAGTCCGTTTCGGTTGTGTCCTGCAGGGATAGGTTGGCAAAATCAACGTTATGACTATGCGCATGCCCCACGGACATAGACATAAAAATCAATAACGATTTAAACTTCCATAATACACTCATATTTGTAGTGCTGTTTATAGGTTAGTAAAATAGTAGATACTAGTAGGTTTCGGATAGCAAATCCAGAAGGGAGCTATTCGGTCAGTAAAAGGGAAATAGAAGGCTTTGCTTTAAATCCGTTAACTGCTCATAAAGTTTAAATGCAATTTTTTTTGGTTCATAATTTAAAGTTTTTGGGTAATAGGATTCCAGTACAGCAATGGTTAATTGTGTTTAGTTTGGGTAAAAATTAAACAAGATTTCCTTTAATTAGCCGGAAAATAAATTGCAGGTTGTTGTAGGTAAAAATAAGTTCATAAAGTGACTGTTAGTATTAGTTTTGTTAATGGTTAAGACTAATTTATAAATTAAAAACGTTTTAGCAAATTTTTTTTAAAAAAATAAAGATTCCTGTCCAAATCTGCTTTAACGTTAAAGTGGATTTTGATCTATTGTAACATAGAAAAGTTAAACTAAACTTTGGTCTTATTTATTCAACTGCCAAGAAAGAATTCTGTTTATCTTGTTGCCTTGATTCATTTGTGTCACTTTTACCCCCTCTGTTTTGTGATATTCGAGGATAGCTTTTAACGGCTTCAGGTTGTCTTTATCTGAAACCAGAACCGAACATATACCAATTTGATCTCTTAGGTCAAAGCTTTCATAGATCATGTTGCTAATGAACTTCTTTTCACCACCTGGGAACCAAAGCTCATTCGAAAGACCTTGGAAATTGGTTTTCGTGCTTTCAGCTTCCTGATGGAGCTTCTGGTTTTTCTTCAGAACCGTTTGCCTATAGTCTTCACGCGATTTGTAGAATGGGGGATTACAAAGTACTGCGTCGAAATATTCATTGGGTTGAATAATTCCTTTGAGGATATGGTCACTGTTTTCTTGCTGTCTTATCTTGATTCCTTTTTTTAGATAAGGATTGTCATTCAGGATCTTGTGGGCATGCTGTATGGAAGGGATATGGGTATCGGATGCCACAAAATTCCAATGGTATTCCAAGAAGCCAAGAATAGGATAAATAAGACTAGAGCCAGTGCCAATATCCAGGACATTGACTTTCTTAGGGTTTTTAGGCTGGATGAGGTCAGCTAAATAATGGATATAATTCAATCTACCCGGAATGGAAGGGCAGAGGCTACCGTTCAATAGGTCCCAGTTGTTGATCTTGTATTCCGATTCCAATAAAGCTTTGTTCAAAAGGAAAACAGATTCAGGATCTCTGAAGTCTAGGGATTGACGGCCATCAGGAAGTACAACGATGTGTTTCTTCAAT
Organism: Sphingobacterium sp. LZ11T8; assembly: GCF_024261425.1. Lineage (NCBI taxonomy): Bacteria > Pseudomonadati > Bacteroidota > Sphingobacteriia > Sphingobacteriales > Sphingobacteriaceae > Sphingobacterium > Sphingobacterium sp. LZ11T8. The sequence continues at coordinate 319,233 of NZ_JANBZY010000003.1, read as the reverse complement.
TGGTGAACATGTTTGATCAGTTTCTTGAAGTCATAATCCTGATTGAACTTATTGCGCGGGTGTAGATTTTTTGAGTTTTTTTCCATTATTTTTACTGTGCACAAAGATATCTATTAATTAAGATAATATGATCGAATCCAATATATTATTGGTCATGATTCTCTTTTTTTTCATGTCCATGTTATTTGTAGTTTCTCAGCGGTTCAAGATATCCTATCCTATCTTGTTGGTAATTGGTGGATTAGCGATTTCCCTGATTCCAGGATTACCCGAGTTCAGTATAAACCCCGATGTGGTGTTTTTGGTTTTCCTGCCGCCTCTATTATTTGAAGCAGCATGGTATACCTCATGGAATAGTTTCTGGAGCAACCGCAGGTCTATCCTGACCATGGGCTTCGGACTTGTCTTTGTTACTTCCATAGCTGTTGCATATTTATCTGTCAATTTAATTCCGGGATTTACGCTTGCATTAGGATTCCTATTGGGCGGTATTATTTCTCCTCCCGATGCTGTTGCGGCAACTTCTGTCCTCAAGGGAGTGAGCATGCCTAAGCGTGGGGTCACTTTGTTGGAGGGGGAGAGCTTGGTCAATGATGCAGCTTCCCTAACGGTATTCCGGATGGCTTTGGCGGTCATTATGACCGGTGCATTTACCATGCAGGAAGCAGTGGTTGGATTTTTTTTACTCGCCGTTATGGGCGTGTGCGTGGGACTGGTCATCGCCAATATCCTATTCTATTTCTTGAAATACATTGCCAAAGCATCCAGCATAACTACTCCGATCACCCTGATCGCGCCCTACATAATGTACATCGTTGCGGAGCACTTCGAATGGTCGGGTGTATTGGCCGTGGTTTCCGGTGGATTGTTCCTTTCCTATCGATCCAAAGACTACATGGATTATAATACCCGGATTCAGACGCGTGAGGTCTGGGAAACCGTCGGATTCCTATTGAATGGTTTTGTGTTTATATTGATCGGTTTGGAACTTCCCATTATCATTGATGGTATAGAAAGCGTATCCACGTCCTGGGCGATTGAAATTGCACTGATCATCACTTTGGTGATCATTGTAATCCGTATAGCATTTATTTACATCGTCAATTATGTTCCCAGGATATTTCCTAAGGTCCGTAAGAAAGAACCATCACCAGGATGGAAGATGCCATTGATCTTAGGTTGGGCTGGAATGCGCGGTGTGGTATCCTTAGCCTCTGCCTTGGCGATTCCGATCTATGCTTCCAGTGGCCAGCATTTCCCGCACCGTAACCTGATCCTATTCATCACCTTCGTGGTCATTTTGATAACCTTGGTCGTGCAAGGTTTGAGTCTGCCATGGCTGATCAAGTTGGTCAACCTCGATGGCAAGTCATCAGAGATCCCAGAAGAGGCACAGATAGAAGCTATCAGATATCGATTAGTGAAGGAAGAAATGGAATTGCTGAAAACTAAGTATGCTACAGAGCTCGAAGAAAGCAATACCGTCAAAGCTATTAATCTATCCTTAAAACGAAGCTTGGAATCTACCGCCACCAACTTAAGTAGCGAGTCGAAGATCAAGATTGCGAATGAAAGGGGGCTGTATAAGCAGGTGATGCAGGATCTGATCAATGTGAGGAGGGATGTAATCTATACCTTGGTCAGCGAAAAGAATTATGACGAATCTATATTGAAGTCCTTGGAACATAATCTCGATTTAGAGGAATCCAGGTTGAATAGGAGATAAAAGAAGAAAAGGATTTTTACCCTGTTGGATAGAATTTCCTTTTTATCCATCGTCTACTTTATGCAATCCTGTTTACTTTTTCATCATATCAATACAAAAGGTAAGGATTATGAAAAGGTTCGGGATTTATACATTGCTAATCATATTGATGGTGGCATGTAGGCAGAAAAAGGAAACAAATAATATCTCAGGGAAAGAGTTCTTAGAAAGCGTATTTCCGACTTATTCCCCAATTGGAGCTGAATTCTCCAAGGTTGTGGATGCGGTGGTTGAATTTGATACAGCAAGGTATGTTCTTGATAAAAATTTAGATCTTAAATTCTACGATCCTAAGTTTGGGAGAGGATACTACAATTCCAGCTTAGGCAGCGAATTTGATATGAAGTCTCAGCTATCTGTTCTTGAGTTGGCATCCGAGAAACTATCCAGTGACATAAAAGATTTCAATGCCTATCAAACCCAATTATTGGATACTGAAGATTACCCCAACTATACCAAGTTGTCCAAAATCTTGAAACCAATACAGAACGGCAAACATAACAATTTGGCATACCTCATTGAATTCTATTCTTTCGAAAAGCCACTGTTCACTGCTGATAAGAAAAAAGCTTTGATCCACACCTATTACCACTGTGGAATAATGTGCGGGCATGGTTTTGTATACTTTCTCGAATTGATTGATGGAAAATGGAAAGTTATAGGCTATGACTACTCTTATGATACATAAGGGTAGTTATTTGCACTATTTTTTTGGATTATGGATGTTGAAAAACTCTTTTGTAGCATTAGCTTTATCCAGATCATAGAAGTATCCTTGGACCTTTGAAACAGCTTGAGCCATTCTATCAAAGATATCGATCAATTTGCCGCAGGCTATCCAGTTTTCTTCCATATCCGCCCCGGCAAAAGTTGCTCCCAATTCTTCCCATTCCGCTGTGTTTAGGTATTTCTTGAACAGTCGACCATACTTATTCGTTGTCACGTCCCATTGATTTCTACTACCAATATACCATTCGATCATAGGAATAAAATATTCAACCCGAATGATCTTTTCAACCATAAATTTGAGGTAGAACAGGTCCCCACGGACCAGACATTTCGGAAGATAGGTCACATCCCAAAAGAAATCCGCAACGATCTTTTGGAATTCTTCTTCAGTAGGTTCTTTGATAATACTGACCTCATAGTTCGGATGCTGTAAACCTTTGCAAAGACCTTCCTTATCGATCAAGATTTCATAACCGATATCCCAATCCTCAGGAAGTTCATCAGCCAATACTTCAGCTTTAAATTGCTCCACGCTATAGATCTTGAAATCAACTTTTACCCCATCCCAATATTGCACCATCTTCATGGCATGCTTCCCGTCAAAGGCTTCAATTCCTTCCTCGTAAACATTCAGGGGATCTCCAAAAAGATCAATCCAATCCTTAGATTCTAGATAGGGTGTAGGATCAAGGAAAACAAGCTCGATGTCCAAATCAGAGAAATCATCTACTGGAGCCAAGGGGTTGACCAAGGAGCTCGTCAGCAATGCTGCTCGAATGTCTTCATTGCTTCTGGTCCAAGCCTTGATTGCTGCTAATTTTTCATCTCTTGCTTTCATGGGCATTTCCTCAGATTTTAAGTTAACAAAAAAATCCCAATGCTGAAGGCATGGGGATTTTTCTTAACTATTACGTTATTCCAACTTATTTGCTTTGGTTGTCAATCCATTTACGGGCATTAACGAAAGCCTCTAACCAAGGAGAAACCTCGTCTTTGCGACCATCAGGATAATTTGCCCAGTTCCATTGGAAAACTGAACGCTCGATGTGTGGCATGGTTACCAAGTGGCGACCAGTTTTGTCACTCATCATTGCCGTATTGAAATCCGATCCGTTTGGATTGTGTGGATATTGATCGTAAGCATATTTCGCTACGATGTTATATTGATCCTCTTGGTTTGGCAAATTGAATTTTCCTTCACCATGAGAGATCCAAACACCTAATGTTGAGCCCGCAAGGGTAGACAACATGACCGAGTTGTTTTCCTGTATCTTCACCGACACAAAGTTTGATTCGTGTTTTTGGGAAGTGTTATGCAGCATCTTACCGTGAACCTCATGCTCTGGGTTGATCAATTCCAACTCCATGAACAACTGACATCCATTACAGATACCCACAGAAAGGGTGTCAGGACGAGCAAAGAAGTTTTCAAGAGCAGTCTTAGCCTTTTCATTGTAAAGGAAAGCACCTGCCCAACCTTTTGCCGAACCCAAAACGTCAGAGTTCGAGAAACCACCCACAGCACCGATGAACTGGATATCTTCCAATGTTTCGCGACCTGAGATCAAGTCCGTCATGTGAACATCCTTCACATCAAATCCTGCAAGGAACATTGCATTCGCCATCTCCCTTTCCGAGTTTGATCCTTTTTCACGGATGATCGCCGCCTTAGGACGAGCTTTGCTTCCGTCAATCACTGGTTTTTTACCGTCAAACTGAGCAGGGAAGCTATATCTCAAAGGCTGATTTTTAAAGTTCTTGAAACGTGCGTCAGCAGTTCCGTTTTTCGATTGCTTTTGATCCAATAAGTATGAAGTCTTGAACCAAGTATCTCTGGTTTCAGCCACATCAAAGCTGAATGAATCCGCATTGTTTTTGATGCTCACGGAAGTACCGTTGATCGCCTTACCGATTTTGAAAGCTTCAACACCCGCTTCAGCCAATGCTTTTTCAAATGCCGCATCTTCTTTCGCCTGTAGTACCAGACCGATGTTTTCATTGAACAATGCTTTTACACTGTCCGATTCGTTCAAGGCAGATAGATCGTATTCAGCAGCTAAATCCACATCTGCAAAACATAGTTCCAATAAAGAAGTAATTAAACCACCAGAACCGATGTCATGACCTGCAGCAACCTGACCTTTGTTGATCAATTCCTGAACCGCATTAAATGCTTTCTTGAAGTACTGTGCATCCTGAATGGTCGGAACATCCGAACCAATTTTGTTCAATACCTGAGCGAATGTAGAGCCTCCAAGTTTGAAGCTATCCTGAGAAAGGTTGATATAATAGATAGAACCAGCGTTTTTCTTCAATACAGGCTCCACTACTTTGTTGATGTCGGTACAGTTACCACCAGCAGAAATAATAACCGTTCCAGGAGCGATTACGTGCTCACCATTCGGATATTTCTGTTTCATGGAAAGTGAATCCTTTCCGGTAGGGATATTGATACCTAATTCGATTGCAAAGTCAGAACATCCCTGTACCGCTTGGTACAATCTTGCATCTTCACCTTCGTTATTACAAGCCCACATCCAGTTTGCCGAAAGGGAAACACCATTCAGGCCATTATAGATAGGAGCGAAAACCAAGTTAGAAAGCGCTTCACCGATAGCATTTCTCGATCCAGCAACTGGATCAACCAAAGCTACCAAAGGTGCATGTCCAACTGTCGTAGCGATACCCTCTTTAGATTTGTAATCCAAGGCCATCACCCCAACGTTGTTCAATGGCAATTGCAAAGGTCCGGCACATTGCTGTTTCGCAACACGGCCACCCACACAACGGTCCACCTTATTGGTCAACCAATCTTTAGCAGCAACTGCTTCCAATTGAAGGACTTGGTTTAGGTAATTAGGAACCTCGTTTACAGTATACTCTAGGTCAGCATAATTGCGCTGTACCTTTTTATCGTTCATGATTGTTTTTGGCGAAGAACCAAAGAAATCCTCTAGGGCATAATCCATAGGTTTCTCACCAGTTTTCTTTGATTCGAAAGTGAAGCGATGATCAGCAGTCACATCACCAACAGTGTACATTGGCGAGCGCTCGCGGTCAGCAACCGTCTTCAATTTCTCGATATCCTCATCTGCAATCACCAAGCCCATACGTTCTTGAGATTCATTACCGATGATTTCTTTGGCTGAAAGGGTAGGGTCTCCAACCGGAAGTTTATCCAAGTCGATCAGACCACCAGAATTTTCCACCAATTCAGAAAGACAGTTCAAGTGTCCACCGGCACCATGGTCATGGATGGAAACGATAGGATTTACATCACTTTCCACAAAAGCACGGATGGCATTGGCAGCACGCTTTTGCATCTCTGGATTAGAACGTTGGATGGCGTTCAATTCAATACCTGAACCGAATGCACCTGTATCCGCTGAGGATACCGCTGCACCACCCATACCGATGCGGTAGTTTTCACCACCTAGGATCACAATCTTATCTCCAGCTTGTGGCTCATGTTTCTTGGCCTGGTTCAACTTGCCATAACCGATACCACCAGCTTGCATGATAACTTTATCATACCCCAACTTACGACCATCCTCTTCATGTTCAAAAGTAAGGACAGAACCCGTGATCAATGGTTGGCCGAATTTATTTCCAAAATCAGAAGCACCATTGGATGCCTTGATCAAGATGTCCATTGGCGTTTGGTACAACCATTTTCTTTCTTCCATTGCTTTTTCCCATGTGCGATCATTCAACAAACGTGAATAGGCTGTCATGTAGATTGCCGTTCCAGCAAGCGGAAGTGCACCTTGACCGCCAGCTAGACGGTCACGGATCTCACCACCCGAACCTGTTGCGGCTCCTGCGAATGGCTCAACCGTAGTTGGGAAGTTATGGGTTTCAGCTTTCAATGAAATAACCGAATCGAAATCCTTCTCTTCATAGAAATCTGGTTTGTCTGCTGTTTTAGGAGCAAACTGCGTTACTTTAGGACCTTTGATAAAGGCTACATTATCTTTATAGGCAGAAACAATCTCATTCGGATTGGTCTCTGAAGTTTTCTTGATTAATTTAAATAGGGATGTAGGCTGTTCCTCACCATCGATCACGAAAGTACCATTGAAGATCTTGTGACGACAGTGTTCAGAGTTCGCTTGCGAGAAAGCGAAAACCTCAGAATCCGTCAGCTTACGGCCAATCTTCTCAGTTAGCTTGTTTAGATATTCTACCTCTTCAGGGCTCAATGCCAAGCCTTCCGACTGGTTGTAAGCCTCGATGTCATCGATATCCAAAATTGGTTCAGGGCTGATGTTGATGGTAAACATATCCTGAGTCAAGGCACTGAACTTTTGGGAAATCATCGGATCGAAATCCTTGAAATCTTCCGTAACCTTTTGAAACTCTTCGATACGAATAATCCCGCTGATTCCCATGTTCTGGGTAATCTCTACGGCGTTGGTGCTCCAAGGAGTTACCATAGCGGCTCTCGGACCTACATAGTAGTCGTTAAGCGTTTGTTCGTCGAGTTTTTTAGAGTTGCCGAAAAGCCAGTTTAGTTTGGAGATATCTTCAGTAGATAAATCATTTTGGGTTTGAACAGCATAAACTGTGTTCAATGGGTTCACGAAGAAATGAATCATTATTAAAGTGAATTTGAACGTCCTTCAATTATTCTGCAAAGTTACGTAATATTTTAAGAATAAACCGGCTGAAAATGGCATCTTTTTGCTAAGGATTCCGCTTTTTGAGCCGGATAGCTCATGCTACTGTCAAAATGTGATTTTTGCTCACAAAATATTACATTTGTAGAATGGCTTTAAGGCGGATTAACAAAGTGCAACGTCGAAAATTATCCATTTTCCTGCGTTGTATCATCATTTCATTTTTAGCTTGGACCTTGTTTGCAATTTCCAGTGATTATACCTTCACCAAAAAGGCGAGCATGTCCTATGTTAATTTGCCGGAAAACAAAGCTTTCCATCCCCTTCAATCAGATACGGTAACCGTCAAGATCAAGATGTCCGGCTGGAAGGTGTTCATGGAACGCTTGCACCTCGATACCGCAAAAATTCAGGTCGACCTTTCAGGGCTTAAATCACGGAACTTTATCGTCTTTGGTAACCAGATCGGTTTCATCAATAGACAGTTCCCTACGGATAAGCAGGTCGTTGCCGTTTCGCCTGACACCCTTTACTTCGATTTCTCGAAACAGACCCAGCGTAAGGTTCCGGTCAAAGCCGTAGAAAGCCTGACTTTCCAAAGGCAATACGGCGTGATCGGCGAAACCCGAACCAACCCCGAATATGTTACCATTACGGGCCCATTGGAAGATGTGGCAAGTATTGAATACCTGGAGACCGATACCATCAAAGGCAAAGATGTCAATACTGATGTGCGTACCGTCGCTTATTTGAATAAGCAGCAAAGAACTAACATTACAATCTATCCGACCTTTGCAGAAGTGATCGTACCGGTCGGAGAGATTACGGAGAAGGTGATCGAACTGCCGATCAAAGTGGAGAACAGCAAGGGTTATACCTCAGTTCGCGTATTGCCGAGTAAGGTTCGCGCAACCATTTTGTTGGCCGTAAAAGATTATAATAAATATACTTCTAGGGATTTTGAGGCGGTGGTGGATCTGGATGCCTGGAAAGACCATAAGGTTTCCAGCTTACCGGTCATCATTACCAAAATGCCTGATTATGTCAAGGTATTGAGCGTAGAACCTCAGAATGTTGATTTTTTTGTAAGGAGATAATATGGGTTTAAAAATCGGGATTACAGGAGGCATAGGCGTCGGAAAGAGCGTAGTGACCAAGATATTCAAGATATTGGGCATACCGACCTATGATGCCGATAGGGAAGCCAAGGATATCATGGTCAAGAACGATGCGGTCCGTCAATCCCTGATGAAAACTTTCGGCAAAGAGGTCTATTTTGAGGACGGTAGCCTCAATAGGGAATGGCTCGGTAAAAGGGTCTTTGGCGATGCCGAAGAACTGAAAAAACTGAATGCCATCGTTCACCCTGCCGTGATCAAGGATGGCGAAGATTGGGCAGCAGCCCAGACTTCCATATATAGTGTCAAAGAAGCTGCACTCTTATTTGAAAGCGGATCCTATAAAGCTTTGGATTTCACCATCCTGGTGGTTTCACCATTGGATCTCCGGATCGAAAGGGTGATACAGCGCGATAAAGTGGACAGAGAAGAGGTGCTGAGAAGGATAAATAAACAGATGCCCGCAGAGGAAAAGGAAAAGCTAAGCGATTGCATCGTCTATAACGATGATGAGCATAGCCTGATTGAGCAGGTGATGGAACTGCATCAGAAATTTATTCAAGGAAAAACAAGCTAATGCAGATTATTGAAGACTTTCTAGTAAAAAGAGATAAAGGATATTATTGTTCTTATGGCGATTTCTATATAGACCCCCTATATCCGGTCAAACATGCCGTCGTTTCGCATGCCCATGGTGACCATGCGTCCCCTGGCCATAGAAATATCTATTGTACTGCGGGAACTGCCGCCATTATGCAGTACCGCTACCCAAAACAAGCTTTGGATTCTTATCATGTCAAGAGATTTTCTGAATTTTTTCAGATCAATGGCGTCGATATCTATCTATATCCCGCTGGTCATATCCTTGGCAGCGCACAGATCATGATGATCTATAAAGGCGTGAGGTACCTGTATACCGGCGACTATAAGTTGCAGGAAGACCGTACCTGCGAACCTATTCAGATCGTAGAGGCAGAAGTTTTGATTACCGAAACGACTTTCGCCAATCCAGAAACCAAACATCCAGATCCTGTTTGCGAAATCATGAAACTGGATGTCAGAAGCAATATCCTCTTGGGCTGTTATTCCCTGGGTAAAGCCCAGCGTATTACCGCCCTGCTCAATGAACATCTCCCGCAGAAAGAGGTGTTATTGCACTATCAGATCATGCCTATACATCGCATCTATGATCAATTTATTGATGTACCCTTGAAATACGAGCAGTACAACAGAAAATCCATGAAAGAAGCCGGCGACAACAAGATCTATTTGGTGCCACCACTAACCTTCAACAGTTACCGCAGGGCAAAGAATGTGCTTAAGGCATTTGCTTCGGGATGGGAGCGCTTGCAGGCTCAGAACGATATCAGCCTATTTCTGTCCGACCATGTGGACTGGAATGATATCCTATATTTTGTGGGTAAGGTAAAGCCAAAAGCTATCTGGACTTTGCACGGAGATGGTAGGGCCTTGCATGCTCATTTTTCAGAAGATATTGCAATTCGAGATATACACAGTCAAACATTTATTCCAGATTATTGTTGATAGGATTGGTAAACAATTTAGATCAACTTATGAACAAATTTTTTAGAGCACTGATAGCAGGCTGGGGCGCCAAGAAGATGGGCCTCGGATGTTTTGGAACCATAGTGGTATTTATCATAATCTATTATTTGCTCGGCTATTTGTAGGAGCAAGGTAGAACTTTGAAAATCAATCAAAAAAATATGGCTAGATGCGGAATATCTAGCCATTTTTCTGTTTAACAATAATAGCCAGGACGGCTTATATAAGAAATTGTGTAGGGAACACATGATTTCCACTTTTAATAAAATTCTTGAATCTCTCTGTTTTTCTACTGCAATTAATAGTCGTCGGTATTAAGGTTTATAGTGAAATCCCAATTGTTAGAATTCCAAATCTCTGTTTTCCGAATATATTGTATAAAAGCCAATAAATGAATACCTAACAGTAGGTATTTTACGTAATTACGTTTTTTATTTGATAACTGATTGAGTATTAATATTATAAAATTAATAAAGAGAGTAAGGTATTGTTGAAATTATGGAAATTTCAAGGCTTTGTAACGGGACCTGATGGAAAATACGGGGAAGGATAGGGTAAGGGATTGTGAATTTTTGGTTTTAAAATGTTCTGAGGGTTTAAGTTAATTTTATGAAAATGAGAAAGTTATGTTTTATTGTCTTAATTGAGTTGTTATCTGGTTATTAACTTACCAAACCTTTCTAGTAGATTATGAGAGTTTTCAATTTGTAAATTTGTGATACTTTCTTTGGGAAAAATTTTTGTAGTCTTAGTTTTTATATCAAAAATAAATAAATACTTAGATGTTTCTCCTAAATAATTTAGATTACTATTCTGTTTATTAGTTGATATAATTTGCTCTCCTTCCATAAAAGAAATGGCCGTTTCATCTTTATTAAAACGTTTGTTAATTAAATTATTAATTGTTGTTAAAGCAAGACCAATGATTACTGTTAAGGAACATAAATACAATGTTAGGTTTTGAGTTTTTTTTCTGTCTATTTGATTTAATAAATAGAAGGAATAAAAAAATAAACTAGGAATAATAATCAATTTCAAGGGGTACTTGCTTATAAAGAACATAGAAAAGATTAGGATAGCCATTTTGAATTTCCAAAGATTGTTGCCAAAATTAATTTCCAAAATTTTCAAGTATCTTTTTTTATTATGTTTATTTGATCCTAAAAAAGATAAAATTTTTCCATTTACAATTAGAGGTAAATAAATATGGAATATTTTAAAATAAAAGGAATGAATAATAAATAATGTTATTTCAGCGAAGAAAATTATTAATAGAATTTGTATTACATAATCAAAGAAAAAAAATAGTAGATCCGTTAATTCAATGTAATTGGATATTGGAATATCAAAAGAACTATAGTATATAAAATAATTGATAAAACTTACAATATATATGAGCGTTATGGACAATGTTAAATTGTTTTTAAGAAAATTCAAATAGTTGTTTAACTGGGTCATTTGGTATTAAATAGTAAATTTTAGCATTAAGGAGATATCTTCAAATAAATAAATTTTATCTAATCATTATTAATGAATATTTGTGTAGTCAAAATTGATTTTTTTAATATAATAAAAATTACCTCTGCTTTATAGTTGATGTTTAAAATCGCATTAAAAGGACATATTGAGAATTTAGATTATGATTAATAAAATTTTATTTTTATTTGTGAGTATTTTCATTGGGGATTAATTGTTTTATTGATTCTTCTAGGGTATCAAACTCTAAATATTTACTTGCTTGCCAAATATAAAATAGCTGCTTTTGTCCAGAATTGGTGTTTATTTTGTCTAATAAATCTGCATTTGTAATTGTATTATTTAATAGTTTTAAATGAAAATACATATCACCATCATGTGTTTTTATTAAATCATATATTTCCTTGTTGACAGGCTTTATGCAGTTAATTAATTGCTTTTTATAATGGAATGGTAGTTCTGAAGACCAAATTTTATTAAAATTCTTTAATAATATTTTCCGATTTTTTTGCTTTAGGATTGCATTTAAGAATACTCTATTATTAGTATTTAAATATGTATTTAAGAGGTCGCTAACAACATTTTTTTTTGAATACTGAAGATATTTTAGGGATGCCTTTTTATCGTTTATATATTTTGAATAGAAATATGTATTAAAATAATCTGATTTATACTCATTTGGTAGATTTTGAATTAATAATTCTGCGATTATTCTAAGTCTTTGTGATTGTCTGAAATCTGAATTGTTTTCAATAATTTCTTTTAAATTCTCATATATTTTATCTAAATGAAATTCTGAATCAACCCTCTTTCTTAGGTTAGATAATATAGAAGAATTTAATTCTTGTAAAGAATTATTGAAATATAAATTTATTATTGATTCGAAGTTAATAGTGTTTAATATAGAATGAATAAGAATGTCAAATGGACTATTTTCATAAAATAAACCATTAGATTTTTGGTCATATAATTTTAATAATAGATCTCGTTGATTATTTTTCATATTAGCAATATGGCTTATGATATTAAAATTGGTGGTCTTCCTTGACAAATGGGTGCATTATACACTTTAAATCTACTAGTTATTACTAATAAAAACTGGATAATATATTATTATCCATTTCAGGCTTCCGGCAAACCTCTTAAAAACAAAAAAATCCTCAATGAAAATTGAGGATTTTTTCTGTGGTGCCAGCTGGATTCGAACCAGCGACACAAGGATTTTCAGTCCTTTGCTCTACCAACTGAGCTATGGCACCTTCAAGTTTTTGTTTTTACAATCTGTTACTTGTCAGATTTTTGGTGGTGCCAGCTGGATTCGAACCAGCGACACAAGGATTTTCAGTCCTTTGCTCTACCAACTGAGCTATGGCACCTTTTTTTTGACATGTCCGTTACCGAACTTGCGATGCAAATATACCGTCCTTTTTCGAATTCTAAAACTTTTGCCTTAAATATTTTCGTTGAAATATTCAAAGTCTTGATTTTGATTGAGATAAAATTACATCAAATAAACATTGGGAATGGGCAAATAACGGTATCTTTGCACTTCAATAAAATATTATGAGTAAAAAAGGAAGAGTTTTGGTAGCAATGAGTGGTGGGGTGGATAGCTCCGTGGCTGCAGTAATGCTACACGAACAAGGATATGAGGTCATCGGGATCACGATGAAAACATGGGATTATGCTAGTTCCGGCGGCTCTTCAAAGGAAACAGGATGTTGTAGTCTGGACAGTATCAATGACGCTAGGACATTGGCTGTAAACTATGGCTTCCCGCATTACATCCTTGATATTCGTTCAGAATTTGGAGATTATGTGATTGACAATTTTGTTGATGAATATATTGCCGGAAGAACTCCGAATCCATGTGTGCTGTGCAATACCCATATCAAATGGGAAGCTTTGATGAAGCGTGCCGATAAATTGGACTGTGAATTTATTGCAACCGGTCACTATGCGAATATCCGCATGCATGACAACGGTAGATATGTGATCTCCAAGGGTAAGGACGAAAACAAAGACCAGTCGTATGTACTTTGGGGCGTTTCCCAGGAGAACTTGGCAAGGACGCAGTTTCCTTTGGGAAGTTTTACCAAAAAGGAAATCCGCCAGATGGCACTAGATATGGATCAAAAGGAATTGGCGAATAAATCGGAGAGCTATGAGATCTGTTTTGTCCCTGACAACGATTATCGCTCCTTCCTAAGACATAAACGCCCTAGCTTGGATCAAGAGATCGGACCGGGTAATTTTATCCTTTCTGACGGTACTGTAGTTGGTCAGCATATTGGGTATCCATATTTCACGATCGGACAGCGCAGAGGCTTGGGAATTGCCCTAGGAAAGCCAATGTTTGTGATACAGATCTTACCGGAGTCCAATTCGGTGGTATTAGGTGAGGAACATGAACTGGAAAGAAGCCAAGCATTTGTCAAGAACATCAATCTGGTTAAATATGCCTCCCTTGATGAACCGATGGAAGCGATCACCAAGATCCGTTACAAGGATTCTGGGGCTATCTCGACCTTGACCCAACAAGGAGATATCATGAAGGTGGATTTTGTCCATAATGTAAAAGGGATTGCCCCAGGTCAGTCGGCCGTATTCTATGAAGGCGATGATTTGATCGGTGGTGGTTTCTTGATGAAAGAAGAGAGATAAAATAAGATCACTTTTGTAAAAAAGTGAATTAATAAAAATGCTAAAAGGCGATGTGGAAATCACATCGCCTTTTGTTGTTTTTGGACCATTTTTGTTTGGATTAGGAGATGAGCTTAAGGTCGGGAATGCTTTTGGTCTCATTCGAGACATATTCGGAATTTTCGCAATATGCCTCGAATGAGAGTAAAAGGATACTAAGCTGACGTGGTCAAATTTTGATGGATTTTTGGAGTTTTTTTATTGAGAAGGGCTGGGGGATGAGGGGATGGTTTTTGTATTGGTTTTTGGAAAAGGAAAGGGAATGGTCGCGAGACAAGCGGATGGGGTTTATTGAAAAATTTAGGGAATTGGATTTGAACCAGGATGGAAGGGATGAGAGGATGGATCAAGATCTGGGTTTTGAGCCAGGATGAAAGGGATGAGAGGATGGGGCAAGATCTGGGTTTTGAACCAGGATGGAAGGGATGAGAGGATGGGACAAGATCTGGGTTTTGAACCAGGATGGAAAGGATGAGAGGATAGGGCAAGATTATATGTGGATTGAATAATTAGCAAAACCCCTAGCAGGGGTGAAATCTTTATAGATTTTGAAAATATATAACGTATAACCCTCAGGGTGGGTGAAATCTTTTTCGATCTTTAGATTTTGATTAGAGCTTATCTGTTTCTCTGACCTTAATTATTCTATTTCAAATTTTCCAATCCAAAAGTAGCCAGTTTATCCACGATGGGTAATGTTTTTAAGCCCAAATCGGTAAGGCTGTATTCCACTTTTGGGGGGATTTCGGGATATGATTTTTTGTAAACTAATTTGTTTGCTACCAGGGAGTTTAGTTCTTGAATCAGCATTTTTTCGCTGATTTTGGGAATGCAGCGTTTGAGTTCGCCGTAACGGATTACCCTTTCGTTTATTTGAAACAGTATCAATAAGGTCCATTTACCACCCAATAATTCCAAAGATTTCCGTACAGGACAGTTTTCGTCGGACTGCTTAATTATTTTTTTATTTTCTTCCATTTGATAATCAGTGTTTCTAACAAATAGGTAAGTACTGTACCAATAGGTAGGTACTTGTACAAAGGTAAGTAATGTTCTAATTTTGTACAATAAACATTAAAAGAAATTATTATGACAGCAAAAGAAGTAGTAATTGCATATGCTGAAGCACTGGGAAAAGGTGATGTACCGACAGCATTTTCGTATTTTTCAAAAGGCGTTAAATGGCATCAGCCAGGCGACAATCAATTTTCTGGATTGAAAAACGGTGCTGATGAAATCGGTAAAATGATTGCTGGTATGATGGAAGTTTCCAAAGGGACCTTTGCATTAACGCCAAACAGTAATTTAATGGTCAATGGTGATTTGGTTGCAATGCCTTTGCGTTTCAGCGGTTCGATAGACGAACGCAAATTGGATATGTTAGGTGTTGATCTGTTTAAAGTGGAAAATGGAAAGATTACCGAAGTTTGGTTGTTTTCAGATGACCAAGAAGCTGAAAATGCTTTTTGGGGGAAATAGTAAAATATTATTTAAAGGACATATTGATAAAAGAGCATTCTAAAAAATGCTCTTTTTTTATTCAGGGATAAGCAAGGAAGGGAAGGGTTGGGAAATATTTCATTCCATCCAGGGGTTTTCAAAAAAAATATGGGCATAGATAGATCCGAGACCCTTCGGCGGAGCCCTCAGGGTGACACATAAAAGATGGTGAAAAATATTTCAGCCATGCTGAGGTTTGGTCATTGATTGATAACATGGGTCTACAAAGATGTCACCCACGCTGTGGGTTGGTCGTTACAAACATCCAATTTCTACAAATATTCCACCCATCCAGGGGTTTATGAATCCTAAATACCTTTATTTATCTTTAGTCATGAAAAGTTAAGAATGGTTTTGGCGTACAGGTCCTTTACCTTCGGTAAAGGATGACAGGGAATATTAGTAGAGAAGCGTACAGATTCTTCACTGTTCGTTCAGAATCAAAATGCGCTAAAGAGGGATTCAGAGTGAAACGAAGAATCTATTTTTCAACTTTTTAAGGATCCGTGTCATTCCGTAATCGTAAGATGAGGAAACTATTTCAAATGATTGTGGATAGTCCCGAGACCCTTCGGCGGAGCCCTCAGGGTGACACATAAAAGATGGTGAAAAATATTTCACCCAAGCTGTGGATTGGTCGTTACAAACATCCAATTTCTACAAATATTCCATCCATTCTAGGGGTTTATGAGTCCTAAATACCTTTATTTATCTTTAGTCATGAAAAGTTAAGAATGGTTTTGGCGTACAGGTCCTTTACCTTCGGTAAAGGATGACAGGGAATATTAGTAGAGAAGCGTACAGATTCTTCACTGTTCGTTCAGAATCAAAATGCGCTAAAGAGGGATTCAGAGTGAAACGAAGAATCTATTTTTTAACTTTTTAAGGATCCGTGTCATTCCGTAATCGTAAGATGAGGAAACTATTTCAAATGATTGTGGATAGTTCCAAGACCCTTCGGCGGAGCCCTCAGGGTGACACATAAAAGATGGTAAAAAATATTTCAGCCATGCTGTGGATTGGTCGTTGATCGATTTCCATTTTTTATAAAGATGTTCCCCATGGAGGGTTGGGTTATGGATTTGTACGCGCGAGAGTTTGAAAATCGAGGAATTTCTTTAATCAGAATTGATGTTGATGTTAGGATTGCAGAAAGCGGGCTTATGCAATAAGCTCCTACAAAATCGGCTACCTTTCCAGTGGCAAATTAAGCATAATCTTGGACCATCCTCACATCCCTTCCATCCTGGTTCAAACATGAACTTGCTTACTTTTTCGCAAAAAGTAACAACAAAAAAACAGTAGCAGCACTACGCCACTACTGTTTTTCATATAGGAATTATTCCTGTTTCCAGGAACAAATCAAATTATCCTTATAATTTACCTACTTCTTGAGCTAGGTCGATAATTTTGTTTGAGTAACCCCACTCATTATCGTACCATGATACCACTTTCACGAAGTTATCGTTCAAGGAGATACCAGCTTTAGCGTCGAAGATAGAAGTACGGGCGTCACCTAAGAAGTCAGTAGAAACTACATCATCTTCAGTGTATCCAAGGATACCTTTCAAGTCGCCTTCAGAAGCCTCTTTCATTGCTTTTTTGATGTCTTCGTAAGAAGCACCTTTTTCTAGACGTACCGTTAAGTCAACAACAGAAACGTCAGCAGTAGGAACGCGTAGAGACATACCGGTCAATTTACCTTTCAATTCAGGTAAAACAAGACCAACCGCTTTAGCAGCACCAGTTGAAGAAGGGATGATGTTTTGGTAAGCACCACGTCCACCTCTCCAGTCTTTTACTGAAGGACCGTCCACAGTTTTTTGAGTAGCAGTCACGGCGTGAACTGTAGTCATCAAACCTTCTACGATACCGAATTTGTCGTTCAATACCTTAGCGATAGGCGCTAAACAGTTTGTAGTACAAGAAGCGTTAGAAACGATGTTGTATTCTGGTTTAAGATCTTTATGGTTTACACCCATTACGAAAGTAGGAGTGTCGTCTTTAGCAGGAGCAGACATAATTACTTTCTTAGCACCAGCTTCGATATGTTTTTGAGCTAATTCTTGAGTCAAGAAGAAACCTGTAGATTCGATCACAACTTCAGCACCAACTTCATTCCATTTCAGGTTTGCAGGGTCTTTTTCAGCTGTAACGCGGATAGTTTTTCCATTAACGATCAAGTTACCGTCTTTTACTTCAACAGTACCGTCGAATTGACCATGTGTTGAATCGTATTTCAACATATATGCTAAGTAATCAGGTTCTACTAAGTCGTTGATACCTACTACTTCGATATCACTGCGTTTTACAGCAGCTCTGAATGCTAAACGGCCAATACGGCCAAATCCGTTAATTCCAATTTTCATTTTTACTAATTTTTATTTATAAAATATTTAACAAGGTTTTGTACAGGTTCCCTAATAATGGTGCCCACGGCCAGATGGTTTTCTTTGGCGATTTCGCGCAACCAATCGGCGTAATTATTAGCTACTGAACCTGTGAAATTTAAGGTTGAGTCAGGGAATGTCTCCGAAAGGGGGACCAAATAGGTCTTCACATATTTTTCGAGACCTTTTTTGATGATCCCTTCCATGTAAGGGTCATCCTTGTTTTCCAGGATGAAGTCGGCGAAAGAGGTCAGGAAGATGTTAGGGTTTGGGCTGTTGTACGTTTTGTCCAGGATGACCTTGCGGTCGATGTTGTGCTTGTGCAATAACTTTTCGCGGAATCCCTGGGGCATGGACTCGGTCAGGAAATCCTTGAGGATCTGACGTGCCTGCCAGTTTGTAGAAGCTTCATCCGCTAGGATGTAGCCCAGACCATAATTGTTCTCGACGACTTTACGTCCGTTATAATATGCAGCATTTGACCCACTGCCGATGATGCCAATGATCCCTTTTTCGTTTCCGAAGGTGGAGATTGCCGAGGCCAGCATATCGTGGCTGGCTTTGACTTTGGCATTCTTGAAGAAATTGGAAAATACCTTTTCGATCTTTTCCTGTCTTTCTTTGGAAGAGGCACCGGCGCCGAAGAAATAGATCTTGCGGATCTTTTCGGCATTGTTGATCAGTTGGGTGTTTTTATTGAGCAGCTGAAAGATAAACCTTTCATCTTGGATATAAGGGTTGATACCGGTAGTGCGGAATCCATGAAGGATCCTGCCTTTTTCGGCAAGTCGCCAATCGGCGTATCTTGATCCACTAAAAACGACTGCAATCATAAGTTTATATGTTCATTACTTCAGCAATAGTGATGAGCTCTTCATCCAGTTTGAATTCCTTGCCACGCAAAGCTTCCTCCAGAGTGGTGCTTACCATTTTGCTACCACGTATTCCTACTGTAGCGCTTCTATTGCCATTTATTAGTTCATTGACTGCGAAATATCCCATTCGGGTTGCAAGTACTCTGTCGAAACTACTTGGGGATCCTCCACGTTGTAAATGTCCTAATATACTAACTTTTGTGTCATAAAAATCAAATTTTTCTTCCACGCGTTTGGCAACATTGTAGGCGCCACCATTTTTATCACCTTCAGCAATAATAACGATCATGGAGGTTTTGTTTCGATCTTTTGCAACTTCCAACATTTCGATGAGTTCGTCGATCGCGGTATCCTTTTCAGGGAGCATAATGGCTTCTGCACCACCAGCTACACCAGCATTCAGGGCGATACATCCAGAGTCTCTACCCATTACTTCAACGAAAAACAAACGGTTATGTGATGCGGCGGTATCTTTAATTTTGTCGATGGCATCAATGACAGTATTGTTTGCCGTGTCAAAACCTAGGGTATAGTCCGTACCATATAGGTCGTTGTCGATAGTTCCTGGGATACACATCACCGGGATATCATATTCTTGGGAGAACACTTCGGCCCCTGTAAAGGTTCCATCTCCACCGATTGCCACCAAAGCGTCAATCCCCACTCTTTTAATATTTTCGTACGCTTTTTTACGTCCTTCAGGAGTTCTAAATTCGGGGCAGCGAGCAGATTTCAAAATAGTTCCACCTTTTTGAAGGATAGAACTTACCGAGCGACTTACCATTTCGGTGAAATCTCCCTCGATCATTCCTTCGTATCCCCTAAATATACCTGTTACTTTGAGGTCGTTAAAAAGTGCTGTTCGAACTACTGCGCGAATGGCTGCATTCATGCCTGGAGCGTCTCCTCCTGATGTATAAACGCCAATCCTTCGTATCTTGTTCATTAGGTCTTTCTTATTTTTTAGAAATACGAATATAATGTGTATTTCTTACACTATTAAATTTTTTTAGTAATTTGTTTGTGTAATTCTTATTATTGTTGAGGTTTTAGGGGAAAC
The DNA here is from genome assembly GCF_024261425.1 of Sphingobacterium sp. LZ11T8. NCBI lineage: Bacteria > Pseudomonadati > Bacteroidota > Sphingobacteriia > Sphingobacteriales > Sphingobacteriaceae > Sphingobacterium > Sphingobacterium sp. LZ11T8. The sequence goes on along the minus strand of NZ_JANBZY010000003.1, from coordinate 299,432 downwards.
AATTGATCAATTAAAATAAATTTAGATTTTGCAAACACATTTTACCATAGATTGTGTCATTCTGACATTTGATGAGGGCCAACTAAAAGTATTGTTAGCGGAAAGAAATGAATATCCTTACAAGGATTGGTGGGCTCTACCGGGCTATTTTGTGAATAAATACGAGGAAATGGCCGATGCTGTGGCCCGTATCCTATTCGAGATGACTGGGTTAAAGTATATTTACATGGATCAATTGGCCGCCTTTGCCGGGGTCAAGCGACATCCCGAAGGGCGGATCCTAACGGTTGCTTACATGGCTTTGGTACAGATGGAAGAGGTCAAGAATAAAATTTCCTCGGGCGGTACCTATATGCGTCAGCTGAAATGGTTTCCTGTAACAGAATTGCCTGACCTGGCCTTTGACCACAAAGATATTATAGAGCTGAGCTTGGACCGACTCAAGAAAACGGTCACTTTTTCTACCACTCCCTATGAGTTATTGCCAGCCAAGTTTACCCTGACCCAATTGCAGCAAGTCTACGAGGCCTTACTCAACAAACAGCTAGATAAAAGGAACTTTAGGAAAAAAATCAATAATCTGGGTTATCTCAAAGAATTGAATGAATTCCAAAAAGGAGTATCCTATCGTGCAGCAAAGCTGTATTCATTCGACAAGAAAAAATTCCACAAAATCTTTAGCCAGGACTAAAAACAACTTCCTTAAATTTTTGTCTAAACGTAGGTCCTATGTTAAAAAAGTGTTAATCGTCACTTTTTTGACAAAGGGATGATATTATTTATTTTCTATTTTATACTTTTGAACAATTTTTAGAAAAAGTCAAAAATAAAAAAGGTATAAAAATGGAGAACCGTAAGGATCAAATCATTGATGCAGCGTTGAAACGCTTCTCTCATTTTGGTTTTCATAAAACCACAATGAATGAAATTGCCGATGATCTGCGAATTACAAAAGCCAATCTTTACTATTATTACCCAGATAAGTCAACTTTTATTTTAGATGTATTGATAAAGATTGGAAATGATGTGTATGCAGGAGAGAAGGAGATTGTAGAGTCCTATTCAGGCGACCTGATGAAGACGATGACGGATGTATTGGAATATAGGGCTGCTTATACCCGCAAATATTATGTGTTGCATATCTGTGAGAACCTGGACTGGATCAAAGGTCTGGACTTGAACGAGGTGATGGAGGAGTTCTATAAACGTGAGGTGGCCTTGATCAAGATGCTTTTCCAACGTTCGATAGAAGCTGCCGAATTGATCATGGATGATGTGGAAGGATGTGCACAGACTCTAGTAGAAATACAGAAAGGCCTTGGGATTATTCATACCATTTCGGATGTCATTACAGGCATTCCGAATGAGGCGAATGTAGACAAGATCGTAGAGAGTCAAAAAAGAGCGCTAAAACTAATTTTCGAAGCACGAATAGCTAGCAACAAATAGAATGAATAAAACAAAACTTATGGCCCTTATGGTAGCGGGAATGCTATCCGGATCATTGTTACATGCACAAGAGACCTTAACCTTGCAGGAAGCGGTAAAATTTGCATTGGAGAATAAAGCTGAAGCCAAAAAGGCGATGCTGGACCTAGAAAACTCGGAGTACCAAATCGACGAGGTTAGGGCAGGAGCTTTACCACAAATCAACGGCTCGGCAAGTGTAAAATACAATGCCATCATCCCAAGTATGCCCTTGGAAGTTGGTGGACAGACCCAATACCTTAAAATGGGTCAGCCTTGGAACTCCACTGCTGGACTTTCAGTGAACCAACAGATCTTTAACCAATCTTTGTTCACTGGCTTGAAAGCAGCAAAGACCACGCGCGAATTTTATATAATCAACAGACAGTTGACCGATGAATCCTTGATCGAGAAAGTGGCCAATGCGTATTACGATGTTTTCCAAACGCAACTGCAATTGGAAACCATTGACAATAACTTGGAAAATACCAATAAGACCAAGACGGTAATTGAAGGTTTGGTTACTGCGGGTATCGCAAGACAGATCGACTTAGATCGTATCATAGTAAACATCAACAACTTGGTTGCACAGAGACAGATCGTTGTCAATGCATTGGAACTAAAGGAAAATGCCTTGAAGTTTGCGATAGGTATGCCAATCGAAACAGATATTGAATTGCCAGAAGAAACATTTGATGTAAATCTGGAAATGGCAACATCAACCATGGATTTATCAGGTAGGACCGAGATCAAGTTGATGGAAAAACAAGCTGAATTATTGGAGCTGAACAGGAAGAGCATGAAAGCGGCCTATTATCCATCGTTGTCATTTGGTGGTGATATCGGTTACCAAGGTTTCGGTCAAGGGATTCCGGGAAGCAATGACTTCAAATGGTTCCCAACATCAGGACTAGGCTTGAACCTATCCATTCCAATCTTCAATGGTGGTTCTACCAAAGCGAAGATCAATCAGGCAACCATCCAGATCAAACAATTGGAGGTTGATATTGAAGATACACGTCTTGGACTGAACTTGGCCAATGAAAATGCGAAAGCGCAGATCAAGAACAGTTTATTGACCGTGGATGCGAACAGAAGAAACGTTGACCTGTCAAAAGAAGTTTTGGATGATACCCAGAACAACTACCGTAACGGTTTGGCAACCTTGACCGAGCTTTTGGATGCAGAGAATGCACTGGCTACGGCAGAGAACAACCTGAATACCTCATTGTTGAATTATAAAATTGCCGAGATCCAGTTGATCAAAGCAAACGGACAGTTAAAAACATTAGTAAACGAATAATATAACCACATAAATGAAACGTACATTAATTACCCTAATTGTTATCATTGCTGCTGGAGCAGGTATCTACTTTATCCTCCAAAAGAATAAAGCAAAAAATGATGCAGATACAGCTGCGGTAGCTGAGAAGAATGCTGCAGTGGCAGTTCGTATCGATACGGCTGAGAATAGCAATATGAGCTTAGAATACCTAGCGAACGGTACTTTTATGCCAAAACAAGAAGTAACGGTAGCAGCAGAAACTGGTGGTCGTGTGGTTCGTGTTATGGTTGATGAAGGATCAAGAGTTTCAGCAGGACAGACTTTGGCAATCGTGGAAGGCGATAAGCTGAACGTGAATGTTGCTAATGCGCAGGCAAGTTATGATAATGCGCTAGCGAACCTACAACGTTATGAGAATGCCCTGAGCACTGGTGGTGTTACTCAACAACAAGTGGATCAAATGCGCCTTCAGTTTGAAAGTTCGAAAAATAACCTGAAAAGTGCAAAATTGACTGCTGGTGACGTAACGATCAAAACATCGGTTGCAGGTATCGTGAATTCCCGTAAGATTGAACCAGGTGCTTATGTAAGCCCAGGTACTCCGGCATTTGATATCGTAAATGTGAGCACTTTGAAATTGCGTGTGAATGTTGACGAAAAGAATGTTGCAACCCTACGAGTGGGACAGGTTGTAAACGTAAGAGTGAGTGTATATGCTGACAGAGAGTTTACTGGAAAGATTACTTTCATTGCACCTAAGTCCGATGGAAGCTTAAACTTCCCAGTGGAGATCGAGATTGCGAACAACCCGAACAATGAATTGCGTGCAGGTATGTACGGAACTGCTGTATTCGGAGCAAGCGGTACTTCAAGCGTATTAGTGGTTCCTAGAACAGCATTCGTAGGTAGTATTTCGGATAACAAAGTATTCGTTTTGAAAAACGGAAAAGCAGTAGAATCAGAGGTTGTAGCAGGTAGAAGCTTTGGTGATAATATTGAGGTTCTTAGCGGTTTACAAGCTGGTGACCAAGTTATTGTTTCAGGTCAGATCAACTTGTTTAACAACTCACCTGTTGAAATCATTAAATAATTTGTGCTAAGAACGAACTCATAAAATGAAGATTACTGAAATATCGATAAAACGTCCGAGTCTAATCATAGTATTGTTCATACTATTGACATTAGGCGGGATATTCTCATATACCCAATTGGGTTATGAGTTGATACCTAAGTTTGAGGTAAACGTAATTACCATCCAAACCGTGTATCCAGGTGCTTCACCTTCCGAGGTTGAGAGTACTGTAACCAAGAAAATTGAGGATGCCGTATCCTCGTTGGAAAATATCAAGAAATTGGAATCCACTTCCTTGGAGAACGTTTCGATCGTAATGATTACCCTGAATGATGGAGCGGATGTCAACTTCCTGCTCACAGATGCCCAGCGGAAGATCAATGCGGTCCTCAATGACCTCCCTGAAGATGTCGAGGCTCCATCCTTGAATAAATTCTCCCTGGATGATATCGCCATCATGAGTTTGGCGGTGACTTCCAACCAATCTGAGAAAGAATTGTACGACCTGTTGGACAACAAGATACAGCCGATCTTTGCGCGTATCTCTGGTGTTGCAAAAGTAGACATGGTCGGTGGTGAAGAACGTGAAATCCAGGTTTCCGTAGATCCACAAAAAGCAGAAGGTTATGGAGTTTCCATTTCCCAGATCCAGAACGTAATTGCACAGTCCAATTTGGACTTTCCTACGGGTAACGTGAGCACACGTGAGTCTAGAACGACAATCCGTTTGGCAGGTAAAGTTGTGGATGTTGAAGAGTTGAGAAACTTGCCTATTACCACGCCTACAGGTGTAACGATCTTCTTGAGAGATGTTGCCGATGTTCAGGATGGTATCAAGGAAATCGAAAAAATCGCTCGTTTGGACCGTAAGAATACCATTCTATTACAGGTATTCAAGCAGTCGGATGCGAATGCGGTTGAGGTTTCCAAATTGGTAAAAGAAACCATTGAAACTGTTCAGGTAGATTACAAAACAGATAATATTCAGATCAAAGTTGCGAACGATTCAACGGATTATACCTTGAATGCAGCAGACAACGTAATCCACGATTTAATGATCGCGATTGCCTTGGTAGGTTTTATCATGTTGTTCTTCTTGCACAGTTTGAGAAATGCGGCGATCACCATGATTGCGATTCCGTTATCCTTGGTGGCAACCTTTATCGGTCTGTTATTGATGGGATATACCTTGAACTTGATGTCCTTGTTAGGTCTTTCCCTAGTGGTAGGTATCTTGGTCGATGATGCGATCGTTGTAATCGAGAATATCCACCGCCATATGGAGATGGGTAAGAATAAGGTTCGTGCAGCTTATGATGGAGCAAAAGAGATTGGATTTACCGTATCGGCGATTACCTTGGTTATCGTGGTGGTATTCTTGCCTATTGCGATGTCAACCGGTTTGGTAGCTAACATCCTAGCACAGTTCTGTGTGACGGTAATTATTTCGACCTTATTATCCTTATTGGTTTCCTTTACCGTGGTGCCTTGGTTGTATTCACGTTTCGGAAAATTAGAGCATATCAATCCTAATTCCTTTATCGGAAAGATTGTACATGGTTTTGAAGCAGGATTGACAGCATTCACGCACTGGATCACAGGTATCCTTGAATGGTGTTTGAAAAACTGGAAAACCAAATTGGCAACCTTGTTTATCGCTTTGGTTCTATTCTTCGGTTCATTCGCATTGGTAGGACTTGGATATATCGGTACTGACTTCTTCCCGGCATCAGATAAGGGAGAATTCATGATCCAGTTGGAATTGGAGAAGGATGCGTCTTTGGAGAAAACCAACTTCCTGACACAAAAAGCAGAATCGATTATCGAGTCTAAACCAGAAGTGGAAAGTATCATTACCACAGTAGGTCAATCCTCTGATGGGGTAATGTCTACAGCAGGTTCACGCTATAAGTCAGAGATCCACGTGATCTTAAAAGATACCTATACAGAAAGTTCGAAGGTTTATTCAGCTCGTTTGAAACGTGAGTTGGAGAATAAATTGATCGGTTCCAAAGTTACGGCCGTAAACATGGGCTTGATGGGAGCAGAGCAGGCACCTTTGAAATTGACCGTAATGGGTTCAGATTTGGAAGATGCACGTGAGTTTGCGATCAAGGCGGAAGAGATTTTACGCAATATCCCTGGAGCTACAGGTGTGAAATTGACTTCGGAAGATGGTAACCCTGAGATCCGTGTTCAAGTGGACCGTGATAAGATGACTTCACTTGGATTGAATGTGGCTACTGTAGGTATGACCATGCAGACAGCATTCTCGGGTAACACGGACAATAAATTCCGTGCAGGTGATAACGAATATGATATCAATATCCGTTTCGCTGAGAGTGGAAGAGCAAATATCAATGATGTGAGAACCTTGAAGTTTATCAATAATCAAGGGGCTACCATTTCACTGGATCAGTTTGCAACCGTAGGTTACGGATCAGGACCAACATTATTGGAACGTCGTGATAAATCACCGGCGGTATCTATCCAAGGTTCGGTAGTTGGTCGCCCAATGGGTACCGTAGCTGCTGAATGGGAAGAAGGATTCTCTAAGTTGGAGCGTAAGCCTGGTGTAGTATATGTATGGGGTGGTAACATGGAAAGTCAAACTGAAGGTTTCGGTACCTTAGGAGTAGCTTTGATTGCATCCATCTTATTGGTGTACTTGGTTATGGTTGCTCTTTACGATAGTTTCTCTACTCCATTTGTGGTATTGTTCTCGATTCCATTGTCATTCATCGGAGCGTTATTGTTGCTAGCATTAACGAACCAGACCTTGAACATCTTTACCATCTTGGGTATTATCATGTTGATCGGTTTGGTGGCGAAGAATGCGATCCTATTGGTTGACTTTGCCAACCATAGAAAAGAACATGGGGACAGTACACATGACGCTTTGGTTGCTGCCAACCATGCCCGTCTACGTCCGATCTTGATGACAACCATCGCGATGGTTTTCGGTATGATCCCGATTGCATTGGCGACAGGTGATGGTGCGGATACCAACAGAGGTTTAGCGATTGTAATTATCGGGGGACTTTTATCGTCTCTATTATTGACCTTAGTTGTCGTGCCGGTAGTTTACTCGATCTTCGATGGTTTCGGTCGTCGTTGGGGTAAGAAAGAAAAAACGGATTATGCTGAATTGATGGAAGCGGATTATGTTCCAAACGAACATTATGTTGACGAAATGGAAGTTAAGCATAACTAAACTTGAACAATTAATTTTCTAAATACCAAAGGCCTGGAATTCGTTTCAGGCCTTTTTTATTGATAATAGGTAAATTTTAGCGTCCATTTTTGCTGGAAATGGATTAGAAATTGATGGAAATCGACGGAAAAGCAGGTGGTTAAACATGTAATTTATTTCTGGTAAAATCATTGTTTTTTGTGGTTTTAAGACAGATTTATGGTTTTTTGAGACCGATAAAACCTTTACTTTTTTTAGAAATATATCCTTCTCTCGTGAAATTTACCGTACTTGGTACAAAGCAAATTCCTCCAACGAATCGAATTAAATTTGAAATCGATTTTTTGGGTCGAGATATTTAAAGATCACACACACTAACTATTATGCTAACGGCCTGAATCCGCAAGGATACAGGCCGTTTAATTTTTTCCGTTTTCTTTTAATCGCCATCGTGGTCATCGACCTTATTGGGGTTAGGAGGGAGCGGATTGGTATCACCTTCCGGACGCTTTCCGGTATCCGATTGTACTTTTTCGTTGTCCTCCCTTGGTTGTTCAGGTTTGTCTTTTTCTAATTCTTCAGGTCTTGTTTCTTTCTGTTTGCTCATGATCTGTGTATTAATTGTTTCTATGCTTAGAACAAGAGAGGCAGCTTTATGTTCGGAACAATTGTTGATTGCATAAGCAAACATTTTAATTTGATGGATGTTTCTAACAGATAGAGAGCAACGATAATTTATGGAAAAACAAGAAAGCAAAGGATTTTTTAAGGATACATTTCAAATATTAAAGAATACTGTCATGGGATTTATGAATGAGGACAGTATGAAATACAGCGCTTCACTAGCTTATTATACGATATTTTCACTTGGTCCCATATTGGTTTTGATGATTTCCCTGGCAGGGATCTTTTATGGAGAGGATGCCATCAAAGGTAAGTTGTTTTCAGAGTTGAATGAGCTTGTTGGGCTGACCGCTGCCCGTCAGATTCAGGACGTCATCAAGAACCTGAGTCTTTCTGGTAAATCTAATCTGGCCCTTATCGTCAGTATCGTGACCTTGATCATCGGTGCCACCACAGTATTTGGGGATATGCAAAACTCCATCAATAAGATTTGGCATGTCAAGGCTAAACCCAAAAAGGGCTGGTTAAAGATGATTATGGACCGTTTGCTTTCTTCTTCCTTGATCATTGGATTGGGATTCTTATTGGTCGTGACTTTGGTTGTCAATGGTATTATCCTGGCCTTTACCGATAGGTTATTACGATTTTTCCCGGATATGACGGTCTATGTGATGGATTTAATCAATTTTGCATTGACCTTCGGTATCACTTTTATCCTCTTTGCCGTGATCTTTAAGGTGCTACCCGATGTGACCATCAGCTGGAGGCCTGTAAAGGCAGGAGCCCTTTTTACAGCTATATTGTTCGCTATTGGCCGTTTTGGAATTGGTTTTTATCTACAATCATCCGACACGGAGTCTACCTATGGTACTGCGGCATCCATTGTCTTGATCTTGTTATGGGTGTACTATACGGCCGCCATCCTTTATTTTGGAGCCATATTTACCCGAGAGTTTGCTACGTTCCATGGCATCAGTATTGAACCATCGGAATATGCGGTTCATGTAGAATTAAAAGAGATAGAAAGGAATGTCAGTGAAATCCCCCCCGCGCCACTAACTGAGGAGGAAAGGGTTATTGAAAAATAATCAATTGAAGATGCTGTCTATAGGAATCCAGATAAATCTTGGGCGGTAAACGGAGGCTTTCTTCCACCATAGTCTTTCACTGTAGGTATTGACGTTATAACTGACCAATACGCTGTTGTTTTTCCTGATCTGAGGATGGAACATGGCATTGTAGGTGAATAGGCTATCTGATTTAAGTTCGGGTTCATTGATTTGATAGAGCAGTTTCTCCTGTGCAAATGGTCCTTGGAAATTATCAGCGGTATAGGAAAGGATCTTTCCAGGTATCTGATAGCGATCTTGGTTGATCAATACAATCTTGCCATTGAGCTCCAGAACACTGAATTGCTCGGAAACCATACTGTTTATGCCCTTGATGGCTTGGCTTTTATCAGCTTCTTTTACCCAATTGCTACCATTCCAATATTCTAATTTTTCTAATCTGCTCCCTTTTATGCGAGCTCGCATAACATGCAATTCCGACCTGAAGTTTTTGTTGTCTGCTTTCGAACCATAGATATAGAGCACATTATCTTTTCGGAGGATGGCATGTCCATAATGAATTGGGTTACTGCCTGCAATAAATGGAGAACGATCTAGAATGTTATAGTTCACAGGGTCCAGCAACAGGAAATCACAGCCTTCATATTGAAAGGCAAATGGTCCTTTCTCGTTAGCTTTCTTGCTGTATTTGGCCATAAATACCAGTAGCTTTTCCTTGTAGATTATTGCATCTCCTGGCCAATACCAGTACTTGCCTTTTTCTTCTTCCTTCACATCAATAAAGGAACTGGGTTGATCAAAATTTCCGGAATATAGGCTTCTGATGGAATCCTTGCTCATGAGCGTTGCGGTATTCCCTAAGATAAACTTTGATGGCTGCTGCCTGATATTATCTTTGATAGGGCCAAGGAAAGAGTCTCCCCAGAGGAAGAGCGATTTTCCTTGGCCTAGATCTATTGAAATGCTTCCATCTGCTCCTGATATCCCAATAGGGTTTTCTGGCAGCAGCAGGTCTGTAAATGCGCTATCTACCTGAATGGTATCCCTTAAAGCTACCTGTGAAGCCTCAGCTTGGTTGATGGCCGTTATGACCACAAGTAAAAGGCTCCATTTTGAAAGCTTCTTCATCAATTATTTATTGTAAAAATCCTTGACCTTTTTCTCTAAATCCATGATGATGGCATTTGCAAAGTCCTTCTTTAAAATTTGTGAAGCATGGTATAAAGCACCTGGGCTGAATACATTCACCTCCATGATCTTGTCGCCAACGATATCTAAACCAACTAGGTACATGTTATCATCTTTAAGCTGTTGGGATACCTTGCCAACGAGGTTCAGGATATTTTCATCAATGATAGCTTCTTCCGGTTTAGCCCCTTGGTGGATATTGCTACGGATTTCATCTTCTTTTTGGACTCTCCTGACTGCGGCATACTTTCCATCGACGATCAATGGTTCGCCATCCATCATAAAGAATCTAATATCGCCTTTTTTTGCTTCAGGAAGGTATTCCTGTGCAATGACATAACCGTCCCTAGCAATGGCCTCTACGGTTTGTTTTAGGTTTTGGCGTTCTTTATAGTCGATCATAAAGACATTTTTGCCTCCGGAACCTTTTAAGGGTTTAAGGATGATCTTATCCTTTTGCTCCTCCAAGAAACGAAGGACATCGTCGTGGTTTCTGGTGACCAAGGTTTTGGGACGAACGGATTTTGGAAAATTCTCCAGATAGAGTTTGTTGTTGGCTTGGACCAAATAATCAGGGTCATTGATAACATAGCGACCATTCCTTTTGACGATCTGTGCAAACTGGATTCCCGCTGCTGCGGCCCAAGGTCTATTGAGCATGTCCAGGGTAGGGTCAAACCTAAGCCAAAGGACATCGATCTCGCCTAAATCGACCAAGGTCTTTTCAGCATCTTTCAGGTGTTTTACAAAATCTGCTCCATTGCTGAGGCCATGTTCGGGGTTAATGACGCGGCAATGCGCCAATACGGTCTGTTCATCTTCATAAACAAAATCTGCCAAGCCAATGTAAAGAACGGAATGTCCTCTTTCAAGGGCTTTGAGGGCCAGCATGGTCGTCGTGAATTTTTCCTCTTCTTTGTGAGACTGGTTGATTAAGATCGCTATTTTCATATATGTTGTTGAAAAAATTTCTTATTGAATTAATTTAAAAATGCTGCCTTTCCTTTTCACGTCCTTCCATTGTGGACTGAACTCTGGGAAGAGGTAGCGTGGTGTGATAGCAGGGGGGATCAAGATTTCCTTTTGGAGGAGATCCTTGATAATGGGCAGGTAATCCTTTCGGATTTTTCCCATCATGAGCAGGTGTACATTGTTGCCATCCTTCAGGTAATTCAGCAGCTCCATAATCCCTTTCAGGTAAAGGGCATCCTTGGTCAGGCCACCACCCCGATAAACGCGCATGACGATCTGAAAGGCCGTTTCGGGCTGAAAACTATATTGTTCAACGAGCATGTTGAAGGTGTCGATAAATGAATTTCCCAAAAGCATGTTCTGCACGGCAATAACACGTGCTGCAATGATGCGCAAGCGATCATTGTTCAATCCGCCTACAATGTATTCCGCCAATACGGCAAGTCCTTCCTGCAGTTCTTCATAGCCGGGAACACCTAAGCTGAAGATGCTCAACGGTTGCTGTCGTCCATTGAAATAAGTGACCACATGGGTTCCGATCTCATGCTGGATCAAGGCTTCAGCCCGCTTGCGGGTCAGTCTATATTCCTTGCTGATGTTCAGAACGCCGCGGTTGACCATCACGCCAGAGATATCCTCACGGACTCGGACAGGACTGTTGAATTCCTGGTTCTGCCTCTGTAAAAACTTGATTTCATCCCTTGCCAGTTTTGCAAACTCATTTGCACTGATATAGTCATCGCTTTTTTTGATCGGTTCTTCGGGTTCCGTGACCATCAGGATGGCCATAGCTGACTTGTATAGTTTCTCTGAGACGTTGCCAAAGACCTGTAGACTGCCGTGCAGGAAGTCCTCCTTGCCACGATCGGCAATCATGCTGACCATAGAGTCCAATTCGGTCCGCTTATCCCGAAAGATATAGGCCATGGTAGGATCGTAAATATCTTCTATTCGAAGATTGTACAGTCTCCGCTTGACCAAGTCGGGGTCAATGTGCATGGGCCTATAGAGGAACTTGGGTGTTTTCCAGTACTTGTCTTTTTTGAACTGTAACCAGGCTTCATGCGCATTCAATGGAGTCACCATCAAGAGAAAGTCGAATTTGGTGCTTTCCTGGGCCAATGATTTATCGATATCGATCATCAAGGGCGTGAGTTCCTGATGGAAGTTGAGCCTTTGTGCTGTGGCATTGAGATGGGTGTAGACGCGCAGGAACTCAAAGAACAATCGGGAAAGGGACTTCGCTAGAGTTTCGCGATATAAGCGCATCAAGATCGGTAAGACCTGATCCTCATCTTCAATATAATTCTGTTTTATGGAAAGCCCCATATAGAGAATCTGCTTGTTCTGTAATTCTTTCTTGCTGAACAGAGCTGAAACATCCAAAGGTTGAGGGATATTAAGATCCTTCGCCAGGGAAACATTGATTTCACGGGCTTCCTTTTTGATGTTCTTCTGAAAATATTCAGCCAGCGGCAGCATATCCTTTTGCCCCACATGGACCATGATATCCTCCTTCTGTCCCGGTTCAGCAGTCCATGCCTCGACTAACAGACATGCGCCAAACTCTTCAGCCAGCCGCTGGGATATAGGTTTAATCCATTCCTCCAGATCAAATTCCTTGGACCGACAGACAATGCTGGCATTTTCCGTTTTGGCGAGATCCACCAACATCTTGTCCCTCTTTTCTGCACTGGGCACTCTGTAAATAAAGATATAGGGAACAATTTTGTTGAAGATGAACTTGCCTACGTTGGGAATCTGATAATGGACTGCATTCCGCTTATTGATAGCGTTTAAGATTCTTAAAAGGGGTTTGTTCTTATCTTGAATCATTTTTAAAGTACTGTTTTAAGACCTGGATTGAATTCATTAGAAGTTGTTTGCAGGAGACTACCCTTGGAAGGTCAGGAGCACCGGTCCACTCGTCCATAAAATCCTTTCGGAATTCGATGGATAGGACACAGCCATATGCTCCGAATTTTTTGTTGATCAACTGGGATAGGTATCCTCCCTTAAATTTAATGTTTTCTCGAATATCAATCGGTCCATCGTACAAGCTATCCTTGCTGATGAAACCCATTAACTGATCAATCAGGGGTTGCCACTTTGGGTCGACATAGGCTGTTCCAAGGTTGATTTGCGGATTGATTTCGGTGTCAACTTCTTCCTCAGATCCATTGCGCTTGGCATTATAGCTATGGATATCATACACTACAAAATAGCCATATTGGTCGATGGTCTCTTGGATCTGCTCTTCAATTTCCTGATAGATGTTTTTATGGTCTAGGTAGAGTTCTGTAACAATATTTTCGGGAAGGCTGTCTTTCCAGACCTGCAGTCCCCAAGCTTGATCGGGACGCAGATATACCGAATCTTCAATCTTTCGGTTGAGATCAAGTTGGAACCGTGAGGAGCCGACGATAAATTGATTCATAGGTAATTCAGCCATGACAGCTGTAAATGGATCCTCCTCACGCAGTCTTTCACTTTCATTGAGATTGATATATGGGTCAATAAAAGGATCGATCTGCTGTCCATCATGAATCGCAAAAGCCCAAAAGGGGCTATCTATTCTTTTAATGAAATACTTGGTGAATTTTGCCATAAATATCTTTTCTACTTTAATGAACAATAAATCCATTAATTAGTTTTCTGGAAGGTTTCGAGAGGTTTATTGATTTTAGGGAAAAGCGAGGTTTGCTAATTATTTTACAAAAAATTATTAAATACATAATATCAAGGTCTTTATCTGCGTTTTAGTTTTATAACCAGTTAAAAAGGAGGTTGTTATGAACCTAATTCAACGCATTGAACATTGGGGAGATGCCCATCATCCGAGATGGATCGATTTTATGAGGATTGTTCTCGGGATTCTGATCTTTGCAAAAGGAATAAGCTTTATTATGGATCGTGATTCAGTCGCTACTTTGATCGAGAAGACACATTTTCAATTATCCATTTGGAGTGCAGTTCACTATGTGGTGTTTGCCCACCTTGTTGGCGGGATATTCATCGCATTGGGACTTTGTACCCGATTGGCGGTAGCTCTACAGATTCCCATCCTGATAGGAGCGGTATTCTTTGTGAACATTACGAATGGATTCAGCTTTTTGAATTCGGAATTTTGGTTGTCCCTAGTGGTACTTTTACTCCTTATCTATTTCTTGATCGTAGGTTCAGGGCCAATGTCACTGGACAAAGCGATGGATAAGCCAGGTTATAAAAGACAAATTTAATAGGTTAGAAAACCTATAAAGATTTCTTAGTTTTATTTGGAAAGGCCTTGTTAGCAAGGCCTTATTTTTTTGCTTTACTTATTACCATAGGTCAACGCTTTCCGGTTAAGGAAGGGTTAACTTTGTATTACTAATAAGGAGAATACCATGAAAGAAAAACAAATTGAAAGGATTATTAAACCTGGAATGCCACATTTTGTCGGGGATGGTTTTAGAGTGCATAGTTTTATTCCTTCTGCTATTCCAATGCAGAGAATGGATCCATTTATTGTATTTGATTATAACTCAAAATATAACTTTCCAGCGAGTGAAATCCCAAAAGGGGTAGGAGTGCATCCACACCGTGGATTTGAAACGGTGACCTTAGCCTATAAGGGCAGGGTAGAGCATGCGGACAGCAGTGGCGGTGGTGGAATTATCGGTGAGGGTGATGTACAATGGATGACCGCTGCTTCTGGTGTATTGCATAAAGAATTCCATGAATCGGAATGGAGCAAGAATGGTGGTGAATTTCAAATGGTGCAATTATGGGTAAACCTTCCAGCTGCACATAAGATGTCGACACCAAAATATCAGGCTTTGGAAAATAAGAACATCCCAAAGGTTGATATAGATGGTGGCTTAGGATATATTGAGGTTGTGGCGGGTGAATACCAAGGAACCAAGGGTGCTGCGAGTACCTTTTCGCCTGTGAACTTATTCAATGCTAAGTTGAAGGCCACGGCTAAAGTAGATTTTGAATTTCCAGAGAACTTTAATACGGGATTGTTAGTTCTAGAAGGCTCTGTCAAGGTCAATGGACAGGATGTTGCAAGCGATCATTTTGTTTTGTTTGCAAACAAGGGTGAAAAGATCGAGTTGGAAGCTGCCGAGGATGCATTAGTCTTGGTTTTGAGTGGCGAACCGATCAATGAGCCCATCGCAGCTTATGGTCCATTTGTCATGAATACCGAGGATGAGATCAAACAAGCGTTCCGTGATTTTCAAACTGGCAAATTCGGTTACCTGGAAGATTAATATTTCCATCGATAAATAAACAAGGGTAGAACATGTTGTTCTACCCTTGTTGCTTTTAATAGTTAACCGACAATCCTACTCCAAATCCCATGTCCGAATCATAATGGGTTCGGACCCCTAAATTCTTGGTCAGGATATAACGCAGGTCGCCCATGTATTCTAGATCGGAGTTGACCATCACTCCGGCTCTTAATCTTTTGGTTACTGGTATGTCCTCACGCATCAATTGCAATCGGACATTTCCATCATGGTATACTTCGGCCTGGAATCTCACCAACATAGGCAGCATATAGGTAAAACCGGCAGAGAGTAAAGCTCTTTCGTTTTTGCTGTTCCGCTGTCCGAAGATGTTCTTTTCTGGACCATGTTTGTCCATTCTCCTATAGCGATAGTCAAAACCGATAAAAGGCATGAACCATTGCATCTTTCCAATGTATCGGCCTAGATGGGTTTCGACCTCATAGCCGTGCATATCAGAATAGCCTAATCGCCATTCGGTAGTGAGGCTATATCGGGTGTTGTGCAACATCAATTCGCCATCGTTTCCATTGGTCGCAAAATCATTTTGGATCATGAAGTGCTTCATGTTGCTTTCTTTTTGCAATTCGCGATATGCCCATGCTTTATTTGGCAGATATGGATTTGGCTGTTGGTCTTCGGTGCTGAACACGCGGTTCATCCCTGCCATCATATGGTAAAGGATATGGCAATGGAAGAACCAATCCCCTTCCACATTGGATAGGAATTCAATGGTATCTGTTTCCATAGGCATAATATCCAAGACATTCTTTAATGGCGCATAATCTCCCTGACCATTGATTACCCTAAAGTCATGTCCATGCAGGTGCATGGGGTGTCGCATCATTGAATTGTTGTACAGGATGATCCTTAGGATTTCGCCTTCCTTTATGAGGATTTTGTCGCTTTCGGCAAGAACTTTATTGTCCATGCTCCAAACATATCGGTTCATGTTACCTGTCAACTCAAACTTCATTTCCCTAATTGGGGCATCTTTTGGCAGGGTTGTCTTCGTAGGAGATCGAAGCATACCATAGTTTAAGGTCACGATATCGGAACTAGCATGTTGACTATGGTCCATAGCTTCCATTTTGGAATGGTCATGCCTGGTTGCTTGTTCCTCCTTATTTCCCATATCATGCATGGAATGATCTTCCTTGTGGGAAGAGCTGTCCTGGGCTCCATGGTTTTGATGATCTTGATGTCCTTTCTGATCTTGGATCTCAGGATACATGACGGTATTCATGTCCATTTTCTGCAGGCTCATCTTCATCCCCATATCGTCGAGGTC
Organism: Sphingobacterium sp. LZ11T8; assembly: GCF_024261425.1. Taxonomy (NCBI): domain Bacteria; kingdom Pseudomonadati; phylum Bacteroidota; class Sphingobacteriia; order Sphingobacteriales; family Sphingobacteriaceae; genus Sphingobacterium; species Sphingobacterium sp. LZ11T8. Next base: position 282,996 of record NZ_JANBZY010000003.1, on the reverse strand, counting down.
GCCATTCATTTTCATCATGTCGTTCATCATCTTCATTCCTTCGAAGTATTTCAACTTCGGTAAAGGACTGACCAATTGCTTTACACCGGAACCCAAATACATGGAAACATGATTGGTCCTGTCTTCAGGAGTTGCCATAAATTCATAGGCGAAGCCATCTTCCGGAATGGTCACAACGATATCATAGGTTTCTGAAACTCCGACAATCAAACGGTCGACTTCGACTGGTTCTACATCATTGCCATCATTGGCTACCACCGTGATTTTCCCACCGGCATAAGTCAGCCAGAAATAGGAGGAAGCACCGGCATTGATAACTCTCAGCCTTACCTTATCCCCAGCTTTGAACTGCGAATATGTCTGCTCTGATGTACCATTCAACAAGAAACGGTCATAATACACATCACTGACATCCATGGCCAGCATGCGCTTCCATTCGTTGGTAAGCTTGGTTTTAAAATGGCCCTCCTTGATTGCCTCTGCATAACTTTGGGTTGCATTCTTCTTGATGGCAAACCAGTCGTTGGCATTGTGGAGCATTCGGTGCACATTATCGGGGTCCATATTGGTCCACTCGCTTAATACAATCGGGATTTCAGGAAGGTCATCTATCCCTTTTCTAAAATTGGGGTCCTCAGGTCTTTTTTTCAGGATCATCGCACCGTACATACCGATCTGCTCCTGCATACCGGAATGGCTATGGTACCAATGGGTCCCGTCTTGGATGATCGGAAACCGATAGGTAAAGCTGCTGTTTGGAGCGATCGGCATCTGAGTCAAAAAAGGAACTCCATCTTCCTTGTTCGGTAAATAGACGCCATGCCAGTGTAGGGAAGTCCCTTCCTTGAGTTTGTTGTGTACATGGATTTCTGCAGTATCACCTTCAGTAAAGGTCAATGTAGGCATAGGGATCATGCCATTCACTGCCACCGCCCTACGATCCTTACCTGCATAGTTTACCATGCTGTCTGTTACATTCAGGTCGTAACGCACAACTTTTTGGGAAAAACCAACTGTTGAGCATAGCAAAAATGTACAGATCAATATGTATTTGATTTGTTCTCTCATGAATACCTCTTACGTGTTTAAATAATAGATTTACAGCAATGGTTTTAGATTTTTTCCTTTACCTCGCCGCAGCTCATCATTTTAGATCCGTAATAAGGGTTTTTAATTGCCTCCTCATTGCTTAGCCAATGTGCACCTTTATTGTTGTTTGCCATCGGGCAATATTGCCAATAAAGGCCTTCACTTGCTTTTGAAGGTTTGGCCAATTCATACATATGGTTGGAAAGGGCCATGAAAGTATTTCTTTGGCTTTCCAGTTTGCCATCCTTTGAAATTGCTGTAGATGCCTTTTCCAAGCTTCCTTTCACTTTCATCCATTGCTTGTGTTCATTGTCTGCAAGTGCTTTCATGTCTACTTTTAGAATGCTTTGGCCTAGCTTCTCGGCAGCAATCGCTGCTTTTTTCTGGTCACTGCTCACTAAGGCATCCTTCAAGGTCAGATAATTTTGGAATACAGGCGCTAGCCCTTTAGCTTGGCCTGCATCTTCATGCTGAGCAGCTGCCTTAGGCATGTTATTGTGGTTCATCTGAGCATGTGGCCCACCTTTCACCTCGTGGTTTCTGTCGTATCTGCAACATTCGTGCAGGTTGGCATATACATCGTCTGGTGACCTGAATTGCGCATTGTCATATCCCGCCTGGGCAATTTTCTTCAAAACAGCTTCCTCACTGGTCTTTGTTGTATCAAAGGTGATTTCGGCTTGTTTCTGTTTGGTGTCCCATGTTACTTTTGCGATTTTGCCTTCCGAACCATTCGTTTCAATAGTCTTTTTGCACATTCCGCAATTGCCGTTTACGGCTACCGTTACTGTTTTTGCATTGTTGATTTGAGCTATACTAGCATTTATACCTAAGCCCAGGATAAGGCCTAAGATTAAGAATATCTTTTTCATCTTTTAATTTTTTAATACATATAAATAACCTGGCAAACCTGATTTGCCAATAAATTCTAAAACCAATAGGTTTTTGTAGCTTGTATTAAACTATTTTGGGAGGGATGAAAATCGAAGAATATCCGGTGGTTTCTTGAAAAACCAATAATGTAGATATCTTTTCCCTATGAGTAGGGATATGGAAGTGAAATTCAAATGAAGGGTTGGAATAGAGGCAACAGCTATGGTTTGCCATCATTGGACAGCAGCAGGTGCTATCGCCACAGTTACTGTTGTCTTTATTGCTCTCAGGTTGATCGTGGGCTTCAGTGTCGCAACAACTATGCTCATCAGCAGTATGATGTTGGTCAGTTTCACAATTTGTTTCCACAGCGATCTTTTCCTGATGTTCCGTACAAGCAAATGTAAGCTTGGGGCTGATCAAGGCAATGAGTGTGAAACAGATTATGTAAACTATCTTCGTCATCATGTGATATTTACAAAGCTAGGGAAAAAAATCAGAAAGCGAAAGCTCGGTAAAAGTGAAGGCCCAGGTTGGGAACCTGAGCCTATAGTCACTAACTATTATTAATTATACCTTGCTATTTTATTTTTGAAGATCACTATCTTCTTTCTCTAGGTGGTACTTGGCAAGAGCCATTTACCGAACATCCCCCAATATTCATCAAGGGTAAAATCGTAAATAGTACGCCTAAGCCGGCTATTAGCCACATCTCTGCTTTAACCCCTTGGATTATAATGAGGATACCCATGACCAATCGCAATACCCGCATCACATTCCATTGGGACAAATAAATCTTAACTTTATCCATTTTTTCTCTCCAATTTTATAAATAATTCCGATCCTTTTCTTGGCACAATGCTATTGTAGCAAAGTTCCATCTTCTCAAGTTTGAAATAAGGCTCAAAAAGCTTGCTGTATTCTTCAGCAGACCCACCAAATGGAGGACCTTGCTTTTCGAATTCAATTCCAAATAAAACCCCTGCAATCTTTCCTTCAGATCCCAAAAGCAAATGTGCTTTTTTTACATAATCCGGACGAAGCTTTGGCTCCAATGCACAGAAAAATGTTTGTTCTAGCATCAGGTCATACTCCCCTTCATGTTGAAAGAAATCACCTAATATGATCTCAATGTTTGCTTGATCCTTAAATCTTTCCCGTACCTTTTCAATAGCCTTTGGAGCAATATCGATCAAGGTTAAATCAGTGAAACCTTGTTCCAAGAGGTAGGCAGCTTCATAGGCATTCCCACATCCAGGGATCAATATTTTCGCATCCTTGTTAGGATAACTGTCCATGAAGGTTACAATAGGAGTAGAGGCATAGCCAATATCCCAACCTGTCTGTTGGTTTTCCCAACGCTCATTCCAGAAGTTCTGATCTAAAGATGTTTCCATTGAGTGATTTTTTAAGAACGCTACTCTTTATTTCTTACAAAGAATAGCACAAAAGTGTAGATTAATATTATGTTGCTCTGTATCTTTTGTTACACAGCTCTATAGTATGCAATTGACGAAAATAGAAGAAAGTTTCTCATGGAGAATTCAAAGATGAAATAAAGCTAAATAATTGCCTTTTTTACAAACCACTAGCCTTGGTATTCCATCAGGACCATATCAAAACCTTTAGCCCAATAATCGGGAACTCTTTCTTTGACCTGAAAGCCCATCTTTTGATAAAATCCCTCGGCCATTTGTGAAGTCCTTACAATCAATCTTTGGATATGGGGCATTTGCTGAACATGCAGGATTCGATGTTGGGTCAATAAAGTCCCTGCTCCATTTTGCTGCAAGGTCTTATCTAGGAAATCCCAACTTAGACGCGCCGTGATTTGATCTTCATCGTAATTGATCCCTCCAGCACCAACTATCTGGGCATCTTTGATGACTACAAAATAATCTTCTATCTCTTGTTCCAGATAATGGAAGAGGTCCTGCGTCTCGCTAGGGTCAAAGAAATCCGGAACATTGCTGTTGAAAACACCGATGACCTCTTGGAAGTCTACGGGCTGGTATCGACGGATGGAGAATGTGTTCATGGTACCATATTTGGATTAAACCATTTTATAACGCTCAAAGGACTGCCAATATTTGTCCTTGAAGAAATCGAATGAAAGATTGAGTTGGTCATGATATTTGATCAGCAATCGCTCCATGACCTCCGTGGCCTTGCGGAATTCCCTACAGGCAATGAAAGTTTCCCTTAATCCATCCACAGTCTCCGATCCCAAGAAGATATAACCATCCCTGCTAGGGAGTTCTTCCTCCAGGTCTTCTTCAAACCTGGATATGTCCTCATAGGTTTCCGGACTTGGAAAGCCAGCGTCTGTTTCCGAATCATAGGCATTCATGATCACCAAAATCCATGGATGGGATGCTTTATGGTCCCAGTCTAAGACCGAGGTGTTGATGGTTGACAAAATGGTTTTGCCGCCTTCTACCGTTCCTTCAAATCCCGAGAAGCGGTCATCGCTGGAATCATGTCTTACATCCTGGTACTTCTCTACAAACTCCTTCTCCCGCCAATTGATGTAATCAACCAACTTGTTCAAGGGAATCAATTCCTCCTGTAGGTTTTGAGGACCTCGTACATCGATCTTATCAATGCATTGGATCATGGTTTCCTCGCCTAAATAGTTGTCCAGAAAAATAAAGATGCCATTCAGGATCTCTTCTCTAGATTCCTCATGATAGGGATCATAAACAAACATCAGGTCTATTTTGTCGGGATAATTATCGTGAAGGATGGGATAGAACTTTATGTTCTCCTTATCAAAATGTAGGTCATGCATGCGGATCGCAAAATCCTCATTGTTGGATTCGGGTTTCAGGGCAGTAAATTTCCAGTTTTCGATGTCTGGGGCAGCTTCCACGATCTTTTCTGCCCACAGCACATTCTTGATGATGCCATCAGGCGTAAAAACCAGTTCGGCCTTTTTATCTTTGTCCATTCCAACCAAGAAAAACACTTTTGGTTCCACTCTATCCAACTCAGGTGCAAAGATGTTGATAAACTTTTCTTCAACATCTTTTCCCGATTTGATGACTTGATAGAATTCCTTGGCTCGGGCTTCGAACCAATGCCAGAATTCCTGATAGCATTGATTCAAATTGGTAGAAGAAATGGGTTTTTCGCTGCTCATATTTATGGAATTTACTTGAATGTAATAGATGAAAATCACCAATTCTTAAATATAAGGATATAAAAAAACCTATCCTAAAAAATATCTAGGATAGGTTTTTTTTTATATGTTGGTCAATTTATGCTAGAGGCTCTGGAGCTTCTTCTTCAAACAAAGGAAGTTCTTTGATGATATTGTACCAAGTAATGATCTTTTTGATATCAGAAGAGTAAACTCTTGCTTCGTCATGATTAGGAGCTACCTCTCTAAAATACTCACGCAAAGTGTTTCCGTCAGCTTTTACATCTGGCGTGTTGCCTCCGTTTGATTTGATGGTCTCAAACACGTCCAATAGACGGATTTCCTCGTCCTCACCATAAATAGTGATGTCTTCTAGCGTAGCCATTTTGGTAGTCGATAGATTCACTACCGATTTGATTTTACTGCCATCTAGCGATTCAAGAACGAATCCACCTTTGTTTTGACCGATCAATTTAAATAATCCTGGTTTGCCAGTAACTGACACTAATCCTCTTAAATTCATTTTTTGCTTCTTATATAAGAATTAATCTTCAATAATTTCTACTCCTAAAATACGATCACCTTGACGGATATCATCAACAACATCAACGTTCTCGATTACTTTTCCAAAACAAGTGTGGTTGCGGTCTAGGTGAGCTGTATTGTTACGGCTGTGGCAAATGAAGAATTGTGATCCACCAGTGTTTCTTCCAGCGTGAGCCATTGAAAGAACACCACGGTCATGGTGTTGGTTTCCACCGTCCAATTCACAATCGATCTTGTATCCCGGACCACCTGTGCCCGGCATTCCTGTTGCACCTTCGCGTGTATTTGGACATCCGCCTTGAATTACGAAATCAGGAATAACTCTGTGAAATGTTAAACCATCATAATATCCTGATTTAGCTAACTTAATGAAGTTCGCTACTGTATTTGGAGCATCTTCTGTGTAAAACTGCACAGTCATGTCGCCTTTTTCTGTTTTGATAATCGCTTTGCTCATTATTTCTGTCCTTAATGTTGTAATAGCCTACAAAGATAAGGTTTCTGCGTAAATTCTAAAGATTGTACATTAAGATGTTGAATCCCAGTTTTTAAGCTGTCGTTTACAATCCCTATCTTTACTTTAAAGAAATAAAATTTTCATAATATATATGCAAAAATTAGTCATTCGGGATTGGGCAGAATCGGATCGACCGCGCGAAAAACTACTTGAACAGGGTAGAAGGGCAGTAACCGATGCCGAACTTCTAGCCATCCTCATTGGTTCCGGTTCAAGACATGAAACAGCAGTTGAACTCTGCAAAAGACTCCTCAGCTCGGTCAGCAACGACTTATTTAGGCTCAGCAAAATGGATGTCAAGGAGCTTTGTCAGTTTAAGGGGATTGGAGAAGCAAAGGCAATCAGTATCATTGCGGCGCTGGAGCTTGGTCGAAGGAGGCAAGAGTCAGATGTACAGGAAAAACCTGTCCTCAACAGCAGCAAAAAAGCCTATGAATTTTTAAAACATCTTTTAGAAGACCTTAGCCATGAAGAATTTTGGGTAATTTTCCTGAATACCAGTTGCAAAGTCTTGGACAAACAGCTCATCGGCAGGGGAGGCAACGACTTTACCCCTGTAGACGTTCGGATCATCCTTAGGTTTGCCCTTATGAACAAGGCTAACTCCATTATTCTAGCCCATAATCATCCTTCAGGAACCTTAAGGCCCAGTGATGCCGATAGGACCCTGACCAAGAAAATAGCACAGGCGGCCAAATTGATGGACATCCATGTACACGACCATCTTATCATTACAGATGAGAGCTATTATAGCTTTCGGGATGAAGGTTTGCTTTCCACCTGATTTCTTACCCTATGTCAATGCACAGCAAAACTTAATCCCTGAACTTTGTGTTAATTATTAAAGGAGGAGAATATCATGGCAAAATTTTTTTATCACCCAGCGGACTCCCGTGGACATGCAGATCATGGATGGTTGAAATCGAATCATACGTTCAGTTTTGGAGGCTATATGAATGCCGAAAGAATGAACTTCGGTGCATTACGTGTTTTGAATGATGACAACGTAGCGGCTGGAATGGGCTTTGGAAAACATCCCCATAGCAACATGGAAATTATTTCCATTCCATTAGAAGGCGAACTGGCGCATAATGACAGCATGGGTACGGGTTCAGTCATCAAGAAAGGGGATATCCAGGTTATGAGTGCAGGTACTGGCATTGAACATAGCGAATATAATAACAGCAAGACTGATCCGGTAAAATTCCTTCAGATCTGGGTAATTCCAAATAAGCAGCATGTAGAACCCCGTTACGATCAACAGAGCATCGACTTTAATGCTGCAAAGAATAATTTCTTACAGATCCTTTCTCCTGATCCCGATGATGCAGGAGTATGGATCCATCAAGATGCATGGTTTCATATCGCTGATTTTGAGGCTGGCTATGCACGCCAATATATCATGAAAAAACCAGATCATGGTCTATATATTTTCGTGCTAAATGGAGAGATCGATGTGGAAGGACAGAAGATGCAGAGCAGGGATGGACTTGGGATTGCAGGAGCACAAGATGTAAAGATTAAAGCGGATACCAATGCTGAATTCCTATTGATGGAAGTTCCGGTATAAATATATTATTATTAAGTAAAGGCACTTGTAAGGGTTACAGGTGCTTTTTTATGTTTTCATTTATCTAGCCTAAACCAATGTATTTATCTCGCGCTTCTTTTCCTTGCTCTTGACAATTAATATAAAATCATTTCCAAGATCCAGATAGCCATATTCATAACAGAATATATACTCCTGACCTTTTGAAGTGATTATCCTATGGGTATGGTATTTCAAGGAGAAACCTTCCGTGAGGAGTTTATCTTTGTTTGTTTTCAGCATTTTCTCCTCAGCAATTAACATCCTCAGGATCTTTCTGTTCTTTCGGAGCTGGTTGTTGATTTTTTTCAATAGGTCGCTATCCCTACTATTCTCCCTGTTATTATAGGCGTTTCTGCATCCATCGTTGCAAAACCTTTTGTCGGTCCTTCCGCGCAATATCTCTTCACATTCTTTACATGTTCTTATACCCATGGCATAAATGATTTTAATCGTTTAAAACCGACTACAGTCGTTTTTAACTGTTTGAAATACGAATAAACTTGATGCCCTTCGTCAATTTTGCACCAGTTACTTAGCTAAGTTAATTGATTAATAAGAAAATAAATATCAAAAATTGAAATTTCCATGAGCACGATAAAAAATTCAGTACAACTATTGGGCAGGTTAGGTCAGGAAGCAGAAATCAAGGTCAGCAGCAATGGGATTCCATATTGCTTCATATCCTTGGTAACTAATGAATATGGTGTCAAGAAGAATGGCGAACAATATGAAAAAAGTCAATGGCATCGGATAGCAGTTTGGGGAGATATGATGTGCAATCAAATGAAAAAACGAGGTAAGAAGGGGAGTCTGTGGCTGATCCAAGGGACGATCTTCTATAAACAGTTTGATGGGGGAAACGGAAATCCCCAGCAATATTGTGAAATCAGGGCTAATAAGCTCATGTTTTTGATGGAGTCGATGGGATTGAACAAGAAATTGCAGCCTGAAACCAGTGCATAAGCATCAGGTCCATTACCCATATAAAAAGGGGAGCTGAAATTCATCAACTCCCCCATATTGATTGAAAAAGTTCTTTGACTTATTATGGATGTTGCCAACCAGCAACTTTAGAAACCGTTCTCGGGATATCTACATTGTCCATTTTCTGATGGAATGCTTCCGCACCCACTCCAATCGCATACACTGGGATATAGGCTGCCGAATGGCTACCTGATGCCCAACTAATCGATGACGCTTTGTTCAAGGCCTTGATCGCTAACGATGCGATTTTATCGTTGGTGGCATACAGACTTTTGCTGGTTTCATTTTTATGCTCTATAAAGCTTTTTTCGTAAGCTTCATGAAGATCTTCATTATCGTCTTCACTTACCTTGATTGCTTTCCACAATCCTAGGTGTTGACCCAAAAATTCTTTAAGTTGATCCCAAGATGCATTCGCATTCTTGGACCTGAATTCATTGATGGCAGCTGAAAGTGCTTCTTGAGAAATCTTTTGGTTTTCTAGGTTTTTCAAACGAAGGGTAGAGCTTCCGTTTCCAACCCCGATACCGCCGGTCTCATGATCCGCCGTAACGATGATCAAGGTTTCTTCTGGATGTTTTTGGTAGAATTCAAAGGCTTTTTGAACTGCATTGTTGAAATCCCAAACTTCATGTACAGCAGTAGCTCCGTCATTGGAATGGCATGCCCAGTCAATTTTTCCCCCTTCAACCATCAGGAAGAAACCTTTGTCTCCTTGGCTTAAGGATTCGATCGCTGCTGAAGTGATTTCTGCTAGGTTCAAATCTCCTGGTTTTTGATCGATCGCATATTTCAAGGAAACATTGTCCGTTCCTTTTTTGTTCATTAAGATCAGTTTATCTGATTTATTGGCTTTCTTATAGTCGTCCAAACCATAAAGCAATTTATAACCTGCTTTTTCCAGTTGAGGGAAAATAGAAGCGACCTCTTCTTTTTTAGCATTAGTTGTTGGTTTTAGAAACCCTGATCCAGCAAAGAAGTCAAATTTAGATTTAATGATATCCAAGCCAATTTCATAATACATATCGCGATCGGGTTGGTTGGCAAAGAAAGAAGCCGGTGTGGCGTGGTCGATACTTACTGAAGTCGTAATTCCAACCTTCATTCCTTTTTCTTTCGCCAAGTAGGCAATGCTTTTATAGGACTTCACACCTGCACTGTCCATAGCGATAACACCGTTCTTAGTCTTGTAACCAACAGCCAATGCTGTACCGCCAGCACCAGAATCTGTTACTCCATGAGATAAGGAATGGGATGTTGCGAACGTGGCAAATGGAAATTGACTGAAAACAGTAGGGGAAACTGAATTTTTACCTGCAAGAGAACTTTTGTATACTTCTGCTGCCTGTACCTGGTTCAAACCCATACCATCTCCAATCATAAAGAAAATGTATTTCGGTTGTTTCTGTGCAAAACTTGAGCCTACAAATAAGAATAAGGCGAGGAATAAATTGAAAAATTTAATGTTCATACCAAATGGATTAATTTATACAAAACTAAGGTTCTCATATTAAGATAATGTTAATTGGCAAAAACAGCTTGTTGCAAACAAAATGTTACACGGATTGTTTCTTCAATTGTACTTATAAACACAGGTTATGGAAAACAATTTATTAGAGCTTGCTCAGCAATACTTCAATGAGCACACTTATAGTACTCTTGCCTCCGAGGAAAACATTTCTCCAGATCAGGCAAAAACAGGAATCGAAACTGTAATTCCTTCCTTATTCTTAGGTTTCCAACGCAAAGCCGGACACGGCCTAGGAAGCCTCCTAGAAACATTGAAATCAAATTTTTCTGGATTTAATTTTTCAGATGTATTGAGGTTTAGCCCTCCTGTACAGGATGTGCCTCAAGATGGGGATACCACGAGAACCGTTTTAAGCTCCCTTTTCGGGAACACTTTTGACCAGGTAATACCCAATACTGCGAATTTTTTAGGGTTGAATACCAACACATTGATTCGCCTATTCTCCGCAGCGATTCCAGCTGTGGTTGGTGCCTTGACCAGCAATGGCCAACGCTGGGATACTACTTCCATCGAAGCCGACTTGAACAACAATCGTTCAAACTTCCTGAAGGCACTTCCAGCTGGTCTGCCGTTGAATATTTTAGGTGAAGAACCAAAAGGACCAACCATCGTAACAGAAGAAGAAGTGGTAGAAGTGGACCCAATTGTTGATCCAGCAAGGGATGTTCTTGTCGAAGATCCAATCGTGCCTACCTCCAGGGTCCGTCGCGAGGAACCACCTGCTGCGCTTCCTCCAGCAGATGAAGACCGTAAGAAAGGCGCAGGCCTGTGGTGGATACTCCTTCCGATTATCCTTCTTTTATTATGGTTCTTTTTCGGAAAGGGTTGTAACCGTGAAGAGGCTCCGGTATCGGATGCCCATGTGGATTCCTTGATTACTGATTCAGTAGTTAACCAAGACACGACGATGACACCAGCTGAAGTAGTGAGGGAAAGTATTATGGTGACTTTGCCAAATAATACCGAACTCAATGCCTATAAAGGTGGTATTGAAGACCAATTGGTTCAGTTCCTGAACTCAGACTATAAGAGCCTTTCGGATGAGGAATTAAAAGACCGCTGGTTTGATTTCGATAATTTAAATTTCGAAACTGGAACAGCAAATATCCTCCCGGAAAGTCAGGTTCAGCTTGACAATCTGGTGGCCATCCTGAATGCATACCCAGATGCTAAGGTTAAGCTTGGTGGATATACCGATAAGACTGGTGATGAAGCCATCAATAAAAAACTGTCAAATGACCGTGCAATCGCAGTAAAGAATGCTTTTGATGCAAAAGGGGTCGGTAATCGAGTAATGGCAACTGAGGGATATGGTTCCCAATTTGCTAAATACCCTGCTGATGCCCCTGAATCAGACCGCGTGAAAGATAGAAGAGTTGCGATAAGCGTCAGAAAATAATAATTGAAAACCAAAATGGAGCAGCCCAAATTATCTTGGGCTGCTTTTTTTATTGTCAATCCTATTGTTATTTTTGCCTTATGCTTACAGAGAAACAACAAGACATGATCAAGGGAGATTTCGAAAAGTACTTTAAGGATTTGAAATCCAAAAGGAAGGCCCTAGATTTTGAACTCTTTGGTGATTACGCAGCTTCCATCCTCAACTTTTATATCGGTAGTTCATTATTGAACATCCATGAAAAGGAGGAAGGAGCTCTCTTTTTAATTCGTCTTTTTAATGCTGGATTAGGAAACGTAATCAGTGCTGCAGATCAACAAGAAATTGCTAAGGTTATCCAGCAGGACCCAACCTTAAATTACGCCATTATACAACCAGTATTTGATCTTTAACCCTCCTGAATGGTCCACTTTAATTTCGAAGTGTCATAACCACAAGCTTCTGCATATTTCAGGTAAGCGGCTTCCCGTTCTGGCCTGATTGTTTTTGTTCTGGAAAGGATCCACATATAATCCAGGTTGTCGCCAAAGACTAAGGCATCTTCATAGTTTTCATCCAATTGGACAATATGGTAACCAGAATAAAAAGGACCGAAAAAAGAAACTTTAAGGGAACCTTCATTGACATCACCTGCATACTTGGCCTTTCCAATACTGGTTTTTGTTTTTCCATTCACTGTGCTCACGCCTTCATTTTTCACCCTGACCGATCCATCATCGTTCAGGCTATATTCGGCACTCACATTTTTCAGGTCTTTCTCCCAAAAAAAGTCTAAACGAGCGATCTCGTACCATTTCCCTAAATATCGTTGCAAGTCAAAATCTTGAACAGACTCGGCATTGGATTTAATGGGTTTCAAGTAGTTATAGATTACAGAACCTAGGGCTACTGCTGTCAGGGTTATTAGGGTTTTCTTTTTGTCCATCGTAAATATTTTATAGGAAAACAGGTTAAACCACCTAAATGTTTAAAGAGATTCCTAGTTTTGCATAAAATTAAAGAATTGTATTCAAGAGAAGAAGCTAAGAAAATAAAGGAGTCTTTTTGGACCAGTTTTGGGCAGTACATGGCCCCAATCCCGAGTGAGGACGGTGAAAAGGTAACATGGGTAAATTACAAAACCGGAATTCGGCACCTGTTCTTTAGGATGGAAGCAACCAATAAGGTGGCCCAGATAGGAATTGAAATAGCCAATCCTGATGCCGGGATCCGTGACTTGCTCTTCGAACAATTTAAGGAATACGCGAAGATTTTGGAAGCCGAAATAGGGGAAGAATGGATATGGGACGATTCCTTTTATGATGAATATGGGAAACACACTGCCCGTATCTACATCGAGATCCGTGGTTTGAGCGTCTTTAATAAAGAAGATTGGCCCGCGCTCATATCATTCTTTAAACCCCGGATTATCGCTCTTGATAGCTTCTGGTCGACAGCTAAATATGGATTTGAACTTTTTAAATAATTAGGAATATGAAACTAGTAGGTAGAATTCTAGTATTTTTTATGCTATTAACGCAATCCCAACATGTATTGGCATGGGGGATGACTGGACATCGCGTGATTTCTGAAATCGCGGAACAACATCTTACGAAAAAAGCGAAACGAAACATTGAGAAACTGATCGGCCATCAAAAGATTGCTTATTGGTCCAACTGGGCAGATTTCATCAAATCCTCGCCAGACTCCGTTCTCCTGAAGACTGGATCTTGGCATTTCTTGAATACCCCAGGGAACCTGACCCACGAGCAATTTTTAGTGGAACTTCAAAATTCACCGGAACAAAACCTTTACAAGGCTTACCAAAGAGTTAAAAAAGAGGTTGCCAACAGAGATTTGTCCATCGAACAAAGGCAGCAAGCTTTTTATTTTATGGTCCATTTATTAGGGGATGCCCATCAACCCATGCATGTGAGTAGGGCAGAAGACCTGGGTGGAAATAAAATTGCCGTTACTTTCTTTGGTAGGGGATCGAATATACACCGCGTATGGGATAGTGACTTGGTCGATAATGAAAAATGGTCTTATAGCGAATATGCCCGTGTATTGGATTATGAAAAGTACTTCTATAACCAATACACAAATTCAACTTTTGAAGATTGGTTGTATGAATCACATCAATTGGCCAACATTATTTATGACGATGTTGCCAAAAACAACAAGCTATCCTATGACTATATCTTCAGGTTCAAAGATCCAATGGAAAACGCTTTGTTGAAAGCAGGTTTAAGACTTGCTAAAGAGTTGAACGAAGTGTTTGGCTAAGATCCCCGCCGTTCATTTGAACAAACAGGAACATATTAAAATAAAAGAACAGGTATCTGGATTTCAGGTACCTGTTCTTTTTTAATCCACCCTACCCAATACGATATAATACTTTAATTACTAGGTAATTGGATGTTAAAATTTGTATATTTGATTGAAAACCAATTGTTAAATTTTCTAATCCCTCACGCGTATGATGGAGATTCAGATTAACTTCTATAACTTTTTCTATCTCATAGCTGGATTAAGTGTCCTTTTCAAATTGATCCTAATTGCCAGCAATATTGTTCAGAAAGATTGGTCTGCTTTGAAAGCTAACTTGATAATTCTATCGATCATGTTGATCCTGATCGCCATTATCATTTATTATTTCAAAGTCTATATGTTCAATTAATTGTTCAACGTCCAATCAAAGTAACTACCGGTTGCAACAAGTAGGTTGTTTTCGATATTGAAATTGAAATCAAGATAATCATTGCTGCAACTCCCCATATCCGAACAGCAAAACTTTCGGTCAATGTCAAATTGCATCCGAAAGGTACCCTTATTTTTTTCGGTATCATATTTAAAGCTTGAAACCTGTATGTTCCCCACTTCCGGACTGCCATCTTTATCGCCTAAAACATCAAAGATAAACCAGCTTAATTTATCCAGTTCTTCTTTTGATATATGGTCCAATAAGCTCGAAGGATTTCCTGCGAAGCTTTCCAGTTGCTCAGGGTTTATTTCAGTTTCAAATCTATATTCTTTCGTTTCCATAGGATAATATTTTTTCAATTTGTCTTGCATCCGGAAAATGTCTTTCCAAAATTCCAGCCTGCAATTTATTTTTTCCAGCTAATCCTATCAAAGCCTTTGCCAATAAATATTCATTGCACCTCAGGTCCAATTCTATGTTGGATTTATTATAGGTTAAGGTATTTCCTGAATTGACAAAATAGCGCTTGGGAAGTTTTTTAAATTCTATGTCTTCCAGAAGGTAATCCAATATCTCCTCCCATTTCCCGATCATCGTCTTGATGACTTGTTCAAACATATATTGTCGTAGCTGTTTTTCAAGTCTTTCTTGGTTTTTGCTCTTAAATAGAGACTTGGAATAATAGATGATATTGTTTTTTAGATAAGGTTTAGACTGTCCATTGGTCAGAGGTCTTACAGGATAGTCTTTGGAGAATAGTTTTAGGGTAAAGAATTCCATTTCTTCATCTGCCATGGATTTCTTCTGTTCTTTCTTGGCAAATCGCTTCACATAAGCTGTCAGTTCCTGGATAGAAAGATCTGCAGGGGCATAGATTACCGGTAAATCTTCCGTATTAAAATCTATGCTGATCCCTTTTTTATCGCTGCTGACCAATAAATAATCGATGTTTTCTACCTGAATTATCATTTCGGCCAATTTAGCAATTCCATTGTGTTAAATTAAAATCAATTAAATATATAAAAATAGTTACTTTCTGTTTTTTCCTAGAATCGCTATGTTTGCATAGGAACTATCTCTTAGTTCTAAAACAAAATAGGTTAATTATGAAACAATACGTATTAATGGCAGCATTATTTGCTAGTTCAGCTTATGTTTACGGGCAAGAACATCAAGCAATCAATGTTTCCTACATGGACAAATCCGTTCGTCCTCAAGATGATTTCTACAATTACGTCAATGGTAATTGGATGAAAACTGTAGAAATTCCTTCTGATAAGGCTCGTTGGGGTTCTTTTGATCAACTAAGAGAAAACACGGATGAAGCGGCCTTGAAAATCCTTAAAGAATCTTTGAACACTAAATTCGAAAAAGGAACCGATGGGCAAAAGATCGCTGATCTATATAAATCTTATGTAGACTTTGATACCCGTAACAAGTTGGGGATAGCACCTATCCAACAACAATTGAAGGATATCGACCAAGTGAAGAACCTGAAAGGTCTTTACGATTACTTCGTTAAATACGGAGCTATCGGTGGTAACCCTTTCTTCGGTGCCTATGTTTATGCCCACATGAAAAACAGTAACATGAATGCTGTTTATTTAGGTGGTGGCGGATTAGGTCTTGGCCGTACTTATTACCAAAAAGAAGATGCCAAAAATACAGAGACTTTAGGAAACTACAACCAATATATCAACGCCTTATATGGCAAGGTTGATCCGAAGACCAGAGACCTGAAAGGTCCTAAAGTAATTGAATTTGAGAAATTGATCGCTTCAAACCTGAAAACAGTAGAAGAGATGCGTGATGCTCAGAAACGTTACAATCCTGTAGCGGTGAAAGACTTGAATAAAATGGTAAAGAACATGGATGTGGCAAAATACATCCAGACCCTTGGATTCAAAGCTGATACCGTAATCATTGGTGAACTTAACTATTACCAAAACCTAGATAAGATCGTTAATGAGGAAAATTTACCGGTAATCAAGGAATACTTGAAATTCCATGTAATGGATGATGCTACTGGTTATTTGACAGAAGAATTAGATCAGTTGTCTTTTGATTTCTATGGGAGGAAACTAAGAGGTCAGAAAGAACAACGTTCGCTGGACAAAAGAGGATTGGAATTTGTCAATGGCAATGCTGGTGAATTGTTAGGAAAGCTGTACGTTAAAGAAAATTTCCCTGCTGAAGCGAAGGCTGCCTGTGAAGAATTGGTGCAGTACTTGATCAAATCTTTCAATGTACACATCAAAGATCTAGCTTGGATGTCGCCTACGACCAAAGAAAAAGCATTGGAGAAACTTTCTAAGTTTACCGTGAAGATCGGATATCCTGATAAATGGAAAGACTATTCAAGTCTTCAGGTTGGTACTTCCTTGATCGAAAACGTAAATAATGTACGTCGTTGGTCATTTGAAGAAAACCTTGCTAAACAAGGAAAACCTGTTGACAAATCTGAATGGGGAATGACACCTCAAACCGTTAATGCTTACTACAGTCCATTGTTCAATGAGATTGTATTCCCAGCAGCTATCTTACAACCTCCATTCTATGATTACAAAGCTGATCCAGGAGTGAACTTTGGTGGTATCGGTGCAGTAATCGGTCATGAGTTATCTCATGGTTTTGATGATTCAGGTTCACAGTACGATGGAAATGGTAACTTGAACAACTGGTGGACTGATGATGACAGAACTAAATTTGAAGCAGCTGCTGATGCTTTAGTTGCACAGTTTGAAGCATACGAGCCAGTACCAGGGGTATTTGTAAACGGAAGGTTCACCTTAGGTGAAAATATCGGTGACCTAGGTGGTTCTTCTGTTGCTTTTGATGCATTGCAAATGTACCTGAAAGACAAAGGAAACCCAGGATTGATCGATGGTTTCACACAAGATCAACGTTTCTTCCTGTCATGGGCAACAATCTGGCGTACTAAAACGACAGATGAGTTTGTGGTAAACCAAGTGAAAACTGACCCACACTCTCCAGCTCAATACCGTGCGACAGGTCCGATCATCAATTTAGATGCGTTCCACAAAGCATTCGAAACCAAAGAGGGTGACAAACTGTACATCCCTAAAGATAAACGTATCGTTATCTGGTAAACAGATCCTGATATAAAATGGAAACAGGAGTAACCGAAAGGTTGCTCCTGTTTTTTGTTTTGAGAGGTTGGGGGTGGATAGGATATGGCAGTTGGTTTTGAACCAGGATGGAAAGGATGTGAGGATAGACCAAGAACTGGGAATTAACCAGGATACCCTTCGCCGCCGCTCAGGGTACAGGATGAGAGGATAGACCAAGATTTGAAATAGCCTCACCTGTTGGGATTGCGGAGCGCAAAAAAATGTCCCTTTCCGGTGTCAACCTGACGAAGGAAGGGTCTCGAAATATTACAGACCTAATCAATTTAAATAATATGGATTTTTTTGGCGTACGGTTTCTTAACCTTCGGTTAAGAATGACAAGATCTAGAGGAGGAGAACCGAACAGATTCTTCACTGATCGTTCAGAATCAAAATGTGACCTAGAGGGATTCAGAGTGAAACTCAGAATCTAGTTTTTAGGATCACTGTCATCGAAATCGTAAGATGAGAAAACTAATTTCTTTGATTTATGTCCATTCAGAAAGATTTATTGAAAAATATTTCACCCCCTCTGGGGGTTCTCACCATTAACAAACATTCACCTTCCGGAGGAGGCCCTTTAGCCTCCGGCTCATTTCCAATGGCGGAAAAATGGAAAGAATGCCGTTGCCCTGCGCGATGGGATTGCTAAAATAATTGAACCCTTCTAGGGTTCTTTTTATTGCAAGAATTTGGCATTGGCAGTGGGTAAAGGAACATTTCACCTTCCGGAGGAAGCCTTTTAGCCTCCGGCTCATTTCCAATGGCGGAAAAATGGAAAGAATGCCGTTGCCCTGTGCGATGGGATTGCTAAAATAATTGAACCCTTCTAGGGTTCTTTTTATTGCAAGAATTTGGCATTGGCAGTGGGTAAAGGAACATTTCACCTTCCGGAGGAAGCCCTTTAGCCCCCGGCTCATTTCCAATGGCGGAAAAATGGAAAGAATGCCGTTGCCCTGTGCGATGGGATTACTAAAATAATTGAACCCTTCTAGGGTTCTCTTTATTGCAAGAATTCTTCATTTCGAAATCGTAAGATGAGAAAACTATTTCAAGTTAAGTATGGATAGTTCCGAGACCCTTCGGCAAGCCCTCAGGGTGACACAGAAAGGTATAGAAAAACATTTCACCCCCGGTGGGGGTTCTCACCATTAACAAACATTCACCTTCCGGAGGAAGCCCTTTAGCCCCCGGCTCATTTCCAATGGCGGAAAAATGGAAAGAATGCCGTTGCCCTGTGCGATGGGATTGGCCTTGGAATGCTTTCAAAAGATCATCCCTTTTGATGGGAGGATCTTTTGAAAGATATTCCCGACAACAAGGCATTCTTGTCCATGTGTAGTGGATGGTGCGAAAAGCCATCTTAAATGAGCCGAAGCCTTTACGGATTCGAGTAGTTTTTGGTATCCGTGAGCTCCTTCGTCGGTTTGGTTACTTTTGGGCTTCAAAAGTAACGAAGAAATTTGCAGAAAAATATCTCACCCCTTCCAATTGTTTCTCAAAACATTCATCCATCCTTCCGGAGGAAGCTCTTTATCCCCCCGGTTCATTCCTTTGCTGGAGAGATGGACATCATCCGTACATCTGGCCACAAAAAAAGCCACAATCAATGTGGCTCTCCATAGTGGTAATATTTTCGAATATTAAACTGTTGTATCGTCAATACTTGCGTCAGGAGCGTTTTCTTGGATTGATTTGATGCCGTTGCTGCGGCCAGCTTCGCTTTCGTACATTTCGCTAGTTCCGATGATCTGACCGTTGGCAGCTTTTAGGTTGAAGTAAAACTTACCGTTCTTTGCTGTTAACTTGTCAAATTTTGAACTGTCTTGTGAATTTTTCTTAACGGACTGTATCCCGTTTTCACAAGCAGCTTTTGTGGTATAACCTTCACTGCTTAGGATGACCTGTCCATTTGCAGCTTTTAGGTTGAACTGGAATTCCCCATTCTTCCTAGTTGAAATTACAAACTTTCCCATAGTTTAAAATATTTAGTTATTTACTAATTTACTAATTTCCAATAAATTCCAAACCCTCAAAAACCATAATATTATTTAGGCAATTATTCTGCCATCCAAATAGTACCAAGTCCCCTGCAGTTTTTGGAACCTGGATTTTTCACGGTGCAGCCGTTTTTCACCGAAGGGATCCACATAAATGGCCCTAAATTCTACTGTGTTTTCAGTGGCTTTTATGATTTCCAATCCTTCCCATTTATTCTCTTTGCTCCACTGTTCAATTTCGGACTTTTTCTGGAACCTTCTGCTGTTGGGGTGGAAGGAATTATACAGAAAATCGACCAAGGATAGGCAGAAAGCACTATATCTTGCCCGCATCAGCTGCTCGGCAGATTCGGCATTTTTTAGGTCAAGATGTACAATTTTGCAACAATCTTCATAATTATTTCCAGAACCACAATAACAATTCATGTTCATATTCAAGGGATTAAGATTTTCTTCTTTTTTAGGAACCAATGTTGGTCTAAAACTTGTTTACCGAATATACAGATGTTTCGTTTGTCACAGAAATATCTATATAAGGAATGTTACAAACTATTAATGAAGAATCGCCGTTATAATGGCAAACAATAACCCCTAAATGACAACATTGAAGAATGAATTAGTAGGCACATGGCAACTACTATCCTATATAGAAGTACCTATTAAAGGTGCAGATTCAATATTCCCGATGGGCCAATCTCCAAAGGGATTATTAATGTATGGAGCTGATGGCTTTATGTCAGTCCAGATATCAAGTTCAGAGCGCAGTCAATATGCCTCTGATGACCGCTATTTAGCGAACGAAAAGGAAATCCAAGAACAGGTCAAAGGTTTTATCGCTTTTGCCGGTTCATATAAGATCGACAATAACAATGCTATTGTTCAATATTCCATTACAACATCTTCATTCCCGAATTGGGAAGGTCAATTCCAGGAACGCAAGATCGATTTTGAAGGTGATATCCTGTACCTGAAATCCGTTGAACCAATTCTTTCAGACGGTATCATGGTCAATAGCTATATGACTTGGCAACGCATAGAAAAAGCTGAGTTTGTTTCAAGACGTGAAAAATTCATCGAATACACAAAGCCAAAAGTTGTAAACCCATAAGGAGAGAGCCGCAGTACCAAAGGTCTTGTATGGAAGGGCATATCAGATACGCCCAACCATACAAAATTCTTTTTCCCTCAACAGGATTATAGAATGTAATTAACTCCACATTATTTTAACAGTAATATCCGATATTTCCGTTCTGGTGTCTGATGTCTCTTGTCTGAAGTCTATCTTTAAGTGAAATATTTTTTACATTAAGATGTATCTGATATTTTTTCAAAATTCCGTACCTTTGTGCCATCAATTCAAGATATGAGTGACGCTATAAAACACGAGTGCGGTATCGCACTAATCCGACTACTAAAACCCCTATCTTATTATCAAGAAAAATACGGTACGCCCTATTACGGCATCAACAAATTGTACCTTCTTATGGAGAAGCAGCACAATAGAGGCCAAGATGGAGCGGGTATTGCGACGATTAAATTCGACGTCAAGCCTGGTAACCGTTATATTTCGAGGTACAGGGCCATGGGGTCTTCGGCAGTTGCCGAAATCTTCGAATACGTTCAGAAGAAGTTCGCTGCGGTTAACAAAGCTTATCCTGAGGAATCCAAGGATACCCAATGGTTGAAAGACAATGTGAGCTTCACGGGCGAAGTGTTATTAGGCCATTTGCGTTACGGCACACATGGTAAAAACAGTATTGAAAGCTGTCATCCATTCCTTAGACAGAATAACTGGATGTCCAGAAATCTCGTTGTAGCAGGTAACTTCAACATGACCAATGTGGATGAACTGTTGCAGCAACTGTACGATCTCGGACAGCACCCTAAGGAACAAGCGGATACGGTTACGGTACTGGAAAAAATCGGTCACTTCCTAGATGAAGAAAACCAAAAGCTTTTCGATAAATTCAAGCAGGACGGTTTTTCCAATATTGAGATTTCCGCCCAGATTGCGAAAAACATCGATGTTGCCAAGATATTGACCCGTTCAGCAAAGACTTGGGATGGTGGCTATACCATCGCCGGTATTTTCGGTCATGGAGATGCTTTCGTTATGCGTGATCCTGCAGGTATCCGCCCAGCATTCTACTACCAAGACGATGAAGTGTTGGTCGTGGCTTCGGAAAGACCAGTAATACAAACAGCTTTCAACATTCCATTGACTGCTGTCAAAGAGATCAAACCAGGCCATGCCTTGATCGCTAAAAAAGATGGAACGGTAACTGAAGAAATGTTCAGACAACCGGTAGAACAGATGTCCTGTTCCTTTGAGAGAATCTATTTCTCCAGAGGGTCAGATGCTGATATCTACCAAGAACGTAAATCCCTTGGTAAATTATTGATCCCCCAAGTATTGAAGGGTATCAACAACGATATCAAGAATACGGTATTCTCTTTCATCCCGAATACTGCCGAAGTATCTTACTACGGTATGATGGAAGGAATCAACCAACATGTCAGAGATTGCCAGAAAGAGGCCCTTTTGAACCGCACGGATAAAATCTCGGATGAAGAATTGAATGAAGTATTGGATCTAAAACCTCGTTTCGAGAAATTGAACGTGAAAGATGCCAAACTCCGCACCTTTATCACGCAAGATGCTGACCGTCAAGATATGGTACAACATGTCTACGATACAACTTACGGTATCGTAAATGACCATGAAGATACCATCGTTGCCATCGATGACTCTATCGTTAGGGGAACGACCTTAAAGCAGAGTATCCTAACCATTCTGGACCGTCTACATCCTAAAAAGATCGTAATCGTTTCTTCAGCGCCTCAAATCCGTTATCCGGACTGTTATGGTATCGATATGTCCAGGATGTCAGAGTTCGTTGCATTTGAGGCAGCAATCGCCTTATTGCGCAAGAATGGATTGGCCCACATCATTGATGAGGTCTATCAAAAATGTTTGGCTTCAACGACCATGCCGAAAGATCAGGTTGAAAACTATGTAAAGGCAATCTATGAGCCGTTTACCGATGATCAGATCTCGCAAGAGATCTCCAGGATCGTGAAACCTCATAACCTGAACGCAGAGTTGGAAGTAATTTTCCAAACGTTGGATAACTTGCATATTGCCTGTCCAAACCACAAAGGTGATTGGTACTTCTCTGGTAACTATCCTACTCCGGGAGGTAACAAGGTTGTAAACCGTGCCTTCATGAACTGGATGGAAGGTAAGAACTTAAGAGCATACTTCAGCAGCTAGTCTGGATTATAGAAATATTAAGATTTAAAGGTCATGATTTTATCATGGCCTTTTTCGTGCCTATTATCTTGACCTCAGTTTGACCTTGTTCGAGACACATTCGGAAAATTGAAAATATGTTAGGGATCAATTCCCAATTCAATCCAGTAAATTCCCGAATGATTCTCGAATATGTCTCGAATAAGGTAGGTCTTTTAGCTAAAATCCTGTCCAAAAAATTGGCCTTTTGATAGGTTGATTTTGAATTCAAGATATTATTGAAATTCCTTGTTGGTGGGGGAATGTTTTGTTTGCCAAAAAAGAACGTATAGTTTCAATTCGAAGCTAGCAAATTTTGCCGTTATTCCATATTTCTAAATATGTAATCAAAAAAAAGATCATGAACCCCAGTTTCAATAACCGGATCCATGATCTTTATCTTTTATCGGAACCTCCGTCTAAATACTAAATATTTAGTACTAAATACTTAATTCAGAACAGTTTTGGATTTACCTGTTTCCTCATCATGCTGAGTGGCAATCAGGGTAGAGGTTGGTTCCAAAGGATGTTTCTTTACAAATTTTGTAGAGGCCAGATATTCTTTGTTTCCGGCATAGATATACATCAGACTTCCACCTTTGATCGTATTGATGATCGGTTTGGTCAATTCGCGAGGTAGGGCAGGGCAGCCGTAGCTTCTTCCTAATCTACCGGTAGATTTAATGATATCTGTACTGCAATAATCAGCTCCATGAACCACGATGGCCCTAGGTCTTGCTTGATCATTGATTCCTTTTTCAAGTCCATCCAGGCGCAATGAGAATCCATTTCCGCCGTAATAGGTTTCTTCAGCATAGTAGAATCCAAGTGAACTTTGGAAAGATCCGTGTTTGTTAGAAAAAGATTTTGCAAATTTTTCACCGCTGTTTCTTCCATGGGAAACTATGTTGTGGTATAAAAGCTTTTTGGCTTTCATGTCCAGGACATACATTCTTTTGTCGGTTGAAGGCAAGGTGAAATCAATGATGGTCATGATGTTCCTGTTCTTCGGGTTCAATTGCTGGTAACCTTGCATAGCTTGCTCGAAGGCGTCCCATTTAATGATCCCTTGCAGTTTCATTTCATCATATAATTCTTTAACTGGATCTTTTACTACTTCTACTTTTGTCTGTGTGATTTCTTTAGGAGCATTTACTTGCGGATTGATGTTTAGGTCTCCAGACATTGTGGAGGTCGCAATAGCCCATAATGAAATAAGCAATAGTTTATTCATAAGCACATTTTCCTAGTCTCTTTTTACAAAGCTAGGAAAAATATGACAATCAAAGTGTTAAATACGGTTCTAGTCTATTACAACCACCAGGGATTTAAAGGGTTTTGACGTGTCGTAAACAAACTTGGCATGAGATGACGCATTTCTGACACACATATGTGACCTTGGTGTCGTACCCAATGACCATGAATACTCCACGATCTTACCTTTTGGATTATTCACCGGAACACCGTGAATATAGCCTCCATTGGTGAATCGGGACGCATATGGGGCAAATCCTTCAATGGTCGTCGTCCCATCGCCGTAATAGAACATTTTTGGTTTTTGTTCTTGGACCATAAAGATTCCAACCGGTGTTTCCATCTGGTGAGGCGGGTTGTGCTGACCCGATGTAGCAGGGTTCATACTGCGGATTTTCCATTCATTTTCGCCCGTTCTTTCCACGGTCATAATATTTTGGTTTGTAACATCTACAATGTTGACATGGGTAATTTTCAGGGAATCACCGATAGATTTAACATATCTTTTCGGCACAAACCAGGTTCCTTCAAAGGAGATACCATTGACCTTGACCATCTTTAGGGTGTCGGCGCTTTCCAAGCTTACCAAGGATCCATCACGGCCGTAAATGGAAGGTTTTTTACTGTCTTCGGCTTGGTATAGCGGTGCAGACTGATATTTTTCGGTGCCTAAGGTGTCGGAAACCCGTTTATAGGCATTACGGACAAAGTTTTCCACAACGGCAGCTTCGCCATTACGGTTTTTATAGTTTTGAAGGACGCCATATTGATGGGGAGCCCTTTGGAAATTTTCAATGAATGCCAATTTTTCCTTGATCTTTTCGATTTGGAATTGGCGGGTGGTATCCTTGTAAGGATAGGTTTCCTCTAAAGAGTGTTTATCGTATTGTAGATCTTTTTCCAGTTTGATGTCAGCTGCAGTGCGAGGTCTTTCCCTTTCTGCTCTTTCCGCTTCTTCTTGAGCTTTTTTAACGCGCTCTATGGAATCTTGCTTTCTTTTCTCAGCAGCACTAGTGGTTTTTGACGAGTTCTTACAGGATGCGACGATTAATAAAGCAAAGAGTAAGGACCAGAAAAAGTAATGTTTCATTCGCTAGTTTGGTGTTTTTTAGTGGATTGTAATCTATTTTTGATGCAAAAATAGGATTAACTTCAATATCAACCTATTGAATACTAAAAATCATTCCATTATTTCGGAAATTAGGAAATTAATTCTCAAATTCATCAAATGAAGCTAAATAACTACATCACCATTGCCGTTGGAGTTATCATTAACAAACAGGACGAGTTATTGACCGTCCAAAAAAATGGCTCCAGCTATTATCAGCTTCCGGGAGGCAAGATAGACGCGGAAGAGCGACCCGTGGATAGTTTGATCCGGGAACTGAACGAAGAATTGCATATTAATTTGGAAGAACAGCATTGTAAGCTCTTAGGCGTACATGAGGCCCAAGCTGTCAATGAAAAGGGAAAAACGGTCCGGGGCTATGTTTTTCAATGTGAATTTGTGGATCAATTTGAAAAGATAGAACCACATGCGGAACTTAGGGAAATCCGTTGGGTAAAAAAAACCGAGATAGAAGAAGTGAAATTGGCCAATCTATTGAAACAATTTGCCTTGCCCATCTGGATGGAAAACTAGTACGTTTGGAGAAAAGTAGGTAAAAAATAAAGGGATTGCCCGTTTAGGCAATCCCTTTATCTATAATAATTATTATCGATTAAAAGTGAAAAGTAACACCAACAGTTGGAGCTAATGAATTAACGTTCAATCCGTATGAATTCACTGTAGATTTTACATCAGTAGCTTCATCAGTTGAAGAACCATTGTTGTAGAACAAACCTTTTACTTTAAATTCAATACCTAAGTTTGAAGTAGGGAAGTAAGCCACACCAGGAGCTAATTCCACACCATAGTTTGCTGTAGTACTTGTTTTATCACCATTTAATTTTTCAGTACCCCATGACATAGGAACAGTCAATTGACCGAAGAATTTTACAGGACCTTCATTGTTACTGTACATTCTTCCAAATGGAGCAACAACAAAAGAAGAATAGTTATTTTTTGTGTCAGGACCATTTTGGCGTTCATTCCAAGAGTAACCAATACCAGTACCTACAGCGATATTATCGGCTACAAAGTAACCCACATTAGGGATAATGCTAAACTCATTTGATTTTGTGTCTGAATCTTTAATAGAATGACCTTGGTAGGTAACTTGGCCACCTAGCATAAATTTACCTTTTTCAGTTTGTGCATTTGCTGCTAATCCTAATACTGCTACAGCAGATAATGTAAGTAATAATTTTTTCATGATTTCAATATTAATTGTTTGACTTTATTGTCATATATGGTCAAATAGTCAATATCTGTACCAACTTGATCGACGTATTAGATGTTTAAGCAACTATTTTTTTTAACTAATCAATAAGGTGTTGAAATACAGGTAGTTTAAATTATTTACCGGATTTTTTAATGACAATTAACAAACAATCTTCAAACCATAGCTAATTTCTTCAACTGATAATAGTTAAAATAATAGCCAAAATGTCATGGATTTCGGGAAATCTGTACTGTCAAAAAATCATTTTGTTTGTCAGGTCCTCAAGAATTAGGCATAAGCGACCCTTTTTCGGATTTTGCTGAGCGCTTGAGGCGTCACAGCTAAGATGTTTCTGTGGGATATGCTGAAGGAATGGTGCTGTTCCTTTAATAATTGAAGGTAACTCAAATAGGATTTATAAATTTTAAGTTTTAAATCCAAACCAAGGCTAGATTCTTTAGATTTACGATATTAAGAGAATCTATGGAAAAAAGCGGAAATCCTATACTTTCAAAATCCCTGTTATGGCTCATGACAATCGTATCAGGGGTTGTTGTAGCGAATAATTATTATAATCAGCCTTTATTGGCAGAGATGGCATCAGAATTTGAGGTTTCTGAATCCACAATCAGTAAGATTACCGTCTTGACCCAGCTTGGATATGCCTTTGGATTATTGATGATCATTCCATTAGGTGATAAGCTGTTCAGAAAGAGGTTGATACTTATTGATCTGGTATTTGTTTTTTTAGCCTTGCTTTGGATGGCCATGTCCAAAGAGTTATGGATGATTTCCATGGCGAGTTTCTTGATAGGATGTACCTCCGTTATACCACAGTTATTTGTACCTATGGTTGCGGACCTATCTAATGAAGAGAATAGGTCCCATAATATCGGCATGGTGATGTCAGGCTTGTTGATGGGAATTTTACTTTCCAGGTTTATCGGCGGTATTGTAGGTGATATTTGGGGCTGGCGAAGTATTTATTATGGAGCCGCAGTCCTGATGTTGATTTCATGGATCTTTGTGTACCGTATGTTGCCGGAAATGAAACCTAACTTCAAAGGGAATTATTCTTCCTTAATGAAGTCTGTTTGGAATCTGGCAAAATCAGAACCTATCCTACAATTGGCATCATTTAGAGGTGCAGTTAGTTTCGGTTCTTTATGTGCAGTATTTACCACTTTGGCCTTTCACTTGGAAGAGCCACCCTTTGAGGTCGGTCCATCCGTGGCGGGTACATTTGGCTTGATTGGCGCAGCAGGAGCCTTAGGTGCTGCCTTTGTTGGTAAATTAAATCGAGTTTGGTCTAGACATAAAATTATTACGGTTTCACTTTTTATCCTCCTTTTCAGTTGGTTCTTTACCTATTTTATGGGGAATACCTATTTGGGCTTAGTAATCGGCATTGTCATGATCGATCTGGGATTGCAATCTTCGCATATCATGAACCAATCCGATTATTTCGCTATCAAGACCCCTGCAACAAGTAGGTTGAATACGGTTTATATGGTGACCTACTTTATCGGAGGTTCTTTCGGTTCATGGCTGGCAGCACAGGCTTGGGGATTTGCCGGTTGGACAGGAGTATGTACAGTAGGGGCAAGTTTTGCGGTCTTGGGGCTGGTCTCGCACCTGCTGCTGGCGAAGAAAGTGAATGAAATGAAGAAAGGTGATTTGAATTAAATTTTTAGGGCTAAATAATAGTCGATTGAAGGATTGTTTTGAACCAGGATTGGGATTCGACTCCCCTTCGGCTTCGCTCAGGGAGAGCTCACCCAACGAGGATGAGAGAATGGACCAAGATTTGGGTCAATTTGTCGCAGGAAAGTCCCCAATACGTTAGGGGCGTATCGAATACGCCCGCCCCATACAAACATGAATTAAAATCATTTTCTTCGTTACTTTTAAAGCCCAAAGTAACCAAACCGACGAAGGAGCTCACAGATACCAATTCTCTTCGTTACTTTTGAAGCCCAAAAGTAACCAAACCGACGAAGGAGCTCACGGATACCAATTCTCTTCGTTACTTTTGAAGCCCAAAGTAACCAAACCGACGAAGGAGCTCACGGATGCCAATTATCTTCGTTACTTTTGAAGCCCAAAAGTAACCAAACCGACGAAGGAGCTCACGGATACCAATTTTCTTCGTTACTTTTGAAGCCCAAAAGTAACCAAAAGGCTTCGGCTCATTTAAGATGGCTTTTCGCACGGTCATCCGCACATGGACAAGAATGCCTTGTTGTCGGGAATATCTTCCTTCAAAATTCTCCCTTTTGATGGAGAATTTTTTGAAAGCATTCCAAGGCCAATCCCATCGCACAGGGCAACGGCATTCTTTCCATTTTTCCGCCATTGGAAATGAGCCGGGGGCTAAAGGGCTTCCTCCGGAAGGTGAATGTTTGTAATGGCGAACCCACAGCGTGGGTGAAATGTTTTTCTATACCTTTCTGTGTCACCCTGAGGGCTTGCCGAAGGGTCTCGGAACTATCCATACTTAACTTGAAATAGTTTTCTCATCTTACGATGACAACCACCTCAAAAAAATAAAATAAAAAATAGATTCTTCGTTTCACTCTGAATCCCTCTTTAATGCATTTTGATTCTGAACGATTAGTGGGGAATCTGTACGGTTCTCTACTACTAATGTGTGTCATCCTGCACCGAAGGTGCAGGAACTGTACGCCAGTGCAACCCCTTATTATTCTGAGATGTTTCGTGCCTCAACATGACAAAAAAAAGGAAAGAAGGTTCAGGAAAGTACAGCAATGTAATCCTCAACCAGTTTATCGATTTGGTCTGTTTTATTCCGAGATGTTTCGTGCCACAGCATGAAAAAAAATGAAATGTCAATGTCCTCTGGAATTTATTTTCATAGATCCTAAATCCTTTCCTCTTAATCCAATTTCACTGCATTTAATCTCAATGAATTGACAATTACAGAGACAGAACTCAAGCTCATGGCTGCAGCTGCGATCATTGGGGACATCAGAATCCCAAAAGATGGATATAATATACCGGCTGCAATGGGAATACCGATGACATTGTATAAAAATGCGAACAATAGGTTTTGCTTGATGTTCCTCAGCATGGATTTACTTAGCTTGAAGGCTTTGTGCACGCCGATAAGATCTCCTTTTATCAAGGTGATTTCTGCACTTTGGATGGCAACATCTGTTCCGGTGCCCATGGCAATACCCACATCTGCTTGGGTTAAAGCTGGAGCATCGTTGATTCCATCACCGACCATGATCACCTTTTTACCAGCCTTTTGCAGTTCTTTGATACCATTTAGTTTGTCTTCAGGCAATAAACTGCCTTTCGCATGGTCGATACCTGCCTCTTTCGCAACGATATCTGCAGTATTTTGGTTGTCACCAGTAAACATATAGACTTCAACACCCTCGTCCATAAATCTCTTGATTACCTCTATGCTGCTTTTTTTCAAAGCATCAAATGCGGCAACCAAGCCAGCAACTTTTCCATCGATGGCAAGTACGGATACAGAATTTCCCTTTTTCTGTAATTCCTCAATCTTTTGGAGTTGTTCATTGCTGACCTCGATATGCTGTTCTTCCATTAATCTTGGTGTTCCAAGTAAGGCGGTCATATGGAATATATGGCCTTTGACACCCTTGCCTGAAATGTTTTCAAATTGAGCAACATCTAATAGCTGTAAGCCATTTTCTTTGGCCTTATCCGTCATGGCCTGTGCCAGCGGATGGGTACTGTTTTTATTGACAGATGCTGCAATCTGAAGGATGTCATTTTCTGAGAATTTGTCGTTTTCTGAAGTAACCTCAGATACGGAAGGTTTACCTTCTGTAATAGTACCTGTTTTGTCCACAACCAGCACATTGGCTTTTTCAAGTTTTTCCAGCGCTTCTGAGTTTTTGATCAGGATACCATTTTTTGCTCCTTTTCCAATTCCCACCATAACAGACATAGGCGTTGCAAGACCTAATGCACAAGGACAGGCAACAATCAATACAGCCAACATATTTGAAAAAGCCATGGCCGTACTATTGGGGACAGATGATATGTTCCAAAGGATAAAGGTCAAGATTGCAATGGCAATAACGGCAGGGACAAATATTTTGGAAACCTTATCGGTCAGTTTTTGAATAGGAGGTTGACTTCGACTGGCATTATTTACCAGCTGAATGATTTGGGAAAGGAGGGTTTCAGAACCCACCTTTTCCGCTTTGATCAAAATCTCATGGTTTCCGTTGATGGTTCCACCGATTACCTGATCGTCTTTTGATTTTTCAACGGGAATAGGCTCTCCGGTAATCATGGCTTCGTCGATGGAAGTATTACCTTCAGTCACAATTCCGTCTACTGGGACTTTATCTCCTGCTCTTACCCTTAAGATATTCCCTACTTTAACATCGTGGATCGATATTTTCCTTTCTTTTCCATTTTCAACCAGGATAGCTTCAGCAGGACTTAATTTGATCAATTCCTTAATGGCAGAATTAGTTTTAGAATGGGCTTTGGCTTCCATTACCTGACCTAATAAAACCAAGGTAAGGATGACCACAACGGATTCGAAATACAGGTGGACCTCTCC
This sequence comes from Sphingobacterium sp. LZ11T8, assembly GCF_024261425.1. NCBI lineage: Bacteria > Pseudomonadati > Bacteroidota > Sphingobacteriia > Sphingobacteriales > Sphingobacteriaceae > Sphingobacterium > Sphingobacterium sp. LZ11T8. The sequence goes on along the minus strand of NZ_JANBZY010000003.1, from coordinate 252,067 downwards.
ATGATGCCCCTTTAGTTCTTCAGGGAAGATCTGGGGGAAGAAAAAGGCCAATAAACTAAAAATAAAAGCTGCTGCTGCTCCTAAGCCAATCAGGCTGAACATATTCAGGTTCCAAGTCTTGAAAGAGGTCCATGCACGTTGGAAGAACATCCAACAGGTATAGAAAACTACAGGTAATGTCAAGATCAATTGCAACCAGGCATTGACTTTATACGGGATAACCTGACTGATCGGTTGACCGGGCAACATATCGCCCATGGACAGGATAAATACAGGCACTGTACATGCGACGGAAATCCAGAATTTCTTTAGTAGGTCCCGATAGTGTTGGTCATCTTCTTCGGTAACCTGATTAGGGACAAGCTCCATTCCGCAGATTGGGCAATCTCCAGGGTGATCCTGAACGATTTCTGGGTGCATGGGGCAGGTGTATTCCACTTTAAGGGTGGTATCAGGAATTTTTTCCAAATTCATTCCACAAACTGGACAAGAACCAAACTTATCGTAGACTTTATCCCCTTCACACATCATAGGGCAATAGTATTTCCCAGCATTGTTGGCATTGACCGTCGGTTGTGCCTGATGTTGATGGGAGGGAGCATTGAAGTCCACTTTTTCCACAGGGCGTAAATGCATATTACAAACCGGACATCTGCCAGGTTCATGATAAATCTTGTCCTTACCCTCGCAAAACATTGGGCAGATATATTCTCCACTTTCAGATAGCTCAGGCTCATGCGAATGTTGATGATGCATGTGCGGGGCACTTCCTTTCTCCTGGATATGGTAATGTCCACCTAATTCATCCAATTTATTTTGTAGTTCTTCGGTGGAAATGGCAGATTTTGCTTTGATTTGGGCTTCTCCCTTTTCAAGATTTACGGTAGCTTGAAGTTCCGGAATTTCATTCAGTTTTTTCTCCACATTAGTCCTGCAGCCATTGCAGGTCATTCCAGTCACTGAGAATATCTTTTCGGTTGGAGCATGACTGTCCAGATTTTCCTCTTGATGGATCTGATAATGTCCGCCCAGTTCATTGAGCTTATCTTGAAGATCGGTAATATGGATAGGTTCGTCGGCCTGTATCTGGGCCTCCGCTTTTTCAAGACTTACTTGAGCTTTGATCCCAGGAATCTCATTCAGCTTTTTCTCGACGTTGGTCCTACAGCCATTGCAGGTCATACCTGTTACTTTATATGTGTGATTCTTCATCATGCTATTGATCGTTATTAATGAATACAAATTTCAGGAGAATTGGGTTTAGAATTGTTACATAATTTCCATTAATAGTTATAAAATTATGTAGAATTTGCAGGAAGATCCGTAAATTCATAGAAACCTAAAACGAATGAGCATTTCAAGAAGAGAATTTATTTACAAGTCAGCTTTGTTATTTCCTGCCTTGCACCTAACATCATTATATGGTAGGACGAAAAAACAATCTACCCTGCGTGTTGGCGCTATTGGTATCAAGGGGATGGGTTGGTCAGATTTAAGTTCCATCCTAAAAGTATCCAATGTAAGTTGCACCGCTATCTGTGATGTGGATGATGCTGTGATTCAGGAAAGGCAGAAACAATTAGAAGCTTTAGGTCAAAAACCTAAGGTATATAAAGATTATAAAGCCTTATTGAAAGATCCTGAGGTCGATGCTGTCATAATCGGTACGCCTGACCATTGGCATTGCCTGATGTTGGTGGATGCCTGTAAAGCTGGTAAGGCAGTTTATGTGGAGAAACCCATTGGGAATTCCATTGTGGAGTGTAATGCCATGCTAGCAGCGAAAGAAAAGTATAACAGCATTGTGCAGGTAGGACAGTGGCAACGATCGCAGAAGCACTTTAAGGATGCCATTGAATTTGTGCACTCAGGGAAATTAGGGAAGGTTCGCTTAGTAAAAGCTTGGGCTTACTTAGGTTGGAAAAAGCGTGTTCCAGTTGAGCCTGATGGACCAGTTCCAGCAGGTGTTGATTATAAATCTTGGTTAGGTCCCGCTAAGACAAGACCATTCAATCCGAATCGTTTCCACTATAATTTTAGGTGGTACTGGGATTACGCAGGTGGTCTGATGACCGACTGGGGAGTCCATCTATTGGATTATGCGCTATTGGGGATGAAGGTTTCAGATCCGAATTCCATCATGGCAGCAGGAGGTAAATTTGCTTATCCTGATGATGCAGGTGATACCCCTGACACCTTGACTACTGTCTATGAATTTGATGGATTCAATATCCAATGGGAACATGCAACCAGTATTTCAGGAGGTCCATATAGTCGTGAACACGGTATTGCCTTTATAGGTAACAATGGCACTTTGGTATTGGATAGAAATGGCTGGGAAGTGATTCCAGAGATGGATAGGATGGAGGCTGTTCCCTATCAGAAGAAAGTAGACAATGGACTGGATTTGCACATGCAGAATTTTGTGGAAGCCATCCGGACCAAAAATGGAAATATTTTAAATGCTCCCCTAGAGGTAGGAAGTCATATTGCTAAATTCTCCCAAATGGGAAACATTGCCTATAGAACAGGGAAAAAGATCTATTGGGAGAAGGAAAAACAACGATTTAAAGAAGCTGAAGCCAATAAATTATTGGCAGCGGGCTACCATAATGGCTTTAAGTTGCCTCAGGTTTAAATGATGGGGTATAAGGAAGATTTAGGATTGATGGAATAATTTTCTTTCAAGGTTTTGAAGAAACGTGTATTCATCTGATTATCTTCCAAAATAAAGGGCACAAAAACTTGGTTATTATGAACGCTGAGTTCATAATAACCAAATAATATTTGATTGTTCTTCTGAACAGATTTAACCGCACGAACTTGCTGAACATCCTTCAGCAGATTAAAAGAAACTTTATTTCCACTTAGCCATTCAATCATCACATCATTGGTATTTGGATTGAACCAGATCCTTTGATCCTTGGCATATTTCAATTGATTGTTCAAGAGAAATAGTTGGCTCATGAGATAGAGACTGATCGGAAGCATGAAAAGGATAATCTTGACCTTCATGGCCAATACGATCGTGATAATAAAGAGTACAACCCCTATACCTACACTGAACAGGGTGTTCTTGATGGTCCTTTGGATAATGGGCGCGCCACTTTCCACAAGAAAAAAGCCTTGCTTATTGCTTTTTTGAACAGCAGTAGATTTGCCCTTCATCATCACTCTTCGCGACAGAAAGTAAATCAATATACCGACAAGGATTACAATAAGAAGGATTTTGTTCATGATTAATATTGTTCAGATTCGTTAGGGTATTCTTGCGCTTTCACGTCAGCCACGTATTGCTTCACGGCTTTGTTGATCTCTTCATTTAAGTTTAGGTATTGTCTCAAGAATTTAGGTTTAAACTCTTGCGTAATACCCAGCATATCATTAACAACCAATACTTGGCCATCGCAAAGATTACCTGCTCCAATTCCTATGGTCGGGATGTCCAACATTTTAGAAACTTCGCCTGCTAAAGCTGCAGGAATCTTTTCCAGAACAACGGCAAAACATCCTGCTTCTTGAAGGGCTAAGGCATCTTCCTTTAATTTCGCGGCTTCAGCATCTTCTTTAGCACGAACACCAAAATCACCAAATTTATAGATGGATTGAGGGGTCAAGCCTAAGTGTCCACAAACCGGAATTCCAGATTGTACGATTTTCTTGATGTTGTCAATGATTTCAGTTCCACCTTCTAATTTGATGGCATGTACGCCGGATTCTTTCATCATCCTGACCGCTGCTTTGTAAGCATCTTCAGTAGCACCTTGATATTCACCGAAAGGAAGATCGGCGATGACCATGGAGCGTTTAGCTGCTCTAGCTACCGCTGAAGCATGATAGATCATATTGTCAAGCGTAATAGGCAGTGTGGTTTCAAAACCTGCGAAAACATTGGCAGCAGAATCGCCTACCAACAGAATATCAACACCGGCATCATCTAAGATTCTTGCGGTTGAATAATCATAAGAAGTAAGCATACTGATTTTCTCCCCTCTGTTTTTCATATCGCGAATAATAGATGTTGTAATTCGCTTGATTACTTTATTTACTGACATGTTAGATTGCTTTTATTGCAAAAGTAGGCATTTTTGTAGGAGTATCAACCTGAATGTTAACCTATTGCTTAAACTACGCTGAATTATAGAAAATTAGCAATAATTCTTATTTTTGCGGTTATGGCTCAACAAGAGAAAAATCTATTTAAATATCCGAAATTCAACGAACTGATCATACACGAGGATGACAACCTCATTGTTATCAATAAACCTCCCTTTGTGGCCTCATTGGATGCAAGGGGAGGTGATGAGGTGAATATCCTTCGCTTGGCGAAAAACTATTTTCCAGACGCACAGGTCTGTCACCGATTGGACAAGGATACTTCCGGTGTTCTCCTGATTGCGAAAAATCCAGAAACCTATAGGCTCATGTCAATAGAATTCGAAAAACGTAGGGTCGATAAAACCTATCATGCCATTATTGGAGGGACCCATGTTTTTGAAGATCTTCTGGTGGACTTACCGATCCTGAACCAAGGAAATAAGAATGTGACCATTGATCGCTATAATGGGAAACCTGCAGAGACAATTTTCAACAGTATCCAATATTTCAAACATTTTACTTTAGTGGAGTGTAAGCCGATTACTGGTAGGATGCACCAAATCCGTATCCATCTTGCTACCCAGCATGCTGCCATCGTAGGCGATGCGATGTACCGTGGGAAACCTGTATATCTTTCCCAAATCAAGAAAAGAGGATTTACACTTTCTAAGGATCAAGAAGAATTGCCGATCATGAAGCGCTTTGCTCTGCATTCCAAGGCGGTTAAGTTTACTTTGGATGGTAAAGAATATGCATTTGAGGCAGAATATCCGAAAGATTTTGCTACTTTGTTGAAACAGTTGGAGAAATTTGATTCATAATCATGGCCGAAAAGAAAAACAACACAAAAAATATTTTATCCTGGGTCCTTATTATTGTTTTGGCAATATTGGTATTGACACCAACGACCAGAACAGCAATTCAAAGAGGATTAATGAAAATAGGTCTTTTTAATCCCTCAATCCCAAAACAAACGGCTGCAGAGCCTTCCGCAACCCCAATGGTGATGACGGAAACAGTAACTCTATCCGATGATACCGGAAAAAGGATCCAAACCCATGAACTCCAGGGGAAAGTAGTCTTTATCAATTTCTGGGCAACTTGGTGTGGTCCTTGCCGTGCCGAAATGCCATCTATCCAAAAACTATATGATAAGTATAAGGATAATGATAAGGTTGTGTTTATGCTAGTAGAGATTGAGCATAATGCAGATGGTGCGAAGGCGTTTATGGAAAAGGAGAAGTTGAATATGCCCATATTTTATCCTGAAAGTGAGATACCAACAACTTGGTTAAGTGGATCTATTCCTTCCACGGTTGTGCTGAATAAACAGGGAGCCCTTGCTTTTGACCATAAGGGCATGGCAGACTATTCAACCAAGGAGTTTGAGGATTTCATGATCTCATTAATAAATCAGTAATATATAATGACCAAGAAAGAGCTAATAGACAATATTAAAAGAAAGAAAAGCTTTTTATGTGTAGGATTGGATACCGATATCACGAAAATTCCAGAACATCTCTTAGATGAGGAAGATCCAATTTTTTCATTCAATAAAGCTATCGTTGAAGCCACTGCAGATCTTTGTGTAGCTTATAAACCGAATATTGCTTTTTATGAGAGTTATGGCGTGAGAGGTTGGGAATCCCTGCGTAAGACCTGTGAGATCTTGCCAAAGGATTGTTTCAGTATTGCAGATGCCAAGAGGGGCGATATTGGCAATACCTCCAAGATGTATGCGCAGGCTTTTTTCAATCCGGAATCTTCGGGGTTGAATTTTGATTCCATTACCATTGCTCCTTATATGGGAGAGGATTCGGTTACTTCATTTCTTGATTTTGAGGGTAAGTGGGCAATTGTACTGGCATTGACCTCCAATCAAGGTAGTTTGGACTTTCAGAATTTCCAGAATGTAGAGGGAAAGCAATTGTTTGAAGAAGTCATCGACAAGGTAAATACTTGGGGGAGTTCGGAGAATCTGATGTATGTTGTTGGAGCTACACGTGGGGAAGCATTCACTAAAATTAGAGAGCATGCTCCCGATCATTTCCTGTTGGTTCCAGGTGTTGGAGCGCAAGGTGGATCATTGGCTGATGTGTGCCAGTATGGAATGAATAAAGACTGTGGACTTTTGGTCAATAGTACCCGTGGAATTATCTACGCTTCTAAAGGTAGAAACTTTGCTGAGAAAGCTCGTGAGGAGGCTGTGCTATTGCAGAAAGAAATGCAAGAGCAACTTGAAATCCATGGAGTTATCTAGGTTTATCTGAATTAAAAAATAAAATTAATATAGTGCAGTCTTTTCTCAAAAGGCTATAAAAACTTTCATGATCGTTTGAATTTCGGCGAAAACATGAAAGTTTTTTTAAATTCTGAATCTTTGGCATAATAATTTGTGGAGATGCAGGGATAATGAGTTTTATGAATAAAGTAAAGTCATCCCATTTGTGGGGTTTGCTTGCAGGGGTCGCCTGTTTGAGCAGTTGTAGTTCAGTTTATTTGCCCAATGTTCCAGCAACACCGATGTTTAATAACAAAGGAGAAGGGTATATTGCGGCACATGTTAACCCTAAGGGGAACCTAAGCGGCAACCTAGGTGTTGCATTTACCGACCACCTTGCCATTATCGGAAATGGCTCCTATATCAATTACCATTCAGACAATAATGATTTCAAACAATATCTGTATGAAGGTGGATTAGGCTATTATACGGTAGTTGGAAAAGCTAAGCGAAGTGTACTGGAATTCTATGGAGGTTATGGCGTAGGAGCGACAACCGATGTTGATAAAAGGGCGAGCACCACAGGGGCCGATCCAGTGGAAACAAGAGACCTTGACTTCAACAAAATCTTCGTTCAGGCAAATTTTTCGTCAACAAGAAAAAACAAGATTAATCTTTTTGGCAAGAAGAGGACTCTAAACTATGGAACAGCAATTCGCTTGAGCCGTGTCAAGATGGATCGATTTGAGCTTAATGGGGTTGCCTCACAGCTTGAAGAGAATGTGTATATAGAGCCTGTTTTCTTTACGAGGTTGGAATTGAATAAAGGGTTTCAAATCCAATATACCAATGGTTGGAATATTGGTCTGATGGACAATCAGTATTTAAAACCTGGAAATGCTGTTTTTACACTTGGTTTGATTTATAATTTTGGAAGAAAGTAATAGAATATGAGAAAATTAATAGGAATAGTATCCGTTCTGGCAATCCTGATGTTATCTGGTTGCCAAGTAAACAAAAAAGCCCAGATCAAGGCTTTGGCGGACTGCGAATATGATGTCGAGTCGGTTGATCAGGTGAAGTTCAATGGCAAGAATTTGGAATCTTTCAAGGGAGCGGATGGGAACTATAATATGTCCTCGATTGCAGGATTGGCGGTAGCTCTGTTCAGCAAGGAACTTCCTCTAGAAGGTAAGGTGAATCTGAAAGTTACCAATCCGGAAGCTCAAAAAGCTGCTTTTAACTCTTTCAAATATGTCATTGAGATCCAGAATTCTCCTCTGTTTGAGGGTACGGTAGATCAGAATGTAAGTTTGACCCAAGGGCAAAGCACCATTGTTCCGATGACATTCAAAGCCAATATCTTTAATAAAGCCAAAGAAAATGGCTTTGAGAAGTTTTTCGATGAACTCCTGAACAAGAAATCTGAAGGCTTTATGGTCCTTAAGATCAAACCTTCTATCCGTATCGCAGGACAGAATATTTATTATCCATCCTATATCACCGTCGATAAGAATTTTGGCAGTAAGATATTTAAGCTGTTTAAATAACAGAAAAGGGGCAAATGAAATTTGCCCCTTTTCTGTTATTTGGATTTGAGATGTGAGATATGAGTATTGAGATGTATAAATTCGCCAGCAGGGGTGGGATCTTTGTAGAAGGGCAGAGCGATTAAGGGATAATCCCTAGCGGGGGTGAAATATTTTTCAGTATTTCCCCTTTATGGGAATAAAGCAATAAAAAATAGTTTCCTCATCTTACGATAGCGGAATGACAAACAACTCTAAATAAAATAAAAAATAGATTCTTCGTTTCACTCTGAATCCCTCTCAGGAATATCCAATTCTGAACGGTGAGTGAAGAATCAGTCCGTAAATGTCCCACAACGTGCTTATCATCATCCATCGAAGAGGGATGACCTGTTCGCCAACACCATAATGATTCTAATGTTCCGAGATGTTTCGTGCCTGCCAATGACAAATTTGATAGAACTGTGTTTCTAGGTATTTAGACCTATAATTATTATCCAGAAGATTTTTTTTATCCGCCATACCTCCCTAGAGGGGATGAATTATTTTAGCATGGATGGTAAACAATATAGGGCTAATGCAAAAACGATGTTCGATTAATCGAACATCGTTTTTGCGCAACTTCCAGGCTAATGTGCCATGCCAGCTAAAATAATGGAAACCCGAAAGGGGTTCTATATTTAAAAAATAAAAGAGCTAATTAATTTTCATTGACAACTTGCTGTCATTACCTTCCAATAAATTTAGCTCAAATTTTTACTTCTCAACATGACAGCAACACTTAACTGTCAATTGTATGGATAGCTAAACTACGCCAAGGAATTCTTTAAATTTTCTTTGTACATGTCGTAGGTGTATACATTGTATGGTAGGAGTTTGTAAGCCAAATATTTTGATACCAAGCAACAAACGATCAATGGAATGATTAAGCTGTATCCATTAGGCACAATATTGCAAATCAAGAAGATGGATGTAAAGGGCGCATAAATAGCTGCTGAAAGAGCTGATCCGGCACCTATAAGTGCGAAATTGATTGGACTTACCTCCATGTGAAGGAAAGTTTGGCAGAAAATTGCTACTAGCAGGCCTAAGAAAGCTCCAACAATAATGCTTGGTGCGAATACCCCTCCGTCGCCTCCAGCACCTAAGGTAAGGGAGGATGCCAATGGTTTCAATAATACAAGCAGGAACAAATAACCCATGGAATTTGTTTCTGCATGAAGGACTTCATTTAAACCCTGGTAGCTATCTCCGAATAGAACTGGAAAGAAGAAAATTAGAATTCCGACCGTAATAGCGCCTAAGTTGACCCGTATAAAGTTGTTATTGATATTTCCGAAGAAAGTCTTGATCCTGATCATCAATAAGGTGAATCCTACAGCGAACAAGGCTCCTAAAAGGCTTAAGAGTAAAAAGAATGGCGTAGCCTGCCATTTCCATTCCACGATCTGCGTAGGGATGATCCGTTCATTTCCTAAACCATATATAAATAATGCTGCAACTAAGGTGGAGGCCAGGCAGCTGATCAAAATGGTCGGTTTGAATTTTCTGCTGATGGCTTCAATACCGAAGAGCAATCCAGCTAAAGGGCTGGAGAACAATATGGCAACCCCTGCTGCCGAAGCTGCACAGATAAGTTCCCTTTTATAGAGTTTGGCCGAAAAGTTTTTCTTGTACACTTCATTTCCAATGGTTGCCGTAGAAACTACTGTAGAAACTTCAATTCCCGTAGAGCCTCCAAAGATTACGGTCAAGAATCCATTGATGAAGTGGGATGGAATCTTAAATAGGGGTAAGTGGTCTTTCCTAAGGTCCAAAGTTTTATAGATTTCAGTCATTCCCTTGTTTTTCCTTCCCTGAAAGGCATATTTTCTGAGGAAGTAGATGATGGTGATACCAATTGAAGGAAGGATGATGAATAGGTAAGGATTGGTTTCAGAGACAAAATTGAACATATGATGTTCGGTCTTTTCTGTAATATAGCGCAGGGAAACAGCAAGAATAGAACTCAGTAAACCCACTATTAAAGAAATGGCAAAGAGCTTGAAATAATTTTGATGAATGACTTTTTTTCTATTCATTTTAGAAAGTGAATTTAAACTTGACGCCGGGAATATGCGTAATTGAACCTAAATCGAGAGTCAAGTGGGAGAATGCGACAAATTTAAGTTATTTGTAGAAAAAATGAGTTTATGTAACATGTATTGTTACATTAATTAAATTATTTTTCGAGCGTTAATGCTTTTCCTTTATGGGCAGCGATATGGTCGGTCTTACTGCTCTTGATTTCATATTGCGGGTCTTGCGGGCTGGCTCGATGGGTGTAGCCTTTATAATCGAAATCGCTAGTATGGATTTTGATGATGGTTCCAGAAACCCGACCTGCTTCAGAATTCCAGCTGACCAGGTCACCAATTTTGAATTTTGTGTCCATGATAATAGGTTCTTGTTTATGATGAATAATTTAATTTACCGTCTACAATGCGTGCAGCTGAGGTATATGGATGTTCCTGAGCTTTGCCAATAGCCATAATATGATAGACTTGCCATCCTCGTATCTTCAGATAATCGGAAACTAAAGATCGATGGCATCTCCACCAAACAGCCTCTGAGCACATATAGACCGTTTTTTGTTCAGTTGCCATAGCTTCTAATTCAATGATTCCCTGTTTAAATTCATCTGTTTCCATATAATCGGCATAGCCCCGAAAGGAAGGGTTTCTCCAAGCGTTATTATGACTGTCCTTGTGAGCAGGTCTACGACCGGTCAAGGAGCTCAGATGGATGTATTTTATTCCATGTTTTTCTAAGGAGATCTTGAGTGCATCCTGATTGAATTGCGGGAATTTACGAGAGCCAGGCAACTTTCTTATATCGACCAGGAGTTCAATGTCAAAGGAGTCCAGCATATCCAAAAACTCTTGGATGGGATGGGTCGAATGCCCAATGCTGTATATGATCTTAGACCGTTCCATGATTTTGATTGAATGCGACTAAGTATTTATCTATATAGAGTGGTTTTTCTTTTGATTTATATTGCTGAATAAAGCGAGGGTGTTCAAGGACTGTCAGTTTATCAAATAGATTGGCTTTCTGATTGAGTTTATGGATGAATTGGGCATTCTTTTTTCCTAAAATAAAGACCTCATCTTGGTAAAGACCTAATTCGATATGGCTTTTTAGGGATTCGATCATGAAATCTTTAACCGCAAGGAAGAGTTTGGGGTCATCGTAGTAATTGGCATTGAGGAATTGGCCGGGTTTAACTTCACGGATTATGGCCAATGGGAAAGGGGAGTTAATATAGAATTCTCTGTAAAACTCGGCTGCTCCGCCAAATTCTTCAATCATATCATACATAAAGACGGAAGATATTTCATGCGTACGTGCAGAAGTCATTTTTATACCGCATGCCGATTCCAGTCTTTTTGTGTCCGTGAAGGGGACACCTGTAACGCCGGCACCATGTCTACTGGGATTGATTCCGATCAGGAATTTTCGGGGATTGTTGTCGGCATAATATTGATTGTAGAATTTCCGCATGACTTCCAGGGTCTCAGGATTATCCATAAAAGGGTTCATCACAAAAAATCCCTCGGGTAATTTGCCTGTATATTGAAGCCTTTGGTTGAAGTCAATTACTTTATCTGCAAAATTCATTTGACAAATGGATTTGGTTTCCTATTGCTTCATTAAAGGTACGAAAAAGCTAGGTTTAATTTCCTTTATCTCTATTGAAAGTGTAACCGACAGTCCATTCGATGAAATCGGCCTTACCCATATGAGCTTTAATGGAAACCCCTGCATTGATGTTCTTATAGACGTAATAGCGGGCACCTGCTCTTAAGAACACACGCCTGATTTCGCCGTTGAAGCGTTGGTTGTGCAAGTAATAGCCCACATTACCGTTCAGGACCAGTTTTTCATTGAGGATATGGGCCACATAGAAGGAAGGGCCTCCTGATAATTTAGAACTTAACTTTCCAGATTTGTCCCCCGCTATTTCGGCGTCATTTCCTGATGAGGAATAGAAGAGGTCAAATCCTCCACCCAGCCTCCATTTATAAGAAACATGTCTACTGGCATAAAGGCTCAAAGTAGATTTAAAGAACCGTTCATCAGATTCATTCTTTAATTGTTTAAATCCTACACCGTAATTAACATGGTAAAGGATCTTTTTGGAATAGGGCTTAAGTACAGAATCTCGATTGATCTTGATGTCAGGATTAAATTGATAGTTTACCGAAACAGTCAAAGGCACCAAGTTCACACCTTTGTTAGGCAATCGGAGTGCTCCATTAGAGAAATGATGGAATGCCAATCCTACTCCAGCTTTCCAATGAGGATTGATTTTATATTGGGTTCTGATCCCTAGGTCAATAAACACGTTGTTTTTTGATCCTATGACTAGATTCAATGGGTTTTCATTTTCGTTGTAAGGCTTGAAGTTTCCGGATAGACCAAGGCCAATGCGGTAATCATAGCTCCAGCGGCTGTCCTCTTTTGGAGCGATTGGAGTTTGGACAAAGCCATAAATTGCGAAAGGGCTACCTAAGATATCGGTATTGAAGGTGCTAGAATATAGTCCGATACCATAAATAGGGTAGTTGTATATTTGATAATACTGATCTTTTTTAGCACGCTGTTTCCAACCGATCTTAAAGTTTAATCCATTATAATAAGCACCTTCATAGGTTGAAGATTTAAGACCTTTTTGAGCGAGAATGCCGCCGTTTTCGGTTTCTAGTTCCAGAATCAATGGACTCTTTTTGATTTCCTCTTTGATTTGCGTTATTTGGCTATTGGCCAAAAAGGGTAGAAGCGTAAATAAGATAAGTATAGTGTGCTTAATCACAGAATAATAATTATGGATTATACATAAGTCGACAAAAATAGTAATAACTTTGTGCCTTAAAACGAGTTCAGTGTCATTTTTGTTTCAAATGATCGTGCTGAAAAAAAATTAGCTAACGTGTCAAACTTTATCCTCATTATTTTTTGCCTAGCCGCTGGGATAATAAGTAGAAGATTTAATTGGGTTGCCAAAGATGGATATAAAGCCTTGAATGCATGGGTTTTGTATTTCGGATTGCCTGCCATTTCCTTTAATTATCTACCAAAGTTGAGCTGGGACAATAATTTATTGTTCACGATGTTGGGACCAGTTTTGGTGTTGACAGGGTCCTTGATTTTCTTTTATATCCTGGAAAAAGTGACCCGTATATCCAAAAGAACTTCCCATACCTTGATGTTGATCGCTGGATTGAGCAACACTTCTTTCGTTGGCTTTCCTCTGATTACAGCTTATTTCGGCACGGATGCCCTGCCAATAGGAATCGTTAGTGATCAGATGACCTTTTTCTTGCTGTCTACCGTAGGGGTGGTAGTCGCTATGAAAGGGAGTTTAAAGAAGAAGAATAATGTTGATTTCAGGTATATTTTGAAAAGGGTATTTACATTCCCTCCATTGATAGGATGTTTATTGGCTTTAACCTTGGGAAGGTTAATAGACCTAAGCAGTTTAGATGATTTCTTTAGGATTTTAGGATCTACGGTTTCTCCCATCGCCTTGTTTTCAATAGGCCTTCAACTGAACTTTGGGATTGTAAAGAGTGAAATTCCCAATATTACCTATGCTTTGGTTTATAAACTGATTTTTGCACCTGCAATCGTAATCCTTGTAGCCTTCATGATGGGGCTAAAAGGGGAGATTGTTCAGGTTTCTATATTTGAGATGGCGATGCCTAGTTTGGTGGCTACCAGTATTATATTAAGTCAGTTTAAGTTGAATTCGAAGGTGGGAAACAGTGTCATTGGGATGAGTATTCCCTTGGGTCTTTTGAGCACTTACTTCTGGTATCAAGTCCTTATTACATTCCTAATGTAACCTAAATGTTATTGAAATATTTCTAGAATTGCTTATCTTTATTGAAATAATTTCATTGAAAATCGAATTGATTTTAAGTTTTTACATACTATAACTATTTATGAGGAGAGTTTTATTCTTTGCCTTGTTGGCAGGGATACAAATGTCTAATGCGCAAGAAAAACACGAGCGTTACACACAAAAGATAGAAGGGACAAGTTTAGAATTCACGATGGAAGCCATTCCTGGAGGAGAATTTAACATGGGAAGTGCGAAGTCGTCTAATGCGGATGAGAAACCCGTTCATAAAGTGAAGTTAGATCCATTTTGGATGGGTACCTATGAAGTTACTTGGAATATTTTCGAGCCATTTTTATACAAGGATTACGAGATCACCAAGTCTACGGATGGAAAAGTGCCAACAGCAGTTGATGCGGTGACTAGGCCTACAAAGCCATATCTGGATATGACCTTTGGTTTTGGCAAGGATGGTCAACCGGCCTTGGCAATGACCCATTACAATGCTATACAGTTCTGTAAATGGTTATATGTAAGAACGGGTGTTTTTTATAGGTTACCAACTGAAGCGGAATGGGAATATGCTGCAAGAGCAGGTTCTGAAACCGAATACTTCTTTGCAGATGATGCAGCGCAGCTAGCTGACTATGCAGTTTTCAAGGATAATTCATCTGGTAAAACAGCGAAGGTTGGAACAAAAAAAGCGAACCCTTGGGGTTTATATGATATTTTAGGAAACGTTTCGGAGTGGACCTATGATCAGTATGATGCTGATTTTTATAAAACTTTGGAAGGTAAGGTGTCAGATAACCCGGTGAATGTTCCGACCAAATTATATCCTCATGCGGTACGTGGCGGTTCATTTGAAAGTGGAGCTGCCGATATGCGTTCAGCTGCAAGAGGGGCGTCAGACCCGATTTGGAAACAATTGGACCCACAGATTCCAAAATCAAACTGGTGGTTTCCGGAAGCTCCTTTCGTAGGGATGCGTTTAGTACGCCCGGTTAAACAACCTAGTCATGAGGAGATTATGGCGTATTATGATAAAGCGCCTTTGAAGGATTTTTAATTAACTTAAACCGTATAATACTCAATTTAAATCTAATTTCATGGAAAGTTTAAAACGTAGGGATTTCATAAAATCTTCTTCTGCCCTAGTGGGTGCTGCTGCCTTAACGGGTAGTTCAGTGAGCAGTGTATTCGCTGCAGGTTCTGACGTTATAAAAATTGCTTTAATTGGATGTGGTGGTCGTGGAACTGGAGCAACATTTGATGCTTTTGCTTCAGGTCAAAATATCAAATTAGTGGCAATGGCCGACGCATTTAAAGATAACCTGGATTCTACTTATGATACACTTAAGGAGAAGTTTGGGGATAAGATAGATGTGCCAGATAGCCGTAAATATGTGGGTTTTGATGGCTATAAAGCTGCAATCAAAGATGCTGATGTCGTTTTATTAACGACTCCTCCAGGATTCAGACCTATTCATTTTGAAGAGGCTGTTAAACAAGGCAAACACGTTTTCATGGAAAAAGCAGTGGCTGCTGATATTCCAGGAGTTCGCAAGGTCTTGGAAGTAGCAAAAATTGCGAAACAAAAGAAATTAAACGTTGTGGTAGGTTTGCAAAGACGCTACCAAACAAACTATAGAGAAGCAATTAAGCGTATTCACGATGGTGCTATCGGAGATGTGGTTTCCGGACAGGTATATTGGAACAGCGGTGGTGTTTGGGTAAGACCTCGTAAACCAAATCAAACTGAGATGGAGTACCAAATGCGTAACTGGTATTATTTTAACTGGTTATGTGGTGACCATATTGTTGAGCAACACGTGCATAATATCGATATTGCTAACTGGGTAAAACAAAAATATCCTGTTTCTATCCAAGGAACCGGAAGTAGAGCCCATAGAACTGGAAAGGAGTATGGGGAGATCTATGACAACTTCGCTATTGAATTAACTTATGATGATGGTTCAGTGGTTTATAGCCAATGTCGTCACTTTGAAGGAATCTCGAATAGGGTAGATGAGACCTTTCAGGCTACTAAAGGTAGAGTGTATTTATCTGCTGGAAACCAGGCTGTTTTATATGGTCCAGACGGTAAAGAAATCTATCGTCACGATCCAAAAGGTAATCCTAATCCTTACCAGCAAGAGCACAAAGAATTGTTTGAAGCTATTGCTAAAGGTGAATATAAATTTGAAGATGCCGAATACGGAGCGTATAGCTCGTTGACCGGTATTATCGGAAGGATCGCTTGTTATACTGGAAAAGTGATCAAGTGGGATGAGGCTATTCAATCCAATATCAGCTTGATGCCTGATCAGTTCACTTGGGATGCAAAACCAAAGGTATTGCCGAATGCAGATGGATTCTATCCGGTTGCAGTTCCAGGTCATGATGTAGAGAAATACATTTAATAGTGATAAAACTCTGTAATTTTATCATTATGATATTAATTGGTTGCTGTGCCTATGGGCAGCAACCAATTTCTGCTTTACAGAAACACGAACTTTACGGACGGGCTCAAGGTACAACCTATACCATTAGCTATTACGCTCCAACAGCTTCAATTACCCAATCTTCTATCGACAGTATATTTGCGGTCATAGATCAATCCATGTCCCTTTATAAGAAGGATTCCCAAATTTCAAGGTTTAATGATCCCAATACGGATAAAATGAAATTGGATCCTCATATGTTAAAAGTGATGAAGGAATCTTTCCGAGTATATAAAGACTCGAAAGGTTTATTTGATGTTACGGTGATGCCATTGGTTTCCTTATGGGGATTTGGTCCAAAGGAAGTCGTTGATATTCCAGATACAGCGACTATCAGGGAAACGATGGAGCATGTCGGGATGGATAAACTTCGCTTATCGGGAAAAACCTTGAAAAAGAAGGCCCCAAAGGTGGAGGTTGATCTGAATGGAATTGCCCAAGGCTACACTGTTGATGTTTTACATGACTTTCTCCTAAAAAAGAAAATAGCAAGTTTTATTGTAGAGGTGGGGGGAGAGATTAGGGCTTATGGTACAAAACCCGATCAAAGCACTTTTAAGGTGTTGGTGCAAAGGCCGGAGCAGGCTATCGGAGGTTCAGACCATATTCTGGAATTAAGAAACAAAGCGGTCACGACCTCAGGGAGTTACGAGAAGTTTCGTAAAGTAAAAGATTACAGGTTTTCACATCATATGGATCCCAAAACAGGGTTTCCGATTAAATCACAGATTATATCAGTAACAGTGGTTGCCAATACAGCAATGGAGGCGGATGCCTATGATAATGTGTTCATTGCGATGAAACCAGAGGACGCGATT
Source organism: Sphingobacterium sp. LZ11T8 (assembly GCF_024261425.1). Taxonomy (NCBI): domain Bacteria; kingdom Pseudomonadati; phylum Bacteroidota; class Sphingobacteriia; order Sphingobacteriales; family Sphingobacteriaceae; genus Sphingobacterium; species Sphingobacterium sp. LZ11T8. The sequence goes on along the minus strand of NZ_JANBZY010000003.1, from coordinate 235,013 downwards.
TCATTTGCGAATTCCAAAAATATAATTGATATTTATTTAATGTATTTGGAGGAAGGGACAGTGAAAGAAGCCCAATCTGCTGGATTCAAGAAGTATTTGCTAACCGATTAAATACTTAAAATTTAAACTTATACCTAAATGAAACGTTCGGATTTTTTAAAAAACAGTTCCCTTTTGGTTGGAGCTTCATTATTCTCTAATGGGCTTTCTGCCAATGATCAATCTCAAAAACCTATGGAATCGAAATCAGCCAATCAACCATTCAAATTAAACTATGCGCCGCACCAAGGGATGTTCAGTGCAACGGCAGGAAAGAATTTCCTTGATGAAATTCAATATATGTATGACTTAGGCTTCAGAGGAATTGAAGACAATGGCATGCCAGGTCGTTCGGTGGATGAACAAAAGAAAATCGGTGATTTGCTAGCGAAGTTAGGGATGACCATGGGTGTATTTGTGGTGCCCAAAGGTGGTAATGGTGCGAATTCATTAGCTGCTGGAAAACAGGAGTTTGTAGATGTGTTTCTAAAGGGATGCAGGGAGTCTGTCGAGATCGCGAAACGTTGTCATGCAAAGCATGTAACTGTGGTACCGGGAGATTATGTCAGAAACCTTCCAATTGGTGTGCAGACTGCGAATGTTGTAGAAGGGTTGAGAAAAGGAGCGGAAATATTCGAACCGCACGGTATTACCATGGTATTGGAACCATTGAGTGATACGCCAGACCTGTTCTTAAGATTTACCGATCAAACCTATGAAATCTGTAAGGCTGTAAATAGCCCATCATGTAAGATTCTATATGATGTATACCATCAACAAAAAAATGAAGGGAATTTAATTCCGATGATGGATTTATGCTGGAGTGAAATCGGTTATATCCAAGTTGGTGACAACCCGGGAAGAAGGGAGCCGACAACTGGAGAAATCAATTATAAGAACCTATTTAAATGGTTGTACGAGAAGGGGTATAAAGGTGTGGTTGGAATGGAGCACGGTATGTCCAAGTCGGGCAAAGAAGGTGAAGAAACCTTGGTTAAAGCCTATAGGGAGGTTGATTCCTTCTAATGCTAAAGGGATTTAGTATTGAAACAAATTCGTGATTATATTTTGTTATTAGCATATTATCTCTATCTTTAAATTCAAGATTTTAGTAAACCTTTTAGAATGTCTTCATCAATTAAATTTAAACTCTCTTTCATGATGTTCCTCGAATTTTTTATTTGGGGAGCTTGGTTCGTTACGCTCGGAACATTTTTAGGAAACAATTTAAAAGCGTCAGGCTTGGAGATCGCAAATGTGTTCTCTACACAGTCATGGGGTGCTATTATAGCTCCATTTATCATCGGAATGATTGCAGACCGATATTTCAATGCAGAAAGAATCCTTGGTATTCTGCACTTAGTTGGGGCATTCCTAATGTACCAACTTTATCAGAGTGATTCCATCGGATCTTTCTTCCCTTATGTTCTAGGCTATATGATCCTCTATATGCCAACACTTTCATTAGTGAATTCCGTATCATTTAGACAGATGAAGAATCCTGAAAAGGAATTCTCATTTATTCGTATTTGGGGTACTATCGGATGGATTATCGCTGGATTGTCTATCAGTTACCTATTTAAATGGGATAGCCCAGAAGGCTTACAAGAAGGCCTGTTGAAAAACACCTTTATGATGTCAGCAATTGCTTCTTTGGTTTTGGGTATCTTCTCATTTACTCTACCGAAAACTCCACCTGTGAAAGCTGGAAACAGTGGTGAGAAAGAAAGCATTTCTAAGATCTTAGGATTGGATGCCATCAAGTTATTGAAAGATCGTAACTTCTTGGTGTTCTTTATCTGTTCTATCCTGATCTGTATTCCATTGGCGTTTTATTACCAATATGCGAATCCATTCTTAACCGAGATCGGTTTAGCGAATGCAACAGGTAAAATGACGATCGGTCAGATTTCAGAAGCACTTTGTTTATTGTTATTACCTGTATTCTTTACAAGATTTGGTTTTAAGAACACCATTTTGTTGGGAATGTTGGCTTGGGTAATTCGTTATGTATTATTCGCATATGGCAATGCAGGCGAGATGACCTTTATGCTATTGATCGGTATTGCACTGCACGGGATCTGTTATGACTTTTTCTTTGTATCAGGTCAGATCTACACAGATTCTAAAGCTGGAAAAGATAATAAGAGTGCGGCTCAGGGATTGATTACGTTGGCAACATATGGAGTAGGCCAATTGATCGGATTCTGGGTGGCAGGTTATGTGAGTGACATGTATGTGAACATCAAAGCATCGGATTTGGCTTTGTTCTGGAATAAATTATGGATAGTTCCTGCGGGGATTGCATTTGTGGTGATGATCATCTTCATGCTTTTCTTCAAAAAGGAAACTATTCAGACACAAGTAGAAAACTAATTAAAATTTAAAAGATAATGGTGGAAAATAATGTATATGATGCTATTGTTATCGGATCTGGAATCAGTGGTGGCTGGGCAGCCAAGGAACTTACTGAGAAAGGTCTGAAAACAATTATGCTAGAGCGTGGCCGCAATGTGGAGCACGTGAAAGATTATCATGCCAACAAAGACGCATGGGAATATCCACACCGTGGTGGTAGGACAGTGCAGATGGAGAAGGATTACCCTGTTTTAAAACGTGATTACCCATTGAACGAGAAAAACTTAGATTTCTGGGTTAATGAAAAAGAAAGTCCATACACGGAAGTGAAACGCTTTGACTGGTTTAGGGGATATCATGTTGGAGGTCGTTCGTTGATGTGGGGTCGTCAGAGTTACCGTTTAGGTGATCTGGACTTTGAAGCAAACTTGAAAGATGGCCATGGAGTAGATTGGCCTATCCGTTATAAAGATATCGCACCTTGGTATAGCTATGCTGAGAAATGGGCGGGTATTTCCGGTAACCGTGATGGTCTGGATGTACTTCCGGATGGCGATTTCTTGCCTGCGATGGATTTTAACATCGTTGAGAAAGATCTAGCTGAGCGTTTGAAGAAAGAATATGGTGGAAATCGTCACTTCATTATGGGACGTACCGCCAATATTACCCAACCGCATACTGGCCGTATCAACTGTCAATACCAAAATCAATGTTGGTTGGGATGTAACTTTGGAGGTTATTTCAGTACACAGTCTTCTACATTACCTCCAGCAATGAAGACCGGTAATCTGACGTTGAGACCATTCTCTATCGTAACGAAGATCATCTATGATAAAGACACCAAAAAAGCAAAAGGTGTTGAGATCATTGATGCTGAAACAAATAAAACTTATGAGTTCTTTGCAAAAGTAATCTTTGTATGTGCTTCTGCATTTAACTCAACATGGGTGTTGATGAACTCGGCTACTGATGTTTGGGAAGGTGGATTGGGAAGTAGCAGTGGTGAATTGGGACACAATGCAATGGATCACCACTTCCGATTGGGAGCTGGTGGTAGGGTTGAAGGTTATGATGACAAGTATTTCTTCGGAAGACGTCCTACTGGCCTTTATGTACCTCGATTTGTAAATATCCCTAGTGATACCAAGAAACGTGACTATGTACGTGGATTTGGTTATCAGGGTTCAGGAAGCCGTGGCCGTTGGTCTGGAGAGATTGCAGAAATGCAGGTGGGTGGTGCATGGAAAGATGCATTATGCGAACCTGGAAACTGGAGCGTTGGATTTACAGCATTCGGTGAAATCCTTCCTTACCATGAAAATAAAATCTCATTGGATAAGACTGTCAAAGATAAATGGGGCTTACCTGTATTGTCGATGGATATGGAAATCAAGGACAATGAGCAAAAAATGCGTAAGGACATGACCGAAGAGATGAAGGAAATGTTGGAGAAAATCGGCGTTAAGGATGTAAATACTTATGATGGCGGTTATAATTTCGGTATGGGTATCCACGAAATGGGAACTGCAAGAATGGGTAGAGATCCTAAGTCTTCAGTGTTGAATGGCAACAACCAAGTATGGGATGCATTGAACGTATTTGTTACTGACGGAGCTGCCATGACTTCTGCAGGATGTGTGAATCCTTCATTGACTTATATGGCCTTGACTGCAAGAGCTGTAGATTTTGCTGTAAGTGAGCTGAAAAAAGGTAATTTATAACAAACTAAACCCAATAATATGAGTAAGAATAATTCAAGAAGAGATTTTATTAAGAATTCTGCGATAGCAGCGGCTGGAATCAGCATCGTGCCTAGACACGTATTAGGTGGTACTGGATTTACTGCTCCTAGTGATAAATTAGTTGTTGCGGGTATCGGTGTAGGTGGTAAAGGTGAGAGTGATATCAAATCATTCCATGATTCAGGAAAAGCAGATATTGCTTTCCTTTGTGATGTGGATGACCGTAGAGCTGCCACTTCAAGAAAGCGTTTTCCAAAAGCTAAATATTATAAAGATTACCGCGAGATGTTGGACAAAGAGCACAAGAACATTGATGCTGTTTCTGTTTCAACTCCCGATCATAACCACGCTATCCAAGCTTTAGCTGCGATGCAGTTAGGTAAGCACGTATATGTTCAGAAGCCATTGGCACACGATGTATGGGAAGCAAGGGTTCTAACGGATGCTGCCAAAAAATACAAGGTCGTTACTCAAATGGGTAACCAAGGAGCATCGAATGATGGTCCTAGACAGGCGCGTGAGTGGTATGAAGCTGGTCTGATCGGTAATGTTCATACGGTTTACTGTTGGACTGACCGTCCGGTATGGCCTCAAGGTATTTCTTGGCCTACGCAAAAGGCTAATGTACCTTCTGAACTGAACTGGGATCTTTGGTTAGGAACTGCTCCTCAAAAGGATTTTGTAGATAAATTGGTTCCATTCAACTGGAGAGGTTGGTGGGATTACGGTACAGGTGCACTAGGAGATATGGGATGTCACCTATTAGAGGTTCCATTTAGCGTCCTAGGGCTTACTTATGTACAAGATGTTCAAGCATCTGTAGGTTCAGTTTATGTGGATGAGTTCAAACGTGGATACTTCCCAGAAAGCTGTCCTCCATCTTCTCACGCGACAATGACTTTCCCGAAAGCTGCTAGAACTACAGGACCTGTGACCTTGCACTGGATGGACGGTGGTATTCAACCAGCTCGTCCTGAAGAATTAGGACCTAACGAAATTTTCGGTGATGGTGGTAATGGTATCTTATTGATCGGTGATAAAGGAAAAATCTTAGCTGATACTTACGGTGAGAACGCAAGGTTACTTCCTACCTCTAGAAAAGAAAACGTAGCGTTGAAATATGAGCGTGTACCAGGAGCTGCAGGTGGTCACTATGCACAATGGGTGGAAGCTTGTATCGCAGGATATGGCAAGAAAGAAGTAAGTGCTCCTTTCGAAATCTCAGGTCCATTGACTGAGGCGCTATTAATGGCTAACTTAGCTATCCGTGGTGCTGATTTACGTGTAGATGGAAGATATCCTGGACGTAGCTTGAAGCTATTATGGGATAACGAAAATATGAAAGTTACTAACTTTGACGTGGTTAATCAGTTTGTAAAACGTAACTATCGCCAAGGTTGGGATGTTAAATACACAATTTAATTAAAGAACAATGAATAGAAGAGAGGCATTAAAAAACGTTGCATTCATCGTTGGGGGTTCTGTAATTGGTGCGAACTTGTTCTTACAAGGTTGTACTAGACCTGCTTCGAAAGAAGTTGCATCCTTATTCGAAGGTGATACACCTGATTTTTTGGGTGAATTAGCCGAAGCTATTCTTCCTAAAACCTCCACTCCAGGCGCAAAAGAGGCTGGTGTTGGTCAGTTTATCCCAGTGATGATCCGCGATTGCTACGAAGAGAAAGATCAGAAAGCCTTTATGGATGGTCTGAACGGTGTAGATGATCGTGCTCAAAAAGAATTCAAAAAAGGATTCGCAGAGCTTTCAGCTGAAGAGAAACTACAATTTGTAAATAATTACGATAAAGAAGCCAATGAATATCAAAGCAACAAAAAAGAAGGCGATGCAAATCACTTCTTCACCATGTTGAAACAATTGACATTGACCGGTTACTTTACTTCAGAAGTAGGAATGAAACAAGCATTACGCTTTGTAAAGATTCCTGGAAAATTTGATGGTAATTATCCATACAAAAAAGGAGATAAAGCTTGGGCTTTATAGTCACAGCTAATGCATAAAAAAATCCCTCGATTTGGTTCGGGGGATTTTTTTTGATATTTATTTGGTCAATCGCATCAGGAAATGTATCCTGCCATCTTTCTGGATGCTGAATATTTTGTCCTCAAATTCCTTGATTTCTATACCGTCTCCATAATTCAATTCTTTCAGGAAATTCATTTCTAAGCGAGTAAAGGAGCCTTTTAAGATACTTTTGGGGTCCATTGCATCAAAGCACCACTCCATGTATTTGACGTTATTGGCATGGTTTACAATGTCTAGGTCGGACAATTTTACCCTATAGTCGCTCAAAAGTTGAAAATCCACGTTGCCATCAATTTTCTCAACAGCATTTTTGGTAGGGATTTTATCTCTAAAAAACTCCATGTGGTCTGTGCTCAGGGCAAAGGTATCTGCTCTTCGGGTTCTGATGTTAAATACCATCCATAGACTGCTGGCACTAATCAATACTTGATCACCAAGCCATAATTCAAAATTACGGATGGAACGGCTTCCCGTAAAATCCTGGATCCAGGTTCGGATCTTCACGGTCTGGGTATATTTTGGCAAACTGTCTATTTCAATCAGCATCCTGCTCAGCACCCAAGACTGTCTTACATCAAACATAGCCTTATAGCCAAACCCTAAGTTCTCAGCATGCTCACTCGCCGTAATCTGTAAAATGTTGTTTAATTCACTATATTTCAACTGCCCGTTAGGATAACATTGGGTGAAGTTCAATGTCCATTCCTTTTCAAATATGCCCATTTATATGTGTTCTGAAATCTAATGCAAATGTAACTAATTTAATATTCTGCCCTAAAATCTTGCTGAAATATATATTAATTTATAAATTAACGTTAACCTTTTAAACCTCTTAATTAGATTGACGAATGACTGGAACATTAATTGAAAAAGAAGACGTAGATAAATTTAGAATTATCCCCGCCGAGACTGATAAAACAACCCAATTTTCAAACAAACTACAAGGTGCTGTGCGCTTGGGCAATGAATTCAAATCGAAGACTACTATCGTTTTCAATACTGAAGACGGTCCAAAACGTATAGAAACAACTGTGTGGTCCTTAACCGATAGGTATATCCAGATTAAACATGGAATTCTTATTCCATTGAAAGCATTGATTGAAATAGAATATTAGCAAATAACCAGGTTTAGAATCGAGGTTATTTAATTATTTAGAGTTGAAACAACAAAAAGAGCTGTCCTTGGACAGCTCTTTTTGCATGTAGATTGAAAGAGATGCGTTGCTAGGAAAAAACAACGCTCTCCGTTCAATTCTTGATGTTACTTAATAATTATCTTTAATATCCTCTTTAAGGATTGAAAATTAATATCACAAAGACCGCAAACAGAACTAAATGCATAATCCCTACAATAGGAGCGGTCCTTCTACCAGAAAAGGAAAGCATGCTCAAGATCAAGGTAATAACAAAGAGTATGGTTTCTGTTGTGGTCATACCAAATAAGACTGTTTTGCTAGCTATAAGACCAATAATCAATACTGCAGGTACCGTAAGACCTACCGTAGATACAAAAGCACCATGACATAGGTTGATAGCACGTTGGAACTCATTATTCATTGCTGCTTTAACCGCTGTCATCGATTCTGGTGTAAACACAATGATGGCAATCAATACTCCACCTAACAATGGAGGAAGATTCATTTCCTTGATTCCATAATCAACCAAAGTAGCAAGGTTATGGGATAAGAGAACAATGGGCAATATCATTCCTAATAACACCAAAGTCCGCAATAACACCTCTTTTTTACTTACTTTTTCATTTTCATGTCCGTCAGTTTGTTGGCTTTCATTCCGTTGGCTGAAAAGGATTTCCATCTGTCCGGGTTTGGGTTGAATATAGAGATGCCTATATCCCTTCATTTGATAGGCCAAAAAGAACCCATAAAGTAAAATGACCAATCCTGAAATACTGGCGGCCTGTACAGTGGTAAATTCCCCATTCCCTTTTCCTTCGATGAAATTGGGAATCATCATCGAGATCCCGCCAAGCATAATGATCATGGATAAATAGGTAATTGTTCCTTGTGCGTTATACTCCTGCTCTCCATGTCTTAGACCACCAAGAAGAATACATAGACCTAAAACCAAGTTCATAATGATCATCATCACAGAAAAAATGGAATCTTTTCCAATGGTCGGGTTGTCCTCAGGGCCGAACATCATGGCAACAATCAAGATGACCTCGATGGAGACAATGGAAAGGGTTAGGATCAGCGTTCCATACGGTTCACCGAGTTTATGGGCCAATTCATCAGCTTCTTTAACAACTCCAAAGGCAGCACCGATGATAGTTGCCAATACAAGTACGAAAATACCTATAGCCAATGTGTTGTTTCCGTAAAGGCCTTCAATACTTTTTCCAAAAAACATAAATATAAAAACCATCAACCAGATTAGTATTAGTCTGATAATTGTGTTTTTTGTTAAAATATTGTTCATTTTTTCATCTCCTTTTTAATTCTGTAAGAATTGATTTTTTTTGTCCATGCAAATCTCCACAATATTAATCCTATTATTTTTTACAAAAGTTAAAAAAGTATTAAGTTTCTGTTGACAAACTACTGTCATTGAATGTTATACTTTTGAGAAAATCAATGTTTATATCATGGAATATTCAAGTGTTATTAAAATTTTATTATCCCAGTACCGAGCTGCCCTAGGCATGTTACGTGATGTGACCGAAAAAGTATCTGATACTGAATGGAACAGTCATGAGTATAACAATCCAAATTGGCAATTGATTTATCATACGATATGGAGCGCCAAACTGTACCTATCTGCAAGTTATGAAACCTTTGTGCCTTTTGCTGGAGCAATTGAAGGCGCAGAAAGTTTAGGTGGAGATAAAGACTGGGAAAACTCAGAAGTTGAAGTGGTAGGACTTCATTCTAAGCAAGAGATATTGGAATTTATCCACGAGGTTGAACAAAATTTGGAAAGCTCCTTAACGCTATTGCCCTTGGAAGCAGATTCCGGTTTTGAGTGGTATCCTTATAGCAGATTGGAATTGCATTTAAATACCATCAGGCATATTCAGCATCATACAGCCCAGCTTATTGAGCGCTTGAAGTCGAAGGGAATTACTGGATTTCCATGGTGGATAGATCAGAACAAACCTGGTGAATGGATATAAACTGAACAATTTAATTTAAAAATTATGTTTGCCGTAAAAGTAGAATATGAAGTTTTTCCCGAATATGAAGGAGAGAATAAAGATAGGATCCAGGATTTCTTAAAGGCGTTTGAGGGATTAGATAATTCGAGGTTCAGGTATTCCGTATTCCAGGACCGAGAAAGCAAGCGATTCATCCATCTTTCCGAATATAAGGATGAAGTGATCCAAACAGAGTTGCTATCCAATCCGATTTTCTTAAAATTCCAGGAAGGAAGGGACAAAAACTTGAAAAAAGGACCTTCAATTACTTGGCTTTACTGTGTACTTTAGCTCAATAACTATTTTATCGAATCCTCATGCATTCGATGACAATAAACTGATTGTTACTGTCCGTAGTAAAGAATAGGTAGGTTTTTCCGCCATCTTTGATCTTATGTTTCTTACGAATCACCTCGACTTTCTCCGGAAAATTTCGAGTGGCAATATTGGCCTGGACAAACGGATTGTTCTTTTTTAGACTTGAATAGGGAAGAACCTGTTTTATTTCGAACACCCTGCCTGGAAACTCAGGTTGAAAAACCTCAGAAGTATATAGATGCGAGTGTTGATGGAGCTTTCCTAATCCAAAATACTTCCCAACGCTCTTAAAGGCACCAGCTTTGCTAAGCGCGACATCCGAATCATAGAGATAATGCTGTGGTTCAGCATAGCGGTTCATCGTTGCCCTTTCTGCGTCATAAGTAAACTCAAATGTTTGCAGTTGATCGGCAAATAATCGTATAGCCTTAATCTTGGTCTCTCCTTCAAATCCGCGCTCCTGAATGAACAACAACTCCTTACAATCATTATCCAGACTGATGACATAAACAAATTTGACATGTTTAAGGCTTGTCAACGCAGTACTGATATCCAGAAGGGGAGAAACTTTGCTGATGATGTATTTGCTCTTGCTAAAGAAAAGGTCCTGGTTGGCAACAATATTCGGTTCACAATCCTCCAAAAGAAATACCTTTCCTTGGTTCACCCTTCTTGAGGGGTCTACATAGATATAATCAAAGGCATGGTCTTCACTCTGTCTGAGTAATTCGATGCCATCAGTAGCTTTGCAAACCAAATTATTGACCCGGAGTATGCTGGCATTATAGGCCACAATTTCAGAAAGCCTTTCATTGAGTTCACAATGGATGACCTCTTCAGCCTCTTGCGCTAAATAACAGCTGTCCACAGAAAAGCCCCCTGTCAGATCAATAACACGGCTTCCTTTCGCAATCAAAGTTTGCTTGATGAGTGCAGTATGTTCAGAGGAACACTGCTCGAGATTGATCTTATCAGGATAATAAATGCCTTCGCTGAAAGCCCAGGTAGGTAATTTCTTAACGCTACGTTGCCATCCATCAATCTGGGAGGCCAATTCTGCTGAGCTCACATTCGGAAAAGGACTTTTCTTCAAGGCTACCTCTGCGGGAGATTTCTCCCGGTTAGCCTTAATGAATTGTTGAACATCCTTCTCTAAAATGTGTTTATTCATCTTTGTTTTTCACCAGCATTTGGCAAGTGTAACTATCCTTAAGTTCGCGAAAAATTTCCTTATTTACCAAAACGCGATCTATAGTTTGTTGATTGTAGTATCGAATGGTAATTAATTCTAATCCAGTGGCCACTGATACCTTATATCTCTTTTTCAACTGTTCCAATAGGTTTAGGACATTCTCTCCGGTATCATCCACGCTTACCGAGAAACTGATAGCAGAGTTGTGCATCATATTGATCTTGATTCGATTCTGGTGGAAGGCATCAAAGATATGGCTCAAGTTATCCTCTACGATAAAGGAGAAATCGCGCGGTTGAATATTGATAAAGACCTGATTGACCTTAAAGATAAAAGAAGGCACAGGAAGGGTTTGGTTCGTTGTTTTTATCTGTGTACCAGGCTCTTCTGGGTTAATAAATGAACGGACATTCAGTGTGATTTTCTTATTTTGAAGCGGTTTGATGGTTTTAGGATGAATCACCGTTGCTCCATAATATGTTAATTCAATTGCATCGGTATAGGATAGTTCAGGAATAAGTTCTGTTTGGTCAAACCACTTAGGATCCGCATTCAGGACTCCCGGTACATCCTTCCATATCGTGATGTTTTCTGCATTTAGGCTTGCAGCAAAGATGGCCGCAGAATAATCTGAACCTTCTCGGCCAAGGGTAGTCGTAAAGTTTTCAGAAGTTGAACCGATAAATCCTTGTGTAACGACGATATATTCATCTAAAATGCTTGGCAGATCCTTTCGGATCTTTTCTTCTGTCTTTTCCCAATCCACTTTGCCCTCACGGTAAGTGTTATCGGTCATGATAAAATCCCTTGCATCCACCCATTGGGTTGCTAATCCTTGATAAGAAGAATATGCAGCAACAATTTTGGTAGAAAGCAATTCTCCTACAGAAACGATCTGGTCATAGAGATAGTCATAGTCATCTTGCGGTTCTTCTTCCAAGATCCACTCAATTTCTACAAAAGTATTGGCGATATCATCATAAACAGGATGGTTATGGTCAGGAAACAATTCATGCAGGATATCAAAATGTTCTTTCTTCAAACTTTCAAGGTGTTCAAAACATGCACCATCACGTTTGATGTAACTCTCTGTCACTTTTACCAACTTATCTGTCGTTTTACCGATTGCCGAAACCACGATCAAAAGGGAAGAATCCTTATATCGTTCAACAATGGAAACTACATTTTTTATATTTTCTGCACTTTTAACGGAGGCTCCGCCAAATTTAAATACCTGCATTTACGCTACTGAATTGAATTGTAATACTCTGTAATGTTTTTTATGTAATTCTTTCCGGTCTGGGTCATACAATCCTGAATTTCTTCATAAGGAATGGTGAGATAAGTGGTACCTCCCGAATAGGGTTTGATTTCGTAGGGATTATAAAAAAATATGATGCCCTCTTTGGAAACCCCATAATTAGCTGCCAAGGAAAATGTGTCATTTTCGAAGAAATAATCATCCTTATAGCTGCTGGTATCCGAGAGTCCTTCCTCTTTTCGAAAGAATCTTTCTGCAATTTTAGTAAATTCTTTCATCTTATTCTCAGAAATAAACGTATTCAGCTTTAATTTTTCTTTTGTTTGGACATCATAAACGTTCCATAGGGTATAACTATTGCCATGGGCACCTCCCGAAAACTCATAGGTGATATTGTCCATCATGATGAGATAGGGGTTATTCATCATCACACCGATAAAGGTTTCCTTTTGCCAAGCAAGAGGATGTTTTACCTCATTTTCTTCAACAAAATTGGCATATCCCTCCAAGAAATTATGGACATATTGTTCCAATGTCTGTTCCTTGTCCAAAAGAATGTTTTCTTTGACGTATCGGTTCATCGTACTGTCCTCAAAAATTGGATATGTCAATCCAACATAGGTCGTGTCAATCCGATCACCATCTGCAGCAAAATAAGGACTGATCTCTTTAATGCTGGTGTCGTTGTAAACAAGGGTGTCTTTAGATCCAGTAACGACCACTTTATGCGATTTAGATCCATCTGTTTTGTTGCTCTGACAAGAACTGGCTGAGGCCAAAAGGAATACAGACGCTAAGATAGGGTATAGGCTGGGTCTAAAAATTGATATTGACATTGATCCACTCTTCATCGAATTTGCTGTTATACTTTTTATAAAAATCTATTGCTGGGGTATTCCAATCTAGTACCTGCCACATCATCCCAGAATATCCCTGCTCTTTGGCATAAGCAATGGTATGATCCAGCAGATCTTTTCCGAAACCTTTGCCACGCATGCTTTCCGTGATGATAATGTCCTCTAAATACAATCTTCTCCCTTTCCAGGTCGAATACCTTATATAATATAAGGACATACCAATAATTTCACCTTCGTATTCACCAACAAATGCCCACCAAACCGGATTTTCCCCAAATCCAGAATCTTCAAATTCCTCCATGCTGACCGTCACTTCTTCAGGTGCTTTTTCAAACAGGGCCAATTCCTTGATCAATTCCAATAACCTTGGGCAGTCTGCCTTTACTGCATTGCGAATGGTTAAACTCATTATTGTGCTTTATAGTGTTTGATGACTCTCTTACCAAATATGGTACTTCCTAATCTTACCATATTGCTGCCTTGCTCGATAGCAATCTTATAATCAGAGCTCATACCCATGGACAAGATATCAAAACTTTCCTCTTTGCGGAAATAAGTGGTCTTTATTCCGTCAAAAAGCATTTTTAACTCATAGAACTCTTCTTTAATGATCTTTTCGTTTTCCGTATTGCTGGCAATCCCCATCAATCCTCGGATACGGATGTTTTTAAATCCTTCAAACTCCTCAGAACGTAATAGTTCAATCGCCTCAGCATGGTCCAAACCGAATTTTGTATCCTCATCAGCAATATACACCTGCAATAGGCAGTCGATGATGCGGTTGTTCTTTAGCGCATGTTTATTGATTTCAGCCAAAACCTTCAAGGAGTCAACAGAATGGATCAAACTTACAAAAGGAGCTATGTATTTAACCTTATTGGTCTGAAGGTGGCCAACCAAATGCCATTCAATGTCTTTGGGCAAGCTTTCATATTTGGCAACGAGGTCCTGAACTTGGTTTTCACCAAAAATCCGTTGACCTGCCTCATAGGCCTCCATAATATCTTCATTAGGCTTTGTTTTCGAAATCGCAACTAATGTAACACCGATAGGCGACAATTCTTTTTGTAATTCTGTAATATTCTTTGCTATACTCATGATGAAAAAGGGTTCGCATTGATGAAAATTGGAAAGCTTATTGCAAGCTTTTCCGTATTTTTGTACAAATTTACAAAATGCAACGCTTAATACTGGGTTTACTTCCTTTGTTTTTTATCGTTTTCTCCTGCAAAAAGCAGGTTCCTGAAGGTATTTTGCCCCAAGAAGACATGGTTGAGCTCATGACCGAGGTGCATATCCTTGACGGTTACATTTCTAATATACCCGTGGATAGTGCCAAAAAGGTCATTGACCCGCTGTATGAGCAGCTTTTTGCTAAATTCGGAATAGATTCTGCAAAATTTACCAAGAATGTAAATTATTATTTCGGAAATCCCACATTAACCGTAAAGACTTACGACCAGGTCGTCAAAACCCTGGAAAAAAGAGAACGCAGTTATTATAGTCAGGATTCCTTGAAGAATCTCATTTTGCAGGATAGCATGAGCAGAGTTACCAGAATGCAAGTTAAATTACAGACCTTGAACAATATGATCCTAAATGCCGAAGCTGATTCTGCGGAACTTAGCATTGCCGATAGGACCAGAAGATTTTATGAACCTGTAGGATTGATGCGCTTTTGGGAAAAAAATATTTTGGAAAAGAAAGCACCAATGGGTACTGAAACCCCCGATATATCTACTTTGCCAATCCCTGAAAATACAACTCCCGAAACTTCACCTGATGTACAAAAACCAACTGAGTTGAAGCCGCAGGATAATTTAGATACTATTCCTTTTAGACATCGAAACGAAAGACTGAAGCCGGTCACTAGGCCACGCGAAAGACCTATTGTACAATAGCAAATGATATATCCACAGAACGCAGTAGAAAAGTTAGGATTTACGGAAATTAAGGAGCTCATCAAGGCAAAATGCCTTAGTGAGGCGGGGAAAGAATTGGTAGATAAAATCCAACCTCAAGTGAAATTGGATTTAATCGATCGCTTCTTGCGTCAGGCAAATGAGTTCAAGGAACTCCTTGTCCATGATGCTCCTCTTCCTGTAGACCATTTTTACCCTATAAAAGCCATTATTGAAAAAGCAAAAGTTGAAGGCTCCTTCCTACTGGAAGAAGAATTTCACCGTGTTTTGCTATCCCTAAGGACGGTTTATGCCGTAATCCGTTATTTCAATGACCGTGCTCAGCAATACCCAAACCTGGAACTGCTTTTCGAGCACCTTCCTATAGAAAAGAATATCCTGCGTCAGATCGAACAGATCATCGACGATAGGGGAAAGATCAAGGACAATGCCTCTAAGCTCTTATTAGAAATAACCTCACAGATCAGCAAAGCAGAACAGGAAGCAAGGAAACGCCTTGATACTGTTTATAAGCAAGCGCAACAGAATGGTTGGACAGCTGATGGGAGTTTGACCATCCGCGACGGTAGGTTATGTATTCCCATTCTAGCCGAAAATAAGCGTAAGCTGAAAGGTCTGATCCATGATGAATCGGCTTCAGGCCAAACGGCTTATATTGAACCTGAAGAAGTGTTCCACCTTAATAATAAGGTTAGGGATCTGGAATTTGAAAGAAGGAGGGAGATCGTCAGGATCTTGACCACGCTGACTTCTGAACTAAGGCCTCATGTTCCCTTATTGTTTGCATACCATGGGCTGTTGACCAAATTGGATTTTGTGAGGGCCAAGGCATTGTTCGCATTGGATATAGATGCGCAAATGCCTGAACTTTCCAAAGAAGCTGAAGTGTTCCTGGTAAATGCCAAACATCCACTTCTTTATTTGGCATCGAAACAAGAAGGTCATCATTCGGTCGTTCCATTGAATCTCAGGATCGATGGAACGGATCGTGTTTTGTTGGTTTCAGGACCTAATGCAGGAGGTAAATCCGTATGTATGAAAACCGTTGGCCTCTTACAGTTGATGTTTCAATCGGGCCTGTTGATTCCTTGTGATACCAATTCTAAGCTTGGTGTTTTCAAGCAATTCTTTGCGGATATCGGGGATGATCAATCCATCGACAGCGATTTAAGTACTTACTCGGCACATCTTTCCAAGATGAAGCACTTTACCCAGTTTTCAAATGCCAGGACAATGGTCCTGATCGATGAATTCGGAACGGGTACAGATCCGCAGTTCGGTGGCCCTATTGCCGAAGCTGTCTTGGAAGTACTGAACAAAAAGCAAATTCGGGGAGTGATCACGACCCACTATTCAAACCTGAAAGTCTTTGCGAGCAATTCAGAAGGTATCGAAAATGCATCCATGCTATTCGATAATGAAGCGATGAAGCCTTTATATGTGCTTCAGACAGGGAAACCAGGTAGTTCCTATGCCTTTGAAATCGCACAGAATATTGGTTTGCCTAAAGAAGTCCTTCACCTAGCCAAACAGAAAATCGGTGTTCAGCAAAAGAAAGTAGATACCCTATTGGTCGACCTGGAACGCGAAAAGAAAGAGGTCTACGATACGAAGGTTGCCATCAATCTGCGTGAAAAAGAAATCGTAGGACAGCAAGCTGAATTGAATGAATTAAAGAGCTATTTGGAAGAGAATAAGCGACAATTGCTCAAAGATGCCAAGGAAGAAGCTAGGCAGATCATTAAGAGCGCCAATAAACTGGTTGAAAATACCATTGCTGAAATCAAGACCAAACAGGCCGATAAGGAAGAGACCAAAAAACTGAGAGCTGGATTGCAACATGCTTCCGATAACCTGAAGGAAAAATCAGTTAAGGAAATCAAAAAGCCTGAGGTTGTCAACGAAACTGCTGAAACGGTAGAGGTAGGGGACTGGGTGAAAATTATTGATACAGGTAATGAAGCCCAAGTGATTGAGATTGCGAAGAATAACCTGATCTTGGCCCTCGGTGATCTCCGGACGGTTGTCAAAAAAAATAAAGTAGAAAAACTGAGAGGAAAGGAGAAAGCTAAGGCCGCTAAGCGATTTAGATCCGTTGCTTCGGATAGTGTTGCTGACTTTAGTCCCGAGGTTGATGTACGTGGCATGCGAACTGAAGATGCTTTAGGTAAAATAGAGCAGGTTTTAGATCGCGCCGTTATGATTGGATATCCATCATTAAAGATAGTACACGGTAAAGGAGATGGGATTTTGCGCAAATTCATCCGCGATTATTTAAGGAAATATAACCAGGTTAGCCGTTTTGAAGATGAACATGCCGACAGGGGCGGAGATGGGATTACCTACGCTTACCTGGACTAAGAAAATTATAGCATTTGAAAGGGGACTAAGTTTTTAGTTCCCTTTTTTTTGTTCCAAAACATTAATTACTCCTTTTCAAAATTTGGGATTATCGAATTTCAAAAAAAACGTTGCTTTATTTTCCTTCTTATCGATCATGTTAATCGCCTGATTTTTGTCCGTTTATAAAAATAGTTGTTGCGATAACTGCTAAATCGTTAGAAATAGGAAAAAACTTTTCAACAATTTCAAGAATGTTAAAATTTGTTAAAATATCAATTTCCCATCGGTTTCATTGCCAAAATTTCAACCAAAATGAATAGTTGTTTAAAAAACTAATTAAGTTTTAAATTTTTGCTTACTCGAATAAGTCAATTAAATGCAAAAACGTGGTAGTGAGTATATTAAGTTTATGTTAATCGAGATTGAAAATCAATATGTCTTTATACTTTTGCACTACTTATTTTAATAAAATAGAAGTATGAAAAAAATCTCTACTCAATTAGTAACATTATTCTCAATGTTGTTGCTTTGCAACGTCGCTTGGGCACAGACAGTCCTAAGAGGTGTTGTAACTGATGGCACCAATCCGGTTGCGGGGGCATCTGTATTAGTACAGGGCACATCGGCAGGTACATCGACTGATGCAAATGGAGCTTTTACCCTGAACTCTCCAAAAACATCAGGTGTTTTAATTTTCCGCGTTCTAGGATTCAACACTAGCGAAATCAAATTCGCAGAAGGACAATCTGATTTAGGAACAATTGTTTTACAAGCTCAAGAAGATGGTGAAGCAATTGGTGAAGTAGTGGTAATTGGTAAAGGTATTATTGATATCGCCGATAGAAAAACGCCTATCGCTGTATCAACCATTACACCTTTAGAAATTCAAGAAAAAAGTGGTGCTAACGTTGAATTCCCGGAATTAATGAAGAACACCCCATCAATCTACGTTGCCGACCAAGCAAGTGGTTTTGGTGATTCTAAAATGTTCGTTCGTGGTTTCGACCAATCGAATACGGCATTCTTATTAAATGGTCAACCTATCAATGGTATGGAAGATGGTAACATGTACTGGTCTAACTGGTCAGCTATGTCTGATGTTGCTAACTTGATCCAGATTCAAAGAGGTCTTGGTTCTTCTAAATTAGCTATTTCTTCAGTGGGTGGTACAGTGAACATCGTAACTAAAGCTACTGACATGGTAAGAAGAGGTTCCGTAGGTATGTCAACTGGTAATGATGGATTAGCAAAAGCTATGATTTCTTACAGTACTGGTATGCAAGGAAAATGGGGGGTATCATTTATGTTGAACGGATGGAGAGCTGATAAAAAATATGCTCTAGGTACTGCAGGTGCTGGACAAAACTATTTTGTTTCTGTGGGTTACAAGCCAAATGATAACAACACCTTCAACTTCATGATCTTTGGTGCTCCACAGTGGCACGACCAAAACTTCTCTAAACCTTTAGAGACTAGCTACAGAGAAATCGGTCCTACAGGAAATAAAACTAAAGTTATTGCTACTCCAGGTTATGATATCACTGGTGAAAGAGGTAACTCTAACTACGGTTGGTACAACGGTGAAGGTCTTTCTCAAAGAACTAACTTCTACCACAAGCCAGTAACGAACTTAAACTGGGACTTGAAAATTGATGATAAATCATCTCTTTCTACCGTACTTTACGCTTCAATGGGTAAAGGTGGTGGTACTGGTATCTTGGGTAATGGTCCAGGTTATACCGTTAATGGTTTTAACGCAGCAAATGGTACTACAAACTGGGATGCCCTAGCTGCTATTAATGCTGCTCAACCTAACAAAATCTCTAGCGGAAACAATGGTTCTGCATTAAGAGCTTCTGTAAACAACCACTTCTGGTACGGTTTGGTTTCTAACTACAACTTCGAAGCAAACGAAAACTTCTCTTTCAACTTAGGTGCTGATTTACGTTTCTACAAAGGTGATCACTTCCAACAATTGATTAACCTATTAGGTTCTGAAGGTCGTATCGCCGATAATAAAACTCGTGAAAAAGGTTATGTAGTTTCTGAGACTTTCTCAACTAACCCTTGGTCTTCATTGTTCAATAGTGCTGATGTAGATCAAAGAGTAGGATATGACAACTCCGAGAAAATCAATTACCAAGGTCTTTTTGGTCAAGTAGAATATAGTTTAGATGGATTCACTGCATTCGTTCAGGGTTCCCTTTCTAACCAATCTTACCAAAAAATCGATCGTTGGAACTATGCTGAAGGCGAAAAGAAATCTAAATTCGATAACAAATTCGGTTACAACATTAAAGGAGGTGCTTCCTATACTTTCGAAGATGCACACACAATTTTCGCTAATATTGGACAATACTCCCGTCAACCATTCTTAGATAACGTATTTGTTTCTAATACGGTAGATTTTGTAGATCCTTCAGTGGATAATGAAAAAATCTTCGGTGTTGAGGCTGGTTATAAATATTCTAACCCAATCGTTGCAGTTAGCTTCAATGCTTACTACACAAAATGGGATAACAGATTCACTGATTACACAGCAAGAGATTATACTGTAGGTGGAACAACATACCCTGATGTAACTTACTTATTCACTGGTGTTGGTCAGCTTCACAAAGGTTTAGAATTAGAATTTGATGTAAACGTTCTTTCTAACCTTAAATTAAGAGGTTACGGATCAATCGGTGACTGGAAATATGATGGTACATCTCCTTACCGTGTAAGAGATAACAACTCATTTGATATCGTTTTCGAAGATAAAGCAGGTCAAGATTTAACTGGTGTAAAAGTAGGTAATGCTGCACAGACAACTTTTGGTCTTGGTGTTAAATACTTTATCCTTCCTCAATTCTCAATCGATGCTGATTACAACCACTATGCTAGATTATACGGTAATGTGAATGTAGATGACGTAATCAAATCATCTTTGAACAATGAAGTTTACCAACCTGAAGAATTAAAAGCTTATAACGTAGTAGATGCTGGTTTAAGCTATACTTTCAACTTGAAAAACGGTAAAAACATTAAATTCAGAGGTAATGTGAAAAACCTTTTCAACGAGAACTACTTCTCTAGAAAAGATGCTTTCGGTTATTTCTACGGTTTAGGTACTACTTGGAACACAGGTTTGACTTACAACTTCTAAGCAAAAATTTAATTCCAATAAATATTGAAAGTCCCTCGGTTGTGCCGAGGGACTTTCTTTTTATAATGTTGTTCATGCCAGCTGGCTGTTTACCTGTGTTTTGACAATTTGAGTAACACTTATCGAAACCTAATGACATTATAGTGCAATGAAAAAACTGCCTTAATATTTTGGCGATAGGGTACCAGACGGCAATGTCCTTATTTAATTCTTTTAGTCATAATTAGAAGTGAAAATTTGGACTAAATTTATAAGAAGTTGATGACAGGATGTTGGCCCTGAAAAACATTGATTTCTTAATTTCTATATATAGAACCCCATCGGGGCAATGTCATTAAGTTAAGGTTTTTTGTGTCATCCTGACGCAGGAAGGATCTCGGAACAATCCAAATCAAAGAACCGAATATTAATTTTTGAATTAGGGAACAGTTCCTAAATCTTCGATTTAGGAGGACAGTGTCCTTTTGTGGAAAACCGTACAGATCCCTTACTAATCGTTCAGAATCAAAATTTGCTAAAGAGGGATTCAGAGTGAAGCGAAGAATCTATTTTTTATTTATTTAGAGGTTTTTGTCATCCCGAAATCGTAAGATGAGGGAACTATTTTTTTACTTTATGCCCATAAAAGGAGATTTGTTGTAAAATATTTCACCCACGCAGTGGGTTCGCCATTACAGACATCAAGTTTCTACAAAGATTTCACCCCCTCTAGGGGTTATTATCTGTCCTAAAAGGATAAAGGAGTTAATCACCCTAAAGGGAGATATTATTGTTAGGATTGCAAGAGGTGGGCTTATGCAATAAGCCCCTACAAAATCGGCTACCTTTCCATCCTGGTTCAATCCCCGATCTTGGCCCATCCTCTCATCCGTTCCATCCTGGTTCAATCCCTGATCTTGGTCCATCCTCTCATCCCTTCCATCCTGGTTCAACCCTAAAAATTCGGTTTCAACAGATATTTATCATAGAACCTAAAGATATGTTCAGTAGCTTCTTCCGCTGTATCCACCATTCTGTATAGGTTCAGATCTTCCTCGCTGATATATTTATTGCCAAGCATGGTGTTTTTGATCCAGTCAAAAAGGCCGTTCCAGTATTCAGTACCAACCAGTACGATAGGGAAGCGGGCAATCTTACCAGTTTGTATCAATGTAACAGCTTCAAACAGTTCGTCCATTGTCCCGAACCCTCCTGGCAATACGATATAACCTTGAGAATATTTCATGAACATAACCTTGCGGACAAAGAAATAATTAAACTCCAGTAATTTATCGCGGTCAATATATTTATTGTGGAATTGCTCATGTGGCAGTTCAATGTTCAGTCCTACCGACTTACCTCCGGCCGTATAGGCTCCTTTATTGGCAGCTTCCATGATTCCTGGTCCACCACCTGATATAACACCGTACCCGCGGTCTGCCAATAGCCTCGCAATCTCTACGGTCATTTGATAATATTTATGCTCATCCGGTGTCCTTGCCGATCCAAAGATCGAAACACAGGGGCCAATCTTAGCCAATTTTTCAAACCCATCTACAAACTCCGACATGATCTTAAAGATTTGCCAAGAGTCTTTTACCTTAATTTCTTGCCAAGTTTTATTGGCAAATGAATTTCTGATTTTATCGTCTTTAACCATTTGGTCTTTTTGTTTTTTGTCCATGAAAGGGCTTTTTTCGCCCTTTTCGATGTAATATAAGGTTTTATATTAAATTTTTCGAAAGCTTGATGATTGTTGTTATTATCATAAAAAAACATAAATATTTCAATTAAATTTTGAATTATTAAACTGATTTAATACATTTATCAAACGTAAACCTATTCACGACTGAAAAAATCTTAAACCTATAATGAATAGACGGGACTTTATTAGTAAAACCGCTTTAGGCGCAGCTGCAGTTACCATAATACCTAGACATGTCTTGGGTGGTAATGGCTTCTTGGCACCTAGCGATCGTCTCAACCTAGGATTTATCGGTGTAGGCAAGCAGATGTACGGTCTTTTGAACCAGTTCATGAAAATTCCGGAGGCCATGGTCATTGCGGCTGCTGATGTGGATAGTAGCAAACTGAATAATTTCATTGGCAAGGCTAATAAGCTGAATGCCGCTAAGGCTGCTCATCAGGTCCAAGGTTTTGGACAGTATAGGGATTTGCTGGCCATTAAAGATATAGATGCCGTAATCATTGCTTCTCCTGACCATTGGCATGCCATGCATGTGGTTGATGCCGCAAAAGCAGGGAAGGATATCTATTGCGAAAAACCTCTGGCTTTGACCATCGATGAAGGTCGTGCAATGGTAAATGCAGTACGGAAATATAAAAGGGTTTTGCAGACAGGAAGTATGCAGCGCTCCCAATATAATTTTAGGCAGGCAGCTGACCTGATCCGCAATGGTTATATCGGTGATATCAAAGAGGTCAATGTATCGGTAGGAGAGCCTGTAAAGGAATGTGATCTGCCTTCCATGCCAACCCCTGCACATCTTGATTGGGATTCGTGGATCGGCCCATCGCTTTACCGTGGCTATAATCCAATCTTAAGCCCAGCTTTAGATGCCCCTGAATGGTCCCTATGGCGACTGTATCATGGATTCGGCGGTGGATATGTAACGGATTGGGGAGCCCACATGTTTGATATCGTTCAATGGGCCTTAGGAATGGACCAATCAGGACCTGTTTCTTTTACTCCGCCAGATATACCCATGGCGAAGGAAGGTCTATATTTCACCTATAAAAATGGAATTAAAGTCCATCATAAATCTTGGGGGAGCTTCAATGCTATCCAGTTTTTAGGGACAGAAGGTAAGATTGAAGTATCCAGGGAATTCCTGAGATCTGATAAAGCGGACCTCCCAAAATTACAGATTGCCGAGAAGGATCGGAAGGTGTACTATTCGGAAGACCATTACCAGGATTTCGTTGATGCCATCAAAAAACGTTCTAAACCAATCTGTGATGTTGAAATTGGACATAGAACCGCTACAGTATGTAATGCAGTCAACATCGCCTATCAAATACAGAAACCTATCAAATGGGATCCGAACAAAGAAGTGTTCGACAGCCCATTTGCCAATAATCTAAAGGGTAGGGCATACAGAGGGAAATGGGATTATTTGGATTTTTAAATTAGAGCACACATAGATTTGTTTCATAAACCGATGCGCCAGATATTCGAAAGAATTCTGGCGTGTTTTTTTGCTCTTTATTTTCGTAATTTTGAAAAATGAACTTTTCGTCAAAACTATTGGAACAGGCTGTGGAAGAATTTGGAAAACTTCCCGGCGTCGGTAAAAAAACAGCTTTACGCTTGGTCTTGCATCTCTTGAAACAATCTGATGCCGAGGTGAGCCGTTTTACTGAATCCTTGGACCGATTGAAACAAGACATTAAATATTGCCGTACCTGTTTTAACATCTCTGATTCTGAGCAATGTGAAATCTGTGCTTCCCCGAAGCGTGATAAAGCCTTGATCTGTGTTGTCGAAGATACCCGTGATGTAATGGCTATAGAAAATACCAACCAATATAGTGGAGTTTACCATGTGCTTGGCGGCTTGATATCACCTATGGAAGGAATAGGGCCAGCAGACCTGAAAATCGAGGGTTTGATAGACCGTGTACGTTCCGGTCAAGTCCAAGAAGTAATTCTAGCACTTAGTGCAACCATGGAAGGGGACACCACGATATTTTACCTCTACCGCAAATTGAAAGAGTTCAATGTGCAGATCAGTACCATTGCCAGGGGTATTGCCTTTGGTGGTGAACTGGAATATGTAGATGAAATCACTTTGGGGAGATCTATTGCAACAAGAGTCCCATATGAACGGAATGTCGGTTAATGTTCTGTTTTCATCTTGCTGATGATCCAATAAAATCCAACCCCACAGAAGATCAATATCAATCCTGCTGATGTCCACAAGGTAGAATAGCCAAAGTGTTCAGCTGTATAGGTTCCTAAGAAGGGAGAAAATATATTGGCAGCAGCAAAAGCCAAAGAGTTAAAGCCCATATAAGCGCCCTGATTGCTCCGACTGGCTCTGTTGATGGCTACGGTGGCTGTAAATGGTAATGTTAACATCTCTCCAGTGGACAGGAAAAACATGGCTAGGTACAACCAGGCAATCCCAAAGTCTGCCGTCAACATCAAGTAGGACATTCCAGAAATCGCCGTTCCCCAGAGCATAATCTGCCGGACTGAAAATCGATGTTCCACTACATGGACCAGTACCATCTCAAACAATACGATCACAAAACCACTAAATCCAAGCAATAAACCGATTTCATCGGAGTGGAGATTGTGCGCCTCTTTATAGAAGAGCGGGAGTGTACTCAATAATTGAAAGAATGCCATCGAGAACAAACAGCATAAAATATTGAATACAATAAAGAGTCCGTCCTTATAGGCATTTCTGACAGGTTTTTCATCTTCAATTTCCTGAACCTTCGTCTGACCTATTTCAGTCCTTGCTTTTCTGTTTCTAAAGAAATATATAAATACAATAGCTGCACAGGCTGCAGCGATGGCATTACCGTAAAATATCCAGTTATAGGAAAACTTAGCTAAAAAACCTCCTAATGCCGGGCCTATGGAGAAACCAAGGTTCACTGCCATCCGGTTTAGGGAATAGGCACGGGTGATGTTTTCAGGCTTGGCATACCTTGCTACAGAAACGGAGTTGGCTGGACGGAAGACGTCCGCAACCAAGGTCAAGATGAAGATCATAATGGCCAAGCCCTCAAAGGTCCTGAAGTTAGGCAGTAATAAGAACAGCGGAATGACCAAGATCAAGCTCCAGGTCTGTACCTTGAAGTTCCCGAATTTATCGGTTAACCAGCCTCCCAGCCAGGATCCGCAGACTGAACCTAAACCAAAACAGCCCAATACGAGACCTATCTGCGTTTTGCTGAATCCTAATTCCGAGGACATGTAAATCCCCAAAAATGGAATTACCATGGATCCCGCACGGTTGATCAGCATAACCAATGCCAATAGCCATGCAGCAGGCGATAAGCCTTTATAGGAGTTGATATAAAGTCGTACTAATGCTCTCAATAGTGTGTTTTATCTAAGCAATCCTGCTTGCTAGGTTGTCTAATCTTTTGTCTATGCTATAGGTCGTTGCTATACTTCGCTTCGTCCCTTTCTTTTTGTCAAGAATAAAATCTATCCTGCCTAAGTTAACCCCAGAAAAGCCCGTTTGGTTTACCAAGGTTATCTGGTTGTCCAGATTCTTCACCTCAGTCGGTTTGTCCAAGAAAGTATGGGTATGCCCACCTATGATCAGGTCAATATGCCTTGAATTCTTTGCCAGCATCAAATCTGATACTTTTTCCGTATCGTAGTTGTAGCCAATATGCGAAAGGCAGATAATCAGGTCACACTTCAACTCGTTTTTTAACTTCTGTGTATATTTAGCGGCGACCTCGATCGGATCTGAAATCTTAACACCTGCATAGCTTCGCGGATCAACCATACCTTTTAAGTCTACACCGACTCCAAAAACACCGATTTTTACAGAATCTCGCTCGAACACCAGATAGTCCTTGGTTTTTCCTTCCATAATGGTTCCCGTAAAATCATAGTTGGAAGTGACAAAAGGGAAGTTCGCCTTGTCAAAATGCTTAAGTAATCCCGGTAATCCATTGTCAAACTCATGGTTACCGAATGTTCCTGCATCATATCCTAATTTCGACATGAGTTCAAGTTCTACCTTGCCATCAAAAACATTGAAATAGGGCGTGCCCTGAAACATATCTCCTGCATCAAATAACAGCACGTTCTTTTCTTCCGAACGGATCTTCTGGATGAGGGTGCTTCTTCGGGCCACTCCGCCTAAACCTTGTAACCTTGACCCATCCATGGGATAAGGTTCAATACGGCTATGTACATCGTTCGTATGTAGAAAGGTAATCTTTACTTCTTTAGATTTACTATAGCCTACAAATGGAATGGAACTCAAGGATGCGGTTGCTCCCAAAGCCATTACGCTTTTTAAAAAGCTCCTTCTATTCAATGATCTTAACTCTTCCATCTAATTTTGCTTCTACTTTTTTACCTTCTTTTGTTAATTCCTGTACATAGCTGATCAAAGCTTCGCGCACTCTTTCTGCAGTAACATTCTTACTGATGGGACTGTTGAGCCCTCTAACGAGATCACCTCCGTTGGCAATGAAGTCGTAAGTGACCAACTTATAGGTTTTATTAGGATCGATATCTTTCCCGCCAATCTTGAAACTTTGGATTTTCTTGTCCTTTATGACCTGTTCAACATTCCCTAAGGGCTGACCATTGGTTTCGGCAATAAAATCTGCCAATACCTGAACATCCGTTCCCTTAAGTTCCAATATGGTAATGTAATTCTCGAATGGCATGACCTCAAAAATAGAACCTACGGTCACATTGCCCTGTTTGATGCCAGAACGGATACCGTCTTTGGTAGCCATGGAAAATACTACCTCCGGGTCGACTTTTTTGCCGATGGCCAATAGCGCATCTGAAAAGAAGTTGCTCAATTCTGACTCAGGAAGATTGCGGTTTTTTATCAGTGCCTCTGGTGCATATCCCAATACCTCGTTCATCTTATCCTCAAGTTGGTTCTTATAGGGTAAAATGTAATTTGTAATCGCTGTATCTTCCGCAATCTGATTGTTGATTGCCAACATTTGTTTGTTTGATACAGCTGCTTGGTAAAATGTGGTCTTACAGGAGCTGAAGACCATAAGCACAGTGGCCCAGAATAGGACGCTGTACTTGGATAGCTGTGTACTCATATTTTGAAATTATACGCAAAGGTATTAAGATTGCCCTGAATCCAAAAGATTTTGAATATAAAAGAAGTGCTGAATGTTAAAGATTAATATTCAGCTAACCATTCCTTAATTCCTACCGATGCGTTCCTCAAAATAGCAGTTCACAAAATGTCTTGCCAAGGCAAAGGATAACCCATTGTCGCCCAAGGTAGAAACCTGTAGGCTGCACCCTGTCGCGATCTTGCTCATGGAATAGGTCTGGATCTGTTGTTGGATCGGAGTAATCATGAGCATAGAGGTTCTGGCAAAGCTTCCAGAAAGCACAATAGTTTCGGGGTTGAAAACTTGCATAAAAAGGGATATTGCCCTGCCTAGTTTGCTGCCCAGTTCAGAAATCAGCTGAATGGCATATTGATCACCATCCATGGCAGCCTGGATAATATGTTCAGGTGTCAGCTGCAAATTTTCATATTTTGATACGATTAGGGTAGGGATGCCAGCTTCAATGTCCCGGGTAGCCTTGTTTACCAGCGCAGTACCGGAAACCAAGGTTTCCAGACAGCCACGCTTGCCGCAGTAGCATAACTCGCCATCGTTGACAAAACTGATATGGCCCATTTCACCGGAGAATCCATCTTTACCCAAATAGATTTCCCCATTGGAGACTATCCCCAAGGAAATTCCCCAATCTAAACGGATCACTAAAGCATCCCTTTTCCGCTTCAGTTTTCCGTAGAATTTCTCTGCCAAGGTTGCAGCCTTGGCATCATTGATAACCTTGGTTCTCTTGTTGAACTCATGTTCCAGATGGTTCTCTAGGTTGAATCCTGCTTCGTAAAAATAAGTGAAGTTCTCACCTGAGTAACGGTCAATTAGCCCCGGCATAGAAATAGATATCCCAGATACTTGCTCCATGTCCAGTTTTTGATCCTTGATGTATTTTTTAACAATGATCAAAAAGGCAGGCAGTTCCTTTAGGTCCGTAGAGATTTCAAATTGAAATTGCTGCGGAATATTGAGAATGTTGCAATTGTTGTCTACCAGAGCGATACGAATAGACCTGCGGTTGATTTCTATGGTCAGAACTCGAAACAGACTGTCGCTTAATTGGTATAAATTAGGTTTTCTTCCACCTAAGGATTCACCACGTTCGTGCTGATTCAGATATTTCTTCTCCACTAACTCCACCATCAACGTGTTCAAGGTTGGAAAACTTAAGGTCAAACTCTTCATTAAATCATTTACCGAAGCATTGTCAAGTTCATAAACGGCTTTTAATAATTTAAGTTTTTTCTTCGCTGATTTGGCAGTTTTTTTAGATAAGCCCGATGGACTCACTAATAGCTTTTCAATAAATTTCATGTTTGTTTGAGTTAATAAAATCTCATCGTTAATTTTTGAGGCTTAAATCAAAGTTCAATCACAAGAATTAACTCAATTAAATTAAACTAATGAATAAATATTTAAATTTTAATCTAAAATAAATAAAAAAATTAATATTCAAATTAAAAAATGCTTATAATGAGTCTAATATGTTAAATTTATTTGAAAGTAATATGTTTTATTGTAAAATTTTACAAAATGAATGTTAATAATTTTAATTGGATACGGTTTTGATAAAATCCTGAGTTAATATCTTATTTGGCTGATCATAGGTTTACAGCATACTTTCCGAACAGATCCTTTGCTGATTCTGAACGTTTGGTGAAGAATCTGTGCGGTTTCCCTCTCACAGATCCTGTCATCCGAAGGTTAAGGAACTGCACGACAATTCCATTCTTAGCTTTCCTTGACTAATTCTGAGTTATTCGGAGACCCTTCCTATGTACGAATGACAAGTTTGTTAGAACTGTGTTTCTAGCCTTCAGTTCCATATTTATTTATCCGAAGAATTTTTCTAGCCGCCATACATCCTCAGTGGGGATGAATTATTTTAGCATGAATGATATTAAACAATATAGGAGTAGCGAAAAACTGATGTTCGATTAATCGAACATCAGTTTTTCGCTACATTTAGACTAACGTGCCATGTTTGCTAAAATAATGGAACCCCGAAGGGGTTCTATAACTCAAATTTCAGGGCCTAAATGTTTTCGTGGAAAAAGACTGTCATCACCTTTCTTTAAATTTAGTCCAAATTTTTCAATCCGGATATATTCTTGTTTAATCCTCTCATCCTTTGCATCCTGGTTCATTCCATGATCTTGGTCCATCCCCCCCATCCCGTACCTAGAGCGAAGCCGATGGGCATCCTGGTTCAAAAATAAAAAAAGGGGCACTCTTCAAGCGCCCCTCTTTATTATCCAAAAACACCTTTTTCAAGGCATTCTCTAATTTTACTTTTTGTCGATCTTAAATAATTTACCGCCATCAGTAACGCTGTACAATGCTCCATTTTTACCTTGGATTACATCTCTAAAGCGTTCACCTTTATCCGCTAATAATCTTTCTTCGCCAACAACTTTGTTGTCCTTGATGACCAATCTAGCGATATGCGTACTGCTCAAGCCTCCGATGAATAGGTTGTTTTGCCATTCAGGAACATTCGAACCTGTGTAGAAGGTCATTCCACTAGGTGACAATACGGGGTCCCAATAATAAACTGGTTGCTCCATACCTTCCTTTTGTTGGATAGGAGGGTTACCGATTTGATCTCCTTTATATTCGATACCATAGGTAATCGTAGGCCAGCCATAGTTGTTTCCTGGTTTGACCAAGTTGATTTCATCACCTCCTCGAGGTCCAAATTCTGAGTCCCAAAGTTCTCCGGTAACGGGGTTGAATGCCAAACCTTGAACGTTTCTATGTCCATAACTGTAGATTTCTGGTTTTGCATCACCTTTGCCGGCAAAAGGGTTTCCAGCCGCTGGTTTACCATCGGTTGTGATTCTTAAGATCTTACCTAGGGCAGAATTTAATTGCTGTGCTTGCGGACGAGTTTCAAGGTCTGAACGCTCTCCTGTAGACACAAATAGATTACCTTCTTTATCAAATAAGATACGGCCACCATAGTGCAGCTTACCGTTGTAGGTTGGCAAGGCTTGGTAGATCACTTTAGCGCCTTCAATGCTTTTTTCATCCTGTGATAACTTACCTTTGGCTACGGCAGTATGGTTGCCCCCTGAAACAGGTTCTGCAAAAGTCCAGTAAACCATTCTGTTGTTGGCAAAGTCAGGATCTAGGGTGATGCCCAATAAGCCGCCTTGACCTTGCGAATCTACTTTTGGAATACCTGTAATCGCTTCACCGATGGTTTTTGCATTCGGGTCGACGATACGCATGGTACCTTCTTTCTCAGTAATCAATAGTCTTCCATCTGGGAGCTCTGCAATTCCCCATGGAGTTTTTAGACCTTCAACAACCACCGCAGCTTCATAAGGTGAAGTAGTCTTTACGCCTGCAATTCGGGTTTGACCCTCAAATGCCGGTTTGTAATCTGTATTTCCTGGTTTTGTTTCAACAGGCGGGTATTTCGTCGTGTCCTGTACTACTGCGGTTGAATCCTGCGGTTCTGTACCGTTGGAATTCGCTCCTGAACAAGCCACGAACGCTGTAGTTGCTGCCAAAAACAATGCGTTTGAGAAGTGTTTCTTCATGTTGGTTGATTTATGTTTATTTGTTGTTTTTCAATTGAATTCAGGTCTTTTCGGGAAATTTGCAACATGTGCATATTTCGGACCCATACTGATCAAGGCTTCCTTCCAAAGATTTTCGCCATCGGTAATAAAGGCCAGGTCTATATTAAATGAATTATGTACTGCCCAAGAGTTCTGTTTGATCTCTCCATCAAGTTGACCCGGACTCCATCCTGAATATCCTAGGAAAATCTTGACTTCTTCACTGCTGATCAAATTTTCGTTGATCAGATATTTTAAACGTTCAAAGTCACCACCCCAATAGAGGTCATCTACGATATGGGTGCCGCCTTCGATTTTCTCGTGGGCCTTGTGGACAAAGAAAAGCGCATTTCCTTCCACTGGACCACCGAAGTATAAAGGTATTTCAGAATTGTCAACCTCTTCAAGGACATCCGATAGCATAAGCATGGAGCGATGGTTGAGGATCAATCCGACGGTTCCATCGTTTTCATCATGCTCGCACAACAAGATCACTGAGCGCTCAAAATTCTGATCCAGCATGAAGGGCTCAGATAAAATTAGACTGCCGCGTTTTGGGATATATTCGTTGAACATAACAGAATAGATGTGTTTATACCAAATTTATAGAATATCATTATTAATCCACTGTAAAATAGCAATAATTTTTCATTTCATTTTCTATAAAAAATGGATATTATGTTAAGTTTGTAGGAAATATCCTTTGCCATGTCCATTGAACATAAAGAAATTGCCGCCATTCGGGAAGACTATGTGAAAAGCAGTTTGAGCGAATCGGACGTACAGAAAAACCCTATCGAACAATTCCAAAAATGGTTTGATGAAGCCATGTCCTCGCAGGTCACTGAACCGACTGCCATGGTCGTTTCTACGGTCTCCGAAAATGGCTATCCCTCTTCCAGAGTTGTACTGTTAAAGGACATTAAAACGGAAGGTCTGAGTTTTTTTACCAACTACAACAGTAGGAAAGGACAAGAGATCATCCAGAACCCACATGTTTCGGCCTTGTTTTTCTGGCCTGAATTGCAAAGACAGGTACGCTTTGAAGCAGAGGTCGAAAAATTACCTAAAGCAGATTCTGACGAATACTTCTCCATTAGACCTAGAGGTAGCCAAATCGGTGCCATTGCTTCTCCTCAGAGTGCCATTATCCCTGATCGGGAAACTTTGGAAAAAAGAGTAGCAGAAGTGGAAAAGGAAATGGAAAATATTAAAGAAGTCCCAAGACCGGAATTTTGGGGTGGTTTCCTGTTAAAACCTGTTCGGGTTGAGTTCTGGCAGGGAAGGGGAAGCAGACTCCATGACCGCATTGTCTATATAAAGGATGATGGCAATTGGACGATCAACCGTTTAGCGCCTTGATAATGATCCAAGAAATAAAAAAATACCTAGAGGAATACGTACATATCGATGCGGTGCAGGATGTGCAGGAGCATGGGCTACAGCCTGCTCTTTTTATTGCACCTGAACATCTTAAAGAGGTTTGTCTTTTTCTCCGGGATAATGAAAACTGCTATTTTGATTTCCTGGCAAATATCACGGCAGTAGATTATTTTCCGCAAGAATACTTTGAGCTGGTCTATAACCTAACTTCCATTCCCTTTCAAAAACAACTTACGCTTAAAGTAACGCTAGATGCCGGAAGAGACCTGAATGAATTGCCAGAGATTCCTTCTGTGTCTGAAGTTTGGCGAACAGCGGATTGGCATGAACGCGAGGCCTATGACCTGATGGGTGTTTTCTTTACAGGTCATCCTGATTTGAGACGCATCCTCATGCCTGAAGACTGGGTGGGGTATCCACTACGTAAAGATTATCAAGATCCTGAAACTTATCATAATATCCCGATCAAATAGTTATGAACGAAAGATACCTACAAGCTAATAAAAACTATCAGGATAAAATTAATTCGGTTTCATCTCAGGAGATGGTAATCAACTTGGGCCCTCAACATCCATCTACCCATGGTGTTTTGAGGTTGGAGTTGATCACTGACGGTGAAATCGTTAAGGAAATCATTCCACATATGGGCTACCTGCACCGTTGCTTTGATAAACATGCAGAGTCCATGAATTACGGAAAGACTATTCCCTTCACCGATCGTTTGGACTACTTAGCTTCCATGAACAATGCACATGCCTTTGTGATGGGGGTTGAGCGTATGCTTGGAATTCAAGATAAAATTCCCAAAAGAATTGAATATATCCGTGTCTTGGTCACCGAACTGAACCGTATTGCATCCCATTTGATTGCCATAGGGACCTATGGGATCGATATTGGAGCTTTTACACCTTTTATGTGGTGTTTCCGCGATCGGGAACATATCATGAATATGTTAGAATGGGCTTCCGGTTCCAGGATGCTCTATAATTATATCTGGGTTGGAGGTTTGTTCTATGATATCCCGGTCAACTTTGAAGAACGTTGCCTGGAATTTATCAATTACTTTAAACCGAAATTGGTCGAATTGGACGACCTATTGTCCAATAACCAGATTTTTATACAGCGGACGGCCAATATTGGCGTTCTGCCAGCTGATGTAGCCATCAATTATGGCTGTTCAGGACCTATGTTGCGCGGCTCAGGTATCAAATGGGACCTGAGAAGGGTGGATGGGTATTCCGTTTATCCGGAGTTGGATTTTGAGATCCCTGTAGGTAAAGGCGAAATGGGTGCAGTCGGAGATTGTTGGGATCGCTATAAGGTCAGGGTAGATGAGGTCAAAGAGTCTGTCAAGATTATTGAACAATGTTTGCCAAGATTGATGAGTGATTTCAAGAGAACACCTGACTTTGACCCTCGTGGCATGGTACCAAAGAAAGTAAACCTGAAAGCGCAGGAATATTATGTCCGTGCCGAAAACCCTAAGGGGGAACTAGGCTTCTATTTTGTCACGCAAGAGAAAACCGACATCCCTAAGCGGGTGAAGGCTAGAGGACCCAGCTTCAATAACCTTTCGGTGTTGCCAGAGCTTGGTAAGGGAGTGCTCATCGCTGATCTGATAGCCATTTTAGGTTCCATCGATATTGTGCTTGGTGAAGTCGACCGCTAAAATAAAACCGCATAAAAACGCAAATATTATTAGGAATAATCTTTTTAATAACTATATTTGCTATCTCATAATTTAAGTTTATAATTGGTTAATAGTTAGGGGAGCAATTGCCAGATTGCTTCCCTTTCTTTTTTGTTTTACGCTAATTAAACGCTATTTTCCTACTCATTTTTTGACATATAATTTGGAACATAGGAGGCTTTGACAAATTTTGTCCCTGATTGGGAATTCTTTTGGTCTCATTCGAGACATATTCGGGATGCTTTGCGAATTTTGAAAATATGCCTCGAATGAGGTCGCTTTGAAATCGATAAAACCTCATGGAATTAAAAAACCGCAAACACGCATAAAACAGGAAGGCAAGGGGTGGGGAGTGTAAACCACACGGGGCTGGTATGGTTTTCAAAAGCTCTTCCTAAATATAGAAAATAGTTTGCTCATCTTACGATTTCGGAATGACCAAATCTTCCTAAAAAAATAAAAATAGATTCTTCGTTTTACTCTGAATCCCTCTCTAGCGCATTTGCGATTCTGAACGAATAGTGAAGAATCTGTACGGTTTTCCTCCCACCGACCCTGTCATCCTTGACCTTCGGTCAAGGAACTGTACGCCAATACCATGATGGGTGTCTTTGATTTTAAAAGTTCGCATTTATCCGAAATGATTCGTTCCTACCAATGACAAGTTTGTTAGATCCACGTTTATGGCAATCCAAACCCATGTTTATTTAGCAGAAGATATATCTAGCCGTCATACATCCCCAGCGGGGATGAATTATTTTAGCAATAGTATTGAACAATATAGGAGTTGCGCAAAACTGATGTTCGATTAATCGAACATCAGGTTTGCGCAACTTTCAGGCTAACGTGCCATGCCAGCTAAAATAATGGAACCCCAAAGGGGTTCTATATGTAAAAAATAAAAGAGCTAATTGATTTTCATTGCCAACAAGCTGTCATCAACTTCCAATAAATTTAGCCCAAATTTTTCTTCTCAGGATGATAGCGGAAAATGGAAAATTAATTGTTTTTTTGCCTATATGGGGCGGGCGTATGCGATACGACCCTACAAAACTTGATTTATATTTATTCGGTAGGCATTCCGCCAATGATCTTGGTCCATCCTCCAATCCCGAACATCCTGGTTCAAACCTTTCAGAATAACAATAAATTACAATTCATTGAATTTTGGAAACCTTGGTGATACCAATTCTTTCCATTCGGGATGTTTTTTG
Source organism: Sphingobacterium sp. LZ11T8 (assembly GCF_024261425.1). Lineage (NCBI taxonomy): Bacteria > Pseudomonadati > Bacteroidota > Sphingobacteriia > Sphingobacteriales > Sphingobacteriaceae > Sphingobacterium > Sphingobacterium sp. LZ11T8. Next base: position 199,982 of record NZ_JANBZY010000003.1, on the reverse strand, counting down.
ATGAATGCAAACACATACGGACAATAGGGAGAGACTGTTTTTCCAGCATCCTTGATGTGCTGCAATGTTTTTTCTACAATGGCAGCTGCGGCTCCGCTTCCTGCCAATTCAGAAGGAGCTTCGGTATGGATCAGGGCAACGGTACTGCTTGTTTCTTTGTAGTCAATGAAAGTTATATGGCCATCGACATCTAATTCAAATCTGCTTTTTTCTTCGTTCTTAATTAATGGGAGGTTGATAAATTTATCTTTCATACCGAATCAACAAAAATTTAAATGGATAGTTTGTAATCTTTGGTAAAATTAATCCTATCCATTTAAATCTTGATTGATGTATGTTAAGAAATAGTAACCATTTTATTAATCTGCCAAATGGTACAATTCCTCAAATTCCTTTTTGTATTTTTCCAGAATGACCTTACGTTTCATTTTAAGGGTAGGGGTCAGTTCTCCGTTTTCAATGGTGAACTCATCCGAGAGGATGATCGGTTTTTTGATCTGTTCCCAGTTCCCAAAATGTTGGTTGGCCAATTGAACTTCTTTATTGATTTTACGGACTACTTTTGTTTCAGTCAGGAACTGGTCTTTGGGCATTCCTTTTAATTCAGGAGCTTCATTTCGGGACCAATCTTGTAGGTGGGCATAGTTAGGCACAATAAAGGCAGAAGCAAACTTCTGACCATCACCGATCACCATCGCCTGTTCGATGTAATTGGATTCCAATAATTTCTTCTCGATAGGTTGTGGCACCACATACTTACCTCCAGAAATCTTGAACATCTCCTTTTTACGGTCGATGATTTTCAAGAAAACCTCATCTTCCCAAACGCCAATATCACCTGTATGCAACCAACCATCGATAATGGTTTTATCCGTTTCTTCCCTGTTCTTATAATAGCCTTGCATCACATTGGGACCTTTGACCAAGATCTCTCCATCATCCGCCAATTTAATTTCCACATATTTTACAGCTAATCCCACGGTTCCGATACGGATTCCTTTGAGGTAATGGTTTACAGAGATCAAGGGGGAAGCTTCAGTCATGCCGTATCCTTCGTAGAGCGGGATTCCCGCAGCGAGGAATACTCGGGCAAGTTTGGCCTGTAGCGATGCACTTCCCGAAGCAACCGTTTTTAACTCTCCACCTAATGCTTGGTACCACTTATCTAGGACCAGTTTTTTTGCCAACTTTAGCTTGATGTTGTAGCCGAAACTCCTTTTTTCTGGATTTGGGTCGAATTGTTCAGCCACTTCAACAGCCCAGTCAAAGATCTTGCGCTTCATACCGGTCAGTTCCATACCTGTTTTCATGATCTTTTCGTAGACCTTTTCCAAGATCCTCGGAACGGCAGTCATGATATGAGGTTTTACTTCATTGATATTCTGACCGATTTTGTCCAAGGATTCGGCGATATGTACCGTGATCCCAATGTACAGATAAGTATAGATGACCATTCTTTCATAGGCATGGCAAGGTGGAAGGAAAGTCAATGCCCTGTCGTAGGCCTTACAAGGTGTAATCTCTCTTGCTGCTTCCACATTGGAAATAATGTTATGATGGGTCAACATGACCCCTTTCGGCTTTCCTGTGGTGCCTGAAGTATAGATTAGCGTAGCTAAGTCGGTATGTTTGATATTTGCTCTAAGTTCTTCAATTTTAGAATCGGGAATATGGGCACCAACGGTCCTCAATTCATCCCAATTGCGTACATTTTCATTTTTTTCAATGCAGAAAATATACTTTAGGGTATAGATAGAGTCATTTAGTTGGGTCAATCTATGGAATAAGCTTTTATTGCTAACGATGCAGAGCTTAATTTCAGCATCATTGAAAATGAACTGATAATCGGAATCACTGATATTTGGATAGATGGCAACGACAACAGCTCCGATCTGTTGGATAGCGAAATCGACAATATGCCATTCAATGCTACTATCAGCAATCAATCCAACTTTGTCGTTTGGTTTAACACCAAGTTCAAGCAATCCTTTGGAGATCGCGTTCACCTGTTCCAAGAATTCTACAGAAGTCAAGGTTTTCCATTCCCCCTCTTTTTTATGCGCGAACATATTGAGGTCCGGAAAAAGGTTTACCTGCCTTAAGGCAAGATCAAAAAGTCTAAGATTTTCCACCATAACATATAAAAGCCTGTCTTTCAAGTTTATCGACAGGAAGCTTAACCAAGATAACAGAAATGATGGTTAAGAAGTTTTGCAAAAGTATGAAATTGTTGCGTTTAGACTTAATAAATTTGGTTTTCGGTAGTGTAGTTCAGTTCATAATGGCCAGATTGCAAAAATAGTTTCTGAAAATAGTTGTAAATTGCTCATCCAAAGGAACCAATATAAACAGAAAAATAAACATCAGATTTAAGGGACATTCTAGGAGAGGAAGGTTTGGTCTATTGTTTATTTAGTTAAATTTTTTTATTTTCGTTTAAACTAATTTATAATGAATAGCTACGATAATCCCGTCTTAGAGCGATTGCCCAAACATCTTCAAAGATATGTAGTCGAGCAAAATTATGATCGATACTCTGCCTTAGATCAGGCGATTTGGCGATATGTGATGCGGCAGAACTATGCCTACCTGAAGGACATTGCGTATTACCCTTATATACCAGGGTTGACAAAGGCTGGATTGACGATCGAACGTATCCCTAACTTGCAATCCATGAATGATAGCCTAAAGAAAATAGGCTGGGGGGCAGTAACGGTTGATGGATTTATACCGCCAGCAGCATTCATGGAATTCCAAGCACATTGTGTGTTGGTCATTGCAGCAGACATTAGACAGATTGAACATATTACCTATACACCAGCTCCAGATATTATTCATGAGTCTTCCGGTCATGCACCTATCATAGGTGAACCTGAATATGCCGCCTATTTACAGCATTTCGGTGAGGTTGGATCCAAAGCCATGAGTTCAGGTAAAGATTTTGAGCTGTATGAGGCTATCAGGGCCTTATCCATTGTCAAAGAAAGAGAAGATGCCACTGAAGAAGAAGTACAAGCAGCAACGGATCGTTTTGACGCCATTTCAAGTAATATGGGTGAGCCTTCAGAAATGGCTTTACTGAGCAGGTTGCATTGGTGGACGGTGGAATATGGATTGATCGGAACGGTAAAAGATCATAAAATATATGGCGCAGGTTTGCTTTCTTCCATTGGTGAAAGTGCAAGTTGTATGCAACCGGACGTCAAAAAACTGCCTTATGATATCGATACCCTCCAGTTTTCATATGATATTACCAAGCCGCAACCTCAATTATTTGTAACGCCTGATTTTAAACATGCTTACGAGGTACTGGATGAATTTTCAAAAACTATGGCTTTTCGTGTGGGGGGGCAGGAAGCGATGGAAAAAGCCATTGACAGCAGTAATACCTGCACGGTAGAGCTGAGTTCTGGTTTACAGGTTTCAGGAGTATTTACATCCATGTTTTTGGGGGAGGAACTGATTGCAATTAAAACTACAGGGCCAACCGCATTGGCTTATAAAAATCTGGAATTGAAAGGTCATGGAAAGCATTACCATAAAGATGGATTTAGTTCTCCGATTGGATTATTGATAGGAAAGCGATTGCCATTGGAACAATGTAGAGCAGAAGATTTAGAGGGCCTAGGATTGATTGAAGGCATGCCAGGATCATTATATTTTAAATCTGGAATATTGGTATCAGGGAATGTAAGATCCTTTGTGTTCAATGAAGATGGCTTGCTGCTGCTCGTTAGTTTTGAGGAATGCACGGTCGTCCATGAACCTACTGGTCAAGTTTTATTCCAGCCTGAATGGGGTATCTATGACATGGCTGTAGGAAGCTCGGTTAAATCTGTGTATGCAGGGGCTGCTGATAAATTTGCATTTGATCCTGACATCAATATTTCAGAAATTAAAACTGAAAAGCAAAATTGGACCGATGAACAAAAAGATCTCCATGAAATTTACGGGCAAATCAGGGAATTAAGAGAAGGGCAGGGAAAAGAAAGGGCCTTATCAGTATTGGTTCAAGAGCTGTTGGAAGGATTCCCTAACGATTGGTTAGCCATGGTCGAGCTCTATGAATTAGCGATCCACGAAGGGCAGATTGAATTAGAAGATAGTTTAAGGTTTATTTTAAAGGAAAAGGCCAGGAAAAACCCTGACCTTGAAAAGTTAATATCTGATGGAATAAGGCTTGCACAGACCCAACCAATTAATTTGGAATTAATGTACCAGTAGGACTTGCCAAGCTTTTTCTATTTGCTCTTCATCCAATAATCTGGCAGCATATCGCTGCAGCTCATTATTCAATTGGGTTTGGTCCTGTTCCCACATACTTTTTAAGGTATGGATCTGTTCATCCTCCAAGATGTCATTTTCAAATGATGGGATCGCTTCTATATTAGCGAGGAGACCTAATTGGTTTCCTGTCAATATAGAGGAATTGCGGATATGTTCTGGTAATTGATCTACTCCGATCCCTAATTTCCGTAGCGGTTTTGGAACCTCAAAAAGGTTTTCTTTCGTCACTCGGCAGTACCAGTCCCCACCCAATCGTGCCACAAGATCTAGGGCTGCTTGGTCCATTTGATCATTTTCGTCCAATAGGTAACTTTTTATATGCATATTGACCACTTCAGCAATAACTAAATTTCCTGTTCCTCCACCTTCTTGGATGGTGATAATCTCTCTGACCTTACACTCCAATTGGACTGGTGATTCAGCTACCCTAGGTGGTTTGACCAATCCTGAGGGTAAAGCGGTAAATCCAGATTTGTCAAACTCATTGATTTCTTTTGCGTACTCCGTACTGGCTAAGGACTGCTGTTGTACCATATCATAATTTACGATATTGATAACGACTTCAGGAACTTCACGGATATTTTCCAAGGTGTGTTTATCTTTTCCGTCACGGACCCGGGTAAGCGGTGAAAACACACAAATGGGCGGGTTCTGGGACATGAAATTGAAATAGCTGAATGGGCTTAGATTTACATTTCCTGCTTTATCTATGGTTGAGGCAAAGCAAATCGGCCTTGGCGCCACTGCGTATTTTATTAAGCTATCGAAAACTGATCCGTGGGTTTCTTGGTTGAATGTCTTTGTTTCGTTGAACTGCATATATATCGTATTAATTATTGATTATTCAGAAAGGTCCTCTTGGTAGATGATGTTTTCAAGTTTCCCCAAACCTGTTACCTCCATACTGATTCTATCATTTGGTTGGATCCAGATTTCTTGATAAGCTTGGTCCTTACGCTTTCCAGTACCGTTAATTTCTAATAGGCAACCCGTTCCAACCGTTCCAGAACCTATAATATCACCAGGAAAGAGGGTCACGCCATAAGATGCCCGTTCGATAATTTCAGCAAAGGTCCAGTTCATGCTGGCAAGGCTACCTTCAGAAACCAGCCGGTCATTGATCCAACATTTCATTTTAAGGTCATAGGCATTTCCTGTATGCCCTGGCAAAGGTGCTGTTCTGTATTGCTCCAGTTCATCGAGGGTAACCAGATAAGGACCAAAGGTACTGGCGAAATCTTTTCCTTTTGCTGGTCCCAGGTTGAGCTTCATTTCCTGCATCTGCAAATTTCTGGCACTGAGGTCATTTAAGATGGTGAAACCAGCTATATATTGATCAGCATCGGATGCTTTGATATTTCTACCCTTTTTAAGGATGACAATGGCCACCTCCAATTCAAAGTCCATTTTTTCAAAATGGCGGGGCATGCAATATACGGGTCCAGGACCTTGAATGGCTTGGTGATTGGAAAAGTAGAACACGGGGAATTGGTCGAATTCGGGTATCATTTCCAATCCACGGTTCAGACGGGAAGTTTCTACATGTTGTCTAAATGCATAGGCATCCCGAAAGGAGGTTGGATTGGGAAGGGGGGCGATCATGGTAATTTCCGAAAAACTTACGCCCTCATTTTGAAAATCTTTTATCTTTTTGAATTCTTGTAGCTCCTTATTTGCTAAATCAAGTCCTTCTTGCCCGAGCTGAAGCAATGCTAAGCAGGAATTGGGAAGTTTGTTAGATATCATATGGCTAGGAAAAACGAGGTTTTCAATAACAAAACCAAGCTGTTCTTTGCCATTTTCCAAGTATGTTACAATTTTCATAATGATTTTTTGAATACTCTGCTTATTTATTTATAAAGGTTATAATTTTTCTGTGACGGAAAATTAAATTTCATAATACCATATTTATTTTCCCAATCTTTATGTAAATATAAAATTATAAAGGGTATATTTGAAATAATACATACCAATATGAACATAAGCAACATAAAGCCAAAAAACCTCCCAAAAGGTTTAATGCCCTATATCAAGGCATTGATAGCTGATGTTGTTTTCGCGCAGTACTAATACCAAATTTAATTCTTTTTCAAAGTGATATCTAGCCAGAGGCTATGTAATTCAATCATATTATAATCATTTTTTAAACTTATTATTATGCCACTTTATCATCAATTGGGTAAGATTCCCCCAAAAAGACATACAGTTTTCAGAAAAGACAATGGAGAATTGTTTTCTGAGGAACTAGTATCCACCCATGGGTTTTCAAGTGTTTATTCCTTGGTGTATCATTGCTATCCACCGACCATTGTCAAGGAGATTAGGGAGCCTTATGATGTGAACCCTAAAATTGCCCGGGACAAGCATTTGAAACATACCAGCTTGAGAGGATTTCAGGTCAAACCTAAGGCCGATTTTTTAGAGAGTAGGACCCCAGTTCTGGTCAACTCCGATCTACATATTTCTTTAGCTGCTCCACAGAAATCTATGGACAGTTATTTTTACAAGAACTCCCAAGCAGACGAGGTAATCTTTATCCATGAAGGTTCTGGAACGTTGAGGACCGGCTACGGCGAGATTCCATTTGCTTACGGTGATTATTTAGTGATTCCTAGAGGGGTAATCTACCAGATTGATTTTGATGCTGATAAAAATCGACTGTTTATCGTTGAATCCTTTGAACCTATTCGAACTCCAAAACGATATAGAAATGAATTTGGGCAATTGATGGAGCATTCCCCATTTTGTGAAAGAGATATCCGCAGGCCACAGAACCTGAAAACATTTGATGAAAAGGGAGATTTCGAAATCAAGATCAAGAAACAAGGATTGATTTATCCTTATATCTACGGGACACATCCTTTTGATTTTGTAGGTTGGGATGGCTACCATTATCCATGGGCCTTTTCCATTCATGATTTCATGCCGATTACCGGGATGTTGCATCAACCCCCTCCAGTCCATCAGACCTTTGAAACAAATTCCTTTGTTTTATGCAGTTTCTGCCCTAGGATGTACGATTATCATCCTGATTCCATTCCTGCGCCATATAACCATAGCAATGTAGATTCCGATGAGGTCCTCTATTATGTAGATGGAGATTTCATGAGCAGAAAATCTGTAGAACGCGGACAGATTACCTTACACCCTGGTGGAATTCCGCATGGACCACATCCTGGAACAGTGGAAAAAAGTATTGGTCAGACCAAAACAGAAGAACTCGCCGTAATGATCGATCCTTTTAGGCCTTTGATGTTAACAGAGGAAGCCTTGGAAATTGAAGATCAGGACTATTATAAATCATGGATAAACTAACCAATCAATAAAAATATTATGACACAAACATTCGCAGAGAAGATAGCAAAGGCTCAGGATTTTTTGCCTATCAATGGAACGGATTATATTGAATTTTATGTGGGTAATGCCAAGCAAGCGGCCCATTTCTATAAAACGGCATTCGGATTTCAATCGGAGGCCTACGCAGGTCCCGAAACTGGTGTTAGGGATAGAGCATCTTATGTATTGAAGCAGAACAAGATCCGTATTATCCTGACTACCGCCTTGAAATCCGATAGCCCTATTTCTGAACATGTTAAAAAGCATGGGGACGGTGTGAAGATATTGGCATTATGGGTTGATGATGCTGAAAAATCACTGCAAGAAACGAAAAAACGCGGTGCAAAGGTTTATCAGGAATTGGAGGTCAAGGAAGATGAATTCGGGGAAGTACGGACAGCTGGAATCTATACCTATGGGGAAACGGTACACATGTTTGTTGAACGGAAGAACTATTCAGGACCATTTATGCCGGGGTATGTCAAGTGGGAGAGCGATTATAATCCTGAAGAAACTGGCTTGTTATATGTAGACCATTGTGTTGGAAATGTGGGCTGGGACCGTATGAATGAAACCGTGGAATGGTACCAGGATGTTATGGGATTTGTAAACATCCTTTCTTTTGATGACAAACAGATCAATACAGAATATTCTGCATTGATGAGTAAAGTCATGAGCAATGGAAATGGTTATGTGAAATTTCCGATCAATGAACCTGCAGAAGGGAAGAAGAAATCCCAGATCGAAGAATACTTAGAGTTTTATGAGGGCGAAGGTGTTCAGCATGCTGCCCTGGCAACGCATGATATAATGAAAACGGTAAAAGCATTAAAGGAAAGAGGCGTTGAGTTTTTAGGAGCTCCACCAGAGGCCTATTATGATATGCTTTCAGAAAGGGTAGGCGAAATTGATGAGGAGATCAAGGCTATCCAAGATTTAGGGATATTGGTTGACCGTGATGAAGAGGGCTATTTGTTGCAGATCTTTACCAAGCCGGTGGAGGATCGCCCGACCTTGTTCTTTGAAATCATTCAGCGTAAAGGGGCCCAAAGCTTTGGGGCTGGAAATTTTAAGGCGCTGTTTGAGGCGATTGAAAGAGAACAAGAAAAAAGAGGTAACCTATAAGATTTCAATTTAATGAACCTATTGATTATGAAAGAATTATTGCAGGAGTTTGAGCAGAAACAACCTGAGATTGTTTTTGAATGGAAAGATACTGAAACTGAAGCAGAAGGCTGGGTTGTGATCAATTCCTTGAGAGGTGGAGCAGCCGGAGGTGGTACAAGGATGCGTTCGGGATTGGACAGGAATGAAGTTGAATCCTTGGCAAAGACAATGGAAGTGAAGTTCACGGTTTCTGGACCTGCAATTGGAGGGGCAAAATCAGGGATTAATTTTGATCCTGCAGACCCAAGAAAACATGGTGTATTGGAACGCTGGTTTAAAGTGGTAACTCCTCTGTTGAAGAATTATTATGGCACTGGCGGTGATCTGAACGTGGATGAAATCCATGATGTCATCCCATTGACGGAGCAATTTGGCTTATGGCATCCTCAAGAGGGTGTCCTGAATGGTCATTTTGATATTCGGGAGAATGGACGTATCCATCAGATTGGGCAATTGAGATATGGAGTTTCCAAGGTATTGGAAGACTCACACTATAGCCCTGACCTGAAAAGGAAATTTAAGGTTGCTGATATGATTACGGGTTTCGGCGTAGCAGAATCGGTTAGCCATTATTATGATTTATTTGAGGGTCATGTTTCTGGAAAAAGTCCCATCATCCAAGGTTGGGGCAATGTAGCAGCTTCTGCTGCATTTTATCTGAGCAAAAAAGGGGTGAAAGTTGTTGGTATCATCGATCGGGTAGGAGGTTTGATTAAAGAAGAGGGTTTTTCCGAAGAGGAAATCCAATCTTTGTTATTATCCCGAAACGGAAATTCACTTTTTGCCGAAGATATGATTCCATTTGAGGAGGTCAATTCCAAAATTTGGGGTATTCCTGCTGAAATCTTTATCCCTGCGGCAGCTTCAAGATTGGTTTCTAAGGAACAGATCCAGCAGATGATCGATAACAGTCTGGAGGTAATTGCTTCTGGCGCCAATGTTCCTTTTGCAGATCGTGAGATTTTTTATGGCCCTGTAATGGAATATGCCGATCAACATGTTGCAGTGATCCCAGACTTTGTTGCCAATTGTGGCATGGCAAGGGTCTTTGCCTACCTGATGCAGCCTAATATTGAGATCAGCGATGACTCCCTGTTTCAGGATGTTTCAGATGTTATCCGAAAAGCATTGGAGCAGATCCATAGCTATAACCCTGAAACTAAAATAAACATTTCCTCAAGAGCTTATGAATTAGCCTTGAGGCAATTGCTATAGTTGATGAATAGTAAATAATTGTCGGCCAGCAAAGTATTTTTGCTGGCTTTTTTGTTTTTTGATAGATTTTGCGGGGCCATTTTTTTTGAGAGAATAGGTGGTTTTAATAATTGTCCGTTGGCAAATTGTAGAGAAAATAAATAAGTAATGATCTATGAAAAAGAAATTATAACGTTGGTTTGAACCAGGATGGAAGGGATAAGAGGATGGACCAAGAACTGGAAATGAACCAGGATGAAACGGATAAGAGGATAGACCAAGAACTGGATATGAACCAGGATAGGGATCAGCTCCGCTCACCCACCGGATGGACCATGATTTTGATTAACTTGACGTTGGAAAGTCCCTAATGCTGTAGGGGCGAATAGCATTCGCCCGCCGCATATATTCCAATAATCATTTACCCAAATGGGTGAATACCACCATTTCTCATTGCTGCAAATTTTCTAAAATACGCTTCGGCCAATTTATGATGGCTTTTCGCAGCAGCCACAACACATGAAAAGAATGTCTTGATGTCGAGGAAGCCGATCCCAACGCTCCAGGCAACGGCATTCTTTCCATTTTTCCGCCAATTGAAATGAGCCGGTAGCTAATGGGCTTCCTTCGGAAGAATGGTTGTTTGTTTTGTGAATCCCCAGAGGGGGGGGAATCTTTGTAGAAATTGGATGTGTGTAATGGCCAACCCACAGCGTGGGTAAAATGTTTTTCAATAGTTCTTGATAAAGTAAGAAAACGGTTCGTTCGCTGTGCTCACGATGACAGCGATCCTAAAAAACAAAAAATAGATTCTTCGTTTCACTCTGAATCCCTCTTTAGCGAATTTTGATTCTGAACGATCGGTGAAGAATCTGTACGGTTCTCTACTACTAAGGCATGTCATGCTGCACCGAAGGTCCAGGAACTTTCCGCCAGCCAATGCAATCTTTATTGATTTATTATTAGATAATGTTTGTAATGTTCCGAGATGTTTCGTGCCTCAACATGACAGTAAGGCAAAAAGTGCAGGAGCAGTAAGCTAATTCAATCTTATTTGTATGGTTCCGAGATTTTTCCTTCGTCAGGACGACAGGAAGGGGGGAAACGGAAGGTGCAGGAACTGTACGCCGATGCAATCCCCAATATCTTAATCGAAAAGGTCTGTAATATTCCGAGATTCTTCCTTCGTCAGGACGACAGGAAGGGGAAACCGAAGGTGCAGGAGCAGTACGCCAATGCAATCTTTATTGATTTGTTAATTTTTTTCTGGGTATTTGCCTTAGGAGATTACACCTCTTCCCTTCGTGTCCTGATATATTCTTCAATAATAGGGAGGTCGGCATTTGCCCAATCGAAACGGAACAATTCAGTTCTATCAACCCAGATTACCTGTTCATGTTCATTGGCTTTCAGTTTGCCACTTTTAATGGAACAAATAAAAGGGTAAAGGGTTAAAGAGAAGTCGGGATAATGGTATTCTACTTTTGTGAGGGGTTCATGGATCTGTATGTTCAGATTGATCTCTTCTAAAACTTCCCTAACCAGGCATTCTTCCAGGGTTTCACCTTCTTCCAATTTTCCTCCTGGAAACTCCCATTTTAGAGGCAATTTCATTTTTGCGGATCGCTGACAGATCAATATCTGTTGATCTTTTTCTATTAAGGCACAAGCAACATGTATCATCAGAGTAAATATACTAAAATGAGACGGAAAGCATACACATTTTAGGGAAAGTCCTTTAAAGAATTTTAAAGAAAAGAACAGTTTATAATTAGATTATAAAATTTTAACTAATTGTAAACATGAGCTGATTAGATTTATAGAAATTATCGCATTGTTTTTTTATAGTATGCCAAAAAGAATAGTTGTAAACCTTAAGAATATAAGTCCCCTACGATACTGGAAGGAGCTTTTGGGAATTCTCATTATTTTATTGGCCTTCGTTTTCTTTCGGGATCAGCGGAAGGAAATAGAACAGATCATGCCGCTATTACAAAACTGTAATATCTATTGGGTAATAGCTGGTGTTTTACTGACTTTATTTTTTATTCTGATGGAAGGCTATATGTATGTGGCCAGTTTTAGAGCGATGAGCCTCAAGATCAGTATCAAAGTTGCCTTGGAACTTTTCTTGAAAAGGAATCTTTTGAGTGTTTTTTTGCCAGCCGGAGGAATCTCTTCTTTGGCTTATAATACCACTCAATTGAGAAGGATGAACCTCAATAAGACCCAAATCCACCAGACCAGCATCCTTTATGGTTATCTTGCCTTGTTTTCGGTCTTTTTACTTGCCATTCCAATTTTGTTATATAGCCTATGGAAGAGTGATCAGGTCGGCAATTTGTTGGTCCCCTTCCTCATATTGGCTTTAATTTTAGCTGTTTCATTTTATGTTTTTTATTGCATTAGGTATAGAACGAGGCTTTATCAACTTTTAGAAAGAAGGTTTCCGAATACCGTTATTCAGATTTCAAATCTCTTTTCAAGTGAAGTGGACAAAAGGTACCTGCTTTTATCCTTGTTCTTTTCTGTTCTGGTCGAATTTTGTGGGATCTTCCATATTTTGATAGCCATGAAAGCTTTAGGCCTGCCACTTTCTTTTGAAGCGGCTATTTTAGGTTATATCATTTCAACTTTATTGATGATTGTATCGCCATTTTTGCGAGGATTAGGAGCTGTTGAGCTATCCATGTTTTTAATTTTTAAGAAATTTGGATATAGCCAAGAAGCAGGTCTCGGAATTACCCTTCTGTATAGGGTGTTTGAGTTTTGGTTGCCGCTCTTATTTGGATTTATTTCCTTTTCCATGAAAGGGGCACAATTGATTACCCGAATTGGTCCTTCAGTGATGATTTTCTTGTTGGGGATTCTCAATATCATATCGGTCTTATTACCTCCAATTGCTGATAGGTTACATTTAGAAAAGTTTTACTTTCCTGCAGAGACCTTGTCAATTTCTAAACTGCTTGTTTTAATTATTGGAATTGGCCTATTGGTGAGTTCCACCTATTTGTTAAAGGGTTATAGGACGGCGTATTGGTTTGCTAGCATATTCTGTATTTTATCGTTGTTTGGTCACTTGATAAAGGGCATTGACTATGAGGAGTCCATTGTTGCGGCCATTACATTGCTCTTTTTGATCTATAATCGAAAAGAATACCGCATTCAGGCCAATATCTATTGGGTCCGGATCGGGATATTATCCTTTCTGGTTTCATTTCTGGCGGTTCTGTTTTTTGAAACCATTAGCTTTTATATTATTGATAAAAGGCATTTTGGGATAGACTTTAGCTGGAAGGAATCTTTTTTATATGCCTTGAATGGTTTTTTATTGTTTTCCGATGCTGGCTTGGAACCAAAGACAAATTTTGGCCGGGAGTTTCTCCATATCATCCATGTTCTGGGTTTTGCATGTTGGATCTTGTTTTTCTATACGATCCTCCAATCGAAGAAGTATATAGCAAAGGACCATGGGCAGGATGAGAAAGCGATGGCTAAAATGCTTTTAGATAAGTTTGTAAATTCATCCTTGGATTATTTTAAGATCTCCAAGGAAAAGGAGCTTTATTTTTCGGATTTGGCTTTGGGTTTTGTTTCCTATCGGGTTGCCAATAAATATGCTGTAGTATTGGACGAGCCAGTCTGTCATTGGACAGATAAGGTAAATATTATCCAGGAATTTGATCAGTACTGCCGTAAGCAGGGGCTAAAGAGCATTTACTTTAGGGTTTCAGAAGATAATTTGTTCAATTTCCAGTATCTGCGAAAGAAGAAATTGCTTATTGGAATTGAAGGGATCATAGATGTATCTCAATTTAATTTAAATGGGAAATCAAGGAAGTCCCTTCGAAACGGATTGAACTTTTTGGAGAAGAATGGCTACCATGCATTGATCCATCATGCGCCACACAGCGAGAAGTTTATCACTGAATTAAGATCGGTATCAGATGAATGGTTATTAGGAAATAATCGGAGCGAGGTGATCTTTTCGCAAGGGCAGTTTGACAATGAGATCTTACGTTCATTAGATATGATCTGCATTCATGATAAAGATGGAAATGTAGTTTCCTTTTTAAACATCGTTCCAGATTATGCAATGGATGAATGCACTTATGACCTCTTTAGGAAAAAAATGGATGCTCCAAGTGCCTGTATGGACGGATTGATCGTTAAGCTTATTGAATATGCCAAGTCACAGGATTATCGATATATTAATTTGGGAATGGTGCCTTTGGTAGGGATTGAAGAGCCAGATACTGCTGCAGAGCATATCATGCATTTCGTTTCGAATACTTTTCCACGATACCGTAAATACAAAAATCAAAAGGACTTTAAGGATAAATATTCCAATAAATGGGAGAAAAGATACCTTCTTTTTGACCATGACTTTGATCTATTGCAATTACCGGCAGTCATGAAGAAAGTAATGAGCATAAAGCAATGCTCCTGATCAGTGTAAAAATGGAATTTTAATTAAATGTCCAAACATCTAATTAAAATTTTAAAAATAGCATCTATTTGATGGTATGCTACGTCATAATTGGTAAAAAAAATTATATTTACGTAAATGCCCGAATAGTTACCATTGTTCTTCGTAAATAAATTAATTCAAGGCATCTATATCTATGATTATTTAACTGAGGTTCAGTGCATGAGAAAGAAAATTTCAATATTTTATTGGATTGTTTTTATAAGCTTAATGTTTCATGGTTTTGTTACAAAAGGTCAGGACAAAACAGATAGTTTGGTTAATTATTCTCATGATGAATTATTGGATAAAGCTTACCTAACCCGTTCCACGGTTTATTTAGAATATTTAGAGAAAAAGAAGTTGACTACCGATCAACAGAAAGAAGTCTACACTTGGTTTTTTTATCTTATGGCCGGGAATGGTGACTTGGATGGTACCTTAAAATATCTAAATAAGCTTGATTCCATTTCTGTTGCAACAAAAGATCCAGTGAATCAATTTGTTGCAAAAATGGGGATTGCCGAGGTGTATTATAAGAAGTCTGATTATGCAAAAAGTAAAGAAGCATTTTTGCAGGCCCAAAAATTCATAGATGATTATCCTCCTGGCATCGAACGTGTACTGGCCAATGCGGAATACAATTACTTCTACTATCTGAGTGGGAACTTTGATGTATATAACCATGAATTGGAAAAACTGATAGGGGAACTCCAAAAGTTGAAAAATGACCGTTTGCCCGAAGAGGAAAAAAGCTTTCATTTAAATGCAATCGCAACTCTTTCCGTGAACCTAGCATGTGGCTATATCCTGAAAGAAGATTTCAGTAATGCTGAAAAGAACCTGAAGTTGGTAGAAGATATCTATTCTGAAAACTTTAAGGGAGATACCACCACTACCTTTGTCCATGAGATCTTGGTAAAAGGTAAATACCATTTCTTTAAAAAGGAATTTGATCAGGCCATTCCATTTTTTAAAGAAGTGATAGATATCAATGAACGAAAGGATTTCAAGGAATATGCCTACATGGCCAAAGTCTTTCTGGGCATGATCTATTATCAATTGGAAGATTATCAAACTTCTCTTAATTACTTGGAAGATGCCATCCAAAACCACATGCTTGTCGCTGATTACATCAAATATGAAATGGAATCCTATAGATATGCCTATTTGGCGAGCAAACAGCTGGGGGATACAGAGAAATCGCTGATGTATTCAGGCCTGTTTATGGAGCAAGATCAAGCGCTAAATGATAATAAAAGGTCCAATTTCATCAATACATTTATCAATAATCTGGAGGTTGGCAAATTGCAGAAAGATATATCTGCAAAAGACAGCACCAATTTTATGTTGAGGTATATCCTTTTTGGATTAGCTGTTCTGATTGCAGGTTTGGCCATTATCTTGGTTTACCAAATGAAGGAAAACAAGAAGAACAAACAAAAGATTTCTGATTACCTGGAGCAGCTAAATAAAGATAAAAAGAATAAGGAGGAGGTTGCTAACCGAAAAAAGGAAACCGTTGATCAAGAGCCAAATGCTAGCTCCCAGACCAAGGAGATGGATGAAAAAACTAGCAGAATATTGGACAAGCTAGAGGATTTTGAGGAAGGAGAACTATTTGTTGACAGCAAAATGAGTTTGGCGTTTTTAGCGAGTTATCTAGAAACAAATACCATCACCCTTTCTAAAATAATCAATACCTATAAAGAAATGAATTTCAATGATTATATCAACGGTCTGAGGATCCGATATATAATTGAAAGAATCAAGAACGAACCAAAATTTGAGCAGTACAAGATTTCATATTTGGCAGAGGTCAGTGGATTCTCATCCCATAGTATATTCAGTAAAGCGTTTAAAAAAAGTACTGGAGTTACTCCATCCCAATTTTTGGACTATCTGAAAGAAGAAACCAATAAATAGCGTTTTTCAGCTATTTCTATCTGTTTCATTTATATAAATTCGACAACCCTTCACTCGGACAAGTAAAAACAGGAGCTTACTTTTGGGTAATTCACCATGGATTGATTTATCTAAAGGAAAGCATGTTCAAATCATTATTCAGGAAAAAGATTCAGGTACCTAGTCATGATGAAAATTGGCAGGTTTATTTTTCTAGGATCAATAACCAGGTTACCTCTGTCATCGTAGATATCAATGTAGCTGAAATTGCCCCTATAAATTCCTTATCGGAAGTTTTTTATCTGATTATCCCATTTGACTATGCCAATGAGGAAGGCTTGCCGACCATAGAAAGTTATAAGCTAATCAATGAAGTTGAAGATAAGATTTCGGATTTGATCGTACGTTATGGAGAGAATATGTTGCATGTCTCAACCTTGACCATGAATTCAGAACGATTACAGATGTATTATTGTCATAAGGTAGAAAATAGCAAAGCCTTTCTTTCACAATTAGACAAGGATTTTGGTGAAAAATTAACCTATCAAATTGACCATAGACATGATCCCAATTGGAGTGATTATTTCAATTTGGCTTATCCATTGCCATTCCAGATGGAAATGATCAAGAACAGAATTGTGCTGAGGCAGTTGACCGAAGCAGGGGATGACCTTAAAGAATCCAGGAATGTCCATCATTACCTAGATTTCAGGGAAGAAAAGGATATGGATGAGTTTCTCCAATTTGCGGAAAGCGAACGCTTTGTTCTCTTTTTGAAAGAAAAACGGGATGAATTATGGAAATTAGGGATATCCAGGCAAGACTATGTAAGCTATGAACAGATTGACGAATTATGTCTTCCGATATGGGAGAAAGCTAAATCCTTCAATGGAATCTATAGTGGCTGGGAATCAGAGGTAATCAGAACAAAAAATCAATAAGAACTAGACGCAACATATATGTTTATTTATTTTAAGAAAATTGAAGAGGCGAGTTTTTCAGCGGATCATTTGCAAAATCCTGTGAATCCGGGAAATCAAATGATTTTGGTGTTTTATAGATCATATTTTTCTACCGCATTCTATACTGGTTATTCCAAGAATGCTGCTCCTAGTTATTATGATCGTGTAACCGATAAGTTTATCCCAAAGCGGAAATGGTCCGATGGGATGAAAAGCTATGTAAAGGAATGTGAACCACATATACGTCAGGCCCCCTTCCGACTGAAGCCAACGATTTTTGGTTATATCTTTATTCTAGCTTTTATTGGATTTTTTGCTTATTTAGTATATGATACGGTGAAGCCGAATCCATACCAGCAAGAGCGAGTTTCCAAGTTATCCGAACCTATGCATGGCGGAGATTTGTATTTTGGCAGGTTTACGGAAAAGAACCCGGGTACAGGCGCTCCAAAAAGTTCGGGTTTTAGTTGGTTTAAGGTAATGGATGCAGGTGAAGGAAGCTTGTTGATAGCTAAAGGAAGGGAAAAAAGTACTACTGCTAAAACTTCTATGGAAATGAATAGTACGGATTTTGACACGGAGACTGTGCCAATGAAATTAATAGGACAGGAAAGCTATCAAATCGACCTGGTTTCTGAAGACGGTAGTTTTGAAGTTAGTTTGACCGAGAAAAAATAATATATGGGAATAAAAGAGGGTATAACTGCAAAAAAGGTGATCAAGATATTTATTATTTGCATTATTGTTGGCTTCTTTCTGTTTGTACTTGCTATAATTCAGACCGTTAAGACCAAGTCTACCAACATCAGTAAAAAAGCACCATATAAGGAGGTTTTGGGCAAGGAATTGGTTACTAATAGACCAGTGCGATTGTTTATGGAGCAAACCCCTACAAAAAAGGATTATCCTTATGCGATGTCTGATACCAATCAATCTTCTTGGAAGTCCTATACAGCTATGTTGCAAGCCGAAGAACCTGTCATCAAACTGAGCGATTCGGTTGAGGCCAATGCCAAGTTAGTTTTTGATAAAGCTGTCATGTATACCAATGGGGTTTCTGGTTCATCTTATCCCAGACTGTTTGGGACCTTGACGAGTTCAGATGGAAAAACCTATAAGGTTGAATTTCGATGGGGGGAATATGATTACAATTATCCCTGGAAAGTCAGTCAAAAAGGCTATTTGTTTGAATTGGCTCCTTGGCAAAATGAAAAAGATACAGCCCACTATTATTTGCCAAATGCAGAATGGTGGTAGGTTAGGAGATTTAAGACATAAGACACAAGAGCTTTAGTAATCTAATGCCTTTTATCCAAAAGGCTGATTAGATGAATTAAAGAGAATCGAACAGAATCTTGCTATTATTCAGAGTTGGAAGTGAGAAAATAGAAGGTTTACACTTCTTAGGTCTTATGCCTATGGTCTTATTTCTCTAATAAATGTTTAATCTTAGGGAATATCAGTTTAAACCAGAAGGTATAGTCTTGAGGGTTTTCCTTGAGGTCATTTTCGATTTTAGCAACACTGCTATATTTTAGAGCTTGAACTTCATCTGGATTTGGGTTTGGGATATCCTCATTGAAATTACCGATGAAGATATGGTCAAATTCATTTTCCCAAAGGCCATTTTCTAGGTGTTCTTCATAGCTCAGCTGGAAAACCTCTTTGATGTCTATGTGGATTCCCAGTTCTTCAAAAGTTCGTCTCTTGGCAGCTTCTATTGTTGTCTCATTAGGTCGAGGATGTCCGCAGCAGCTGTTGGTCCATAGTCCGGGGCTGTGGTATTTTGAATCCGCACGTTGTTGTAATATCAGATTACCTTGATCGTCCAAAAGGAATACAGAGAAAGCACGGTGTTTTCGGTTTTGAAGGTGAGCCTCTTGTTTTTCCATTTGGCCAATTTCATTGTCCTGTTGATCTACCAATATCACAAATTCTTCTACAGTCATAGTCTAGATTTAGGGTATTCTCCTAAAATAAGGAATTATGGCTATTTAACCTAAAAATCCTGAGGAAGATCTGCGATAAACTGATCTATGACTGATTCAGCTGTTGCCCAGGAGGTCACTATCCGTACCACGGCCTTATCACCATCTAACTTCTGCCAAACATAGAATTCATATTTTTTATGGAGTTCTTTTATGGCGGAATATGGAAGGATAGGGAAGATTTGGTTGCTAACGGGTTTGCTAGAGAACTCAAAGCCTCTGGATTGGAATGCATCAGCTATTTTAGCGGCCATTCGGTTGGCATGTTTTCCTAGGTCAAAAAACAGGTTATCTTCAAACAGTGCGTAGAATTGTGCCCCTAAGATTCGACCTTTAGCCATTAGAGCTCCTTTTTGCTTGATATAGTAATCGAAACCATGAGCGAGTTCTTTGTTTTTGAATACAATGGCTTCACCTAATAATCCGGCATTTTTTGTTGCCCCGATGTAGAATACATCTGCAAGAATTGCTAAATCTTCGATGTTCAGGTCAGCATAGGCTGAAGTCAGTGCAGTAGCCAGCCTAGCACCGTCTACAAATAATATCAATCCATTTGATTTACAGAATGAGGAGATTTCTTCCAATTCTGCTTTGCTGTAGATGCTTCCGATTTCTGTGCACTGCGAAATATAGACCATAGCAGGTTTGACCATATGGTTGTCGGTATGGTAATCTAGGGCAGCTTGTATTCCCTGAATGGAAATTTTACCATCTTTGTTGGGGATACAATTGATTTTGTGTCCTGTATTTTCAATGGCACCCGTTTCATGGACCTCAATATGTCCGGTATCGGCAGCAATCACGGATTCGTATGGTTTAAGGAGATGGCTAATGACCAGCATGTTTGCTTGGGTACCTCCAGAAACAAAATAGATCTCAGCATCTGGATTGTTGATTCTTTTTTTGATGAAAGATTTTGCCTTTAGGCTGAGATTATCTTCCCCATAACCGGCTTCCTGATCAAGATTGGTTTGGGATAGAAGGTTTAATATATTGGGGTGAGCACCCTCACTATAATCGTTTTTGAAGCTTATTTTAGATTGCATGTGTAAATATAATCGTTTTCGCAATCGGATGGAATAAAATAGAAAAAGGATTGATCAAATTGACCAATCCCTTTGTGGTTGTATAATTATTCGTTTATTTTCCAAACATTCCAGCAAGGCTATCCAAGATGTTGCCTTTAGCACTATTGTCGTTTTTCTGGTCGAAAAACTGTCCAACTAAATCACCTAAACCACCAGCAATATTAGGTTGTGATGAGCTAGCAGTGCTAGAACCACCGCCTCCTAATACGCTTCCGATCAAATCACCGATTCCGCCTCCTGAAGCACCGGCATTTGACGTGCCACCTCCAAGGATGCTTCCTAAAAGGTCTCCAATCCCTCCGCCGCCAGTTCCAGCGTCAGCTTGTTTCTTTTTACCTAGATAACCCATTACCAAAGGAGCCAATAGCGCTAAAATGCCACCGATTTTCCCCATGCTAATTCCTGATTTTTCAGAAAGGGATTGTTTTACCGTATCGGTGTTGCGACCAAAGATGTGATTTACAATTTTATCTTCATCTTCTGTTGGTCCTTGATTAAATAATCCTGCTAGGTTATCGAATATCCCCCCAGAGTGGTTATCCAATGCTTTTTGTATGCCTTGAGCTTGTTCAGGCCCCTTTTGCGCATTGTAATTCAAGGCAGACATCATCAATGGGATAGCTGCAGAAACAACCCATTGGGTTTGGTTTTTATCAAGTCCTAATTTTTCTGATATTCCTTCAGTAGCTTGTGAACCAATGCTTCCTGAAATTAAGTCACTAATGTTCATATTGTAGATTGTTATTGTTTATAAATGTTATTTTTATAACTCAAATATATTGCCAATTTTACTAGTATGAAAAAAATATGTTCAAACATCTTTGCACTTACGGTTCTTTTGTTCTATGGTTGCAATAACCCATCGAAAAATGAAGAAGGAGTGCAAGTCGAAGACGTGAAATTATCCCTTGAATTAGCACAGCAAATTTATGCCATGCCGACCCATTGTATTGAGGTGGAGTATCCCAATAAGTTAGGCCAAGTCTTGGGGTCAGGAGCTGATCTTAAATCGCCCAAATCCCTTCGGCCTGTCTTTTATGGATGTTTTGACTGGCATTCCTCTGTACATGGTTATTGGTCAGTAATAAAATTGCTGAAGGCTTTTCCTGAACTAGATAAAGAAGGGAATATGAGGAAAGTGTTGAATAGCCATATTACGCCTGAGAATGTGCAAACTGAAATTGCTTTTTTCAATGACAAGAACAATTTAGGGTTTGAAAGGACTTATGGTTGGGCTTGGCTGTTCAAGTTGCAAGAAGAACTGGCAAATTGGGAAGATGAGGATGGGCAGCGCTGGAAAGTGGCTTTACAGCCATTAGTGGATCTTTTGGTCAAGCGATATATCGAATATCTCCCAAAATTGGTATACCCAATTAGGGCGGGACAACATGATAATTCGGCCTTTAGTTTATCGCTTTCTTTGGATTATGCCAATTCCGTAGGGGATGAGGCCTTTAAGAAATCCATTCAAGAAAACTCATTGCGTTTGTTCCAAAACGATAAGATTTGTGATCTGGCCTATGAACCGAGTGGATATGATTTTCTTTCCCCATGTTTAGAAGAAGCTTATTTGATGAGTAAATTGATGGAAAAGAATGAGTATTTAACGTGGTTGAAAGGATTTATGCCAGGATTGTTTGACCCTTCCTTTGAATTGAAACCCGCAATAGTTAAGGATAGGACGGACGGTAAATTGGTTCATTTGGATGGTTTGAATTATAGTCGAGCCGCATGTCTTTCCGGCATCAGTAAAATCGATGGAAGTTTGCAGCATTTAAAAGGCAATGCTATTGAACATTTTAACTTCTCCATAGTTAACTTAAGTGCTGAAGACGACTATATGGGAAGCCATTGGCTAGGAACGTTCGCACTGTACGCGATAGGGAGGTTTTAGGGATAGTATTGAGATGTGAGATATGAGTATTGAGATATTAATCGTACTAACTTATTTTTATAGTATTGAGATGTGAGATATGAGTATTGGGATATCAACCGTACTTACTCATTTTTATAGTATTGAGATTTGAGTACAAAGGTATTAACCTTTATATCTCAAATCTCAAATCTCAAATCTCAAATCTCCTAACTTAACATAAAGGAATTAATTTATTTTCAGATAGTTTCACTGGGACACTTTGGATCTGGGTAAAGCCGTCTTCCGTACTGATTATGGCTGACAGATCGATTCCGCGATTGGATAGTGCGGAAATCAATGCAGTCCTAAAAGCTGTTTTGTTTGCACCCCAATTGGATTTTACCAAATCATTGTTCAATACAACTAATTCGTTGGTGGAATAGTGGTGGAATTTCTCCACTAGGTGCTGGTGTAAGGGTTTTGTTGTGTTCGACATACAATTAATGTTTAAAGGGTTTAACCATAATTGCATTCAGAGGCGTCTTAAAAGACTTTGCAATATTCGTTTATTTTGGCTTGTCGCCCGTATCGATTTACCACCGCGGTGTCTCTCACTCGGTTGGTATTGCATCTGCAATTCTGAATACTCTACAAACTTAGTAGATTATATTTTAATATGCAAGTGTCAATTAAAATTTTCTATAATTCTTTTCTCAGGCGGGCAACAGGGATATTCATGGCCTCGCGATATTTTGCAACTGTCCTACGGGCAATGGAATAGCCTTTTTCTTTTAAAATCTCTGTTAGTTTCTCATCTGCCAGAGGTTTTCTCTTATCCTCATTGGCGATGCATTCTTCCAAGATTTTCTTGACTTCCTTGTTGGAAACCTCTTCACCGGACTCAGTCTGAATGGCTTCAGAGAAGAAAGATTTTAAAAGGAAAGTGCCAAATTCGGTTTGGACATACTTGGAATTCGCTACACGGGAAACCGTTGAAATGTCCATTTCGATCTTGTCGGCAATATCCTTCAAGATCATAGGTTTCAGCATTCTGTCATCACCAGTTAGGAAATAGTCATATTGATATTCCATAATGGCATTCATGGTTTTCAACAAAGTCTGCTGTCTTTGTTTGATGGCGTCGATAAACCATTTTGCAGAGTCCAGTTTCTGTTTAACAAACTGAACGGCCTCACGCATTTTCTTGTCGTTCTTTTCGGCTTTTTCGTAATGTTCAAACATTTCCTGGTAGGAGCGGGACACACGAAGCTCTGGTGCGTTCCTGCCATTTAAGGTCAGGTGCAGGACACCGTCGTTGTTGGAGATATGGAAATCTGGGATAATCTGCAATTGCTTACCAGCAACAGCTCCTGAATCGCCTGGTTTTGGATTCAGTTTTAAGATTTCGTTTACAATTTCTTTAAGCTCTTCGGAGTTTACTCCCAATTGCTTTTCGATTTTGTCGTAATGTTTTTTGGTGAATTCATCCAAGTAGTTCTCTACAACCAATTGGGCCTGTTGAATTATTGGATTATTTTGATCTTTCTTACGAAGTTGTATGCTCAAGCATTCCTGAAGATTTCTGGCGCCAATTCCCGCTGGGTCAAAGGTTTGAACAATTTTCAGCATCTCTTCAACCTCATCTTCTTCAACGATGACATTTTGGGAAAAGGCTAGGTCGTCGATCAGAGAAAGGATAGGTCGGCGCAGATAACCATCATCATCCAAGGAACCGATGATTTGTTGGCCTAGTACATAATCTTTATCAGAAAGGGCAAGTAAGTCAAGCTGATTTTGAAGATTTTCAAAGAAGGAATCTTGGACTGCGATAGGGATTTCTTTTTTACCATCCTCATCATCATGGTCATAACCTCCACCGTAATCTTTATAGTCGTCTTCCTGGATATATTCATCTACGCTGAATTCGTCATCATAGCTATTGTCTTCCATGTTGAAGTCGTCATCCGGATCTTTGTCTGGGTATTCTTCGACAGGGTCGTTCATGTTGGTCAAACTACCATCTTCCAAGGCTGGATTCTCTTCAAGTTCTTCTTTGATACGGGCATCTAATGATACAGTAGGTACCTGAAGCAATTTTATGAATTGAATTTGTTGCGGTGAAAGTTTCTGTAATAATTTTTGTTGTAGTGTTTGCTTTAACATGTCCCCGATAAATAAGTCAGGTAAAAATAGGGAATAATATTCAATAAGATAAAATTGTTGTAAACAAAAGAGAATTTAGGAACAGTTTTTGCTATTATAAGTCTCGGAAAAACAGCCTAGTTAAAAACCAAAAATTTCATTTGTTAAATTTCGTTAATTTTCATTTCAAGGTTCATTTTTGGGCGAATTGATATGATTTTTTCCAAAGTTTTGTTCATATTTACCGTATGTTTAGACGAGTCCGGAACAAATTTTTGCGTATCGCACTGATTGTTATTTACTTTATTATCTTATTTACTTGCGCGGTACAAATTAACTTCCTAGGCTTGTTCGGATCATCGCCTACTAAGAAAGAAATATTGTTGCCTGAACTGAATGTTTCTTCCGAACTTTTTACCGCCGACTCTGTTTTAATCGGTCGCTATTACAAGCAAGATCGTGATCCTGTCCCTTATGATAGTATTTCTCCAAATATCGTTAATGCCCTAATTGCTACTGAAGATGTTCGTTTTAGAAAGCATCATGGGGTGGATTTTATTGGGTTGTTTGGCGGAGTGTTTTCAACTTTAAGTGGAAGTGATCGTGGAGCAAGTACTATTACCCAGCAACTTGCAAAGAATTTATATAGAACTCGCTACAAGGATGCTCAAGGACTGTTAGGGAAGATCCCGGGAGTTGGTCTGTTGGTCACAAAGTACAAGGAATGGATGACTGCCTTCAAATTGGAGAGCAAATACAGCAAAGAAGAAATCTTGACGATGTACCTGAATACCGTTTCGTTTAGCAATAATGCCTACGGTATTAAGTCGGCATCTGTAAGGTATTTTGATAAGCTGCCAAGTGAAGTTACCGTCAATGAAGCTGCTGTTTTGGTCGGTATGTTGAAGGGTACTACCTATTATAATCCAATCAGAAATCCTAAGAACGCTCTGCAACGTAGAAACGTCGTTCTAAACCAAATGGAAAAAGAAGGTTATCTGAAAAAGGATGAAGTAGCAACCCTGAGTAAAGATTCCTTGGGCTTGAACCTGAATAATCAGGAAGTTCGCAATTCCAACGATTCCTACCTTCGTACGGCAGTCGAAAAATGGTTGGAAGAATGGGGTGAAGAAAACGAAATAGATATCTATACCAGTGGTCTGAAAATATATACAACTATTGATTCCAGGATGCAGAAAATTGCTGAAACGGTTGTTTCAACCAAGATGAAGGAATTGCAACAGCGTCTGGACAATGTTTGGGGAAATGATCTGCCATGGAGAGATAAAGAAGGTAATGTGATCCCTAATTTTTTGGAAGACCATGCGAAAAAACTTCCGGCTTATGCATCATTGATGAAAAAATACAATGATGAAGCCAAGGTTTTTGAGGAGTTGAACAAGAAAAAATCCATGGAGGTCTTTACCTGGGATGGAATGGAGAAAGTGGATTATTCGACCATGGATTCGCTGAAACATTACCTGACCATGTTGAATACAGGAATGATGGTCATGGACCCATACAATGGAAATATTAAAGTTTGGGTTGGTGGTATCAATCACAACTATTACAAATTTGACCATGTAAACCAAGCGAAAAGACAGGCTGGATCTACCTTTAAGCCTTTTGCTTATGCAGCAGCCTTGGAGTCTGGTATGGCACCATGTGATAAATTCACCGATAAACCAGTAAAAATTGAATTCATTAACAATAAAGGGGAGCATGAGATCTGGGAGCCAAAAAATGCGGATTGGTCATTTTCTCACAGTGACTTGTCGCTAAGACATGCCATGGCTCGTTCATTAAATACGGTTACTGCACAGATAACAGAGAAAGTAGGTTGGGATAAGGTTGTGGAGATGGCTCATAAATGTGGTATTGATAGTAAATTGGAGTCGGTTCCGTCAGTTGGATTGGGCTCGAATGATGTTTCCGTTTTTGAAATGGTCAGGGGTTATAGCACCTTCATGAATGAAGGAAAGCGTACGGAGCCGGTATTGGTTTCAAGGATTGAAGATAAGGATGGAAAGGTATTGGCTGAATTCAAAACCACTACGAAGGAGGCAATTACTGCTGAAAATGCTTGGTTAATGGGCTATATGCTTAGGGGTACCATCGAAGAGTCGGGGGGCACATCCCAAGCTTTATGGGAATGGGATCTTTTTCAGGATGAGAATCAAATCGGTGGTAAAACAGGTACTTCTTCAGATTATGTTGACGGTTGGTACATGGGGGTAACGAAAGATTTGGTTGCTGGAGTGTGGGTAGGTTGTGATGAACAAAGCATACATTTTAAGAGTTCTGCAACTGGAGAAGGGTCTAAGACTGCATTACCGATATATGCCCTGTTTATGGAAGAGCTTTATAAACATCCTGAATTAGGGGTGACCTTTGGGAAATTTCCGGAATCAACAGTTGAAATTACCAAGAAATACAACTGTCCAGGACCTAGAGTGCGTGTTCGTCAGGATAGTAGCAGTACAGAGGGCTTGAATCCTGATGCTGAGATTCCTAATATTGTTCTACCTGATTTACTTAATCAAAATAACACGGAAGAGCAACAGGAGGAGACGAATTAATCGACTGAAGTGAATTGATTTTATTATTTTTATTGACTAATAATCAGTTATGAAATTTAACCATATGCTATTTGCGAGAATTTTATGCATTAATCTTGTTTTGGCAGTATGTATGGCCTTGATGCCAGGACAAGCTAGTGCCCAATATTTCGGGCAGAATAAGATGAGGTATAAGAAGCTTGATTTCAAAGTTTATGATACCCCACATTTCAATATTTATTATTATTTGCAAAATGATTCCATGATGAATTGGCTTGCAAAGGAATCTGAGGTGTGGTATGAATTGCATCAACAGGTCTTTCAAGATACCTTTTCGAGAAAAAACCCAATTATCCTATATAATAACCATCCTGAATTCCAGCAAACAACCGCCATATCGGGAGAGATCAGTGTAGGTACGGGTGGTGTTACGGAAGCTTTTAAACAGCGTGTCGTGATGCCGATCATGCAGATCAACCAACAGACTAGGCATGTATTGGGGCACGAATTGGTCCATGCATTCCAGTATAGGGTGTTGATCGAAGGTGGGGATTCAACGCGATTGGAGAATATTGCAAACCTGCCGTTGTGGATGGTAGAAGGGATGGCTGAGTACTTTTCCATTGGAAAGAAAGATGCTTTTACATCCATGTGGATGCGTGATTCGTATGCTAGAAATGACCTGCCTAGCTTGAGGCAGATGACAGAACAGTCAAGCAAGTATTTCCCTTATCGGTATGGCCAGGCTTTCTGGTCGTATTTAGGGTCCACTTATGGAGATACCGTAATTATGCCTCTATTTATTGAGACTGCAAAATACGGATATGAGAACGCAATAAAACGTGTTTTTGGCTATGATGCGCAGACCATGTCTACCTTGTGGAAGAACAGTATGGAGAACTCCTATAGAAATATAGGTAAGGATACGACTTCTAATCCGATTGGTAAGTTATTGCTATCTACCAAGAATGCAGGAAGGATGAATGTGTCTCCTGCAATTTCTCCTGATGGTAAATATGTGGTTTTCCTGTCAGAGATGGATATGTTCAGTATCGACCTGTTCCTGGCCGATGCCGAAACGGGTAATATTGTAAGGAAGCTGGGTAGCCGACTCACCAATAAGGATATCGATGAATTTAGTTTTATAGAATCTGCCGGTACATTTTCTCCAGATAGCAAGAAGTTTGCTTTCTCTGTCTTCAGTGAGGGCAAGAATAAGTTGATGATCGTGGATATTGGTACGGGTAGGACTTTGACGGTGCAGGCAATGGGTGACATTACAGAGTTTACCAATATTACTTGGGCGCCAAATGGAAGTTTGGTGGCTTTCTCCGGTTTGAAGAATGGAAGAAGCGATATCTATACCTATGATCTGGAGTCAAAAGATCTAAAGCAGTTAACTGACGATAAATATTCAGATTTCCAACCTAGTTTTTCAAGGGATGGAAAGTATATCGTATTCAGTACGGACAGGATGTCCTTGGAATCTTCAAGCAGAAGCGTTGATATTCCAATGGGCTTGGCTGTTGTCGATGTCAATACGAAAGAAATAAAAAATATCCCTGTTTTTCCAGGGGCAAATAATCTAAACCCTCATTTTTCATCTTCAGGAAAAGAGATCTATTTCTTGTCAAATAGTGATGGGTTTAGAAATATGTACCGTATCGTGATAGACGGTGGTCATGTGGAGAGAATGACTGATTTCTTTACGGGGATCAGTGGAATTACGGAATACTCACCGGCAATGAGCGTTTCTGCCAATGATGACATCATCTATTCTTATTTCAAGAATAATTCCTTCTCGATTTATAAAGCGAAAAGTTCTGAGTTTGAAACCAAATCCGTTGATCCGGGTGTCGTGAACCTTGAGGCAGCCATGTTGCCACCAGTTCAGAGTAGAGGGGTTGATGTGGTGAATACCAACCTTTATAACTTCAATGCTTATGGAAGGATCTCAAATTCGCAAATTCAGAACATCCCATATAAACCAAAATTCAAATTGGATTACTTGGCGAATAGTGGAGTCGGGATGTCCGTGGGTTCTAGGTACGGAGCAGGAATAAACTCTGGTATCCAAGGGATGTTTTCAGATATCTTAGGTTACAACCAGATTTTTGCAGCCTTGAACATCAATGGTGAAATCTATGATTTTGGTGGACAGGTAGCTTATATCAATCAGAGAAGCCGTTGGAATTGGGGTGGATCTTTATCGCATATTCCATACCGCTTTGGCTTCTATAATTTTGATCAAAGGGATTTAGGTAATGGCGTAGAGCCGGTGATCGATCAGTATTTGGTGAGGTCTTTCCAGAGCCAGGCTGATGCGTTCGTGGCCTATCCATTTAACAGGCACCATCGTTTTGAAACTGGTGGAGCCATTTCTTATAACTCCTACCGTGTTGACCGTTTTACCCAAAGCTATTATAACTACTATGGCAACCGCGAGCGTGTCCCTAATGATGAGGCCGCAAAAGCTTTAGGTGTGTCTAATCTGGATCCTTTTAACCTCATGCAGGTAAACGCAGGTTTTGTCGGTGATAACGCCGTTTTCGGTATTGCAGCTCCTTTGCAGGGCTTCAGATATAGGCTAGGAGCGGAGCAGTATTTCGGTACCTATAGTTTTACTGCACTGAATGTCGATCTGAGAAAATACCAAAGGATCAAACCGGTAACAATCGCAGCAAGGGTGTATTCTTATATGCGTATGGGTACCGATGCCGACAGGCTTTACAATATATATATAGGTTATCCTTATATGGTCCGTGGATTTGAGTCCAATTCATTTGGTCCTAACAGTATGATTGGCTACAATGACCTGTCAGGTTCTAAGATGGTCGTTGGAAACTTTGAAGTGAGATTGCCATTTACAGGGCCTGAGAAACTGGCCGTAATTCCTTCGGGGTTGCTATTTTCAGACCTGAACTTCTTTATTGATGGCGGTTTGGCTTGGAGCAATAACAGTATCGTGAAATGGAAGAAGACAGATGATGATATCGTTAGTGAAAACATCAATGGACAGACCTATAGCAGTTATGACCCAAGGGTAACCATGCCAGTGTTCAGTGCTGGTATATCACTTCGTGTGAACCTGTTTGGGGCAATGATATTAGAGCCTTATTATGCTATTCAGTTGAATAATCCTACAAGGGAGAAATTTGGAACCTTTGGATTAAACTTTGCGCCGGGTTGGTAGTCTAACTACTTAGAAAAGAGCGAGAGCAGAGTGAGATTAGTGTAGGGAAAGGTTGTTAAGGCCGTTGTTTATAGCTTATGCATAAACAACGGCTTTTTTGTTTGCGCCGAATTTTGATAGATGGGGACATAAGCTAAGCCAATTTGGGTTTGACTTGCGGATCAATCTTTCTTTAACAATCCTTCCCATAGAATTTAGTTCCTGCAATCTTCTGTCGGCTTCAAACAAACTGTTATGGGTTTCCACTAGAACGATACGGTTTAACATGGCAAAGGAAAAGAGCGTAGGCTCCTGTGTGCTCTGAAAATCCTGATAAACTGAATTTAAATCTTGGCTAAATCCCGCCTGTAAGAATTTGCGATTAGAATCTGTTGCGATATAAGTATAGTATTTATTCATTTTATTCTTGTTTTAGCTAAATTATTTGGTAATTTGCAATCGTTTTGCTAATTTTATTGGCACAATATTACTAATAAATTTAGTATTCCAAAAATTAAATAAAAAAAATCTATGGCTAATATCTCATCAAATCTTAAATATCTTCGGAAGAAAAAAGGATTAACCCAGCAGCAGTTTGCTGATTTAATGGAAATTAAGCGTGCTTCTGTAGGCGCGTATGAAGAGGATAGGGCAGAGCCTAAATATGAGTTGCTAAAAAAGATAGCAGAGTTCTACGATTTGAGTATGGATGAATTGGCCAATGATGAGATTGATGATAAATGGAAGCCTACGCCAAAAAGCAATGCCTCCAACCTGAGGGTACTAAGTGTGACCGTTGATTCCAATGATAGAGAAAATATTGAGTTAGTTCCGGTTAAGGCGAGTGCTGGATATTTGAATGGCTATGCAGATCCTGAATATGTTAGTGAGCTGCCAAAGTTTTCTTTGCCAATGTTTAATCAAGGTACCTATAGGGCTTTTGAGATCAAAGGTGATTCCATGTTGCCGTTAGCCTCGGGATCTTTGATCATCGCTGAATATGTAGAGAATTGGCATGATATCAAACCTGGCCAGACTTATGTGATCGTGTCTTCAGACGAGGGGATCGTTTATAAGAGGATTGGTCAGAAGTTTAAAGAAGATAAAGGTCTGAAACTGGTATCAGACAATAAGACCTACGAACCATATTGGGTTTCTGCAAATGAGATATTGGAGGTGTGGAAGGCGAAAGGGTTTGTGAGTACAGAATTGCCTGAGCCTAATCCAGAGCCGACCTTGGAAGCTTTGTCTACCATGATGGCGCAAATGCAGAAAACTATCAATTCAGTAGTCGATAAAAATTAACATCTAATTCATGGTTTGTAAATAAGAAATACATTTTGTACCTTTGTACTATCTGAAAGGAAGGGGGCATGGTATGCCCCCTTTTTTAATTCATTTTTTAAAATATGCAGGTTGAAAATCGAGTAATCGAGTTAGTAGAAGAGAAAATCGCCGACAGACCGGATTTATTTATTGTAAGTGTTCGGTTTTTAAAGAATGGCGTTTTAGAGATTCTTCTGGATGGAGATAATGGGATCGCAATTGAAGATTGTGTTCAAGTGAGTCGCCATGTTGGTTTTCATTTAGAAGAAGAAAACGTAATTGATAAAGCCTATCGCTTGGAGGTTTCTTCTCCAGGAATTGATTCCCCTTTGTTATTGAACAGACAGTACGAGAAGAATATCGGTAGAGATGTTCAGGTTAAGATGCAGGATGGAACGAAAAGAGAAGGACAGTTATTGGCAATCAATGACGGGTCGATCAGCATAGAAGAGAAAGTAAAAGAAAAAGGAAAGAAAGCTGTGTTGCAACAAGCTGAAATTCCCTTAGAACATATAAAGGAAACAAAGGTGTTAATTTCATTTAAATAAGAATGAGTACTAATATAAACTTGATTGACTCGTTTCAAGAGTTTAAAGACTTTAAGAACATCGACCGTCCAACCGTAATTACCGTTTTGGAGGAGGTGTTCCGCAGTATGATCCGCAAACGTTTTGGAACTGACGAGAATGTAGACGTTATTGTCAACCCAGATAACGGTGACTTAGAGATCTGGCGTACGCGTGTAGTTATGGAAGATGGTTTCTCAGAAGATGATGATCTAGAAATCGAATTGGAAGAAGCGCACAAATATGATCCAGATTTAGAAGTAGGAGATGATTACATTGAGCAAATTACTTTAGAAAGCTTTGGTAGACGTGCGATTTTAGCAGCTCGTCAGACATTGGTTTCTAAAATCCTTGAGCTTGAGAAAGACGAAGTCTTCAAGAAATATAAAGATCGTGAAGGTGAGTTGGTGATTGGTGAGGTTTATCAGATCTGGAAAAAAGAGATCTTAGTATTAGATGAGGATGGAAATGAGTTGATCCTTCCTAAGAGTGAGCAAATCCCTGCGGATTATTTCAAAAAAGGAGATAGCATCCGTGCGGTTGTTGACAAAGTGGACATGATGAACAATAATCCTAAGATTATTATCTCACGTACTGCTCCGGAATTCTTGCAGAGATTGTTTGAATTAGAAGTTCCTGAGATCTTTGATGGTTTGATTACCATTAAGAAGATCGTTCGTGAACCAGGAGAGCGCGCTAAGGTAGCTGTAGAGTCATATGATGACCGTATCGATCCTGTTGGAGCTTGTGTTGGTATGAAAGGATCTCGTATCCATGGTATCGTTCGTGAGCTGCGCAATGAGAACATCGACGTAATCAACTTTACAACCAACCACTCTTTATATATTACGCGTGCATTAAGTCCTGCGCGTATTACTTCAATCAAGATTGATGAAGAAAACAAAACCGCGGCTGTTTACTTGAAACCAGATCAGGTTTCTTTGGCAATTGGTCGTGGTGGACACAATATTAAATTGGCCGGTAAATTAACTGGCTATGAAATCGATGTTTACCGTGAGAGCGGAGAAGAAGAGGAAGATGTGGACATCGAAGAATTTGCAGATGAAATTGACGGATGGATTATCGACGAGTTTAAACGCGTTGGTTTAGATACAGCTAGATCTGTATTAGCACTGTCCGAAGAAGAACTTGTAAGACGTACGGATTTAGAAGAAGATACCATTCGCGAGATCCTACGTATTTTACAAGCGGAATTCGAATAATAAAAAGTTCGAATCTGAGGGTTTAACAATTTATAATAAATTGTTAAATCCTTGTAAAAAAACATATTTTTGTAGTACGAAATTATATTTAGGAAATAGTAGATGACAGAAGGTAAAAGTATAAACTTGCTTAAGGCGGCAAAAGAGCTCAACATTGGGATAGGCACGGCTGTAGAATATTTGGTTAAGAAAGGGTTTGATGTAGACTCTAAACCAAGTTCGAAGTTGAGCCCTGAGATGTATGGCGTTCTTTTGAAAGAATTTCAGGGTGATAAGATTGTTAAAGACGAGGCTAAACAAATAGTTATCGGCAAGATTCGCCGTGAAGAAGGTCCAGCCACAGGCACTGCTAGCTCTAGCCCTGAATCTACTGAAGAAAAGGAAAACCCTGCTGATGTGAAGGAAATCCTGATTAAAAATGCTTCTACGGAGAATGCCCAGCCTGCTGAGGATACGAAGAAAGAAGATTCGGGATCAGCGCTGAAGGTGGTAGGTAAGATAGACTTGGATAGTTTGAAGCGTGGTAAGCCAGCTGCTAAACCTGAGCCTAAAGAAGAAAAACCTGCTGAACCAGAGAAGAAAGTAGAGGTTAAGAAAGAAGAAGCTCCAGTTGCGAAACAGGAAGTAGAGCCTAAGAAAGAAGAGGTCGCCAAAGTTGAAGAGAAGAAGCCGGTTGTTGAACAACCTGTAAAACCTGCTCAACCTGTGAAAGAAGAGGCACCAGTTCAAACAGAAAAGCCAGTACAGCCTGAGAAGGTTGCACAGCCACAGAAATCTGAAAAGATAGAAAAACAACCTGAAGAGGTGAAAAAAAATAAAGAAGTAGAAAAACCTGCTGCTAAAGCTGAACCTGTCGATGATGTAATCCGCGCACGTTCAGAGACTTTAAGCGGTCCTAAAGTAGTTGGCAAGATTCAGTTGCCTGTATCTAAACCACACAAGCCAGTTGCTTCATCGTCAAATAATGCTGGTGGGAACCAACATGACAACAAACGTAAGCGCAAGCGTACGAACAAACCTAACACTGGACATGGTGGTCCTGGACATGGTCAAGGCCATCAAGGTCAAGGACATCAAGGACAAGGCCAACAAGGTCAAAACCAAGGTCAAGCTGGACAGGGACATGGACAACAACATGGCAACAGACAAGATGGCGGAAATCGCCCTCCATTCCAAGGTGGAAACAGACCAAACCGTGGAAATCATCCTAACAACGACCGACATGGTAACAACAGAGGTCGTAATGATAGAAACAGAAAACCTGATACACCGAAGGAAGAACCTACTGAAAAGGAAATCCAAGATCAAATCAAAGCAACACTTGCTCGCTTGAGCGGTGCTGGTAAATCCGGTAAATTTGCTCAACGTGCGAAATTACGCCGTCAAAAACGTGATGATATAGCGCTTTCTGCTGAAGAAGCAGCAATGGAAGAAGCAGCAATGTCAAAAGTATTGCGCGTAACAGAATTCGTTACAGCGAATGAATTGGCAAACTTAATGGATGTTCCTGTTACTCAGGTTATCGGTACTTGTATGAGCTTGGGTATGTTCGTTTCGATCAACCAAAGGTTGGATGCTGAAACATTGGCAATCGTAGCTGATGAATTCGGATTCCAAATTGAATTTATCAAACCTGAGGATGAGGAAACAACAGAACTAGAAGAAGCAAACGATGAAACTCGTTTGGTTCCTAGAGCGCCTATCGTTACGGTAATGGGACACGTTGACCACGGTAAAACATCCTTACTTGACTACATCCGTAAAGCGAATGTAACCAAAGGTGAAGCCGGTGGTATTACCCAGCACATTGGTGCATATGCCGTACAATTAGAAGGTGGTAAGAAAATCACATTCTTAGATACTCCAGGTCACGAAGCCTTTACGGCGATGCGTGCTCGTGGTGCTCAAGTAACGGATATCGTTATTATCGTGATTGCAGCGGATGATGCGGTGATGCCTCAAACAAAAGAAGCAATCAACCACGCGATGGCTGCAAACGTTCCTATCGTATTTGCTTTCACCAAGGTGGATAAGCCTGGTGCAAATGCAGATAAGATCCGTGAGCAACTATCCATCATGAACATTTTAGTTGAGGATTGGGGTGGTAAATACCAAGCTCAAGAGATCTCCGCTAAAACGGGTGAGAACGTTGAATTATTATTAGAGAAAGTATTATTAGAAGCAGAATTACTTGAACTGACGGCAGATCCTAAAAAACGTGCTGTAGGTTCGGTTATCGAAGCTGCTTTAGATAAAGGTAGAGGTATTGTAACGACTGTACTTGTACAGGGAGGTACCTTGAAAATTGGTGATCCAATCTTAGCGGGATCTTATTCTGGTAAAGTTAAGGCCTTGACGAATGAGCGCGGCGAACGCGTAAAAGAAGCAGGACCTTCCATGCCGGTACAGATCTTAGGTATGTCTGGTGCTCCAACTGCGGGTGATAAACTTTACGTTATGGAAAGTGAATCTGAAGCTCGTCAGGTTGCTAACAAACGTCTACAATTACAACGTGAACAAGGTATGCGTGCTACTAAGCACATTACCCTTGACGAAATCGGAAGACGTCTTGCGATCGGTAACTTTAAAGAACTTAACATCATTGTTAAAGGTGATGTGGATGGTTCAATCGAAGCATTATCCGATTCATTATTGAAACTGTCTACGGATGAAATCCAAGTTAATATCATTCACAAATCAGTTGGTGCTATCTCTGAGTCAGACGTATTATTAGCTTCTGCTTCAGATGCGATCATCATCGGTTTCCAAGTTCGTCCTACTCAAAATGCCCGTAAGTTGGCAGAGAACGAACAGATTGATATTCGTCTTTACTCCATCATCTATGATGCGATCGAAGAGATCAAATCTGCGATGGAAGGAATGTTGGCACCGAAACTTGAAGAGAAAATCGTTGCTGAGGTTGAAATCCGTGAGGTATTCAAGATCTCCAAAGTCGGTTCAATCGCCGGATGTATGGTTCTTGATGGTAAGATCAACAGAAATAACGATGTGCGCATAATCAGGGAAGGTGTAGTAATCCATACCGGAAAATTAGCTTCATTGAAACGTTTCAAAGACGACGTGAAAGAAGTTGCACAAGGTTACGAATGTGGTTTGAGCATTGAGAGATTTAACGATATCCAAGAGAAAGATATTGTAGAAGCATTCGAACAAGTAGAAGTAAAACGTAAGCTTTAATCCAAGGCTTCAACAAAATAACACAAGAGGTTTAACCGCAAGGTTAAACCTCTTTTTTTGTGCCTAACTCGCTGAGCCAACTTAAACTTACTATGGAATACCTCCGCTTCGCAATTATTTATGGAAAATGCTGCTTACTTATGTTTTATTGATGTCCTATTGACTATTTCTATTTGAAAATTCTATTGTAAGCTGTTATCTTTAACATCATGTTTACATTCAGGATTTCAGAGATCATTCAACAACCCAATCACAATATATCCATTCGATTTGAAGATATTTCAGGGAACTATCCCCCTTATAAAGCTGGGCAATTTTTAACCTTGGCTTTTGCTTTTGGCGAGCGCGAAGTTAGACGTTCCTATTCCTTTTCGAGTAGTCCGGTGGTTGATGAGCCTTATGAGATTACCGTAAAGCGGGTGGATAATGGCGAGATTTCGAGATTGCTTCACCATAAAACGCAGGTTGGCGATGAAATCCAAGTAATGGACCCACAGGGATTATTTACTTATATCCCTTCGGAAGACAATAAAAGAACAATTTTTCTTTTCGGGGCTGGAGTAGGGGTAACTCCCTTGTTTTCCATTCTGAAAACTGCATTAGTGGCGGAAACTGACACTAAAGTGGTCTTGGTCTACAGCAATAGCTCCAAGGAGCAGACCATCTTTTATGATGAGCTCCTAAAATGGC
Organism: Sphingobacterium sp. LZ11T8; assembly: GCF_024261425.1. Lineage (NCBI taxonomy): Bacteria > Pseudomonadati > Bacteroidota > Sphingobacteriia > Sphingobacteriales > Sphingobacteriaceae > Sphingobacterium > Sphingobacterium sp. LZ11T8. The sequence continues at coordinate 162,857 of NZ_JANBZY010000003.1, read as the reverse complement.
AAGCTGACTACCCGGACCGATTGCATGTTGAATTTATCTGGTCCAACAGCAAGAACCTTTTGACAGCAAGATTGAACAGGGATTATATCTTGAATCTTATCCGTGAGCATTTAAATGATGGGCAGGAAGCTGTTTTCTACACCTGTGGGCCTCTGTTTTATATGGACTTGGTCCGCTTTACCTTATTGGGAATGGGTGTTCCGGAAGCGGATATCAAAAGGGAAACTTTTCATTTCCCTGAAGAAGAGGAAGACGAGGACGAGAAGGAAGAAGAACCGGTGGACATGACTAGCTATGATATTGTTCTGAAGTTTCAGGGCAAGGACTATCCAATGACCATTCCATACGATAAGACGATCCTGGACATCGGGTTAGAGCATAAGATCAAATTGCCATATTCCTGCAAGTCGGGAATGTGCAGCACCTGCATCTCCCAAGTTACCAAAGGAGCTGTCAGGATGGATTACAATGAGGTTTTGACAGACAGGGAGGTGGACAATGGAAGATGCTTGATCTGTACCTCACATCCCATGGAAAACGGTACTACTATTGAAGTCTATTAATATTTGAAAATGAAAAGAGGATTCGTACTCATAATGTTTCTTTCACTGGCCAACCTGGTCTTTGGCCAAGAAACCTATAAAATCACCTACCATTATTTTCGTGATGGTGCCATGATGAAGCAAGATCCAGTGGTGGTTTTCGCCACGAAAGGAAAATCATTCATTACCAAGGAGAGTTTGGTTTCGGGTTCTGCACGCTATCCTGCAGAGGTCTCCAGTTTTGATTATTCCAATAAAAAGGTCTATCGGATTGCCTATTTATCTGCCTCAAAGCAGATCAGTACCGTGGATAGTACAACCTTGACTAAGTATGCTTATGAAGAACAGGGTGCTGGAACTGAAATCTTAAAGCATAAGACTAAAAAAGTGGTTACCTCAGTCAATTCCAATAAGATTGAATTATTATACAGTAATGATCTATCGATCAATGCAGCTCCAAATGACTTGGGGCAAGGCTTAGGATTGGTACTAGAATACCGCAGAAATGGCAATTCTGGGCTAGTCGCTGCTTCAATTGAGAAGCTTAAAGCTTGGCCAAAGGACCTTCCGGAAATTAATAAGGCAGATTTGCTAGATGAACTATCCTATAGGGACGAGCTTTGGAAGAGTAGGTTCGTACATATTCCTATTTTCCAAAATGAACAGATCTGTTTTCAACCGGGAATCAAATCTGATTCTATTTTCAGGTTTGCAGAAGGTACCGTCATACTCAAAAAAGTACAGGTTCCTCAGGTCGACGAAAATAGCCAAGCCTTTATCCAGTTGATCGAAAAATCAAATGGCGATGCCTATGACAGGACTGGCTCGGTTTTCTTGATTGCTGAAGATCAAAAAATCAGTTTTTTGGATGGAATGAAAAATGGAATGGAAACCCTTCCAAAGGTCACAGACTCTGCAGGGGTCAGTTATCCTGGTATGGTCCGTACTTCAGAATTCTCGCCAGTATTTGAGCTCATGCGATTTTTTACCCCATTTGGAGTCTCTCACTTTAATGATCGATTGGCTTTAAAGGGTAAAACCTGGCAAGATAGCGTAATCTACCGGCAAGATATTTCCGAATTCCTTTCCGTGCTTTCAGGCAAGGAAGTATATATCGGTACTTATATTGGAAACTATGACAAAGGTGGCCACAAGGTTAGTTTAGAGCTGACCATTCATCCCGGTGGATCCAATTATGCAAGTGGTATGAAGATTATGCCATTGTTCAATACGACTAATATCATGGAAATGGGCGGTCAGATCTATCCGACCATGTTTGCTGATGAAAAGGGATTGGAGTTGACCTTTGACCTAACAGAGGATATCAAAGGGGCGAAGCTAAGATATATTACTACTGGCCATGGTGGTTGGGGGAATGGAGATGAGTTTGTCCCTAAACCCAATAAGATTTTTATGGATGGTAAATTGCAGGCACAGTTCACTCCTTGGCGATTAGATTGCGGTAGCTACCGACTATATAACCCAGTCAGTGGGAATTTTGAAGATGGATTGTCTTCTTCCGACTTGAGCAGGTCGAATTAGTGCCCAGGAACAGTTACCAATCCTGTCTTTATAGATTTGGGAGATTTGAAAGCTGGAAAACATACCGTACGAGTACAGATTCCACAAGGACCTCGCGAAGGCGATAGCTTTAGCTTTTGGAACGTCTCGGGAGCTTTGGTATATCCTTAACAGAAATACAAAAAGACGCTTTTAGAGCGTCTTTTTTGCTATTGGAATATTGCAGTGCAGTTCTTTGTTGAGTTCTTCAGCAAAATCAGTCGATAAGAAAGAAGTTGCAGGATCAATTTTTTGGTGGATAAAGAAATAAGCCTGTTTCAGACCCGCATCTTTCCACTCTTTTAGCTTCAGGACCCAATTGGCAAGCCGTTCTTTGTCAAGTATTTCGGTAGATGACACAAATCGAATAAAAGCTACCGGAGTGGTCAGCCTAAAGTTCAGCATATCCCTTCTCCCGGGTGTGTCCACAATGATGTTCGTTGTCCTGGTGCTGGTCAGCAGTTTCAGATATTTCTCTAAAACCTCTTTGTCATTATACCATTCTTCATGACGAACTTCAAAGGCGAGGGGGTATCCTTTTGGAAATCGTTCCAAAAAACCTTCCAACCTTTCAAATGCCTTTGGTCTAAAGTTCTCTGGCATTTGCAGAAATGCCATGCCCAACTTTTCTTCAAAAAGCACCGTAGAATCCACAAAGGCCGCAACCTTTTCATCGGTATTGTTTAATCTAGAATAATGGCTGATGCTATTGGTAAACTTCGGGCAGAATTTAAAATCTTCCGTTGTTCTGTTCTTCCAGATCAATACCTGTTCCTTGCTCGGTGTTCGGTAGAATGTGCCATTAAATTCAACTGCATTGAAGTTTTGGGAATAGAGGTTCAGTTCATCTTTCGTACCGCGTGGATAAAAGCCTTTCAGATCAGCCTTTGACCATTTCGGGTAGCCCACAAATATTTCAAAATCATCATCTTTTTTATATTTGTTCAACAATTTGACGGTCTCTATGGGAGTCGCTGGCAGAGAAAAATCAATATGGCTAGGATCGTCTACTTTTCCGAATTTCATGTTAAATGCTTTGAGGCTACTAAGATAAGGTTAAAAATAGAAAAGCCATTCCCATGTATAGGAATGGCTTTTCTTTTTGGTTCTTATCCATTATTTCAGTACATGTTTTACGCCTTCAAATGTCATCTGTACAGGCAGGATCTTACCGTCTTTATCGAATTTCATTTCATCGATACAGGTTTCGCGTTCATTGGCACCTTTTTTATCCAATGGACGACGGTGGTATACCATATAGTATTTGTCCTCATTAGGGATCTTGATCACCGAATGGTGCCCTGCACCATATGCGATCTTAGGATCAGGCTGAAGCACTGTGCCTATTCTTTCAAATGGACCAAATGGTGTGTCTGAAATGGCATAGGCTACTTTATAATCAGGACCTGTCCATCCGCCTTCAGACCACATAAAGTAATATTTATTGTCCTTGATAAACATGAATGGACCTTCGGTATAGTTTTCTGGAGTTACATCCTTGTAAATGGTTCCATCTTCAAATGGAACAAGGCTCTTAAAATCATCACTTAATTTCACAACATTACAATGTCCCCAACCACCATAAAACATGTAGTGTTGACCATCTTTATCCTTGAATACAAACTGATCTATGGGTTGAGCGCCATTAACGATCTCATTGATCAATGGTTTTCCAATTAAATCTTTGTACGGACCTTCAGGTTTGTCTGCTACTGCTACCCCAATCCCACCAATTTCTCCTTCATGCACATCGTTGGCGCCAAAGAAGAAATAGTATTTTCCATCTTTCTCAATTACAGATGGAGCCCACATAGCTTTGTTGGCCCATTTTACCTCCGTATTGTTCAAGATGTTGGGATGCTTTTTCCAATTTACAAGATCTTTTGAGGAAAAGGCGTCAAACTTAATCTGTTCTTCGTACGGAGCAGAATATGTTGGGAATATCCAATATTCATTATTATAAATGATGCCTTCAGGATCGGCATACCAGCCTTCGAAAACAGGATTTTGTTGTGCTTGACTTGTGCTGCAAAATAATAGGCCTACTGCTGCCAGTGAAAGAATAGTGTTTTTCATTTTTTAAATAGGTTTAAGAATTTGAAAATACAGAAATTTTCCCTGATTACAAATTCATTGGTTCTAGCTCTTGGGAACTAGGTTAAGCCTAGACTAAGAATGGGTTGGGGTATTAAAGAAAAAAGGCATAACGTTCAGTTACACCTTTTGGGCAAAAATCTACTTATAAACGAAGAGGGACTTATTTTACAGGGTATGTTACGGTTACATTGCTTATTTTCCATCCGTCTTTGTTGTTGCATAGGGTAACATAATCATATCTTGTGAAATGCTCAAATTTAGTAGCGATTCTTACAATGCTACAGTCATCGTTTTTCTCCACGAAATTGTAGGATGTTTCAGCTCTTAATTTTACTCCTTTTTGCTTTTTCAAGTGATTGACCAAGGTACTTCTTCCAATAAGCTCACGTTGACCGTTGTTTGGCGTTGCGTATTTGAAGTTTTCAGTGAATAGATGGTCTACCAATGCTACTTCGCCATTGTTGGTGGCATCGATATAGTGATCGATAATAGATTCTACCTTAATGAACTTTACAGGTTCTGGTTTACTGTTAGCAAATACAAATGAACTGACAAGTGTAAATACTGTTGCTGCGATTAGTGAGATTAGCGTTTTCATGATTTTGAATTTTTAATTTATTAGTTTTTTATGTTTGTAATTGTTTGATTCAAAGGTATATGTAAAACAGAGGCGCGAACAGGGAGAATAGGCAAGGCCTTTGGAAAACTCGGTAAAACTTGAAGATTATTCGGCGAAAAAACCCTGCAAAAAATTCGTTTCGGTGAATGGCAGGAATAGAAAACAAAAAAGAAGCTATCGAATTCTCGATAGCTTCTTAACAATTAACCTTCTAAATATCAGTTATTAACCTATTTTAAAGGATGTCATGGTCAATGCACCAGCTACTGCGGCATCATTGAATATCTGTAGATCTTCATTTTTCTCTTGCAGGGCCAAAGCATAGATCATTGGCAGATAGTGTTCTGCTGTAGGAATTGCCATTTGAAAGGCAGAACCTTGCTTTTGAAAGTCTATCAAAGGTTGGTGGTTGCCGTCCAAAATATATTCCTTCATTTTTTCGTTAGCCTCTTGTGCCCAATCAAAAGCAAAACCAACCGTGTTGAGATGCTTCCAAGACACCATTCTCAGGTTATGTACATTGTTTCCTGACCCGATGATCAATACACCTTTCTTGCGTAGGGCAGCTAATTCCTTGGCTAATGCATAATGATGGGCGGCAGGCATGCTGTAGTCGATGCTCATTTGGATAATGGGAACATCGGCATTGGGGTAGAGGTGTTTTACTACCGACCAAGATCCATGGTCCAAGCCCCATTTATCATCCAAGTGAACCTCTTTGCTGTGCACGATATCTTTTACTGCCGCTGCCAATTCAGGAGAGCCGGGAGCCGGATATTGTACATCGAACAGTGCTTGCGGGAATCCACCAAAATCATGGATGGTACTTGGCATTTCCATTGCCGTTACATAGGTTCCCTTGGTTTCCCAGTGAGCCGAGATAACGAGGATAGCCGTTGGTTTTTCGATTTCCTTACCTATATTTTTGAACCCTTGAACAAATTCATTGTCCTCAATAGCGTTCATCGGACTACCATGGCCCAAAAACAGCACCGGCATATTGCTGCTACTGTTCAGTCCATCTATAAATTTATTGAGACTTTTCAACTTCACTGCGGCACCTGCCAAAGGCAAGGTGGCGGCTGCAGCTAAAAATTGTTTTCTTGTCATATCTTCCATTATAAATACCTTTCCAATGTATTTACAAATATCGCTAGGATATGTTGGTCGGTGGTATGAGAATTTGGAAGAAAGGTATAAGAATTAGGAAATCAAGCGGTTCATTTCTTCCCTGAATTCCGTGGGCGTCTGTCCTGACTTCTTCTTGAAAACACTGGTAAAATAGGCCTTGTCGGAATAACCCAATTCAAAACCAATTTCTGAAATGGTTTTATTGCTGCTGATCAACAGGTTTTTGGCTTCAATGAGTTTTCGGGTCTCAATAATTTCGGAAACACTCTGTTGGAGAATATTTTGGGTGATGCTGTTTAGGTTCCGGGGACTCATAAAGAGCTTCTCTGCATAATAATTTACGCCTTCAGGCCTGCGAAAGTTCTCTTCCAAAATGTTGAGGAAGTTCTTGAACGTAATGTCTTGATTTTTAAAGAGGTTCAAATGGTCGGGTTGTTGCTTTTTCCTTTCTGCTTCGATCATGGTAAATAAGCTGTTCAATAATTCCCTTACAATGGCAAGTTCAGGCTTTTCCTGTTGCATCTCATCGTATATCATTTTGCAGATTTGCTCCAGCCGTTCAAAACACCGTCCCGTAGGGAAAGCCAGGTTCGCATTATCATGGAAATAACCATATAGGTTAAAGGTGGTTTCAGGAATAAATTCACTTTTAAATCGCAGTACCCAAAAATCACAGGCTCCATTTTCCAACATCGGCACTATCCGATGGATTTTCCCTCGACTTACAAAACAAACAAACGGAGCTGTATAGGTCTCATTTTTGAAATCGATGAAATGCTCAATTTTTCCTTTCATTCCAATGATGAGTTCCTCAAATTGATGATTATGGGGCTCATTGCTCTGGCTTTGTATGTATAATGCCTCTTTATTATCTACCTTATATATTTTGAACAGATCTTCCATGTATCAGCCAATGTTTCTATTAAATATCTCAATTTTTGTCGAATTGTTTGTTCCAAAATCAAAATTTCAGCTTTTTAACTCAAATAGAATTGGAAAAATAGGGTAGTAATTGAAATTAACCTAGTATTTTCTAGTCTTTATTTAAAATCGGTTAGGTTTTTACAATATTTTAATAATTATCAATTTTAAACTTCGAAATACACTGTTAATTATTGCTGTTTGCTGTTATTTGATGGTTTTGTTCAATTTAATTTGGTATATATTTAAAGTTTAAACGAAATAATTGATTTATTTTCATAAAAAATCAAAATAAATTTTGATAAAATCAATAAAAACGTATTTTTGTTGAACAAAATTTAATAATTATGGTGTTGTCAGGTAAAAAGTCTTATGTTCCCCTCGTTTTTATGAGTGTTTTAGTGTTAATATCGCTTGTTTTTTCAAAAACACCTCAAATCCATTCAAATTCTGGGTATAATTATGCCGATATCGCATGGATGTTGACTTCTACGGCCCTAGTTTTGATCATGACTCCCGGTTTGGCTTACTTTTATGGTGGTATGGTCAAAAAAAAGAACGTTATTTCCACCATGTTGCAAAGTTTTATCTGTATGGCTGTGGTTGCCGTGATTTGGGTAATCTTTGGGTTCAGTTTGGTCTTCGGCGAGTCAATAGGAGGGGTTATTGGCAATCCTTTCACATTTTTTATGTTCAATAATGTATTGGAGCGCGGACCTTGGGATGCAGCGCCAACCATCCCATTTGCACTCTTTGCCATCTATCAGTTAAAATTTGCCATTATTACGCCTGCACTGATTACAGGTGCATTTGCAGAAAGGATTCGATTTACTTCCTATGTGCTCTTTATCTGTTTGTTCTTTGTTTTTATCTATGCGCCATTGGCACATGCTACTTGGCATCCCGAAGGTTTCCTATTCAAGCTAGGTGTATTGGACTTTGCTGGCGGAACAGTGGTCCATATGTCTGCAGGATTAACGGCATTGGCTTCTGCAATATATTTGAGAAAAGGAAAAGATATGCATAGTCATAGCCCGGCACGTATCACCTATGTGCTATTGGGTACTGGATTACTATGGTTTGGTTGGATAGGTTTCAATGCTGGTTCGGCATTTTCGGCTTCAGAATTAGCAGCGACAGCATTGATTACCACTTCTACCGCATCTGGAGCGGCTGCCCTGACCTATATATTCTTTGATGCAGCCAAGGGAATCAAACCCTCCGCAATGGGAGTCTGCATTGGCGCCGTTGTGGGATTGGTCGCCATTACACCAGCGGCAGGTTTCGTCACTTTTGGACATTCCCTGGTCATAGGGGCTGTTGCCGCTGTGATCAGCAGGGTAGTGATTGCTTGGAGAACACGCTCCAGGATCGATGATACCTTGGATGTATTCCCAAGCCACGGTGTAGGCGGTATGGTAGGTATGATCTTGACCGGTGTATTTGCCACGAATGCCATTAACCCCGCTATCCCAGATAATGGATTGTTTTATGGTGAATGGAAATTGTTTTCAGCCCATATGCTAGGACTGGTTCTGGCTGCGGTATTTATCCTTTTAATGGCATTCATTTTATTGAAGCTTACTGATATGATTACGCCGTTACGGGTATCTGATGCCGATGAGGAGGTTGGTCTGGATATCTCCCAACATGGTGAAAAGTTGTGACCTTTATTAACTAAAAATAACCTGAATGATACCTGGCTTTCTTCTTGAAGGTCAGGTTTTTTTTTTTTATCGTCATTAAAACATTTCTTCTTTTGGATGGTTTTATTAACAAATCAACATGACAAGCATATGAATAAGTTAAAATTAGTAATTGGAATATTTGCCATGGGATTCTTTACTATGACCAGCTGTAACAATAGCGAAAATACAGAAACAGAAACTGAAGTTCTTCCAGACCCTGAACAGGGGGGAGATGCAGAACGCTATAACATAAACGCTCCGGATGCTGAAGTTATCAATTTAGATTCAACGGAGGTCGATACTACAGTTCAAGATACTGCCCAATAATCACATTCTTTTATATTTTTGTTAGTCAAAGCCTGATTTTTCCAATTTCAGGCTTTTTTTCTGACCAATCTGATGGGGTGAACATTCTACTTTTGGATGTTTTTTTCGGGAATTAGCCTGGCCTTATTCGAGGCATATTCGAGAGATATTGCTGTGGTTAGCAATGTGTCCAAAACAAGTCCCCTTTGTTGTCCAATAAATTTCTGATGTGCTGCGATTTTTCCGGGAAATTTAGATCAGGGTAGTATAGATTAAATGCAATTTAAAGGAAAAGAATAAAAATTATCAGCTTTCAGGAAAAAGATTTGGAAATGGTTTATTTTAATTAATTTCCTTTACTTTTATGAGTGGGAAGAATAATGATATTTTAACCAATCTATTGATTATATGATAATCCTTGGCTGTGTATTAGCAATTTTGGTCGGAATAACTTTAGGGTTAATTGGCAGTGGTGGTACCATATTGACTGTGCCGATCTTGGTCTACATTATGGCAGTCGAACCAACACTTTCCACGACCTATTCGCTTTTCGCCATTGGTATCACTTCATTGATCGGTGCCGTGCGGGGGATTATAAAAAAGGAAGCAGACCTTCCAAAGGTCTTGACCTTTGGTGTTCCTTCTCTGATTGTTGTATTTATTACGCGTTCCTTCATTCTTCCTTTGGTTCCAGAGGTCATCCACATAGCAGGATATAGCTTTCATCAAAATGTACTGTTGATGATCTTGTTTTCCTTTGTTATGGTAGCTTCCTCGTTGAGTATGATTCGCTCTGCTAAATACAACCCTGAAGTGCCTCCGGAATATGTGAAAACGCCCATAGAGGTTATTGTGTTTCAAGGAGCTTTGGTTGGATTGGTGACAGGTTTGGTCGGTGCTGGAGGAGGATTCCTCATTATTCCCGCATTGGTCAATTTTTACCATTTGCCCATGCGGAAGGCCGTGGCTACCTCCTTGATCATTATCAGTATTAATTCTTTCTTTGGCGTAATGGGTGATCTGGAGAAGTTTGAACTCTTTGATTGGGAATTATTGATCGGTTATACCGGTGGTACCGTGATCGGTATTTTCATTGGTTTTTACCTTTCAGAGAAAATCAGCAACAAAAACCTCAAAAAAGGCTTTGGATATATGATCCTTATTGTAGGCTTATATATCTTAATTAAAGAGACTTTATTGAGGTAATTGACCTTATGCTCTTGCGTTGTTCTGCTTATTGATTTTTCTATAGATAAATATTCCGACCAGACCAATACAGATCCAAAGAAAATCGATACTGAACAGATCTATATTTCCTTCAATCAAACTATTCCATACCCAATTTTTACCAAAGACCCCATTGACGATGGGTACCATAAAGGCAAGGATGCTTCCGATCAATAGGGTTTCCCTATTCGTTCTGTTGATATTTCTACGGATGATATAATAAGCACTAAATAGGAGCCAAGTCCAAAAATAAACCTGATATAGGAATTCCTGATTTACATTTGCAGTTAATTTTACCGCTATGAAGGTAATTGCAGTCGTTGGGAACATGGATAAACAGATGGCTAGGTATATGTTCGCCAACCAGAAGTTGAATTTTCTTTTATGCTTTGGTACATTGTTCTTGTCTCTTGCGACTAACCAGATCATGATTCCCGATGAAATGACCAAACAACCCATGATTCCCATAATAAAGGAAAGATATTTAAGGGGGTAACCAGCATAATCTCCAAAATGTAACCTATACAAGAGACTCTTGACATGATCTACAAAAGTGGAATTGTACATGGGGGTCTTCTCCTCCAGTATTTTCCCATCCATCGCCCGTATGTTATAGATTCCATAACCAGCCATGTGCTTGGAGTAGGTTGGGCTAATTTCAGCAATGATTTGCATATTTTGGTCCCCATAGTTCTTTATGCTGAGACGAAATACACGACTATCCGGCCATTTTCTCTTTACTGAATCCAATAAAGGATTGACCGTTGGGGTTTGAACTAAGGCTGAATAGCTGTATGGCAGGTTGACTTTATGGTTAAAGGCAAGGTCAGTGTACATGGTTTCTGAATCACCTTTGTAGATTATCTTTTCAAATGGGATAGCTAAGACAGAATTTAAGATTAAGAAGATACCGGTCACGGCATAGACAAATTGAAAAGGGAAGCCTACAACCCCTAAGGCAGTGTGCAAGTCGGTCCAGACCGTCTTCCATTTGGAAAAGGGACGAAAGATGAAGAAATTGGAAACGATCTTGTCCCAATGTAGCAATAAGCCCGTGATCAGCGCAAAGAGAAAGATAAAGGAGGTAAATCCTGCAACCACATAACCAAATGGGCCAATACCTATATTGATGGGCAGCTCATTCAATTGAGCCAAAAAATGCAGTCTATATAAAAATTCGGCAAGGTCATAGTTTTCACTGTAACTGCCGGACTTCCTGTTGATAAAGTTATATCCGAAATATTTTGAATCAGTAGTCGTCCAATCTGCTTTGTTGGCTACTTTTTCATTGATTATGGCTAAGTTTTTCTCATGTTGCAAGCTGTCCTTGGATTCGGTATAGCTCATGTAGGATCGAGCATTCTTATGATAAAAGGAAAAGGTAATATCTCTTCCCTTTAGTTCCATGTCCTGTCCGAGGGAATCCAATAAATAATCGCAGTCTACATCGGCAGTAGTCATTTTTGAGAACGAATCCCCTTGCTGCCAAGCTGCAATTTCATTTCTGAAAAATGAAAATGATCCAGCAAAGAATATGACATAGAGAATCGCACAGATGATAATCCCACTGATGGTATGGGTATTAAAGTAGATGTTATAATTTCTGGTATTCATTATGAATTAAAAGATGAAAGGGATTGATAAAAGGAAGGTTAGGCAAAGATATATTCCCCAGATGTACCAACCATTTTTCGATAAAAAAGCCAATAGGAGCAGGATTGCCCAAATGATATACCCAGAAAAACCAGACAGCATAACAATGTTTTTCCTTTCACAGAATAGGGTCAAGAAATTGTGGAAGGCAAGCATGAGCATATATCCTGCAAAGAAGCCTGCGGTGATTTTTAAAAAGCGTTGGAAAGGAGAGCTTAGGTATTTCTTGTTTGCGGGCATGGGTAAAGATGGATTTAGAAAAAAATAATTTCAATTGTCAGTGATATGGAAAAAAGAAGAAGGATATGTTTCCAGTTAATGGTCTTATAGGGGAAGAGCAAATTCAAAAGACTTAGGAAAGTCATTAAATAAACGCTAAACGCAAAACTTCCCGCTTCTAGACCTTGTTTCCAAAGAGTTAAGATAGCGGCAATTGCCAAAAGGATAAATCCTGCGAGTTTCAGTTGATTGGGGTGAAAAATTTTTAAAATACTGAATTCTACTTGATGGATGCTCTTCATTTTTTTGCTGCTACAATAAAGGAAGTAGGAACCGGTGAAAACGAAAAATATGATCAGGCTGTACATAATATTTGAGAAGGAAATTAGCCTAGTAAAATGCCGGCAAGCATTTTACTAGGCATAAGCTTAATTTACATTTATGGAATAAGTGCTGCCTCTCCAGATTTTTTCAATCTTTTGGCCATGCCAATCTTCAACTTTATCATCAGTTTTAGAAGCTTCGATAATGTATTTTCCTTTTACCAAGGGTTTAAAGGAAACTTTTCCTTGAATATCGGTATGGAGCGTTTTGGTCCAACCTTCAGGTCCCATGATAATCACTTCTCTTTCTTTTTCAGCCTGACCATCTTCCAATACCTGGACTTCCAGGCTTGCACCAACTTTTGGATTTTGGACTGTTGATTCAACATGGAAAGGAAGGCTATTTAATTTAGTCGATCCGTTTCCGACCTGGACGAAGGCTGTAGAAGAAAATTCGAATTTCATGGTTTCATAGGCTTCTTTTGCAGCTTTTACCACTGAAAGGATATAGGATCCATTTTCAGTAGGTAAAAATGAAGCTTCGAAATGGTCCGTTGATGCAGTTTTCTCTAAGGTTTTTTTACTTCCATCTGGCGCAATTAAAATCAGGTCGAAATTCTTGACATCTGAATACCATTTATCGATTGGGTCTACCAAACCTTCGGCATATTCACCGTAATAAACTTTGACCGTATGTTTCTGGTTCAATTTGCCATTTGTTTGGGTTTCAATCCATAATGCATGTGCACTTGCAAATTGAAGGCTTACAAGGCTTATTAAAATTGTCAATAATGTTTTTGTGTTCATGGTTTTAGAATTTATATGCAAATGTTAATCTATAGTTTCTTGGTGCACCGGCTTGCCAAGAGTAAACAGGGGTACTGAAGTAGCTGGTGTAATAACTACCGCCCTCAATCAAGTATTTATCCAAAAGGTTCTGTACATTTAGATTGACACTGAATTTGTCGATGCGGTAGCCCATTCCGGCATCAAAGCGGAAATAGTCTTCAATATTTTTTTCGGGTTCATCCTTGGAATAGAATTCCAAGGCACGTTGGATATTTGACATCCCTCCAAATTGGAAGGCCAAACCTTTTGCCTTTCCTCGCGTCAATTCATAGTCCAGCCATAGGTTGGCGATATGAACATCGGCACCATCAAGTCTTTGTCCAACAAAAAAGGCATCAACACCTTCATTGATTTTGGTTACTTGTCCGTCGGTATATGCATAGTTCGCAATCAGGTTCAATCCCCTTAATACCTCACCACGGATATCGACTTCGAGCCCGCGGATTCTTTTTTGCCCAACTTCGACTGACATCTCAGGTCTAGGTCCATAGGATGTTATTTCATGGTTTTTGGTGATTTGATAGATCGCGATGGTACTATTCCATTTTCCTTTGAACCAATCTCTTTTGATACCAAGTTCATAATTGTTACCTGTGATTGGTTTTATTTTAGAACCGTCAAATAAAATTCCTTGTTGGGGAAGAAAAGCTTGGTCAAGTAATGCATAGACTGCGGTATTTTTATCAATGGAGTAGGATAGACCAATTCTCGGTGTGACTTTTTCGCTTTTTACTGGTGCTCCGCCCCAGGTACTGATAGACATGGAGGTATAGCGAGCAGCCAAAGTCAAACGTAAAGCATTATCAAAAAAGCTCATTTGATCTTGCACATAGGCGGAGGTGTAATCCGTGGCCATACTACCACCGCCTACAGCTGCGCGTTGGGCCAAGGAATGTGATCGGTCAAAATTCTGAAGTCCAAAGTCAAATCCGTAAACAGGATTCTTAGGATCAAACTCACCACCATTCAAACTATCCAGAACAATACTTTGATTCCAGTCTGCCAAATAGGATTTACTACCTAGATCAATCCCTGCCAATATTTGATGTTTGATTTGTCCCGTGTTAAATGAACCATTTAAGAAGACTTGGCCTAATAACATGGTGCTTTGTGCATCCCAGGTGTCTGATTTCCTGATGACCTTGCCATTGGGAAGAATATCTTTTGGCCAACTGCTTGCGCCGATTTGGTTGTAATTAAAATAGGCACCCTGAGCAGTTAATTTCCAATTTTCATTTAATTTATGCTCGATATTGATGTATGCGGAGTGTTCATCAATGTCCATAGGTTCGGTTCCTTTTTGAGAAAAGGAGGTTTCTCTAGAAAGGGTTTTATAACCAAAAGGAGACATTAAATAACCGGATCCAACATCAGTCATGATTGCTTTCTGATAGGTGTATTCTAATGTTGCGGTTGTCTTATCATTGATTTTGTAAGATAGAACAGGAGCGATTACAAGTCTTTTATTGTCTTCATTCGGGCGGAATGAAGCTTTTGAAGAACCGGCAATATTCAATCGATATAATAACCTGCCATCTTTTGAGACCTTGCCATCCAAATCTAAGGTGGTTCTGTAATTTTCAAAACTTCCTAGGCTAAAGGTTACCTCGGCATTTTTTTGTCCGGTTGGCTTTTTGGTAACCACATTGTAGATTCCTGCAGGATCTCCACTGGACATCATAAATCCGGCTGGTCCTTTTACGAATTCAATTTTTTCTACGGTTGCCATGTCTTCAGATAGTGGACTCCAATAGGAACTGACAATATTCATCCCATTTCTGAAAGCCTGTATTTGTGACCCACGCATATGGATATTGACGTACATATCATTCCAATGCGTTTGTCGGCTTACCCCGGAGATATTCCTGAATGCACCATCCGCTAAATTGAATGCTTGTAGTTTTGCAAGCACTTCAGCATTTATGGTTTGCACATTCTGGGAAAGTTCTAGAATTGGAGTCTGAACCCTTAAGGAATTGGATAATTCATGTTCCACTATGGGTTTCTTGGCACTTATGACTACTTCCTGAAGAGTATTGGTCCCTTCTTCAAGCGTAAAATCTAATACTCGGGTTTCATTTTCCTTTAATGCGATAGTGCTGACTTGGGAGGTGAAACCAATATGTTTTGCCCTAACCTCATAAGTCTTTGCCGGTAGGTTAATGAACTGGTATTTTCCTAGAGAATCGACTTCCATCTCTTGAGAGCCATTCAATTTGACAACCACATTTTTGGCTGGATTTCCTTTCTGTGTCAGGATAGTTCCTTTGATAATGCCATTTTGGGCGTATGAGGATGTTATTAAGAATATTATAAATAGAGTGGTTAAGAGGTTAGTTTTCATTATAGGACTGGATCGATTTTAGAATAGAAGGAAAAAGAATAAACATGAGGGTCTGAAAAAGTACATTGCAAGTCCCTGAAAAGAAAAGATTTGTAAAAAAACTAGTTTTACTCGTAGGGGAGTGATTAGAAAAAAGATTGTAAATCATAAATGTTAATGTATAGTGTTAAAAATTCCATTAACTGTTTATGAAAGAACCTTGGGATAAATAAATAGGGAGAGCGCCCAATTTTTTTTATCTTGCAGGTCCTTTCATACTTACAGTGTGTTAAAGGTGATTGATTCATTGAGTCAATCAACTAATAGCAGTTACAGCTGATATTAGATTTTTGGCGTCATGCAGAGATTGCCGTCTTTAGCATGGCGCTATTTTGTTTTATAAGCAGTCCTTTAAACCGTCCCTCCACAAACATGAAGAATTATAGTGCTAAAATATAAACGAAACTAACAGGTAGAGGTTAGTTTATTTAGACTCATTAAAAACAAGTACAAATATAGAATGAAAATGTTTGTTTGCAACAATTTTTATATAATTAATAAATTAATTGAAGTTCAGTTAATTGCATGATGATATAAAGCTGTTTCGGTATTTGAAAGGTTTGATAATATTTTGTTTACAGAGCCTAATTGAAGGCGACTTTTAATTAAATTCCTGTATATTGTTAACTATATTCTTGCAGTAGACATTGCTGCAGATTAATCAACTAAACTTTTAATAAATGAAAATCAACACTCCTAAATGGGTGGTTCTACTGAGTTTAGGCCTAGCGTTCTTGAACGTTGAAGAAGCAAACGCCCAAAGTAAAACTGCGCTTTCAGAAACATTTATCGAATTAGCAGATCCCACGGCCGATGTCAATTCGGATTGGTCAAAGGTTGGTCCAGGTTTGCATAGCTCTTTTGTAACAATCGATAAGCGATTTGCCAAATCCTTGGCACCAGAAATTGCCAAGCAAAACAGGGTGAAAATTGAAGGTTGGAAAGGGGAGAAGCTATCTGCACAGATCCTTTTATGGACCAGTTCCGATATTGCTGATGTTCATGTAGATATTTCGGATTTAGTATCGAAAAATAAGGCGGTGATTCCCCAAGCAGCGACGGATGCACGATTTGTCCGCTATGTCATGACTGATGAGTTTGCAGGCGGATGTGGGTACCGGAAACCTGAGGATTTCGCCTCCTCATTAGCTCCGGATATGTTGGATAATTTAAAGTCCTTCGATATCCCTAAGAAAACAGCTAGACCTGTCTGGGTTAGTGTAAAGATTCCCGAAAATGCACAGGCAGGTACATACAATGCTATTGTAACAATTTCTGCCAAAGGTCAACCTGCACAAAAATTGGCCTTGGAGCTGGATGTGATCAATCAAACCTTGCCGAAAGCAACGGAATGGAGCTATCACCTAGACCAATGGCAGCATCCATCAGCCGTGGCTCGTGTTGAAGGATTGGAAATGTGGAGTGATGCCCATTTTGAAGCGATGAAACCAGTGATGCAAATGCTGGCTGATGCTGGCCAAAAAGTAATAACCACCACATTGAACAAAGACCCCTGGAATGTTCAGACCTATGATCCCTATGCCGATATGATCACATGGACCAAAAATAGCAATGGAAAATGGACTTATGATTATACCGTATTTGACCGTTGGGTGCAATTTATGATGGATCTGGGTGTTGATGATATGATAAACTGTTATTCAATTATTCCTTGGAACAATGAAATCCATTATAAGGATGCCACTAAAGCAGAGTTGGTCAATGTGGTCACAAAACCGGGCACAGCTATTTTTGAAGAACTTTGGACACCTTTTTTAAAGGATTTCGTTAAGCATCTTGAAGCAAAGGGCTGGTTGGATAAAACCAATATTGCCATGGATGAACGCGAAAAGGAACAAATGGATGCTGCATTTGCTTTATTGGAGAAGGTAGCACCGGAAATCGGGATTTCGTATGCTGATAATCAAAAAACCTATCAAAGGTTTCCAAATTCGGAAGATATCAGCATTTCAGTGGGGCATCCATTTTCAAAGGCCGATATCATGGACCGCCATAAAAGAGGGTTAAACAGTACTTTTTATATCTGTTGTTCGGATGGTTTTCCGAATCAGTTTACATTTTCAGAACCTGCGGAATCGACCTACCTAGGTTGGTATGCTTTAGCAACCGGCTTTGATGGGATGTTGAGGTGGGCCTATAATTCATGGGTAGAAAACCCTTTAACGGATTCCAGGTTCAGGACCTGGCCTGCTGGTGATACCTATATCGTCTATCCTAAGGGACGTTCATCAATTCGATACGAAAGGATGTTGGAAGGTATCCAAGATTATGAAAAAGCGAGAATTGTGATGAAAGCGCTGAAAGAGAAAAACGATCAAAAAGCCATAGATAGCTTTCAGACCGCAATCAATAAAATGGAGGCCAATCAGCGATTTGATGGGTGGAATGAGGAATTGAACAATGCTAAGACCTTATTGAACGATTTGTCAAGAAGTCTTTAGATTATAAAATTAATTATGCATCAGGCAGTAGTATCCTTTTTCTACTGCCTATTTTTTTGAATTATGAGAATCAACACTAAACTAATCCTGATAGCCTTATTGGCAGTTTCAACTGTACAATACGCAGAAGGGCAGACAACACAATCCGAGCACAAAGATTGGTTAATCCAATCAACAGGCTTTCAATCGAAAATTGTTAACAATAAGGATGGGATTGTCCTTGAAAATGGACTTATCAGAAGAGCCTTTAAGAAAGCTGCCAACCTAGCTTGTTATGATTTTAGCAACCTGAGCAATGGTCAGCAATTGATACGTGCGATAGAACCAGAGGCAATCGTCAATATTAATGGGAAGGACTATGAGATAGGCGGGTTGAAGGGACAGAAAGAAAAAGCTTATTTCTTGACAGAATGGTTTCCTTCCTTAAAAGCGAATCCAGATGCTTTTGTCTTTAAGTCGGCCAAGGAACTGCCACTAGAACAGGCCTTGAACAGCAATAGTCCGTTTTGGTCCTCAAATTCTGAAAAGGCAAAAGGGATAGGTTTAGTTTTAGAATTTCAGCATCCTGAATTAGCTGGGGTTTCCGTGGATGTACATTATGAAATCTATGATGGATTGCCAGTTCTTCGAAAATGGGTAGTAGTGCGAAATGAGAGTCAAAACAAAATTCAGGTAAACCGCTTAGTCAATGAAATCCTCTCCTTGGTAGAAGAGGAATCAGCGGTCGTAGGAAGTACAGAGGATATGAAAAAGCAATCGGGTATCTATTTTGAAACCAATTACGCTTTTAACAATGCCATGAAATATCGACTATCTGAACAGACTTTGCATTGGGAGCAGGATAGCAGCTATACCTCTCAAGTTAATTATGATCTGACCACTCCGGCAAAAGCCTTAATCTATCCGAAGGATGTATCGAAGATTGATGTTTTACCGAAACAGAAGTTTACCTCGGTCAAGACTTTTGAATTGTTGCATGATAGCCATGATCAGGAGCGTAGAGGGCTTGCTGTACGGAAAATGTACCGTCAATTAACTCCTTGGATCAATGCTAACCCAATCTTTATGCATTTAGTCAGTAAAAATAGGGAGGAGGTGATCACAGCTATCGATCAATGTGCTGAAACAGGTTATGAGGCGGTTATCCTGAGTTTTGGAAGCCATCTGAAAATGGAGTTAAATACCCCAGAGAATCATAAAGAATGGCGGGAACTGGCGGATTATGCGAAATCAAAAGGCGTGAAATTGGGCGGTTACACCTTATTCAGTTCCAGGACTATTAACGCTGAAACGGATGTGATCAATCCGAAAACAGGAAAGCCAGGGGGCGCATTTTTTGGCAATGCACCCTGTTTTGGCAGTCAGTGGGGGTTAGATTATGCGCAAGCCATTAAAGACTTTTTCAGGAATACTGGTTTCAGTATTTTAGAAATGGATGGGCCATATCCGGGCGATGTCTGTGCGTCCCATGATCACCCAGGTCACCATGGGTTGGAAGATTCCCAATTTGCGCAGATGGAAATACAGAAGTCGATCTTCCACGAATTGAATCAGATGGGAGTTTATATCAATGCCCCGGACTGGTATTTTCTAGATGGAACGAATAAAATTGCGTTGGGTTATCGGGAGGTGAATTTTTCTTTGTCGCGAGACCAACAGAAGATTTTAAACAGACAAAATATCTACGATGGTACTTGGGAAAAAACTCCTTCGATGGGTTGGGGTTTTGTACCCCTGACGGCCTATCATGGTGGTGGCGCTGATGCCGTTTTAGAACCCTTAAATGATCATTTGGATGATTATAAACAATTGATGATGCAATATTATGGAGCCGGGGTTCAAGCCTGTTACAGAGGCCCCCGTTTGTATGACACTGAAAGGACTAAGGCTACGGTCATAGAAGTCATTGATTGGTACAAAAAATATAGAGATATCTTGAATGCGGATATCATCCATTTGCGAAGGGCAGATGGCAGAAATTGGGATGGGATACTGCATGTTGATCCAAATGGAAAGGAGAAAGGTTTGGGGATGTTGTATAATCCAACTGATAGCGAGATGGTTATTCAAATAGACCTGCCGCTTTACTATACCGGTTTGGACAAGGATGTACAGATTGCTTTTGAAGGAGAGAACCCGAAAAAGTATCAGTTAGCAAGAGATTATAAAGTGAATTTACCGGTCAAGATTCCTGCAAAGGGTTATACTTGGTTTACCGTTAAGTAATCAAAAAAGGGTCGTATCAGAATGATATGACCCTTTTTTGATTATAGAAATAATAGAAAATAATCCACTTCCTAGCTTAGCCTCTTGACTCATTTCCTTGTTGCTTTTTAATGCAGGAGAATTAAAGCTCAAAAAATGAACCTAGGTTAATAAATATTGTTGTAACAATCCTAGAAATTTATAGTATTACTAATCTTTTTAAATATATTTGAATACTAGATTATTCGTTTTAGTTAGCTCAAAACAGCAATTATTGACTAGAGTTGACTCAAATTTTTATAAATCAATTAGCCCAATGAGAAAAAACACATTAACATTTGCTTTAAGCATATTTTTGGGTATTTCAGTTTCTTCAAGTTATGCACAAAGCTGGGAACATACTGATGCCGACCGCAAGGTTGCAGTAGAAGTAGATACGTTAAAGAAGAAGGGATATACACTGATCTGGATCAATAAGGATAAAGAATTTAGTGCAGAAACTAAACAGCAGCTTATTGATACCTATTTTATCAACTATCCTAAATTGGTCAAAAAATTCAATAAGAAAACCAGAAAAGAAGTGACTTTTGTCATTGACCCTGAATATGATGGTGTTGCAGCCACTGCAGGAGGGATTGTTCGATATAGTCCAAATTGGTTGAAGAAAAATCCACATGATATCGATGTCGTGACGCATGAAGTCATGCATATCGTTCAGGCTTATCCAAATGGATCGGGTCCTTGGTGGATTACAGAAGGGATTGCTGATTATATTCGATATAAATATGGTGTCGCCAATGAAGCAGGCAATTGGAGGCTTCCTGAATTTAATGAAAAACAGAAGTATACCGATTCTTACAGGATTACTGCTCGGTTCTTCAATTGGATTGAGCATAATAAGAAAAAGAACTTTGTCAAAAAGTTAGACCTGGCTATGCGCAATAAGACCTATTCGGACTCTTTTTGGGCAAATGAAACCGGAAAAACGATCGATGAACTTTGGGCAGAATATGCTTTAAACCCCGCAATTTAAAATGATGAAAATGAACTATATGAATTTTGCCAAGGTATTGGCTTTTATGGTCATTCCGGTATTATCGAATGCCCAGCAGCCAAACCTGAGTCAATACGTCAAACCATTGATCGGAACGGCTAAAATGGGGCATACTTTCCCTGGAGCAACGGTTCCTTTTGGGTCGGTACAATTGAGCCCTGAGACAGATACCATCCCATATGCAGTCAACGGACAATATACGGGTGATGTATATAAATACTGTGCAGGTTATCAATACGATGATCCAACCATTGTTGGTTTCAGTCATACGCATTTCTCGGGAACAGGACATTCCGATCTTGGCGATATATTGGTGATGCCTACTCAAGGAAAGGTGCAATTGAACCCAGGGACAGCCGATAGGCCACAAGATGGGTATAGATCGGCATATAGCCATGATAATGAAATTGCCGAAGCCAATTACTATAAAGTGAAACTGGATAAGCATAATATTCAGGCGGAATTGACTACAAGTACCCGTGTTGGAGTTCATCGCTATACCTTTCCAGCTTCCGATCATTCCCATTTGATCTTAGACTTGACAGCGGGTATCTATAACTATGATGGCAAAAATGTTTGGACCGTGGTCAGGGTATTGAATGACTCCACCATAACAGGGTATAGGCAGACCAATGGTTGGGCAAGAACCAGAACCGTTTATTTTGCTATCAAAACTTCCAAAGCATTCAAAAATTATGGAGCGAAGTATTTGGATAAAAATGTGCAGTACAAAGGCTTTTGGCGGAAATTCAACCAAGAGGATAACTTTCCAGATCTAGCGGCGCATAATATCAAGATGCACCTGGATTTTGATACCAAAGAGGGGGAGCAAGTGATGATGAAAGTGGCATTGAGTCCAGTGAGCATGAAGAATGCATTGGAAAATATGCAAGCAGAGACTCCAAACTGGAATTTTGAACAAATTGTAAACAAAGGAAAATCAGATTGGAATAAGGAGCTTGAGAAGTTTAAGGTCGATATGTTGAACAAAGAGGATCTGGTTAACTTTTATACCTCCGTTTATCATGCGAACCTGATGCCAACCGTATATATGGACCTAAATGGCGAGTATAAGGGTTTGGATCAAGAAATCCATAAAGCTGAGGGTTTTACGAATTACACCTCCTTTTCTTTATGGGATACCTTTAGGGCTTTTCATCCTTGGCTGAATTTGGTCGATCCGAAAAGAAATGCAGATATGGTTTCTTCGATGATGGCGCATCATGAACAGTCGGTCTTGAATATGTTGCCAATCTGGTCGCATTATGCGAATGAAAACTGGTGTATGAGTGGGTACCATTCGGTATCGGTGGTGGTAGACGCTATTATGAAAGGTGTATATAAAGGAGATGCGGAAGCTGCCTTGAAAGCCTGTGTTCAAACGGCAAATGCAAGAAGATATGAAGGTATTGGGGATTACATCGACTTGGGCTATGTTCCGGATGATAAAAATGGGACTTCAGTGTCAAATACCTTGGAATATGCTTATGATGATTGGTGTATTGCTCAATTGGCAGAAAAATTGGGTAAGGCGGAAATCGCTGCAGAATTTAACAAACGCGCCGAGAATTGGAAGAACCTGTATGATGAGCGAATTGGTTTTATGCGTCCTAAAGATAGCAAAGGGGTGTTCAGAGAGAAGTTTGATGTGCTAGATACCCATGGGCAAGGTTTTATTGAGGGAAATACCTGGAATTACTCTTTATATGTACCACACCAACCAGTTCAATTGATGGAGACAATGGGCGGACAGAAACGATTTGAAACTTATTTGGATTCCTTGTTTACCATGCACCTTCCAGATAAGTATTTTGAAAATACCGAGGATATTACCCGTGAAGGCATCATTGGGAACTATGTGCATGGGAATGAACCGTCGCACCATGTTGCCTATCTGTATAATATCACCAAAAGCCCTTGGAAAGCTCAGGAAAGAATCAGACAGATTATTCGTAACCAATATCATAATGGTCCTGCTGGATTAGGAGGAAATGATGATTGTGGGCAAATGTCTGCTTGGTATCTCTTCAGTTCTTTGGGATTCTATCCTGTAGCGCCTGGAGATCCACATTATTGGTTGGGTAGTCCATTGGTAAAATCAGCTGAAGTGCAATTGGATAATGGGAAGACCTTGAAGGTTTTTGCAAAGAACCAATCGGAGAAAAATGTATATGTGAGCAAGGTATTGTGGAATGGACAAGAGCTGAAAGATTTTAAGATTTCGCATGCCGATATTTCAAATGGAGGAGAGTTGCAGTTTGTAATGGCATCCAAACCTAAAAAATAATAAGAAATATAAAATTAAAAGATAAGGGGCGATGAATTTCATTGCCCCTTATCTGTGTTATGTAGTGTAGTTGTTATTCAGGTAAATTTCCTAACGCTAAATTATCCATGATCTTACACACCTCGTCAATGCTGTATCCTTCTCCCTGTACCTTCATTAAGTATCTTTTTTTATGGAGCCATTCAATTTTTGAGGTCTGCTTATCGTAGTATTTTTCTTCTGTTAGTTTTGCTCTTTGACCTTTATATTCCATCGTTTTTTCGGTCATATCGTCCGTGATTCTTTCCGAATCCTGGTTGAAACCATAAAATGCGAGACCAGTAATAGAGCTTGCCGCTTCACCAGCTCCGTCCAAGATGGATACTTCAATTGTTTTTGTAGCACCTTCGTCTTGATAGGTCGCATTTGCACTGGAGATCCCAATGGATGCAGATTCACCTAGGTTGATGGAAGTCCTTTTCAAGCCTTCTAATGTTTCAGGTAGGACCTTTTTTAATTCATCGTTACTTACAGGTGTCTTTTCTTTTAAGGCATTCATCTGAACCTCAATATCCTTCATGGCTTTTTCAAGACCACTTAGACCTTTGATGGCCTCGCCGGCATTGCTTAGGTTCTCAATAACCCCCGTATCTTCTGAATCTCCCTCTTCCTCTGAATTATTCGAACTGCCACATGCGACAAATAGACTGCATCCCAGAACTAGTGATGCCATAAAAAACTGTTTTTTCATATTAGGATAGATTTTGTTTCTAGCAAATCTAAAATAATAAAAGAGTTAGGGACAGAAAATATTGGAAATTACCTGTATACAGGTATCGATATCAGGTAATCTCGCTAAAGGTTTAAATATTTCCCTATGGCTGCGGACATTTCTTCCGGAGAACCATCAACTTCGGCAATGGAAATACGGATGACTCCTTTCATGCCTTTTAGATAGGTGTCACGGACAAAGAAGTTATTCATTCTGTCGGCATATTTCTTGGGGTCCTTGACATGGATGTCAAGGTAGTTTCCATGGAAATTGATATCTACTAAATCATCCCATTCAATTAATTCCGCTGCCTTAGCAATCGGCGTCGTATTGGACGTTATTCCATTTGTGCCAATACTTAGGGCGATTTCATCCGCTTTTTTGCCAAATAACTTCATGTAGGTAAAAGCCCCAAAGCCCAATATGGCAATAAATATACTGCCATATTTCCCCATCGAAACCACGTAGGAAGATGTGTCTACAAACCATTTATAGTATGCAAAACCTAAGCCTGCAATTCCCAATAGCAGAAATATCATGGCCATATTGTTTAGTTTTTTCTGATTGTATTTAAAGTTTGTCAATTCCATTGTTTTATAGTTTAATTATACCTTGTCTATTGAATATTTTCCAGCCCCAGTGAAAAAGAGGCTTGCCGAAACAAACAGCATAGCTAGAGCCGGTGTCATAAGGTCTATGCTATCGCCATTAGGGAAGTGAACCATGAAAATGGCGATTAAAAAGTTTATAAAAATAATTGCTGCGGAAAGCTTTGTTTGCCAACCAATCAACATTAGGAAGCCAGCGATCATCTGTACAGCAACTGAGCTAATAGCAGAAACCATTGGGAATGGGAATTTATATTTTCCCAAAAAGCCAGCAAATTCCTGCATATGGTCCCAGCTGATCAGATTATCCGATACGCCGTACATAAGCCTTAAGCCTATGAAAATTCGAAGAAGAAGGATTCCAAATGATGTGTTGGTCATAAATAACTTTTTCCCAATGCAACATGAATTAGTTAAAAATGTTTTTACAATTTTAACCTGCTAATATCTTTTTCTTTTCAGCATCAAATTCTTCCTGTGTCAAAATGCCGGCATCCATTAGGTCCTTTAGGTCCATCAGGGCTTTTTTCTTATCCACTGGTGCTGCTGCGCTTGCCGCTGGACTTGGTGCTGCGGTATTTGCTTGCTCCTTTCCTTGGGTAGATCCAAATTGGATCAGCAAGGCCGTGATTTCGTTGAAACCCTTGATGTTGGAGTAATCGATCGCTTTTTGCTCTTTTACATTGACCAATTGCGGGTCAGCATTGTTTTCTAAAAGGAATTTGAGCACATCTTTTTTGCCATTTGCTGCGGCATAGTGCAGGGCTGTATTTCCTGACTCGTCCTGTTGATTGATATTGGCACCACGTTCAATCAGTAATTTGACCATACTTAGGTGTCCATTCTTAACGGCATGTTGTAGCAAACTTTCACCACCTTGGGATTCATTGACATTAAAATTGAATTGGGCATCTATAGACAGGTTGTTGTTGGTTTCTACAAAGTCCAGATATCCATACATGGCTTGGCTGTTTCCAGTGACTGGTCGGCTGTGGTTTACATCCAGGCCGTTATCAAGAAGCAGGGAGACGATTTCTTTTTGGTTATGGCTGCAGGCATACCAAATAGGAGAAACTCCTTCAGAACTGCTAATTGATACATCAGCACCATTTTCTAACAGGGTCTTAACCATGGCTTTGTTGCCTTCGTAACATGCAACCAAGATGGCCGATTCGCCAAATTGATTGATCTGATTGACATCTGCCCCGTTTTCCAATAACAGGTCAACCATAGGGAGGTGCCTGTTCTTTACGGCAATTAATAAAGGCGTGTTTCCTGATTTGTTGCTAGCTTCTGGATTAGCACCATTCTCAAGTAGGATTTTGGCTGCCTCAAGGCTTCTGTTCAATACAGCTAGCATCAAAGGACTTTCGGTACTGTTGTTTAATGCATTGACGTCAAGTCCTTTTTCGATCAAGGTCTTGAGGACATCAGCTTGACCAGTTGAAGCTGTCAAATGAAGGAGGCTGTTGCCTTTGAGGTCATTAATGTCAACCCTTGCATCTTCTTCAATCAGATATATGGCCGTTTGTTTCTGCTTTTGGAGACATGCGAAGAATAGGGGAGTTTCGCCCTGTTGATCCTCATAATCTAGTTCAGCACCTTTTTCTGCCAATAGTTTGACCAGGTCAAGGTAGCCACGATGTGCTGCATAATGCATGGCGGTTCTGCCTTTTTCATCTGTATACTTGACATCGACTTCATTGTTCTCTAATAGTAATTCGGCTATTTTACGTTTGCCGCCCTCACAGGCGATAATAAATGACATGGACATAATTTCTTAGTTTTCTTTTTGTTGAGCGATTAATAGCAGTTCGACGGTCTTTGCTTTTAAATTATCTTCCGAAGCAATCATCATGGCTGATTGTTCCTTATTGTTCAGGATGCTGGCTGTTGCCCCGTTATCCAATAGGAATTTTACTTTTTTGTAAGTTTCCTTGGCAGCATTTTGATCATAGTTGCTGTCCTTCATAACGACTTTATGTAATAAGGTGTTGCCCAAGTCGTCCTGTTCATTGATGTCCGGTTGAGCGGCCTTAAAAACCTGTTCAAAAAATGGTGCTTTTTTCTCGGCGATCCAATGCCAGGCAGAAAGCTGTTTATCGTAATGGGGGGCGGTGTTGTTTAAATCTGCACCATCTTCAATCATCTGCAAAATTAATTCCGTGTTATCCGCACCATCTGTCACTCTAAGGTGGGCGTGCAGGGCTTTTTCGCCACGTTTGTTGGATTGTTCGAAATCCATGCCCTCATATTCTGAAAGCCGTTTGTATTGTTCAAAATCATGTTTATGTGCAACGGCAATAAAGAATGCTGAATTTCCTTCATGATCTTGTTGGTTCGGGCTTGCTCCATTCTGCAACAGATTTTCCAAAACATGTTTATTGTTGCTCTCCAAGGCGACGTGCAAGGAAGTTTTGCCAACCTTGTTTGCTTCGTTTACATCTAAACCTTCTTTAAGGAATATGTCAATATAACGATTTATCTGTTCGGGAGTTATGCCATGTTTTCTAATGCTAATGTTCAGCAAATTGTCCTCCGCTTGGTTCTTGAAATCAACCCTACAGCCAGCATCAATTAAGGCTTGTATAATTTGCGGATCGGCTGCATTCTCAGCAGCGAAACTGATCAAGGTCTGTCCGGCTACTTCATCATTGATGTTTTCAGCTTGTTCTAATAGATCCTTGAAAAATGAAATAAATTCTTCATCTGGATTTTTAACTCGGATCAATTTAGAAAAAATACTGTCATCAATTTTATCGAGCATATAGATGTCCTTCTCGATTTCATTGTTCTGAAGCATAAGGCTAATAAGTTCGTAGCCTTTTTTTCTGATTAGGGTATCGTAAAGCTGGGAATAATCGTAGGCATGTTGGCTATGGGGGATTCTTTCGCCTTGGTTGTACAATTCAACGGCGTTGTCGAAGTTGCCACTGTCAATGGCCTGAATTAATGGAGTCTTTTCAAACATAGGATATAGTTTAATTATGTTGTTTTTATTCGTTATTAGCTGATTTTGTGAATTCAATAAGTTCTTGAGCCGACCAAGGACTCCAAATTAATAAAACGTTGTTTTGAAGATTTGCTGTATCTCTGACGATATTTATTATTCTCTGATTTAACAAAAGAGCCAATGGTTCGTAAGGATTGTCTTGAAAATGCTTGGAAAATAATTCCTGGCCTTCAGCAGAAAGTTCGATCCGTAATTCCTGGTCTTTTGCCTCTATGGAAACGAAGTGCATAGGATCCACCAATGCTACTTGGCTGAGTTGTATGTTTTGAGGCATAAAGCTATCAAAGGCTTTGGCCACATAGATGCCGTTTTGGCGTTCTACAGTGAAAAATTCAAAGGGTCTTGATTGATCAGGGTTTCCAACGATTTTTACCCCTGAGGATAGTCTGTTGCCTGCTAAATAGATTTCGTCATATAAGCTTTCAATCTGTTTTTCGAATGATTTAAATGTTGATTTATCGGCTTCATAGATAGAATCGGCATCCATTACGCTGAATTTTTGGAGGTCAGCTTCAGAATAGAATTGCTTTAGCAATGATAATAACCTCTTTTCAATTTCTAAATCAGCATATTTCTGTTCGTAGTCCAAAAACATTTCCGTGTTTTTTGCCTCGGTAGCTATGTTTTGAGGCCTATAAGGTGCAATGGCTTCGAAAAGTTGATCTAATATTCCCATTTTCTTTAAGAACTGGGTTGCCTGGGTATCATTTGAATACGGGGGATTGCTCATGTTTAAAAAAAATAGGATTATCTATGTTTAGCTGTATTACCTTAAAGCTACATGATGAATGTCTGAAATGGTAGAAATATTGTGCCGAAGTATGGTTGAATTATATAAATGAACCAGTTTTGAATACTGTGAAGGCTATTTTGCTGAATTAAATAAGATTGTGTTTTTTCTTTTAACATGTAGATTGTAGGTGACTTTCGAAAAAATACCTTGTCTTGGGTATTTCCTTTATTGCAATTTAATAATATATTAGTTTTTATAATTTAAATATTGAATAATAAGACAATAAATTATAATAAATAACAATTATTAGCCTGTAGATCTAATCTATTTCTTATATGAAGTCATCATTGGAGCCTGGAATGCTGTTTCTGCGTATATTCCTTCTATTCATATTGCATTTCAATGGAAATTGCTGTTTCTGTCAGCAAGACAGTGTACTCGCTCAGTTAAATCAGGTTAAGCGAAGTAGTTTTTCAAAATTGATGTTGAATGAGGGATTGATAGCTCCTATTGGTTTTATTAGTTATGGTGTTACTTCAGTTAAAAATCCTTACTTGCAGAAACAGAATGAATTAATAAAAGATAACTTACAGTCTGCGCGACCAATTAGGATAAGGATAGATGATTTTACCCAATATGCTGCCACTGGATCTTATTTTGCTTTTGATCTCATGGGTATAAGGGCGAAGCATGATTTTAAATCAAGGTTGTTCGTGGCATCTGTAGCCCATATTATCATGGGGAGTTCAGTGAATCTATTGAAAAAGAGTGTTCCGATTATGCGACCTGACTTCTCAGCCTCGAACTCTTTTCCCTCAGGACATACCGCTACAGCATTTGTGGGAGCAGAACTGATTTGGCAAGAGTATAGCCATCAGTCTGTTTGGTATGGAATAGGAGCTTATACCATTGCCGCTGGGACAGGATTTTTCAGGATGTACAATAATCGGCATTGGCTGTCAGATGTAGTAATGGGGGCAGGCATAGGAATATTGAGCACGAAAATGGCTTACTGGATGCTGCCAAAGTTAGAGGAGCGCATCCAAAAAAGGAAGCACCCATATTTGTTAATGCCTTCATACAACGGAAAACAGTTTATGTTGAGCTTTGCGAGCAGTCTCTAGGCTTAAAGATTGATGCTATCATATGCCCAGTGTAAAAGTGCCTGTCTCTGCTTTGGACGACATTGAAAATCACCAAATGTACAATTGCCTTTTACTTGGGCAATATGTCTTTTAAAAGCTTTCCAACGTTTGATCTGTCTTTCATCGTCTTCAGATCTTCGACCCATAAAATATCTGCAGTACCACTGGAACCACCCTCGAGGATCTTGGGGGTGTATCCAGCCTTTTCTTTGCCATTCTGATAGGGGCTGGGAAGCCTTTATTTTAAAGAAATTTAGGCTAGGGTCTCCAGCATTGCTTTCACCTTTATACAGCTTCGCATGTTCAAACCATTCTTTAGGGAATTCATTTCGACAGTCATTGAGGTACTTACCATTGAAGACGCCTAATTCAAGCATTTCCTGTGGGCTTAACTGAGGTTGGAATTCTGGGTCAAAGTTTTTGCCCATAGGTTCCGTAAGCTCATAGGAATAGTCTTTTTGCATACTATCGTAGACATGAATCAGCATAGTTTTTGTTAAAGTTGTTCTTAACTTATTTTATCTCAAAATATTGATTAAGAGCCTTTGCTGTGTTTGAACATGAAGTCGTAAATCTTTTCTCCATGGAATAATCGTTCAACGCTTCCATGGGTTCCACCTGGTATGATGGTGAGGGTTGCATCGGCGTTTTTGTTACATTTTTTGATGGCATTGTAGATCTTTTTGGATTCAGAAGCCGGGACAGCGCGGTCGGCACTTCCATGTTGAATCCACAGCGGGACTTGGGTCAGGTTGCAGGCGTAACTCACGGTTCCGCCGCCACAGATAGCGACTGCTGCCGCAAATCGGTCTGGGTATTTTCCGGCAACATCCATGGTGCCATAGCCACCCATGCTCATGCCGCAAACATACACTCTGTGCTCATCAGCTGGATAGTCCTTAAGAACGGCATCCAATACGTCGATAACTTTGTCTGGATCCCAGCCATTGGAGGTCTGAGGCGCAACGATAATGGCTTCAAGGTCTTTTCCTCTTTCAATTGCCCTTAATACGCCGTAACGCTTAACACGGTTTAAGTCATGGCCTGAAAGGCTTCGGCCGTGCAAAAAGACAATAACGGGCAGTTTTTCATTCTTTTCGATGTTTTCTGGAGTTCTCACCCAATAGGAATACCCTGTTTTGGATTTAATCGCTTTTAGTTGGGCAGAAGATGATAAGGTCATCGCCAAGAAAAAGCAGGTTAAGAGCAAAAAATGTTTGTACATAGCTATCGTTTCATGTTTTTGGCAAGAAGAGAGGCTTCGAGCCGGCTTGAATCAGTTAGAAATCAAGGCTCGCAAGATAAAAACAAAGAAGTTTTAAACCAAATGCTGTGCTATAAGTGCTTGTTGTGTAGTGTTCTATATTTTTTCATGACATTTATATTACAATTCTATGTATTTTTTATTAAATTGCTGTACCATTAAAAATCAAAGAGATATGAAGAGAAAAGCTATCACACTGTTAAGTTTATTTGCCTTGGTCATTGGCTTGAGTGCATTTCATATTGGGGGACAGGAGGAAAGACCTCAGAATTTAAAAGTACTTCCAAAGAACATCAGCCATGAAGAGTTGGATAGCACCATGAAATCTTTCAATATGGCATTAGGCGTGAAGTGTAACCATTGTCATGCCCCTAAGCCTAACGGTGAGAAAGGTTTGGACTTTGCTTCAGATGCGAATCCGAAGAAAGATATTGCGAGACATATGATCAAAATGACTAAACAGATCAATAAAAAACATTTCAAGCATGCCTATGATGGGGTGGTTTACAATATATCCTGTAATACCTGTCATAACGGAAAAACCGAAGCGTTTACTGTTGTTAAACAATAAGTTGTATTAATCTATTGAAAGCAACAGTTCGCATAACTTACTGTCCCAAATGTGGTTGGATGCTCCGGGCTGCCTATATGGCTCAGGAGCTTCTGACCACTTTTGTTGATGACCTGCACTCGGTAAATTTGGAGCCTAGCGAGATCAGTGGTCGTTACACGGTTTTCGTGGATGATGAAATAATTTTTGACAGAAAACGCGAAAGCCGTTTCCCGGAAATCAAAGAACTTAAGCAATTGGTTCGCAATAGGGTTAATCCCGAAAAAGACCTTGGTCACTCCGATCGTTAAGGTAATCGAGAGCGGGTAAAGACGCTAAATCTTTCACATTTCTTAACCCTTTACAAAAAGAAAAATCTGTATTTTTAACTTTCACCATAACAGATTTATCGTAAATGCGCATATTACATACAGCAGATTGGCATCTGGGTAAAAAGCTTGATTTCTTTTCTAGGATCGAAGAGCAGAAAGAAGTCTTGGAAGAAATTTGTCAGATTGCCGACCGCGAAGAAGTTGACCTTGTTGTCGTTTCTGGAGATCTTTATGATACTTTTAATCCCCCAGTAGAAGCAACCGAATTACTTTATCGAACTTTAAAACGTCTTTCCAAGAATGGGAAAAGACCTGTTATTGCCATTGCCGGCAACCATGATTCGCCGGATCGTATTGATTCGCCGGATTCATTGGCCAGGGAATTGGGGATATTCTTCTTTGGACAACCCAGTCTGAAGATCAATCCAATTACCGTAGAAGGCAGTTTCGATGTGATCCGGGTAGATGAAGGCTTTTTGGAGATTAAGCTGCCTAAGTATTATTATCCCATTCGGATTTTGAGTACTGCATTTGCTAATGAGATCCGATTGAAGCAATATTTGGGAGATACGGATAAGGCAAGTCAGTTACAGGAGTTATTGAAAAAGAAGTGGCAGGATACTGCTGATCAATATTGTGATACTTATGGGGTTAATTTATTGACCACGCATCTTTATATGTTGAAAAGAGGTGCTGAGGTATTGGAGGAGCCTGAAGGTGAAAAACCGTTACGCCTAGGTTTTGCTGATCTGGTGTATTCTGACAGCATCCCTTCGCAGATACAATATACCGCCTTGGGGCATTTGCATAAATTCCATGAAATTGGGCAGGGAACAGCGCCTGTGATCTATCCAGGGAGTCCATTAGCTTATTCTTTTTCCGAAAGTGGACAAACTAAACAGGTTATTATCGTTGATTTGGAGCCTAATAGAATTGCCCAGTATAGGACCGTGCATCTGGAGAAAGGACGACCATTGGTGCGAGTAAGGTTCAATGATATTGACGAGGCCGTTAAATGGTTGCACGATAATCCCAGTGTTTTAGTAGAGCTAACCTTGGAGTCTGATAACTTTTTAAGTTCGAGTGATCTAAAGCGTGTCCATGAAGCTCACAATGGCATTATCCATGTCATCCCAGTATTGACTAAAAAACAGGAGTTGCAAAATGGGCGGCCAAGTGTAAACCTGGATCAAGATATGAAGGACCTGTTCAAGGATTATTTCAAATCGAAATATGGACAGGAGCCCAATGAAGAATTAATGACCCTATTTAACGAGGTCGCAGCAAATACCTTAGAAAAAGAAGATTAAGTATGTTGCCATTATTTTTAAGTATTGAAGGGTTATATTCCTATCAAGAAAAACAATCTATAGATTTTACAGAATTAACGGAAGCGGGGTTATTTGGAATCTTCGGTAAGGTTGGTTCTGGAAAGTCATCCATATTGGAAGCAATCAGTTTTGCGCTGTATGGTGATACTGAACGCCTGAATAAGACGGATAAGCGCGCTTATAATATGATGAACCTAAAGTCTAATCAAGCGATGATAGTCTTTGAGTTCCTGAACTTTGAAAAGCGTAAATTCCGATTTGTTGCTCAATGGAGACGAAGAAAGAATTTTGATGACACCACCCCGATTGAACGTACCGCCTATGAATGGATTGTTGGAGAATGGGTGCCTATGGAATCTGCTGATGGAGCCTTGGTAACCAATTTATCCTATGCAAACTTCAGAAGGACCATCATCATTCCACAAGGTCAGTTTAAGGAGTTTTTGGAATTGAAGGGTAAGGACCGTTCTGAAATGATGAAGGAGATCTTTTACCTCAATAAATTTGATCTTGGTCCTAAGGTTGGTTTTCTACAGGCTGGCAATAATAGGAAGCTCGAAAATCTAAAAGGTGCTCTGTCAGGATTTGAAAGCATTTCAACGGAGGTTCTCAATCAGAAAAAACTGGAGGTCGAGGAGGCTAAAAAGACGCTTGAGATTACAAGAACTGATTATCAAGAGCTGCAACAAAAGGTTCAGTCCTTGCAGGAATATAGGGATAAAGGTATTGAACTGCATCAAAAAGAGGCTCAGTTCAATGAGCTGAATAGCAAAAAGGAGCGGGTTCAGCAGCAGGAAGCTGAGGTCAATCGATATGAAAGAACCTCTCAGGCGTTTAAGGAGCCTTTGAATTATCTACAATCATTAAATGTGGAAAGGGAGACCCTGATCCATAAGATCGAGAATTTTCAGGTGGTTAAAGAACGTCAGGTGCGGGAGATCGATGTCGTTGAGAAGGAAATAGCTTCTGTTCAGCATGATTACCTTAATCTCAATGTATTCAGGGCTAAAACCGAAGATTATAAAAGGCTGATCCAGATCAAGGAGAATGATAAGAAGGAAAAGGAACTGGAAACGCGATTGACAAAGGGAACTCCTTTTGTAGAAAGAACGAAAGAAGCTGAGGTCAATCTTGCCAAGAAGTTGGAAGAGGCTGAGGAAAGGCTAGAGGCTTTGAAATCAGAGAAAATCGATACTTCCCAATTGATTGAAATGGAAAAATGGTACCATAAGAAGGATACCATCGAACAGCAACAGAAAAATTCTAATAAACTGTTGGAGCAATTGACCCAAGAGGCAGAGGTAGAACAAGGCCAGTTCAATAAGTTGGGTTATACCGAGGACAACTGGGAGCAGATGATAGGGAATGAGCTGAAATTGATTGAAAACGATCTGAATAAGTTGAGGGAGCAAGAGACCCATCTGCAGGTTCAAGCGAAATTGAGTCGATTTGCTACTGAGCTTCAGTCAGGTATGCCTTGTCCGCTTTGTGGGGCGTTAGATCATCCTGAACCTATGGTGGCAACACATGTGCAGGAAGAGCTGAATAAAATTACGCAAGAAAAATATAGTTTGGATGGAAAAAGGACTGAGTTTCAAAAGCTAAAAGAACAGCTGACAAGGACCAGTATTTCCCTTTATACCAAAAGGACAAGTTTAGAACAGTTGCAGAAAGATAATGATGGGCATTCCAGTAATTTGAATGAGCATCTGTCAGCATTCTCATGGTCTGGCTATTCCTCAGAAGACACAGATGCTTTCGAGGCTCAGAAAGAGCGTGTTAAGCAAAGTGAACAGATTACCTCAGGTCTAGAAGCTGAAATCAAGCAGATGCGTTTAGATCTGCAAAAGAGCAGGGAGAATATCCAGAAATTTGAGAAGGAACTGGATAGCATCAAAGCTGAGATAGCCGTTGTGAAGGGGGTAAGTTTGCACAGTAGGAACTCGCTTCAGCAATTGAATTTTGAGGAATTCACTGAAGTTGATCTTGAAGAGTTGAAAAGATTGAAGTTGCACCTTGACCAACGGATTTTACAGATTGAGGGTGATTATTTGACCCTGAACCAAAAACTAAATACTTACAAGACAAAACTGGCGGAGATCGCTGGTCAATATAGTGCTGCGAAAGAGCAGTTGAGCAATTTCAACAAGCAGATCAAGGTAAGGCAGGAACAACTTGCCAAATTATTGCGTGAATATCAGTTTGCAGACATTACCCAAGTGCAGCATATTATTCAGAGGCCAATGCCAGTGGAGCAGTTGCGTAAGGAAATTCAACAGTTCTACGTAAGATTGGAGGTCCTAGAGACTCAGATCAACTCGTTAAGAGAGTTCTTGAAAGATAGAGATTTCTCCGAAGAGGAATTGGAAACAAGCAGCAAGTTATTTGAATTTAAAAAAGAGGAGCTTGAACTGCAATTGTCATTGACGGGCGGATTAGAAAAAGAATTAGCTCACCTGACTTTAGAGATAGGTAAGAAAGAGAAGTTAATGGAAGAGTTTGATCAACTGAATGCTAGAGCTGCAAATTTAAAGGTTCTGGAGAACCTGTTTAAAGGAAATGGATTTGTGAATTATGTTTCCAGCATCCACTTAAGGCAGATGTGCGAAATGGCAAATGACCGTTTCCATCGGTTGACCAGAAACCAACTTAGCCTTACCATCAACGAGAACAATGAGTTTGAGGTGATCGACTATCTCAATAACGGCTATAGACGCTCTGTGAAGACCTTATCCGGAGGGCAGAGTTTCCAGGCTTCACTATGTTTAGCATTAGCGTTGGCTGAAAATATTCAGTCCCTGAATAAATCAGACAGAAACTTCTTCTTTATTGACGAGGGATTCGGTACCCAAGATTCTGAAAGCATCAATACCGTTTTTGATACCCTGCAATATTTACATCATGAAAATAGGGTAGTGGGGATAATCTCCCATGTCGACGAATTGAAGGAACGGATTCCGAGGTCTGTTTCGGTGGAGAAAGATCAGGAATTGGGAAGTAAGGTGAAAGCATCATGGAATTGATGAATTTCATGATATAGCATAAAATATGAAGGTCCCGTAAGCACGGGACCTTCATCAATTAAACATATAACCACTAACTAATAAAAAACCTTAATCACTATTTATCCATTTGAACTTTCTACGCTTGTAGTCTCTTGCGCTGGTTTTTCCACCGGCTTACGGTCCATATCCCTACGTTTCATCTGACGATGTTGCGTTCTGTCGCCACGGTCCATTCTGCCTTTGCGGTTTTCAGCCATTTTATTCTTTAATATTTCTTGCTGTTCAGGGGTCAACAATTTCATGAACTCATCACGCTCAGCTTTCATTTCATTCTTGCGAGCCTCGCGATCAGCTTTTCTAGTTTCTTGTTTTTCCTTCCATTTCTTTGCTTGGTCTAGGTTGTACGAATAAACATCTTGTTTTTGTTTATCAGTAAACTTCAATTCCTTGTCCAAGCGATCT
This sequence comes from Sphingobacterium sp. LZ11T8, assembly GCF_024261425.1. Classification (NCBI taxonomy): domain Bacteria; kingdom Pseudomonadati; phylum Bacteroidota; class Sphingobacteriia; order Sphingobacteriales; family Sphingobacteriaceae; genus Sphingobacterium; species Sphingobacterium sp. LZ11T8. The sequence goes on along the minus strand of NZ_JANBZY010000003.1, from coordinate 126,137 downwards.
GTTTTCATCTTAGCGATCTCTTCAGGGGTTTTATTTGTCATTTTACCCATTCTATCACCGCCACGAACATGTTTCCTGTGTTTCATCTCCTGACGTACTTCAGATCTATCTTTCTTTACGCTATCTTGTGTCTGAGCAGAAGCTGCAAAGCTTAATCCAGCAAATAAAGCAGCAAATGTTAATATCTTTTTCATAGTCTATCTATTTTTATTGTCCTTTTATTCTTTGAGCAAATCTGGAGGCAAACGTTTAAATCGAGTTTAGTTAAAGAATGTTAACGGATTCAAGATTGTGTCTGTCCTTTTTCGTTTTGCTTATTGGTAAGATGAAAAAGTGGGGGAATGGTTTATTTTGATCCATGTTAAATATTGTTAATGCAACCATTTGATGGTTTTTGGAGGGCTTTTGAAAAATAAATGGACTAAAAATCAGTTAGTTTAGCTGTGGGAGTAATTTTATTTTTGGAAAATAAACGAGAGTACCTATATTTGCATCGTTCCAAAGGGAATAAGCCCAGGTGGCGGAATTGGTAGACGCGTTGGTCTCAAACACCAATGAAGCAATTCGTGCCGGTTCGATCCCGGCCCTGGGTACAACAGAAAAGCTCATCATTCGATGAGCTTTTCGTTTTTTCAGATCTTTTTATTGAACCGATTCAATTGGCGGTTTCGGTTTTGAATCCGGTAATTTCGTATTGATATCTACAATGGCTACCCCAGTAGGCGAGGAATGGTCGATTACATATTGTCCCGAAAGGACGATATAGAAATCCTCACTGCCTCCTGATCCACCGGCACCACCACCAGACCTTGAAATAAACCCATTCACACTAGGCATATAGCCTTTGGAAAGACTGTCTATGTATTTTTTTGCATCATACTTGTAAATCATGCCTCCAGGGACCGTCCCTAAGACCACAACGAATTTATTCCCATCCGAATGATAATCCATAAAGCTGGATTTACCCGTAACCGGACCAGTTACAGGGCTCCAAGGGGAGTAATCTGGATAATCGTACTTGTTTGTAGGGTGAGTGAACATGGTGCTATAATCCAATCCGCCTGCATAACCCGTGGTGTAAGTTTTCGTTGTGCTGTTGAAATAAATTTTAGCCGATTTTAAAGTGCCTGAAACATCACCTGGTAATTTAGCCTTGGTGTTCTTAGCGTTTTCTTTAGCTTGATCGCCTTCAGGGCTAGGGATCTGTTCTTTTTGGCAAGAACTTGCTGCAATGAGGCCGAATAGAACCATTGCTTTTGTGAAAATTGAAATGTATGTCTTCATAATCTATTGTTTATCATAAGTCTATGTAGATAAAACAGTAAATTTTAATCAATGTTTTTAAAGATGTTCTTAAAGAGATTTTTTTTGTTATCAAGAGTTATATTTTATCTATTCTGGTCAATAGGTTCCTTTGCCGGAATGCCAAGTATGAGGCACAAAGAAGGAGGTCCAGCAATTACTGAACCTCTTCTTTCTTCATATTTTCTATGTATACTTTATTTAAACTTACAATCCCCCGCCTCCAGCCATTTTCGATAGAATACCTGTAGCCAGCAGACCAAAGAAACTCAATAAATACAGTCCTACCATTATAATGGCCAAGATGCCAATGAACTTATAATGCTTTTTGAGGAAATTAAATGCTGTCGTCAGGTGATCTGAATTGCGCAAATTGATTGCCTCCTGTAAGTTCTTGGAGAATTTATATAACCATAAAATCGGAGCGAAGTATAAGGCAATCATTATGATCATCATCAGTAGGAAAGGTATCATGGCGAAAGCATTAACCTGTTCGCGGCTTGTCGAACTATTTCCAACAAAATATAGGAACATAAAAAATGCCACCACCAAATAAATGGCCATGCCAATCATGCCGAGGATCGATAGGAATTTTGTCCATTTCGCAGTCTCTCGCAGATATTCAATGGCAACAGGTCCGATTTTCAAATCGTAGTTTTGATACGGGTTGTTTTGCGGGTTGATGTTTTCCGGTTGACCGAAGTTGTTTTCATCGTTTTCCATAAGTTGATTAATTAGGTTCTTAATTTTTACAATACAATTTACTAATAATTATTGGCGCTGGGTTAAATTTTATTCCTGAATATGGGAAAAATGAGTTTTCCGTTTAATAAAATTTAGTTGAAAGTGTTAAAATTTATCCTACTTGGCGTGTTTTTTGTAAATTAATGGGAGATAAACCATTTTTAATTATGATGAGAATAATGATTTTAGCCATTGTTCTGTTGATTTCCAATGAGATACGTTCTCAAGACTTGGATTTGAACAGCGTTCGAAATGATTTTAACAAGGGAGTTAAGGATGAGGATTTGTGTAAAAGGCATTTGGAAGCCTTGGAAGAAAATGCGGACTCACCAGTTGAACGCGGATATGCCGCCGCATTTCATATGTTTATGGCCAAACATACCTCTAATCCATTCAAAAAAATGAGTTATTTCAAGGATGGGAAAAACAAGTTGGAAAAAGAACTCAAATCCAACCCTAACAATGTGGAACTGAGATTTATCCGTCTCAGTATACAGTACCATATCCCCAAATACTTGGGCTACCACAACGAAATTGAATCTGACAAGGATTTTGTAATGAATAACCTCTATAAAATGTCGGATAAATTCACCAAAGAAAAAATTTACAAATATTTAAAGGGTGCAAATATGTATACTCAGGACGAATTAGCGTTATTAGGTAGGTAAATATCTATATTAGCGTTATGAAGATGAAATACATTTTATTATTTGCAGTGTCCATGTTAGTTCATTCGGTGCAGGCTCAGATCAAGCAGAGCATCAATGAATTTTCCGTGTTGGAAGTAACCGATAGGTTATGGGTGAGTGTGGTTCCAAGTGATAAGCATGAAATCGTTATCAATGGTGAGTTGGCAGACAAGGTTGAAGCGGTCTATTCAAAAGGCGAGCTTCGATTAAAGATGAAGGGCAGCTATATTATGCAGGGTAATCAGGCCAATGTGGTGGTCTATACACCTTCTGTTTCCAGTATCATTGCCAAGAAAGGTTCAGAAGTAAATATTGAGGAGACCGCCATGGAAGAAGAAGCGATGATCTTCACGGCGACGGAGGGATCAAAAATCAGGGCCTATATCAAGTCGGTAGGGGTTGATGTATCCTCCAATACAGGTTCATCAATTGACCTTTTGGGAACTGCGACCAAGTTGAATGTCAAGACTACAGCTGGTGGTAACTTTTATGGAAAGGACCTGAAGACAGATATCGTATATGTACGTGTCAACGCTGGTGGAAAAACTGAGGTCAATGCTTCAGAATCTGCTGATGTAGAGACTAGAATGGGTGGTACCATTGATGTCTATGGAAACCCTAAGAATAAAAGAGATAAGAAAATTGCCGGTGGAAAGATAGTTTTCCATCAATAAAAAATAAGATTTTTTAGGAAAGCAAGCATTGAATCAATGCTTGCTTTCTTTTTTACGTCAATAAGTTAACATTTCCTCTGATAAATTGTGTATTGATTTGTAACTTTGCGCCATGTCAGAAAAAATTATCATTCTCGATTTTGGATCGCAATATACCCAGTTAATTGCGCGTCGCGTTAGGGAACTAAATGTATACTGTGAAATTCACCCATTCAACAACCTTCCTGAATTTGATGGATCTGTAAAAGGTGTGATCTTTTCAGGTAGCCCTTATTCAGTGCGTCAGGAAGACGCTCCTCAGATAGACTTCAAAGCCATTCAGGAAAAATTCCCATTATTAGGAGTTTGTTATGGTGCGCAATATATTGCTCAGCATTCCAATGGTGAGGTTCTTCCATCTGAAATCCGTGAATATGGTCGTGCTAATTTGCAGTTTGTTGATCAAGAGAATGATTTATTGAAAGGCATACCTTCCCAATCTCAAGTATGGATGTCACATGGTGACACCATTAAAGAGGTTCCATCAAACTTTAAGATTATTGCGAGTACCGATAAGGTACGTGTTGCTGCCTATCAGATCGAAGGTAGCAAGACCTACGGTATCCAATTCCACCCTGAAGTTACGCACAGTACAGATGGCCAAGTTCTATTGAAAAACTTTGTTATCGATATTTGTGGATGTACCCAAGACTGGACTGCTGATGCTTTTGTTGACACAACAGTAGCGGAACTTAAAGAACAATTAGGTAATGACCATGTTATTATGGCTTTATCTGGTGGTGTTGACTCCACCGTGGCGGCAGTTTTATTGCACCATGCCATTGGCGATAAGCTACACTGTTTCTTTGTGGACCATGGACTATTACGTAAAGATGAATACGAACAAGTATTGGCATCTTACAAACACATGGGCCTAAACATCAAAGGTGTTAATGCTAAAGAGCTTTTCTATTCTAGATTGGCTGGCGTATCAGAACCAGAACAAAAACGTAAGATCATCGGCGCATCATTTATCGATGTATTTGATGAGGCTGCGAAAGAAATACAAAAAGAATTGCCAGAAGGCACAGAAGCGAAATGGTTGGGTCAAGGAACTATCTACCCAGATATTATTGAATCCATTTCAGTGAAAGGTCCTTCAGCTACCATTAAATCACACCATAACGTAGGTGGCTTGCCAGACTACATGAAATTAAAGGTTATCGAACCTTTAAAAACTTTATTTAAAGATGAAGTTCGTCGTGTTGGAAAGTCCCTTGAGGTTGATCCAGCGATCCTTGGAAGACACCCTTTCCCAGGTCCAGGATTAGCAATTCGAATTTTAGGTGATATTACGGAAGAAAAGGTACGGATTTTGCAAGAAGCTGATGACATTTACATTCGTAACCTGAAAGAATCAGGTTGGTATGATAAGGTTTGGCAAGCTGGAACAATCTTCTTGCCGGTTCAGTCAGTTGGAGTGATGGGGGATGAACGTACCTATGAACACGTAGTAGCGCTTAGAGCTGTAGGTTCCCTAGACGGAATGACAGCTGATTGGATTCATTTGCCTTATGATTTATTAGCTAAAATTTCAAACGAGATTATTAATCATGTCAAAGGAATCAACAGAGTCGTATATGATATCAGCTCAAAACCACCAGCAACAATTGAGTGGGAATAATAATTTGAAAAACATTTATAGAGGTACCCTCGCCGCATTGTGCTTAGGTGCTGTCCTTGCAGTAAGTTCCTGTTCGCCAAAAACTACGGGTGGCGTTTTGAAAAACCCTAATGTATATGGCAATAAAGATAAGGACCCTGGAAAGAACCCATCTGAAAGCGATAAGAAAGAGGATGCTAAAAAAGACGATAAAGTAAAAGGATCAGAGCAAGCGAACAGCATTGCTCTCCTTTTACCTTTTCAACTGAATATGATCGCCAACCAAAACGTGGTGGAAGCCGATGTGAAGCGCTCTGCTTTGGCATTGGATTTTTACCAAGGTTTCCAGTTAGGCGTCAATGAAGTTGCCAAAAAACCTGGCGATTTCAATCTCAAGGTGATGGACACACAGGATAATGAAATGAAAAACCTGAGCATTGCAGCTTCTAAAGAAGTGGAAAGTGCAAGTTTGATCGTGGGTCCAGTCTATCCGAAGGAAATCCGTTCCTTTGCCAAAGGCAATAAAAACACCAAAGTCCTACAGGTAAATCCATTGGCTGCAACCATGCCAACGGAATTCAATATCGCAAACCTTGTTTCATTAACTCCACCGATCCGTATCCATATGCGCGCTATCGCTGGTGAAATGATGAAAAAATATATGGACAATGACGTTATCATCGTATTTGATGCGAGGGATACCGATCACCGTAATTTCATCGCTGGATTTGATGAGGAAATCAAGAAATTGAACCCAACTGCGAAGATCGTTCATGTTACTTCAGTAGCGCAATTGAAGCAAACCATTCCAGATCTAGGAACCGCACTTGTGATCAGCGGCACAACCGAAAAGACGCAACTGCGATCGCTGGTTACCGCTTTGGACGATAAAGTGGCTGAAGGCTATGCCATTCGCTTATTCGGACACCCGCTTTGGTCCCGTGTTGACTTTAGACCATACGATAACTTCTACCGTATGGATCCTACGATCAGCTCTGAGAGCCACTTAAAAGTGTGGAGTTCCGATGTTCAGAATTTCCAGAAAAACTATAAGAACAATTTTAAGGTTGATCCTTCTGACTTTGCCTATAAAGGTTATGACGCAGGTAAATACTTCGCAACCCTGTTGAGCAAATACGGTACAGAATATGCCGAGAAAGTAGTTGACGAAAAATTCTCCGGAATCTTCAGCGATTACCAGTTCAATTACAATCCAACTTGGGGATATGTAAACCAAGCAGTAAAAATAAGGACCTACCGTAACGGTTCTTTTCAATAATTAGCATTGGAAATCAATAGCAAAAGAGTACAGCAGCAAGTTCGCAACTTCGAACGTACTATCAACGAATATCAATTTAAAGAACCTTTCTCTAGGTTCTTAACTCAGTTTTATAAGAATAACAGACAAATGGGTTCATCCGATAGAAGGATGAACTCACGGTTCTGCTATAATTTCTTCCGTTTAGGAAAAGCCTTTTCTGATCTGGAACTCTCCGAAAAACTTAGCATAGCTGAATTTCTATGTGAGGAAAGCTCCGCTGTTGTCCAGGTGTTCCAGCCTGATTGGTCCGATAAGATCAATTTGACCTTAGAGGAAAAAGTGAGTTTTATCCAATCGAAATATGGAAACTTTCTTGATGAGGTATTTCCATTTTCAGGATTCCTTTCAGGAAGTATCCATAAAACTGAATTTATCCTATCCCACTTTGTCCAGCCTAACCTGTATATCCGAATCCAAAAGGGTATGGAAAGTAAGGTGAAAAAGACCTTGGAAAAGAATGAAATTCCCTTTGTAGAACTTTCTGCTCAGACCCTGTCCTTACCGAACGGAACGAACCTTCAACAGATCAAATCTTTGGATGGAGATTATGAGGTTCAGGATTTTTCATCCCAACAGAGCCTCAATGAATTAGAGGTTGTTCCAAGGAGCTCTTGGTGGGACTGCTGTGCTGCTTCTGGAGGGAAATCACTTTTATTATTGGATAAGGAACCCAATATTAAACTTTTGGTTTCAGACGTTCGTTTGAGCATCCTAAGGAATTTAGATGAGCGTTTCGAGAAAGCCAACGTGAGAACCTATTTTCGCAAGAAAATATTGGATCTCAGCAAACCAGTTGACCATATCATGGGCGAGGAGTCTTTCGATGGCATTATCCTTGACGCACCTTGTTCTGGTTCTGGAACTTGGGGCAGGACGCCGGAAATGCTGCAGAAGTTTACGAGCAGTGAACTACAAAGGTTCTCTGACTTGCAAAAACAGATTGCCAAGCATGTCGTTCCATTCCTTAAGCCTGGGAAAATATTGCTTTACATTACTTGTTCGGTTTTTGAAGCAGAGAACGAGGAGGTCAGCAAATATATCTCCGATACGCTGGGTTTGCAGTTAGTTGCACAGCAGCCCATTATCGGCTACGATAAGAAAGCAGACTCTATGTTTGTGGCGAAATTTGTGAAGGTCTAATCACAGTTTAAAGGAATGACCAATACAGGGCATGTAGCTTTTCTGATCAAGGCTTCCGAAACGGATCCTGAAAGGAAATGGTCAAATCCTGTTCTTCCATTATTACCCATGATAATTAAATCCGCAGTCCATTCTTTGGCAACCTGAAGGATTTCATCCCGCACATCACCTACGCGATTGAAAGTGAATGTTTCAGATGCACCTTGAAATTCCGTGGCTAGCCTATTTAGGAAATCCTGAGAAGCTTGTTGCTGTATTTCGGAAACTTCGGGAACAATAATGGGTTGTTGACCCAATAGGGGGTCCACACCATAAGATGTTGGCGAAGTGGGAGGTACGACAGTAACTAAAGCAAGGGCTGGATGTATTTCTTCAACAATCTCTCTTGCATAGTCGATGGCACGACGGGAACAAGGGGTTTCATCGATAGCTAATAATATTCGATTGAACTTTTTTGTAGTCATGATATTTAGATTATAATGTATATCTAATATATAAAAAACGATTAAATTAGCTTAATTGTTTTATAAAAACAGCATATTTTATGGCATTAGGAATTTGTGTTTTAAGTTCGATCTCGGTTCTCGAGACCCCAAAGTTTTCAGCTAACCGCGTTTATGAACTTCTATTTGCGGAAGCATTTACCATTATTGAGCGACAAAAGTCATGGGCATTCATCCAGCTTCCCGATTCAGAGATCCAAGGTTGGATCATGGAAGGACAGTTTGAACTGGTGGAAGAGATTATCCCCGCAGATTTTATCATCGATGAGGTAGGGGGCTATGCCGTCGCTGGGGAGAACAAAACCATGCAGATCTTTCATGGTAGCCCAATTCCGGAAAACAAGAGCATCATTACTGCTGTAGATAATTACAAGATCCTCTCTGATCTCCGCGATACCGAAGAAGGTTACGAAGAGGAAAGAGATCGCGAACAATTGGAGAACTTCGTAGCAAGCTATCTGAATACCCCATTTTCCTATAAGGGAAGAACAGTGCATGGAGTCGATAATATAGGCTTATGCGGCTTGTTTTACCGTCATTTCGGTGTTGAAATCCCTAAAGACATTCCCTCCATTCTCCAATTAGGCACTTCCATAGATTTTATTTCAGAAATAAGAGGTGGTGATTTAGCCTTTTTCATCAACGAAGAAGGCGAAGTAGATCATCTCGGAATCGTCATTTCCGATGAGGAAATCCTGCATGTCGTAGAAAAGGTCCGAATCGATTCCATCGACAATGAAGGTATCTATAACCATGACCTCCAACAGACTACCCATAAGTTGAGGATAGTTAAAAGGCTGGTTTAGACAAATGAGTTGAACCAGGATTCAAGGGATGAGAGGATGGACCAAGATTATGGAATGAGCCAGGATTCAAAGGATTGGAGGATGGACCAAGATCTTGGCAAAAATGCCATCCATTTTGGGCATGAACCCCGAGCGGAGTCTAGGGGGAGCTGACCCCAATCCCAGATCTTATGTCTAAATAAAAAAAGCGACTTTTAAAGTCGCTTTTTTTATTTACCTAAACATTGAATCGGAAGTGCATAATGTCCCCGTCTTCAACGATATATGTTTTACCTTCTACGGATAGTTTACCAGCTTCTTTAACGGCTGCTTCTGATCCGAATTGTACGAAGTCATTGTATTTAATTACTTCGGCGCGGATAAATCCTTTTTCAAAATCGGTGTGGATTACGCCGGCAGCTTGTGGTGCTGTAAATCCTTTTTCGATGGTCCAAGCACGTACTTCTTGAACACCTGCCGTAAAGTAAGTTGCTAAGTCCAATAAGGAGTAAGCTGCACGGATTAATTTGTGAACCCCAGATTCATCCAAACCTAGATCTTCCAAGAACATTTTACGTTCTTCATAGTCTTCAAGTTGGGCAATCTCCGATTCGATCTGTGCCGAGATAACCAATACTTCCGCATTTTCATCCTTTACAGCTTCCTTAACCTGATCAACATACGCATTTCCTGTGTTTACAGAAGCCTCATCTACGTTACATACATAAAGTACAGGTTTTACGGTCAATAAGGTCAAGTCATCGATGAATTCGAAATCTTCCTCCGAAATAGGGGCAGTACGGGCAGATTTTCCAGACTCTAAATGCGTTTTCACTACAGAAAGAACTTCATAGGTTTTCTTTGCATCCTTATCGCCACCAGTCTTGGCCATTTTTTCAACTTTTTGGATACGTTTTACAACGGTATCTAAATCTTTAAGCTGTAATTCCGTATCGATGATTTCCTTGTCACGGATAGGGTCAACAGAACCATCAACGTGGATCACATTGCCATCATCAAAACATCTCAAGACATGGATAATAGCATTTGTGGTACGGATATTACCCAAAAACTGATTACCTAGACCCTCACCTTTGGAAGCACCTTTCACCAAACCAGCGATATCGACGATTTCGATGGTATTAGGAACGATACGTTGCGGATTGACAAGTTCTGCTAATTTGTTCAAGCGAGCATCCGGAACTGTAATGACACCAACATTTGGTTCAATGGTACAGAACGGGAAGTTTGCAGCTTGCGCTTTAGCGTTTGATAAACAGTTAAATAAGGTTGATTTACCTACGTTTGGTAGGCCTACGATCCCACATTGTAATGCCATATTGCTATTTTGTTAAAATTGCGACAAAGATAACAAAAATGCTGATAGAATCGGGTAGGGCAGACAGAGTATTTTTCGAGAGTTTTGCTGAATGTTAAATTGTAAAAAATGACAAAAAGATGAATTTTAAAGCCTTGATTCTGAATACTGTAGCTATGAATTTACATTTTTTAACATTTTCATATTAATCCTTTCCTTCAAATTGCCTGTCAGAACATTAAACATAACCGGACGATTGGTCCTAAAGATATAAGGAGGTTTTTATGAAAAAGTTATTCTACGCAGCATTAGTTTTTGGAGGATTATTCTTCGTCAAACCGGCAGATGCCCAAGTAAATGTAAGCTTGAACATTGGTGTACAACCTTCATGGGGACCAGTTGGCTATGACTACGCCAGGTATTATTACATGCCAGAGTTTGATATGTATTACGATGTTTCTAATCGTTACTATACCTACTACGATGGCCGTACATGGGTGTCACACAGGAATATACCGAGAAGATATAGAGGTCGTGACTTCCATAGAACCTATAAAGTGGTGATCAATGAATCAAGGCCTTGGAGGAACCATAGGCATTATCATGATCGCTATCATGGTTACTCAAGGAACTATTCTCAGGTTACAATCCGTGATGGCGGAAGACATCATCACCGCGCCGATAAACGCTATCGCAAAATGGAAAAAGAACATTACAAGTACCATAAAAAAATGGATAAGCGTTGGAAAAAAGGAAGACATTACGATGATTAGCATATAATATAGGGATAAATGGGATGGGACTTCAGCTTGAAGTCCCTTTCTTATGTCGACAAATATTTTTAGCTTTGTACAAATTTTAAGAGACCCTCAAAGGCTATGTTGAAGAAGACTATCGTCGCTGGTATTGCCGCTATTTCCACACTAATCTCAGTTTACTCCTGTAATTCTATTGTAGGCTCACCTAACAGCTCGAATCCTTCGGATTCGACAGGAAACTCACTGGTTGATGCTGAATCCAAGTTGCAACAGGATACGGTAAAACTGATGGATATCCTGGACTCCCTGAACAAAGGGAAAATCCATTTTCCAGCTGTAGATTCCTTAAATAAAATCGAACCTAAGCAAGCTAAAAAGATGCTTAGAGATTCCATCTACCGTGAATTGAATAAAAAGGATAAGCACATCTACCTTACTTTTGATGACGGCCCATTGATTGGTAGTTCCGCTATCGACTCCATTATCACCGCTAAAAACACCAAGATCTCTGCTTTCCTAGTAGGTAAGCATGCTGGCATGAGCAAAAGATTGAAACGAGATTTTGATCGTTATATGAACAATCCACTTGTTGAATGTTACAACCATAGCTATTCGCATGCTGCCAATAAATTCCATGTATTTTACAGCAATCCTGACCTAGCGGTCGCTGATTTCGAAAAATGCGAAACAGATTTAGGCCTGAAACATAAGATCGTTCGGATGCCAGGAAGAAACATCTGGTTATTTGATGATGTTCGCCGTGTAGATTTAACCTCAGGAAGCCAAACTGCTGACCTACTGGGTGTCAATGGCTATAAGATCTATGGATGGGACGTAGAATGGAAAATCAATGGCTTGACCGGTAAACCTGTTCAGTCTGTTGAAGAGATCTATGGCCGTATCCGTAACATGTTAGGAAATAAATCAACATTGAAGCCAAATAATATCGTTTTACTGATGCATGACGATATGTTCCAAAATAAAAAAGGACAACAATTATTGAGCAATCTAATTGATAGCTTGAAGCAACACAAAGATTATAAGTTTGATTTCATAGAGAATTATCCTATAAAATATTAGTTACAGAGTGCGGAGGCTTAAACTTTTTGAGTACTTTAAAGTTTAAATTTTATGACCATATCCCAACTCTTTAAAAAAGTATTACCCTTCACCAAGCCGTATAAGAATCTCATTTTTTATACCCTTATCCTAACGGTTGTTGGGTCCTTTGCTGCACAGGTCAATGCCTTTATCCTAAAGTACACCGTTGATACCATCAGTGACCTCCTCGTCAACAAGACACCCCTCCGAACTGGACTTTATCTATTAGGCGTTATTTCCGCCATATTACTGGGTAAGGAAATTATCTATTCCATCGTTCAGTTTGGACAAAAATACTACGGTGAGAAATTGCGGATCATGATCGCCCGCGATTTTTCGCAAGCCATTGTCGATCGTATCCTCACCTATAAAATGGCCTTCTATACTTCCAGTATCAATGAGTCCGGAAAACTTCAAACCCGGATTGATGCCGGTATAAGCTCGCTGACCCGACTGGTCCAAAACTTCTTTATCGATATCCTTCCGCTCTTTGCAAATGCCATCGTCGCCTTGGTCTGTATGTTCCTTGCGAATTTCTATGTTGGCTTGGTGGGCCTGTTTATCATACCGATTTATTTTTATGTTTCTCAGTTGCAGGCCAAGAGATTATCTGGCTTTCGAAGGAACATGCGTCAGTACAGGGAAAATAAGAGTAACCAATTGATCAACCTGATAGATTCCATTACCGTGATCAAGTCCTTCGTTCGTGAGGACACTGAAGCTGAAAAGCATAAAAAGATTCAGTACGAGATGACCGAGAACCAAATGGCTACTCGTAAAACCTCCTTTATCTTTGAAAGCATCAAGGGATTTATCGAACAGATCGGCGTGGTTATCGTCATCATCCTGACCGCTTATTTTGTATTGAACGAACAGATGTCCATCGGTGCCATCATGTTCCATATTATGCTTTTCAATAACGTTTCTGCACCGATCAGGCAGCTTCACCGGATCTACGATGAGGTCAACGATGCCCTGATCTATTGTGAAAGCTTCTTTGGCATCCTGGAGGATGAAGGGCAGAAGGAACCTTCAGGTACCTATAGACCCGAAAGAATTAAAGGGCTGATCGAGATCAGGAATGTGGATTTCAGCTATCCAAATGGACATCAGGCCTTGCACAATGTCAGCATGGAGATCTGTCCAAACGTCAACACCGCCTTGGTAGGATTGTCCGGTGCCGGAAAGAGTACTATCATCAATCTATTGGATAAATTCTACGAACCAAGCTCTGGAGCAATATATCTGGATGGGGTGGACCTTAGGGAATATGATACGGAATTTTTGAGGGAGAATATCGGCTTGGTTTTACAAAGGAACCATATTTTTAAAGGAAGTATTGCCGACAATATCCGTTACGGAAAGACTGAAGCCAGTATGGAAGAGATCATCGAAGCCGCTAAGAAAGCTTCTATTCATGAGCAGGTCCTCGATCTACCGAATGGCTATGATGCCGAAGCCCATCTGCTCTCTGGTGGACAGCAGCAAAGAATTGCCATTGCAAGGATGTTCCTTAAGAATCCTCCGATTATCTTCCTGGATGAACCAACAGCCAATTTGGACGCAATCGCAACCGAACAGATCAAAAATAGCTTGGACGCCATCAAAGTGGGTAGGACAGTGATCATCGTTTCGCATAGTATTTCTCAGATCATTGATGCCGAACATATCATTGTGATGGAAAAAGGTAGGGTGGTAGAGGATGGTAGCCATGAAGAGCTATTTGACCTGCATGGCGCTTATTATAAGATTTTTAGCGCAATGGCCAATAGCCTCAATATCCATAAGATTACCGAATCCATGAAAGAAGATTAGTATTTGTTAAAATTAGGCGTGTTTTTTGTTATAGGAAAATTTGGATTCTAATTATTGAGAATATTAATCTATGCTTTATCCAATCCTAAGATCATTTGTCAAACTGGGCATGAACTGGTATGTGGCAGATTGGCAATTAAAAAACTTGGAACTAGCAGCAAAGGATGAACCTGCTGTAATCGTTTCAAATCATCCCAATTCCTTTTTTGATGCCTTGGTTCTCTCGGTGCATCAACCCTCGGAAATATGTTTCCTGACTAGGGGAGATATCTTTGAAAAACCCTTGGCGAACTGGGCGTTACGTAGTTTCTTTATGTTGCCTATCTATAAGAAGAATGATAGTCAGGATGCTGATATTAGCAATGGATTTACCTATGATGAATGCGTGCGCCAATTGAAAATGGGCCGCAAACTCCTGATATTTCCGGAAGGCGTGTCGAGAAACCAAATAGACTTGAAGCCTTTCATGACCTCAGGTTTAACTTCCATAATCAAACGTGCGGTGCAAATGGATGTGCCTATCCAAGTCCAACCTTATATCCTCAGCTATAATTCCTTTGATGATACGCCGAAAGCAATTTATTTGGAAGCATTAAATCCCATTGATTCGACAGACTACCTGAACAATTCTGAAGTGTTGACGAGTGAATTGATCAGGAGCCTAAGGGAGGAAATGGATGCCAAAATGTTAAACCGTTACGTAGCTGCAAATGATGGCATCCAACAGGAACGTGCATGGATGAAGTTCCCTGCTTTATTGGGCCATTATTCCCATAATTGGTACTATCAATTGGTCAAAAAGAAAATAAAACAGAAAACAGAGAACAGTATATTCTATGATTCACTCTTGTTTGGCGTACTGTTGTTTTCCTATCCGGTAATCGTGTTGCTGTTAAGTATTATTATAGGGAATATCTTCAGTTTTTGGTGGGGTTTTCTGGTATTTATCCTACTTCCTTTTCTATCTTACTGTTGGGTACAATATCAACCTGTCCAGGTAGCCGAGGAAAACTTGGAAGGAAGAGTTAATAGGTTGAATCCTTAAATTTATTCACCTTTGGCTTTTTTCTGACTTTGTCCAATAGTTTTTTACCATATTTAATGGCGAAATATAGGATAAGGAAAACTAGGATTCCGGCTAATATCGGTAAGAATATCGCCAAGATGCTCATAATGGTAGATCCAACGGTTTCTACCGTGGAGATGATGGGATTGCCGATCCCAGCGGTTGTACCAGAGGATGCTGCCCTAGTTCCGGCAAACACCGAACTGATAGTAGCGGCGGTACCTCCACCGGCAATCAATGCCAGCGACCATTGAATCCAACTGCTCACTTCGGTAAACTGCGTTGCAAATAATAAAGATCCAGCAACAGTTGCCAATGGAACCGTAATGCTATCCAAGATATTATCAATAAATGGAATGTAATAGGCCAATATTTCAAATAGGGTAGCCAAGCCTGTTGCAATGACTGCTGGTAGTCCGCCTACCCAGGCATAGCTCTCGTCCAAAGGGATCCAACCCAAGTAAGAGCCCAGACTTAAAAAGAATATCGGTAGAAATACCCTAAAACCCGTGGCAGCAGCAAGCCCAATTCCCACAAATAACGATATGATAAAAGGTAGAATGTCGGTCATGATCTGGTTTTATTAAATCCTGCACAAATTTCCAGCCAAATCTGATATTCAAAATGGAAGGGGAGTATAATATAATGAGCGTTAAGTTCTCTTCGTTAATTTGGAGTTCGGGTTTGAACCAGGATTAAATGGATGGGAGGATAGGCCAAGATCAAAGGTATGAACCAGGATTATGTGGATGGGAAGATTGGCCAAGATCATGGAAAAGAACCAGGATTATGTGGATGGGAAGATTGGCCAAGATCATGGAAAAGAACCAGGATTAAATTGATGGGAGGATAGGCCAAGATTAGGGAAAAGAACCAGGATTATGTGGATGGGAAGATTGGCCAAGATCAAGGGAATGAACCAGGATTAAATGGATGAGAGGATAGGCCAAGATCAAAGGAATGAACCAGGATTAAATGGATGGGAGGATAGGCCAAGATCATGGTCAATTTGTCGCTGGATAGTCCCCGAAACTGTAGGGGCATATTGCATATGCCCGCAGCATACAAACTTAATTTATTATCATCTGGGAAACCCTTGGAAGGGGTGAAATCTTTGTAGAACTTGGATGTTTGAAACGGCCAAGCCACAGCGGGGGTGAAATATTTTTCAAAAAATCTTTCTATGGATAGAAAATAGTTTTCTCATCTTAGATTTGAAATGAACGAAGGTGCAGGAACAGTATGCAAATAAAACCATATATTCCCTGGTCTCTCAGCATAAAAAAACTGAACTTAATCGCATTGCCATCGGTGCTAGCTGTGAAGTTAGGATGGGGGAAATAGGAGATTTCCTGGATTTTGGTTTGACCTTATTCGAGACATATTCGGAAAATTCGCAAAGTGGATAGAATATTTCTCGAATATGGCTCGAATGATTCTCGAATAAGGTCAGAATTAGGATAAGAAAATGACTTTAATTTTCTAAGTCCATGATCTCTTCTGCCAATGTCTCCCAATCTTGTTGCAGGGTTTCCAATTTGGCTTTTTCAGAGTTGTAATTTCTGGTATGTTCCTGCAATTTTACTGCATCGGAATAGATTTCCTCTTGAGCAAGCTCGGTTTCCAATTGCTTAACCAAGGTTTCTTGGTTTCCAATATTTTCCTCCAAGGCTGCAAGTTCCTTGTTTTTCTTCTGGATAATTCTTTTGGTATCTTCAGTAGGAGCAACTTTCTCCTTTTTAGGTTCCTCTTTCGGTTTCTTTTCCTGTTTTGCTTCGGGTTTGATCACACGTTTCGAGTTCCACTCCTCATATTCCTGATAGGTACCTGGATACTCCTTGATTTCTTTGTCTTCGATAAACCAAATCTTGTTGGCCACATGCTCTAGGAAATAACGGTCGTGGGAAACCACGATCAATGTACCCTCATATTGTTGCATGGCTTGGATCAAGATATTAACGGAAGCCATATCCAAGTGGTTGGTCGGCTCATCGAGTACTAGGAAGTTAGCATCTGCAGTCAATGCCTTAGCTAAAGCCACCCTTGATTTTTCACCTCCGGAAAGGACTTTGATTTTTTTGAAAACATCATCTCCAGTGAAAAGGAAACTTCCCAAAATGGAACGTAGTTCTGTTTCGGTATGCTTAGGCGCAAAGGCCACCAGTTCCTGTAAAATGGAATTTTCTAAGTGCAAGGCTTCTAATTGATGCTGGGCAAAGAAGGTCTGGGAAACATTATGTCCCTTAGTGCTCTTGCCTTCAAATTCAGAATCTGCATCTGCTACGATCCGCAATAGGGTTGATTTACCTTTACCATTGGCACCGATCAACGCAATTTTATCACCTTTTTCAATCAGGCCATTCGTGTTTTCCAGGATTTCTACGTTCGGGTAAGATTTGGAAATGTTTTCCATAGTTACCACATGTCGACCTGATGGTTTGGAGAATTTAAAGCTGAAGTTCACTTCAGGGTTGTCATCATCCACCTCATCCACCTTTTCCATTCGGTCAAGGGCTTTTATACGAGATTGTACCATTTTAGCCTTACTTGCTTTCGAACGGAACCTTTCGATCAACCTTTCCTCTTGTTTGATCTTGGCCTGTTGGTTTTTATATTGATTGCCTTGGATTTCTTCACGCAATGATTTTTCTTCCAGATAGAAGCTGTAGTTTCCAGCATAAAGGGTCAATTTTCCCTTTCTGGATTCAACCGTTTTATTGATGATCCTATCCAAGAAATAGCGGTCATGGGAAACAATCACGATTGCACCTTCAAAACTTTGTAGGTAGGTTTCCAACCATTTGATGGAGGGTAAGTCCAAGTGGTTGGTAGGCTCATCCAGCAATAAGATGTCAGGAGCTTGCAGGAGGATCCTGGCCAGCATCACACGCATCCGCCATCCTCCAGAGAAGGTCGCCAAAGGTCTTTTTTGTTCCTCTTCTGAGAAACCTAAACCTGCAAGGATTTCATGAGCACGAAATTCGATACTGTAACCATCCAATGCCTCAAATTCAGTCTGCTTATCGCTCAATTTATTCAGGATTTCATCCGAATAGTCTGTTTCTAATTTTTTGAGTAGGTTTTCAATTTCGGTATGCAGCTGATTTTGTCTTTCAAAAGCTTCCATTGCAACATGGAGGATGCTTTTTTCCGAGTGATAGGATAGGAGGTCCTGGTTTAAATAACCTAATTTTAGGTCTTTGGCCATGGATATGGTCCCGCTGGTAGGTGCGTATTCCCCTACGATAAGTTTCAATAAAGTGGACTTTCCGGTACCGTTAGCACCGATAAGACCTGCTTTATCCCCTGGTTTGATATGCCAGTTTGCCTCATCGTACAATGCCCTAGAGCCAATTTCAAATGTTAAGTTATTTATAGATATCATTTCGGGTGCAAAAGTAATGAATATTTCTGCATCTTTGGCTACCTTTGCACTCATGTATAAGCTAGTTAAACCATTTTTCTTCTCGATGAACCCTGAACAAGCGCATCATAATGTGACTTCAGGCTTGAAATTTTTTAATAAAGTATGGGGTTCAAAAGCATTGTTGAAATCCTTGTATTGTGTAGAAGATCCGAGGTTAGAAACCAAGGTCTTTGGCTTGACCTTCAAGAATCCAGTAGGGTTGGCTGCAGGTTTCGACAAGAATGCAGAATACATCGAGGATATGGCTAGACTAGGATTTGGCTTTATTGAAATCGGTACCGTTACACCAAAGCCGCAACCTGGAAATGATAAACCTAGGATGTTCAGGTTGGTCGATGACCATGCCTTGATCAACCGTATGGGATTCAATAATAAGGGTGCTGATGTAGCTGCCGGAAAACTTAAATTTCTAAAGGAGAGAAACGGTGTTTTAATCGGTGGAAATATCGGTAAAAATAAGGTTACACCAAATGAAGAAGCTGTAAATGACTATATCTATTGCTTCAAGGCTTTATTTGACTATGTGGATTATTTCGTGGTAAACGTAAGCTCACCCAATACACCGGGATTGCGTGATCTTCAGGAAAAAGAACCGCTTATGCATATCCTGAATACATTGCAGCAATTGAACCTGGAAAAGGCAAACCCAAAGCCTATCCTTCTAAAGATTGCTCCGGATTTGACCTTTACCCAATTGGATGATATCGTTGAGATCGTGATGGAAACCAAAATCGCAGGGGTAATCGCTACCAATACTACCATCGCCAGAGAGGGATTACAGAGCCACCGAATGTTGGTACAGGAACCAGGTGGCGTCAGTGGAAAACCATTGACCCGTCGTTCTACAGAAGTAATCCAATACTTGGCAGATAAATCCAATAAAGCCTTCCCGATCATTGGGGTAGGTGGTATACATTCTGCTGCGGATGCCATTGAGAAATTAAATGCTGGAGCAAGTTTGGTCCAAGTCTATACCGGTTTTATCTATGAAGGGCCATCTTTGGTGGCAGATATCTGTAAGGGGATCTTGAAAGAGAGAAGTAGGTAGAAACAGGATGGAAGGGATGAGAGGATGGGCCAAGATCTAGGAATGAACCAGGATGGAAGGGTTGAGAGGATGGACCAAGATCGTGTCCATTATGTCGCTGGAAAGGTAGCCGAATTTGTTGGGGCTTATTGCATAAGCCCGCCTCCTGCAATCCTAACATCAAAATCTCCCTTTAGGGTGATTAACTCCTTCATCCTTTTAGGACAGATAATTACCCCCAGAGGGGGTGGAATCCTTGTAGAAATTTGATGTTTGTAATGGCGAACCCACAGCCTGGGTGAAATATTTATCCATACCTTTTGTGTCAGCCTGAGTTTACCGAATGGGCCTCGGAAGTATCCACTCTTCATTTGAAAAATAGTTCCCTCATCTTACGATTTCGGGATGACAAACACCTCAAAAAATAAAAAAATAGATTCTTCGCTTCACTCTGAATCCCTCTTTAACGCATTTTGATTCTGAACGAATAGTGAGGAATCTGTACGGTTCTCAATATAAAGACCCTGTCATCCTAAATCTTTGATTTAGGAACTGTTCGCCAGTACAAACTATTGCAGATAGAAAAACTGTATGCCAATGCAATTATTCACAAAATTAGGTTTGCAATGTTCTGAGATCCTTCGGATGAACCTCAGGATGACGAAACGGAGGATAACCGCAGGTAAAGGAAAGTATGCCAATGCAATTATTCACAAAATTAGGTTTGCAATGTTCCGAGATCCTTCCTGCGTCAGGACGACAATGGGGTGTTAGCCTAAGATTTAGGAACTGTTCGCCAGTACAAACTATTGAAGATAGAAAAACTGTACGCCAATGCAATTATTCACAAAATTAGGTTTGCAATGTTCCGAGATCCTTCGGGTGAACCTCAGGATGACTAAAAAAACTT
The DNA here is from genome assembly GCF_024261425.1 of Sphingobacterium sp. LZ11T8. Classification (NCBI taxonomy): domain Bacteria; kingdom Pseudomonadati; phylum Bacteroidota; class Sphingobacteriia; order Sphingobacteriales; family Sphingobacteriaceae; genus Sphingobacterium; species Sphingobacterium sp. LZ11T8. Next base: position 105,915 of record NZ_JANBZY010000003.1, on the reverse strand, counting down.
AACATAATGACATTGCCCGTTAGGGCAAAAATAAAAAGAGCTGATTTTTTCAAACCAGCTCTGTACAATATCTATAAACTCAATACTATTGAGTTACTTTTTTCAAGATATAATTGTCTTTCAAAGGGCCGTCGATAGGTTTTCCATCTTGGTCTAGGGAGAACAATTGGTTTTCGCCAACTTTTAGTTTCATGTTTACTTCTTTACCTACTAAATGAACGACACTGCCGTTGTCATGCCACATAAATTTACCGGTATCCTCAATTTTAGTGTCTCTTTCTTGATATTGACCTTCATAGGTAAAGGTTTCATCGGAGTTTAAGGTCACCGTAGTTTTGATTCCTGGACAGTCAGCGCAAGGAAATACGCCAGAATAGGTACCCGCCCAATCAACCGAATTTTGGGATGTATGGGTGCTGTCAACGGGGTTAGAATCTGTCAATACCGTTTCACTTGAATCTTTAGATTCCAATTGTTTATTAGCGTTTGAAGTACAAGAACCGAATGTCAATAACGCTGCGGTTCCAGCAAGTAAGCATAGTTGTTTCATATAACATAAATTTTATAATCAAAAATACCCAAAAACTGCGCCAAAAGCTACGTTATCAAGAGTTTTTGTAATAATAAATTTCCTTATAAAAAATTTCAGCTGTAAACCCATTTGGTCTACAGCTGAAAATTAATTATTAACAAAATACTAATATTGATCGATAAAATATTTTAAGAGATCTGTAGTAGTTACTATCCCTACAAGGTCTTCACCGTCCACGACTGGAATGGAGTGGAAAGAAACTTGAGAAAGGGTTTCTGTCACTTCCTTTATAGTCGCTTCAGGATCTACCGTCAATGGTGATTTAGCCATTAACTGCGGAATGCTGTACATATCATAAACGATAGTTTCGATATCATCCTCTTCGTTTACATCCGCATAGCTAATTTTCAATAAATCAGAATAACTGACTACCCCAACTAATTTTTTGCCCTCCACAATAGGCAAGTGACGGATATTATGTTTCTTGAATAGTTTCTCCGCCTCATATAAGCTATCTTTCGGAGTCAATGTGATCAACTCGGTTGTCATAATCTGCGATACTGGAACTCTTTGTTTCATGATATTTGATTTTAATGGTTTGCTTAATCCTTTACTCAAATATCATGTTTGCATTGCGCCAAAAACAGGAGATTAATTACGTTAATAAATGATCTTTACCGCGCTAATATTGTACTTTTTTTGTAACTTAATAGTTGGCCCAAAATTCAAGAATTGCTTACCATTTTATATTCCGATAAGCAGCATCCCAGAAATTAAATTCCAATCTACTTGCGGCAATAAAGGCTTCAAGCATGGCTTTTCTACCTTTATCTGTGCTGTTTTCTGCCATGTAATTACTATACTGTAGGGCTTTTTTCACACCTTCGGCAAATTCATCGCCACTATAGGTCTCAATCCAATTCTTGTAAGGGTTATTATCTGTATTCTGGTTTTGATAGATATGGTCTCCCACTTCTTTGTAAATCCAAAAGCAAGGTAAGATGGCTGCCGTAGCTACCTCTATGGGATCATAGGCCACCGTACTTTTCAAGAAGTGAATATAATGGTGACAAACGGGCTCTATCGTAATCTCTTGATTGGGTTCAAGCTTGAATTGCTTGAAATAAGCCTCATGTAAAGCTCTTTCCACGATCAAGGCATTCTTGCCAAATTCAAAGAAGTCCAAGGCCATTTCATTGTCCTCTGCCTTTGAACCGAGTGCCGCAAGTGCTCGTCCATAATGTTCGAGGTATTTGGCATCCTGAAGCATATAGAACTGAAACTTTTCCAATGGGAGGGTTCCGTTTTTCAATTCTTCGATAAAGGGCATTTTCAATATTTCATGATAGATGGGTTGGATAGCTTCCCAAGCTTGATCAGTCCATTTCATATTTAATGAGTCTTTGAGGGTTAAAAAAGTGATTCAGTGGTCCATTTCCTTTTCCTATCAGCAGATCTTTGCTTCCTTTTATGGCACTGTTGATATACATGAGAGCATTTTCGGTGGATTGTTCCAAGTGATAGCCACGGGCAAGGAATGATGCAATGGCAGAGGAAAGCGAACAGCCTGAGCCGTGTGTGTTCTTGGTATTCACACGTTTAGAATCGAAATATTGCGCTGCATGGTTTTTCTGGATCAATATACTGGTGAGTATATCGCTTTGAAGATGTCCACCTTTTAATAGTGCAGCATTACAGCCTAAACTTAAGATTTCATCAGCGACTTCTTCCATCGCATGTACGCTGCTGATTTCTCTACCCACCAATACGGAAACTTCATCAAGATTAGGGGTAATGATTTGGGCTATCGGAAACAATAGTTCTTTAATGGCCGCTATGGTTTCTTCATGGATCAGCCGATGTCCGCTAGTGGAAACCATAACCGGGTCAAAGACGATACTGCCTTTATAATCTTTCAGGGAATTAGCAATGGTTTCGACCAATTTGCTATTATGTACCATCCCTATTTTGATGCTGTCGGGATAGATATCTTCAAAGAGACAATCTAATTGCTCCTTTACAGCCTCAACAGGGATGTCGAAAATGTTCTTCACCCCTTGGGTATTTTGTACCGGCAATGCCGTCAAAACATTCATGGCATAGCAGCCTAGGGATGAAATGGTTTTGGTGTCAGCTTGGATGCCGGCACCACCGCTGCCATCAAAGCCCGCTATACTGAGAACAGTTGGTACTTTATATTTTTTGTTTTCTTTCATTTTAATAATCCTTTCAACAGTTCGGCTGCTTTTCTTGGGTCTGAACTGCCGCAAATTGCAGAAACGACAGCAATGGAATTTGCGCCAGCTTGAAATGCCTGTCCAGCATTGTCCTGCTTCATACCACCGATAGCGATCAGCGGTTTATCGGTTTTTAGTTTTATTTCTTGTATACCGTGAATACCCCAAGTGGTCACAGTATTGGTCTTTGTCGCTGTTTTAAAAATAGGGCTGAGCCCCAGATGATGGGTTGGGTCCATTTGAGGACTTTCCAGTTGATCTTGGTATTCCAATGACCAGCCAATTTTCAGGATATCTCCATATTTTTCAGCTATGTCCAGGGGCTGTGTATCCGAAAGGCCAACATGAACGCCCCAAGCTTGGATTTCAACTGCAATTTCAGGAGCATCGTTGATGATCAGAGGAATCTGGTATTGGTCTGTAATTTTTTTCAGTGCCTTTGCCTTGTTCAAATATTCCGTATGGCTGAGTTCTTTTTCACGCAATTGAATGATATCCACCCCGCCAAATATGGCTTCTTCCGCAACTTGCAGCCAATTCATTTTAACACAATCTTTTTCTGAAATCACCAAATAAAGGGGATAGGGGAAATCAGGATGGATTGGCATATTTTTTTAGTTTTAGGTTACCTAAAATCTGTTCTTTGGCAAGATTGTAAAGGATGTCATAAAAATTGAGCTGAAGGCTACCTGGGCCTTTCGATATTTTGGCAGCCAATTCGCCTGCAAGACTAGTGATGGCAATACCAGCGACAGCTTCTTGGTAGGGGTCTTTTGCTAAGCCAATGAATGCTGCGGTAATTGCGGAAGCCGTACAGCCCATTCCAGTTACCTTGGTCATCACGGAGGTGCCGTTTTTGATTTCGGTGATTTCATTCTTTGAAATGACATAATCAGTGGCACCGGAAATACAAACTATGGATCCCGTTTCCTCTTGCAGTAACTTTCCGGCATCTAGGGCCGAGCTGCTTGATTGGGTGCTGTCCACACCTTTAGCACTTTTATTGTTAAAGTTCTGAAGGGCGATAATTTCCGAAGCATTCCCACGAATGACCGTTGGTTTTAATTCCAATAGAGATTTTAGCGTTTCATTGCGTAGGGTAGAGATACCTGCACCAACCGGATCCAATACCCAAGGTTTAGCTAATTTGTTGGCCAGCTTTGTGGCCAGGATCATATTTTCTGCCCATGGTTTGCTTAGGGTACCGATGTTGATGACAAGGGCATTGCAGAAACTGAGGACTTCCTCTAATTCCTCTTCGGCATGGACCATAATTGGAGATGCACCAAGTGCCAGAAGGGCATTTGCGGTATTGTTCATGACCACAAAATTTGTAATGTTTTGAACGAGTGGAGATTTTTCTCGGACTTGAGTCAATAAATGATAAATGTCGTTTTCCATTATTTGAAAAATTAAAAACAATAATGGCTGAAGGGAGGGAATAGGCAATTAGGTTTGCCAAGCAATTTTGCTTTTCCCTACGACGGTTTTAACCGTATCAGGTTCAAAGGGTCTGTCTCAATTCCTATTAGAATACCCCTAAAGCCAATCAAATATAGCCCAAACAATCTGCAAAGACAAATTCTTGGGCTATAGCTTTATTTTTCGTTCAAAAGAATCTTAATTCTAAGGATGGTGTCTCGATCTTTCTGTTTTTCACTTTCGCTCAAGATTTCCCAAGGAATCAGGGAAGGGTGGAATTTAAGCTCATCATTTCGTACTTCTCCATAGTCCCAACCATTGATATATCGGTGTGCCATCCAGCGGTTATGCTCGATAATGGCCAAGGTTTCCACTTCATCCTCACTGAAAGCTATTGCATCCGGCTGGTTTACTGGCCATTCTTTATGGGTCAATAAAAACTTATAGGGAATATGGTCTGCCTGCGCTCGGCTGGCATCTTTTGCATCTTCGCTCAGGGTTAACCAATCAGAAGTGTATCGGGCACTTTCTGAACTGGTACCGGAAAGTAATTTTCTATAATCATCATGGATGGCCTGGGCTAATTTGTCCAATTTATTGCCCGTGATAAATTCAAGGTTACAGATATCTTCCATCTGACCAAAGAATTTTATCCTATCGCTTTCTTCCGAATAGCGGATCAACTTCCGCAAACCTTTTCCTTCAGCATTGAGCACATAGATCGGGAATTTACTATTCTGGGTTTTGTCCAAGAGTTCCAAAGCGGTATTGAGATTAGTTTGGTCCTGGTCGAAAGCAGTAATGAACAAAGTTTCATTGCCTTTATCCAATAATTCCTCCCTAGATACCAGCTCATTGTAGGTTCCTTGAAAATTATGGAATTCAATAGGAAAAATCTTATTGGCTTTAGGATATTGCTCGTTGAAGTAATTCCTGTCTTTTTCAGCTTGCTCGGAATAAACAGCAATTTTCAGGTCATTTTCGACAGAAATATGGAAAATCCTCATGGCTTGGACCAACATGGCTTTTGCGAAATCCCCATAGCCTAAAAATACGATTTTATTGATATCGGAAAGTTCCTTACCGGATCGCTGTAGATCTATTGGAAATTGCGAAAAAAACTGCCTTGCCAACATCTTGTGGATGTTGAAGAATCGAAGTTGGATTTGGTTGTTATCTAAATGGATTCCGGTGTTCTTGACCAAGTCGATCAACCTTGGGTTGCTGATATGTAAAAAGCAATGCAAGTCGTTCTGACATTTTGATCTATCGTAGATATCTTGAACAGATTCAATGATTTCAATTACGGTTTGCTCATTTTCTAGGAAGACGATCAGGGAAGAGGCGCGTTTGATCCCTGCTTCCAGTAGGGTACTTTCTTCTTCGGCATTTCCGATAATCACTAAGTGGCCCTGTTTTTTTACAGAATTGATGTCGGCATGCTCTGTTTCCTTTTCAATGGCAATTCCTTTTTGCTTATAGTCTTCCTTTAGGCTTTGAAAAAGTTGCCTACCTTTTTTTGAGATACCCACAGAGATGACATGGTTCTGTTTGAAAGAAGCCTTTAAGAGATTGAACTGTTCGGAGAATACCTTTTGAATAATCTTGTAGGCACCGAAAAGCAGAATGCCAATGGCACATATCTTAGCTAGGATCAATTCCCAGGGTACATTTTCAGCTTCTAGGCCTGAACCTGAAGGGTCGCCACCGAATACGATTTTGATGATGCGGTAAATCCGATCAGGTAGGTACCTCAAGGAGTTGCTCTCAGGAAAGAACTTGGATAAACCGATCCAAGATAATATTATCAAAAAGCATACAAATGCTATTCCCAATAGACCTTTTTGTCTTCTTGTCAAATTCATTCTTTATTTGCTTAAGTTCTGTTTTGCTTCTTTTAGGAGCGTTTCAACTTCAGATTTCAGTTCTTTGTTCTTGATCTTGATCAATTGTTTTTCTGTAATGTCAACCATACGCTGACCTATCAATTTCGTTTCAGGCTTACTGCTGAAATAATTGGCAACCATAGCCCTGGCCAACGGATGGTAGTCATAGGTCACTGCCAACAATTGAAGGTTCGCCTCATTTTGGATAGGGTAGTTTTTCTTCAAGATATCGGTAATCTTGACGTTGGAGCTAGGGGATACTGACCTGACGAATGGATCTTCAAAATACCAGGTGTCATAGGTGCCGGTCGTATCAATATAGTTCAGGATTGCTCCGGTTTCATTGTCATATTTTTTACCATAGAATTTCTCCAAATCTCTAGCCAATTGGTCTTTGGACATGCTGACCTGTCCTGGAACTTCCCAGATATTGATGGCGATGCCATTCATGAGTGATTCAATGGTCATTAACCTTTTGTCGCCTGGCATTACATTGATCTGATCAAATCGCTGGTTGATAAAGGGCATAGTCAGGATGTTTCCGGTTTTTGCATCAACCACCTTTGCTGCATAACGCATTCCTTCACCGTCATCCTGTACAAAGATCTGCTTGTCATCATCCGAGAAATGGAAATATTGTGTGTTTTTGCTGATGCGGATAGTTTGGCCAAATGATTTTTTGTCCTCCAAATCCCATAAGCGCATATGGGTGGCGTCTTCAGAAAGGGCCAATATATTTCCTTGGTTATTGAAGACCATAAACGGCGTAGCGATGGTTTTCATTTCCAAAATAGGTTTATAGGTTTTGGTTTCTAATACCTGTGCATCGCCGGTAGAACTGACCTTGATCAAGTATTGAGAATTAGGACTGAAAGCGCCACTGCTCAAAGCGTCCTTTCCTTCGATTAGGACTTTTTTAGAAGCAATATCCACCACTTTCCAGCCATCAGGATTTACTAAAATCACTGATCTGTAATCTGGGCTAACCGTAAAACCAGCGATATCCTGTTCCTGCGTATAATTGATGTTCTGTTTTCCGGTTTCAATATCCCAAGATGCAAAGCTGTTCTTACCGGTCCTTGCGAGGACTTGGGTTTCCTCCTTATTGAAGATGTAAAGTTTCGCTTGAGAATCAAATGGCTTTCCAACTGGTTTTCCCGTGCTGGCATCAAAGAAGTAGGTTTTACCACTTTTGCCCTTAACAAGTATCCGTTTAGTTTTGTGGAGTACTAGGTGAACCGTTACCTCTTCGGGTACTTGAATAAAGTTTTTGGTTTTTTCGCCAGTCTTAAGATCCATCTTTTCCACTGACTTTCCAGCTCTGTATCGTAAGAATGCAGAATCATCGGTAATACCTGGCTCAATATGGGCAAGATCTTTGGTTTCATAGAACTGTGCCACTCTTAAGGGGTCGCCCTTTTTGTTTTCAATAAAGGTCTGTGAATTTCCACTTACCAAAGATTGGGTCCAATCTGGTGAGTTGGTTTCTGCATTTGTAGCATCTTGTTCCATAATCTTCATCATGTTGCTGAAAAAGAAGATGTTTTCTGGTAATTTACTGGTTTTGGTAATGGATCCGTTCGACGTATTGATCTGGTTGATCTGGGAATCATTTCCTTGGTATAGATTACCATTACCGGTGAAGCCGGTAAACCTGACCAACATGGCTGATGGGGCAGACCATTGAACGCCATTGGATTTGTTGAAATAATTCGTTCCATCAGCATTGTGAAAGGCAATTTGGTTTCCATCATTACTGAAGGTCGGTGTCTTGATTCCAGATTTGAAGTGTTTTTTAAAGACTGGTTTAGGGTCGACTACAGCTAGGTCATAGATGCTAACTTCAGAATCTTCTGGAAATAGACGCTCCACAAATAGAGTTTTGGAGCTATTGTCAATATATGCAGAAGATGGAGCAATCTGCTCTGTTGCCGAAATGACCTGTTCTTGTTTTGTTTCCGTATTGAAAAGTACGACTTCCCGTGACCTTTTATTGAATACGATATATCTAGCGTCTGGAGAAACAGCTATTATGGCAATAAAGGAGCTGTCCGGATTTAATCGAAGTTCCTCTTTTTGGTCCTTTTCAATATCGTATCTGACGATATTGCTGTTCGTTGTGGTAACATATGCCCTGTTCTGTCCATCGAACAGCGGGTAGCGGGTTTGGATTGCGGTGATATCATCCCGTTGTTTAATAAGTTTCCGGTCAACGGCATCCCAAACTTGGAGTACATTCAAATTGTTTCCGGCACTGGCGAACCCAACCAACCATTTGCCATCAGGGGAGAAGCGCGTTACACCGTAATTGACATTTGGCATTCTGGTAAGATCATCTTGGACCGACAACATGGAGTGTGCAAAAAGTTCTGCACTTTCATCACCTCTTCGGGTTGCTTCCGCAATATATGCGGCGCCATCACCATATTCGCTTTCGGTCAATTTATTGATTCCTGAAGCATACAATGATTTTGCAAGATTGCGCAATGCGGAGTTTCTTTGGTTCCAGGCAAAAATACCGGCAATGATGGCTAGGATACCCAAGGCAGCAATCGCCGTTGCAATGCGTTTGATATTTTTGTTCTTCTGTTTTATTTTCTCCAATTGGTAGGCTTGGTCCCTCTTGGTCAATTCCCCCAATGGTACGCCCAATATTCCGGATATTATTTTCAACAAGGCGAGGTCCAATCTTTTCTTGTATTCCTCGACCTGGTTTTTGATGAGGTGGTTAGCTATTCCTTGTTCGTGCAAATACCGGCGATAGCCTTCGGCAGTGGTGAATCCTTCGTCCTGTGTATGTGGAATACGGACATCAGCAGCAAGTACTTCCTCTGGTTGATCTTTGATTACCTGTCCATTTTGATCAATGTTATATCGCAGTTCATCAGGGAAACATTGTGCTTCGGTATGTGTATCGCCATATTCAGGCTCACCTTTTAGGATCAAAGCCATGATCTGTTTGGATTTGCCCGTCTGTTTGAAATACCTGATTTCGTCCCGTACATAAGTTGATCTGGCTGATCTTGGAGAGCTTAAATAGATCAGGAATTCAGAACGGTCGAGTGCTGAGGTCAGGGAACTGCTCAAGCTAGAACTGGCCGAAAGTTCCTTTTCATCCTGAAAAACGGGGTAAATCTGTCTTGGGATTTCCTGGCCGGCAGCATTTTTCTTACCGATAAGGTCTTCAGGGATTTCATAGGTTTCTAATGCATGGTGTAGCCAATCCGCCCATTTCCTACCTTCACCCTGATTATCACTATGACTATAACTTATAAAAGCTTTATACTTCTTACTTAGGTCTTGCTCTTGATTTTCCATGTAATAGCTATTTGGTAGTATCTTGAATTTCAAATGACAAAAACCAATCCCTTTTCAAGAGTTTTTAAAAAAATTGAATAAAAACTGGCTTTTAACTTAATTTAATTATTGAATTAACTCCATGTTTTGAGCTGCTGCTAATTATCATTCTTAATATGTAGATTTTAATGAACAGGGGGATGGCTCCTTATTTCTGTAAAATATTTGTGGAATAAATATAGAGTACTGTTAAACTTTTATACCTTTAAAAACCTTTTTTAAAACATACGATTATAAACAGATAGAAGTATTTTATTTGATCGTATAGCATGTATAGAAACAAACAAAAGCTCTTTTGGGCTTTGGGCTTATCGCTATTATTTAGCACGGCATCTCCTGCGACAAGTTTTGTTGCTGCAGGAACATTAAAACAACAAACTCAAGAAGATTCTGTCCGGGTTCAATCGGTGCAGAAGATTAATCCCACTACAGTCCAAATCAAATTCAGTAACGATCAATTATTATTGGTTGATTTTTATGCTGACAATATTTTCAGGTTATTTCAGGACAATAAATCTGCTGTGCTGAGGGACCCGCAGGCAGAGCCAGCTGCCCAGATCTTGGTAAATAATCCTCGGAAGAAGCTGCACAATTTTGAAGTCAATGAGAAAGATGGTTCATGGTTTATTTCCAGTAAGGAAGCCGCGATGGAAATCAGCAAAGCAAATGGCCTATTTAAGATCTACAACATCAAGAATAAGCAGTTGGTAACCCAATCAATTGCCCCAATAGCATTCAACAAGAAGAAAGTTAGTCTTCAATTAGCTGAAGACCCCACGGAATATTTTTATGGTGGTGGTGTGCAAAACGGTCGTTTTTCCCATAAAGGAAAATCCATCGCTATCGAGAATACCAATAATTGGACAGATGGGGGTGTAGCCTCGCCAACTCCCTTTTATTGGTCAACTAAAGGCTACGGTATGATGTGGTACACCTTTAAGAAAGGGAAGTATGATTTTGGCAATACTGAAAAAGGAAAGGTAAAGCTTAGCCATGATACCGATTATCTGGACTTGTTTTTTATGGTCAGCGATAATCCGGTCGGAGTATTGAACGATTTCTATCAGTTAACCGGAAACCCCATATTGTTGCCAAAGTTTGGTTTTTATGAAGGGCACCTGAATGCCTACAACCGCGACTTTTGGAAGGAAGATGAAAAAGGCGTTTTATTCGAAGATGGGAAACGGTATAAGGAAAGCCAAAAGGATGAAGGCGGTACCAAGGAATCATTGAACGGCGAAAAGAACAATTATCAATTTTCAGCAAGAGCGGTTATTGATCGGTATCAACAGCATGACATGCCATTGGGTTGGATATTGCCGAATGATGGATATGGAGCCGGATATGGGCAAGAGAAAACATTAGATGGAAATATCCAAAACCTTAAATCATTAGGTGAATACGCTCGTTCAAAAGGCGTGGAGATAGGGCTTTGGACGCAATCAGATCTGCATCCAAAGGATAGTATAGATGCCTTGCTGCAAAGGGATATCGTGAAAGAGGTTCGTGATGCTGGGGTTCGTGTTTTAAAAACAGATGTGGCCTGGGTCGGTGCGGGATATTCCTTCGGGTTGAACGGTGTTGCCGATGTGGGACATATCATGCCATATTATGGCAATGATGCACGTCCATTTATTATATCATTGGATGGCTGGGCAGGTACGCAACGATATGCTGGTATCTGGTCTGGAGATCAGACCGGAGGGCAATGGGAGTATATACGATTCCATATTCCGACCTATATTGGTTCTGGTTTGTCGGGGCAACCTAATATCACTTCCGATATGGATGGTATTTTCGGCGGAAAGAACACAAAGGTGAATACAAGAGATTTCCAATGGAAGACCTTTACACCGATGGAATTGAATATGGACGGCTGGGGTTCGAATGAAAAATACCCACATGCTCTAGGTGAACCTTTTACATCGATCAACAGAAACTATCTGAAGTTGAAATCTGAGCTTATGCCCTATGCATACAGTATAGCAAAGGAGGCCATTGATGGAAAACCCATGATCCGCGCGATGATGCTGGATTATCCTAACCCTTATACCCAAGGTTCTGCCACGCAATATCAATTCCTGTATGGACCTTTTATTTTGGTTGCTCCAATCTATCAGGAAACCAAAGTTGATTCCTTAGGGAATGATATCCGTAATGGTATTTACCTTCCGGAAGGAAATTGGATAGATTATTTCTCTGGCGATCTCTATGCTGGGAATACTATCGTGAATAATTTTGATGCTCCAATCTGGAAAACACCGGTCTTTATTAAGGCCGGAGCAATTATTCCAAGAACAAACCCTAACAATAATGTCCAGGAAATCAATAAAAAACACAGGATATATGAAATCTATCCTGCTGGGAAATCGCATTTCTACGAATATGATGATGATGGTTTTACCCAAGCTTATCTAAATAAAGAGGGGGTTTATACCTGTATTGAATCGGATGCTGAAAAGAAGGCAGAGGTGAAGATTCTGGTTCATAATGCCGAAGGTGATTTTAAAGGTTTTGATAAGGAAAAGAGCACTGAATTTTGGGTCAATATGACCAAAAAGCCGAAGAAGATTGCGGTGAAAGTTGGAAAGAAAAACTTAAAACTGAAGGAGGTGAATTCTAAGGTAGAATTTGAGCGTTCAAATAATGTGTACTATTATGAGGGAAGGCCGAATTTGAATGCTTTCTCTACCAAAGGCTCCCTATTTGAGCAAACAGAGATCATTAAAAATCCACAGTTATTGGTGAAAGTTGAGGAAACAGATGTTACCATAAATCCGATCAGTTTAACAATTCAAGGCTTTGAATATGCGCCAGTCGATCGCTTTAAAAAATCGACAGGGGTACTCAGCGCACCGAGTACCGTTAGCATTTCAGAGGAGAAGACAAAGGCTTATACTTTAGAGCCAACATGGGATCGGGTAGAGCATGCAGACTATTATGAAATAGAATTTGATGGACAGCAGTATAGTTATATCCAAGACAATCATCTCCTGTTTGAAGGATTGAAACCTGAAACCAATTATAATTTCAAGATCAGGTCGGTAAACAAGGACGGTGTTTCAGATTGGAAGGAATTTGAACAGACTACCAAATCGAATCCATTGCAATTTGCCATAACAGGATTATCTGCTGAAACATCTGTGCCTAATCAAGGATCAGAGGGAGTTGATAATTTGGTGGATTTTGATGAAGGTAATATGTGGCATACGAAGTGGGGACAGAAGGCAGTTCCATTTGATTTGATAGTGGACCTGAACAGTTTTAACCAGTTGGATAAGTTTCAATATTTACCAAGATCGGGAAGAGGAAATGGAATCTTGTTGGAAGGTAAGGTGGAATTCAGCAATGATAAGGAGGTGTGGACTGAAGCCGGTGATTTCAAATGGGAGAACAATGATAGTATGAAGGAATTCAGCTTTAGGGACCAGCCGAAAGCAAGGTTTGTGAAGTTGAAAGTTTCTAAAGCTGTTGGAGATTTTGGTTCTGGAAGGGAGTTATATGTGTTTAAGGTTCCTGGAACGGATAGTTACCGTCCTGGTGATATCAATAATGACCGATTGATCGATATCAATGACCTGACTTCCTATACCAACTATACAGGTTTGAGAATGGGAGATGCCGACTTTGAGGGCTACGTAAGCAATGGAGACATCAACAAAAATGGGTTGATTGACGCGTATGATATTTCAGCTGTTGCTACGAAGTTAGAAGGGGGCGTTGAGTTAGATCCGAAGGAAGAGCTTTCAGGATCACTGAAGGTTTCTGCATCTAGATCTAATTTCAGCAAGGATGATATCTTGGAAGTTCACGTGAAAGCAGATAACTTGAAGGATGTCAATGCATTCTCATTTGCCTTGCCATATAATCCTCAAGATTTTGAATTCGTAGGAATTGACAATCATCTCGCAAAACAGATGAACAATATGACCAATGACAGATTGCATAGCAATGGTCAGAAGGCACTATATCCAACATTTGTGAACCTAGGTGATAAGGAGGTAATCAACTCTAAAGATGGTTTGATCCTAACCATTAAATTGAAGGCAAAACGTGCTGGTCAGTTTAATTTGAAAGCCAAGGATGTCATGATCGTTAGTAAGAGCATGAAGACACTAGGCTCAAGGCAATAGACACTAGACATCAGACACAAGAGCCTTTCTAAGGGGGGAAGTTTGAATTTAGTCTGCTGTTTTAGGACGGCTGAAAATTCTACTGTCTTGTATCTTATGTCTTAAGTCTAAAAAACAGGAAAGGCCAGATCACTCTGGCCTTTCCTGTTTTTTTTATTATTCAATTATGCAAGTACGAATTGTAAGTCAGCTTGGAATTTCACGTCTTCACTCACCATTACACCACCAGTTTCAAGGGCAGCATTCCAAGTTAATCCGAAGTCATTACGGTTGATTTTACCGGTAACGGTATAGCCAGCTTTTTGGTTGCCCCAAGGATCTTTACCAATTCCACCGAATTCTACATCGAAAGTAACAGGTTTGGTCACATCTTTTATAGTTAAGTCACCAGTTAATTTGAATTCATCGTCATCTACTTTTTCGATTCCAGTGGAAACAAATTTGATATCTGGGAATTGAGATACAGCGAAGAAATCTTCACTTTTTAAGTGTTGATCACGTTGGCTGTTTTTAGTGTTGATGGAATCAGCTTTGATTTCTACTGATACATGTTTTGCAGCATCTAGTACATCTTCGCTATTTTCTACACTAACATTGAAGTTTTCAAAATGACCTTTTACTGTGGAGATCATCATGTGTTTTACTTTAAATTCGATTTCGCTGTGTGCGGTATCTAAGTTCCAATTTGCCATAATATTATTCTCTTTATTTATTCTCTATTTGTTTTTGTTCAACAAAGATGAGGGGAAATTTATTCTTGCACATTGATGTATGTTAAGAAATGGAATGTTAATTAAAATATTTAGAATAGTAGGCAAGAATATATTTGCGATTTCCTCTGCTATTCAAATTTCCTCTTTACAGGGATATTGAACTTGGTCTTTACTCTAGGTTAAATTTACGACAAAAGGCATAATTATCACTAATGGAATGATTGATAATAAAAATTAAATAATTGATAATGAATTACTGACGGAATTATGACGGTTAAAATCTGTTAAAGCCATTTGAATTATTATTCCACATGGTATATTTGCCTTCAAATGAAAACGATTGTCACATTTGTACTTTTTTTCTTCTTCCTGTTAATAAGGAGTGGGAACAGTCATGAGGTAATCAATCATTCTGATAGACCCGCTATCAGTTTTATGGAGAACTTTGCTGGCAGTATTAGCCCAGCTCAGCAACATGAGTTTCAAAAGTTAAAATACACGCAAACAAATTCTAATGGATTAGGAGGGCATGCAGAGCATATCCTTTTAGAACAAGAATCTGAGGATTTCCAACTGTGGAAGGACTATCATCTTCAGATGGCTTTCTATTCTTGTCTGATTGCGTTTTCTTTTTTGTTGTTTTTTCCAAAAAAAGCACATCAGAAATCTACGGATTTTATCCTCGATAATAATCCCAATCCTATTTTCATTTCTCTACGCTCGTTGAGAATTTAATACCCTTGATACTTCAATGGTCATTGGCATTTTATGCTGTTGATTTGATGGTATCTTAATTATTATTTTCTTAAGCACTAACAATCTTCATTGACTATTGAATGTCCTTATCCCTCATTTGGGTTCAAGCCCATTTTACATTCAAAAACTTTAAAAAAATCTTTAAAACAAAATGAAGAGAGTTGTCATGCTCATGAGTTCACTGGCTGCACTGTGCCTAGTGTCTTGCAATGAAAAAAAAGAAGAAAAGGAAGAGGCTTTCAGATACACTGTAACCTCTCCGGCAGAAATTGACACGAGCTTTAACAAAGAGTATGTGTCCCAGATTAAATCTGTAAGAAATATTGAATTGCGTGCGCTGGAGAAAGGATATCTCGAGCAAATCTATGTCGATGAAGGCCAAACGGTCAGAAAGGGTCAATTGCTGTTCCGTATCAAGCCTACCATGTACCAAGCCGAACTGAACAAACAAATGGCTGAGGTTGAAGTCGCGCAGATCGAAGTTCAGAATACCCAAAACCTGTCTGATAAGAATATCGTATCGCCGAATGAACTGGCAATGGCAAAAGCGAAACTGGAACGGGCAAAGGCTGAGGCAGCTATAGCAAAAATACACTTAAACTTTACAGAGGTTAGAGCACCATTTGATGGTACGATTGATAGGATTCCATTGAAATTGGGAAGTTTGGTTGATGAAGGGGAGCTATTGACGAGCTTGTCGGACAACTCGCAGATGTTTGCCTATTTCAATGTCTCCGAACCCGAGTATCTAGATTATCAACGCAATGTGGCCAACCGTGCCGATAATCACGTTTCCCTATTGTTGGCGAACAATGAAGAGTTAGAACATAAGGGCATGGTGGAAACCATTGAAGGAGAGTTCGATATCGAAACCGGTAATATCGCTTTCCGTGCTCGATTCCCTAACCCGAATAAATTACTGCGGAACGGAGAGACTGGAAAGGTCTTGATGAAAGTTCCAATGAAGCGTGCCCTATTGATTCCACAAAAGGCAACTTACGAAGTTCAAGATAAAAAGTATGTATTCATGATCGGCAAGGATGGAAAAGTCGTTTCGCAACCGATCAAGATCAGTGCTTCGCTACCCGATCTATATGTCGTTGCGGGAGGAATTGCGCCGAACGATAAGATCCTTCTAGAAGGATTGCAGAAAGTTAAGGATGGCGAAAAGATCAAATATGAGTATGTGGAGCCGAAAGATGCCATCTCAAATTTAAAGATCAGAACAGAATAAGTTGTAAGGAAAAAAATAGAATAACATGTTTAACAGATTTATAAATAGACCGGTACTTTCTATTGTCATATCCCTTATTATCGTATTCTTAGGGGTATTGGCCATGACACAATTGCCAGTAACACAATTTCCGTCAATCTCTCCACCGAAGGTAAATGTGAAAGCAGAATATCCAGGTGCGAATGGAGAGTTGATGATCAAAGCCGTCATCATCCCATTAGAAAGGGCAATCAATGGGGTGCCCGGCATGAAATATATGGCTTCCGATGCCGGAAATGATGGGGAAGCCAGTATTCAGATCGTTTTTGATTTAGGGACCGACCCTAACCAAGCCTCCGTCAATGTACAGAACAGGGTAGCTTCGGTAGTCAATAAGCTTCCACCGATTGTGGTCCGTGAAGGGGTAAAAATAACCCGTGAGGAATCCAATATGTTGATGTACATCAATATGTACAGTGACGAAAAGGATTTGGATGGGAATTTCATGTACAACTTTGCCGATATCAATGTGGTGTCAGAGTTGAGGCGTGTTCCAGGTGTGGGTGTCGCCGATATCTTGGGAAACAGGGAATATGCCATGCGTATTTGGTTGAAACCCGATCGGATGACAGCCTATAAGGTTTCTTCAGAAGAAGTGATGAAAGCCCTTGAGGAACAGAGCCTAGAAGCTTCTCCAGGTCGAGCCGGTGAGTCTTCGGGTATAAAATCCCAATCCTTTGAGTATATCCTAAAGTATTCCGGGCGTTTTACGACGGAGGAGGAATATGGCAATATCATCCTTAAGGTAAATCCAAATGGGGAGATCTTGAGATTGAAAGATGTAGCCGATATACATTTCGGTTCTGCCATGTACGATATCTACTCCACCTTGAACGGGAGACCTTCTGCAGCGATTGTCCTGAAACAATCCTATGGAAGTAATGCCTCTCAGGTAATCAAGGATGTCAAGGCGAAAATGGAAGAGCTGCAGCAATCTTTTCCCAAAGGGCTGCACTATGAGATAAGTTACGATGTATCCAAATTCTTGGATGCTTCTATGGAAAAGGTAGTACATACCTTGGTCGAAGCCTTTATTTTGGTGGCTTTTGTGGTGTTTCTGTTTTTAGGGGATTTACGATCGACCTTGATCCCGACGATTGCCGTTCCTGTGTCTTTGATCGGAGCATTCTTGTTTATGCAATTTTTTGGGATCAGCATCAACTTGATCACCCTTTTTGCCTTGGTGCTGGCTATTGGGGTGGTCGTTGATGATGCAATCGTCGTCATCGAGGCAGTGCACAAGAAGATGGAGGAACACCATGTATCGGCCTATAAAGCAACCAAAAAGGCTATGCATGAAATTGCAGGTGCAATTATTGCGATTACCTTTTTGATGGCTGCGGTGTTTATTCCTGTAGCCTTTATGTCGGGACCTGTCGGCATCTTTTACCGTCAGTTCTCGATTACCATGGCGACCTCCATTATCCTTTCTGGTATTGTGGCATTGACCTTGACTCCGGCATTATGTGCCATTCTCCTAAAGAACAACCATGGAAAGCCTCGTAAGAAATCCATCGTTGATAAATTCCTGGATTCCTTCAATAGAGGATTTGACAATATGCAGAACCGCTATGTCAAGTTGCTGAGTAAGATTGTAAACAAACGCATATTAACCTTCCTGATATTGATCGGTTTTTGTATTGGAGCCTATTTCCTAAATAATAGTGTGCCTTCAGGCTTTATCCCCAATGAAGACCAAGGGATGATTTATGCCATTATACAGACCCCACCAGGATCAACCTTGGAACGGACAAATAAGGCTGCATTGGATTTGCAGAAAGAAGCAGAGGATATCGATGGTGTAGCATCCGTTTCTTCACTTGCAGGTTATGAAATCCTGAATGAAGGAACGGCAGCAAATACCGGGACACTATTGATCAATTTGAAAGGTTGGGAAGAAAGGAAGGAATCAGCTTTAGAGATCATTGAGCAATTGGAGAAAAGTGCTGAAAACATTCCTGGAGCATCCATTGAGTTCTTCCAACCACCAGCAGTACCTGGTTATGGAGCAGCCGGAGGATTTGAATTAAGGTTGTTGGATAAAACCGGTAACAATGATTTCCAGAAAATGGAACAAGTGAGCAAGGATTTTGTAAAGGAGTTGAACAATAGGCCTGGACTGGCATCTGTATTTACATTCTTTAGTGCAAGTTTTCCGCAATACCTTTTAAAAATCGATAATGAAATAGCTCAACAAAAGGGTATTTCCATAGATAATGCGATGACCACCCTGTCTACCTTGGTGGGATCGAACTATGAAACCAACTTCATCAAGTTCGATAGACAATATAAGGTCATGGTTCAGGCTTTACCTCAATATAGAGCCTTGCCTGAGGATATCTTAAAGCTATATGCCAAAAATGATAAAGGCGAAATGGTGCCATTTTCTGAGTTTATGCATATGGAAAAGGTATATGGACTTTCAGAGATTACCCGACATAATATGTATTTGGCATCAGAGATTTCTGGGTCAGCGAAACAGGGCTTTAGTTCTGGCGAAGCGATCAATGTAGTAAATGAAGTTGCTCTGAAAAGCTTGCAACGTGGCTATGCCATTGATTGGGCCGGTATTTCGAAGGATGAGGTAGCCCGTGGTAACCAGGCCATTTATATATTCATGATCTGTTTAGGCTTTGTCTATTTGATTTTGGCAGCGCAATATGAGAGTTTTATCCTCCCATTTGCTGTGATACTTTCCCTACCTGTCGGAATCTTCGGTGCCTTTTTCCTATTGAAACTGCTGCATCTTGAGAATAACATCTATGCGCAGGTTGCACTGGTCATGCTGATCGGTCTGCTGGGTAAGAATGCCGTGTTGATCGTGGAGTTCGCTGTTCAGAAACATCAAGAAGGCCTGAGCATTTTTGAAGCAGCCATGGAAGGTGCAAAAGTCCGTTTCAGACCGATCTTGATGACCTCATTTGCATTTATTGCAGGATTAATTCCATTAGTCCTGGCTACGGGTCCAGGTGCTATTGGGAACCGAACGATTGGTACCGCGGCGGCAGGAGGGATGCTGTTCGGTACCATCTTCGGGGTCCTTGTGATCCCGGGATTGTACTTTATTTTCGGGACAATCGCCTCCAAACGTAAATTGATTAAACAAGAAGACGAAAACCCTTTATCTGAAGAAATCGATGGAAAATAAAAAATATAACTACTTCAATTGGGTTGCCGTCGGAATATTGGCACTTTCTGTATCAAGCTGTAAAGTGCCTCAGGCAACGCAGAAGAAAGAAAATAAAGTAATGCCGACCAGTTTTGTGGATTCATTGGCCAGCCAAGATACCACAAACTCAGGCAACGTGAAATGGAGGGAGTTCTTTACAGATCCAAACCTGATTTCCTTGATCGATACTGCTTTAAAGAATAATCAGGAACTGAACATTACCCTTCAGGAACTGGAGATTGCCAAGAATGATATCATGCTCCGAAAAGGAGCATTGAAACCTATCGTGGACATTGGAGCTGGGGGTGGAGTCGAAAAAGTGGGTCGCTATACCTCGCAAGGAGCAGGTGATGCTTCCACAGAAATTACTCCTGGACATGAGATGCCCGATCCCTTAGGTGATCTAAATGTTTCTGTTTTTGCCCATTGGGAGGTTGATATCTGGCGAAAGTTAAAAGATTCTGAACAGGCAGCGGTAAACCGTTATTTGGCAACCGTGGAAGGTAAGAACTTTGTGCTGAGCAGCCTGATTGCTGAAGTGGCCAATTCCTATTATGAGTTATTGGCCTTGGATAATCAACTGTCCATCATTCGTCAGAACATTCAGCTGCAGGAAAAAGCCTTGGAGGTCGTGAAGATCCAAAAGGAAGCAACCCGGGTAACGGAATTGGCTGTTAAAAAGTTTGAGGCAGAGGTTGCAAAAACCAAGGGAATGGAATTTTCTACCTTGCAACAGATCAAGGAAACGGAAAACAGGATCAATTTTCTCTTAGGTAGGTATCCGCAGGAAATTGCAAGAAACCAAGCTAATTTCATTGATCTAGTTCCTGCAACGGTGAGAACGGGGATTCCAAGTCAATTGCTGAATAACCGCCCTGATATCCTACAGGCAGAGCATGAACTTGCTGCGTCAAAATTGGATGTACAGGTGGCCAAAAAGGAATTCTATCCTTCACTGGATATCTCAGCTGCTTTTGGTCTTCAGGCATTTAAACCATCTTATCTTTTCAGGTTGCCGGAATCCTTGTTATATAATTTAGCGGGGGACCTTACTGCACCACTTTTGAATAAGAACGCCATCAAGGCGGAATTCAATTCCGCAAATGCAAGGCAGATCCAAGCCATCTATAATTATGAACGGACCCTGTTGAATGCTTTCACCGAAGTATCTACCCAGCTGTCCAATATTGACAATTTGGAGAAAGGATATGTCTATAAGAACCAAGAAGTGGATGCATTGAATAAATCCATTGATGTATCCAATGAACTCTTCAAGTCTGCAAGGGCAGATTATTTAGAAGTTTTGATGACACAAAGGGACGTATTGGATGCAAAGCTCGAATTAATCGAAACAAAAAAACAACAACTCAATGCAGTTGTTAATGTATATAAAGCATTAGGAGGGGGGTGGAAATAAACTTCCTTCTAATATTATTAGGGTTAGTTTTCAAGGGAGCGGTAATTCTGCTCCCTTTTTATTTTTAGCATTGTTGATGTAGTTATTTTTATATATTTGACGATTATTTATTAACCCACTAACAAATCATTATGCTTAAAATTACAAAGAGTCTTTTCTTGTTAACTCTAATTACTATTATTCATTTGCATTCCAATGCCCAGTCTAATCCATTTTCTATCGGAGCACATTTAGAATGGAACATGGAGTCGCCCACCTATGCCAAGCTATATTCGGTCAATGCTAAATATGATTTCAGAGAAAGACAAGCTATTCAAGCTCAGGTAGGATTAGGTGATTATGATGTTTGCTATATAGGTGCCGATTATCTATATACCGTATTGCTCTTGAAAAAGATGCCGAGTGTGTTTGTTGGGGCAGGATTAGGTTTTGAAGGGATTCGCGGAACGGATGCTAATGATATTATCATAAATGCGCTGGCTGGATTCCAGTTCGACATCAAGAAGTTTTCTCCTTTTGTGGGATACAAACCTAAGTTTTATTTTGAAGCAGAAGGAATTGATCCATCTACGATTTTTATAGGATTACGTTATAGAATTTAAGATATTATTTAAAAGCACCTGTACTTTGTTATAGGTGTTTTTGCTTTTAGAGTACTGAAGATTTCCTAGGGATCAATTTAGTCTTTAGTTCAATGGTTTCATATTCTTCAATTGGGTATTTGGCATTGATCAGCTCGACTAACTTTTGGAAGGCAATCATTCCAATCTCTTCTGTAGGTTGAACCACTGTGGAAAGGGATGGGTTAAGGGAGTTTGGAATCCTAATATTGGAGAAACCTATGACTGAAACCTCTTCGGGAACCTTGATGTTCATTTCAGCTAATATGCCCAAGGTCAGGGTGGTGATGTCATCGGTTGCACCAAAGATGGCATTGACCATGTTTCCTGTAGATTTTAGATAGTTCAGCTTTTTTATGATTGAATCTTCGATTTCATCATGTTTGCTATAGTCACATTCTAGGTAAAAATTATTATCAAATTCTATCTTATGGTCTTTCAGGCATTTCTGGAACCCTACTAATCTGGCTTCCGAAACTCCTATGTTTTTACCCGTGATATGTAAAATATTCTTCCTTCCAGAGTTCAGGAGGTGTTCGGTGGCATCATAGGCACTCAGTTGGTTGTCTATTCCAACCTTATGGGTTTGCAGGTCATGGTTTACCCGGTCAAATAGAACCACTGGGATCCCCGAATCCTGTAGGCTCTTTAGTTGTTCATAGTTTGAATTGAAAGAAACAGGGGATATCAAAAGGCCATCAATTCCACGCATCTTTAGCACCTCAATGGCATGCTTTTCCAAATTGACATCATCACGGCTCTGCATGATGATGATATCATATTTATCAATTTGGGATCCCTTATGGATCCCATCAAGGACTTGGGAGATAAACGTATTGCTGATATTAAAAACGATGACACCAATCGTGTTGGTCTTGCCTGTTTTCAATGTCCGAGCGACCTTGTTAGGGACATAGTTATGTTTTTCAGCATAGTCTTTTACCATTTTTTTAGTAGACTCGCTGATTTCATAACTATCTGATAGAGACTTGGAAACGGTAGAAATAGATAGTTTTAAGTCTCTGGCAATATCCTTTAAAGTCTTACGTTCTGTCATAATTAGTTCATCCTGAAATGATCCTGATAGGGAGATTTCTAAAAATTTAAATAAACAAATTTTAAATGGTTTTGGCAATTTATTCTTCCTTTTTAATAAAAAGACATCCAATTTAAGTTAAATTGGATGTCTTTTTTAGCCTTTACTTAAAGATTTTTATTTACTTAGCTCGAAAGGTAAGACAGCATTTTCAACGATCAGCTTCTCGTTATCATAGATATCTAAAACCATGAAACCCTCGTAATAAGTTCCAAAACTCTCTGGAGGATTTGAATGCTTTTTTAGGGATTGGATTTTTCCCTTGACCTTAAATTTTTTCCACTCTCCTGGATTTATACTATAGTTGTAATTTGCAGTAAAAGGTCCTATGTATTCCATATATTCAGCCCAGTTTTTTTGGTTTTCTACATCAAGATCAATTTCTTGACCCAAATAGCTGGATATGCCATTTTCTAATTTTAATACCAAATGTTGGCCTGAATTGGAAAAGGTATTATACCTGTAATCATAATATTCATTCGTAACGTTGGAGAGCGATTTACCAGAAGAGCTTGTTGTCGAAAAGAACTGAAATTTTGGATTAGTGGTTCTAATGTCAAAAATGAGGGCTTCACATCCCACAGATCCAATCTCTTTGGCCTGGATGGATCCCTCGATTTCCCTTTCAGATTTAGCATTAGGGAATTCAAAAATCTTTCCCTTAAATTTAAATGACACCGTTTGATTCTGGGGGTCATATTTAAAGTCTTCAATAGAAAAGGATTTTTTAGGCTCTATAGTTTGGGAATAGAAAACGCCAGGTCCAGTAGGAGTGTTTGTGTTGTACTTTACGGATACCAATTCACCATTGGAGAGTATGGTAAAGGTAATTTCAGCATATTTACCTTCCGCAGCTTCAATTTGGGCCGAAACATAAATTTTTCCGCAATTTTCATTCCCCCCATTGAAAGATACTTTTCCTTTAATTTCCTTGTGGTTCTCAATGAGTTGAAAGGATGGGTCTTCAGAATCAATTTTTTCTTCGGTCTTGTCACAGCTAGTAAAAAACAAGCTTAAGCATAGGAATAAGAATAGGAAAGTGAAATTTTTCATAATCTGTTATCAGTTAGTGTGTTGGCATTAAATGCGCTTTATTTTAATTTCTTCTAGCGCTAATTGTTTAAAGATAGACAATGGAAATGAGTAAAAGTTTATTCTAGGTTAAGAATATTCTTGATTTTTTTCAATAACTACCAAGCATAGCGAAAGGGAAGGCCAAATCAGCATAGTTTAAAGCATACAACTGTATTAAAAAAAGGATTATTGGTCAAAGGGAATGTAAAGCTTCTATTAATTTGACGAAATCGATATCCTAAATCAAAAAAGGGTATAAATCAATCATTATTCTTGAGGTCTGTTTGGAGGTATGGAAACCAAGACCTTATAGAATTCTATGGCAGATAGCTAGGCTAACTGGATCGGATCACTGGATCAAGATTGTGGTAGGAAGTAGTAATCATGCTAATAATATTAATTTAATATTAATACCCGTATTTATCCAATAGTTGGGCTTGTAGTTTAGTTATTTGGGTGAATAATATTTCGGCAATATGTATTTGTGTTAATTTTTACGAAACAATAGCAAGAAGTCAATTTGTGAATTAATGTGGGTTTAAAACTTATGTGGTTATACATTCAATTTTTGGAATAATTTATGTAGAATTTTTCGTTCAAGATATTGGAATCTAGAATAGGTATGCAAAAATTAAAAGTGATTATTACGGGTGCAACTGGAATGGTTGGGGAAGGAGTGCTTCAGGAATGTTTAGTCAATCCTGAAGTAGAAAGGGTGTTGATTGTCAACAGAAAGGAATATCCGCTACAACACCCCAAATTATCACAAGCGATTCTATCTGATATTCAGGATATTGAAAGCATAGGAGAGGATCTGTCTTCGTACAATGCCTGTTATTTCTGTGCTGGGGTTTCTTCCGTAGGCATGGATGAACAAAAATACAGCATGTTAACTTATGACCTAACTTTAGGCTTTGCCAAAAAACTGTTGGCCATTAATAAAGACATGACTTTCTGTTATGTTTCGGGTTCAGGAACCGACAGTTCCGAACAAGGAAGGACCATGTGGGCTAGAGTAAAGGGTAAAACTGAAAATGACCTGATGAAACTTCCTTTTAAAGCTGTGTACAATTTTCGTCCCGCATTTATGCGTCCTACCCCCGGTGCAAAAAATGTCAAGGGTATCTTTAAACTGATTACTGCCCTCTATCCAATCCTGAGACCGTTCAACAAAACCTATTTCCTAACCTTAGAAGAAGTCGCAAAAGCCATGATCGTCGTATCCATACATGGATACAATAAGCATGTGCTTGAAGTTGAGGATATTTCATTCCTAGCGTCAAAATCTTGAGTCTTTCTTGTTCCCATGTCCTCCAAAAAACTTCATTTATTGTCTTGAAATAAAATATTTATTGATTTTTTCAGGATTACATTTTCTCATAATTACTGATTATATAGAAATATATCTACAATTCCGTTTAGGTTTTCCATTATTTTCCTGTAAATTTATTGGGTAAAATTAACTATTGTGAATTGCTGTCTTTGCTATTAGAATATAATTTAATAGCTAGTTATAACTATTTACATTCCTTAACCATTATTACAAAACACGAAAGAGTTTATAAAATTTTTAAAAAGTATAGCTGAAATCAAATTTATTGCGTTAATTCGTGATGAACTTTAACTATTGAAGAGAACACCTAACACAGTTATTTAATTAGGAAACCTGTATTTGAGATTTTTAGAGCCAAAATTATAAATCGTTTTAGCATTATTTATTATTAACTATATTTTTATGTGGAATTCTGACAATTTTACTCGTAGAGGCAAGAGGCTATGGATTATTCCCTTAGTGCTCCTCGCAACTAGTTACAGTCCGGCTAATGCCAATGTTAGCTTTGGACCGAACGCAGTCCTAACCACTAATTTGCAGCAACAGACCGTTTCAGGCGTTGTCCGTGATGCAGGTACTAACCAGCCTATGGGAGGGGTGACCATCTCTGTCAAAGGTACCAATACCGCCACGCAGACCGACGACAATGGTAACTTCTCCATTGCAGCAAATACCGGTCAGGTAATCGTTGCCAATTTCTTAGGGTTCAAGTCCCAAGAGAAAACGGTAAGTTCCAGCACCATGAACTTCTCTCTAGAAAGTTCCGATCAACAGATCGAGGAATTGGTGGTTGTAGGTTATGGTACCATGAGAAAGTCTGATGTGACGGGTTCGATCTCCAACGTAAAAGGAGAGGACATGATCAAGGCACAGAGCTTTAGTCCCCTAGAAAACTTAAGGGGTAAAGCGCCAGGTGTCAACATCTATTCCAACTCGAGCCAGCCAGGTGCCTATGCCAATAGGGTGATTATCCGTGGTACAAACACCATCAACTCTTCTTCAAACCCACTTTACGTGGTGGATGGAGTGGTGATGCAAGATTTCCATTTGTTGAACCCGAACGATATCCAGAGTATCGAAGTATTGAAAGACGCTTCATCAGCAGCGATCTATGGTGCGCGTGGTGCCAACGGTGTTATCTTGGTTACGACCAAAAGGGGTAACAAGGATGGCAGAAGGACAATCAGCTACCAAGGTTCTGTGAGCAGTAACTCTGTACAGCGCTATATGGATGTTCTGAGCGGTCAGGAATGGGTGGATGCCTTTATGATCGGTCTTGAGAACGAAAACAAATGGCAGGGCAAGAACTGGAACCTGAACAAGACTTCCTGGTTCAATGACCCGAACTACTTCGATGCAAGCGGTAACCCATTGTACAATACGGACTGGCAGAGAGAGGCGACAAGGAATTCCCTGTCCCATAACCACCAGATCGATATCCAACAAGGTGACGAGAATTCATCGGTTGGTGCGTTCTTGAACTACTCTGAAAACCAAGGGGTGGTGAACAATACCTACAGCAAACGTATCAACGGTAAATTAGCCTATGATTCTAAAGTTAAGGAATGGTTATCGACCAGTGTGAACTTATTGGCAAACCATACTTGGGGCCAACATACACCAGAGGATGGTGGTGGTCAGGATGCGCGTCGTACCATGATCGAAATGCTTCCTTGGTTACCTATCTACCAACCGGATGGTAAATACACTAACTCTTCATCTTCAACGGTTTCTAACGTGTTGGCATTCGAAGGTATGGCAAACCCAGTTTCTATCTTGGATTTGCAGAAGAGAATGCGCTACAATACCCAAATCTTCGGTAATGCGGCATTGACTTTCCACATTGCTGATGGTTTAGACCTGAAAACTCAATTCGGTATTGATAACCACAGAAAAGAATACAGAGGATATTCTTCTATTTTATTGAATAACATCTCAAGACCTAACGGTTGGGCTGAAGTGAGCAGCTGGAATGACCTGTATTGGCAAGAAGAAACGTACCTAACCTACAACAAGACTTTCGACAAACATAGGGTAAATGCTATGGCGGGTCTTTCTTGGCAGGAACGTACCTATTTCGGTTTCAATACCCGTACGGAAGGATTTACTACCGATGCTTATGAATACAACAACTTAGGTGTTGGTTCTATCCCAGGTTCTCCAGGTTCAGGAACAAACAAATGGGCGATGAACTCGTATTTCGTTCGTGGTAACTATAGCTACGATGACCGTTATTCAGTTACTTTAACTGCTCGTGCGGATGGTTCCTCTAAATTTGGACAGGATAAGAAATATGGTTTCTTCCCGTCTGCAGGTTTAGCATGGAATGTTTCCAACGAACAGTTCATGAGAGACCAAAATACAGTTAGCAACTTAAAACTTCACACTTCTTACGGTATTACCGGTAACTCGGAGATCGATCCATATTCATCATTGTTCATGATCGGTGCGGGTACTACTTTGATCAACAGTAACCGTGAGCCATCATATGTTGTAGGAAACCTTGGTAACCCTGGATTACAATGGGAAAAGACCAAAACTTATGATGCTGGTTTTGAATTAGGTTTGTTCGAAAACAAATTGAACTTTGATATCTCATACTACAATAGAACAACAACAGACCTATTGTTGAGAGCACCGGTTCCTTACTCAACAGGATTCAATGATGTTTGGAAAAACATCGGTTCAGTTAGAAACAGTGGGGTAGAGGTATTGGTTACTGCTAATCCGATCCGCAGAGATGACCTAACCTGGAATATCAGCTTGAACGGTAGCTACAACAAGAACAAGGTGTTGAAACTAGGTGAAAACAACGAAGACATTCTATTGAACGGATGGGTTGGTGGACCTAACAGTATCATCCGTGTAGGCGAGAACTTGAACAGTTTCTATGGTTACGAAAGAGAAAAGATCTATACCGTTCAGGATTTCGAAAACGGAGAGATCGATCAGAACAAGATCGGTAGACCAAAACGTTCTACGACCCAAAGAATCTTAGGACAAGGTGTTCCTGATTGGATGGGTAGCTTTATCAACACCGTAAACTACAAGAATTTCGACTTAACCGTTGACCTTCAGTTTGTTTACGGAGTAGAGACCATGCAACAGTTCTTCCACTCGACCTATGACCGTTTCGGTATTACCAATGGTTTGAAAACTATCTTGACCGATGCATACAATGGAACTAATCCAGGTACTATGCAGCAAGCGATATATTTGACAAACAATGGTCACGCTGGACAGGATACCAATGTGGATTCACAATGGGTGGTTGATGGTTCATACCTACGTGTTAACGTGCTACAATTGGGTTATTCATTCAAGTCAGACCTAGCTAGCAGAATGGGCTTCTCGGCATTGCGTATCTATGCAAGTGCGAATAACCCATGGTTGTTTACTAACAAAGACTTCCAAGGATACGATCCAGAAAGTACTTCATTGGGTGAAGGAAATAAATTCGGTCAGAACATGACTTTCTTCTCTTACCCAAGAGCCAAGACTTTCACTTTCGGAGTTAACCTGACCTTATAATCTATAGAATTATTATTATGAAAACTAGAAATTTTGCAATCGCTATACTATTGACAGGTGTGCTTGGTCTGAGTTCCTGTGAGAAGTTTTTAGAGGAACAGCCTAAGTCCAATGAGACTTTAAATTTCTTCTATAAAACAGAGGCCCAAGCAATAGGAAATGTCAATGCATTATACCGTAGGGGAGCTACCGTAAGATACGGAAATGCAGGAAGTGCATACCTCGGTCCAACGGCTTCCATCCCTACCTTTTTAACGGGGTACTTTACCAACTCTTATGAAAACCAAGAGTTGATCTGTCAATATTCAAGATTATTGAACAGACAGGAAAACACCCGTATCGTATCCAACACCATGAACACGATTTGGAATGATAGTTACAATTCCATCAATATCGCTAATGGTGCCGTGAAACATATCCCTGAGATTCCATTTACGGATGCCAATCAGCAGAAGACCTTGATCGCTACTGCTAAGTTCTTCAGAGCTTTCAACTACTTCTATTTGGTGAAAACATTCGGAGATGTGCCTTTGCACTTGGAACCTACTGAAAATCTTGACAACCTTTACCTTGAGCGTTCTCCTGTAGCTACGGTTTATCAAGCTATCGAGAAAGATCTTAAAGATGCGGTCGATGGATTGCCAGCAGTGACTTTCACAGAGAACAAGAACCGTATTACTAAATATGTTGCGGCAATGACGCTTGCGAATGTTTATTTACAACAAGGTAAATTTGCAGAGGCTGCTACCTATTCTAAAATGGTGGTAAACTCTCCGCACAGCTTGACAGCAAATGAGGACTTAAAATTGAAGAGTGCTTACAACAAGTTGCGTACTACAGATAACTTAGCAGAGTCAATCTATGCGTATGAATTTGACGGAACGATCTCTTCAAGTGGTTGGTGGCCAACTTATGGATTCAACTCTTCTGCTACGGCTGTATTTGACAAATATGCCATCTTCGAACGCGTTTATGGACCGACCAAAAAGTTCTTGAACGTGTACAAAGCAGACGACTTAAGGATCCAGCCTAACCAATTTTTCCATTGGGAATATAAAAACCCAAACACTGGAAAGATATGGAAATCTGATGATGCAGGTGTTTGGTACTATGTAGATGAGGCTGCGATATTGACTTCTGGTCGTGGTACCAAGGATTTCAATATCTACCGTTATGCAGAGGCGTTATTGATCGCTGCTGAAAGTACAGCAAAAGCTGCCAATGCGGTTACCGCAGAGGCTGCAGGATACTTGGCAAGGATCAAAGCTCGTGCGAGCACAACCAATAAGACAGTGGCTCAGTACACAACAGAACTTCAGGCTCTTTCTCCAACTGCCTTTGTTGAAGAAGTATGGACTGAACGTCTTCGTGAATTGCCACTTGAGTTTAAGATGTGGGACGACTGTTTGCGTACCGGTAAATTCCCTGTTATTTCAGATACTGAAAAAGGAAAAGTTACTTACATAAACTTAGTTGGAGGCAAAAATGCTTCAGGAGCTACATTCAAAGATTCTGACCTTTTATGGCCAATCTCTCTGGATGAACTTCAACGTAATCCTAAATTGACTCAAAATAAAGATTACCAATCTAAAAATTAAGGCGATAATTTAAAATGGAGAGGCTACCTAATATTTTAGGTAGCCTTTTTTATAAATTCCTTTCGATAAATTGAACCCGCTCCGCTATGGACAGTTTGGGGACCTCAATGGTCTCATAACCATATTTCTCATATACTTTTTTCATGGATTCAAAGGTTTCCAATGCCTCGGCCCAAGATTGTTTCCTTTCAGAATCAGTTACGTAAATTTCCTCCCATGGTGGAAGGATAAATACCTTTTTGTACAAAGCTGAACTCAGGTCATCTTGAATTTCCTGACTGATCTTTATGTCTTCCATTTCCATATAGCAAATGCTGTCCAACAAGCCTCGGTCAAAGAAGACTACCTCATTTTCAAATCGCTGTAGGGTCAACTTATAGGAACACAGAGATTCAGACCACATCCGATTGGCATAGGCTTCTTTGTCGGCCCAGGGTAGAGCAGAGCCTCTGTTCAACACTTGTTCTTTGATGATTTCTCGGGCAACTTCTGGAATACATGGAAACCCCTTTTCTGCAAGCAGTGTCAATAAGCTGGTCTTGCCAGTTCCCGGTCCACCAGTGAGCACATAGTAGTTTCTAATACTTTTCTTCATTAATATTTTTAAAATATAAGCTCCAATATTTCCCCTGGAAGGCCGTTAAAGTCACGGAATTCCCTAGATTGAAAGCCATTTTTAGTTAAGATCTTTTTGGATGCATAATTTTTGGGGTCAATTATGGCAAATAGTCCCTTTAGGTTTTTAATAGATTTTGAGTATTGGACTAAATGTTCGGCTATTTGGCTGGCAATGCCTTTTCCCCAGAATTCAGGAATGATAATGTAGCCTAATTCAGCAATGTCAGCATTGGACTCCGTAATTTCAAGTTTGGCTAATCCAATAAATGAACCTTTTTTCTTTTCTACTATTTTAAAGGTACCAAAGTTAGGGGAGATGGAGTTTAATTTTAAGAGTTTTTTGAAGTCCTCTCTGGCTTCTGCATATTCAAAGGGCCTTTCTGTAATCATTTCCATCACCTTACTGTCGTTTACCAACTTGAAGTAGTTGTCAAAGTCCATGCTGGTGTTTACAAACTTCAGCAGTTTATACTGATCTAAATCCATCATAAATCAATAAATTTTAATAAAAGTAAAAATTATTAATGTAATTAGGCTTTGCTTTTGAAGGATTTATAAAAACTTAAGACAATGGTAACCGCAAATTTATAGTTCAGGGTTTTTAATATGTCTTCTCAGCTTCAAGATCTTGTCGCTGAACAATACGATCAGCAGGACATAAAGCATCTGGGAGAATAATCCTAGATAATTTCGGAGCTGAAGATCTGTGATTTTTGGAAATATCAGTTCAGTGACCAGATAGTTTAAGCAGATTCCAAAAAGCGTACCTGCTGCAAAAAATATCAATGCATATTTCCTGGACTTACTGATTGATTCTTTCTCTGCTTCAATTTTTTCAATCTTAGACATTACCTTAGCATCAAAATCATCAAAAGGCATCTCCAATTTTGCCATCTTCATGATCTCCTTGAAGTCATCCTTGTTCTCTTCCATAATACATGCTGTTTATTTCTTTGTTTAGTTCAAATGCCATTCTTTTCCGAGCACGAAAAAGAATGATTTTACAGTTGGCAGTGGTCCAGCCAGTGATTTCACATAGCTCCGCCGCTGGCAATTCCTCAAGATAAAACAACCTCAAGGCGAGGGCTTCATTGCTGGGTAGCCTTCTCAGTACCTCGTTTATCATTTGTTTCTGTTCCTCTATCATCAAGTTTTTCAAGGCATGGTCATCAAATTGAAGATCATGCTGACCTAGGTCTAGTTCCACAAATTGAATGGTTTTTTTTTGGATCATTTTGTAAGAGCAATGAACCACGATCTTGTAAAACCAAGTACTGAACTTGGAATTGCCCTTAAAATTTTTGAGTGAAAGATAGGTTTGAACAAAGGACTCTTGTGCAACTTCTTCTGCGAGAAGTTCATTTTTTACAATAGAGATAGCAATGGAAAAGGCCATGTCTTTATAGGTACTGATAAAGTAGCTAAAGGCATGGCGATCTCCAGAAAGAACTTTGTCTATGTAAAGACTATCCATCAATGCTGTT
Source organism: Sphingobacterium sp. LZ11T8 (assembly GCF_024261425.1). NCBI lineage: Bacteria > Pseudomonadati > Bacteroidota > Sphingobacteriia > Sphingobacteriales > Sphingobacteriaceae > Sphingobacterium > Sphingobacterium sp. LZ11T8. The sequence continues at coordinate 73,666 of NZ_JANBZY010000003.1, read as the reverse complement.
CTCTTCTTTTTTGTCCTGTTTATCCGCAATAATTAATGATACTCCTACTGTCAAGGCAATGAGCCCAATAATGATAAAACCATCCCAATCAGAATCATTCAGAATGTGCAAGGCAAATAATAGACCTGACAATAGAGATCCAAGGGCAAATCCAATGACCACAACCCCAATTTTCTTCCAAGAATTTGGTTTACCCGGTGTTCTCGGAATCGGTCCGCCTAATTTGGTAATCGTTTCTGACCTATATTTGCTGATAAAATATGTACACAGTACAATACAAGCAAAAAATGAAATTGGAATTAATACTTCGAATGCTTCCATAATATTTGATTTTATACATTAGTGGAAGGCTACGGCGAAAAGGTTACAAAAAATTGGATTTATTTTTTTGGAGATAAAATTATAGTAGTTCTCCTTGCTCTTTTAACTGTTTAAAGATGATCTTATCCACGGCAGAGACACAATCTAGATCAGAATAACTCAACCATTCCATTCGTTCTATTTCTGCACTTGCTTTCAACTCCCCAGTATATTCAGCTCTATAGCAAGTCATTTTGACAAGGATCCCTTCAGGATGGCTGTCGGCATGTGCCTCAAATGTACCCATGTATCGGATGCTTTCTGGAATTAATTGGACTTGTAATTCTTCCGAAATCTCTCTTGTCAACGCTTCAATATCCGATTCACCATCCTCTCTTTTCCCTCCCGGAATGTAATATTTTTCCTTGCCGTATGATTTTGTCGAAAGGATTTTGCCATTCTTTATTTCGATCCAAGCTAGCTTATCGATCATCTTCATAAATTTTCAGGTTATTGTCCTAAATTAATGAAATATCAGATAACTAGTTTTGGATGACCGGTAAAATTTTCTTTTTGAAATTATCCTCAACTTCCTTTTCTAATAATATAGCACCACGACGATTGATATGCCTATCATCATAATATATCAAGGTGTCTTTGTAATAAGGAGCATCATTATATATGGATGCTTTTGAAATATCCCAGATGAGTACGTTTTTGTTAACTCGTGCGATGGAGTCTATGGTATGCAAGCTATGGGTATTCGGAGTTACTTTAAATTTATAGTCGCTATTTTTCACAAAGCCATGGTTTATCCTTACTGGATTTCGGTCTACAATAGGATAGGAGTTGATTAAAACTAACTTTTGATTGGGTTTCAAGGCCTTTGCCAGGGAGTCTACAGCTTTCGTCACACTATGGTATTCATCAAATGAATCTGCAGAAATGATGATGACCTCGCTGGAGGCAATGAGCTCTTTAGTATGCGGAACAAGAGCCCTAGAAAGATTGTAAAACAACATTTCTCGCTCTGGAATTTCCCTCTTGTCGATTCCTTCCAAAGCAGGAAAGCTATCGGAAGTCAAAGTATTGATGGAAAAATGAAATTTCTCGCCAAGGATATTGAATAAAGGTTTGATGGAATTAGCATGGCTGTTGCCCAGCAAAAGCACATGGGGCCTCTTGTCTTTTCGATCGCCTAAGGTATCGACATGGTCCACATTATGCGATCCGGTTGCAAAGGATGCCTGGGTAAACTCATAGGGTGTTTCAAACTTTTTGGAAAGCCAATGTAAACTATAGGTAGCAATTCCAAATGGGACAACAATACAGGCAAATTTAATCAGGAATTTCTTTGTGCTTCCTTGGCGTATAGAATTTTCGATAAAGGTATAGGATAACCAACTCAACACAAAAGTTAATATGCTGATGGTTAAAATTTCTTTCCAGTCAAATTGGTGACCTTCAAAAACACCTTCTCTATAACGTTGGAATGCCATCAAAGGCCAATGCCAAAGATATAAGGAGTAAGATAGCGTACCTATATAGACCAGGGGTTTTGAGGCTAAAAGCCGGGTGATAAAATTGTCATTTGATATAAGGATCAAGCCAATCCCTAAGCATGGCGGAAATGAATTGATTCCTGGAAAAGCTGAATTCTCATCTAAACTCATTAAGCCATAGATCAATAATGAAACTCCAGAAAGGGCTAGCGGGAGGCTGTACTTTTTGTTCTTTACCTGACCGTTACTTAGAACAACGCTCATGAAGGCACCAATCAAAAACTCTGGAATCCTAGCTAAAAGGCTATAGTAGGTTCCACTTTCTTGACCGAAAGCCATGAATCGATACTGGTAATATGCTAAGATGATGCTAATTATTCCGGCAAGGATATACGGTAGGTATTTCTTTTTAAAGAAAATTAAGATAAACGGCAGGAGGAAATAAAACTGCATTTCTATACCTAGGGACCAGGTGTGCAACAGTGGGTTTTCAGCCTGTTTTGCTCCAAAGTAGGAGTCCCCCGTGGCAAAAAAGAAATTCGAAACAAATAGACCTGCCGTGATCAATGAACGTCGTAAAAGCCCAAGGTCCATGGGTAAATAGATAAAGAAACCTAGTATAGAAATCACCATGAGCAGGAAATAATAGGCTGGGGCGATTCTTTTTAATCGACCTTCATAAAATTCCATGATGCTGAACTTGTTTTTCTCTTTCTTGTGAAGGATAATGGAAGTGATCAAATAACCGCTGATCACAAAGAAAATATCTACACCTAGAAATCCTGCGGGAAGCCAACTTGAGTTTAAATGAAATATAAAGACCAAAAGAAATGCAATGGCCCTTAACCCTTGAATATCATTCCTATAACCCATAAAATAAAATTTTATGAAGGTAGAATTTTGATGATTAACTCCATGTAATTGAAATTCTACAAATTGGATATTTTAGTATCGATATCAGTTAATTCTGTCATGGCTTAATTCTTGCAGCCTGTTAAATATGGAAAATCAAGATAAAAATGTTAATGGCAACGTGAATACTAATGTAGAGCCACCTACTCAAGAATATCTTCAACAATTGCAAGAACAAGCTCTCGCAGCGACGAAGGATGAAGATGCTACATTTGGCGAACAGATTATCCGCGAAGGTTTACAGACATGGCCACAGCTAATCGATGCGGAGTTGGGAAAATTCAAGGATAAGATTTCGAAAGGTTAATACTATCCCTTCGATTTTATATTTTATTCCGACCAATAAAACTGCCCTTTCCCAATAAAAAGGCAATAGCTTTGTCTGTATTTCGAATAATGCTGTTTTCAGTTTTGAGGGTAGCGATATATCGCACAATTTCTTTCCTTAAGCTAGGGCTTATGGCTTCAAAGACGGCTTTGGCATCTTTATTTTCTTCAAGTGCATGTTGTAGCTTAGGATGTATAGCAACATTTCGGTCTGAAAAATCCAACTTGATCTTGATTGTCAGTTCTTCTGCAATCCTTTTTGGAGAATCTTTCAGCATGCTGGTATTGATGTACAGTCTCCAATCTCCCTTGTATCTTAAAAGTGTTTGCGGATGGTATTTTGATCGGTTTACGGATACTTTCAGTGCTATATTCCCTTTTTCTCTGTTCAGGGTCCTGAATAGTTCATGGAGAATGGGCTCAGGAACAAATACAAAAGGATTGATACCAATGATATCAAGAGGTGCTTTAAAGGAATATGAACTTGCCTTACTCATTTTAGCTTTTTGCCTGATTGCATGAATCAATTTATAATATAAAAATGGCATTTTTTTATTTTATTTATTTCGTTTCTTTCATTCTTAACCAAACCCATATGCCAGAAAGCAGCGTAACTAGACCAGCTATATGCACTGCCCACATTAATCCAAAAATATTGCCTACAATACCGGCCATTAATGCTCCGATGGCATAGCCCATATCTCTCCAAAAGCGATATACCCCTAAAGATGATGCTCTCCAATTTGGATGCGCAGCATCGCTCACTGCTGCTAGTAGGGCCGGATAGACCATGGCTGTACCAATCCCTAAAAATACGGAGCCTACGATTCCAGAGGTCAGTGGTTCTAGGAACTCCATGCCGATTACGATATGGCCAAGGACTTGAACAAACATCCCCCAGACGATCAGTGGTTTGCGGCCCCATTTATCTGCTAAAGGACCGGTGATGATTTGGCCAAGACCCCATACTACTGGGTAGATAGCCTTGATCCAACCTACACCCTCTAGCCCAACGCCCATAGACATGAAGAGTAAGGGGAAAACTCCCCAGGACATCCCATCATTCAAGTTGTTGATCAATCCCGCTTGCGAAACAGAGAATAAATTCTTGTTCCGAAATGAGGTCTCCTTAAATACCCATCCAAGAGTTGGTTTAGGAGTCTTTTCACTAGAAAACCGAGTGGGGATGGCTTGCGCTTCTAATTGAGTAAATTTCCTCGTGTCGCGTATGACGAATATGGAAAGTAGCATTCCGATTATGGTGTAAGCAATTCCGATATAGAATGGTTGAGGTCTAAGTCCATATTCTGATGCTATGTAACCTGTCAATAGTGCGGTCAATCCTACAGCTCCATATCCAGCAGCCTCATTCAAGCCCATGGCCAGACCTCGACTTTTCTTGCCCACAAGATCGATTTTCATGTTGACCGTCATGGACCAAGCCAAACCTTGGCTCATGCCCAATAAAACATTGGCAAACAAGATCCAGTTCCAGGAAGGTCCAAAAGCAAGCAAAAAAGGAACAGGTAATCCAATTATCCAGCCCCAGATCAATACCTGCTTACGGGTAAATCTATCCGCTAAAACGCCAGAAATTAGGTTGGTAAACGCTTTGACAACAGCAAAGGCAATAATAAAGGAGAACACCACAACATCCGATTGAATCTTAAAAACCGATGTCCCTACCAAGGGAACAACAGTTCGCTCTAGACCAACCATTCCACCAACCATCATATTCACCAAAATCAATAAGCTGAATTGTTGCCAGTTTTCTTTTAACCCTAACTTTATATTTCCCATTGATCTTTATCGTTGTCAAATCAAAAATGCTGAAATAAAAAGTAAAAGTTAGTTACTCTAGTTACAGAAAAATGGAGTCCGGTTATTTTCTTGATGTCTGATGGTAAATGAAAATAATTCAAGAAAGGGAAGGAAGTTGAATAGTATAGCCTTTTATACCTGCGATTTAAGACAGGGAAAAATTGAAACAAAAAAGAATAGACCCAATTAATATTAGGTCTATCTTTAATCTTTTGTTGTGATCTTATTCGGATAGTGTTTGGAAAATTTAGCAACGTCATCGATCTCCTTTGACTCTCTTGATATTGATAAAGGGACTCTTCATGAGGTAAAGAAAGCTTTGTTTTTCTTCGCTGTCAAATTCAATTAGGCCATATTTCATCTTGTTGAGTGGAAGAGTCTTGAATGTGCCGAATATTCGGTCCCAAAGAATGAATATATCGGCAAAATTGCTGTCGGTATAAAATTGGTTTTGGTCATGATGTACGCGATGATGATCGGGCATGACGAATATCAATCCGAAAGATCTGTTGAGCCAATTTGGGAAGCGTAGGTTGGAATGTTCCATGAACAGGAAGATATAGAGAATAAAGTAATAAAGACCCAAAGCGATGACATCGGTGCCGAATACTGCAGCTGAAAGGATGTTTCCAGTTTCATAGACGAGGATCATTTCGAGCGGGTGAAAGCGGAAACTACTGGATGAATCCATGCTGGTGTCGCTATGGTGTACCCGGTGCAAGCGCCACAGTAGAGGGACTTTATGTGCAGCTCGGTGGATCCAATAGGTTGAAAAATCATAAAGCATGACGCTCAGGATCAGCTTTGTCCAGAAAGGAAGCTCTGCAAGGTAGAGAAGTCCTATTTTGTTTTCGTTTAGCCATTCTATGCAATAGACCTGAATGACTACGAAAAAGATATTCATCAAGGTCAATAGGAGTTGGAATAGAATGTTCTGGACAAGGTGTTCGCCTCTTTTTTTGAAAGCAAATGGGTTAGAACTGATCTGTTCTAACGTAAAAAAAAGGACAAGTAATCCGATTATTAAATAATTCGGATCGAGACTTAGAATTTTTTCTAATAATTCCATGACTATATTATTTAAGTAAATAGAATAAGGGATTGTTCTTCTCTAAAGGTTCAATGGTAACACGAGAATTTATTGGGATGGGCATTTACAGTTCCTGATAGATCCTAATAATCTACAGAAGGTTTCGTCAAAAGAGGGTGAAACGCAAAGTTAGTGGTGAAATGCAAGTAAGGATTGATAATTTTTCTTATCAATTTTAAGTAATATCTATTAAGAATAGATTAAGTTACAAAGAAAATGAATTGAAATTCAGTATTTTCTGAAAAAATAATGGATTGACTACAAATATTTATTTATTCCATTCAAAAGGTTGAATTTTAATCCATGGCAAAAAAATATTAGAGAAGTCTTCTTACTTTAGTCCCAACTAATTAGTAACACAGTCAATTATTAATTTATTTCTCGATGAATACTCCAGATACACACGGTACTTATGGCGCCTCATTGTTTGATATCAGGTGGAAACAGAAGCGGAAGGCAATTCTGGAAAGGGACAATAATAAGTGTGTCATCTGTCAGGATGTTCATCAATTGCAGGTCCATCACCGCCAATATCATTTCATCAATCGGCTCAACCAATTCAAGGAGCCTTGGGACTATCCAAGCAATCTACTGATCACACTTTGTGCGCTGTGCCATAAACGTGGGCACCGTAAATATAAAATACCAACCAAATACATTTAATCTAATGGGTCTATTTAATTTTTTTAAGAAAAAACAATCCGAAAGTTCACCTGAAGATGCTTTGCTCAATGGTCATCTGCCACCAATTCCGGAGGATATCTTCGTGGAAAAGGACATTAATCAAGATTGGACTTCTCCAGTAAGTTCATTCACAGGTATCAACACCATTTATGCCTACCTACAGTCCGATTTTGAGTCCAAAGGTTTCAATGATGCATTGACAAGTCCAGATGAAAAATATAAAGAAGATAATCTAAGGCTGATCAAGTTTGATCTAGAAATCATCATTTCAAAGGTCAAGACTTATCATGATTCCTTCCTGAAAGAACTGGAATTCCATATCAATTCCCGAAAAAGATCCGGTTTAGTGGATTTAGTAGAGGAGCTGAATTCCAAAAAGGAGGACCTCGAAAACCATATGCGAAAGGTGGGCGATATTGAAGAGTCGCTTAAGACCGACTCTGGCTTATTTGAAAGAGCGATCTTGGCCTATAAAAGAGGTTTTACCAAAGGATTGGCTTCCATAACCCAAAGAACCTTACTAGCTAAAGAGTTTTAACATGAAAAAGAATCCCTGGCTTAAGTTTGGATGTTTTTTGACGGGTTATAACTATTACCTAGTCCAACATTCCAGTGAGCAGAGCTCAAAGGCGGTAAAGAAATTCACCTCTGCAGTATTGTTGATCGTCCTGGTATGGATGTTCATTGCCTACTCATTTGCCGTTCGTTACTTGCATGTCGGTGTAGTGGGTGGAATTCTTGCATCCGTCATTGCTGCATTTGTTGTGATACAGATTGAAAGGATCATTATACTTTCTACAAAAGTCAATAAATGGTCCGTGACCTTTCGTGTTGGTCTTGCTTTGGTCATGGCCATACTGGGTTCATTTATCTTGGACCAAATTATCTTTAAGGATGATATTGAGCTGAAGAAAACCCAGGTCATGGAAGACCGCGTAAAAATCGCCATTAATAATTCGGAGAAAGACATTGATGAGCAGGTAAAAAGCATAGATGCGAGCATTGAACAATTGGAAGCTAGGCAAAAGGTAGTTTCTGATGACTTGCAGAAAAATCCAGTGATCGTAACTTCCTATACCAATACCTCTGTCACTCGGGACAATCAAGGAAACCGGATCAACAGTACGAATTCAACCAATAAAATGGTCAATGAAAACCCTAAGAAAAGGGAGTTGGAGCAGATCAATGAACAGATCAACCTGTTGAATGGTCAGAAATTCAAGACCCTTGGCTCCTTGGATTCCATCAAGGCCAATAAGGAAAAAGACCTGAGGAAATCCTCAGGGTTTATTGATGAACTGAATATTCTGCACGAGGTTATTACCAGTTCAAAAATTGGATTGATTGTCTATCTACTGTTCTTTTTCTTTTTTCTTTCAATCGAGCTTTTCGTAGTTACCATTAAGCTTACAGATAAGGCCTCAGATTATGATAAATTGATCCATCATCAGACTGAAGTACGCTTAAAGATGCTGGAGCGGCTAAATGGGTAGAAGGGTAGCTTATTGTTTTTGTATAGCCATAAAATGGTGAAACAAGTTTTTTAAGCGGCGCTTTTCATCCGTTAACTGGTCAATTTATATAATTTCGCCACCCAGGTTTTATTGTTTGTGATAAATCCTGGGCATATTTGTGTTCATTTGAATGATTTATGGAAGGGTTCCTATCTCAGGATAGCAGCTTCCATTATTTGAAGCTCACACTATGAAAAGACACAATTTTACATTTTATTCCCTGTTTATTCTGATCGGAACGGTCCTGTTCACTTTAAGTTCATGTAAAAAGGACAAAAAAGAGGACGGGGGTGATTCTCCTGAGAGTTATGATCCTGTTTATGATGGCATGAAGATTTATATGTTTGGCCATACCACAAAAGAAGGGGATGCATTAGGTTCAAGACCGGCATATTGGTATAACGGAAAAATCAGTTATTTAGAAGGAGCTGAGAATGGCGGAGTTGTGCTGAGTGCCTATCTAAAAGGAACGGATTTATATGCTGTTGGGTATGAAGGGAGGGTTGGAGATGATGTTAGCTCTCGGATACCGATGTATTGGTTGAATGGGAAGAAGAATGTCATTGAGCAAAATACCTTTTCTGCAGGCAACCAAATATTTGTATCGGATGCCAAGGATGTTTATGTCAAAAGGACTTGGTACCAAAATGGGAAGGTACATTCCATCGATATCCTGAAAAATGGAAAGCTTTATGATCTGGAAAAGAAAGATGGTAAAAAACCAATTATTGAAAAGGTTACTGGTATAAATAATGATGTATATGTCATTCAAAGAAGTAGTATATCCCTCGTTTGGAAAAATGGTAAGATCTATACAGAACGGAAATCTCCTGAAATGATTTCAGATATCGGTTTTAATCAGCAGGATATATATTTGTTTACCACTATAATATCTAACAGAGGGACCGATTTGCCATCCTTATTAATTTATAAAAACAATAAGGTCTTTCAGTCCATCAAATTAAAATCAGATAGGGAGATAGGAAGCATCAGCGGTGTCAAGTTCTTTGTCGAAGGAGCGAACACCTATATCGCTGCAAGTTTTAGGTTAGATGATCAAGGTGAGATAGTGGTTTGGAAAAATGGGAAAATCCATCAAGAAATCAAACAGAATAAAATTATCGATGATTTATATGTGAAGAATGACCGAGTGTTTATAGGAGCCTATTCCCCAGAATCAGGGAATCATTTTGATACGTACTGGATGGATGGGAAGGAATTGCCCATCGATGGCGGTTGGAATAATGAAATTAGTGTAACGAAGATTGTGGTAGAAGCAACTAATTAAATCAATCTCAAAAGATGTTTTAATGCGCTGTATTCATTTCTGGTAAAAATGAAGTTTTGCTAGAATTTTCTGAATGCCAATATTTTCTTATTAAAAATAAAAAGTTTATAAAGTTCGCTTAGGTGAACTTTTTTGTTTTCAAATATCAGCTGTACAGGTGAACGGTTTATTCAATAATCAACCAGTAAAAATTGAAAACCATCAATGCAAATTATCCTTTCAGTCTTAAGTGTATGGAGATTGTGAATAGTCAAAGTCATATCCCAATATTCCTCGTTCGATACCATAAACGTCCGTATTAATTAAAAAAGTTATTAAATGTGTGCTATATGAAATAGGGATCAAAAGGTTTTGCTATGATTTTATTAAAAATTTCAATAAAACACTTGTAAGTTTATTTATAATTAATATATTAGTTTCATAATAAAATACAGTTCCAGCATTGTTATGTGTTGATAATGTTGATACTATACCCTACCAAACCAATGACCAATAAAACTAAAATGATCCGAGGATCACTCTGTATGCTTATGTTTTGCCTTTTGCTAAATCCGCTGAAGGGCCAGGAAGTCAAAATTCTTGAAGGTTCAAAGCCTGGAAGTTTTAATGTCCGCAGTAACATGCTGGGCTGGCTATTTCTTGTTCCCAATCTGGGGGTGGAATATCGTGCTGCTGATCGAATTGGCCTTTTGGCCGATGGGGGACTGTCGCATTGGAACTTCAAGCGGAATGGCAATGACCATTACTGGCGTAACTGGTATGCCGCTCCTCAACTGCGCTATTACACAAATGATTCGCGGGATGCCTACATAGGCCTGAAAGGTACCGTCGGCGACTATAACATCTCCAATGAACAAGGCCGCTTTATGGGCGGGGGATTTACTTTCGGAAAGCAGTATTCTGCTGGGAAAAAGCTTATGATCGATATCGGGCTTACCCTTGGTTTCCTTCAATTTAGCAAAGTGGAAAAGATGCGCCATGTAAATGGAGAGCACTACCGTACAGCAACCATTCCTGACAGGACTTACTGGGGACCAACGGGAATCAGCATTAGCTTTTCTAGACGGACCAATTAAACCTTAAATGAAATGGAGAAAAATTATCAAAAAACACGAAAAAGACCTGGCGTAGTTTGTTGCCTATATATCACTATCCTAGTCAGCTTTCTGTTTCCTTCCTGTAGTAGGCTAGAACTGACCGAACAGGGGCATTACCTGTTGCAGACGGACTGGGAAAAACGAACAGAGGGAATTTCAATCCCTAACAGTTACCAAGTCATTCTTGATGGAAAAGTACATTCCTTTGGCCAAGGTCAGGCTGATTTGCCGGAACTGTTTCCTGGTAACTATCCCTATCTAGCTTATAACCTTGCTTCCGGATTTGACATTGAATCTGGCATTGCCAAACAGCATATTGAAAACGGACAATTGATCCCAATGCCTGAATGGCTTTTTTCTGCGACTGGCGAACTTCAATATGCAAATGAAAGCAACGTGGAAGCCACTGCAGTAATGCAACAACAAGTCCGTCAATTGACCATTATCCTCGAACCAGAGGGAGGGAGAGCTTCCAACATCAATTCGATCCAAGCTCAATTATCGGGGATCGCTTCTGCTTGGGACCTACAGGGCAATGTGCCCTTAGGGAGTCCGAGTAGCGTACCATTAGACTTCAAGAAGCAGGCAGACGGCACATGGAAGGCTGTAATCCGCATTCTTGGCGTGCAAGGTGGGGAACAGATGATTTCTGGATCCTTGAGTTTTGACCAAGGGGTACCTGAAGTCGTAGCCATGGAGTCGGACATGACTGAGCTTCTCGCAGATGCAAACACGGACAAACATATCCCAATGGAGCTCAAGGCAAAGGTAGAAACCCAAACAGCTGCAGGATTTAAAGTTAGTATCAAGGACTGGGTCAAGCAAAACGCTTCGGGTCAGGCTTGGTAGCCGTATAAAATCAAATCGTGTTAAAGCCACGATTTTAAGTAGGTATTCCTAATAAAACAAATGAAAGTAATGAAAAGAAGAACAATATACTTCCAACCTATGAAAATCATCATGTTTTCCATGGTTCTGCTAATTTTTGGTTGTAGCAAGGTAAAGGATGGACCAACAGCACAGGGAGAGAAGATCAATTTTAAGGTTAAAATCAATAACGGAAAGGAAAAGAAAGCCACGGTACACCCAACATCCAGTGCTGATTTCACAACTACCTTTAAAGTAGGTGATGAGATTGGGGTGTTTGGTGCTGCTCAAGGAACAAATTTGGTTGCTTCAGGCAATCCGATCCACAACGCGAAACTCACCTACAATGGTACGGGGTGGGATGGAGACATAGAGTGGCCAAATGGAGCCGCTAATTATGATTTTTATGCATATTACCCATATCAACCTGATCCATCAGTAGAAAATCCTATAGATCCATTGCAAATACATTTTTATCCAAGCTCCATGAATGAAGGATTGAATGGGTTTGCAAAATCAGACTTGATGTCAGGTGCAGTAGGGAGTGTGGTAAAAGGGGGGGATGTTGAATTAGTTCTTACCCATAGGTTGGCTATGCTGCAGATAGAAGTATCTAAGGGAGCGGGGGCAGGAACGGGACCAGATCAAAGTTTGGAGGTTTCAGTGACCTCTAATATAGGAATGGCAATGTTGAATTTATATAATCATAGTTTATTGAATATCAATGGAAATATTTCCTATTACCTATATAGGGTAGAGCAACCTTCGTCCCCAGATTATTTAACCAAATTTACCTATCGTGCTTATTTGCCAGTTCATAACCTGCCAAATTCAAAAGAAATAATAACATTAACGAGTACCGTCGGTACAAAAAAATATTTACTTCCAAAGGTTGTTCAACTCATGGCTGGGGAAGCAAAGATAATAAAACTCGATTTTTTGATTGAGTAATGAATAATACAAACACAATAGAAAAAGATAATTATTAACAGAACTGAAAAAATCAAAACAATAAAAAATGAAAACCCAATTATTAACCAGCATGGCTCTTGTGGCATTAATGTTCAGCTCGTGTAGTAAGGTCGATAACCTTAAGGAAGAAACCTCTGACCAAGTAAGATTTACTGCAGGAATGAAGAAAGCGACTATAAACAATGGAATAACCAGTTCCTGGCAGACGGGAGATCAGATAGGGATATTTATGCTAAATACAGGTACTGCAGATGTTTATGGTGGTATGACAAATAAGTTATATGTGACAAGTGACGGAATTGCTTTTGCTCCTCAACCAGGCCATGAAATCTACTACCCGGTATCTGATAGCAAGGTGGATTTTATTGCTTATTATCCGTACAGACCAAGTATAACAGCATTAGGAGATAATTATGAAATTGATCTTTCCACACAGACTGATCTTGCTCAAAATGATTTGCTTTGGGTAAAAGTGAACAATGGCAACAATGGTTACAATAAAAGTACAGCCGGACAGGTTCCTCTGGAATTTGAACATAAGCTGTCCAAGATAGCTATTGTTCCAAATGCTTCAACGGGTATGGACGATGCCAGTTTGGATTGGGCTAATATGACAGTACAGGTTACTGGTATGAACACAGCGGCCGATTTTGACCTGTCGACCGGTACACTAAGCAATCCAAGCGCAGCACTTGCGGTGGCGCCTTTTGCAAAGACAGCAGGAGCGCTATATGAAGCCATCGTGCTTCCAGCAACCTTTGCTGCAGCAGGTGATCTGCAAATCAGTTTCACGGTTGGTACAGATGTATTTGTATGGAAAGCGGCAGCTGGTGAGCAATTTGAGGCTGGAAAACAGTATACCATTAGCCTTGATATTGAAAAAACGGGTGTGAACCTGAGTGGTATAACCATCACAGATTGGGCAACAGAAAGTAGAACAGGTATAGCAAATTAATGTATAGGTACAGGGGAAATTAACCTGTCCTGAACAATATGATGTTCTTTCTTGCATAAATTGATCTGAACATCAGTTTTTCGCAAGCCCCAACATTGGGGCTTGTGATAGCTTGCCGAGATGTAAGCCTGTGGCAATTACATATGATATAAACAGAACATTCAATTAAGGAAAAAATATAATTCTATAGTAGATGAAAATCCAATTAATAACCTCTATCGCACATGTGGGGATCCTGATCAGTTCTTGTAGCAAGGTAGACAACCTGAAGGAAGAAACCTCGCAGGTGGTCAACTTCAACGCCGGAATGAAAAAGGCAACCGCCAACAATGGGATCACAACGACTTGGAGCACCAATGATCAAATAGGGATATTTATGGTCAACAATGGTACTACGGATATCTATAATGCCATGAGCAACCGATTATACCAAACTGCAGACGGGAGCAACTTCAACGCCGCAACAGGACAGGAGATTTATTTTCCAGTATCTGGAAGTAAAGTTGACTTTATTGCCTATTATCCTTATCGAACAGGGATAACCAATCTTGGTAATTTCGCTATAGACCTTACTTCCCAGACTGATCTTGCGCCTAATGATTTATTATGGACAAAAGTTGATAATGCAGGTATTGGTTATGATAAAGCTTCTGCAACGATGGTTCCACTTGAATTTGAACATAAACTGGCAAAGCTGGTCATCCTGACATCGGCAGGTAGCGGAATGGATGATAGCAGCCAGGAATGGGAAGAAATGGAGGTGTCGATGTCTGGCATGAATACTTTGGCTGACTTTAGTTTGGCCACTGGAGTGGTCAGCAATCAAAATACCCCTGCCACTATTGAGCCTTTTGGAAAAACCTTGGGTAGCCGTTATGAGGCGATCGTTCTTCCAAAAACATTTGCAGCTGCCGGAGACTTTTCGGTAAGTTTCAGTATTGGGCCTGATGTGTTTGTTTGGAAAGCCAATGCTGGTTTAGAATTTGAAGCTGGTAAGGAGTATACCATAGACCTTGATATTGCAAAAATTGGAATGGTACTCGGAAATGTGACGATTAGAGATTGGCAGCCTGAATCCTTGACAGGAACAGCCAACTAAAATAAAGATATTGACACCTCTGCAGTTTGCAGGGGTGTTTTTTTATGCTCCAAATTTCTAGACTTACTTCATGTTAAAATGCATTTATTTGAGGGAATGTAGATTCTTGTTTTATCTTTGTGTAAACTAATTGTAACCCTGAGGTATCTTATCTGTATATTTTTTGTGCTGTCTACTTTCTGCCTATCTGCGCAGACAGTTTATAAAACTCCATCAGGCAGTAAATACCATACTGCAACGTGCCGTTATGTCAAGAATGTTTCAAATGCGTTGAGTATTGCTGATGCCCAAAAAATGGGTCTTAGTGCCTGTTCGCAATGTAATCCTGTGCAAACAAAACCAAGTGGTTTAGTGGGGACAGCTCAAAGTGGGTTAGGGATAAAACCAGGAGAAGCGCAAGGGGCAGTTTCTAGGTCTGTACAATGTAAAGGTAAGACCAAAAAAGGCACACGTTGTAAGCATATGACAAGAAATGTCAATGGATATTGCCATCAACATGAGCCGAGGTAGGTTTTTTGTGTAATCTTAGTTCCGGATTGGGATGTAATAATGGATTACAGCACCGGATTTGAAGGATTTTGTTTCGCGAAGGTTCATGTCAATTCGTTTTTCAATTTTATCAAATAACATTAGTCCTGGGCCTGCAATAATGGGGTGAATGCATAGCTGAAACTCGTCGATAAGGTTTTGATTCAGCAATTGAATGATTAAACTCCTGCTGCAGATTAAGATGTCTTTCCCTTCTCCGTTTTTTAATTCTTTTATCTTTTCAGGCAATGGTTTTTCGGACAATTGCGCAGTATCCCAGCCGGTTGATAGTATGCTGTTGGAGAATACGATTTTTGGAACCTTGTCTATGGCTATTGCAAAATCATTGTGAGATTGTTGGTCGGAAGGGTTGCTAAGGAGGGTTTGCCAAAATTTCATCAGTTCGAAGGTAATTCTACCGTAAAGGAGAGCATCGGCACTTGATATGAGCTGACTGTAATGATCATGGATATCAGCATCGGGATTTGGAACGGTATGATCGCAATTACCATCGAGGGTCATGTTGAAGGCGGCTGTTATTTTTCTCATGGTTGTGGGAGTTTGATAAATCAAAGATAAGGTTGGGAGGAGGGAATTGGCTTGTCATAGGGCAAGAAATGTGGGGGGAAGAGGGGCTTTTCTTTAGCATGCATTGGGTTTTTATTTGGTACCAACAGGTTCACCTTTAGCATACATAGTATCCTCAATAGCATTCTAACATGAAACATCAAACGGTTATTCGAGGGAGTGTGGGATTGCCTTCGGCGATCCCTGGAGGGGGAGGCTAAAAGATAGTATCAAAACCTTCGCTCGTTACACTCGCTGGTTTTATTTTTCACATCAAATTGCTTCAAGCAAGCTTGGCAATTTGATGTGAAAAATAAAACCCTTCAATTAACATTGAAGGGTTTTGAGATATCTTTGCGGAGAGGGCGGGATTCGAACCCGCGGTACCGTTTCCAGTACGACAGTTTAGCAAACTGTTCCTTTCGGCCACTCAGGCACCTCTCCGGGTTTCGACAGTGCAAACATAACGCAAAATTTTCACTCTTCAAAGTCGATTTAGCGAAAAATACGCATTTTATGAGCTGCCTACAGCAACCTTTTGAATATCAATTTGTTTTTTTAATTATCTTTCTTCTTACTTAGATCGTAATCAATGCGAACATGGTAAATGCTCTTCAGCATGGCCTTGAAGATCTTGGCCGATTCTGTGATCTCACGCATCGTAATATCCGCATTCTGGAACTGTCTCTGCAATAATTTATGGTCTATGATCTTGTCCACCAAATTATTGATTGACTCTTCGGTTGGCTCCTTTAATGCCCTTGAAGCAGCCTCAACAGAGTCTGCCATCATTAAGACAGCGGTCTCCTTTG
This sequence comes from Sphingobacterium sp. LZ11T8, assembly GCF_024261425.1. Lineage (NCBI taxonomy): Bacteria > Pseudomonadati > Bacteroidota > Sphingobacteriia > Sphingobacteriales > Sphingobacteriaceae > Sphingobacterium > Sphingobacterium sp. LZ11T8. Next base: position 57,331 of record NZ_JANBZY010000003.1, on the reverse strand, counting down.
AAAATGGTACTGGACCAGGGTATTTAAAGATTGACTCGTCAATGACCTTGTCTGGATTCGCCTTTACCGCCATGTTGTAGAAGTAATCAACCTTAGTCGTTCCATGGTGCGTTCTGATAAAGTCGATTACCACCTCAGGCATCTGGTTCTTCCTAGCCATTTCAATGCCCTTCAACACGTGCGAGATAATGATCTGTGCACTTTGTTCAGGAGTCAACTCCTCGTGGGGGTTGTCATTGGTTTTCTGGTTTTCGATAAAGTACAGTGGATTGATCATTTTACCAATGTCATGGTATAAAGCTCCTGCACGGACCAGTAATGGGTTTCCACCAATCTTATAAATTGCGGCTTCAGCAAGGTTAGCAACCTGTAGCGAATGCTGGAAGGTACCTGGTGCCTTTAAGGAAAGCTCACGCAGTAACCTAGAGTTACTATTGGTCAATTCCATTAAGGTTAAGTCAGAAACGATTCCAAATAACTTCTCGAAAGCATAGATTAAAGGATAGGCGAGAAGGGTCAATCCTACACTCACTGTAAATGGAAGGATGTCCTGCCAGTAAATCGAAGAAAAAGATCCGTTACGGGTCAGAACCAATCCCATATAAGCTAGGATGTAGGTTCCTAAGATCAGCACACTGGATACCAGGAATTGCTCTCTCTTAACCAGTGTACGGATGCTGTAAATCGCAACCATACCGGCCGTGAACTGCAAGAAAACAAAATCAAAACTGTTAGGTACGAACAGTCCGGCAATCAGTACCATCAGGATATGGATGTTGAGAGCTATCCGTGTATCGAACAATAATCTGAAGATGATCGGTACACTACAATATGGAATGTAATAAAGACTTGGGATCTTGATCTTGATAGCCCAACTCAATACCCCTAACATCACCAAAATGACGATGAAGATAATGAACAGCAGACGGTTATTGTTGAAGATATCCCTTCTGAAGAAATAAAGGAATACCATCAATAGGGCCATGGCTAGCGAAATCAGGATAAAGTGTCCAAAAGTGACAAGGTTCTGTTCGCCACTGATCCTAGATTCGTCCTCGAATACCTTTCGTAGGGACTCTAATTTCTGATAAGTGTCGTTATTGATTATTTTCCCCTGTTCAGCAATCAGTTCGTCCTTTTGCACCATCCCTCGGGTGGTTGAGATATTGGCCAAGGCCGTTTGCTCAACTTTGTTGGTCTGGGACTCATTAAAGACGTAGTTGATGGTAATGTAGTTTTTCAGGACTTCAGACAGCCATTTCTTATGTTCGATCAGTTTGTTCTTTTCAAGTGCTCCAACGATATATTGATTTGCAGATTCGATCGTATAACAATCTACCGTATTCTTCTGCTGGGCGATATTGTCGTGGATAAGGACAAAGTTATACTCCAACGAAGTAGGGTCATTTCTGGAGGAGTCATTGCCTTTATTTTGATATCGATTATTGAGGGAAAGGACACCTCTTTCGTAGATGTAATTCAAGAGGGCGGTTCCTACTTCTCGATAGTCATTGAGGTTCCCTGTCTCGGCGGAATCTAATTGGCTGGATTGCCATTTTTCGTTGAGGTCGGTATTGAACTGATCGATCTGTTCCTTACTGGCCACATCGTTCAGGTTATAGATAGGTTGGACCGTATTCAGGATGTACTGTTTATCGCGCTCCATTTCTTCGGCAGTTTTGAGGACTGCGAAGTTGTAGGGGGAGGTCAGGTTTTCATGGTTCCAAGGTTTTCCTTTCTGGTATTCGTACCTAAATCTGGGTTGTTTGGGTAGGAATATACAGATCAGGACAATGGTTAAGACCACCATTCCATATTTCCACAAACTGGAGTTTTGCTGTAATTTATCCTTAGGGTAATTTATCTTTAATTTCGCCACAATCTAATTTTAGTAATCCTAACTAACAAATGTAATTATTTTACGGCAAACAGTTTGATTTTAGGCTAAGACAATCTGAAAACATTGTCCTTATTGTCGAGGAGTTTCTTTCCTTTTTGCTTTGGATTGTAAGTTGAATGTAGCAATTCTAGGGAAAACCTGTCTATTTTTCAATTAGAGGATAATACTTGTTATCTTTGCAAAAAATTTAAGACATGTCCACACAACAACACTTAATAGCACCTTCGGTATTGGCTGCAGATTTTGCAAACTTACAGCGTGACGTAGAGATGGTCAATGCGAGCGAAGCTGATTGGTTTCATATTGACATCATGGATGGGGTATTTGTCCCTAACATCTCCTTTGGATTCCCGGTAATGAGTGCCATTGCAAAGCATGCAAAAAAGCCTTTGGATGTACATTTGATGATCGTGGATCCAGACCGTTACTTGAAGGTTTGCAAGGATAATGGGGCAGAGGTTATAACAGTTCATTATGAAGCTTGCACACATTTACATCGCACATTAGCAGCGATTAAGGAGTTGGGATGTAAAGCAGGGGTTGCATTGAATCCGCATACACCGGTTTCCTTGTTGAAGGATGTGATCCAGGATATTGACCTAGTTTGTCTGATGTCTGTAAATCCCGGTTTCGGAGGACAGAAATTCATTGAGCGAACGTACAGTAAAATTAAAGAATTACGCGCTTTAGCGGCAGAGCAGAATACGGATGTTTTGATCGAGATTGACGGTGGTGTTGGGACTTCAAATGCAGGCAAGTTATTGGCAGCTGGAGCTGACGTTTTGGTGGCCGGTAGCTTTGTGTTCTCTTCCGAAAATCCAGTTCAAACAATACAGGAATTGAAGGCTGTAGACCCTTCAGTTCAATTGGTTTAACCCTTTTGTTTAGAATACTTCCAAATTAGCGAGAAGTGGCAGAAATGCGAATAAAACGCAGTTTTTTTTGTATTTTTGCGTAAACAGCTCATAGTATGAGCTTAATAGTGTAAAATTTAATAAATCATATTAAACTACAAATAATGGCTTTTGATATAGACATGATCAAAAAGGTTTATTCTCAATATGATGAGCGTGTAAAAGCTGCTCGCCAAGTTGTAAATAAACCATTGACTCTAGCTGAGAAAATTTTATATACGCATCTTTGGGATGGTAATGCCTCAGAGGCTTACGAGCGTGGCAAATCATACGTTGATTTCGCACCGGACCGTGTAGCGATGCAGGATGCAACTGCTCAGATGGCTTTATTGCAATTTATGCAAGCAGGCCGTCCGCAAGCAGCAGTTCCTTCAACTGTTCACTGTGACCACTTGATTCAAGCGCGTGATGGAGCAGCAGAGGATTTAAATCGTGCTAAAAATGAAAGCTCAGAAGTATTCAACTTCTTGAGTTCTGTATCGAACAAATACGGTATTGGTTTCTGGAAACCAGGTGCTGGTATTATCCACCAGGTAGTATTGGAGAACTATGCTTTCCCAGGTGGTATGATGATCGGTACTGACTCCCACACAGTAAATGCGGGTGGTTTAGGTATGGTTGCGATCGGTGTTGGTGGTGCAGATGCATGTGATGTGATGGCAGGATTACCATGGGAGCTGAAATTCCCTAAATTGATCGGTGTAAAATTAACAGGTAAACTTTCTGGTTGGGCGGCTCCAAAAGATGTAATCTTGAAAGTGGCTGGTATCTTAACTGTAAAAGGTGGTACTGGTGCTATCGTAGAATACTTTGGCGAAGGTGCTGAATCTCTATCTTGTACAGGTAAAGGTACAATCTGTAACATGGGTGCTGAAATCGGTGCAACGACATCAACCTTCGGTTATGATGCTTCTATGGAGCGTTACTTGCGTGCTACAGACCGTGCAGAAGTTGCTGATGCGGCGAATGCAATCAAAGAACATTTGACTGCTGACCCTGAAGTTTATGCAAACCCTGAGCAATACTTCGATCAATTGATCGAAATCAACTTATCGGAGTTGGAGCCTTCATTGAACGGACCTTTTACTCCAGATTTGTATACTCCAATTTCACGTATGCGTGAAGAAGCTGGTAAAAACGGCTGGCCTACTAAAGTAGAGTGGGGATTGATCGGTTCATGTACTAACTCTTCATACGAAGATTTATCACGTGCTGCTTCTATCGCTCGCCAAGCTGTTGAAAAAGGACTTGTAACCAAAGCTGAATTTGGTATCAACCCAGGATCAGAGCAAGTTCGTTTCACTGCTGACCGTGATGGATTATTGAAAACTTTCGAAGACCTTAATGCAACTATCTTTACCAATGCATGTGGACCATGTATCGGTATGTGGGATCGTGCTGGATCTGAGAAACAAGAGAAAAACACTATCGTTCACTCCTTCAACCGTAACTTTGCGAAACGTGCTGATGGTAACCCGAACACTTTTGCATTCGTAACATCTCCAGAAATGGTTGCTGCGATCGCTATCTCAGGTGATTTAGGTTTTAACCCGCTTACAGATACGTTGACCAATAAAAACGGTGAGCAAGTAAAATTAGATCCTCCTACAGGTGATGAATTACCAGAAAAAGGATTTGCTGTGGATGATCCAGGATACCAAGCTCCTGCAGCTGATGGATCAAGCGTTGTAGTGGATGTGAACCCTGATTCAGATCGTCTGCAATTATTAGAGCCATTTGCAGCATGGGAAGGTACTGACCTTAAAGGCTTGAAATTATTGATCAAAGCTAAAGGTAAATGTACTACTGACCACATCTCTATGGCTGGTCCTTGGTTGAAATACCGTGGTCACCTAGACAACATTTCTAACAACATGTTGATCGGTGCGGTTAACTTCTTCAACGATAAGACTGATAATGTGAAGAACCAATTGACTGGTGAATACGGTCCGGTTCCTGCAACACAACGTGATTACAAAGCGCACGGTATTGGTTCAATCGTCGTAGGTGATGAAAACTATGGTGAAGGTTCATCTCGTGAACACGCAGCTATGGAGCCTCGTCACTTAGGTGTTCGTGCAGTATTGGTAAAATCATTTGCCCGTATCCACGAAACTAACTTGAAAAAACAAGGTATGCTTGGTCTTACCTTCGCAAATAAAGATGATTACGATAAAATCAACGAAGACGATACTATCGATATCATCGGATTAACTGAATTTGCTCCAAACAAACCGCTTACATTGGTATTGCACCATGCTGACGGTACGTCTGAAGAGATCCTTGCAAACCACACGTACAACGAACAACAGATCGGTTGGTTCAAAGCTGGTGGTGCATTGAATATCATCCGTTCAAATCAGTAATAGTATTTAGTAGTTAGTATCTAGTATTTAGACTAGAGCTGCTGACTTCAGAAGGTGCCGTTCCATTGGGACGGCACCTTTTTTATGTTTAGGGATGTCGCATTCCGAACCTTCCAAACAAAAATAATCTCTATCTTTATTCACCTAATAAGCCAAACTAAGCATGAATACAAGTTTATTAAAAAGCATGGCCTTGGCCGCTGTGTTGTTATCTACTGGAACAATGGAAATAAAAGCTCAGAAAATACCTTATGAACTGGATGCCAAAAAGAATACGACGGTAACCTATCAAGAATTGCAGGATTATTATTCTGCCTTGCTCAAAGGCAGGAAGGATGTGAAAATGATTGATTATGGATTAACGGATGTTGGGAAGCCATTGCAATTGATCGTCCTATCTAAGGATGATGACTTTGATCCCAATAGCATTAAGGCAAAGGGAAAGGCAGTGATGTTGATCAACAATGGGATACATCCAGGGGAGCCAGAAGGGATTGATGCTTCCATGATGTTTATCAGGGATCTCCTTCAAGCAAATAAATTACCTGATAACTTGGTACTCTGCGTGATCCCTGTCTATAATATTGCGGGGATGCTAAACCGTGGAGAATCCAGGGTGAACCAAAATGGTCCAAATGAATACGGTTTTAGGGGCTCTAGGCAGCATTATGATCTCAACAGGGATTTTATTAAAGGTGATACCCGAAATTCTAGGCTCTTCCAAAAGATATATAGCACTTGGGATCCCGATGTTTTCTTTGATACCCATACCAGCAATGGAGCAGATTATCAATATGTAATGACCCTAATCGAAACCCATAAGGATAAACTGCATAAGGACTTGGCACCCTATATGAGATCAAAATTCACGGATGAGCTATACAGAAGAATGGAAAAGGAAGGTTTTCCGATGGTTCCTTATGTGAATTCTAAAGGCGAGACGCCAGAATCGGGACTCGTTTCCTTTCTTGAAAGCCCTAGGTATTCGACAGGATATGCCGCCCTGCACAACAGTATTGGCTACATGCCAGAAACGCATATGTGGAAGCCTTATCAGCAACGTGTAGAATCCACCTATGCCTTGATGAAGAATTTATTTGAAGTTTCCGTAAAGGAGTCCAAAGATCTGGTTGCCCTACGCAAAAACATAAAACAGCAAGTCGCTGCCCAAACCGATTTTCCAGTCAGCTGGACCTTGGATACTGAAAAAGTTGATCAAATTGAGTTCAGGGGTTTTGAGTCCGGGAAAAAGACCAGTGAAGTATCGGGGCAGGATAGGTTATATTATGACAGAAGCAAACCCTTCAGCAAGCAGGTTCCCTATTTCTCGAATTACAAGCCGTCCATCAGTATCAAAAAACCAAAAGCATATATCGTACCCCAAGCTTATGATAGGTTGATAGAACTGATGCAAACCAATGGTGTCAAGATGCATCAGTTGGCAGCAGACGAGGTAAAGGAAGTGGAGATGTATTATATCACTTCCTACAAAACACAGGGAGCTCCCTATGAAGGGCATTATCCCCATCATTCGGTGGAGCTGAGTCCGAAGATGATGCAGGTGCCATTTTATAAAGGCGATTGGATAATCGAAACCAATCAGGACATTAATCGTTATATAGTAGAAACATTGGAACCCCAGGCGATGGATTCTTTTTTCAACTGGAATTTCTTTGATGCCATCCTTTCGCAAAAAGAATACTTCTCGGCCTATATATTTGAGGACACGGCGGCCGAACTATTGAAGAATGATGTTGAATTAAAGGAAAGTTTTGAGGAAGCGAAAAAACAAGATCCGAAGCTGGCAGAAAGTGGAAGGGCACAATTGGAATGGATCTATAAACGTACGCATCATTATGAGCATAACTATATGCTGTATCCGGTAGGAAGGATACTGTAAGATGGTACGAAACCATATCAAGCTTCCAAGATATTCCTTGGAAGCTTTTTTTATGCTAGGACTTTTAATTTTCTGTTGACAAAAGGCTGTCATTCATCGCACTTAAATTTGATTATTCAATCATTTAAAAAGAAAATATTATGAGCACTACAGGAATTATTACGAAAGAGAACTTTTTGAACCATTGGCAAGGACATAGAGGCTTAACGAGAAAAACAATTGAGAAATTTCCAGAAAAGGAATTATTCGAATATAGCATAGGAGGGATGCGCCCTTTCAGTGATTTGGTGAAAGAATTATTGACTATTGGGTTGCCGGGTCTAGAAGGGATCGATAGCAATACCACAGAGGGTTTCAACCATGATGTTCCATTTAATACCAAAGAAGCCTTATTGGCAGAGTGGGATAGACAGACCCCATTGATTACTGAATATTACAATAAGATTCCAGTAGAAAGATTTCCAGAAGATTACAATCTATTTGGTCAATTTAATCAGCCTATCATTGACAACCTTCTGTATTTTGTGGATAACGAAATCCACCATAGAGGTCAAGGCTATGTTTACCTCAGGAGTTTAGGAATTGAACCTCCCATGTTCTGGGACAGATAGAAATAGGAAAGGCTGCTCATTTTACCGAGCAGCCTTTTGTATATATGTCGCATCCAATTATTTCTCTTCAAAAACTGAATTTACTTCAGTGATTTTCCAGCCTTCACTGTCCTGCACCATGGTTAGGTAATCAATGCGTTTGAAGTTGGAGAAGTTAAGCGTTACTTTAGCAAGGCTGTATTTGCCAGTTTTCTCCACGATTTGATAGTCGCTATCACAGTTGTAGGTGTTTCCCTTTTGGCTTTTGATCTGTTTGATGTAGTTAGCTCTTGATAGGGGTGCCTGATTGTATTCAGTATTGTACTTCAAACTGAAGTCCTTACCTAATAGGTTGTCTAGATGGTCTACATTACCTCTTACTGAAGTGTTGATATAGGCGTCAACAACATTTTCTACCACTGCGCTGTTTAATTTGTCTTTGTCTTTATCGATTGCAAATGCTGTGAACGATGAAGCGAATAATAGACCTGCGATTGCGAATGTTTTTACTAAATTTTTCATGACTTATTTTTTTAATGATTAATACCTGTTTTATTTTTTCTTGTTATTTCTTATTTGATACTTCAAAGGTATAGCAGAAATACAGGCCATAACAGGCAAAATAGGTCAATTCTGAAGCTTTCTCGGTGAGTGCTGGAGTTATTTCGGTGAAAAACCCTCAGGGTTTTGCTGGAGAATTCACCGATGGATTTAGGGGTATTTATTGCTCGGTTGATTCAATCTCCTCGACGAAAACCTCTTCAGCACAGAAGCGAATCGTTCTGCCACTCATGAACATGAAGATGTCTCGTTACTTTTGGAGCCCAAAAGTAACCAAAAACCTTTGGCTCATTTAAGGTGGCTTTTCGCACCATCCTTCGCACATGGATAGAATGCCTTGTTGTCGGGAATATCTTTCAGTAAATCATCCCTATTGATGGGATGATCTACTGAAAGCATTCCAAGGCCAATCCCATCGCACAGGGCATCGGCATTCTATCCATTTTTCCGCCACTGGAAATGAGCCGGAGGCTAAAGAGCTTCCTGCGGAAGAATGGTTGTTTGAATAAATTGGGAACCCCTGGAAGGGGTGAAATCTTTGTAGAAGATCAAATCGCTTGACATATAACCCACGGCGTGGGTGAAATATTTTTCTGGAAATCCCTTCTTAATTCATTTCCAATTCTGAACGATAAGTGAAGAATCTGTACGGTTCTCCTTCTAGAGGCTTTGTCATATTCAATCTTCGATTGAAGAACTGTTCGCCAAAACAGCAATGGATGTTTTTCTTTTTGAAGGTTTGCTTTTTTCGAGGAGCTTCGAATGAACCTCGATACAAAAAAACTTAACTTATTGACAGTGCTCAGAGGGGCCATTCCGTCACAAGGACCTAATCATAAGTTAAGAAATGATTCAATTCAATTATGAATAGTCCATAATAAAACAACCTAAGGATTCCTTAGGTTGTTTATGTTATAATTTAATTGAGATTAAAAACTTATGATATGACTGGCATATTCAGCATCCCTATTCTTTAAGGATACTTCTAGATTTTCGCCAGATTTTGTGTTTTCAGGTTTTTTGATTTCAAATACATCACCCACATTGACTTCACCTTGAGCTTTGTCATTGACAAATATGGTCAATGGAGCATTGACTTGGTCGCCAATAACTTTATATTGATACGTATTGGAATCATCCGCTTGTAGTTCAATTTTGCCCTTAGCTGCAGGCTCTACAAATTCCGTTTGATTCATATTTAATTCTGAAGGAATTTCTTTGGTTTCAGGGTTTCCGAAAAGTAAACTTCCTATAAACAGTGCTGAAAAAAATAGTTCATTCATATGTTCAATTTTTTGTTATATGTTTAATTAATCTATTGTAATAACGATGTTACAAATAGGATTATTGCATTTACCATGCCAAAGGAGAGGATTTAAGGTTTTTTAACAGGTTAAGAATGGGGTTAAAAGAAAAAATCCTGAGCTGGGGAAGCTCAGGATTTTACCAAACCAATTATTAACCTAAATTATGAAATTACTCTTTATTACTCTTTTGCTTTTCTTTGTTATTATAACGAGACGAACTATACTTTCGTGTCTTTTTAGTTTTAGATTAACATCTTTTAACAAAGTATTAGCGTAATTCAATAATTATGGGAAGGTCTGCCTATATTTTAATCTTTTGATATGATATTCTTTGCAAAGTAAGCCATTGGGAAGTATGCAAATACTAGGTCCACGAAAGTAAACCAAAGTGGAGAAGGCAACATAAATATAGAGGCCAGTCCACCTAGGAAAAAGAATACTGCAATAACCATTGCAAAAGTTAATTTATTGGTAGGGGCAATCCATGCTGCTACCAAAGCACCAACGAAGGTACCTAGCGCGTGGGCAAGGAAAGGGAACAGGAAATTTATGGGTTTGAATAGATGCATTCCTGCCTTCAAACCTTCAGCGGTAGTGACGTCAACGCCATCAGGCGGAGGGATCACGGTACCACTTATAGAAACCAAGGCCATATTGACCATGGAGCCAATTACAATGCCCAAAACAACGGCAAGGATCTTACGAAAAATCGGATTCATTTGGATTAATAATATGCACAAATGTAATTCAAAATGAAATAGGTTGTAGCAGATCGGAAAATTAAATCAAGGCAAAATTATTCTGCAAGTTTAATCCTTGCTTGGTCAACGGATTCCACAAAATTTACCAATCGGCCTTTGTTGCTTTCAGCAATAAATTCCTTTAGACTTTGACTGTTATATTTTGAGAAATCTCCTACGATCATCAATCTCACACGATAGGTAGAGAATTTCTGCAGGATTTCCCCAGCCATTTTTGTTTTTAGATCAAAGAAATTCGGGTGTATGTTCTTTTCGTGAATGATCATCCTGTCGAATCCCTGATAATATACATCACCCATTACATCGGTGCCGTCTTCAACTGTTTTCCAGATATAATCGTCTGCTTGAACTTCTGCAATTTGTTGATTGTTGAGGCTATGTTTTATTAATATCATGGGGTATAGTGGAATATTTTATAAAAATAATAATTCTCTTGGAGAAAGCTTGGCCTTTTCTTAAAGAAATACTTTTGTCGATATCAGGAAAAAAGAAACCCCACTTAAGGGATTTAAGCGGGGTAAGGTATAAAGATAATAGTTATTGTGATTTTCTTTTTAATGGTTGGTTGCTTTCTTTCTGCAGGTATTAACCCCCAGTAGGCTATATAATGGACAGAATCCAATTAAGCTGGTGAGTACAAAAATCCCTGCAACAACCAATAGAACAATTGCCAATGTTCCGGAAATAACTTTTGTAAAGAACAAAACTGCAATAATGACTGCAATGATTATCCTGATCGTTTTGTCTTGTGGGCCCATGTTTGTTTTCATAAGTAAATGATTTAGGGTGAACACTAAAACAAAAATGGCTTATATCCTATAGTTTGTCAGTGACTTTTATCACATTGGGGAGAAAATTTCTACTTTATTTCTAAAAAGTTTCAAAATTCCCTTTTGTTCCAACTGTTTTAACAGTCTTGAAATTACCTCCCTTGAGGTAGAAAGGTCATTGGCGATCTCCTGGTGGGTGATATTTAGGATATTACTTTGTACAGCCTCAGCTTTGGTTTTCAGGTAATCCATCAATCGCTCATCGATTTTCTTGAAGGCTACACTATCCAGCGCATTGATGATTTCATCGTATCGATTGTCCATGGTTCTCAATACAAACATGCGCCAGCTCGCATACGAATCATACCATTTCGCCGAAGTTGATGAAGGAATGGCGATCAGTTCCACCTGCTCTTCTGCAATGGCCTTGATATTACTCAGTTTGTTCATGAGCGAGGTAGATAGGGATACCGCACAGCTCTGGCCTGCTTTTATATAATAAAGGATCAATTCATTCCCTTCATTTGTCTCTCGTACGACCTTGACGGTCCCTTTAAGCAGGATAGGGATGACTTTGATATATTTATGTGGTTCTACGATAATATCCCCGGTATTAAATTCAAGTTTGCTGCCTACTTGTTCAAACTCTGCTCTTAAACCCTGTTCCAAGAGGAAATCAAACTCAATGTTATTCATCTGAAATATAGTTGTGTGAATATAAATATTTAAACAATATTAATGTTTAAACAATAAATATAGATAATGGGGAAATCATAAAATGCTAAATTTTCCAAAAAATAAAAATTATTAGGCATTCGGCTACAAATGCTGGCAGGAAATTAGAAATTAATATTTTTTATATTCAATTAGGTCATTTCTTTATCCTGATAATAAAATTAATTTTAATAGCGCCGTGTATTTAATTACCATGGTCGATTATCTGTTAAGTAATATGCATACTAAGTAATAGCGTGATTTGGAATCATGTTTTTTCATTATACATTCACGCCAAAAATGTATCCCACCAATGCAGATAGAGCCATCGCGATAGTTCCCCAAATAACGATCCTGATCATAGGTTTCAAAGGTTTTGCACCGCCGGTCTTTGCAGAAACGGCTCCGAGGATGACCAATGAAATAATGGTGAATCCATATAGGGAATATACCATATAGTCAACGGGAGCAAAGATTACTACCAGTAGGGGAAGTAAACCACCTGCGGTAAAAGCGGCACCAGAAGCCAAAGCAGCTTGGATTGGATTAGCCTGATTGATATCGGTTATCCCAAGTTCATCGCGGATGTGCGCAGCCAAAGCATCGTGCTCCGTCATTTCCCTGGCCACCAGCATGGCAGTTTCCTTTTTCAATCCGCGTTCTTCATAGATCTTTGCCAACATCTGAAGTTCCAGCTCAGGCATTTCAGCAAGTTCCTTCGCTTCTCTCTTAATATCAGCCCTTTCGATATCGGTTTGCGATGAAACCGAAACATATTCCCCCGCTGCCATGGACAATGCTCCAGCGACCATACTGGCAACGGTTGCCAGCAAAATAGGATCCCTGCTGCTACTTGCTGTTGCGACCCCGATGGCTAAGCTGGCGACAGAAATAATTCCATCATTGGCACCCAAGACAGCAGCCCTTAACCAATTGCTTCGATGTATATAATGGGTCTCTAAATATTTGTCGATTGTTGTCATGGTTATCAGTTATTTAGATACTGTAATGTAAGGAAATTAATCCTAAAAGATTATTCGCCTTTATCTAGGTTATAATCCATTCTTAAAACTAAATAGGGGAGTATATTGATTTCCCGAAAGTTGAACAACTTCCTGAAATAAGCTGTTCAATTGCATGAGGCTATCCGTTAAGGAGCCTTTTGCTTTCAAGATCGACTCTACCTTCTTGGTCAAATCCTTAGGTTTCTGATCTGCTTTTTCTAAGATCTCTAAGGCTTTTTTATCTGAGATTGGATAAATTTCATTGATGGCAAAGAGGGCTTGGACAATAGCTTTCAATGTTCGGGTAAAGCAACCAAAGGTATTGTAGTAATCATTGCTCTTCGCGAACCCATTAGTATTGATGATGCTGAATTCTGCAGCCCAAAGGGATTCTTGGATGATTTTGTTCTTTAGCGGTTCAGGATATATCTTGACCAATGATTTCAGATATTGTATTACATTTTGAGGGTCGAATACGGCCTTGCAGGCTTCAATCTCCGCCAGATAAAACAAAGAAGTAAACCCATATGGAGGTTGCTGTTCATAGTGATTTTCCCAAATACCTTCCATTGCATCCTGAATCGTTCTCCTTACCTGGTTGATATTGCGGTAAAGGAAATCGATCTTCCCTGCTTCAGTCTGTATCCAAGCACCACCATTCACCCAAGGCCCCCATTCATAAAAGTCGGTAACTGTAGGAATATTGTCCTTGGCATATTTCTTTGCAATCGATTCAATTTCTTTGATGTCAAACGGATTGTTCTCATGGTAATAAATCCCAATATCGATGTCAGAATCTGCATTTTCCCTTCCTGTGGCATAGGAACCGCCTAAAACCACAGCCGATACATGTTCCACTTTTTCCAGATCCTCGCAGATTGCATCAAATATTTTTTGTTTTTCAGGAGGTAGATTCATACCCATAAATTAAGCATTTTATTGCATTTCCAACTTGACCTTAATAGCTTCCAGCAATCTTGTTTCAAAATCTTTGATGACCAGTTTGGCCCAAAAATTAGCATAGAAATTCATTTTAGAGGTAATCTTATAGTCACAGGATAAGGTAACCTTGGTTTGATCTGATGAAATAGGCGATAGGTTGTAATATATATTTACAAACTCAAAGTTATTTCCCTGAAGAATATGTTTATCGGTAGGTCTATCTCGTAATTGAGATTTTTCAATATCAATTTTATAACTGACAAACTGATTTTCAACCTGTTTTTCTATGGTTTCGTAGAGCGCTAAGCCGTCTGTAAACTGTCCTATTCTATATTGGGTTCCGTTTTCCTGAAATAAATTAGATTCAATAGGTCGAGGGATTCCGATAAACTGAAAAAAACCTTCCTTATACTCTTTGTCTGTCAAATGAGGGACCTCCACAAGGTTTGGGAAAATGTATTCCTGACTCTTATTGATAATTGTACTATATGAAACTTTGTAATCCTGGGTTCTGTCAGGAAATGACTTTTCAATTGGGAGAAAGAACAAAGGAAGAAAGACCAAAGTAAATAACTTCTTCTTTTTCTCCTTTCTTTTCAACAAGATCCCAGAAATAAATCCCACCGTGCCCGTGATCAAAAAATAGGGTAGGCCAATAATGAATACGCAAAAGAGGTCTTCTAATTTTGTAACGATTGCCAATAATAAAAAAAGGAAAACCGAAATTATCGGATATAAAAATGTTTTGAAATCATTTTTATAAACGTTGTTCTGCAGGAATAGTATTGGGATAATTCCAATAATAGCAGGGGTTATGAAAATGAAGGAAATATTATAGACATTATTCGAAAAAATAATAGAATCTTCCTCAACTAAAAATCTAATTAATAAACCATATAGCGCAGCTATTAGTATTCCAAGATATTGGGAAGGATTTTTAATTGGAATCTGCATAGGTTTATATTTTATATTCAAGGTAAATAAGATAATTTGACCAAGCAAATAAATGTACCATGGAATTGTTTAACGGCTACCTACAGTTTTCATTTCCTGACGGGGAATGGTTTAAGAAATACAAGCATCCTTCAAATGCACCAATATTATTTGGGAAATTCTTCTGAAACCTCTGCAACAGAGGAGAATAGGAATTGCCAAATGAAATATATAACGATCAATGAAATAATCAAGACAATGATCCAAATCCATGTGTTTCTAAAATTTTTATCCTCTAACATGCTTATTAAACAGTTAATACTGTGTTTTGGTTGAAAGAAAATACAGCACATAAAAAAATCCTAAGCCGGGGAAGCTTAGGATTTTTATAACTAACCAATTATTAACCTAAATTATGAAATTATTTACTCTTTACTCTTTTACTCTGTTTGTACTATATTAAACGCAAAGCCTATGCCTATCTTATATTTGGTAATGTGGATTAACATTTTTTAACGGAAATTTAGTTTGAAAGCCTTTCAAGCGGGATTAGGAGTAAATCTACTATTCAAGAAACAAGCTGTTGGATGGGTTAGATTTGGTCAGTTTTCCTGACATTCTTTTCCAAAATTCTATTCAATGTATAGTTGAACATAGCTTACTTTCCTTCGGGTCTCATTCGAGACATATTCGAGAAATCCTTTGAAATTCATTGAAGATTGCCCGAGGATACATTGAATATTATTTTAAACATTTTGCGAAAATTCCGAATGTGTCTCGAATGAGGTTAAGATTATCCCCAAAACAAAAATCCTAAGCTGGGGAAGCTTAGGATTTTTTTTACTAACCAATTATTAACCTAAATTATGAAATTATTTACTCATTACTCTTTTACTCTGTTTGTACTATAAAAACACAAAGCCTGTGCCTATCTTATATTTGGCAATTCGGATTAACATTTTTTAACGAGGAGGGAGGTTTTGCCTTTCTTTGCCAGTGACCACCTGAGGCACGATGATTTTCGGGACCATGCAAACAATAATTGCATTGGCGTACAGTTCCTTTACCTTCGGTAAAGGATGACAGGGTTGGGAAGGAGAACCGAGCAGATTCCTCACTGATCGTTCATAATCTAACATGTACTTGAGAGGGATTCAGAGTGTTAACGAAGAATCTATTTTTATTATAAATAGCTGGGTTTGTCATTACGAATCGTAAGATGAGTAAACTATTTCAATTGAAGATTGGGTTATGGTAGGAGGGATGCTGGTAATAAAATGAGATATAATGTTGGGTGAAAATATTCTGGACTATTAGAAAACAGAAAAGCTCTCTAAGAAGAGAGCTTTTAAGTACGCCAATTAGGGTTCGAACCTAAGACCTACGGTTTAGAAAACCGTTGCTCTATCCAGCTGAGCTATTGGCGCCTGATTTTGTGAAGCAAAAGTAGGTATTTGCTTGATAAAAGCAAAATAAAATCGCTTTTTTTACTTGAATAATCATTAACTAATTGCCTTCCAAGTACATATTTTTAATATTTCGCCGGCCTTTCCTCTATATTATTAATGTGCAATAAAAAATACTGCATTGGATAAAATAATTTCCTGCTCTAATGGGTTAAAAATCAGCTTAATTAGGCTATAAAGGGGATTTTAAACCATATTATTTTCATTTTTTATTTGGAGATCAAGTCAGAATTTGTACTTTTGTCGCGGAGAGTTGGCAGAGTGGTCGAATGCGGCGGTCTTGAAAACCGTTAACTGTCACAGGTTCGGGGGTTCGAATCCCTCACTCTCCGCACAAAAAGCCTTCATCGAATAGATGAAGGCTTTTTTGCGTAGGTGAGGGATCGAACCTTGTGTTGGCCTGGGTTCGACCCGCAGGGGGTTCAGGGTTTGCGCTGGGGGCATGTGGGGCTGAACCAATCCCTCACTCTCCGTGTAGTCATTAGAATGATGATTAAATCATCACATGGGGTTCAGGTGATCCAGTACTCGAATCCCTTTTTTAATGAACGTTAAAGCAATAGAATTACTGATTTTCAATATCATTTCCTAATACTATTTGCTTCAACAGAGCACATTTTTATTTTAGTTTTCAAATTATCATATTCATAATTATTCCCCATTCAAATTTTCAAATTCATATCACCATTCCCTTTGAAAGTACAGTTATTAGATTTATTATTATGCCCCATTCAAATTATGAAATTCGAAATTGATTATTGATAGCTTTGAAGATTAGATATTTTAAACTAATTAGTTTAAACTTTAGACACAGTTTTGGCACTGTTTATTTGGATTGTAATAAGGTGGTTGTTATAGATTACTGTTGAGACTATTTTATTTTTTATTAAATGATTTGGATGCGGTTGAGATAGTTTTTTACAAGACTTCTGTGAATGATTCTGTCGCGGTGATTGGTAAGGTTGATTGGTTAGTTCACTTTGTCGGGGCATAGACAGCGACATTTACTAAAATTTTGCTTAATACTTGATTAATTCTCTATATACCAACCTGTTGTGTTTTGCTAACATATTGTTTTTACAACACATCAAAGGTCAAAAAACACCTATTTTTATCAAACCGCATCAATAAACCGTATATAAACCCATACCTTAAGGAATATTAAACAGAATATTATTTAATAAATATATGACAAAACAGAACAATGTTCAGTTTGATTTTATTGAAATATGGAATCAGGTATTGGTACATTGTTCTTTCTTAACAGCTCATAGATATTAACCATAGACTTGCAGTCTTGTTGGTGCTGTGTATAGGTAGATTCAAGGGTTTTGATTTCTTCATTGTCGATATACTTTAAGATGTTTTTTGTTGAGGCGTTTGCAAAGTCGGGTGTTTTCCTTAATGCTTCAATCCTTCTTCCAATAAATATTTCCTTTATTTCTTCATATTTACCTTCTCTTTCCAGTTCTTTCTTGAAATCTTGATTGAACATACTTATGAAGGTTTTGGTTTCATTGAAAAGGTTTTCATATATCAGCCTTATTAGGAATTTACGGTCTTCAGGATCTAGCCTTGATTTTTTTAAAATGGTCTCATAGATATTTTGCTCTGCTTTGAATTTTTTGGTGATTCCAACAAGGCTGTGATGTTCTACTAGGCAGAAATTGTTTTCTTTGATTGTGCTTCTTATGTCCATTAAATCTGAAAACCCAATATTGAGTTGTTGTTTTGTCCTTTCCAGTTGTTTGTATATCAAATCTATTGCCCTGTTGAATTCTACATCCTTTCTGTTGCTTTCCAGTTCGTTTTGCTGAACCTTGATTTGATTTCTTTGTTGTTGATAGTTGATATACAGGAATACGATTGTGATTATGCCTGTTATCAATAATATGAACTGTATGGTGGTGTTGCTTGCTTCTAAGCTGTTTGTTGGGGATTCAAGATATTGGTTGAACAGTTCGTAATAGCCGTAAAAGAATGCAATAAAGGCTGTGATAGTGATTAGTGAGAATTTCAGGTATTTGTTCATAGTTCAATGTTTGGTTTGTTGTGTTGCAAATATATCGATATATGGAATCTGTGCGGATATTTTTATCTTAATTAGTTAAAGTATTCAAACTTGAAACAATTATGTTTAACTCAATTGTTTTAAACTATCTCAATAAGGTAATAAACACAAGTATGTTTAATCTTAATTTCAATCTTGAAATCTCAACAGGATTGAAACTAAGGTTAGGCTTTTAAAATAAAATAGAAATATCTCAATTGGTTGAGGTTGTTACGTAGATAAACAATATTCCTAATATCTCAATAACCTCACAGTGATCTGTTACTGGGATAGTCAATATAGAAGGGGTTGCGCCTCCAACCACCCACCAAGGAGTTAAACCTTTGAAAATTAAACTCCCATTAGGATCTAAAATCGGTTATCTTTTGGAAAAGTTATAAAGTATCCACTTCATTGTTTTTTATAAAAATAACCTATACCTGTGGTTATATTTTTTATAAAACTTGTTTTTTTCATTTTTGATATATGTTTGATTATCTGGTAAAGAATAATATTAAGGTTGTGAATGTCATGATTTCAGCAGTTGATAGCCAACCAAAATATTAATGTAGACCTTCAGAAGGTAGCCTAGAATCGATTATCTTTTGAGAATGGCATAAAGCTGAACGATACAAAGTGTCTAAAACCGTCTTAAACAACAAAAAATTATCATAAAATAATGGTATCCCCCAACATGGGGGATACCATTATGAAATAAAAAAACAAGAATAGCAATGAAATTAAATATGGATAGAAGAATTAAATACCAAGTTCAGATAATTCAGGAATGGAAAATGATGTAAAGCAGTTGGAATTAGAGAACGAACGCTTAAAAAACAAAATAAAAAAAGGGATAGTTTAGTCAGTTATCCCTTTTTTTGTTTTTATTCTTCTTCTGTTTTAAACTCTTTATTTTTTTCAAGTTCATCAATTAGTTTTGTTAGTTCATTTATTCTCTGCTTTTTAGCATCTTCAAAGGTTATGTTATCAGGTAAAACGCTTAGTGTAGTACTTTGAACTGTATGGTTACTTAAACCGTTGAACAAATTTTCAACACTAAAATCACAATATTCATTTAATTCATCTAGGGTCTTGACAGATTTAAGTTTCCCTAAAACTATTTTTAAATTTTCCCGGTTAAGTTCGTTGTTTTTTGGATTCATATCTTTAATTAGTTTGATTAGACCTTAAACATAATTAATTTTTCACCTATCTTATCATCATGCTTTGAATAATTTTTGTTATTTCCGCTCAAACGCTCCTTTATGAATGTCCAAAAATCCAGTCCAGTCAAATCACCAAGATTTTCCATAATTGATTTCAATTCTGCTGTGGTAAAACTGCAACTATCTAAAGTAATGGTACTATTGGCATAAAATGCAGTTGAAACATATGACTGACCATTAACGCAAGCATATCATCAGCACCTTAACCAAAGGTGTCAGGTAATTGTTTAGACCTGATTGGTATATTGTTTTTTTAGCTCTCATTAAGGCAGTTATAACGACTATTCCGATGAAAATACCAATGATAAGTAAAAAGTCCATATTGGGGAAAAGTACGATACAATGAACAAACACAATTAGAATCCAATTCTCTAGGACATACAATAATCAATAGGTTTATTTTTTATATTAGATATTTCAACCCTATTATTTAACAAAAAATAAAGCTAATGAAAGCTAAAAATAAATATCAGACTATTGATACGGTAATAATTATAGTATCTATTATTGCAGGATTAATATCAATAATATTCTTAACCTCCTTATGTGGAAATTATTTCTTGCTGAAGGGGGAACTTAATATTCAAGCTACCGGAAATGTGGGTGATTTTTTTGGTGGTGTTGTTGGTTCGTTTATCGGTCTGATAAGTGTTTTATTACTTTATAAAACTTTATTATTCCAAAAAGATGCTTTACAGAACCAACAAGATGAAGTTAATAATAATATTATTTCCAATAAATTACAAAGGGGAACTGATTTATTGATCGCATTAGTCACAGAATTGAAACAAGATAATAATTACCTAGATATTTTATCTATAAATAATCAGTTAGGAGAAAGGGAAATATCTCTTGAATTTCTTAAAATTCACTTGACTCAAATTGAGACTCTTTTATCCAAAATTGATTTACATTTCAATGTAATAAATAAGCTTATATACCAAGATGGCTTTGATGTTATTGATATGAACTTATTAAGGTTAATAGTTTTTAATAGTTTAGGTAGAGATTTTTTCTCATTCTTAAATAATTTGAACTATTTTGTTTCTAATAGGAATAATTATAAATCGGTAGAAGATGAAGTAGAATTGATTGTTACCATTCAGAACGTTAAACATTATTTAATAAAACCATTGAATAATTCTAAACATCTAAATGAAGAAGAAATAGTTAATATAATAAATAATTATAAAGCTGAAGACAATGTAAAAGAAATCAGGCTTGAGGATTGGTTAAAAATAAGTAATAAAAAAGCCTAATTTATTATGGGTAGCATTCTATCTTATATAATCTATATTAATAATAAATCATTTCCTATTTCATAACATATAATATCTAAAACCACTTTCGCTAGTTATATTGATGAAATACTGAAAGATTTCAGCTTGCTCATAATAATTATAACTTAATTCAATGATAGTATCACCTTTTTTATAATAATGAGTTGTGGTACTATCTACACTTTCTGTTTCGGTATGTTTAAAACCTAAAGATGTTAACTCTTGTTTGATAAGATTATAATCAGTTCTATATAGCGTGAAAAATGTAGTTGAAATATTATAATCTTCAAAAACCTTTTTGGATATTCCCATATAAGAAACATCATTTTTTGAATTCTTTATAAAATCAAAACTATCATATTCACCTAACTTAGAAGATGGAGAAAATTGAAATCCCATTTTGTATAGTAAATCTTCAGCAATTACAACGGATTCATCTTGTATTTCCAACAATTGATTTAAACTAACCCTTTGAGCAAATACATTTATTTTTGAAAGTAGAATACCGAATAGAAAAATATCGTTCTCATAAATAAAAAGTTTGGTTAATAAAAAGTATAGTTTTTAAAATAACTAAAAAAGACAACATGTGGTCTGTCTAAACGAATAATTAAATATGAATAATTAATTTTTGGCTTTTGATTTCCTTTTAGCTCCTACATTTACACGTGGTACTGTGTAGTTAACTGTCAAAGGTTCAAGGGATCGAACCTTTTGCCGGGCGGGGTTTGCCTAGAGGCTATCTAATTTTCAGCTTCATTTTGAAAATATCATGTAAAGGCTGTTTAGGCGTTCAATTTTGCAATTAGAGAATGCATTTGGCTTTCAGTTGTCACAACGTTTTTTAATCCTTTCCCTAAAGCGATCACATCATTAGATACAGTTGATATTTTATTTAATTTTGCAACAGCAATCAATAAATATATTAGCATGATGCCTTCTGAGAGCTTTGAAATTATTAAATATTCCGATGCATATAAGCAACAAGTTTTGACTGTTTGGGAAAAATCAGTTCTTGCGACACACGATTTCTTGACCCCAAATGATTTTAAAGAAATTAAGGAATTAGTCAGTACAATTAATTTCAATGATTTTCAGGTTTTTTGTTTAGTAAATGGAAAAGTAATATTAGGTTTTATTGGTGTTGCGGATATGAAAATTGAAATGCTCTTTTTAGACCCTAAATATTTCGGACAAGGGCTGGGACAGAAATTATTACATTTCGCAGTCAAAAAACTAAATGCAGACAAAGTAGATGTAAATGAGCAGAACTCAAAAGCAGTGAAGTTTTATCATAGGTTTGGGTTTGAAATATTTGAAAGAACTGATAAGGACGACCAAGGAAGAAACTACCCTCTGTTAAGGATGAAATTAGCTGATTAACAATACAGTATCTATAAAATTATCTGTCAATCTGTTTAAATTATAACCTACCCATTTCCTTTCCTCTCTCCAAATCTTTAACTTTAAACATGGCTATTAAAAAATCCGGAACTCATTCCATTTCCTTTGAAGGCACAACCCTCGACGTCTTTTACAACTCATATCTTCCTAGCTCCGACAAAATATTCGGCAGCATCATTGTCCTGCACGGTATGCAGGAGCACAGCGGTCGATACGATGAATTTGCTACCTTTCTTTCGAAAAACGGATTTGCAGTCCTAACCTATGACCATCCTGGTCATGGACAAACTGCCAAGGATAAAGAAGAATTAGGTTTCTTCCATGAAAGCAAACCTGGGGAGTTTTTGATTCAGGTAGCTATAGGCATGTCGAAGTTCTTGAATTCGCAGTACAAAGATCAGCCTCATTTCATTATAGGACATTCTTTAGGTTCCTTTATCTCGAGGAATGTCATTCAGGAGATAGGGGAAGAATTTAGGGGAGCCGTCCTGATCGGTTCGGGACATGCAATGAAGGGAAGCTCCCTGGGCACGAAGTTTTTGGGAGTTCTTAATCGAGTAGCTCCAAATTCCAGGTCCAGTTTTATGAACGATAAGTTTGCCCAGATCAATAACAGGAAGTTTAAGGATGAGCCCAACCATGAGGATCTAAATTGGTTGAGCCTAAACTTGGAGAATCGTGATAATTACCTTACTGATGAATACTGTGGGATAGACTTTACGGACAATGCTTTTTATGGAGCGGCGCAGGTGACATTGTGGGGCAGTGGGAACGGATGGGTCAAAAAGATTCCAAAAGAGCTATCGGTTCTGTTTTTGAGTGGTGAGGACGATCCGATTGGTGATTTTGGGAAAGGGGTGAAAAAATCTGCTGAGGAGTTGGTCGAACATGGGAGCAAGGATGTCAAGTATCAGCTTTATCCAAAAATGAGGCATGAACTATTGAATGAGGATGTAAAGAAGGATGTTTATCAGAAAATATTGGACTGGTTATTAATCAAGATTTGAGTTTGGGGATGATGCTGACAGGCTGTTGTCATAGCTTTGTTTTTCTTTGTCCTAAATAAATGCGAAAAATGATGAGTAGAGAACATATTGAAAGGTTTTATGTGATTGGCATTGCTGTCACAACCTGTAACACCGATGGGTCAGCGGCACAGGATATTCCTGCACTTTGGGCAAAATTTGCAGGGGAACGATTGGATTCTAAAATTCCTAATCGAATCGATGACACTGTTTATTGTATCTACACAGATTATGAAAGTGACTATCAACATCCTTATCTAACCTTATTGGGGTGCAGGGTGAGTTCCTTGGATGAGGTTCCTGTGGATATGGTCGGGAAAGAGATTCCGGCCTCGAATTATGAAAAGACCATTGTGGAAGGTGATATTTCAGGTCCTGCCATTTATGGAGCTTGGGAAAAAATCTGGGCTTCTGATCTGGACAGAGCATATAGAGCGGATTTTGAAGTCTACTCTGCTGAAACTTGCCAAGCCGAGGTACCATCCCTTGAAATCTTTGTTTCCGTGCGTTAATTGTAGATTAGTTAAAGAAATTCTTAATAGGAAAGCTGCCATTGGTGGCTTTTTTTGATTTCTGCATCGTTTTATTTTTGGATTGATGGGCCAGCCTTTAAGGTATAAGCGGTAAAATCAAGCTTTATTTTACATTAGCAACGGGCTTTTATTGGTATCTTTGTTTTTCATACAAATAAAGGAGGGAACTTTTGGCAAAAATTGGAGTTATAGGTAGTGGAAGTTGGGCTACTGCAATGATCAAAATGTTGACAGATAACCAACAGACTAAACATATCAATTGGTGGGTTCGCAAGCAGGAAGATATTGATTATATAGAGCAATACCATCATAATCCATCTTACTTAAGTGCTGTTGAAGTTAAATTGGACCATATCAGTTTGTTCTCTGATCCAAAGGAAGTATTCCAAAATTCGGATATCATTATTCTGAATACTCCAGCAGCTTATCTTGAAGACGCCTTGCAGGATCTTCAACCTGATGATTTCAAGGATAAACTTCTGGTATCCGCCATCAAAGGAATTGTGCCATCCATAAAAATGATCGTCGGCGAGTTTTTGAACAAGAAATTCGAGGTGCCATTGGAGGATACGGTTGTTGTAGGTGGTCCTTGCCATGCGGAGGAGGTATCGCTTGAAAAACTTTCGTACCTGACCTTTGCTTCGAAAAACACTGCAAATGCTGCTGTTGTTGCTCAATTTTTTCAAAACCATTATATAAAAACAGTGGTGTCCAATGATATGTTGGGCGTAGAATATGGCGCTGTCCTTAAAAATATATATGCATTGGCTTGTGGTATCTGCCATGGTCTAGGTTATGGCGATAACTTTCAGGCGGTATTGATATCCAATGCTATCCGTGAAATGGAGTATTTCGTCAATGCTATCGATCCGCAGAAAAGGGAAATCAATCAATCGGCCTATTTAGGGGATCTATTGGTGACAGCCTATTCGCAATTCAGCCGCAATAGGACCTTCGGTACCATGATCGGCAAGGGCTACAGTGTGAAATCTGCACAGATGGAAATGAATATGGTGGCAGAGGGATATTTTGCTTCTGATTGTATCCAAGATATTATCTTGAACCATCAATTGGATATGCCAATCTGCAACACCGTTTACAATATTTTATACAAAAATCAATCAGCTACATTAGCTGTGAAAGCATTATCGGATAAACTGACGTAATGATTAATAAAGATCAAATCGCTGAAAAATATAAAGAGATTCAAGACGAGATCACCCAAGCGCTAGAGGCATTGGATGGAAAGGCTCGTTTTGAGGAAGAACTGTGGGAACGTGAAGGTGGAGGTGGAGGAAGGACCCGTATCATCCAACATGGAAATATATTGGAAAAAGGTGGGGTAAATTTCTCTGCTGTACATGGAAAGCTTCCTGAGCAGATCAAGAAAGCATTTGGCGTAGATGAAGATGAATTCTTTGCTACAGGTGTTTCCATTGTGATCCACCCCAATAATCCATGGGTGCCGATTATCCATATGAACATCCGGTATTTCGAATTGAATGAAAATATACGTTGGTTTGGTGGTGGTATTGACCTGACTCCGCATTATGTGGATGAAACCGATGCTACTTATTTCCATCAGGAACTGAAGAAAGTCTGTGATCAGTATTCATCGGAATTCTATCCTAAGTTCAAGGATTGGGCTGACCAGTATTTCTTTATCAAGCATAGGGATGAAACCAGAGGGATCGGTGGTATATTTTACGATAAATTGACTCCTGAAAAGGCAGGTATCTCTGATCAGGAAATCTTTGACTTTTCATGTGATCTTGGCCATCTTTTCCCGAAAGTATATAGTGAATTAGTAAACAGAAGCCGAAATAAACAATTTACAGAAGCTGAAAAGAACTGGCAGTTACTGAGGAGAGGCCGTTATGTGGAATTTAACTTGGTATATGATGCAGGTACTAAATTTGGCTTAGAGACCAATGGAAGGATTGAATCCATATTGATGAGCTTGCCAGAACAAGCGAATTGGTTCTATAATTTCCAAACCGAACAAGATTCTAAAGAAGAAAAAACTTTGTCCCTATTGAAAAAGGGGATTAACTGGGTTTAGTGTTTATTGAAATTCAGATTCAATGATAAAATTTGAAAGATTCATTCTTGAGAATGGATTGAAAGTGCTTGTCCATGAGGACCCTCATAGTCCTATGGCTTGCATGAACATTTTGTATAATGTAGGGGCACGGGATGAGCAGGAAGACAAAACTGGCTTCGCCCATCTGTTTGAGCACCTTATGTTCAGTGGTTCAGTAAATATTCCGAACTACGATCAACCTTTACAGAGAGTTGGCGGTGAAAATAATGCGTTTACCTCAAACGATATCACCAATTACTATATCACCTTACCCGCAAACAATATTGAAACTGCCTTTTGGTTGGAATCGGATCGTATGATGGGCTTGGCATTTAATGAGCAGGGCTTGGAGGTTCAGCGCAATGTAGTGATCGAAGAATTCAAGCAGCGTTATCTGAATCAACCTTATGGTGATGTTTGGCTGAAGCTGAGGGATTTGGCTTATAAGGTGCACCCTTATAAATGGGCTACCATAGGGAAGGAAGTCAAGCATATCGAGGATGCCAAAATGGAGGATGTAAAGGCTTTCTTTAAGAAGTTCTACACCCCTAATAATGCCATTGTAGCCATTACCGGTAACGTAAAGTTAGAGGACATCAAGGCATTGGCAAAAAAATGGTTCGCTGATATTCCGGTTGGGGAAGCCAATGATAGAAACCTTCCACAAGAGCCTAAGCAAACAGCGGCCCGCCTGGAAGAAGTAACCGCGGATGTTCCGGTGAGCAGTATTTACATCGCTTTCCATTCGGTAGATCGGCTAGATCCCAACTATCAGGTGGTTGATCTGATCACGGATGTGCTGGCAAGAGGAAGCTCCTCTAGACTCTACAGGAGATTGGTAAAGGACCGCAAATTATTCAGCGAGATCAATGCATATGTGCTGGGTAGCTTGGATAGCAACCTTATCGTTGTGGAGGGCAAGCCGGTTGAAAAAGTCTCCCTTCAGGATGCTGAGAAAGCAATCTGGGAGGAGCTGGATAAATTGAAATCGGAATTGGTTTCTGTGGAGGAACTGACCAAAGTAAAGAACAAGATTGAATCAACCATGGTCTTTGCTGAACTATCGATCTTAGATAAGGCGATGAACCTGGCATATTATGAATTGCTTGGGGATGCTGAACTATATAATCAAGAAGTAGAAAAATATTTGAACATAACTGCCGAAGATATCATGCGAGTATCTCAGGAGACCTTTCAACGAGATAACTCATCTACATTAATGTACAATGCAAGAAGTAAGGAGGCTGAACATGCTGAATAGAATACATGCACCATCGATTAATGGAATTGGCGATATCAACCTTGAGCGACCAGAGGAAATCAATTTTTCCAATGGGCTGAAGGTTTTTGTGTTCCATGCGCCGGAACAGGAGCTGGTAAAGGCCGAGTTCGTTTTCAATAATCTCTTTGAAGGTTTTGAAAATCCGGTTAGGAACACCGCTCTGAGCTCTATGTTGAAGGAAGGGACGAGTTCATTGAACAGTGCCCAAATTGCAGAGAAGATTGATTTTTACGGGGCTTATCTGGTTCCTGAATTCAGTTTTGACTATAATGCCCTGACGCTTTATTCATTGGGTAAGCATATTGATGCGGTCCTGCCCATAGTCAATGATATCCTGAATAACTCCATCATCCCAGAACAGGAATTGCAAACCTATGTGAGGAACAACAGTCAAAGTCTGCAGATTTCATTGGAGAAAACTGATTTTATCGCTCGTCGTCGCTTTTATGATAGCTTGTTCGGTTCCACCCGTTATGGACAATCGGTAACGGATGAATTGTTAAAGGGATTGGATAGGGAGGATATTGCAAGATTGTACAGACAGCAGATTCAACCTAAAAACGCGACATTGTTCCTTTCGGGAAATATTACTCCGGAGGTCTTGTTCAGTTTTCGGAATTACTTTGAAGATCAATGGCAAGGGGATGTTCAGATCAATCATTCGCCATTTATCCAAAAGGCAGAACATAATATGGAGTTGCTTAAGGTCGATAAACCTGGAGCATTGCAATCGTCCATCCGCCTAGGAAAGATTGGAATCAAGCGTTCGCATGCGGATTATCCGGCGTTGCAGTTTGTAAACACGTTGTTTGGTGGTTTCTTTGGTTCCAGATTGATGAGCAATATCCGTGAGGATAAAGGCTATACCTACAGTGTTGGTTCGTTGGTGGCCAACCTAAGCCATGCTGGTTTTATTTCCATCGTCACTGATGTTGGTTCTGCATACACAGAAGATACCTTGAAACAGATCGAGTTGGAGTCCAGGAGATTGCAGGATGAAAAGGTGAGCAAAGAAGAATTGGAATTGGTGCGGAACTATATGCTAGGGGCAATGCTAGGAAGCTTGGAATCTATATTTTCGCATGTCGATAAATTCAAGTCTGTCTATTTTTCAGGATTAGACCTTGATTATTACACCTATTACAGCAATATCGTGCGTAATATCAACGCCGACCAAGTTCAAGATATTGCCCAGAATTATTTGGGAGTTGATGATATGGTGAAGGTGGTTGTTGGTTAAGAAGTATTTAGTAGTTAGTATTTAGTAGTTAGACAAGAGTCTTAATGCTATTTGGTTTTTGTTGCATTTAGTATTTAGACGGTTGAAAGGGTCTAAATACTAAATACTTGATACTAAATACTATTTTAAGCCATTAAATCCCTGATTGCTACGGAGGCTAAAGTGCCACCAAATGCTGCTGGTAGGTAGGACATGGTTCCGTAGGCAGATTTTTTGAAATTGCTGCCATCGGTGTACAGTAAAGATTCTTTATCTGGGAGTTCGGTTGAGAAAACAACTTTGACTCCTTTTTTTATGCCGTGTTTTTTGAGTTTTTTGCGGATATGCTGTGCAAGCTTACAGTTGAAGGTACTGCCAATATCGGCTACTCGGATTTTAGTTGGGTCGACCTTGCCACCAGCACCCATGGAACTTACAAATGGTACCTGGGCATCCAATGCCAAGCGAATGAAAAACAATTTAGGCGTGATGCTGTCAATAGCTTCTACGCAGTAATCGGGTTTTAAGTCCAATAGACCGGGGATGCTCTGTGGCAGAATAAACTCTTGCACCACATTAAGTTCCAATTCAGGATTGATAGCCAATAGCCTTTCTTTCATGATCTCAGCCTTTGCTTGGCCATGATTGGTTGCCAAGGCTGGTAACTGCCTGTTTCTATTGCTGGGATCGACCGTATCTCCATCGATAATGGTCATCTTTCCAACACCAGACCGTGCAATAAATTCAGCGGCAAAGGAACCTACACCGCCAAGACCAAGTACCATGACATGGGAGTTAGCCAATTTCTCCAGAGCTTCTCTACCGACAAGTGCTTCGGTACGAGAAAGCCATGATATATCCATCATTCTTTATATACTATAATTAAAAACCTTCTTGAAATTCAGCAAGATCTGCTGCTCCAGTTCCTGCAAAGGCAGTTTTCTGGCGCGGCAAAAATAAGCATAAATTTCAGAGATTTTTGCATTCTTATCGTCACATTCTAAGAAAACACGATCGAGAGGGATATTGCGGATTACCTCCAGCATTCCGCCCTGTAAGATGTGTGGGCCCAATGATAGGTAATAGCCATTTTTCAGGAGGGTTTCTGCCAATGCCCAGTTTTTTGCATAGCCATGCATCATGACGGGAACATGATTGTGTTTTGCGGTCAAGGCACTGAATACTTCCGAATAGGCTCGGACACAATGGATAATAAGGGGCTTGTTGATTTCATTGGCTAATTCGATCTGTTTTTCGAAAGCCATGACCTGCTTCTCCCAAGGAGTAGAGGCCAATTTATCTAAACCACATTCACCAACGGCGATCACTCCTTCTTGAGCCTGATAGCGCAGCAAGGTTTCAAACTGCAGATTAAAATTCTCATCTATATACCATGGATGGATCCCTGCGCTGCAGGGTTTTCTGTAGATAGACTCTTTGGAAACAATGACATTGGGCAGCGTGAGGACTCCCGGATCAGGTTCTGCATGTTTATGGGTATGGATATCGATCAGCAACATATAGATTTTGATTCTAAACTAATGATATTTTTGGCAAAAACTACTCCATTATTTCTACCCGTTCAAATTCAAGGATGATAATTCCCGATGTTGTATCTATTTTAAAACGTTTGCGATTGTGGTCATTGTCGAAATTCTTTTCGATTTCAGGGACTGTTTCTGAAATCTCGAGGATTACTGGATAGCCTTCGTGGGCAATTTCAGAGCGTGAGTAGTGGGTGACCTGATCAAATTTCATTTTCCGCTCATGACCATGATGGCCGGCATCATCATCCAGCAGTAAGGTTACGAATAGTGTCTGCGACTTGGAGTCTTCTTCTGTTTTTATGATTTCTGCTCCTAATAGAGAATTAATGTCTATTACCATAATGCTACATTGTCTAGGTATCTACCTGTATAACAGAAATCGCGTTATTTCGTTTTTATAATGGGTTAATTATTACTAAAAACAAAATTATTGTGCCTAAGGTCCTCCATAATCAACTTCATGATATCCTTCTTTCTTTCAGCTATCAGTTTAGCCTTCAGATTTTTGATAAAAGGATGCTTCCCAGACGACTGGGACTCATTTTTTGAGGAGTTGTTTTTCTTGTTGAACATATTACCTCCTGATGATAAATTGTTTATAATGGTCAAACATTTTAGTAACTAAATGAGATTCAGCTAACTAAGTGTTGTATTAAAGTTAAGGTAATGTGTTGATAATAACAATAGATGGGAAGAATTTTAAGCAGGGATTTAATTTTGCTTAAGGATTGCATATCTTCGTTTCAAAATCTTGAAATTGCTAAAAATCGCCCATCATACTGCTTATATACAACCTTTGCCGGAAGGACATCGCTTTCCGATGATGAAATATGAGCTGATTCCCGAGCAATTGATTTATGAAGGTTTGGTGGGTAGAGATTCCTTCTTTGAACCTGAATTGGTTGATAAGGAAATCATCTACCTAGCCCATGACAAGCAATATACTGACGCTTTATTGAACCTGACCTTAGATCCGAAGATGGTCCGTCGGATTGGTTTTCCTATGACGGAATCGCTGGTTGCGCGAGAAAGGTATCTGATTGATGGAACCATTAAGGCTTCCCTGGAAGCCCTGAAAAATGCTGTGTCATTCAATACCGCCGGAGGTACCCATCATGCCGGAAGGGACTTCGGCGAAGGATTCTGCCTGCTCAATGACCAGGCAGTAGCTGCCGCCTATCTGTATCATGAAGGGCTGGCAAAGAAGATATTGATTATCGACCTGGATGTTCATCAAGGCAATGGAACTGCCCATATCTTTGAAGACCATCCCGATATCATTACCTTTTCAATCCACGGTGAGAAGAATTTTCCTTTCAAAAAAGAGAAATCTCATTATGACATCGCATTGCACGATGCTGTCGAAGATGAAGAATACCTTTCCATATTAGCAGATAGTATTCCCGAATTATTTAATAAAGTTGAACCTGATTTTGTGTATTTTCAGTCAGGTGTCGATGTATTGGCGACTGACAAGCTCGGAAAATTTAACCTGAGCATGGAAGGTTGCCGCCAGAGAGATGCGATTGTCTTTCAAAATTGCAAGAAGTTTAAAGTCCCAGTTGAAGTGAGTATGGGCGGCGGATATTCTGTTCACATCAAGGATATCGTCAATGCTCATGTCAACACCTATAGGACTGCCATAGATATTTACGATTTATAAAAAATTATGTTTTTTCACCAAGATGCTAGTTTCCTGAACCTGATAATCCATCATGTAGGAAATAAAAGCCAAGACGAGTATTTTACCTTATCTGAGGAAGAAGTTGATGTTAAATCTGATGAGATATTAGCAGACCTGTTGATGCAATATTTTATGAAACCATTTGCTAAGGCGAATGAGGTCTATCGATTCTACCATCCTAACGATACCTTGGATCTAAATGAGGTTTTTTACTTTTCAAGACAGTATTTCAAAGGAGAATTGGGATTCGTGGAGTATTCAAAATCCATTGCTAAGTTCCTGTATGAAGTAACCGAACATCCCAAGATCAAATCTGGAGAGCTGTATGTTGTAGCTCTGGATAATGTGCAATTGGAAGGAGAGGAGCATAAGGCTATAGGGATCTTTAAATCGGAAAATAAGGAGGCTTATCTGAAAGTTTATACCGAAGCTTCAGGCTTAGGGGTGAATTACGAAGAAAAAGCAATCAATATCAATAAACTTGATAAAGGGGTGGTCATCGTGAATGTTGAAGAGGAGGAAGGCTATAAAGTGCTCTGTGTGGACCAGACCAATGGTTCTGAAGCGGTGTACTGGAAGGATGATTTCTTAAAACTGAAGACCAGAAATGATAACTACCAACAGACCGGGAACCTGATGAAAGTCTACAAGAACTTTGTCAACGATAAGATAGATGAGGTTTTTGATATGGACAAAGCAGATAAAATTGACCTGATGAACCGTTCCATGAACTATTTCAAGACAAAGGAAACCTTTGTGGAGGATGAGTTCAACGAAGAGGTAATCGGTAACCCTGATGCTATTTCTCTATTCAAGGATTATAAGAGCAATTTTGAGGATGAGTTTGAAACTCCTTTCCAATCGAACTTCGATATTGCTGCTCCAGCAGTGAAGAAAATGGCAAGCAGCTATAAATCCGTCCTTAAACTGGATAAAAACTTCCATATCTACGTGCATGGCAAGCGTGAGCTCCTTGAAAAGGGTTATGATGAGGATAAGGGAATGAATTATTATAAACTGTATTTCGAAAACGAAGATTAGTCATGGCAAGACCTAAGTCAAATAAGCAGTATTACAAATGGATAGGCATCTGTATTTTGCTGATATTGGCCTTGCAGATCTTTCAATCAAACTCGAGTTGGGTAGAAACTGCTTATAGCCGTGGTTTCTACCCCATTTACGCTTATATCCCCAAATTTCTTTTTGGCTGGTTACCCTTTAGTATCGGAGACCTGATCTATGCTTTTATCTTTATCCTTCTTGCATGGACACTCATAAAAGCCATTGTTTTGCTCTTCAAAAAGCAATATGCTCAGTCAGGAAAACGATTTTTAAGGTTTATTGGCCAACTCTTGACTTTCTATATCTTCTTTTATGCTGCTTGGGCATTGAACTATTATAGGATACCCATCAGTAAGCAATTGGATATAAAAGTTGATACCATAAAGCTAGAAGACCATCTATCGGTACTGGAGGCCCATATTGCCAAGGCAAATGGGCTTCGGGAACAGATAAATATTACAGATCAGGATAGGGATAAGGCAGCTGGGCAGATTCAGGAATTGATGTTAACTGATCAAACATTTCCTATGCTCAGTAAGTCGCAGGTCGAGATTAAGACCCCATTGATTGGTCCTATGGCTTCGTATTTTGGAGTGTCGGGTTATTTCAATCCATTCAGCAATGAGGCTCATGTCAATGCTGAGATGCCAAAAACGAGCTATCCTTTCACGGTTGCCCATGAACTATCCCATCAGATGGGGATTGGATTTGAAGACGAATGTAATTTTATCGCTTTTGTTAAGCTGAAGGACCATGCAGATCCTTGGTATCAATATGCGGCCTATTATGAAAGTGTTACCTACCTGCTTAGGACCTTATATCTGGTCGATAAAGTAAAGTTCGAGACCTATAAGGAGCAGCTTTCCCCACTAGTAAAAGCTGATATCAAGGAAGACCAAGATTATTGGCTGCGCTATACCGGTTGGATATCGGATATATCAGGCTTGTTTTACAACCAATATTTGAAACATAACAATCAGATCGAAGGGATGGCAAGATATGGAATGGTCAGTAGGTTGATCATTGCCTGGGAAATAAAATAGGCTAGCTGAACCAGCTAGCCTATTATCGATTTTATCTTTTCCTATACAGAGAAACTTTCTCCGCATGCACAAGTTCTTGAAGCGTTTGGATTATGGAATTCAAATCCTTTACCTGTCAGACCATCAGAGTAATCCAATTCTGTTCCGGCTAAATAAAGGTAAGATTTGATATCTAAACAAATCTTTACTCCATTGTCCTCGAAGAACTGATCTCCTTTTTTCTCTTCATTGTCGAAGTTCAATTTGTAAGATAGTCCTGAGCAACCACCACTTTCCACAGCAACACGTACGAAATAAGTGTTATCGTAGTTCTCTTCCTTAATAATTGCGCTTATACGTTCTTTTGCTTTATCAGTAACGGTAACCATGCTTTCTCCTTTAAATAATTCTACAAAAATACATAAAACAAATATGAAATATGATTTCAATCATCTTTCTTCTGTCAAATTAATCCTTCCTTGTACATCTCCCAAATTGGTGAATCCTTCCTAATGCTTTCACAGGCGGCCTTAATGAGAGGAATCGCATAATCTATTTGTGCCTTGCTATTGTATTTGCTAAAGCTGAAGCGAAGGCTGCAATAGGCTTCGTCATCGGTATAGCCCATGGCCTTTAAAACATGAGAAGGATCTCGATCTCCAGAGACACATGCCGACCCAGAGGAAATAGCTATGGTTGGAAGTTTGGTCATTAATTCTGTTGCCTTTACATGTTTGATATGTATATTGCTGCTGTTGGGTAATCTGTTGCTTCCCAGTGTTTTGATTTCGCTCTCCTCAATCTCTTCTAGAAGCCTTTTTTCAAAGTAATTTCTTACCTCTTCCACTTTATCATGGTCGAAATCTACCTGTTTCGCTGCCTCTCCCAAGCCTACAATTTGATGGACAGCATAGGTTCCGCCACGAAAGCCTGATTCCTGTTTTCCTCCTACAATCAAGGCTGGGATCTGGGTAGGTTTCGTCTTCCTGCGGATATATAATGCGCCAATTCCCTTCGGTCCATGGATCTTGTGGGCACTCAAACAGATAATATCGATAGGTATCTTACTGAGGTCCAATGGCAGCTTTCCAATCCATTGGGTGGCATCACAGAAAAAAAGAACATCGTTTTCTAAACAGATCTTGGCAATCTCTTCAATAGGTTGAAGAACTCCGGTTTCATTATTGGCTGCCATAATGCTTATCAAAACTGTTTTGTCTGTGATCGCGTTCTTTAATTCTTCCAAATCGATAACTCCAAATTTGTTCACCTTGAGGTAGCTAACCTGCATACCTTCTTTCTCCACAGCGTGACAACTGCTCAATACAGCTTTATGCTCCGCACTGGAAGTGATGATATGGTTGCCTTTGGATTGATAGGCTTTGCTGATTCCCTTGATTACGGTGTTAATGGATTCTGTAGATCCCGAGCTGAAATAAATTTCCTTAGGGTTTACATTCAATAATTCTGCGACCTGTAAACGAGCCTTTTCTACAGCATGATTGGCTTGTCTCCCTAATTTATGCTGTATGCTGGAAGCATTTCCGTAGGAGTCCTTTAAATAGGGGAGCATGGCTTCAAAGACCTGATTGTCTATCTTCGTTGTGGCATTATTATCAAAATAGCAGTAGTCCATATGTTAAAGTTATTTAAAATATTAAGCCATCAGCTGAATAAAAGACTATTTTTTTATTTTTGGGCTAAATTATCACAGCAAGAAAATGAACTTTGCAAATTTAGAATCAAGCTTAGAGAAGTTGTTCGACGTAATCCTTCTTAAAATCCCGAGTATAGCCGTTGGTTTTTTCATCTTAATTGTAGGCCGTTACATCATAAAGTTCGTCCTGAAATTTATCGATAAGCGCTTTGTCAAAAAAGATGTTGATATTTCAATCCGCTCCTTTATCAAGAGCCTTTTAAAATTTGCGATGTATGCCTTGTTGATCCTGACGGTAGCTAATACCATGGGGATTGAAACCACCTCCTTTATCGCTGCATTATCAGCCTTCGGTCTAGCGGTTGGTATGGCCTTGCAGGGAAGCTTGTCAAACTTTGCAGGTGGGGTGCTGATCTTGGTGTTCAGACAATTTGATGTGGGCGATTATATATCCAGTGCCAATGGTTCTTCTGGCTCTGTGGAAAGGATTGATCTATTGTATACCACCATTATTGATGATGACGGAATCCGCGTATTTAGTCCTAACGGAACCTTAGCGAATTCGGTCATTAAGAATTATACAAAGATCACCGCGCGAAGAATGCAGTTCACTTTCGTTGTTTCCTATGATACGAACATCAAAGTGGCTCGTGAAGCAATCCTTTCGGTATTAAATACTGATGAACGTATTTTGGATGCACCGAAGAAAGAGGTCATCGTGGGTGACTTAAAGGAATCAGGAATCAGTTTGGTGGTAAGGGCTTGGGCGAACCGCGAAGTATTCTGGGCAACGAAAAACCAGATAAGCGAGGAAATCAAGAATGTTTTAGATGGAAAGAATGTAATATTCCCTTCCAATATAGTGAAGGTCATAGATGAAACTCCAGGCGACGAAGAAAAGGACAAGGCCGTTTCCTAATCCATTGAGTTAATCAAAACATAATATCGGTAAGCTACAACAGCCTGTTGTAGCTTACTTAGTTTAGAAGGGTCCTCCTTACTATACTTTGGAAGTACTTTCTGGTTGATTTTGTTCAAAATCCTAAAGAATCCCTTTTTCATATTTTTTTTAGTGAATCAATAAATTCAAACCTACAGCTAATAATGCTCCAATAATTGGACCAAGAACAGGCACCCAAGCATAACCAGCATCAAATCCAGCTTTATTTCTTATCGGAAGGATGGCATGTACGATCCTTGGACCTAAATCCCTGGCAGGGTTGATCGCATAACCCGTTGTTCCACCTAGAGAGAGTCCGATCACCCACACCAAAAAAGCAACAGGAATTGCCCCAATAGAACCCAAACCTACCACAGAATCATCCGAAAGCTTGGCATCCGTAAAATGGAGGATAGTGAAGATCAGAACAAAGGTTCCCACAACCTCAGAGATCAGGTTGATGGGCAGGTTCCTGATGGCAGGTTCTGTACAGAATACAGCTTGCTTTGCAGCAGGGTCTTCCGTAGCATCAAAATGACTCTTATAGACCAACCATACCACAGTTGCCCCGATCATAGCACCCAAAAACTGAGCAGCAATGTAAGATAGGGAAGTAGCAAGGTCCAATTTGCCCAATGCCAAGTTCGCAATGGTTACAGCGCAGTTCAAGTGGGCTCCTGAAAAGGGAGCGGCAATGCTGACCCCTACAAATACAGCCAATGCCCAGGCGGTTGTGATCACGATCCATCCCGAATCATTTCCTTTAGTTTTGTTCAATACGACATTGGCAACAACCCCGCCTCCCAGGAGAATCATTACGGCGGTGCCAACAAGTTCAGCTATAAATGGTGTCATTTTTAGGTTTTATAGTAATATGTTTTCAATTAGGTGTTAGTGGTATTATGCGTTATCCGACCAATAGATCACAGCGTTTACCGCACGTTTCCATTGTTCAAGATTCTTGTCCAGCTTTACGGACTTATTGTTTTCAATGCGTTTATCTTCTTGCCAAAGCTCTTGGAGTTCCGATAGATCCTTCCAGAATCCAACAGCAAGACCCGCTAGAAATGCGGCTCCCATAGCAGTAGTTTCTGTGATCTTAGGTTTTACAACCGTAGATTTTAATATATCAGCCTGGAACTGTAAAAGGAATTGGTTTTGAGTCGCACCGCCATCCACGCGCAATTCTTTGATCTTGGTCTTAGAATCCGCTTCCATGGCTTTCAGGATATCATGGGTTTGGTAAGCGATACTTTCGATGGCTGCCCTAGCAATATGGGCATCGGTTGTTCCTCTTGAGATTCCAAAGATTGTTCCTCTGGCGTTCGGGTTCCAATGTGGAGCACCCAATCCCGCAAAAGCAGGGACTAAATAAACCCCATCAGTGGTATCAACACTGGTTGCCAAGGCTTCTATATCGCTTGATTTTTTGATGATCTTTAACTCATCCCGTAGCCATTGTACAACAGCTCCGCCAATAAAAATACTTCCTTCCAAAGCGTAGACTACCTCTTTTCCGATTTTCCAGCCAATGGTAGTTACCAATTTATTTTCCGATTTGACAGGTTTGTTGCCAATATTCATCAACAAGAAACATCCGGTCCCATAGGTATTCTTGGCCATTCCCTTTTTCAGGCACATCTGCCCAAAAAGAGCCGCTTGTTGATCACCGGCGATACCAGCAATCGGAATAGGTCGGCTGCCCAATTCGGTGGATGTTTCACCATATACCTCAGAAGAGCTCTTTACTTCAGGCAACAGGGACTCCGGAATGTCAAACAATTCCAATAGTCCCTTATCCCATTCTAGATCATTGATATTATAAAGCATGGTTCGTGATGCGTTGGTCACATCCGTAACATGTTTTTCTCCATTCGTTAAGTTCCAGATCAACCACGAGTCAATGGTTCCAAAAGCAAGTTCCTTGCGTTCAGCCAGTTTTCTTGCACCTTTCACATTGTCCAGGATCCATTTGATCTTTGTTGCAGAAAAGTAAGAATCGATCAGGAGACCAGTTTTCTCCTGAACCATGTCCAAGTGACCGTCTTTGATCAGCTTGGCACAATAGTCAGCAGTTCTGCGGTCTTGCCATACGATTGCATTATAGATAGGTTCGCCAGTTCTACGGTTCCATACCACGGTGGTCTCCCTTTGGTTGGTAATACCGATACCTTTGATGGATTCCAACTTGGTCTTGGATTTCGCCAAGGCTTCCGTGAATACAGCCATCTGGCTAGACCAGATTTCCTGCGGATCATGCTCCACCCATCCCGATTTGGGATAGATCTGTTGAAATTCCTTTTGGGCTATGTTGACGATATCACCCTTTTTGTTAAATAAAATTGCTCTCGAGCTTGTCGTTCCTTGATCTAATGCAACAATATATTCTTTCATTCTCTACGGTTTATATAGTCTTGAATTATAGTGTGTAGCGTTTCGCTAGTTTAATGTATTGCTTAACTTCATCTTGTGCCCAACCTTCAGGTTTGCCCAGTTCCTTGGCCATGATCTCGGCCACTTTAGGAGCGGCTTTCATCGACGCCTCGGCATCTAACAGTAGGAGGCGACAACGTCTGGCAAGGAAATCTTCAACCTTACGGACCATCTCGTAACGGCAAGCCCAAACCACTTCAGCGGCGTTGTATTCATAGCCATCCACCAGCAGGTCGCGTAAGGATTCATCCTCTTGGATCAGTTGCTGTATCGCTTGATAATCTTTACCATAAAGGTTCCAATGCGCATGATAGACATCTGGGGTTGAACCATGGATTGCTAGGTTTTTGGTCCTACATGGTACATCTTTCAATTTCCCGATCTCAATGGCCATATTGACGGTGTCTTCTGCCATTTTACGGTAGGTTGTCCATTTACCTCCCGTAATCGTGATCAAGTCAGATTCCGAGTGGATAAGCTTATGGTCCCTTGAAATTTCCTTTGTGCTTTCATCATCGTCTTTTGGAGCGGCCAAAGGCCTTAATCCGGCATAAATAGCTAGGATATCTTCACGCTTTGGCGCAGGATTCAAATAGCTGTCTGCGGTTTCCAAAATAAAATTGATTTCATCTTCCATTGGTCTTGGTTCGATCATATGATCCTTGATAGGGATATCGGTTGTGCCGAGCAGGACTTTCCCATGCCAAGGCACACCAAAGAGGACACGTCCATCACTAGTCTCCGGAATCATCAATGCATCGATCCCATCGAGGAACTTCTGGTCAATCACGATATGCGAACCTTGACTTGGACGAACCAAGTTTTTATGCTTAGGGGAGTCCATCTTCAGGATATCGTCCACAAATACACCGGTAGCATTGATAACCGTCTTAGCTTGAATGCGATATGTTTCGTTTGTTTCAGTGTCCCTTACGGTAATTCCATTGACTTTTCCTTGCTCATTCTTGTGGATCTCCATTGCTTCCATATAGTTCAGAACGGTCGCGCCATGTTCAAATGCTGTCTGACCCAAGTTCACGGCAAGTCTGGCATCGTCGAATTGACCATCATAGTACAAAATCCCACCTTTCAAGCTTTTTGTCTTGATGTGAGGGAGTTTCTGAACCACCTCATCTTTGGAGAGGCCTTCCGAATTTCCGATGCGTAGGCTGCCTGCAAGCCAATCATAGAGCTTCAGGCCAATTAAGTATTTTAATTTGCTAAAAGTCGAATAGACAGGGATAACAAAAGATTGTACGGATGAAACGTGTGGTGCATTCTTAAATATCAGGCCTCTTTCTCTCAAGGCACCCATCACTAATTTGATATCACCATTTGCCAAGTAACGGACACCACCATGTACCAATTTGGTACTCTTACTGGAGGTTCCTTTTGCGAAGTCATATTTTTCGATCAATAGGACTTTAAAACCTCTACTGGCAGCATCTACTGCTGTCCCTAAGCCGGTAGCACCGCCTCCGATGACTACCAAGTCCCAAATGGTTGATTCTTTTAGTTTATTGAGTTGATCTGATCTGTTGATTCCAGCGAGCATGTAATTGTGTTTTATGCTAAATGTAAGAATTTTTAAGAAGAAATTAAATCCATGCTGAGGACTTTACATAAAATTAACGCCTTTAATAATCCATAAAAAAAGGCATATCTCCTTCTTTTTTAAAAGAATTTTATTCTTATTTTTGATGTTGAGCCAATATAAATAAATCTTGAATTTTATAAAAACAATGATTTAATTATCTTAAATTACCTTTAATAATGTTTTAAAGTAAGAGCCGCATCTACCGCTACGACACTTAGTAATAATTCATTTACGCAAACGTTTGACTAAATCTTACAGACCAAAAATAAAAGTATATGACTTAAATTAATAAAGTTATGACTGAATGTGATAACCGAAAACTGAAAAGTTTTCCTACACTTGTGAAACTAAATCTATTTATACAATTTTTATGATACAATAATCTTCTTTTTTGCTGAATCAATTTCCGAGGGTGGGAGCTGTTCGTAGCAAGGAAAGAGTTTGTTATATCCAGTTGAATCATAAATTTTATGAAAGAAAACAATAATACTTCTAGGCGCGATTTTATCAAGAAATCGTTGATTGGGGCAGCAGCATTTACTATTGTGCCTCGTTTTGTACTTGGAAAAGGCTATCTAGCACCCAGCGATCACTTGACAAAAGGGGTAATCGGTGTCGGCTCCATGGGCCGTGGACACTTTGAATACGCCGGTACCAAGACAGTCGCTATCTGTGATGTGGATACCCGCCACTTAGCATTAGCACAAAAAGCACTGGGTGGAGGTGTCAAAGAACACCATGACTTCCGTGATTTGATCTCAAATCCTGAAGTAGATATTGTCCACATCGCTACGCCACCACACTGGCACGGATTGATGGCGGTCGAGGCTGCCCGCTCCGGAAAAGATATCTGGTGTGAAAAACCAATGACCAGAACCATAGGTGAAGGTAAAAGAGTGAAAGAAGCTGTCAAACAGCATGGTAATATTTTCCGTTTAAATACATGGTTCCGTTTCGATGCCAATTTCTATGGCATGAATGTACCGGTTAAGAAAATCAAGAAATTGGTTGATACAGGTATGCTGGGATGGCCATTGAAAGT
This sequence comes from Sphingobacterium sp. LZ11T8, assembly GCF_024261425.1. Lineage (NCBI taxonomy): Bacteria > Pseudomonadati > Bacteroidota > Sphingobacteriia > Sphingobacteriales > Sphingobacteriaceae > Sphingobacterium > Sphingobacterium sp. LZ11T8. The sequence continues at coordinate 16,117 of NZ_JANBZY010000003.1, read as the reverse complement.
GACCATCAGCAAGCATACAGGATTTGACTGGAAATTCTACTGGGTAGGAAAAACCAACCTACCGGTGGAGCAGGTTCCAAAAGAATTAGACTATGATATGTGGTTAGGTCCAGCACCATACAAACCATACAACACCCACCGTACCCATTTGACCTTTAGAGGTTATTGGGATTATGATGGGGGTGGCCTTGGTGATATGGGTCAACATTACATGGACCCAGTTCAATATTTCTTAGGAAAGGACAATGAATCACCAGTTAAGATTGAAGTTGATGCACCACAACAACATTCAGATGCGGTAGGAACTTGGAGAAAGATTACCTATACCTACGCAGATGGTTGTCAAATTATCTTGGACGGTGAAGGCACGGAAGAAGGAAAAGCGTACATAGAAGGGCCTAATGGAAAACTATATAGAGGATTTGTTTCGGATATTCCAGACTTGGAACGCAAGCTGGCCCAATATCCAGATCCAGCCCCTCAAGTTACCGACTTCGTAGAGGCAGTTCGTACGCGTCAGAAATTTGCACTGAATGAAGAGAATGGTTATTACTCCTGTACCTTGATCAACTTAGGGCTTGCAGCGCTTAGATTGAACAGGACTTTACATTATGATTCCGCGAAACAGGAATTTGTCAATGATGAAGCAGCTAACAGATTAATTCACCAGCCGATGAGAGGCCCTTGGTCTTTCTAAACCTACGAAACATGAAAAAAGTATTTAACACCATAGCCGCATTATTATTTTTACAAGTTGCCGCTTATGCACAGCAACCAACTGGACGCACCACTGCCACCAAGATTGCCGATGTATTAGCCCAACAGCCTGCAGAAGAACAAGCAAAGTTCCTGATGGCAATGAAAGAACTGGAAGGATTTACTTCCGAGGATGTTTCAGCGCTATTGCTAGGATTGAAACCTCAAGGAGGAAATAATGCGCCAATAGAATATGCAACTAATTCATATGCGTTTTTTGTGATGCAACCCAACATGGAAGGCCAACGTGCAACCTATGTAAAGGGCTTATTAGAGGCATTGGATAAACTAACCGACAAAAACAACAAGGGATACGTATTTGAACTGCTTAAATTCTTTGCTAAAAACGATGCTATTGAAAAGGTAGCTCCGTACTTGGCAGATGAAGACTTAGCGGAAAAAGCCGCTCGCGTTTTGAATGCTATCCATACTCCTGAAGCTGCTAACGCATTAAATGCTGCTTTAAACAGCTCAGCGACTGAAAAAACAGCTACTGCTATTGTAACGGCTCTTGGTGAGCTGGAATCTACCGAAGCGGAAGCGAAAATCATCGAACTGATCGGAAAATATACCTCAGATAATTTTCAAGTTGCAGGTTTAACGGCATTGAGTAAAATTGCTGGTCCTAATTCCGCAGAGCTTTTCTTAAAAAAAGCAGAAGAAAAAAGCTATCAGTACGATAAGACCAATGCGGCAAGTCTAGCGGTAGACTATGCAGAAGGGTTAGCTAAAAAAGACAAGGATGCGGAAGCAACCAGATTTGCTACAACCTTATACAAAAATGCTACGGCATTCAAAGCGCCAACAATCCAAGCCGGAGCTATTTCGGTATTGACTGCAATCAACCCAGCCAAGCAGAAGAAACAATTGATCAAATTGGCCTCTAATGAAGATAAATTACTTCGCAATGTAGCTTTAGGCCTATTGGCTGATGAAGCGAAAGCGAGCGACTTGGTGAAACTAGCTGGTTCATTGAGAAAGTTTGATGGCGATGCCCAAGAGAGCTTATTGAACTTCTTGGCCACCGAAGATGCAACGGGTTCAGTTAAGGCTATTGAAAAAAGCTTTCCTGCATTGAAGGATGAAGAAGCAAAAATCGCAGCTTTAAATGCGCTTTCTGTATTGACCAAAGGAGCAAATTCAGACTTCTTGATCAAACAGATACCAAATGCCTCTGAAAAGGAATTGGCCGTTATCAAAACATTACTTTTATCCTCAAAAGATAAAGGAACAATGGATGTTGTGAATGGAGCTTTAGCCAATGCTGATGCAAAAACCCAAGTGGCTTTATTGGATGTCCTATCACATAGAACGAATCCTTCATCATCTGCTGCGGTATTGCCCTTAACAGCTTCAACAGATGCTGCAGTGAAATTGGCCGCTTTTAAAGCTTTGTCCAATACCGTAAATCCCGATAACCTAGAGGCAGTCATCCAATTAATGGACAATGCTTCTGGAGAAGAATTAAAATACGCACAGCAAGCAGCCATCGATGCAATCAATGCCAGCCCAGATAAGGATGCTAAAATCCAACGTCTGGCAGCTAATATATCGCGTTCAGCGGCTCCTTCCGCAGCTAAATATTTCCCAATATTCGCAGGTGTAGGTGGTGCAGATGCCTTAAAAGCAGTTGAAAACTATGTAGGGAGCAATGGACCGTTAAAAGCTGAATCTATCCAAGCCTTGGCAAACTGGTCAAAGTCGGAATCTCTTCCTGTTTTGATCCGTCTTTCCAAAACGGAAAAGGATCCAGCGCTATTCAATACCATTTTCAATGGCTTGATCAAGCAATTGAATGCAAGTACCGTCAATCCAGAACAGAAAACCTTATTGTTAAAAGATGCTTTTGAACTGGCGCAAGACGTAAAGCAAAAGAGAGCTGCGTTGTCAAACCTTCAGTCTACTGGTACTTACCAAGCCTTGATGTTTGCTGCACAGTACATGTCTGACAAAGATTTAGGGGGATCAGCAACCAACGTAGCCATGAATATCGCTATGGACCATAAGGACTATATTGGAGCTGATGTTCGCAAGATCTTAAATGATGCTGCAACTAGAATTTCAGGAAGCGAAAGTTCTTATCTGAAAGAAGCTATCGTCCGTCATCTAGCAGAAATGCCAAGTGGTGAAGGCTTTGTTTCCATGTTCAATGGTAAAGATTTGACTGGATGGCAAGGATTGGTGGAAAATCCAATCAAACGTGCCAACATGTCGAAAGCTGAATTAGCGAAGAAACAAGCGGAAGCTGACAAAAAGATGCGTGAAAGCTGGACTGCGCAAGATGGTGATCTTGTATTCAGCGGACATGGTGACAATATCGCTACAATCAAGAAATATGGCGATTTTGAAATGTTGGTGGATTGGAAATTAGATCCTAATGGTAAAGAACCAGATGCTGGTATTTACCTGAGAGGAACTCCACAGGTTCAGATTTGGGATATCTCTCGTACCGAGGTAGGTGCTCAAGTAGGTTCTGGTGGTCTTTATAACAATGCTAAAAATGCCAAAGACCCTATAAAAGTTGCAGATAATGCTTTAGGCGAATGGAATACCTTCAAGATCAAAATGGTAGGTGAAGATGTATCCGTTTGGTTAAATGGCGAATTGGTTGTTGATAATGTTCCATTGGAAAACTATTGGGACCGTAATCAATCTATCTTCCCAACGGAACAGATCGAACTGCAAGCTCATGGATCCAGAGTATGGTACCGTGATATCTTTATCAAGGAAATTCCTCGTAAGGAAGTCTCTACTTTGAGCAACCAAGAGAAACAAGAAGGTTTTGAATTGCTGTTTGATGGTACTAACCTTGATAAATGGACGAGTACTTCAGCTTATGAGATCACTCCGGAAGGCTATATCCGTTCAAATCCAGATGCAAAATTTGGAAAGAACCTTTATACCAAAGATCAATACGGCGATTTCGTATATAGATTTGAGTTTAAATTGACGCCAGGAGCAAACAACGGTGTAGGAATCCGTACACCATTAGAAGGCGATGCTGCCTATCAAGGTATGGAAATCCAAATCTTAGATGATGGGGCTGACGTGTACAAAGATCTTAAACCTTATCAATACCATGGTTCGGTCTATGGAATTATTGCTGCTAAACGTGGTGCCTTAAACCCAGTTGGTGAATGGAATACGGAAGAGATCCGTATCCAAGGCGATAAGATCAAGATTACCGTTAATGGAAAAGTTATTGTAGATGGAGATCTGAAACAGGCGACCAAAAATGGTCCAGCTGATGGTAAGAGTCACCCAGGTCTAAGCAATAGCACTGGCCATATCGGTTTCTTAGGTCATGGTACCGAAGTTTTCCTTCGTAATATCAGAGTGAAAAAATTGTAAATAGATTTTTAATAGAATGAAAGAGGGACTGTCCATTTAGGATAGTCCCTTTTTTTATCCCGAGTTTTTTATCGTAAAATAAAGCTGACAGTTCCGCATATTCCTCCCGAATCTCGTATACTTGCCATAGTAAAAACAACAATCAATTATTCATGCATAAGATTAACCTCATCATCTCTTGTTTGGTCCTTGGAGCTGTTTCTAGCAGCTTTGCCCAGCTATCACCTTTAACGGTCGAAAAGATCATGCGAGATCCTAAATGGATGGGTACTTCACCCTCAAATTATCGTTGGTCTGACAACAGTAGATTCCTCTATTTTGATTGGAATCCAGAAGGCAAGGATAAAGCCCAAGTTTATCGCTTGGATATTGCCTCCAAGAAATATGTGTTAAGTTCGGATAGCATTGCCAATCTGGATGAAGCTCCACAATATATTTTTAATAAGGACAAGAGCATTGCCGTATTCGAAAGGGAAGGAGATCTTTATGTTAAGAACAAGGATCAGGTCAAGCGTCTTACCGAAACTGTAGAAAGGGAAAACCCGTTATCCTTTTTGTTGAACGATGAACTGGTATTCCAGAGAAATGAAAATGTATATTCCCTAGACCTGAACAATACTACAGTTCGTCAATTGACAAACTTTCAACGCGGTGCTGCTCCAAAATCCGACCGAAAGCTGTCCGATCAGGAGGAATGGCTGAAAAAAGACCAAGAACAGCTGTTTGAGGTCTTTAAGGAAGAGGATCGATTAAAGGATAAACGGAAAAAGAAGGAGAACAAAAAAGCATTATATCTTGGTGACGCTTTATTGGGCGGTTTGTCGATTAGTCCCGATGGGCAATATATCACTTACCGTTTGATCTATCCTGCCAAAGGAAATAGAAATACCATTGTTCCCGATTTCATCACCCGTTCTGGTTATGTGGAAGACCTCAATATGCGTACTAAAGTGGGAAATGAACTTACACAGTTTAAGGCCTACGTATATAAAGTGAAACAAGATACCGCTTTGGAGGTTAAGGCAACCAAAATTCCGGGGATCAAAGATCTGCCAGCTTATTTATCTGACTATCCAGAACGTCTAGCAGAGCTCCAAAAAGCAAATAAAGATCGTCAAATCACTTGGGGTGTAGCTTCTTGGTCGCCTAATGCTAAATATGCGGTAATCACGGCAAAAGCTCAGGACAACAAGGATTTTTGGATCTTGAAGGTAAACCCGGAAGATGCAAGTGTGGCCCAATTGGATAGACAGCATGATGATGCCTGGATATCTGGACCTGGAATAGGAAGAGATGTCAAATGGTTGAATGACCATACCTTTTATTTCAATAGTGAAGCCTCTGGATACTCGCATCTGTACAGCTACGATCTAAATAGCAACAGTAAAAAGCAATTGACCGAAGGAAACTGGGAGGTGCAATCGGTTCAATTGTCAAAAGATGGAAAGAACTTCTATATCTCGGGAAATAAAGAGCATCCCGGCATTACCCATTTTTATAGCTTACCTGTTCAAGGAGGCAATTTATCACAGATCACCTCGATGAAGGGTGGTAATGAAGTCACGCTTTCACCGGATGAAAAATATTTGGCGATTAGCCATTCTACCATGAACAAACCTTGGGAACTGTACTTACAGATTAACAAAGCCCAAGCGAATGCCAGTCAGATTACCAAATCGACCAGCACAGAATTTGATAGCTATGCTTGGCGCGAGCCTGATATGGTTAAGTTCCAAAACCGCTATGGCGATGATGTATATGCTCGTGTTTATCCAGCCAAGAATCCGCACCCCAATAAACCGGCGGTAGTATTTGTACATGGAGCAGGTTATCTGCAGAATGTACACTATTGGTGGAGCCAGTATTTCAGGGAATATATGTTCAATAACATGTTAGCCGACAATGGCTATACTGTAATTGATATTGATTATACAGCGAGCTCCGGTTATGGACGTAATCACCGAACAGGCATTTACAGACATATGGGAGGGAAGGATCTTACCGATCAGGTTGATGGTGTAAAGTATTTGGTAGACCATTACGGAGTTAACCCTGCTAATGTAGGCCTATATGGAGGCTCATACGGAGGTTTCATTACCTTGATGGGCCTATTTACCGAACCGGAGGTATTCAAGTCTGGTGCGGCTCTAAGGTCTGTTACAGATTGGGCACATTATAACCATGGTTATACCGCCAATATATTGAATACACCGGTAGAGGATCCGATCGCTTTCAAGAGAAGTTCACCAATCTATTTTGCCGATAAATTAAAAGGCAATCTGTTGATGTTGCATGGTATGGTGGATGTCAATGTACAATTCCAGGATATCGTAAGGCTTAACCAGCGTTTGATAGAATTAGGAAAAGAAAATTGGGATTTAGCGGTTTATCCAGTCGAAGACCATGGATTCGTACAACCAAGCAGTTGGACCGATGAATACAAAAGGATATTCAAGTTGTTTGAAAATACCTTGAAGAAATAAAAAGCAGTTTGATAAAAACCAAGGAGGGGGCAAGAGTAATTTGCCCCCTCCTTGGTTTTTTACCGGTGTCAGGCTGAGGAACGAAGGTTTTCGGAACCATACAAAGGGTGGGGTATTGGTGTCCAGTAACTTAACCTTCGGTTTCCGCCAACCTTTCATCCTGACGCAGAAAGGATCTCGGTACCATACAAACCATAATTGCATTGGCGTACAGGTCCTCAATCTTCGATTGAGAATGACAAGGGGATGATGGGGGAGAACCGTACAGATTCTTCACTCATCGTTCAGAATCAAAATGTTCTGGAGGGAGATTCAGAGTGCAGCGAAGAATCTATTTTTAATTTTATTGTGAAGGGTTTTTCATTTCGAAATCGTAAGATGAGAAACCTATTTCAAGTGAAGTATGGATAGTTCCGAGACCCTTCGGTGGTGCCCTCAGGGTGACACAGAAAAGGTATAGAAAGATATTTCACCCACGCTGTGGGTTGGCCATTTCCAAGAATCTAATTTCTACAAAGATGCCACCCCCTTTAGGGGTTTCTCAAAACATATAAATATACATTATCCTTCCGAAGGAAGCCCTTTAGCCCCGGCTCATTTCCAATGGCGGAAAAATGGAAAGAATGCCGATGCACTGTGCGATGGGAATGGCCTTGGATGCTATCAAGAAATTCTCCCATTGAAGGGGAGAATTTAGAAGAACGCCACCCTCGACATCCAGGCATTCTTTTCATGTGCGGATGATTGTGCGAAAAGCCATCTTAAATGGACCGAAGGTTTTTGGTTACTTTTGGGCTCCAAAAGTAACAATAGAATTGGGGTCCGTGAGCTCCTTCGTCGGTTTGGTTACTGTTGGGCTCCAAAAGTAACGAAGAATCTAAATTTTGTTTTTTTCTTAATTTAATGACATTTCCTGTTGGGGGTTATTCAGCTGTTTACCATTTCTTCAAATTTTCTTCTTATCTTCAGGGAGTTACTAACCAATTAACCAATTTGTTATGAATTATAATCGACTTCTGTTGCTGATTATATCATTAACGGCAGCGGCGACCATGTTCTACTTCTTATTTGGGCCGAACAAGGACAATAAATCACTTGGCTATTTTGCTTTGGTCATATTGATAGGCACCAATGCTATCTACTTCTTGTTTTCCAAGGATTGGATCAATCGTAAACCTAGGTAATTCCTACCTTATTCGAGACATATTCCGAATTTTGGCCAAATGTTCAATATTTTAAGAAAGGTATTCCCGAAGCATTCCCGAAGATGCCTCGAACATGGGTAAAAGGAAAGGGCTAATTAAAAATGCCTGCTCTGGAACTTGATTAAAAAAATAAAGGATAAAAAAATCCCCCTAAGTTTCTTTTCTTAGGGGGATTCCATATTTATTTTGGTATTAATCTTTTAGGCGACGTCTCTTAAATCTACCGCTACAACTCTTGATACACCTTGTTCCACCATAGTTACACCGTAGATAATATCGGTGCTGGCAATCGTACGTTTATTATGGGAAACCACAATAAATTGGGATTGGTTGGAGAACTCGCGGATGATGTTATTGAACTTATCAATATTGGTGTCATCCAATGGAGCATCGACCTCATCGAATATACAGAACGGTGCCGGTTTCAATAAATATAAAGAGAACAATAGGGCAGTGGAAGTCAATGTTTTCTCACCACCTGAAAGCTGGTTGATCGACAAAGGACGTTTCCCTTTAGGACGTGCTACAATATCGATATCGGATTCCAAAGGATTGTTTGGGTCACTTAATACGATATCACAGGAGTCTTCCTCGTTGAACAGGGATCGGAATACCTTGATGAAGTTCTCACGAACGGTGGTAAAGGCGTACATGAATTTATCATTGGCAGACTGATCAATCTCTTGGATCGTGCTCAATAAGGAAGCTTTGGCTTCCATTAGATCTGTTTTTTCCTTTTGTATAAAACCATGGCGTTCATCCATTTCATCGTATGCTTCCTTGGCCATTGGATTGATGCTTCCATAGTCATCCAATTGCTTTTTAAGCTTTCTGCAGGAAGTCTCTAGATCGGCCATAGCCAATCTTTCCTCTGGGATTTCCGCTTCCAATAAATCTTGTAACTCGATATTGAATTCAACTGAAAGCCTTTCCTTAAGCGCATTCAAGTCAATCTGTAATGTTGTTTTCTTATCCTTCAACTCAGATATCAAAGCGTCAGATATATCCTTGGATTTGCGAAGTTGATTGATTTCATCTTCTAGATCGTTGATTACCTTTCTGGATTTAAAGAAATTTTCTTCAACTTCTTGCAAACCTTTTTCAAGCAATTCCTTTTGTTCGTACATTGAGCCCAGGTCTGTATCGTTGTTGTCTACAAAACTCAAGGCTTCTTTCAGGTCGTTTTTGACTGTTTCAAATTCTATGCTGAACTTCTCGATTCTATCTTCTAGGTTCTCACGTTGTGTTTCCCTGTATTCTACATCCCTTTGCAGGGTATTCACTTTGTTCTGCTGTTGGTGGAACTTAATGTTTTCCTGGTTATAGACAGTTGATTTCTCGTTCAGGATCTCGGTCAGTTCATGGTAGGAATCCTCCAGACGGCTTAATACCGTTTGGTTTTCGGTTGCCGTTTCTTTGAATGTAGCCAATTCAGGTTCAGATTTCTCTAATTGAGCGATGATATTGGCAACCTTGGTCTCAATATCCTGTTTTCTGTTCTGGCTGCTATTGATGAAAGTTTGATATTGCTCCTGTTTTGTCTTTACGGTAGTCAGCTCATTGTTCAGACGGTTCAATTGTATTCGCTGTTCGTCGATGAATTCCTTTTGGGAACTGCCTTTCAATCCGACCAATTGACTATTCAATGCCTCTTGGGTTTCTTGTATGATATCAATCTGTTCGTTCAGATCTTTGATTTCCTTTTCCAGGATTTCTAAATTCTTGGCTCTTCCGATACGTTTGCCTTCAAATAAACCTACCGAGCCACCAGAGATTCCCAATTTGTTTTTAGCGTATTTTCCCTCTTTTTGAAGAAGGACTATGTTATCAGCTGGTAGGTTGGCATCGATGTCAATTTCAGCTTCCGAGTCAATTAAATACACATCTTGTAAAAGGATATTACAAAGGTTTCGGTATTTTTCGTCAACCTTAATAATGTCCATGGCCGGTATAAGGGCCTTATTGTTTTCCTTAGCGCTGTTATTGGGTTTTTGTTCGTTAATTGCTTCTAAAACAAAGAAGTTGGCTCTTCCTCTTGAAGAATCACTTAACAGTTTTATGGCCTGTACAGCATCCTCTTTGGTCTCTACCACATAATGGTTCATGATAGGCTCCAAGAAGTTCTCAACAGCCACACGGTAATCTTCCTTACAGAATAGGATATCAGAAAACAAGGGTGGGTTTTTCTTCCAGCCAGCATGTTTTCTTAGGAACTTAATGGACTCTGGGAAACCTTCCAGATTATCTACCAAAGATTTTGTAAGGTTATATTCGTTCTGTTTGGAATCTACGGACCGCGCTTTTCTACTCAGGTCATCTGCTGATTCTTTAAGCTTGGTTTCACATTGGGCAATCTGCCTTTGGATTTCCTCTTCCGTCCGTAAGGCCTCATCAAATTGATCTTGTTGGATCCCTACACGTTCTTCTAATTCGGCAACTGCATGATTGAACTGTTGAAGTTCCAGTTCTTTTGATTCAGAATCATGACTGGTTCGCAAGGATTCTTGTTCCAAAGCTTCCTTTTGTATGCCTAAAACTGCCAATTCCTTTTCCAAAGCATAGATTTGGCTTTGTAGGGCCTGACTATTTTTGGAGAATTCGTCCAGCTTCGTTTTCGCCGAGGACTGTTGTGCTCGCAGTTCTTCAACCTCGATTTTATTAGTATCTAGGTCCTGCTTTAAGATATCTAAGCTGTTCTGTTCTTCAAAAAGTTCCTCGTTCAGTCGCTTTATTTGATATTGCACATGGTTCAATTGCTGTTTGTCGATCTGCAGGTCATTATTAAGACGAGTTTCCTTTTCCTGCAGATGTTGCAATTGCGCATTTTTGATCTTTTTCTCAGATTCATAAGACCTGATCTTATTGATATATTCCTGGGTAGCCTTTTGTTGGGTAGACAGGTTCTGTTCTTTGGCAAGGATATCCGTTTTGGATTCTTGCAAGGTTTTCTCCTTGCTCTCCATTTTGGAAAGCACATTTCTCAGTTTTTCCTGTTGCTCGGCTTCCTGATCGGTAATCCTTTCAAGATCTGTTTGAAAACCCTCAAGTTTATAATAAGCTAAACCAATGCTTGCTTCCTTATATTCATCCTTGAGTTTGAAGTATTTCTCCGCCTTTTTTGCTTGGTTTTCGAGCGATTTTAAGTTCTTGTTGATTTCAAACAAAAGGTCGTCAACCCTGGAAAGATCGGATTCGGTATCTTTTAGTTTCGATAGGGTCTGTTTTTTGCGGACTTTATATTTCGAGATCCCTGATGCTTCCTCAAAGAGGTTTCTTCTGGAATTGTCCTTATTGGCGATGATTTCATCGATCATCTTTAATTCAATGATCGAATAGGTATCAGAACCAATTCCCGTATCCAGGAAAAGATCCGTAATATCCTTTAATCTACATTTTACATCGTTAAGTCTATATTCACTTTCACCGGTTCGGAACAGTTTTCTAGTGATTGTAACAGTTGCAAACTCGGTAGGTAATATGTTTTTGGTATTGTCAAAGGTCAATGAAACTTCAGCCAGATTAGCAGCTTTACGGTTTTTGGTGCCGTTAAAGATGATATTTTCCATTTTGTCTGAACGCAGGTTCTTGGTGCTCTGTTCACCTAGTACCCAGCGCATTGCATCAACAACATTAGACTTGCCACAACCATTTGGTCCAACGATGGCTGTTACCCCTTCATTGAAGTTGATTGTTACTTTGTCACCAAAACTTTTAAACCCTCTAATCTCTAATTTTGTTAATTGCATTAGCTCTTATAAGTAAAAAATGTGTGCGAAATTAAGGAATTTCAACAATGAATGAAATACCCTAATGATGGTCAGGGTACTCCTTATAATTTAAGGTGTTAAGCTAACACTTCCTTAAAGTATACAAAATGGGCTTCAGTGTCTTTTTGAATCCTGAAGATTCCTTTGGAAATGCGGAGGTAACCGGAAATTGCGGTCAAAGCCCAAGCGATAGGGGTGTCGATTTCCAGTTTTGGGTTGCTGAGGTATCCAAAATCATAGAATTCACCATAATTTTTGATGATATCCAATTCTTCCTTTTCAGCTTCAGAGATTTCTGGATTATCCCATCTCCAGGTCCAAATCGATTTCTCAGGATCAATACTACCCACAATCTGAAACGCTAGATTTAAGTTTGAATTGTCCTCATTTGAAAAGCTGATGATATTATTTTCCCAATCTACGGTATAGCTGGAGAATTGGCCAAAGGCATGCTGTTCTTCAAGAATTTCTTGTTGATCCGTAATATATTCATGCGCTTTAGCGTGAAGTACACGAAAAGATTCGTCTATTTTGGGTTTCTCAAGGCTCATAGGCCATAAATATAGCAAAACCTTAAAAATAAGAAAAGCCCAAATCATTGGGCCTTTCCGTTTTTATGGATGTATTGTAAAGCTGCCTTGTTGTAAGTCGTTAATCTGTAATGTTATAGAAGCTGTATACAAGCTCTAAAGGAAATTCACTGTTGTCCTTCGTTCCGATTAACATGAAGTTGTAATGTTTATTGTTCTCCAAATTAATTTCATCAATTTTGGCAATTACCTTTCCTTGTTCATCAGTAACGGTAACAGCAGTTTTTCCCGTAGTGGACTCCCTAAAGATTTGTGTCTGGGCGACAGTGTTAGGGTTTTCCTTTACACGGTTGGTCGATCCGACAATTTCCTGACTGCCTACCTTGAAATTTACTTTGCCTACTTGGTTGGCCAAATGGAAGAACCTAACCCCGGTTTTAGTCCCTGCATTTTTCAATTCTACATCTGGAACCCTGATAAATTCAGGTTTTTCTTCCGTTCCATAGACCATACAACTATATACCACTGAATCGGCAAATGTGAAAGTCGTATCAATGATGGGTTGATTATTTAAGCGATCTACAACCTGTATCTTTTTGTTTCCCGGGATAGCGAAGAACATAGAGATACCTTTGTAACGCGGATCTATCTGATTTAAAAGGTTTCCATTGACTGCGTATAGTATTCCCGAACTTTTTGGATAGAAGTTAAAAAGGGAAACAGCAGGGTAGTTTAAATCTGGATAATCATCATTATCCTTTAGACAACTACTTAATGTTAATATACTTAGTGCAATGACTAATAGAAGACTATGTTTTTTCATTTGTTCAGTAAATTCTTTTTTGATTTCAATTTTTGAACGTTCAATAAAAAAACGGTAATGTTTACAGATATGCTACAGTGTTAGGGAAAAATCTTTTTTTTGTTGGATTCAAGCTTGTTAAAGTGGATTTAAAAGAAGGAAGACCTTATAATGGTTTCCGTTTAGGGTCTGTTTTGGACTTTCCGAGTTGCTTGATGAAATTATCCAATCCTAATTTTTGGATATTATAGACTTCCTGTTCATAAATAGGAAGCAATTCTAACAGTTGTACAGTTGATTTCCTCCCATCCTTCACTTTTTGGGGAATACCATCTTGAACAGGAATCACCACAAAAGCGTTTAGGTCAGACTCTTGGCTGACCTTTTGCCCCAGTCGGATTATTTCGCCACTATTGAAAGGGCAATCCCCACGGAGCTGATTGGTTAAATATCCAACAACATGTGCCCAGGTCATATCTTCAGAATCCATCTGCAGGCATAATTCAACCTTATTGTGTTGATCTGGATGATTGGCGAATGAAAGACCATAGGAGAAGGTTGTCATTGGGCTGTCTTCAGTTTTGTGAAAAACCAATGAATAGACGAATGGAAGTTTTTTCTTTACGCTTTTCTCCCGAAAAACAGCTGCTTTTGCTTGTAGGGTATCTTCCAATTGGCTGCGGAAATGTTCCAAAGGAGACTTAAGGAAATCTGGTTTTTTAAATATCATCTGAAGAATTAACCTGTTTTTTCAGTCAAAAATAGCCAATTGTGTAAAAATTTCAGCACAAGCTGTCAATTTGACTTAAAAATAACATTGGAATATAAGTTGATTACAGAAATATATAAATCTTAAAAAAATAAATTAACAAACATATGCAAGAAGAGAAGGGTACTATTTCAATTCATACCGAGAATATATTTCCGGTGATTAAGAAGTTCTTATACTCAGATAACGAAATATTTTTACGCGAGCTTGTATCCAATGCGGTCGATGCTTCCCAAAAGATCAAAAGATTAGCTTCATTAGGTCAATATAATGGAGAAGTGGGCGACCTTACGGTACAAGTGAAAGTTGATGAAGAAGCAAAGACCATTACCATTTCGGATAACGGAATTGGTATGACTGCCGAGGAGATCAAGAAATACATCAACCAGATTGCCTTTTCAGGGGCTACAGAATTCATGGAGAAATTTAAAGAAGCTAACGATGCCAATGAAATCATTGGTCGATTTGGTCTTGGTTTCTACTCGGCATTCATGGTTGCTGATCAGGTTGAAATTGACTCTTTGTCTTACCAAGAAGGAGCAGAGGCTGCACATTGGGTTTGTGATGGATCTACTTCCTATGAGATCTCTGCAGGTAGCAGAACAACCCGTGGAACCGATGTTATCTTACATATCAATGAAGAGTCTTTGGAATTCCTTCAAAAGCAAAGAATTCAACAAATCCTTAATAAATATTGTAAGTTCTTGCCGGTTCCAATCCAATTTGGAATGAAATCAGAATCTGAACCTGATGGTGAAGATGAAGAAGGTAAACCAAAATACAAGACCGTAGAGGTTCCCAATATTATCAACAATACGCATCCCGCTTGGACAAAATCGCCATCAGAATTGACTGATGAAGATTATTTGAAGTTCTACCATGAACTTTATCCACATTCTATGGATGAACCTTTGTTCTGGATTCACCTAAACGTGGATTATCCATTTAATTTGACCGGAATCCTATATTTTCCGAAAATCAAGAACGAATTGGAAATCCAATGCAATAAGATCCAATTGTATTCTAGACAGGTATTCATTACCGATGAGGTAAAAGATATCGTTCCAGAATTCCTGATGTTATTGCAAGGGGTCATTGATTCTCCAGATATTCCTCTGAACGTTTCAAGATCATTCTTACAGGCGGATAGCAATGTGAAGAAGATCAACAACTATATCACCAAAAAGGTAGCGGACAAATTGAACGAGATCTTTAAATCAGACCGTAAAGGTTTTGAGGAAAAATGGTCTGATATCAGTTTGTTCATTAAATACGGTATGTTGAGCGATGAGAAATTTGCTGAAAAAGCAAATGATTTCTGCTTGCTTCAGAATGTGAACAATGAATATTATACCTTCAAGGAGTACTACGAAAAGGTTAAGGATATCCAAGTAGACAAAGATGGCAACATTATTTACCTGTATACCCAAGATAAAGCGCAGCAAGATGGCTACATTGCAGCAGCCTTGGCAAAAGGATATGATGTCCTGAATTTCAATGGTCCTTTGGATACGCATTTTGCAGGCTATGTGGAGCAACATGGCGGCGAGAAGGTGCAGTTGAAACGTGTTGACTCAGATGTAATCGATAAATTGATTCCTAAAGACGAGAAAATCGAACAGACTCTGACTGAAGATGAGAGCAAGAAAGCAACTGGAATTTTTGAGAAAGCGATCTCTCGTCCGGATATGAAGGTTGAGGTGGATGCCTTGAATGCCAATGATCTCCCAGTTGCCGTAACTATCGATGAGTTTATGCGTCGTATGAAAGATATGGCGAAAACTGGTGGTGGTATGGGATTCTATGGTACTTTGCCTGATAACTATAAGGTAACGGTTAATGGAAACCATCCATTAGTGAAACGCATTGTTGAATCTTCCGAAGAAGAAGGTGAAAAGCTAGCCAAACAGGCATTTGATCTTGCTCTATTGTCAAGAGGTCTGTTGACTGGCGCTGAATTGACAGCTTTTGTAAAAAGAAGCGTGGATTTGATTTAGAATAGATATGAGATGTGAGATTTGAGACTTTGCTGATGTTTCAAGAGGATGATTTCATGTTTCAGGAAATATTTATGTAGATAAAAAAGCAACCCCAGAAGGGGTTGCTTTTTTTGAACCAGGATGGAAGGGATGCGAGGATGGACCAAGATCATGGGAAAGAACCAGGATGGAAGGGATGAGAGGATGGAGCTAGATCAGGGGATGAACCAGGATGAAAAGGATAGGAGGATGGACCAAGATCATGGGATAGAACCAGGATGGAAGGGATGCGAGGATGGACCAAGATCATGGGAAAGAACTATCTTTTCGCTAAAAAGGTAGCAGGTGTTGTAGGCCTTATGTTTGTATCTAGGACGTGCTAATACAAAGAGATAGCATAAGATTATTTGTTTATATTTTTATATAACCAAAATAACAACATAAATCCTAATCTTATGCTACGACAAAATACGGA